>NZ_CP130630.1:6827500-8027500 GCF_030551255.1 Streptomyces sp. NL15-2K
GGAGCCTGGCCGCGCCGGAACATCTCCAGCGCGTGCAGAGCGGCCCGCAGCCCGGTCGCGTGGGTACGGGCGACGAGCAGCACCGACCTCGGGGCGGCGGGGCCCGGCCAGTCGCTTCCGCAGTCATGGCCGCCGTAGACCGTGGCGAGGGTGGAGGTGCCGGCGCCGCCGTGCGTGCCGACGAAGGAGTAGCTCCGGGGTGTGGCGGAGGCGTGGGCGGGCTCGGGCGGTACCGGCTCCGACACGGCCACCGGTCCCCGGATCCAGATCTCGGGTCCTTGGGTCACGTCCGTCCGCATGCCCGCGCTCCTTCCTGTCATGTGCCTCCGATGATCTGCCTCCGATGATCACGGAATCCCGGGCGGGGCCGTGACAAGGTGCGAGTCCCTGGCACAAGCCTGTGACGTCACAGTGACGTGAGAACCGTGGGCGAGCGGAGAGACTCGACAGTACGTGAGTACGTGTACGACCGGATGTGGACGCCGCGGGGCGCGAGCCCGACGGCGGGAGGGAGCACCATGGAACCCGAACGCGTCGTCCGGCCACTCCCCGACGCATCCGAGTGAGGGAACCGATGTCTCGACTCAGCCGCGACAAGAAGCGGGACCACCAGCGCGCGGCCGCCCCCGCGATGGCGCCGATCGACGTTCTGGTGCCGGTGGCCGGTCCGGGGGTGGGCGGCGCGTCCGTCGGCGGCGTACCGGTCGTCGCCGTGCCCGGCGAGGAGCTCCAGCGGACCGTCCTGAACCACCTCCACCACATCGCCCTCGCCACCGGCCACGCCATCGACGCCACGGTCCACGACGAGCGCATCGGCTGGGTGGTCCCCCTCCGGATCAACCCGGACGGCTCCAGCCACTTCACGGCGGATCCGGTACGGATGGCTCAGCCGGGGGAGCCGGGGGAGCCGGGGGAGTTGGGGGAGTTGGGGGAGTTGGGTGAGGTCGCCGGGGGTGCTTCGGAGGGGCCGCACATGCAGGCACCGCCGACGCCGACGCCGACGCCGACGCCGACGCCGACGCCGACGCCGACACCGTCATCGTCCACGCCGGAGGAGCCCTACTGGCCCGCGCCCCCCGACACCCCCGCGGCCGAGGCCGTAGCGCCGCCGGAGGCACAGGCACAGGCCGCCGCCCGCGACCGGCCCACGCATCTTCTGCGGCCCCTGTCGGAGCCCGTGCGGGACGCCGTCCCCACCTTCCCCATGCGGTCCGTGCCCGAGTCGGGGCCGGGCGACGACTCCCCGCCGTCGACCTTTGTCCTGCGGGCGTTGCCCGAGCCGTCGCAGGGACAGGCGCCCGGTACGGTCGCCTCTCCGACGGGGGAGTTCGGGCCGCCGCCGATGATGGGCGCCGAGCCGGAGCCGGCCGCTGTCCTGGAGGAGCTCGACCCCGACCCGAAGCCGACCCCGCCCCGGGGCTTCGACGCCGTCGCCGAAGCCGTACTCGGGGGCGATCCGCCGGTGGACGGCACCGCCCTCCTCGCGGAGCCGATGACGCGGATCAACGAGGCCGTCCGGGCCGGGCGGACGGACACCGCGGCGGAGCTGGCGGAGCGG
Organism: Streptomyces sp. NL15-2K; assembly: GCF_030551255.1. Taxonomy (GTDB): domain Bacteria; phylum Actinomycetota; class Actinomycetes; order Streptomycetales; family Streptomycetaceae; genus Streptomyces. The sequence goes on from NZ_CP130630.1 coordinate 6,829,059, forward strand.
ACCGTGGCCGAGGCCTCACAGACGCTCGGGCCGGAGCACCCCGAGGTGCTCCGGCTGGGTGAACTCACGGCCTACATCGCCTACTTGGCGGGCGATCCGGTCCGCGCCTTCCACCTCTCCCTCGACCTCGCCCGCACCTGCCGCCGCTCCCGGGACGAGGAGGCGGCGTACGGCAACATCCAGAGCGCGGCCACCGCCTGGCGCGCCGTACGCGACCCCGCGCACGGCCTGGAACTCGGCCACGCCCTGATCGGCCTGTGGACCGAGCTCACGGGCGAGGACGGCCCGGCCGCCGACGACATCGAGCAGCTGGAGTCGGCCCGCGCCCGCATGGACCGGCTCACCGAACGTGCCCGCACCAGCAGTTGACGGCTGTTATTCCGCCAGCTCCCACACCGCGTGCGCGATCGCGTCGCTGTTCCGGTTCAGGGCGGTGTCGTTGATATTGGCGGTCGTGTCGCAGGAGGAGTGGTAACAGCGGTCGAAGGCCTGCCCCGCCGTACCGCCCCATTTGGCCGCCTGCGCCGAGGACTTCGCACGGCTCGCGCCCGTGAACAGCCCGCCCACAGGCACGCCCGCGCTCTTGAACGGCGCGTGGTCGGAGCGGCCGTCGCCCTCCGTCTCGATCTCCGTCGGGACGCCGAGGCCGGTGAAGTAGTCCTTGAAGGTCTTCTCGATGGCCGGGTCGTCGTCGTAGACGAAGTAGCCGGGGTTCGGCGAGCCGATCATGTCGAAGTTGAGATAGCCGGCGATCCGCGAACGGTTCGCCGAGGAGAGGTTGTTGACGTAGTACCGGGAGCCCACCAGGCCCACTTCCTCCGCGCCCCACCAGGCGAACCGCAGGTGCTTGGTGGGCTTCAGGTTCGCGCGCGCCACGGCCAGCGCGGTCTCCAGGACGGCCGCCGAGCCGGACCCGTTGTCGTTGATGCCGGCGCCGGAGGAGACGCTGTCGAGGTGGGAGCCCGCCATGACGACCTGGTTCGTGTCCCCGCCGGGCCAGTCGGCGATCAGGTTGTAGCCGGTGCGGCCGGATGCCGTGAACTGCTGGATCGCGGTGGTGTATCCGGCGGCGTCCAGCTTGGCCTTCACGTAGTCGAGCGAGGCCTTGTAACCGGCACGGCCGTGCGCGCGGTTGCCGCCGTTGGCGGTGGCGATGGACTGCAACTGCGTCAGATGCGACTTGACGTTGGCCACGGGGATGTCGGGCGCGGCGGCCACCGCGGGCTTGGACACGGGGGCTGAGGCGGGCCCGGCGGCGGGGGCCGCGCCGGCTATGGACCCGCCGGCCACGAGCGAGACGGCCGCGACGACGGCGGTGGCCGTGGCGCGTCCGGGAACCGAGAGCTTCATGTGGGGGGCTCCGAATTCCTTGGGAATCCCTGAGTCCACAGGGATTCCACAGCGAATGGGGTGCCCGATGGTGAAGCTGAGGTTGACGTTCCGTCAAGAGCGCAATCCGGTCAGCGTTGTTCGCATAGCGGAGCGGGGAGTGCCCTGTGCTCAGTGCACGCAGAACTCGTTCCCCTCCGGATCCGTCATCACCACCCACTCGCCCCCGGGTTCCTTCACCTCCCGCAGCACGCTCGCGCCCAGCTTCGACAGTCGCTCCACCTCCGCCGCGCGCCGCCCCTCACCCGGATGCAGGTCGAGATGGAGCCGGTTCTTCACCGTCTTCGCCTCCGGCACGCGCTGGAACAGCAGCCGCCGCCCCAGCCCGGTCCCGCTCTCCTTGTCGTACGGGTCCTCGGGATGCCGTACGGCGACCAGGTCCCGCCAGGCGCGGCGGCCGTGCGACTCGACGGTGAGCTCGGCGGGTACCGCGCCGAAGCCCAGCAGCCTCTCGATGAGCGCGCTGTTGTCCTCGACCTCGTAGTGCAGCGCGGCGGCCCAGAAGTCGGCCTGCGCGTGCGGGTCACCGGCGTCGATGACGAGTTTCCAGTGGACGGGAGTGGATGTCGTCTGCGTCATGTAGCTGTTCATAGCGGTTTCGTGCCGTGACCGCAGGCATATGCGCGAGCGCGAGTGAGGGAAGCTCGCCCGTTCACGGGACCCTTGGTGTCGCCAGGAGGTCGCGCCAGTGGTCGCGGAGGGTGACGCCGAGGGCGTCGTGGAAGAGGCGGTAGACGGTGGTGCCGTCGGCGGTGTCCGCGGTGAGGTAGCCGCCGAGGGGCGAGGCGAGCAGATCGGCGATGTCGGTGTCGCCGTAGGAGCGGTCGGGGTCGTCGGCGATGGCGTTGGCGAACACCGGCCAGATGCGGCGCCAGGGGATTCCGCGGCCGCGGGCGAAGGCGACCGCTCGCAGCAGATGGACGGCCTTGAGGCGGTCCTCGGGGTCCTGGCGGTGGGTGTGCAGATCGGCGCGGAACACACCCAGGACGCCGTCGTCCACGGCCGTGAGCCAGGACCGGTCGTCGGGATCGACGACGGCGGGGCGACGGGCGAGGTTGGCGGCGGTGATGCGGGTGATCAGGAACGAGGTGCCGGCCCGCGCGGCCAGTGCCCGCGCCACGGATCCGGCCGCCTCGGGCGTGGCCGGGATGTACGGGCTGCCGGGATGACCGGTCAGGACGCGGCAGGCGTACTCCTCGAGATCGCGCTGATTCCACCAAGGAGCCTCGTCGACGCGGACGCGGTGTGCCGCCAGGGCGCGTTCGGCCTGGTCGGCGAGAGGGATGCCCCGGGTGGGACGCACATCGGGAGAGGTGCCGTCGTCGCCGCCGGGGGAGCGCACGCCCACCAGCAGCCGGACCCGGTCCCGGCCGGGGTCGAGCCGGCTCAGGACCGCGGTGAGGACGGTGGCGGGGCTGTCGGCCTCGTCCAACGCGTCCACCACGACGGTGACCGGCCTGCCGCGTGTGCCGAGCCACTGCTGCCAGGCGTCGATCCACTCCGCGGCCGACGGCCTCGCGGCCGCCGCGGCCGGTGCCGGTACACCGAGCGCGGTGGCGAGCTGCGCGATGATGTCGGCGGCGGTCTTCCCCGTGGCCAGCACCGCCACGTCCACCGCTCCCTCCGCGGGCCTCAGATCGGTGGGGACGGCGGCGAGCTTGTCATGGTGACGTGCGCGGAAGACCGGGTCGCTGAAGGTCACCAGCCAGGCCAGCGCGGCGGACTTGCCGCTGCCCGCGCCTCCGGTGACCACGGTCGCCCCCGCACCGTCGGACGTGGCGGCGATCAGGTCGCGCAGCAGCTGGTCCCGGCCGGTGAACAGCCACCCGGCCTCCCCGGCGTGGGCCACGCCACGGGAACGCGGCTCCCAGTGCGTCTCCAGGTCCTGCTGCGGCAGCGCCAGGTCGCTGCGCTGGACCTGGACGGGGGCGCTGTCCGGCGGACGGTAGTGCGGGTTGGGCAGACACGGGTGCATGCCGGACAGCTGGCTGCCGTGCAGCGGGAGCAGGCGCTGACCGGGGCCGAGCTTGGCCGCCACCCCTTCCAGGAAGACCTGCACGTCCAGCAGCGGATACAGCCGCCCCGCATACTGCTCCCCTTCCCGTGACCGCAGCTCCGCCAGGAACTCGGTCACCGCTTCGGTCAGCGCGCCCTCCACGGCCTCCTGGTCGCGGGTGGCACTGGGGAGCACCAGCCAGGTCTCGGGCAGGTCCTTCTCGAACGCGGCCACCTCACGCAGGGTCGCCCCGGCGAAGCACTGGTCGAGGATCAGGAACAGGTACCGGATCCGGGTGTCCTTCAGCCACATGATCAGGTCGACCGTGCGCAGCGCGGTCGCCGCGAGCCGGTCCGACTCGCTGGCCTGCAGCACCGTCCAGTGGACCCCGTCCCGGACGACGCCGTGACCGGTGACGAACACGACCGCCGCGTCCGCCTCCCGCCAGCGCCCGCGCGGCGGTGGATCCTCCAGCGCGTCGCGCACGGCCTGTTTGGTCGGGTTCTTCGCCAGTTCCGGATGCGCGTGGACGAAGGGCAGGGTTTTCAGGTCCCGCGAGCACAGCCACTCGGCCAGCGCTCGCACCTCGGCACCCACCGCCAGCGGCTTGAACACGGGGTCGTCGTACTCGCCGGTCGCGATGGCCACGAAATGACGGCGCCGGATCCCGGACCCCGACGACGCGCTCACCGCGCCAGCTCCGGCAGTACGGCGAGCAGCGCGGCACCGGTCCGTCCCTTGCCCAGATACCGGGGGGCCGCGTGCGCGTCGCCCTCGTTGTCCACGGTCACGTCCCGCAGCCCGGGCCAGTAACGCTCCAGGCTGCCGGCGAACGCGACCGGGTCGTGGGGATCCCGTACGTTGACCCACGCGCCTACGTTGGCCGGCAGCCCCGCCGACCCGAGGGCGGGGTCGGGCATCAGGGCCCGCACGAACCGGGCCCCCAACGGCGATCCGAGCGTCAGCAGCAGGTCGATCCGGCGCTCGGGACGGCGACGTACGACCTCGAAGGCGACGACCGAGCCGAGGGAATGCCCGACCAGAACGCGGGTGTCGGCCGTCACCGCGGCGTCGACGATCCGGTCGACGGCCGTCTTGAGCGCGCCGTCGCGCAGATAGCGGCGGACCTGGCGGAACGCGCCGACGAACAACAGCGCCGCTCCGGGACCGTAACGCCAGTCCAGCGCCCGGCAGACCAGCTGCAGCACGGTCGGGACGCGGGTGTAGCCCTTGGCCGCCGCCCCCTCCACCGCTCGCAGCGCCTCGTCGCCCGCCGCTTCCGCGCCCACCTGAGCGAGCTCTGTCAGCTCGTCCGCCGGGAGGTCTGCCAGGTCGTTCGGATCGGTGCCGCCCTTCTTGCCGTCAGGGGTGCCGAGGAACAGACGCCCGTAGTAGGCGAGGTCGAACGGCGGCTCCCCGACGGGCGTTCCGGCGGCGGCCTCCAGGCCGTCCTCGAGAGCGGGGCCCCAGGCGGCCAGCAACTGCTTGCGCCCGAGCTGTTGTTGGGCGATCCCGTGCACACCCACTACGACTGCCATACACACCCCCGGTATCGGAAAGAACGAACCCCGCCGCTCACGCGTCCAGGCGCAACGACGCCATCAACAGGCCACCCCCGCCGACGAGCACGGTGAGTTCCGGGCCCGTCTCGACCGCCGCCATCACCCCCATCAGTCCCGGAACACGCAGCACTTCGCCCAGGGTTCGGCGCGCGGCCAGGTCCCACACCCGTATCTCACCGTCGACGCTGCCGGTGACGGCGAGGGCGCGGCCGTCGGGCAGCACGGTCGCGGCGGTCGTGGTCACCCAGCTGGTGTGGCCGGTGAGGGGGTCCGCGATCGCTTCACCCGTCAGGGGGTCCCACACCAGGGCGTCCCGGCCGTGGCCGGTGACGGCGAAGGCGCGGCCGTCCGGGAGCACCGCGGCGGACAGAGATGTGAGGAACCTCCGTTCAAGACCGGACAAGGGGGCGCCGACGGGTCTGCCTGTCGCGAGGTCCCATGTCAGTACCGTGTCGTCGTCGCCGGAGATGACGAGAACGCGGTCGTCGGGCAGGAGCAGGGCGCTCACCGCGGTGACGGGGTCGGTGTGGCCGGTCAGGGGTTCCCCCACCGGCCGGCTCGTCGCCAGGTCCCACACCCGGACCGTCGTGTCCTCGCTGCCGGTGACGGCGAGGGCACGGCCGTCGGGGGTGGACAGGGCGGCCACCGTGTTGACCCAACCGGTGTGGCCCCTCAGGGAACTGCGTTCGCCCGTGTCCAGGTCCCACACGTATGCGGCCGTGTCGTCGGCGTCGGTGATGACGAGGATGCGGCCGCCCGGCAGGACCAGGGCGGTGGTCGCGTTGACCGGGCCGCTGTAGCCGGTCAGGGGCTGTCCGACCGACTGGCCCGTCGCGGCGTCCCGCACCTGAACCGTGTCTTCCCCTTCCCTGCTGGTGAGGGCCAGGATCCGGCCGTCGGGAAGGGCGAGGGCGGCGACCGAGTTGACCATGCCGGCGGGATCGTTCGCAGGTCCGTCGAGCGCCCCGCCCGATGCCAGGTCCCACACCCGTACGTCCAGGCCGCCGGCGACGGCCAGCGTGCGGCCGTCGGGCAGCATCACATCGGTCACCGACAGCAGCCCGCTGACGCGGGACACGACTTGGCTGGTCGGCGGGCTGGTGGATATGTCCCAGACGCGCACCTCACCGTTGTCGTCACCGGAGACGGCGATGGCGCGGCCGTCCGGCATCGCCACCCCGGTCACCGCCGCGATCGATGAGCGGTGCCCGGTCAGGGGCGGGCCGGCCGGGCGGCCGGACGGGATGTCCCAGAGCCGCAGAGTCTTGTCGTCGCTGCCGGTGACGGTGAGAGTGCGACCGTCGGGCAGGGTGAAGGCGCCTGCCGCGGTGACGCGGGAGGTGTGCCCGGTGAGGGGTTGGCCGACGGGCCGGCCCGATACGAGGTCCCACATCCGGACCGTCGTGTCGTTGCCGCCGGTGACGGCGAGGGCGCGGCCGTCGGGCAGCACCATTGCGGCCATGGCTCTCACCCCGCCGGTGTGCCCGGTCAGGGGCGGGCCGACGGGGTGGCCGGACGGGATGTCCCACATCCGGACCGTCGTGTCGTCGCCGCCGGTGACGGCGAGGGCGCGGCCGTCGGGCAGGAGGAGGGCGCTCACCGCGGTGACGGGGCCGGTGTGGCCGGTCAGGGGTTCACCCACCGGCTGGCCCGTCGCCAGGTCCCACATCCGGACCGTCTTGTCGTCGCTGCCGGTGACGGCGAGGGCGCGGCCGTCGGGGAGCGTCAGAGCGGCCACGGCGTTGATGCCGTCGGCGTGGCCGGTCAGGGGTTCGCCGACTTCCAGACCCGTTGCCAGGTCCCACACGCGCACCGTGGGGTTGTCACCGACGATGTCGCCCGTGACGACGAGGGCGCGGCCGTCGGGCAGCACCGCCACCGTGGCCGGGCCGACGGTTCCGGTGACACGTTCGCCGTGCTCCAGCGGCCAGTCCACCCAGCGCATGCGCCACCCGCCGGAGGTCTCGGGAAGGCCCGGCAGACCGGCACAGCGGGCATACGCCCACAGCGTGGTCGCATTGCCCCGCGGGCTGTCCCACTCCCAGGCGTGTGCCGCCTGCCGCCACACCCCCAGCAGATCCCGTCCGCGCCTTTCCAGCGACAGCGCGTCGAACGTCCCCGCGGCGGACACCGCTCGCAACCGGCCGGCGTCCACGTACGGCAGGAACTCCCACGACAGGAACCGCTCGTCCAGAACTCCGCCCGCCGCCGCGTGCTCCACGGCGTGCCGCCGCACATACGCGGGCGGGACTCCGGCCGGGTCGGCCATCCGCGCCAACTCCCCGGCGATCCGCGCCTCTACCGCGCGGCGCTCCGCCGCAGCATCCGCCGCCACGCGACCACTCCCGCCCCCGTCCCCGCCGTCCGGTGGGGCTCCACTGTAGGAGCAATACCCACTCGTCACCCGGAAGTTCGCGGAACTGTGCGATGGGCACTAAACGGCTTCGGCCCCACCTCGGTCGTATGCCGACCGCGCCGCCGCGATCTCCTCCTGGTGCGCCTCGGTCCACGTCACCAGGGACCGGATCGTGGCGTGCAACGTGCCGCCCAGCGGCGTCAGTTCGTACTCCACCTTCGGCGGCACCACCGGATGCACCGTCCGCTTCACCAGCCCGTCCCGCTCCAGCGAGCGCAGCGTCACGGTCAGCATCCGCTGGCTGATGCCGTCGATCTCCCGGCGCAGCTCCGTGAACCGCAGCCGCCGGTTCTCCAGCAGCGCGATGACGAGCAGCGACCACTTGTCGGCCACCCGGTCGAGGATCTGCCGCACCTGGCAGTCCTCCCGGGTGTCCCACTGGAAGGGGTCGGTGTCGCCGTAGTCCACGGCGTCGGTGCCCGCGCAATAACTCGGTGACTTCAAAGTGCCCTCTTCCATAGTCTCTTGATGCTGCCGCAGGGTGGAGGCGGTTACAAGAGGGAACCGACCCTCAGTCCCGTAACCGCTCCGATCTCTACATGTGGAGTGCTGCCATGGGCACGCGCGCTTGGGCGCTGTTACTCGTCCTCTGCGGAACGATCTTCCTGGAGGGCATCGACGTCGCGATGATGGCGGTCGCGATCCCGTCGATCAGATCCGATCTCGGGCTGACGACCGGCACCGCGGCCTGGGTGATGAGCGCCTACGTCCTCGGCTACGCCGGATTCACCCTGCTCGGCGGCCGGGCCGCGGACCTGCTCGGCCGCCGCCGGATGTTCCTGCTGTGGCTGACGGTGTTCCTGCTCTTCTCGGGGCTCGGCGGCTTCGCGACCGAGGGCTGGATGCTGGTCGTCGCCCGCTTCGTGACCGGGGTTTCCTCCGCGTTCATGACGCCGGCCGCGCTGTCCCTGATCACCACGTCGTACGAGGAGGGCCGGCAGCGCGAGAAGGCTCTGCTGGTGTTCGCCGGTACGGCGGCCGGCGGTTTCTCGCTCGGGCTCGTCGTCGGCGGCCTGCTCACCGAGCTCGGCTGGCGCTGGGTGTTCTTCGCGCCCGTACTGATGGCGGGCGCGCTGCTCCTGGCGGCCGTACGGCTGATTCCGCGTCAGCGGGAGGTGCCGGCCCCGGACCGGCGCACGTTCGACCTCCCCGGTGCGCTCACCGCCGCCGGGGCCATGCTGCTGGCCGCCTACGCCGTCGTACGCCTCGAACACGGTCTGGACGGCTGGCAGTTGACCGCGGCGTCGGCCCTCGCGGCGCTGCTGCTGGCCGCCGTCTTCGTAGCCGTCGAGCGGCGCACGGACGCCCCGCTGGTGCGGCTCGGCATCCTGCGCAAGGGCCCGGTCGTGCGTGCCGATCTGGGGGCGCTGCTGTTCGTCGGCGCCTTCTTCGGCTTCCAGTTCATGGTGACCCTGTACTTGCAGGAGCTGCGCGGCTGGTCGTCCCTCCAGACGGCGATCGCCCTGGTGATCATGGGCTGCGACGCGGTGCTGGCCCCGACCCTCACCCCGAAGCTGGTCACCCGCTACGGCAACGCCCGCGTGATCGTCGGCGGCTTCGCTCTCGCGGTCGTCGCCTACGGGCTGTTCCTGCCGGTCGGCATGGACTGGCCGTACCTGGCGATGTTCCCGACGCTGTTCATCGCGGGCACGGCCTTCGCGCTGGCGTACGGGCCGCTGACGATCGCCGCGACGGACGGGGTGGCGGAGTCCGAGCAGGGGCTGGCGAGCGGGTTGCTGACCACGGCCACGCAGTTCGGCTCGGCGGTCGGGATCTCGGCGGTGACGGCCGTCTACGGCTTGGCGTCGACCGGATCGGGTCCGGAGGCGACGCTCTCCGCGTTCCGTGCGGCGCTCACCGTGCCCGTCGTCATGGTGGTGCTGGGCCTGGTGGTCTCGGCCCTGAGCGTGCGGGCGGCCCGGCGCGCGGTGCGCAGGGCGTCCCAGGTGAGCAGGGTCAGCGCCAGCCAGACCAGCGCGAACCCGGCCCAGCGCTCGGGCGGCATGGCCTCGTCGAAGTAGAAGATGCCGAGCAGGAACTGGAACACCGGGGCCAGGTACTGCAGCAGCCCCAGCGTGGACAGGGGCACGCGGATCGCGGCCGCGCCGAAGCAGACGAGGGGCAGCGCGGTGACGACGCCGGTAGCGGCGAGCAGGGCCGCGTGTCCCGGGCCCTCGGTGGCGAAGGTGGCCTCGCCGTGCGCGCCCAGCCACAGCAGGTAGCCGAGCGCGGGCAGGAACTGGATCGCGGTCTCGGCGGTCAGCGACTCCACGCCGCCCAGGTTGACCTTCTTCTTCACCAGGCCGTAGGTGGCGAAGGAGAAGGCGAGGGTGAGGGAGATCCACGGCGGCTGCCCGTACCCGATGGTCAGCACGAGCACGGCCGCGAAGCCGATCCCGACCGCCGTCCACTGCACGGGCCGCAGCCGCTCCTTCAGGAGCAGCACGCCCATCGCGATGGTGACCAGCGGGTTGATGAAGTAGCCGAGCGAGGCCTCGACGACGTGACCGGAGTTCACGGACCAGATGTACAGGCCCCAGTTCACGGTGATGACGGCCGCGGCCACGGCGACGAGGCCGAGCCTGCGCGGCTGCCGCAGCAGTTCGCCGGCCCATGCCCAGCGCCGCACGACGACGAGCGCGACGGCGACGAAGACGAGGGACCACGCCATCCGGTGGGCGAGGATCTCGGCCGCTCCGGCGGGCTTCAGCAGGGGCCAGAAGAGAGGGACCAGGCCCCACATCCCGTACGCCGCGAAGCCGTTCAGCAGACCTATGTGCCGCTCGCCCTTCGACGTCCCGGTCACGGGCCCCTCCCTCTCACGTCCGCCTCGCCTGCACGAAGGTAACGCCGAACGCTCCCGCCTGTCATGCCCGTATCGACATACGGTCATGACAGGCGGGGGTGGTGCGCCCGAGGCCCTGAGGGGGGAGTACGGCCCCGGGCGCGGGTCCGGCTGTTCGTCGCGCTGTGTGCGCGGGCGCTTCAGCCCTTGAGTGCGGTCGCTATCGAGTCGGCGATCGGGCTCGTCGGGCGGCCGATCAGGCGGGAGAGGTCGCCGCTGGAGACGACCAGCTCACCCTTCTCGACGGAGGCGTCCACGCCCGCGATGGTCGCGGCGAGCGGCTCGGGCAGGCCGGCGCCGGTCAGGATGCCGGTGTAGGCCTCCACGGAGACCGAGTTGTAGCCGATCTCCTTGCCGGTCTGCCTGCTGAGCTCGGCCGCGAACTCGGCGAAGTTCCAGGCCTCGTCGCCGCCCAGCTCGTACGCCTTGTTCTCGTGTCCCTCACCGGTCAGCACGGCGACGGCCGCCGCGGCGTAGTCGGCGCGCGAGGCGGAGGAGACCCGGCCCTCGCCGGCGGCCTGGGTGACGGCGTTGTACTGCAGCACCGGGGCGAGGTTCTCGGTGTAGTTCTCGTGGTACCAGCCGTTGCGCAGCAGCACATACGGCAGGCCGGAGGCGAGCAGCGCCTCCTCGGTGCCCCGGTGGTCGTCGGCCAGGGAGGCGGTCATGCTCTCGATGACGCTGGTGTAGGCGAGGAGCGCCACGCCGGCCGCCTTGGCGGCGTTGATGACGGCCTTGTGCTGGCCGACACGGTCGTTGCCGATCTCGCTGCCGGAGATGAGCAGTACCTTGTCGCCGGCCGAGAACAGGCCGTCGAAGGAGGCGGGGGCGTTGTAGTCGGCGAGGGCGATCTTCACGCCGCGGGCCGCGAAGTCGGCGGCCTTCTCGGCATTGCGGACGACCGCGGTGATCTGGTCGGCCGGAACCTTCTCCAGAAGCTGTTCCACGACGTGCCGGCCGAGGTGGCCGGTGGCTCCGGTGACGACGATGCTCATGTGATCAGTACTCCTTGTGGGGTGCGTCTGACCACTAACCGTAGGGGCTGCGCTAACTATGCGAAAGTACCCACTTTGAGGTAAGTTACTGGTATGGCAGTAAGTAACTGGGGCAGTGACAGTGAAGAGATGTGCCCGCACCGCTTGATCCTGGAGCACGTCACCAGCCGCTGGGGCGTCCTCGTGCAGATCCAGCTCCTGGAGCGCCCGCACCGCTTCAGCGAACTGCGCAGGGCGATCGGCAGGGTCAGCGAGAAGATGCTCACCCAGACGCTCCAGACCCTGGAGCGCGACGGTCTGGTGCACCGCGACGCCAAGCCAGTGATCCCGCCGCGCGTGGACTACTCCCTCACCGAGCTGGGCCGCGAGTCCGCCGAGCAGGTGCGCGCGCTGGCGATGTGGACGGAGAAGCGCATGGACGACGTGGAGAGCGCGCGCCGGGCATACGACGAGGCCCGGGCGTCGCAGGCCCGGGCCTCGTGAACCGCTGACGTACGGCCTGCTCAGCCGACGACCGTCCAGGTGTCGCCGCCCGCCAGCAGCGCCGCCAGGTCTCCCTTGCCGTTCTGCTCGACGGCCGTGTCGAGCTGGTCGGCCATCTGGGTGTCGTAGACCGGGCGCTCCACGGACCGCAGCACCCCGATGGGGGTGTGGTGCAGCGTGTCCGGGTCGGCCAGCCGGGACAGGGCGAAGGCGGTCGTCGAGGACGTCGCGTGGGCGTCGTGGACCAGGATCCGGTCCTCGTTCTCGGGGGTCACCGTGACGACCGTCAGGTCACCGGTGGCCGGGTCCCGTACGACCCCGCGTGCGTTGTCGGTGCCGAAGCGGATGGGCTGTCCGTGTTCGAGGCGGATCACCGCTTCCTCGGCCTGTTGCTTGTCCTTGAGGGCGTCGAAGGCGCCGTCGTTGAAGATGTTGCAGTTCTGGTAGATCTCGATCAGGGCGGTGCCCGGGTGGGCGGCGGCCTGCCGCAGCACCTCCGTCAGGTGCTTGCGGTCGGAGTCGATGGTCCGCGCCACGAAGGAGGCCTCCGCGCCGATCGCCAGCGACACCGGGTTGAAGGGAGCGTCCAGCGAGCCCATCGGCGTGGACTTGGTGATCTTGCCGACCTCGGAGGTCGGGGAGTACTGGCCCTTGGTGAGGCCGTAGATCCGGTTGTTGAACAGCAGGATCTTCAGGTTGACGTTGCGGCGCAGGGCGTGGATGAGGTGGTTGCCGCCGATGGAGAGGGCGTCGCCGTCGCCCGTTACCACCCACACGCTGAGGTCGCGTCTGCTGGAGGCCAGGCCGGTCGCGATGGCGGGCGCACGGCCGTGGATGGAGTGCATTCCGTACGTGTTCATGTAGTACGGGAAGCGGGAGGAGCAGCCGATGCCGGAGACGAAGACGATGTTCTCCTTGGCCAGGCCGAGCTCGGGCATGAAGCCCTGGACCGCGGCGAGGATCGCGTAGTCACCGCAGCCGGGGCACCAGCGCACTTCCTGGTCGGACTTGAAGTCCTTCATGGACTGCTTGGCCTCGGCCTTGGGAACGAGTGAAAGCGCCTCGATCGTGCCCGTGCCTTCCGTGGACGTCTCAGCCATCGATGGCCTCCTTCAGAGCCGTGGCGAGCTGCTGGGCCTTGAACGGCATGCCGTTGACCTGGTTGTACGAGTGGGCGTCCACCAAGTACTTCGCCCTGACGAGCGTGGCGAGCTGGCCGAGGTTCATCTCGGGGATCACCACTTTGTCGTAACGCTTCAGGACCGCGCCGAGATTCCGCGGGAAGGGGTTGAGGTGGCGCAGATGAGCCTGCGCGATGGACTCGCCGGCCGTGCGCAGCCGCCGTACCGCCGCCGTGATGGGTCCGTAGGTCGAGCCCCAGCCCAGGACCAGGGTCCGCGCCTCGTGCGGGTCGTCGACCTCCACGTCCGGCACGTCGATGCCGTCGATCTTGGCCTGGCGGGTGCGGACCATGAAGTCGTGGTTGGCGGGGTCGTAGGAGATGTTGCCGGTGCCGTCCTGTTTCTCGATGCCGCCGATGCGGTGCTCCAGGCCGGGCGTGCCCGGGACCGCCCAGGGGCGGGCGAGGGTCTGCGGGTCGCGTTTGTACGGCCAGAAGACCTCGGTGCCGTCGTCCAGGGTGTGGTTGGGCCCCTGGGCGAACTGGACGGTGAGATCCGGCAGCTCGTCCAGCTCCGGGATGCGCCAGGGCTCGGAGCCGTTGGCCAGATAGCCGTCGCTCAGCAGCATCACCGGGGTGCGGTAGGTGAGGGCGATGCGGGCGGCTTCCAGGGCGGCGTCGAAGCAGTCGGCCGGGGTGCGGGGGGCCACGATGGGCACCGGTGCCTCGCCGTTGCGGCCGAACATCGCCTGGAGCAGGTCCGCCTGCTCGGTCTTGGTGGGCAGGCCGGTGGACGGGCCGCCGCGCTGGATGTCGATCACCAGCAGGGGCAGTTCGAGAGAGACGGCCAGCCCGATCGTCTCGCTCTTCAGGGCCACACCCGGGCCACTCGTCGTCGTCACCGCGAGGGAGCCGCCGAAGGCCGCGCCGAGCGCGGCGCCGATGCCGGCGATCTCGTCCTCGGCCTGGAAGGTGCGCACGCCGAAGTTCTTGTGCTTGCTCAGCTCGTGCAGGATGTCCGAGGCCGGGGTGATCGGGTACGACCCCAGGAACAGCGGCAGGTCGGCCTGGCGGGAGGCGGCGACCAGGCCGTACGACAGGGCCAGGTTCCCGGAGATGTTTCTGTAGGTGCCGACCGGGAACGCGGTCGCGGCCGGGGCCACCTCGTAGGAGACGGCGAAGTCCTCGGTGGTCTCGCCGAAGTTCCAGCCCGCGCGGAAGGCGGCGATATTGGCCGCCGCGATGTCGGGCTTCTTCGCGAACTTCGAGGTCAGGAACTTTTCCGTGCCCTCGGTGGGCCGGTGGTACATCCATGACAAAAGGCCGAGCGCGAACATGTTCTTGCTGCGCTCGGCCTCTTTGCGGGTGAGGTCGAATTCCTTCAGCGCCTCGACGGTCAGGGTGGTCAGCGGGACCGGGTGGAGGTGGTAGCCGTCGAGGGAGCCGTCTTCCAGCGGTGAGGTGTCGTACCCCACCTTCTGCATCGCCCGTTTGGTGAACTCGTCCGTGTTGACGATGATCTCCGCGCCGCGTGGCAGGTCGGCGACGTTGGCCTTGAGCGCGGCGGGGTTCATCGCGACCAGGACGTTCGGCGCGTCGCCGGGGGTGAGGATGTCGTGGTCGGCGAAGTGCAGCTGGAAGGAGGAGACGCCTGGCAGGGTGCCGGCGGGGGCACGAATCTCGGCGGGGAAGTTCGGCAGCGTCGACAGGTCGTTGCCGAAGGACGCCGTCTCCGAGGTGAAGCGGTCACCGGTGAGCTGCATACCGTCACCTGAGTCGCCCGCGAAACGAATGATCACCCGGTCGAGGCGGCGGACGTCCTTCGCCCCTGCCGCTTTGCGCTGCTCTCCCACGACGGTTCCGTCGGCCTGCTCCGCTGGGCTACTGACCTGGCTGGTCACTGAACTGGACCTCCCTCGAGGCGGCTGTCTGGGAGCGGCCTTACCGCAGCCCCTCCCAGGATCAACCCTACGACCGTAAGGGTCGCCTTCCCGCGGCCATTCGCATGATGGACACGGTTTTGAGACGGTACGACACCCTGACTTGTCACGATTTACTCGCCCCTCGGCGCTCCCCCTTGAGGACGCTGTCCTCAGCTTCTGCGGTTCTCGCCCTGTGTGGTTCATGGACAGGATCCATCTGGCAGGATCCACCTGGCAGGGTGTCAGATGGCTAGGAGTTCAGATAGGTGAGGACGGCGAGGACGCGCCTGTGGTCCCCGTCGCTCGGGGACAGCCCGAGCTTGAGAAAGATGTTGCTGACGTGCTTCTCGACGGCGCCGTCACTGACCACCAGCTGCCGCGCGATCGCCGAATTGGTCCGCCCCTCGGCCATCAGCCCCAGGACCTCGCGCTCCCTGGGGGTGAGTCCCGCGAGCACGTCCTGCTTACGGCTGCGCCCCAGCAGCTGCGCGACAACCTCCGGGTCGAGGGCCGTGCCCCCCTCGGCCACCCGCACCACCGCGTCCACGAACTCACGGACCTCGGCTACCCGGTCCTTGAGCAGATAGCCGACTCCGTGGCTGGAACCGGCCAGCAGTTCGGTGGCATACCGCTCCTCCACGTACTGCGACAGCACGAGCACGCCCAGCCCCGGATGCGCCTTGCGCAGCTGTACGGCCGCCCGGACCCCCTCGTCGGTGTGCGTCGGCGGCATCCGCACGTCCGCGACGACGACATCGGGCAGCTCCCCCTGCGCATCCAGCTCGGTGATCGTCTTGATCAACGCCTCCCCGTCCCCGACCCCGGCGACGACCTCGTGCCCACGGTCGGTCAGCAGCCGGGTCAGGCCCTCCCTCAGCAACACCGAATCCTCGGCGATGACCACCCGCACCTTGTCCTCCACGATCTACGGCCCCCCACACCCGACTCCACGCCCAACCGGACGACAAGTCCAGCATTCCAGCATTGGGGCGCGGGCGCGGGCGGGGGCGGGAATCGGGGGAAGTCAGGAGGGGGAAGTCAGGAGAGGGGCGAGGAAACTCAGAACCACCACCCCGCTCAGCCCCGCTCCCGCTCAGCCCCGCTCCCGCTCAGCCCCGCCCCGATCCCCCACGCCACGGCAACTCCGCAGTCACCCGAGTAGGGCCACCCACCGGCGAATCCACCACCAGAATCCCGTCCACCGCGTCCAACCGCTCCGCCAGCCCCGCCAACCCGGACCCCGCGGACACATCGGCACCCCCCACCCCGTCGTCCGCGACCTGAAGCATCAGCCGGTCGTCCACCCGCCACACATCCACCGCCGCCCACGTAGCCCGCGCGTGCTTGCTGATGTTCTGCAGCAGCTCCGACACCGTGAAGTACGCGATCCCCTCGATCGCCGGCACCGGCCGCGCCGACAGGTCCACATCCACCTGCACCGGCACCGTGCACCGCGACGCCACCGCCGACAGCGCCGCATCCAGCCCCCGGTCCGTCAGCACCGCCGGATGTATCCCGCGCGCCAGGTCCCGCAGCTCCTGCAACGCCGTCTTCACCTCGCCGTGCGCCTCGTCCACCATCCGCGCGGCCGCCCGCGGATCCTCCGTCAGCTTCTCCTTCGCCAGACCCAGGTCCATGGCCAGAGCCACCAGCCGCGCCTGCGCCCCGTCGTGGAGATCCCGCTCGATCCGCCGCAGGTCGGCCGCCGCGGTGTCGACGACGACCCCCCGGTCCGACTCCAGCTCCACCACCCGCGCCGACAGCCGCGACGGACCGAGCAGCCCGTGCACCATCAGCCGGTCCACCATCGTCAGCGCCCGCACGATCCACGGCGTGACCAGCGTGAACAGCACCCCCACCAGCGCGGTCACGGTGATCTCGAAGGGGTTGTCGAGGTAGACGTGGTGGCCCTCGTCGCCGTACAGCTGGATCCCGCCCTGCCCGCCGTACATCGGGAAGAGCCAGAACCACAGCGGATACGTCATCAGCGTCCACCCGAACGCCCAGAAGGTCACCGCGACGGCGAAGGAGAACACCGACCACGGCAGGTACAGCAGTGCGTACAGCAGCGTCCGCCACGACGTGCCGCTCTTGAGGACGGCCCCCATCCAGGCCATCGCGCCCTGCTTCTTCATCCGCAGCGGCTCCGGAGCGCCCACCTCCAGCCCCAGCAACCCGCGTGCCCGGGCCCGCTCCAGCGCCCCGAACCCACGGCAGCCCGCCAGCCCCGCCGCCAGCACCGGGATCCCGAGGAAGGTCACGAGCAGGCCCGCGCCGAGCGAGACCATCGTGACGGCATACGTGAACAGCAGGACGCTGATCGGCAGACCCAGCAGCACGTACGCCAGCTCGCGCCAGCTGCGCGCCTCGAACGGCGCCCGCAGCCCGGCGGGCAGACGATGCCACCGCCCGCCGCCGCCCGCGCCCGCCCCGCGGGCCCCAGGGCCGCCGTAGGACCCCAGGTCCCGCCCGTACTCGGTTTCGTACGCCGTTCCGTACGCCGTTCCGTACTCCGTGGCCATCGCCGTCGTCCTTCTCCTCGTCCTACGGCTGTGCTGTCGTACCGCCGTACGGCTGTGCTGTCGTACCTCCACCCTGCTCGGCCGCAGGTCCGCGGACCATGGAGTCCGTCGGCGTTTTGAACGGGGGGTTTTCCCTACCTCTTGCTCGACTTGCTCGACGCTTTGCCCGGCTCGTCGGTCCGGTCCCGCCACGGCAGCTCCGCCGTGACGACCGTCGGGCCGCCCGGCGGCGAGTCGATGACGAACAGGCCGTCGACAGCGCCCAGCCGGTCGGCGAGGCCCCGCATGCCCGTACCGGCATCCAGGCGCGCGCCGCCGCGCCCGTCGTCCTGCACCTGGATGAGCAGCCGGTCGTCCGACCGCCACACGTCGACCGACGCGGACCTCGCCCCGCTGTGCTTGCTGACGTTCTGCAGCAGCTCGGAGACGGTGAAGTAGGCGATGCCCTCGATGGCCGCCACCGGTCTGGAGTCCAGGTCGGCGGTCACCTTCACCGGCACCGTGCAGCGCGAGGCGACCGAGGAGAGGGCGGCGTCCAGGCCGCGGTCGGTGAGGACCGCCGGATGGATGCCCCGGGCGAGGTCACGCAGCTCCTGGAGCGCGAGCTTCACCTCGCCGTGTGCCTCCTCGACCATCGCCGCCGCGACCTTCTCGTCGACCTGGCCCTCCAGCAGCTTCTCCTTGGCCAGGCCCAGCCCCATGGCCAGGCTGACCAGCCGGGCCTGCGCCCCGTCGTGCAGATCGCGCTCGATGCGCCGCAGGTCGGCGGCGGCCGTGTCGATCACCACCCCCCGGTCCGACTCCAGCTCGGCGATGCGCCGCTCCAACTCGTCGGAGGGCGACAACAGCCCGCGCACCATCGCCCGGTCGGCGTTGGCCAGGCCCCGCGCTATGAACGGCAGCACCGGCCACAGCACGAACAACGAGGTCAGCGTGATGGCGAAGGTGAGGATCCCCCAGGGCAGCCGGATGAACTCGTACAACACCGTGCGCCAGCCCACCGGGTCCTTCAGCCCCATCCACAGCTGTGGGAAGAACCCGCCCGCGCCGCGCAACGGCAGCGGACTCGGCTCGTCCACCCGCACCCCCAGCAGCCCCCTGGCTCGCGCCCGCTCCAGCTTGCCCAGCTGCCGGGCGCCCAGCAGCCCCGCCGCGAGCAGGGGGAACCCGATCACCGTCACGGTCAGGAAGGCGCCGGTGGACAGCACCGTCACGACGTAGATGAATCCGAGCAGCGACACCGGAAGGTTCGCCAGGAGGTGCGCGATCTCCTTCCAGGTGTGCCGGTCGTAGGCGAAACGGGCCGGTGGCAGGCGGTCGCTGTCCGCGCTGCCGGCATCTCCGGCGCGGCCCGTGGGCGCGAGGCGTTCGGTCATACGGCTTAGCGTGCCGCGCGGTGCGCCGCCGCGCCATGAGGTCGACCGCCAGGTTCCACTGGGGAAAACCCCACCCCCACACCCTGTGGTCCACCTCAAGGCGTGACGGGCTGCTTACGGTCTCTTTAGCAGGGCCTAGACTCCCGTGCGTACAGATCGTCGAACGACACCGTTCGCGAGCTCGCGAGCTAATGGGTTCGCGAGTTCACGAGACCTAGGTCAGGGAGCGAGGGACGGACGTGCCGGAACCGACCGTCGTCGATTCGACCGTCGTCGCGGCGGACTATTTCCAGTCGTATTCGGTCGTCGGGCTGCTAGCCGTCGTCGGCGTCCTGTTCGTCGCCGTCGCCTTCGGCGCCGGGCGCCTGCTGCGGCCCGTGGTCCCCACCCCCGAGAAGCTCCTGACGTACGAATGCGGTGTCGACCCCGTCGGCGAGGGCTGGGCACACACCCAGGTCCGCTACTACGTCTACGCGTTCCTGTACGTGATCTTCGCCGTCGACTCGATCTTCCTGTTCCCCTGGGCGACGGTCTTCGCCGCCCCCGGCTACGGCGCGACCACCCTCGTGGAGATGTTCATCTTCCTCGGCTTCCTGGCCGTAGGATTGCTGTACGCGTACAAGAAGGGCGTCCTGGCATGGACGTGACCCCCGATTCTGTGACACGCGAGCCCGCGGCCCCCGAGTCCGCGGCCCCCGAGCCCGCGGCCCAAGAGCCCGTTTACCTGCCGGAGCCGAAGCGGCTGGGCGCACTCGCCCGCCTCGCCCCCGAGCCGATGAAGGTCGTCCTGAACTGGGGCCGCCGCTACTCGCTCTGGGTCTTCAACTTCGGTCTCGCCTGCTGCGCGATCGAGTTCATCGCCGCGTCCATGGCCCGCCACGATTTCATCCGCCTCGGCGTCATCCCGTTCGCGCCCGGACCGCGCCAGGCAGACCTGATGGTCGTCTCCGGCACGGTCACGGACAAGATGGCGCCGGCCGTGAAGCGCCTGTACGAGCAGATGCCCGAGCCGAAGTACGTCATCTCTTTCGGGGCCTGTTCCAACTGCGGCGGCCCCTACTGGGACTCGTACTCCGTGACCAAGGGTGTCGACCAGATCATCCCGGTGGACGTGTACGTCCCCGGCTGCCCGCCGCGGCCCGAAGCGCTGCTCCAGGGGATCCTGAAACTCCAGGAGAAGATCGCGCGGGAGTCGCTGGGAGAGCGGTACGGAGCCGTCGCCCGGCCGTCGACCGCCGCCCTGCAGAGCGGCTTGGTACAGCCGCCGCCCGCCGGCACGGGAGAGAGCCGATGACCGGCGTCGGCTGGCTGCCCGCCCCCGCCGAAGACCTGTTCGGTACGGAGGCCACGGCCGAGGAGTCGTACGAGGTCCTGACGGTGGACGTGCCGCCCGCCTCCTGGATCACGGCGCTGGAGACCGCCCGTGACCGGCTGGGCTGCACGTACTTCGACTGGCTGAGCGCGGTCGACGAACCGGGCACGGGCTTCCGCGTCTCGGCGCACGTCGCGGCGCTGTCCCCGGTACGCCGCCTGCTCCTTCGTACGACGGTCCCGCACGAGGCCCCGGCCCTGCCCAGCGCGGTCGGCGTGTTCGCGGGCGCGGCCTGGCACGAACGCGAGACCCACGAAATGTTCGGCGTCGTCTTCGAGGGCCACCCCGCCCTGGACCACCTCCTCCTCCCAGAGGGCTTCGAAGGCCACCCCCTCCGCAAGGACTTCGTCCTCGCGGCCCGCGTCGCCAAGGCCTGGCCCGGCGCCAAGGAACCGGGCGAGTCCGAGCACGGCGGCCCCAAGCGCCGCCAGATGCTCCCCCCAGGCGTCCCCGACCCGAACGAGTGGGGTCCGCTGAAGGGCCAGCTCCCCCCGGCCCCGGCCCGCCCGGCCCGAGGCACGGCCCGCGCGGCAGGCGAACGCCCGGCCCGTGCCGCGGGGGAACGCCCAGTGCGCCGTACCCGCACCGCATCCGAGGGCTCGGCCAGCCAGACGCCGACGTCCCCGACCGCCGACGCCCCGACGCCACCGCGCCGCGCGCGTACTGCGGCGGAGGGCTCGGTGAGCCAGGGGACGGGATCTGAGACATTGGCCGGTGCTCGGGAAACGTCGGCCGGTACTCGGGAAACGTCCGCCGGTACTCGGGAAACGTCCGCCGGTACTCCTGCCGGTACTCCGGATTCGGCAGCCGATACTCCGGAGACACCGGAGGACACAGCCGCGTCCGCGTCCACGTCCCCGGCCGTGGAGACGCCGATTGCCCGGCGTCGGGCGCGCACCGCGAGTGAGGGATCGGCGTCACAGCGGGAGGAACGTCCGGGAACGGGCTCCTCCACCGACCCCCGCCGTGCGCGCAGCGCGCCGGACGGATCCGCGAGCCGGCGGGCCGTATCAGGTACGACGTCGTCGGCGGACGCCACGGACGAGGGCGCCGCACCGCCCCGGCCCCAGGGCGCGACCCCGAAGCCTCCCACCACCCCGCGCAGCCCGGACGCCCCCTGGCACCACGCCCGCCCGGCCTTCGACGAATCCGAAGCCGAGGCTGGCCGGTCGGCCGAAGCGGAGCAGCGTCCGGGAGCCGAGCCGGCATCCGAAGCCGAGGCCGGACCGTCGGCCGAAGCCGAGCAGCGTCCGCGGGCCGAGCCGGCATCCGAAGCCGAGGCCGGACCGTCGGCCGAAGCCGAGCAAGCTCCGGGGGTCGAGTCGGCATCCGAAGCCGAGGCCGCGCCGAAACGCGAAGGTGAGACCGAGCGGGTCCCCAAAGCCAAAGCCCAGGCGGAGTCGGCGGACGAAACCCCCGCCGAGTCGGCTACCGAAACCCCCGCCCAGTCGGCGGCCGAAGCCGAGCAGCCCCCCACGCCTGCCACGCCCCCCGCCTCGACCCCCAACCCCGAAGACCCCCCAGGAGGCCCGCAGTGAACGACGCTCTCGACGTCGCCCTGCGACTCCTGATCGTCTTCGTCGTCTTCCTCACCTTCCCCCTGATCGTCGGCCAGACCGAACACAAGGTCATGGCCCACATGCAGGGCCGCCTCGGCCCGATGTACGCCGGCGGCTTCCACGGCTGGGCCCAACTCATCGCCGATGGCGTGAAGTTCGCGCAGAAGGAGGACGTCGTCCCGGCGGGCGCGGACCGCCGTATCTTCCAGCTCGCCCCGGCCGTGGCCCTCCTCCCGTACCTCTTGGTCCTCCTCGCCATCCCCATCGGCCCCGGCGAGGGCGCCGTCGGCGAGGTCATCGACGCGGGCGTCTTCTTCGTCCTGGCCGTCATGGGCGTAGGTGTCCTTGGTTCCCTCATGGCCGGCTGGGCCTCCGCCAACAAGTTCTCCCTCCTCGGCGGCCTGCGCACCGCCGCCCAACTCCTCGCCTACGAACTCCCGATGCTCCTCACCGCCGCCTCGGTGGCCATGGCGGCCGGAACGGTGTCGATCCCCGGCATCCTCGACGCCTTCCAGTGGTGGTGGCTGCCCTGGCAGATCGTCGGCGCGATCGTCTTCTTCGTGGCGGGTCTGGCCGAGCTCCAGCGGCCCCCCTTCGACATGCCCGTCGCCGACTCGGAGATCATCTTCGGCGCCTACACCGAGTACACCGGCCTCCGTTTCGCCCTGTTCCTCCTCGCCGAGTACGCCGGGATCATCGTCCTGTGCGGCTTGACCACCGTCCTCTTCCTGGGCGGCTGGCACGGCCCCTGGGGCGCCGACGGCCTCGGCTGGGTCTGGACCCTGCTGAAGACGGCCGTCCTCGCCTTCATCGTGATCTGGCTCCGCGTGACCTACCCCCGGCTACGCGAGGACCAGCTCCAGAAGCTCGCCTGGACCCTCCTCGTCCCCCTTGCTCTCGCCCAGATCGCCCTCACCGGCATCGTCAAGGTGGTGATCCAGTAACCATGGCCCCCATCCCCGGCTCCGGCTTGGCCAAAGGCCTGGCTGTCACCCTGCGCACGATGACGAAGAAGACCGTCACCGACCAGTACCCGGACGCCCAGCCCGACCTCCCGCCCCGCACCCGCGGCGTGATCGGCCTCTTCGAGGAGAACTGCACGGTCTGCATGCTGTGCGCCCGTGAGTGCCCGGACTGGTGCATCTACATCGATTCCCACAAGGAGACGGTCCCGGCGGCGACCCCCGGCGGCCGCGAACGCAGCCGCAACGTCCTCGACCGCTTCGCCATCGACTTCGCCCTGTGCATGTACTGCGGTATCTGCATCGAGGTCTGTCCTTTCGACGCCCTGTTCTGGTCCCCGGAGTTCGAGTACGCCGAGACCGACATCCGCGACCTCACCCACGAGCGCGACAAGCTCCGCGAGTGGATGTGGACGGTCCCGGCCCCGCCCGCCCTCGACCCCGGCGCGGAGGAACCGAAGGAGATCGCCGCCGCCCGCAAGACCGCCGAAAAGCTCGCGGCGGCACAGGCCGAACCGAACGAACCCCAGGAAGGAGAGTCGTGACCCTCGCTCAGTCACAGCAGGGCTTCCTCTCCCCGACCGGCGTCGAGATCGCCTTCCTCCTCGTCGGCCTGGTCACCCTCGGCGCCGCGATCGTCACCGTCACCACCAAGCAGCTGGTGCACGCCGCCCTGTGGCTGGTGGTGACCCTCGGCGGTCTCGCCGTCGAGTACCTCCTGCTCACCGCCGAGTTCATCGCCTGGGTGCAGGTCCTCATCTACGTCGGTTCCGTCGTCGTCCTCCTCCTGTTCGGTCTGATGCTCACCAAGGCCCCCATCGGCCGCTCCCCGGACGCCGATTCCGGCAACCGGTGGGCCGCCCTCACCGTGGCCGTCGCCGCCGCGGCGGCGTTGGTCTGGGTCGTCGTCGACGCCTTCCGCACCACCTGGATCGACCTGGACGGTCCGGCCGCCGGCTCCACCGAGGCCACCGGAGCCAGCCTCTTCCAGAACTGGGTCCTCCCCTTCGAGGCCCTCTCCGTCCTCCTCCTCGCCGCCCTCGTCGGCGCGATCGTCCTGTCCCGCAAGGCGAAGGCCGACCAGCCGCGTCAGACCGACCAGCCGCGTCAGACCGACCAGCCGCGTCAGACCGACCAGCCGCGTCAGACCGACCAGCCGCGTCAGACCGACCAGCCGGGCCAGGCTGACCAGCCGGGCCAGGCCGACAAGGGTGGTGTCCGCTGATGCACCTCGCCTATCCCGCCGTGCTCTCCGCCCTCCTCTTCTGCACAGGCCTGTACGGCGTCCTCGCCCGCCGCAACGCGATCCTGGTCCTGATGTCGGTCGAGCTGATGCTCAACGCCGTCAACCTCAACCTCGTCGCCTTCGACGTCTGGCTCAGCAGGACCGCCGAGGAGACCCTGCACTCCGGCCAGGCCCTGACCCTGTTCACCATCGCCATCGCCGCCGCCGAGATCGGCATCGGCCTGGCGATCGTCCTGGCCGTCCACCGCAACCGTGGCACCGCGGACATCGACAAGCTCCGCGACAGCGCCGAGGGCCACGAGAGCCACCCGGCCGCCGGCTCCGACAGCGACGCCCTCACGGCCGAGCAGGCCGACCGGGCCGGGAAGGCTGAGGCCACCGCGTGACCACGACCACCCTCGCCGTCCTAGTCCCCCTCCTTCCGTTCCTGGGCGCTGCCGCAGGTCTGCTCCTGGGCCGCACGGCCCCCGGCTTCGTCCGCCCGCTCGCCGTCCTGCCGACGCTCGCCTCCCTCGTGCTCGCCGCGCTGGTCGCCGTACGCCAGGGCGGTGACCAGGCGGTGAACGCCGCCACCGAGCTCACGCCCACCGGCTCGATCCCGATCGAACTCGCCCTGCACATCGACGGCTTCGCCGCCCTCACCGCCGTCCTGGTCGGCGTCGTCGCCACCTGCGTGCAGATCTACTCCACGGGCTACCTGCGCGACGACCCGCGCTACCCCTCGTACGCCGCTCTCGTCTCCCTCTTCACCTCCGCGATGCTCCTCGTCGTCTACTCCGGCGACCTGATGGTGCTGCTGGTCGGCTGGGAGATCATGGGCATCTGCTCGTACTTCCTGGTCGGCCACTACTGGGAGACCCCGGAGGCCCGCGCCGCCTCCCTCAAGGCCTTCCTGGTGACCAAGCTCGGTGACGTCCCCTTCCTGATCGGTCTGTTCGCGCTGGCCACCGACGCCGGGTCCTTCCGCATCACGAAGGTCCTCGGCGCCGTCGCGGGCGGCGGACTCGACCACCCCACGCTGATCGCCCTGCTGCTCCTGGCCGGCGTGGCGGGCAAGTCGGCGCAGTTCCCGCTGCACACCTGGCTTCCCGACGCGATGGCGGGCCCCACCCCCGTCTCCGCGCTGATCCACGCCGCGACCATGGTCGCCGCCGGTGTCTACTTCATCGCCCGTCTCCTCCCGGTCTTCGAGGCCTCCCGGGCCGCGATGATCGTCCTCGCTGTCATGGCCGCCGTCACCATGGCCGGCTCGGCGCTCGCCGCGCTCGCCCAGGACGACATCAAGCGTGTCCTCGCCTACTCGACGATCGGCCAGCTCGGCTACATGACCGGCGCCCTCGCCGTCGGCGACCGCGGTGCCGCCGTCTTCCACCTCATCTCGCACGGCGCCTTCAAGGCGCTGCTGTTCCTCGCCGCGGGCGTGATCATCCACGCCGTCGGCACCAACTCGCTGGCCGCCATGTCCCGTATGAAGGACCTGCGCCACCGTGTCCCCGGCGCCTACTGGACGATGACCGTGGCGCTCCTCGCGCTAGCCGCGATCCCGCCCTTCAGCGGCTTCTTCTCCAAGGAGTCCGTCCTCGGCGCCGCCGAACACGTCGCCACCGGCCACACCGAGCACGCCCCCGGCGCCGCCGGCTGGACAGTCCTCGTCGCCGGCCTCCTCACCGCCCTGCTCACCGCCGCGTACGCGACGCGCCTGTGGCTCCTGGCCTTCCGCGGCCGGGGTGCCGAGGCCCCGGACCACGGCAGGCAGCCGCGCACGATGACCGTCGTGCTGTGGGTGCTCGCCGTCCCGTCCCTCGCCCTCGGCGGGCTCGCCTACCGCGTGCTGCCCGACTGGTTCGACGGCCGCGATCTGACACCGACCCTCGCCACTTCCGTCCTCGGCACGGGCGTGGCCCTGGTCGGTGGCGTCGTCACCTACGCGGCCTGGCGCCACACCACCGAGCTCGCGACCCGCGTCCCGCTGGGTGCGGTCGCGGCCCACCCCGAAGGGGATGCCGGTCAGGTGGAGGCCGAGGCGATCGCCAGCCACGCACCCGCCTACGGAGGCGTGGCCTACGCGCCCGACCCCGCCGACCCCGGACGACTCCTGCTCGGCCCGCTGCACCGGCACGCGGCCGTCGGCTTCCACCTCGACGCCGTGTACGCGGGCCTCTTCGTCCGCCCGGTCCAGGCCGGAGCCACCCTCGTCCGGTTCCTCGACCGCGAGGTCGTCGAGACCTACGTACGCGGCGCGGGCGCCCTGCCCCGGCTCCTCGGTGCCGCCGTACGACGCGCCCAGACCGGCAATCTGCAGACCTATGTGAGCGCGCTGCTCGCCGGCACCGTCGTCCTGGTGGTCGCCGCCGTCCTCGTCGCCACGGGAGCGTGAGCAGGCGTGATCGATATCAACGAGTCAGTGATGCAGTTCCTTCTGGCATTCGTCGTCGTCGGCCCGCTTCTCGGTGCCGCCGCCGCTCTCCTTCCGGCCCCGCCCGGACTGAAGGGGAAGTCGCCCGAGCAGGCCGTGCTGCGACACGGTGTCACGGTCACCGGCGTGATTCTCATCGCCGCGATCGTCCTGGCGCTCGGCTTCGACCACGACCACCCGTCGAAGATGCAGGCCACGACCGACATCAGCTGGATCCCCGCACTCGACGTGCGGATCCACCTCGGCATCGACGGCATCTCCCTCCCCCTCCTGGTCCTGACCGCGCTGCTGACCTTCCTCTGCGCGCTCTACTCGTACTTCAAAATGCCCTCGGGCCCGACCCCGAAGGCCTTCGTCGCTCTGCTGCTCGTCCTCGAGTCCGGCACCCTCACGACCTTCGCCGTCCTCGACCTGATCCTGTTCTTCCTCGCCTTCGAGATGGTCCTCATCCCGATGTACTTCCTCATCGCCCGCTGGGGCGGTGAGCAACGGACCCAGGCAGCTTGGCGGTTCATCCTCTACACGCTGCTCGGCTCCGTGGTCATGCTGCTCGGCCTGCTCCTGATCGGAATCAAGGCGGGCACATTCGACATGGTGGCACTCGCCACTGACAACGGCCGGTCGCTGACCACATCCGTGCAGGTCATCGCCGTTTTGGCGATCGGAATCGGGCTCGCGGTCAAGACGCCGATGTGGCCGCTGCACAGCTGGCTGCCCGACGCCCACACCGCCGCGCCGACCGTCGGCTCGGTCCTGCTGGCCGGCGTACTGCTGAAGATGGGTACGTATGGTTTCGTCCGGATTCTGCTGCCGGTCGCGCCCGACGGCTTCCGGACCTTCGCGCCCTACCTCGCCGCCTTCGCCGTCGTCGGGATCATCTACGGGTCCCTGGCCTGCCTGGCCCTCGCCAAGCAGGGCGCGAAAGGCGATCTCAAGCGCCTCATCGCCTACTCCTCCGTCGGCCACATGGGCTTCGTCCTGCTCGGCATCGCGACCATGACCCCGACCGGCGTGAACGGCGCCCTGTTCGCCAACATCGCCCACGGCCTCATCACCGGCCTCCTGTTCTTCCTGGTCGGCGCGCTGAAGGACCGCACCGGTACCACCGATCTCGACACCCTCGCCGAGGAGACCGGCGCCGCTCTCTACGGCAAGGCACCTCGCCTCGGCGGCCTGCTCGCCTTCGGCGCCGTGGCCTCGCTCGGCCTGCCCGGGCTGGCCGGATTCTGGGGCGAGATGCTGGCGCTGTTCGGCGCGTTCCGGCCCGCCGACGACCTAAGCCGCCCCGCCTTCCTCACCTTCATGGCGATCGGCGCGTTCGGCACGCTGCTGACAGCGGCGTACATGCTGATCGTGGTCCGCCGGGTCTGCATGGGCACCGTACGGCAGGAAGCCCCGAAGCTCGCCGACGTCCAGACCTACGAGTTCGCGGCCTGGACCCCGCTCGTCGTCCTCACCGTCGCCGCAGGCCTGTGGCCGAAGGCCCTCCTAGGCCTGACCGACCCGGCCGTGCAGCAGCTCCTCTCAGGAGGCACCCGATGAGCTCCCTGACCCAGCCGCTGGCCGCGAATCTCGTCCAGTCCGTCGACTGGCTCGCCATCGCGCCGCCCACCATCGCGGCGGTCGTCGGGCTCGTCGTCCTCGTAGCCGATCTGTTCGTCGGCGAGCACAAGAAGGCGCTGCTGGGTTGGCTCTCGGTCGCGGGCCTGGCCGCCTCGACGCTCATGCTGCTGCCCCTCCTGGACGGCGACCGCTCCACCTTCTGCCTGACCGGCGACCCCGACGTGTGCAGCTACACAGCCGACCGCTTCACCCTCGTCCTCCAGCTCCTGGTCCTCGGCGGGGCCCTCCTCGCGGCCCTCCTGTCCGTCACCGCCCTGAAGGACGCGAACAAGGGACTGCCCGAAGGGGAGTTCTGGTTCCTGCTGCTCTCCTCCGCGGCCGGCGCCGCCCTCCTGCCCGCCTCCCGCGACCTCGCGACCCTGATCGTCGCCCTGGAAGTGGCCTCCCTGCCCGCCTTCGCCCTCGTCGGCCTGAGGCACGGCGACCGCAAGTCCTCCGAAGCCGCCCTGAAGTTCTTCCTGTCCTCCGTCACCGCCACGGCGGTCAGCCTCATGGGCATCAGCTTCGTGTACGCCTCCACCGGCACCCTCTACCTCACCCAGGTCGCCGACCGGATCCAGAACGTCGACGGCCAGCTCCACACCCTCGCCCAGACCGGCGTCGTCCTCACCCTCGTCGGCTTCGCCTTCAAAACGGCCGCCGTCCCCTTCCACTTCTGGGTCCCGGACACCTACGTAGGCGCGCCCCTCCCGATCGCCGCCTACTTGTCGGTCGTCGGCAAGGCGGTCGGCTTCTCCGGCCTGATCCTCGTCACAGTCGTCGCCCTGCCGTCGTACGCCGACGTCTGGGGCCCGGCCCTCGCCGCGCTGGCCGCCCTCACCATGACCGTCGGCAACGTCGGCGCCCTGCGCCAGCAGGCCACGCGCGCGTACAGCGCGGTACGGCTGCTCGCCTGGTCCTCCATCGGCCAGGCCGGCTACCTCCTCGTCCCGATCGCCGCCGCCGCGTACTCCGACGACGCGGAGCGGTCCATCGGCTCCACGGTCGCCTACGCCCTCATGTACGCCGCCGTGAACCTCGGCGCCTTCGCGGTGGCCGCCCTGGTGGGCCGTACGAAGTCCCTCAACCGCGTCTCCGACTACCGCGGCCTGTACGCGTCGAACCCCCTCGCCGCCCTCCTCCTGGCCTTCTTCCTGCTCTGCCTGGCCGGTCTGCCGCCGGGCATCATCGGCCTCTTCGCCAAGGTCACCGTCTTCTCCGCGGCCGTCGACGCGGGCCTCGGCTGGCTCGCCGTGGTCATGGCAGTCAACGTAGTGATCGCGCTGTTCTACTACCTCCAGTGGACGACCCTGCTGTTCCGCGCCCCCGAGGGCGAGCCCGTGAAGCACCTCGTCCCCGCCCCCGTGACCGCCACGATGGCCCTGACCGGCGCCCTCGGCATCGCCCTGTCCGGAGCGCCCCAACTGGTCCTGCGCTTCACCGACACCGGGCTCTTCTGAGCACGTACCGCCGCTGGTCACTCGTACGGCCCACGCCCGGCACCGGACGCACAAGGGAACTAGTGGCCCCCGCCTGGCGTTGACCAGTACGGGAGGGTCCACTGGACGTGACACCACGGCACCAGTGGCATCGGACATCGGAGATCAGCAAGCAAAGGGTTCCCCTGCTGCACGACTTGGAGGGCGTACCGTGCACCGCCGGCACAACGGGCTCAGGACCGCAGTACTCCTCGGGGGACTGTCCGCACTCATCATCGTCATCGGCAGCTTCTTCGGCCGTATGGGGCTCGTCGTCGCGGTCCTGATCGCCCTGGGCACGAACGCGTACGCGTACTGGAACAGCGACAAGCTGGCTCTACGCGCGATGCGCGCCCGCCCGGTCAGCGAGTTCGAGGCCCCCGCCCTCTACCGCATGGTGCGCGAGCTCTCCACCCAGGCCCGCCAGCCCATGCCACGCCTGTACATCTCGCCCACCGAGGCGCCCAACGCCTTCGCGACCGGCCGCAACCCGCGCAACGCCGCCGTGTGCTGCACCGACGGCATCCTGCGCCTCCTCGACGAGCGCGAGCTGCGCGGCGTCATCGGCCACGAGCTCAGCCACGTCTACAACCGCGACATCCTGATCTCCTCGGTCGCCGGTGCCCTCGCCTCCGTGATCATGTTCCTGGTCAACTTCGCCTGGCTGATCCCGATCGGCCGCTCGGACGACGACGACGGCCCCGGCCTCCTCGGCATACTGCTGATCATGATCCTGGGCCCGCTCGCGGCCACCCTCATTCAGCTGGCCATCAGCCGCTCCAGGGAGTACGAGGCCGACGCGTCCGGATCCCAGCTCACCGGCGACCCCCTCGCCCTCGCCAGCGCCCTGCGCAAGCTCGAACTCGGCACCAAGCAGCTTCCCTTGCCCCCGGAGCCCCGCATCGAGACCGCGAGCCACATGATGATCGCTAACCCCTTCCGGCCTGGCCAGGGACTCTCCAAGATGTTCTCGACACACCCGCCGATGGCGGAGCGCATCGCCCGGCTCGAGAAGATGGCAGGTCCCCCACAGTGAAAACCATCCTGAACGTCATATGGCTCGTCCTGAGCGGCTTCTGGCTGTTCCTCGGTTACCTGGCCGCGGGCGTCCTGCTCTGCATCACCATCATCGGTATCCCCTTCGGCATCGCGGCTTTCCGCATCGGCGTCTACGCCCTGTGGCCCTTCGGGTACACCACGGTCGAGCGCCGAGACGCCGGCGCGCCCTCCTGCATCGGCAACGTCCTGTGGCTGGTCCTCGCCGGCTGGTGGCTGGCTCTCACCCACATCGTCACCGGCATCGCCCTCTGCATCACGATCATCGGCATCCCGTTCGGCATCGCCAACTTCAAGCTGATCCCGGTGTCGCTGCTCCCGCTGGGGCGCGACATCGTGCGCACGGACCAGCCGTTCGCGGCACGCTGACGGGCAGGCCAGGAGGTGGGGACGCCGAAGTACGCCCTGCTGTCGTACGACCAAGAGGCCGAATTCGAGGGCCAGGAGGACTACGAGGAGACGTGGGCGCTGTGCCAGGACGCCGCGGACCTGTTCGCCGACCCTCCGCCTCCCGTCCGCGGTACGTACGAACTGCTCGGCTGCGCTCCCGAGGGCGAGTTGCGCACAGCCCTCGCACGCGCGCGTGCCGACGGTTCGGCACCGCTCGGGTCCCTCACCCTGGAGATCCTGACCAAGTCCGGTACGGCGGTGGGGGAGTGGTACCTGGAGGACGTACGCGTCCTCGATGACCGCCCCTGCGCCCGTGACCTGACGCTGAGGGACGTCACGGTCGAAGCGCGAGAGCCCGACTACAACGCGTACGACTATCCGCGGTGCCCGCCGCTGTCCCCGGGTTACCGTCTGTCGGGCGCGGAGGGCGACCCGTTCGGCACCTGTCGCGACCTGGCTCGGGTGCGAGAGGCCGGTGAGGGTGGCGACGAGCCCCTGGAGCCCCCACTGCGGCTGCTGGGCTGCTCCCCCCGAGGAGCCCTGCGCGCCGCGCTGGACGCCGGCGAGGAGGACCTCGGTCACGCAAAGGTCCTGCGCATCGACTCGTCCGGCCGGCCCGTGCAGGCCGCAGCCGAGGGCGAACTGCGCGCATGGATCCCGTCCGCCCGCGGTCCCGGCCTGGTCGACCTCACCCTCGACCTGTGGTCGGAGCGGCCCCCTCTCGCAGCCCGCGAAGTGTGGGAGCTGTGGGGGGAGGGACGGCCTGCGGACCCCAACCGGTGGGCGCGGTGCGGTCCGGAAGGTCGTGAGTTCTGGCTGCGCACGGCCTTGGCCAACCACGTGTACGGATCACCGGACAAAGTCTCCGGCAACACGTATCACCTCGATGGCCGTCACATCACCGACAACCCCGGCTTCTTCTGCGCCCTGGGCGAGGCGGTGAACGGACCCGGCGGGTACTTCGGCTGGGGCCTCGACGCCCTGAACGACTGCCTCGGAGGCCGCTGGGGCGCCGCCCCGCCACTCACCCTCATATGGCATGACGCCCACGTCGCCCGCACCTGCCTCGGGCTCACCCCGCACGTCGACCACCGCCCGCCGACCTTCGATGAACTGCTCACGTTCCTGACGGGGCAAGGCGTCGAGGTCCGCCTCACCTGACCGCAGGGTTTTCCACAGGCCGGCGGTTGTCCACAGCCCCGCCCGATTGTCAGTGGCGCCGTGCATGATGAAGTCATGACTCACAGCGAGCGACTTCTGACAGAAGGTGATGGATGCATGCATCACGACAGGCCTCTGACCTCGCCTCGGCTACTACCCCGCTGCCGCCCGCCGCCGCACGCCGTACGCGATCGCACCGACGGCGAGCACACCCGCCCCCACGACCACCGAGACCGTCGGCAGCGCGAACGCCAGCACCACGCACCCGAGCAGTCCCACCGCCGGCACCACCCGCGCCGCCGGAGCCGAACCGAGCGTCCAGGCCGACGCGTTGGCCACCGCGTAATACGCCAGCACACCGAAGGAGGAGAACCCGATCGCGCCCCGCACGTCCACCGTGGCGGCCAGCACCGCGACCACCGCGCCCACGGCCAGCTCGGCCCGGTGCGGCACCTGGAAGCGCGGATGTACGGCGGCCAGCGCGCCGGGCAGATGCCGGTCCCGGGCCATGGCCAAGGTCGTCCGCGAGACACCCAGGATCAGGGCGAGCAGCGAACCAAGCGCGGCCACCGCTGCTCCCACCCGCACGACCGGCACGAGCCCCGGCACCCCGGCCGCGCGCACCGCATCGGCCAGCGGCGCGTCCGCCTGCCCGAGACCGCTCGCCCCCAGCACGGAAAGGGCAGCCACCGCCACACACGCGTACACCGCCAGCGTGATGCCCAGAGCCAGCGGAATCGCGCGGGGGATGGTGCGCGCCGGATCCCGTACCTCCTCGCCGAGGGTCGCGATCCGCGCGTACCCGGCGAACGCGAAGAACAGCAGTCCGGCCGCCTGAAGTACTCCGCCCGCACCGCCCGACGCCCCGATGTCCAGCCGCCCGGCATCGGATTCGCCGGACCCCAGACACACGACCACTACGGAAGCGAGGACCGCCAGGACCACCGCCACGATCGCCCGGGTCAGCCAGGCCGACTTCTGGACGCCGCCGTAGTTCACCGCGGTCAGCGCCACCACGGCCCCGACCGCCACGGCGTGCGCCTGCCCCGGCCAGACGTACGTCCCCACAGTGAGCGCCATCGCAGCACAGGAGGCCGTCTTCCCGACCACGAACGACCAGCCCGCCAGATAACCCCAGAACGCACCGAGCCGCTCGCGCCCGTAGACATATGTGCCACCGGACGCCGGATACAGCGCCGCCAGCCGAGCCGACGACGTGGCATTGCAGTAAGCGACGACGGCGGCGACCGCAAGCCCGAGCAGCAGCCCCGACCCGGCCGCATGCGCCGCCGGTCCCAGGGCGGCGAAGATGCCGGCACCGATCATCGAGCCCAGCCCGATGACCACCGCGTCCCCGACTCCCAGGGTGCGCCGCAGCTCGGCGCCAGAACGTGTCATGAGCCGCACCCTACTGATCGCTGCAACCGCCGAGTGCAGCGGTGACGTCCTCTTCATCAACACGGCACGAACACTGCGCCGGCAAGCAGTACGCGGACGTGGCTCATGCGGCCCACGGACGCGGCACGCGCACCACGTACGACCGCGAGCATCGCCCGTCGCGACGAAGATCACAGCGCCGGGACAGTGCGGGCACAGCACGGAAGGGCAGGTTCACGGCATGGGCATCATCGGTTGGATCATCCTGGGGCTGTTGGCCGGAGCCATCGCCAAGTTCCTGCTGCCGGGCCGCGACCCGGGCGGCTTCATCGGCACGACCCTCATCGGCGTCGCGGGCGCGTTCCTCGGCGGCTGGATATCGGCCCGCTGGCTGGACCACCCGATCACCAAGGACTTCTACGACGGCGCCACCTGGGCTGCGGCGATCGGCGGCTCGCTCGTCCTCCTGATCGTCTACCGCCTCCTGTTCGGCAACTCGCGCAACTGAGCACATCCCCGGCACGCGGCCGACAGACGAGAAGGGTGGGCACCGCCGGGCGCCCACCCTTCCTCTTACATACGAAGTGCCGTGATGTGCCGCTGTGCGCTCGGACTACCGGTAGCCCACGAACTACCGATAGCTCACGAACTACCGATAGTTCACGAACTGAATCGCGAAGTCGAAGTCCTTGCCCTTCAGCAGGGAGATGACGGCCTGTAGGTCATCGCGGCTCTTCGAGCTGACCCGCAGCTCCTCACCCTGCACCTGGGCCTTCACGCCCTTCGGACCCTCGTCGCGGATGATCTTCGCTACCTTCTTCGCGTTGTCCTGGGAGATACCCTCCTGGATCGAGGCGAAGATCTTGTAGTCCTTGCCGGAGAGCTGAGGCTCGCCCGCGTCCAGCGCCTTCAGCGAGATCCCGCGCTTGATCAGCTTGGACTGGAAGACGTCGAGGACAGCCTTCACCCGGTCCTCGGAGTTCGCCTCCATCAGGATCTGGTCACCGGACCACGAGATCGAGGCACCCACGCCCTTGAAGTCGTAGCGCTGCGAGACCTCCTTGGCGGCCTGGTTGAGGGCGTTGTCGACCTCCTGCCGCTCGACCTTCGAGACGATGTCGAAACTGGAGTCGGCCATGTCCTGTGGCTCCTTGTATTGGGTGCGTGTCGGGTGCGTACGAGTGCGTATCGGCGTACGTGGGGGTGGCCGCCGAGCCCGGCGTCGTCCCGGGCCGCATCCGGACAAGCCTAGCCATCCCCCGGCCTCCGAGCGCAGATCAATCGGGTGGCGAAGCACCCCTCCGTATCGGGTATTGTTTACGTCGTTGCCACGGAGCACCGCCGAAAAGCGGTTCGAAGGGCAGCGACCCCGGCGGTGTGCCCGAGCGGCCAAAGGGAGCAGACTGTAAATCTGCCGGCTCAGCCTTCCCAGGTTCGAATCCTGGCGCCGCCACACTCGTAAAGTTGAGACGAGATACCCCCTCCGATCTGCGGAAACGCAGGACGGAGGGGGTTTCTTCGTGTGTGCGGCCGCGAACTACTCGCCGGCATGGGCCAGTTCGATGTCGTGGTCGTCCACGCCGCCGCCGGAGACGGCCACCGTGGTCGCCCGGGGTGGGTAGCCGGTCGCGATGACCGTGTACGCGCCGCCGTCCAGGTCGGAGAAGACGTACGCGCCGTCGAGGTCCGTCGTGGTCGTGGCGACCACGTTGCCCGCGGCGTCCACCAGTGTCACCAACGCGTCGCCCAGCGGGGTGCCCGCTCCGCTGACCGTGCCCCGCACATGGACGCCGGGCCGCAACTCCACCTCGATCCGTGTGGTCCCGGTGCCGCCGATCTCGACGGGCAGGGCGAGCGGCCGGTGCTTGGGGGAGTTGACCGCGAGGGTCACCGTGCCCGGCACCAGGTCGGTGATGGAGAACTCGCCCAGAGCGTCGGTGCGTCCGGTGGCCAGCACGTCCCCGCGGACGTCGGTCACGATGACCACGGCCTCCGCGACCGGCGCCCCGCTGTCGGCGGACAGCACCACACCGGCCAGGCCGCTGGTGCCGCTCAGCAGGACGTCGTACGACACCTGTGCGTCCCCGGCGACGACGATCGTCGAGGCCTGTGGCTGGTAGCCGTCGGCGGAGGCGATCAGGACGTACGAACCGGCAGCGGGCGCGTCCACGCCGTACCTGCCGTCGCCCCGCGAGACCGACCTGCCCAGTTGTTTCCCGCCGAGGGAGATCAACGTCACCGCGGCGCCGGCCACAGGGGCGCGCTCCGCGCCGAGGACGTGCCCGCCGACCGGGATCCCGCCGGTGACGGAGCCGCCTTCGACGCCTTCGACGCTCTCAACGCCTTCGACGCTCTCAACGCCCTCGTCGTCCTCGACCCGCAGGGGCACCGGCGAGGTCAGAGCGGGTGCGTGCCCGCGCATCGGCTCCGGCTCCACAGCAACCGCGTCCGGCTGCGCGGTCGCGACCGTCGGACCCTCCGCACTCACACCGACCGCGCCCACGCCGCCCGCCGCACCCACGTCGCCCGCACCCACACCACCCGCACCCACGGGCACCCGCTCCCCGGCCAGGTCCCCCGCCGCAGGCCCTCCGCTGAGCACGCTCACGCCCTGCGACGCCCCGTCCGCTGCCGCGGGCTGCCGTCGCGGAATGAACCCCGCGAGGACGAAGGCCAGCAGTGCCGCCCCGCCGCCGATCGCGAGTACGGTCTTGAAGCCGTTCTCCGAGGGCAGGGCGACCGGGCCGAGGCTGGTGGTCATCTGCGCCAGGATGACGCCCGCGACGGCGCTGGCGACCGACGTACCGATGGACCGCATCAGGGTGTTGAGGCTGTTCGCGGCGCCCGTCTGGGACGGCGGCACGGCGCCCATGATCAGGGCGGGCATCGCGCCGTACGTGAAGCCGATACCGGAACCGATGACGCAGGAGACCAGCACGAACTGCCAGACCTCGTCCATCAGCAGGATCTGCAGGCCGTAGCCGGCGGCCACGATCAGGGCGCCGACCATCAGGCTCACCTTCGGGCCCTGGGCCTTCGACAGGGCCGCGGAGACGGGGGCGATGACCATCATCACCAGGCCGGACGGGGCCATGACCAGCCCGGCGGTGAGCAGCGACCTGCCCAGGCCGTAGCCGGTCGCCTCAGGCAACTGCAGGAGCTGCGGAAGGACCAGGGACATGGCGAACATGCCGAAGCCGAGCGCGATCGAGGCGAGGTTGGTGAACAGCACCTGGCGGCGGGCGGTGGTGCGCAGGTCCACCAGCGGCTGCTCCGTGCGCAGTTCCCACCAGCCCCACACCAGCAGGATCACGACGGCCGCCGCGAAGAGACCGAGGATCGTGCCGCTGCGCCAGCCCCATTCACCGCCCTTGGAGATCGCCAGCAGCAGGCAGACCAGGCCGGCCGCCATGCCGAGGCCGCCGATCAGGTCGAAGCGGCCGCCGGTGCGCACCTTGGACTCGGGCACGAGGAGCAGGACCAGCAGGAGGGCGGCGGCGCCCATGGCGGCCGAGCTCCAGAACAGCATGTGCCAGTCGAAGTTGTCGGCGATCAGCGCGGCGGCGGGCAGGCCGAGGGCGGCGCCGACCCCCAGGGAGGCGCTCATCATGGCGGTCGCGGAACCCAGCCGTTCGGCGGGCAGCTCGTCCCGCATGATGCTGATGCCGAGCGGGATCACACCACCCGCCATGCCCTGCAGCGCGCGGCCGACGATCATCGGGGTCAGGGAGTCGCTGAGGGCGGCGGTGATCGAGCCGGCCACGAGGAGGACGAGGCTCAGCAGGAGCATGCGGCGCTTGCCGTACATGTCACCGAGCCGCCCCATCATCGGGACGGCGACGGCGGCGGCGAGCAGTGTGGCGGTGACGGCCCAGGCGGTGTCCGACGCGGGGGCGTTCAGGAGCTGCGGAAGCTCCGGGACGATCGGGATCACCAGGGTCTGCATCAGCGCGACGACGATGCCGCCGAAGGCCAGTACCGCCACGACGACACCGGGCTTTGGTGCCGCCGTCTCCGGGGCGTCGAGGGATCGGGGAAGGGCATGGGACATGGGTCGGGCCTCCGTGTGGGCGTCGGTGACAGCGCGACCCGCCCAACCTAAGTCAGTTGATTGACTTAAGCAAGCATGGTCGGATTGTGTGACCGCCACGTGAAGGATCGGAGGGGAGGGGGGCCGCGCGCCCTCCGGGGCACACTGGCACCATGTCCACCCGCCGCAGACACTGCCCCGAATGCCGTCGCGAAATCGCCGTCGTCGCCGGCCGCTTCGCCCGGCACGACCCGCCCGGCGCACGCGAGAGCGGCCAACTCGTCTCGTGCCCGGGATCCCGGAGGCAGGCGGAACTCGGGGCGGCCCAGCCGTCGTTGGACGGGTATGTGATCCCGGAATTCCCAGGACAGCTGCCCCTGTTCTAGACCGCCCCAGCCCCGTGAGCCCAGCCTCTACGGCCGAACGAAGGCCTCACGAAAGCCGAACGAAGGCCTCACGAAGGCCTCACGAAGGCCTCACGTCCATCCGCGTCACCAACTCGTCCCCGCCGAACCGGTACACGTGCTCGACCGTCTCCTCCGCCCACCGCTCGCCCGACGCGTCCCGCATCCCGGGCCGTACGGTCGCCACCACCGCCTCGCCGTCCTGGTCGAGCCGCAGCCCCTCCAGCCGTACGAGGGGATGCCCGGCCGCGAACTGCCGTGCCCAGTACGCGCGTACCGCCTCACGGCCGTGCACCCGGACCCCGTCCAGCATGTTCGGCCAGTCCACGTCCGGGGACAGGCAGCGCGGGACGAAGGCGTCGCGCTCGTCGGTGGAGAAGACCTCGTACATCCGCCGCAGCAGCGCCTCCCGCGCGGCCGGAACCGCCCCGGCGGCCATCCTCAGTTCCCCGCCACCGACTTGACCGCCACCGACACCGGCGTCTTCCCGGCGACCAGCTCCAGGGTCAGACCGGCCGTCGCCGGGGTGTCCAGCAACTCCGCGAGTACGGCGGCCACGTCGTCGCGCGGAATCGGGCCGCGGCCCGTGTGCGCCTCCAGGCGTACGAGGCCGGTGCCGGCGTCGTCCGTCAGCGCGCCGGGGCGCAGGATCGTCCAGTCGAGGGCGTCCAGACCGGTCACGTACGCGTCGGCCTCGCCCTTGGCGCGCAGGTAGACATCGAAGACCTCGCTGCCCTCGTGCGCGGGGTCGGCGCCCATGGACGACACGACCACGAAGCGCCGTACGCCCGCCTGGACCGCCGCGTCCGCGAACAGCACCGCCGCACCCTTGTCCACCGTGTCCTTGCGGACCACCCCGCTGCCCGGACCCGCGCCCGCCGCGAAGACCGCCGCGTCGGCGCCCCGCAGACGCGCCGCCACCTCCTCGACCGCGGCGGACTCCAGGTCCAGCACAATCGGTTCGGCGCCGGCCTCCCGCAGATCGTCGCCCTGTTCGGCGCGGCGGATGATCCCCGCGACCTCGTCCCCGCGCGCGGCGAGCAACCGCTCCAGCCGCAGCGCGATCTGACCATGACCACCAGCGATGACAATGCGCATGCCTTCGACCGTACGCCCGGACGGCCGCATCCGCCGCACGACTTCGGCCACGCCCCAGGAACACACGCACTCACAGGCGTTGGACGCGCACGCGGGGCGGCAAAGCCAGGATCAAGAGCCGCAGACGCAGGCCCCACCGCCCTCGCCCCTCGCCCCCGTCCTCGCGCCTCGTCCTCGCCTACGACCCCACTCACCGCCCCTGCCGAGGCAACCCCAACTGCGCCGCGGCGGCGGAGTTGCAGTACTCCCGCACCGCGCTGGTCCGCGCCACCACGCGCCCCCGGTGCACCACGATCCGGCTGTACGCCAGCGACAGCGCCCCCGCCAGCCGGTCGCCGCGCACCGCCAGCAACTCGGCCGGGAATCCCGCCTCCACCCGTACCTCCGGAAGGCCCAGCACCGCCCGCGCCGACGAGCTCACCGCGTCGTACGCGTCCTCCGGGCACAGCCCGTGGCGGGACGCCAGCAGATAGGCCGCCTCCAGCGGATCGCCGCGCCCCACCGGGTTCGACACGTCACGCAGGGCACCGCTGCCCGCGCTCACCCGCACCCCGGCCGCGCGCAGCAGCCGTACCGGTGCCGTGCCCCGGCGCTCGACGCCCCCGCAGCCGCCCTGCGGCAGGCACACCACCGCCACGCCGGCCGCCGCGAGCCGGTCGGCGATGCGGCCGGCCGTCTCGGCGGGCAGCCGGCTCAGGCCGCCGCACGGGGCGAGCGTCACCCCGGGACGCAGCCCGCCCGCCATCGCGGCGAGACGGGACAGACGCCCAGGGTCGGTGGCGTCGGTGTGCAGGTCGACGGGGCAGCCGTGCTCGGAGGCGACCTCCAGGACCGCCTGTACGTAGCCAGTCGGATCGGGGTCGAGGTCAGGACAACCGCCCACCACGGAGGCGCCCATCTTCATCGCGTCGTGCAGCATCGCGAGCCCGTCGGCCCCGGCCACCCCGGTCAGCACCCTCGGCATCGCCACCGCCGCCACCTCGGTGAGCCCGCGCAGCGCCCGCCGCGCCTGCAGTACGGCGGCCAGCGCGCCGAGCCCTTGGACGTCCCCCACGCGCACGTGTGCCCGCAGCGCGGTCGCCCCGTGCCCCACTTGCAGCAGAGCGGCCTCGGTGGCCCGGCGCTGGACGTCCTGCGTGTCGTACGAGACCGGCCCCTCGCCCTCGCCCGACAGCGCGGTGTCGGCGTGGGCGTGCGGCTCGGCCGGAGCCGGCAGGAGCAGATAGCCGCTGAGGTCCACGCGCGTGCCGCACGCGCGCGTGCCGTCCGCCGTGAGGCTCCCCGCCGTTCCGACCGCCTCGATGCGCCCGCCGCCCAGTCGTACGTCCACGGTCCGGCCGTCGGTGAGCCGCGCCCCGCACAGCAGCAGCGAGGCCGGGCCCGACGACGAGGACGACGAGTGGGACGGCTGCGGCCGACTGTCGGGCATCGCGCTCCAGGGGCTCGGGGGGCTGCGGCTCGGGGACTGCGCGAGGGACGGAAGATCACGCAGAGTGAGTCCGAGCCTAGGGTGACGACGCGCTCCCGACGCGGAGGAGCGCAATAGTCGTACCGGCGTGGTCAGTCCTGCCGGAGAGGCCTCCGTGGCTCATGGGAGGACCGGGCGACAGGGCCCGGTGGAGGCCGCGAAACGGATTTGGGTGAACGGCGGCCGAGCGTGTAATGTCTTCATCGCTCGCCCCAATAGCTCAGTCGGCAGAGCGTCTCCATGGTAAGGAGAAGGTCTACGGTTCGATTCCGTATTGGGGCTCTGGTGTGAGAGGTTCCCGCCGCGAGGCGGGGCCCGATCGCATCACAGCGGTGTAGCTCAGTCGGTAGAGCAAGCGGCTCATAATCGCTGTGTCACCGGTTCAAGTCCGGTCACCGCTACTGACAGTAGCCGATTGCGGGGTCGGTCCTTCGATCGGCTACTCTTTCTTGCGTTAACCCAGTCCCATCCGTTCGTCAAGGAGCACTCACGTGGCTGCCACCGACGTCCGCCCGAAGATCACGCTGGCCTGCGTGGAGTGCAAGGAGCGGAACTACATCACCAAGAAGAACCGGCGTAACAACCCGGACCGTCTTGAGATGAAGAAGCACTGCCCGCGTTGCAATGCGCACACCGCGCACCGCGAAACGCGATAAAACAGGCTCGTATGTGAGGCCGCCCCCGCAGTCGGGGGGCGGCCTCACGTCGTTTCACATCCGGTTACCGACCGGTTCCGGTCGACTACAGGTCAACCAGAGCAGACATCCAGGAGGTACCGAGCCATGGCGCTCGATCAGTCCTTCGTGGGGCGGACCTATCCGCCCACCGACCCATACGAAGTGGGCCGGGAGAAGATCCGTGAGTTCGCGGAAGCGGTGGGGGACCCGAACCCTGCGTACACGGACCCGGACGCCGCCAAGGCGCTCGGCCACCCGGATGTGATCGCCCCGCCGACCTTCGTCTTCTCGATCAGCTTCAAGGCGGCCGGACAGGTCATCGAGGACCCGCAGCTCGGCCTGGACTACAGCCGCGTCGTGCACGGAGACCAGAAGTTCGCCTACGTCCGCCCGGTGCGCGCCGGCGACCGGCTCACCGTCACCACGACCATCGAGGCCATCAAGTCCATGGCGGGCAACGACATCCTGGACGTCCGGGGCGAGGTCCACGACGAGGCCGGCGAGCACGTCGTGACCGCCTGGACGAAGCTGGTCGCCCGCGCGGCCGAGGAGGGCTGACATGACGGCGAAGATCTCCTACGACGACGTCGAGGTCGGCACCGAGCTGCCCGCCCAGTCCTTCCCCGTGACCCGCGCCACCCTCGTCCGGTACGCGGGCGCCTCCGGGGACTTCAACCCGATCCACTGGAACGAGAAGTTCGCCAAGGACGTCGGGCTGCCGGACGTCATCGCGCACGGCATGTTCACCATGGCCGAGGCGATCCGTGTGGTCACCGACTGGACCGGCGACCCGGGCGCGGTCGTCGAGTACGGCGTCCGCTTCACCAGGCCCGTCGTCGTCCCCAACGACGACCAGGGCGCCACGATCGAGGTCACCGGCAAGATCGCGGTCAAGCTCGACGACAGCAGGGTCCGCGTGGACCTCACGGCGACCAGCGCCGGACAGAAGGTGCTGGGGATGTCGCGGGCCGTCGTACAACTGGCCTGAGCACCGACTCGGGGAACGGCTCGGCCGGCTGCCGGGCCGTTCGCCCGTGACGGGGGCTGTCAGTGCCGTCTCGTAGTCTTGGGCGCGTGCAGGAACTCCACGACGCCCCCCTCGCCCCGCTGACCACCTTCCGGCTGGGAGGTCCGGCGACCCGGCTGGTCTACGCGACGACCGACGCCGAGGTCATCGCCATCGTCCGCGAGGCCGACGACAGCGGGACGCCGCTGCTGCTCATCGGCGGCGGCTCGAACCTGGTCATCGGCGACAAGGGCTTCGCGGGCACCGCGCTCGTCATCGCCACCAAGGGCTGCGCGCTCGACGGCACCCGGCTGGAGCTGGCCGCCGGCGAGGTGTGGACCGACGCCGTCGCCCGGACCGTCGAGGCGGGTCTCGCCGGTGTCGAGTGCCTCGCCGGCATCCCGGGCTCGTCGGGCGCGACCCCCATCCAGAACGTGGGGGCGTACGGCCAGGAGGTCTCGTCGACGATCACGGAGGTCGTCGCCTACGACCGCCGGGCGCGGGAAACGGTCACGCTGACGAACGCGGAATGCGCCTTCTCCTACCGCCACAGCCGCTTCAAGGCCGACCCCGAGCGGTACGTCGTCCTGCGCGTCCGCTTCGAACTGGAGGACGCG
Source organism: Streptomyces sp. NL15-2K (assembly GCF_030551255.1). GTDB lineage: Bacteria > Actinomycetota > Actinomycetes > Streptomycetales > Streptomycetaceae > Streptomyces. The sequence continues at coordinate 6,871,604 of NZ_CP130630.1, forward strand.
GGCGGCCTGTCCGGACCCCTCAAGTACGCCGAGACGGCCCGGGCGCTGGGCGTGGATCCCGGCGACCGCGTGCCGCTCGCCGACGCCCGCGAGACCGTCCTGAAGCTGCGCTCCGGGAAGGGCATGGTCCTGGACCCCGAGGACCACGACACCTGGTCGGCCGGGTCCTTCTTCACCAACCCGATCCTCACCGACGATGAGTTCGCCGCGTTCCACGCGCGCGTGCGGGAGCGGCTGGGCGAGGACGTGCGGCCGCCGGCGTATCCGGCGAGGGAGGGACACACCAAGACCTCCGCCGCCTGGCTGATCGACAAGGCGGGCTTCACCAAGGGCTACGGCACCGGACCGGCCCGGATCTCCACGAAGCACACCCTCGCCCTCACCAACCGGGGCGGGGCGACCACCGAGGACCTGCTCGCACTCGCCCGCGAGGTCGTCGCCGGCGTCCGCGACGCATTCGGGATCACGCTGGTCAACGAGCCGGTGACGGTCGGCGTCAGTCTGTAGAGCGGCAGGGCTCGTGAGGAGCTAGGCGAGCCAGTCGTCCACCCCGGCCAGCAGCTTGGTCTTCATCTCCTCCGGCGCCGCCGACGCCCGTACCGACTGGCGGGCCAGTTCCGCCAGTTCCGCGTCCGTGAAGGCGTGGTGGTGGCGGGCGATGTCGTACTGGGCCGCCAGCCGGGAGCCGAACAGGAGCGGGTCGTCCGCGCCCAGGGCCATCGGGACACCCGCCTCGAAGAGGGTCCGCAGGGGCACGTCCTCCGGCTTCTCGTACACGCCCAGGGCCACGTTCGACGCCGGGCACACCTCGCAGGTGACGCCCCGGTCGGCGAGGCGCTTCAGCAGCCGCGGATCCTCGGCCGCCCGCACGCCGTGCCCGATCCGGTGCGCGTCCAGGTCGTCCAGGCAGTCCCGGACGGAATACGGGCCGGTCAGCTCGCCTCCGTGCGGCGCCGACAGCAGGCCACCCTCGCGGGCGATCGCGAAAGCCCGGTCGAAGTCCCGTGCCATGCCCCGGCGTTCGTCGTTCGACAGACCGAAACCGACGACACCCCGGTCGGCGTACCGCACCGCCAGCCGGGCCAGCGTCCGGGCGTCCAGCGGGTGCTTCATACGGTTCGCGGCCACCAGGACACGCATCCCGAGGCCGGTCTCCCGCATGGTCGTGTCCACCGCGTCGAGGATGACCTCCAGGGCCGGGATCAGACCGCCCAGGCGTGGGGCGTACGAGGTCGGGTCGACCTGGATCTCCAGCCAACCCGAGCCGTCCTTCAGGTCCTCCTCGGCCGCCTCCCGGACCAGGCGCTGGATGTCCTCCGGCTCTCTGAGACACGAGCGCGCCGCGTCGTACAGGCGCTGGAAGCGGAACCAGCCGCGCTCGTCCGTCGCCCGCAGCCTCGGCGGCTCACCACTGGTCAGTGCTTCGGTCAGCGCCTCCGGCAGCCGTACGCCGTACTTGTCGGCGAGCTCCAGCACGGTGGTCGGTCGCATCGACCCGGTGAAGTGCAGGTGCAGATGGGCTTTCGGCAGCTCAGAGACATCACGTACACGCTCCATTCGAGGATCCTGCCGTACGTTGCTGTCGTCCCGGTAGCGCTTTCCCCGAACGTGGTCTTGCTCGCACAAACGACAGAGAGGCGTACCACCCCTCAACGTTCAAGGGAGGTACGCCTCTCCGTGAAACTCAGCGAGCCTCGGCCAGCAGCTTCTGGATCCGGCTCACACCCTCGACGAGGTCCTCGTCGCCCAGGGCGTACGACAGCCGCAGGTAGCCCGGCGTGCCGAAGGCCTCGCCCGGGACGACCGCGACCTCGGCCTCCTCCAGGATCAGCGCGGCCAGCTCGACCGTGTCCTGCGGACGCTTGCCGCGGATCTCCTTGCCCAGCAGTGCCTTCACCGAGGGGTAGGCGTAGAAGGCGCCCTCGGGCTCGGGGCAGACGACGCCGTCGATCTCGTTCAGCATCCGCACGATCGTCTTGCGGCGCCGGTCGAAGGCCTCGCGCATCTTCGCGACCGCGTCCAGGTTGCCGGAGACGGCGGCGAGGGCGGCGGCCTGGGCCACGTTCGAGACGTTCGACGTGGCGTGCGACTGCAGGTTGGTGGCCGCCTTCACGACGTCCTTCGGGCCGATGATCCAGCCCACGCGCCAGCCCGTCATGGCGTACGTCTTCGCCACGCCGTTGACCACGATGCACTTCTCGCGCAGCTCGGGCAGGAGGGCCGGGAGGGAGACGGAGGCCGCGTCGCCGTAGACGAGGTGCTCGTAGATCTCGTCGGTCAGCACCCACAGGCCGTGCTCGACGGCCCAGCGGCCGATCGCCTCGGTCTCGGCCTCGCTGTAGACCGCGCCTGTCGGGTTGGACGGCGACACGAAGAGGACGACCTTCGTCCGCTCCGTACGGGCGGCCTCCAGCTGCTCGACCGAGACGCGGTAGCCGGTCGTCTCATCGGCGACGACCTCGACCGGGACGCCGCCCGCGAGACGGATCGACTCGGGGTAGGTCGTCCAGTACGGGGCCGGGACGATGACCTCGTCGCCCGGGTCCAGGATCGCGGCGAAGGCCTCGTAGATCGCCTGCTTGCCGCCGTTGGTGACCAGGATCTGCGAGACGTCCGGCTCGTAGCCGGAGTCACGCAGGGTCTTCGCGGCGAGTGCGGCCTTCAGCTCGGGCAGGCCGCCGGCCGGCGTGTAGCGGTGGTACTTCGGGTTCTTGCAGGCCTCGACGGCCGCCTCGACGATGTAGTCCGGGGTCGGGAAGTCGGGCTCGCCGGCGCCGAAGCCGATCACCGGACGCCCGGCGGCCTTGAGGGCCTTGGCCTTGGCGTCCACGGCGAGGGTGGCGGACTCGGAGATCGCGCCGACTCGGGCGGAGACCCGGCGCTCGGTGGGTGGGATTGCAGCGCTCATGGGGCCCATCGTTTCAGACCGGAAACTCACCCGGCACGCGGGTTTCACAGACTGAACATGTGCGGGCAAACCCCAGAACACCCGTGCGGAACCCGCTCGCGGCCAGGGCGATCTTCAGCCGATCTTCGGCCGTTCCGCCGCCGTTCTTCCCTTCGCAAAGCCCCTACGGGCACTTTCTGTTCGACGCCCGGCCCGGGACCACGTACACTCTCACCTCGTTGGCCTTCAACAGCTCGTGCTCAACCGGTGCACACCGAGCACTCGGTTGGATGCGGTACGTTGGGGGGCACACAAAGGGTCGTAGCTCAATTGGTAGAGCACTGGTCTCCAAAACCAGCGGTTGGGGGTTCAAGTCCCTCCGGCCCTGCTACACACGCCTTAGCCAGGATGTGTGTGTGCGCATGTACGTACAATATGCACCGCCGTGCGGCTCAGACCGGGCGCGGCACGGCCACGACCCGGAATCAGGTGAGGACGAGTGACGGACGCCGTGGGCTCCATCGACATGCCTGATGCCCAGGACGAGGCGCCGGAGTCCAAGAAGAAGACCCGTAAGGGTGGCAAGCGCGCCAAGAAGGGCCCGCTGAAGCGCCTCGCGCTCTTCTACCGCCAGATCGTCGCGGAGCTCCGCAAGGTCGTCTGGCCCACGCGCAACCAGCTGTCGACATACACGACCGTGGTGATCATCTTCGTCATCATCATGATCGGCCTGGTGACCGTGATTGACTATGGATTCGACCACGCCGCCAAGTACGTCTTCGGCTGAGCAAAGAGCGAAGGGCGCCGCGGGTTACCGGCGCCCCTTTCGCATGTTCCACCCCTATGTATCCAGGAAGAAGCAGCCACCGTGTCTGACCAGAACCTGAACGACGCCGTTGAGCCACACGGGCAGGACGTCGAGTCCGTGGAAGACGAGCTCGACATCGTCGAGGGCGCGGACGAGGACCTGGACGAGGTCGAGGCTGCCGACGCCGAGGCGGGCGAGCCCGCTGAGGAAGCCGCCGTGCACGTCGAGGACGACGAGGCCGAGGCCGAAGAAGCCGAGGTCGAAGAAGAGGCCGAAGAAGAAGAGGCCGAGCCCGTCGACCCCGTCGCCGCCCTGCGCGAGGAACTGCGGACCCTGCCCGGCGAGTGGTACGTCATCCACACCTACGCCGGTTACGAGAACCGCGTGAAGACCAACCTCGAGCAGCGCGCCGTCTCGCTGAATGTCGAGGACTACATCTTCCAGGCCGAAGTGCCGCAGGAAGAGGTCGTCCAGATCAAGAACGGCGACCGCAAGACCATCAAGCAGAACAAGCTGCCGGGCTACGTCCTGGTCCGCATGGACCTGACGAACGAGTCCTGGGGCGTCGTCCGCAACACCCCCGGCGTCACCGGCTTCGTGGGCAACGCCTACGACCCGTACCCGCTGACCCTGGACGAGATCGTCAAGATGCTCGCGCCGGAGGCCGAGGAGAAGGCGGCCCGCGAGGCCGCCGAGGCCGAGGGCAAGCCGGCTCCGCAGCGCAAGGTCGAGGTCCAGGTGCTGGACTTCGAGGTGGGCGACTCGGTCACCGTCACCGACGGACCGTTCGCCACGCTCCAGGCCACCATCAACGAGATCAACGCCGACTCGAAGAAGGTCAAGGGTCTCGTGGAGATCTTCGGCCGGGAGACGCCGGTCGAGCTCTCCTTCGACCAGATCCAGAAGAACTAGTTCTTCCTGGACGCACCGCTTCCGACCAGGTCAGAGGGGCTGTCAAAAGCTCCTCTGACCTGCTCGGTTTTTGGCCGCGCATCTATACCCGTTATCGTTGTGCGGTATGCCTTCAGCCGGGACGCGACCCGGGTGGGGGTAGACCCGAATCGAAAGGACCCGGAGAGCAATGCCTCCCAAGAAGAAGAAGGTCACGGGGCTCATCAAGCTCCAGATCCAGGCCGGTGCCGCCAACCCGGCCCCGCCGGTCGGCCCGGCGCTCGGTCAGCACGGCGTCAACATCATGGAGTTCTGCAAGGCCTACAACGCCGCGACCGAGTCGCAGCGCGGTTGGGTCATCCCGGTGGAGATCACGGTCTACGAGGACCGCTCCTTCACCTTCATCACCAAGACGCCGCCGGCCGCCAAGATGATCCTCAAGGCCGCGGGCGTGGAGAAGGGCTCCGGCGAGCCGCACAAGACCAAGGTCGCCAAGATCACCCAGGCGCAGGTCCGCGAGATCGCCACCACGAAGATGCCCGACCTCAACGCCAACGACCTGGACGCCGCCGCGAAGATCATCGCCGGTACCGCGCGTTCCATGGGCGTCACGGTCGAGGGCTGAACCCCTCCCTCGTAGAACCATGCGGCTCGCGAGGCCGCACGTGGCAGGGCCTGCTCGGCCCGTACCACGACTCCTTTCAGAACACACAGGAGCAGTTGTGAGCAAGCGCAGCAAGGCTCTCCGCGCTGCGGACGCCAAGATCGACCGGGAGAAGCTGTACGCCCCGCTCGAGGCCGTCCGTCTCGCCAAGGAGACCTCCACGACCAAGTTCGACGGCACCGTCGAGGTCGCCTTCCGTCTGGGTGTCGACCCGCGCAAGGCCGACCAGATGGTCCGTGGCACCGTGAACCTCCCGCACGGCACCGGTAAGACCGCCCGGGTCCTGGTCTTCGCGACCGGTGACCGTGCCGAGGCCGCTCGTGCCGCGGGCGCCGACATCGTCGGCGCCGACGAGCTGATCGACGAGGTGTCGAAGGGCCGTCTGGACTTCGACGCCGTCGTCGCCACCCCGGACCTCATGGGCAAGGTCGGCCGCCTCGGCCGTGTCCTCGGCCCGCGTGGTCTGATGCCGAACCCGAAGACCGGCACCGTGACCCCGGACGTGGTCAAGGCCGTGACCGAGATCAAGGGCGGCAAGATCGAGTTCCGCGTCGACAAGCACTCGAACCTGCACTTCATCATCGGCAAGGCGTCCTTCGACGACACCAAGCTGGTGGAGAACTACGGCGCGGCCCTGGAGGAGATCCTCCGTCTGAAGCCGTCCGCCGCCAAGGGGCGCTACATCAAGAAGGCCGCGATCAGCACCACGATCGGCCCCGGCATTCCGCTCGACCCGAACCGCACCCGCAACCTCCTCGTCGAGGAGGACCCGGCAGCTGTCTGACCGGGCCGAGCCTGCCGGCTCGCCGAGTCGGCTACGGGCCCCGCACCTTCCGAGGTGCGGGGCCCGTTGCCATGTGTGGGTTCCGTTCCCGTGGGTGCCGTGCCCTGGGTTAGCGTGCGGACAGGGCGATGGCACAGGGGGACGTATGAAGTGCACGGGCGGGCGCCGCGTCGCCCTCGCGGCCGCGGTGGCGGCCACGCTGGCGGGGTGTACCTCCTGCACCTCCTCCGGCGAGCCCGAGGGGGACCGTGGGGCGAGCCCCGTCTCTCTCGCGGCCCTGCGTTCCGCCGAGCGGTCCACCGCGCGGGCCGATTCGGCCCGGGTGCGGTCCACCACGGTCATGGGCACCGAGCTGTCCATCGAGGCCGACGGCGCACTCGGCTGGGGCCGCGGCCTCACCGGCGCCCTGACGATCACGTACACCGGCGGCACCACGGCCGAGGCGATGCGCCGACTCGGCATCACGTCGATGCAGGCCCGCTATCTGGCCGACGCCTACTACGCGCGGATGGGCGACGCGTTCGCCCGGAAGGCCGGCGGCAAGCACTGGATCAAGTACGCGTACGACGACCTCGCCGCCCTCGGCGAGGGCGGCACGAACCTCGCCGACCAGTTGCGCAACACCACGCCGAACCAGTCGGTGAAGCTGCTGCTGGACTCCGGGGACGTACGGAAGGTCGGCGAGGAGACGGTGGACGGACAGCCCGCCACGCACTACTCCGGCACGGTGGCGGTGGCGGACGTCTCCGACGCGGAACTGAGGAAGCAGCTCCAGCACGCCGGCGTCACCACCGAGACCGTCGACATCTGGGTCAACGACCGGGACCTGCTGGTCAAGAAGATCGAGAAGGGCCGGACGGCGAGCGGCGAGCTGACCCAGACGGCCCATTACAGCGACTACGGCGTGAAGGTCTCCGCCGAACGGCCCCCGGCCGGTGACACCGAGGACTTCAGGGAGCTGCTGGCGAAGCAGGGCGGCGCCACCCCCTGAGCCACTTGGGCCTCATGGGAATTCAGGGGTCTGCACCTGACTCCTGGGATACGCTCGCGGCATTGCTGTGAGCAATCTGTGTTCCTTGGGGGGAAATGATGAAGACTTCCTTACGTCGCTCCGCGCGCCGTCGAGCGATGGGTGCAGGGTTCGCCGCACTGCTCCTCGGTGCCGGAGCGGTGGGGTGTGCGAAGGGCGAGGACTCGCCCAAGATGACGCCGGTGGCGGCCGTCGCCAAGGCGGCCAAGAACGCGGAGGACATCACGTCCTTCCGGTACCGGATGACCGGCAAGGTGCCGGAGCAGGGGCGGGTCAAGGCCGATGCCGCGATGCGGATGAAGCCCACCGTGGCCATGAGCATGAAAATGACGGCGCTCGACCAGGGTGCGGACGGCACCGCGGAGATCCGGCTCGTCGACAAGGCCATGTACATGGGAGGGGGAGCCGCGGCGGCCAAGGAGATGGACGGCAAGAGCTGGCTCAAGTTCGACCTGTCCGAGCTGGGCGCCGAGGGACTGGACGATCCGTCGTTGGGCGCGGGCCAGGCCGACAAGAACCCGGCAGATCAGTCCACTTTCCTCGCCGGTTCCAAGGACGTCGAGGACGTCGGCACCGAGACCGTCGACGGAGTGAAGACCACCCACTACAAGGGGACGGTCACCATGAAGCAGCTCCGGGAGTCCCTGAAGGGCGAGGACGAGGCCACCCGGAAGCGGCGCTTCGACCAGTTCACGAAGCTGGGCGTCGACGCGGTCACGATGGACATGTGGGTCGACGGCGACGACCAGACCAAGCAGTTCCGCATGCGGGGCGACGGCGACAAGGGCCCGCTCGACATGACCATCACCCTCCTCGACATCAACGAGCCGGTGACGATCACGGCCCCGCCCGCCAAGGACACGATGGACCTCGCCGAGATGATGGACGAAGCGCAGAGCTGAGCGTCGTACCACCGGATTTGCTTGACGGCGATTCGGTCGCGTACTCTCCTACAGAAGCCAAAGACCGCTGGTCGTTGCCGTGCGCTCGTGAGAGGGCTCGGTGGCCGAAGGATCCGCTGAATTCCGCGGACGACCCGCGCAGGTGACTGTGGAAGTGCTCCCGTCGGTTCGCTGCTCGCGCTGCGAATGCCGGTCGAGCTACGCCCCGTGCGCCTGCGCCGGGGCGTTTCGTTTACCCCAGCCCCTTCCGAGCGGTCGTCATCACCCGGAAGGAGGCTGAGGCTCATGGCGAGGCCTGACAAGGTCGATGCTGTCGTGGAGATGCGGGACAAGTTCCGCAACTCCAACGGCGCCGTCGTTACCGCGTACACCGGTCTCACCGTCGCGCAGCTCCAACAGCTGCGTCGTTCACTCGGTGAGAACGCCTATTACCGCGTGGCGAAGAACACGCTGACCAAGATTGCGGCCAATGAGGCCGGGATCGACACGATCGACGACCTCTTCCAGGGTTCGTCGGCCGTCGCCTTCGTGACCGGTGACCCGGTCGAGGCGGCGAAGGGTCTGCGCGACTTCGCCAAGGACAACCCGAGTCTCGTCATCAAGGGCGGCGTCCTTGACGGCAAGCCGCTGTCCGCGGACGACATCAAGAAGCTTGCGGACCTCGAGTCCCGCGAGGTTCTGCTCTCCAAGCTGGCCGGTGCCATGAAGGGCAAGCAGTCCCAGGCTGCCGCTGTCTTCCAGGCGCTGCCGTCGAAGCTCGTCCGCACCGTGGACGCTCTTCGCGCCAAGCAGGACGAGCAGGGCGGTGCCGAGTAATTCGGCTCGCGAAATGACCGCCGCCTCACGGCAGCTCGCCTGAGGCAGTGGTCGTAGCGGGCCGAACGTACGCCCGCCAGACATGTACATCCGGCACCTGCCGAATTAGTGGAAGGATCGCCCATCATGGCGAAGCTCAGCCAGGAAGACCTGCTCGCGCAGTTCGAGGAGATGACCCTCATCGAGCTCTCCGAGTTCGTGAAGGCGTTCGAGGACAAGTTCGACGTCACCGCCGCCGCCCCGGCCGCCGTCGCCGTCCAGGGCGGCCCGGCCGCCCCGGTCGAGGCCGAGGCCGAGCAGGACGAGTTCGACGTCGTCCTCACCGGCGCCGGTGACAAGAAGATCCAGGTCATCAAGGTCGTGCGTGAGCTGACCTCCCTGGGCCTGAAGGAGGCCAAGGACCTCGTGGACGGCGCCCCGAAGCCCGTTCTCGAGAAGGTCGCCAAGGACGCCGCTGAGAAGGCCGCCGAGGCCCTCAAGGGCGCCGGCGCCTCCGTCGAGGTCAAGTAAGACCTTCGGGGTCGTACTACAGATCCTGTAACGCTCAAGCGCTGAAGAGCGATCATCCATCCGGGTGGTCGCTCTTCGGCGTTCCGGGGGTCCGGTGGTGGCTGCCTTGCACCGACGTTCGTGCGGAGTATGGTGATCTTCATCGTGTCTCTGAGTGGCCCCGGTGCAGGCTGTACGTGACGAGCGCAGCAACCGGTTCGGGCAAGGGGGGCCTTGACGAACCGCACGCAGCGCGCAATTCTCAGGACGCGTCGTCACAAGGATCCGAATCCGAGGCATGGATCGACGGCGAAGAGGGCAGTATCAACGTGCGTTGAGGGCGTGGGCTTGTCGAAGGTGTTGAGAACAACGAGGGTCTCAAAAACCCGGACTGGACATCAGTGTGCCATGTGGCTACACTGACCCTTTGCGCTGCCTGTTAGCTGCCCTCTGCCCGTCACCAGGGGCATGCCCTCGATTGAACACCGACGATCAGATCTCCCCGACCTGGCCAAACAGCCGAAAATGGGAAGTCTGTCTCTGTGCGCAGGAGAGGGACCGGTACGCGCGTAGTGAGTCCGAGCCCTCGGAAGGACCCCCTCTTGGCCGCCTCGCGCACTGCCTCGACCGCGAATACGAACAACGGCGCCAGCACCGCCCCGCTGCGCATCTCCTTTGCAAAGATCAAGGAGCCCCTCGAGGTTCCCAACCTGCTCGCGCTGCAGACCGAGAGCTTCGACTGGCTGCTCGGCAACACCGCCTGGCAGAGTCGGGTCGAGGCGGCTCTGGAGTCCGGTCAGGATGTCCCCACCAAGTCCGGTCTGGAGGAGATCTTCGAGGAGATCTCTCCGATCGAGGATTTCTCCGGGTCGATGTCGCTGACCTTCCGCGACCACCGTTTCGAGCCTCCGAAGAACAGTATCGACGAGTGCAAGGAGCGCGACTTCACGTACGCCGCTCCGCTCTTCGTCACGGCTGAGTTCACCAACAACGAGACCGGCGAGATCAAGTCCCAGACCGTCTTCATGGGCGACTTCCCGCTCATGACGAACAAGGGCACCTTCGTCATCAACGGCACCGAGCGTGTCGTGGTGTCGCAGCTGGTCCGTTCGCCGGGTGTCTACTTCGACTCCTCCATCGACAAGACGTCCGACAAGGACATCTTCTCCGCGAAGATCATCCCGTCCCGGGGTGCCTGGCTGGAGATGGAGATCGACAAGCGCGACATGGTCGGTGTGCGCATCGACCGCAAGCGCAAGCAGTCCGTGACCGTTCTGCTCAAGGCTCTCGGTTGGACCACCGAGCAGATCCTCGAGGAGTTCGGCGAGTACGAGTCCATGCGCGCCACCCTGGAGAAGGACCACACCCAGGGCCAGGACGACGCGCTGCTCGACATCTACCGCAAGCTGCGTCCGGGCGAGCCGCCCACGCGGGAGGCCGCGCAGACGCTTCTTGAGAACCTCTACTTCAACCCGAAGCGTTACGACCTGGCGAAGGTCGGCCGCTACAAGGTGAACAAGAAGCTCGGCGCGGACGAGCCGCTGGACGCCGGCGTGCTCACCACCGACGACATCATCGCCACCATCAAGTACCTGGTGAAGCTGCACGCCGGTGAGACCGAGACGATGGGTGAGTCCGGTCGCTCGATCATGGTCGAGACCGACGACATCGACCACTTCGGCAACCGTCGTATCCGCAGCGTCGGCGAGCTGATCCAGAACCAGGTCCGTACGGGGCTCGCCCGTATGGAGCGCGTCGTGCGCGAGCGCATGACGACCCAGGACGTCGAGGCGATCACGCCGCAGACCCTGATCAACATCCGGCCGGTCGTCGCCTCCATCAAGGAGTTCTTCGGCACCAGCCAGCTGTCCCAGTTCATGGACCAGAACAACCCGCTGTCGGGCCTGACGCACAAGCGTCGTCTCAACGCCCTCGGCCCGGGTGGTCTCTCCCGTGAGCGGGCCGGCTTCGAGGTCCGTGACGTTCACCCGTCGCACTACGGCCGTATGTGCCCGATCGAGACGCCGGAAGGCCCGAACATCGGTCTGATCGGCTCGCTGGCCTCCTACGGCCGGGTCAACGCGTTCGGTTTCATCGAGACGCCGTACCGCAAGGTCGTCGAGGGTGTCGTCACCGACGACGTCGACTACCTGACCGCCGACGAAGAGGACCGCTTCGTCATCGCGCAGGCCAACGCGACCCTGACGGACGAGTTCCGCTTCGCCGAGGCACGCGTCCTGGTCCGCCGTCGTGGCGGTGAGGTCGACTACGTCGCCGGTGACGACGTGGACTACATGGACGTCTCGCCGCGCCAGATGGTGTCGGTCGCGACCGCCATGATCCCGTTCCTCGAGCACGACGACGCCAACCGCGCCCTCATGGGCGCGAACATGATGCGCCAGGCCGTTCCGCTGATCCAGGCGGAGTCCCCGCTCGTCGGCACCGGCATGGAGTACCGCTCCGCGGTCGACGCCGGCGACGTGGTGAAGGCCGAGAAGGACGGTGTGGTCCAGGAGGTCTCCGCGGACTACATCACCACCGCCAACGACGACGGCACGTACATCACGTACCGCCTGGCCAAGTTCTCGCGCTCCAACCAGGGCACCTCGGTCAACCAGAAGGTCATCGTCAACGAGGGCGACCGCGTCATCGAGGGCCAGGTGCTCTCCGACGGCCCGGCCACCCAGAACGGCGAGATGGCGCTGGGCAAGAACCTGCTCGTGGCGTTCATGCCGTGGGAGGGTCACAACTACGAGGACGCGATCATCCTGTCGCAGCGCCTCGTGCAGGACGACGTCCTCTCCTCGATCCACATCGAGGAGCACGAGGTCGACGCCCGTGACACCAAGCTCGGCCCCGAGGAGATCACCCGGGACATCCCGAACGTCTCCGAGGAGGTCCTCGCCGACCTCGACGAGCGCGGCATCATCCGTATCGGTGCCGAGGTCATCGCCGGTGACATCCTCGTCGGCAAGGTCACGCCCAAGGGTGAGACCGAGCTGACCCCCGAGGAGCGTCTGCTGCGCGCGATCTTCGGTGAGAAGGCCCGTGAGGTCCGCGACACCTCGCTGAAGGTGCCGCACGGCGAGACCGGCAAGGTCATCGGCGTGCGCGTCTTCGACCGCGAGGAGGGCGACGAGCTTCCCCCCGGTGTGAACCAGCTGGTGCGCGTGTACGTGGCGCAGAAGCGCAAGATCACCGACGGTGACAAGCTCGCCGGCCGTCACGGCAACAAGGGTGTCATCTCGAAGATCCTGCCGATCGAGGACATGCCGTTCCTGGAGGACGGCACTCCGGTCGACATCATCCTCAACCCGCTGGGTGTGCCGTCCCGAATGAACCCGGGACAGGTCCTGGAGATCCACCTCGGCTGGCTCGCCAGCCGCGGCTGGGACGTCTCCGGTCTCGCCGACGAGTGGGCGCAGCGCCTGCAGGTCATCGGCGCCGACCGGGTCGACCCGGGCACGAACGTCGCGACCCCCGTCTTCGACGGTGCGCGCGAGGACGAGCTCGCGGGTCTGCTCCAGCACACCATCCCGAACCGCGACGGCGACCGCCTGGTCCTCCCGTCCGGCAAGGCGAGGTTGTACGACGGCCGCTCCGGCGAGCCGTTCCCGGAGCCGATCTCGGTCGGCTTCATGTACATCCTGAAGCTGCACCACCTGGTCGACGACAAACTGCACGCCCGTTCGACCGGACCGTACTCGATGATCACCCAGCAGCCGCTGGGTGGTAAGGCCCAGTTCGGTGGCCAGCGGTTCGGCGAGATGGAGGTGTGGGCGCTGGAGGCTTATGGCGCCGCGTACGCCCTCCAGGAGCTGCTGACCATCAAGTCCGACGACGTCACCGGCCGCGTGAAGGTCTACGAGGCCATCGTCAAGGGCGAGAACATCCCCGAGCCCGGCATCCCCGAGTCCTTCAAGGTACTCATCAAGGAGATGCAGTCCCTGTGCCTCAACGTGGAGGTGCTGTCCTCGGACGGCATGTCCATCGAGATGCGCGACACCGACGAGGACGTCTTCCGCGCTGCGGAGGAGCTTGGCATCGACCTGTCCCGGCGTGAGCCGAGCAGCGTCGAAGAGGTCTGACGGGAGTCCGGAGGCCTTCGTCATGAAGGCCTCCGGCCCCAGGACCCCCGTATCAGACCCCATGACTTACAACCCTGAGAGGGATTGACGCATAGTGCTCGACGTCAACTTCTTCGACGAGCTCCGGATCGGTCTGGCCACCGCTGACGACATCCGTCAGTGGAGCCACGGCGAGGTCAAGAAGCCCGAGACGATCAACTACCGCACCCTCAAGCCCGAGAAGGACGGACTCTTCTGCGAGAAGATCTTCGGTCCGACCCGGGACTGGGAGTGCTACTGCGGCAAGTACAAGCGTGTCCGCTTCAAGGGCATCATCTGTGAGCGCTGCGGCGTCGAGGTCACTCGCGCCAAGGTGCGCCGTGAGCGGATGGGCCACATTGAGCTGGCCGCCCCTGTCACGCACATCTGGTACTTCAAGGGCGTTCCGTCGCGGCTGGGCTACCTGCTCGACCTCGCCCCGAAGGACCTGGAGAAGGTCATCTACTTCGCCGCGTACATGATCACGTACGTGGACGAGGAGCGTCGTACCCGCGACCTGCCCTCCCTGGAGGCGCACGTCTCCGTGGAGCGGCAGCAGATCGAGAACCGCCGGGACGCCGACCTGGAGGCCCGTGCCAAGAAGCTCGAGGGCGACCTGGCCGAGCTGGAGGCCGAGGGCGCCAAGGCCGACGTACGCCGGAAGGTCCGTGAGGGCGCCGAGCGGGAGATGAAGCAGCTGCGCGACCGCGCGCAGCGCGAGATCGACCGGCTCGACGAGGTGTGGACCCGGTTCAAGAACCTCAAGGTCCAGGACCTCGAGGGCGACGAGCTGCTCTACCGCGAGCTGCGGGACCGCTTCGGCACGTACTTCGACGGTTCGATGGGTGCCGCGGCGCTGCAGAAGCGCCTGGAGTCCTTCGACCTGGACGAAGAGGCCGAGCGGCTTCGCGAGATCATCCGTACCGGCAAGGGCCAGAAGAAGACCCGTGCCCTGAAGCGGCTCAAGGTCGTCTCGGCGTTCCTGAGCACCACCAACAGCCCCAAGGGCATGGTGCTCGACTGCGTGCCGGTCATCCCGCCGGACCTGCGTCCGATGGTGCAGCTGGACGGTGGCCGCTTCGCGACCTCCGACCTGAACGACCTGTACCGCCGTGTGATCAACCGGAACAACCGTCTGAAGCGACTCCTTGACCTCGGTGCGCCCGAGATCATCGTGAACAACGAGAAGCGCATGCTTCAGGAGGCCGTCGACGCGCTCTTCGACAACGGCCGTCGTGGTCGCCCGGTGACGGGCCCCGGCAACCGTCCGCTGAAGTCGCTGTCCGACATGCTCAAGGGCAAGCAGGGCCGCTTCCGTCAGAACCTGCTCGGCAAGCGTGTGGACTACTCCGCGCGTTCCGTGATCGTCGTCGGTCCGCAGCTGAAGCTGCACCAGTGCGGTCTGCCGAAGGCGATGGCGCTGGAGCTCTTCAAGCCGTTCGTGATGAAGCGCCTGGTCGACCTGAACCACGCGCAGAACATCAAGAGCGCCAAGCGGATGGTCGAGCGCGGCCGCACGGTCGTGTACGACGTCCTGGAAGAGGTCATCGCGGAGCACCCGGTTCTGCTGAACCGTGCGCCCACGCTGCACCGCCTCGGCATCCAGGCCTTCGAGCCGCAGCTGGTCGAGGGCAAGGCCATCCAGATCCACCCGCTCGTCTGCACCGCGTTCAACGCGGACTTCGACGGTGACCAGATGGCCGTGCACCTTCCGCTGTCCGCGGAGGCGCAGGCCGAGGCCCGCATCCTGATGCTGTCCTCGAACAACATCCTCAAGCCCGCCGACGGCCGTCCGGTGACGATGCCGACCCAGGACATGGTCCTCGGTCTGTTCTTCCTCACCACCGACGGTGAGATGCGGAACGTCAAGGGTGAGGAGCGCTCCTTCTCCTCCGTCGCCGAGGCGATCATGGCTTTCGACGCGGGCGAGCTCTCGCTCCAGTCGAGGATCGACATCCGCTTCCCGGTCGGCACCATCCCGCCGCGTGGCTGGACCCCGCCAGCGCAGGAGGAGGGCGAGCCGGAGTGGCAGCAGGGTGACTCGTTCCGGCTGCGGACGACCCTGGGCCGTGCGCTCTTCAACGAGCTGCTGCCCGAGGACTACCCGTTCGTCGACTACGAGGTCGGCAAGAAGCAGCTCTCCGAGATCGTCAACGACCTCGCCGAGCGCTACCCGAAGGTCATCGTGGCGGCGACGCTCGACAACCTGAAGGCGTCCGGCTTCTACTGGGCCACCCGTTCCGGCGTCACCGTCGCGATCTCCGACGTCGTCGTTCCCGAGGCGAAGAAGGCGATCGTCCGCGGGTACGAGGCGCAGGACGAGAAGGTCCAGAAGCAGTACGAGCGCGGTCTGATCACCAAGGACGAGCGCACGCAGGAGCTCATCGCGATCTGGACCAAGGCGACCAACGAGGTCGCCGAGGCGATGAACGAGAACTTCCCGAAGACCAACCCGATCTTCATGATGGTGAACTCGGGCGCCCGAGGGAACATGATGCAGATGCGTCAGATCGCCGGTATGCGTGGTCTGGTGTCGAACGCGAAGAACGAGACGATCCCGCGGCCCATCAAGGCCTCGTTCCGTGAGGGTCTGTCCGTGCTGGAGTACTTCATCTCCACGCACGGTGCCCGTAAGGGTCTGGCGGACACCGCTCTGCGTACCGCCGACTCGGGTTACCTCACCCGTCGTCTGGTCGACGTCTCCCAGGACGTCATCATTCGCGAGGAGGACTGCGGCACCGACCGCGGCCTCAAGCTGGCCATCGCCGAGCGTGGCGCCGACGGCGTCCTGCGCAAGGCGGACAACGCCGAGACCAGCGTGTACGCGCGCTGCCTCGCCGAGGACATCGTCGTCGACGGCAAGGTGCTCGCCCCGGCGGGCGTCGACCTCGGTGACGTCCTCATCGACCAGCTGGTCGCCGCGGGCATCGAGACGGTCAAGACCCGCTCGGTCCTGACCTGCGAGTCCGCCGTCGGCACCTGCGCGATGTGCTACGGCCGTTCGCTGGCCACCGGCAAGCTGGTCGACATCGGTGAGGCGGTCGGCATCATCGCCGCCCAGTCCATCGGTGAGCCCGGTACCCAGCTGACGATGCGTACCTTCCACACCGGTGGTGTGGCCGGTGACGACATCACCCAGGGTCTGCCGCGTGTCGTCGAGCTCTTCGAGGCCCGTACCCCGAAGGGTGTCGCCCCGATCTCCGAGGCCTCCGGCCGCGTCCGGATCGAGGAGACCGAGAAGACCAAGAAGCTGGTCATCACGCCGGACGACGGCAGCGACGAGACGGCGTTCCCGATCTCGAAGCGCGCCCGACTCCTGGTCAGCGAGGGCGAGCACGTCGAGGTGGGCCAGAAGCTCACCGTGGGTGCCACCAACCCGCACGATGTGCTGCGCATCCTGGGTCAGCGTGCCGTCCAGGTCCACCTGGTCGGCGAGGTCCAGAAGGTCTACAACTCGCAGGGTGTGTCGATCCACGACAAGCACATCGAGATCATCATCCGGCAGATGCTCCGCCGGGTGACGATCATCGAGTCCGGCGACGCCGAGCTGCTGCCCGGTGAGCTGGTCGAGCGCTCGAAGTTCGAGACCGAGAACCGTCGTGTGGTCCAGGAGGGCGGTCACCCGGCCTCCGGTCGTCCGCAGCTGATGGGTATCACCAAGGCCTCGCTGGCGACCGAGTCGTGGCTGTCGGCGGCGTCCTTCCAGGAGACGACCAGGGTCCTGACGGACGCGGCGATCAACGCCAAGTCCGACTCCCTGATCGGCCTCAAGGAGAACGTCATCATCGGTAAGCTCATCCCGGCCGGTACGGGCCTGTCCCGCTACCGCAACATCCGGGTCGAGCCGACCGAGGAGGCCAAGGCCGCGATGTACTCGGCCGTCGGCTACGACGACATCGACTACTCGCCGTTCGGCACGGGCTCCGGCCAGGCCGTGCCGCTGGAGGACTACGACTACGGTCCGTACAACCAGTAGGCAAGCGTCCGCTTGAACCGCTGAAGGGCGGTCACCTCTCGGGGTGGCCGCCCTTCGGCGTGTCAGTGCCTGCCCTTGAGGTAGGTCTGCAAGTGATGCAGGCGCGTGTGCACGTCGGGGTGCGAGTCGAGTAGCCGCGCAACTGGGCGCCCGCTTGCGCTCCAGGGTCGTCGGGCGGGGTGACGGCGTACGGCGGTGGGTCCTCCGCCTCGGAGAGGGGCGTGGTCCGCAAGATGGCTCATACGCTCGGGGATGAGCTCATGAGGCTCGTCGAGCTGGTGGTCCTCCAGACGCTTGTTCGCCAGGGCCTGGTTGATCAGGTCTATTTGGGTGTCCAGCAGCGCAGGTGACCTGCAAGAAACGAGCGACAATCGGCCGCGTGGCCGACGCGTTCTCTCGCGCCTGGCAGGACTTGGCGCATCATGGAAGGACTCGGGGGGTCGGGGAGGTGTTCCGTGTCGAATCCGTCGTGGCAGCCATGGCAGCCGTGGGAGCCGGGGCAGGGTGGAGCTCAGCCGGGCCGTGATGCTCCGCAGTCAGGGCAGGGTGGCGTCCCGCGGCCCTGGCAGGGGGCCGGTGGTGCGCCGCTGCCCTGGCAGGCCGGAGGCGTCCCTCAGCCCCACCCCTGGCAAGCGCACAGCACCTCGTCCATGCTCGCCTCCCACGCCGACCGTGAGCGGGCCGTGGACGTGCTCAGGGCGGGGTTCGGTGAGGGGCGGCTGGAGAAAGGGGAGTTCGACAAGCGGGTGGAGCGGGCCTACGCGGCTCGTACGGTGGGGGAGCTGGCTCTGCTCGTCGCCGACCTGCCCTCGGGCCCCGTACCGCATCCCGCGCCCGTCGTGGCCGTACCGCCGACGTTTCTGCCCGTGCCGCAGCCGCAGACCAATGGGAAGGCGGTCGGGTCCGCCGTGTGCGGGCTGCTGTGTCTGCCGACCTTCGGGCTCACGGGTATTCCGGCGGTGGTCCTCGGGCATGCGGCGCGGGCGGAGATCCGGAACACGGGGGAGGGCGGTGACGGGCTGGCCCTGATCGGGCTCGTGTTCGGGTGGCTGTCCACCGCCGGCTGGGCGCTCATGCTGGCGCTGGTGTTCGTGGTGGGGCTGGTGGCGGGGTGACGGGAGTGTTCATGTGGGGCCGGCGTCGGGGTGACGGGAGCCGAGTTCCGTAGATCATCGAGAGGGCGGTATGGGGTGCCCGTGGCGTGGATTTGAAGATCACGGACGGGGTCGAGGCTTGACATGTTCCGTCCGAGGGTGGGGGCGCGGCCCATTTGTTTTGACCACAGCGAATGAGCTAGGTACGCTCAGACCTTGTGCCTGGGGTGTGCCCTGGCTCTCGTGCGTGCCTCTGAACCGCACCGGAGCCGTCACTGGCCACCGTAATCTGCGCCTCTTTCTGCCTGGCGGCGAGAGTCTGCGGGATTCGACACACCCGACCGCGTGGGTCGGCGACGTTCCAGGTTAGCTTCACCTATCGGCACACAGAAACCGGAGAAGTAGTGCCTACGATCCAGCAGCTGGTCCGCAAGGGCCGGCAGGACAAGGTCGAGAAGAACAAGACGCCCGCACTGGACGGTTCCCCCCAGCGCCGTGGCGTCTGCACGCGTGTGTTCACGACCACCCCGAAGAAGCCGAACTCGGCCCTGCGTAAGGTCGCGCGTGTGCGTCTGACCAGCGGGATCGAGGTCACCGCTTACATTCCGGGTGAGGGACACAACCTGCAGGAGCACTCCATCGTGCTCGTGCGTGGCGGCCGTGTGAAGGACCTGCCCGGTGTTCGTTACAAGATCATCCGTGGTTCGCTCGACACCCAGGGTGTCAAGAACCGCAAGCAGGCCCGCAGCCGCTACGGCGCCAAGAAGGAGAAGTAAGAATGCCTCGTAAGGGCCCCGCCCCGAAGCGCCCGGTCATCATCGACCCGGTCTACGGTTCTCCTCTGGTGACCTCCCTCATCAACAAGGTGCTGCTGAACGGCAAGCGCTCCACCGCCGAGCGCATCGTGTACGGCGCCATGGAGGGCCTGCGCGAGAAGACCAGCAACGACCCGGTCATCACGCTCAAGCGCGCTCTCGAGAACATCAAGCCGACCCTCGAGGTCAAGTCCCGCCGTGTCGGTGGCGCCACCTACCAGGTGCCGGTCGAGGTCAAGCCCGGCCGCGCCAACACCCTGGCGCTGCGCTGGCTGGTCGGTTACTCCCGCGCCCGTCGCGAGAAGACCATGACCGAGCGTCTGCTCAACGAGCTTCTCGACGCCTCGAACGGCCTCGGCGCGGCCGTGAAGAAGCGCGAGGACACCCACAAGATGGCCGAGTCCAACAAGGCCTTCGCGCACTACCGCTGGTAGTCGCTACCCACATCGAGACCGAGAGAAGACTGAAGCCTTATGGCTACCACTTCACTTGACCTGGCCAGGGTCCGCAACATCGGGATCATGGCCCACATCGACGCGGGCAAGACGACCACCACTGAGCGGATCCTGTTCTACACCGGCGTTTCGTACAAGATCGGTGAGGTCCACGACGGCGCCGCCACCATGGACTGGATGGAGCAGGAGCAGGAGCGTGGCATCACGATCACCTCTGCTGCCACCACCTGCCACTGGCCGCTGGACAACGTCGATCACACCATCAACATCATCGACACCCCGGGGCACGTGGACTTCACCGTCGAGGTGGAGCGCTCCCTGCGTGTGCTCGACGGTGCGGTGACGGTGTTCGACGGCGTTGCCGGCGTCGAGCCCCAGTCCGAGACGGTGTGGCGTCAGGCGGACCGCTACGGCGTGCCGCGCATCTGCTTCGTGAACAAGCTCGACCGCACGGGTGCCGAGTTCCACCGTTGCGTCGACATGATCAGCGACCGCCTGGGCGCGCAGCCGATCGTCATGCAGCTGCCCATCGGTGCCGAGGCCGACTTCAAGGGCGTCGTGGACCTGGTCCGCATGAAGGCGCTCGTGTGGTCCGCCGAGGCCGCCAAGGGCGAGATGTACGACACCGTCGACATCCCGGCCACGCACACCGAGGCCGCCGAGGAGTGGCGCGGCAAGCTGCTCGAGGCCGTCGCGGAGAACGACGAAGAGATCATGGAGCTGTACCTGGAGGGCGTCGAGCCCACCGAGGAGCAGCTGTACGCCGCGATCCGTCGCATCACCATCGCGTCCGGCAAGTCCAGCGACACCACGGTCACCCCGGTGTTCTGTGGCACCGCGTTCAAGAACAAGGGCGTCCAGCCCCTGCTCGACGCGGTCGTGCGCTACCTCCCCACCCCGCTTGACGTCGAGGCCATCGAGGGCCACGACGTCAAGGACCCGGAGCTGATCGTCAAGCGCAAGCCGTCCGAGGACGAGCCGCTGTCCGCGCTGGCGTTCAAGATCATGAGCGACCCGCACCTCGGCAAGCTCACCTTCGTCCGGGTCTACTCGGGACGCCTGGAGACCGGCACCGCCGTGCTGAACTCCGTCAAGGGCAAGAAGGAGCGCATCGGCAAGATCTACCGCATGCACGCGAACAAGCGTGAGGAGATCGCGTCGGTGGGCGCCGGCGACATCGTCGCCGTGATGGGTCTGAAGCAGACCACGACCGGTGAGACGCTGTGCGACGACAAGCAGCCGGTGATCCTGGAGTCCATGGACTTCCCGGCGCCGGTCATCCAGGTCGCCATCGAGCCCAAGTCGAAGGGCGACCAGGAGAAGCTGGGCGTCGCGATCCAGCGCCTGGCCGAGGAGGACCCGTCCTTCCAGGTCCACACCAACGAGGAGACCGGCCAGACCATCATCGGTGGTATGGGCGAGCTGCACCTCGAGGTGCTGGTCGACCGTATGCGCCGTGAGTTCAAGGTCGAGGCCAACGTCGGCAAGCCGCAGGTCGCGTACCGCGAGACGATCCGCAAGGCCGTCGAGCGCGTGGACTACACCCACAAGAAGCAGACCGGTGGTACCGGTCAGTTCGCCAAGGTGCAGATCGCGATCGAGCCCCTCGAGGGCGGCGACACGTCGTACGAGTTCGTGAACAAGGTGACCGGTGGTCGTATCCCGAAGGAGTACATCCCTTCGGTCGACGCCGGCTGCCAGGAGGCCATGCAGTTCGGCATCCTCGCCGGTTACGAGATGACCGGTGTCCGCATCACGCTGCTCGACGGTGCCTACCACGAGGTCGACTCCTCCGAGCTCGCGTTCAAGATCGCCGGTTCGCAGGCCTTCAAGGAAGCCGCGCGCAAGGCCAGCCCTGTGCTGCTCGAGCCGATGATGGCCGTCGAGGTCACCACGCCCGAGGACTACATGGGTGACGTCATCGGCGACATCAACTCCCGCCGTGGCCAGATCCAGGCCATGGAGGAGCGGGCCGGTGCCCGCGTCGTGAAGGGCCTCGTGCCTCTCTCGGAGATGTTCGGCTACGTCGGAGACCTCCGCAGCAAGACGTCGGGTCGCGCAAGCTACTCGATGCAGTTCGACTCCTACGCCGAGGTTCCGCGGAACGTCGCCGAGGAGATCATCGCGAAGGCCAAGGGCGAGTAACGCAGCGCGTTCACACGCCGTAGGCTTGACTCCGGAGCCTTGAGGGGCATTCCACCGCAATCGTGGTGAGAATGCCCTGGGGCCCGGGCTTTCCAGCAAAGATCACCTGGCGCCGATGAAGCAAGGCGTTCAGAACCACTCCACAGGAGGACCCCAGTGGCGAAGGCGAAGTTCGAGCGGACTAAGCCGCACGTCAACATCGGCACCATCGGTCACATCGACCACGGTAAGACGACCCTCACGGCCGCCATTACCAAGGTGCTGCACGACGCGTTCCCGGACCTGAACGAGGCCTCGGCGTTCGACCAGATCGACAAGGCTCCCGAGGAGCGCCAGCGCGGTATCACCATCTCCATCGCGCATGTCGAGTACCAGACGGAGACCCGTCACTACGCCCACGTCGACTGCCCCGGTCACGCGGACTACATCAAGAACATGATCACGGGTGCGGCGCAGATGGACGGCGCCATCCTGGTGGTCGCCGCCACCGACGGCCCGATGCCGCAGACCAAGGAGCACGTGCTCCTGGCCCGCCAGGTCGGCGTTCCGTACATCGTTGTCGCCCTGAACAAGGCCGACATGGTGGACGACGAGGAGATCCTGGAGCTCGTCGAGCTCGAGGTCCGTGAGCTCCTCTCCGAGTACGAGTTCCCGGGCGACGACCTTCCGGTCGTCAAGGTCTCCGCTCTGAAGGCCCTTGAGGGCGACAAGGAGTGGGGCCAGTCCGTCCTCGACCTCATGAAGGCCGTCGACGAGTCGATCCCGGAGCCGGAGCGTGACGTCGACAAGCCGTTCCTCATGCCGATCGAGGACGTCTTCACGATCACCGGTCGCGGTACGGTCGTCACCGGCCGTATCGAGCGCGGTATCCTGAAGGTCAACGAGACCGTCGACATCATCGGCATCAAGACCGAGAAGACCACCACCACGGTCACCGGTATCGAGATGTTCCGCAAGCTGCTCGACGAGGGCCAGGCCGGTGAGAACGTCGGTCTGCTGCTCCGCGGTATCAAGCGCGAGGACGTCGAGCGCGGCCAGGTCATCATCAAGCCGAACACGGTGACCCCGCACACCGAGTTCGAGGCGCAGGCCTACATCCTGTCCAAGGACGAGGGTGGCCGTCACACGCCGTTCTTCAACAACTACCGCCCGCAGTTCTACTTCCGTACGACGGACGTGACCGGCGTCGTGACCCTCCCCGAGGGCACCGAGATGGTCATGCCGGGTGACAACACCGAGATGAAGGTGGAGCTCATCCAGCCCGTCGCCATGGAGGAGGGCCTGAAGTTCGCCATCCGCGAGGGTGGCCGGACCGTGGGCGCCGGCCAGGTCACCAAGATCAACAAGTGAGCTTGTCGACCTGACCTGGTAGCTCCGACTGCGAGCTCCTGAAGGGGCCCGTACGACTTCGGTCGTGCGGGTCCCTTCGTCGTTGCCGGGCGCCCTCTTCCCCGTCAAGTGAAGTGTTGGAGAACGCCGGAAGGCATCTCGGCGAGAGTTGCGGCAAATCCCGCTCGTGCGCGCGCGGAATGTTCTTGTCTGTTCGCTGTGGGGTGGTTGGGGCGGCCGTAGCGTGAGCTGTCCGGTGGCCGCCCCGGCCCGGGATTCCCCTCATGAGGACGGACGTACAGGTGTCGATGTACGGCACGGACAGCGGAACGTCGATACCGCGACAGGTCGTCGGCGGACTGCAGCAGCCGCTTCCCCCGCTCACCGTGCCGGACGACATGCCGACGCGGCCCCTGCGGACGATCCGGCCGCTCCGGCCGCTCCGGACGGTGAAGCACGCTGCCGCGCGCGAACGGGTGGGCCGCCGGCTCTACGCCATCGACGGCATCCGCCTGCTCGCCGCCCTGATGGTGGCCGCACACCACTTCGCCGGCACCAACCGCGTCAACCAGCCGGACAACGCGATCTGGGGCCGGCCGGTGTCCGACATCATGCCCACGGTGTTCCGGTTCTCCGCCTACGGCTGGATCGGCGTCGAGATCTTCTTCGTGATCAGCGGCTTCGTGATCTGCATGTCGTGCTGGGGCCGTACGCCGCGGCAGTTCTTCGTCTCACGGGTCATCCGGCTCTACCCGGCCTACTGGTTCGCCATCGCCTTCACCACGGCCGTCCTGGTGGCGATCCCGGGCGTGTGGGACCGCCTGCGCCTGCGCGAGATCCTGCTCAACCTCACGATGCTGCAGTCCGGCTCCGGCGTGACCAACGTCGACGGCGTGTACTGGACCCTCTGGTCCGAGCTGCGCTTCTACCTGCTCTTCCTGCTCGTCGTCGCCACGGGGCTGACGTACCGCAAGGTCGTGGTGTTCTGCTGCGTGTGGGGCGCGGCCGCGATGCTCGCGCCGGTGGCCGACTTCCACCTGCTGGAGCTGGTCGCGAACCCGGACGGCGCGTGGTACTTCATCGCGGGCCTCGCCCTCTACCTGATGCACCGCTTCGGCCAGGACCTGTTGCTGTGGGGCATCCTCGGCATGGCCTGGCTGATGGGCCAGCTGGAGCTGGGACGCCGGATCGACGAGGTCGAGCATGTGTCCGGGTGGCGGGGCAGCGTGGTGATCTTCACCGTGTTCCTGCTGGTGATGGTGGCGATCGCGCTGGGTGCGACGGACCGGATTCGGTGGAAGTGGTTGGTGACGGCCGGCGCGCTGACGTATCCGCTGTATCTCACGCACTACGTGGCCGGTACGACACTGATCAACAGGTTGCGGGACACGATGGACGCCCGGCTGCTGGTCGTGGTCGTGATCGCGGGCTTCATGGTGCTGAGCTGGCTGGTTCACCGGTTTGTGGAGCGGCCGGTGGCGGGGGTGTTGAAGCGGGGGCTGGATACGTCGTTCGCGCGGTTGCGGAATGCGGGGGGATGAGGTCCGTACGGTGACCGCTCGAGCTGGGCGCGGGGATGAGCCATGTCGGAAAACGCCGCTGGCGCCTGCGCCTGCGGAACGTGGACGGCCCTGCTGCTCTCGAATCGCACGCGGATAGAGCGATCGATTCAGAAACCCAAATAGGTGATCTGGACGAGGTAGACGCGCTCGCTGCGCACGACTACCTGATACGTGAACATCCCGCCGGGGACGATGACGTCGCCGCCTTTCGGATCCGTTCCCGCGTGAGCGCGGCCGTGGACGTGGACTGCCTCAGCAGCCCTGACCAACTCGTCGGCCTTTCGTACCACCTCGGCCAGGAAGTCGGCGGGAGCGGTACGTGCAGCTTCCTCCGCGCCGAAGGCGTATTCCCACTTCCAGCTCACCCGCGAACTGCCTTCATGGCTTCGTCCAGGACCGCGCTCAGGTGCCACAGGGCATCCTGCGCGATGAACGGATCCTCGTGTTCCAGGTTGCTCTTCGCCTGGGCGTACCGGGCGGACAGGTCGGGGCGGCGCGCGATTTCGATGTCTCTGGCCCAGGCCAGGACCCAGCTCCGCACAGGACTCAGCGACTGCCACTCGACCGCCTTGGCGAAGGCTTCGTCTTTCGTCGCCTGCATCTCCTCCAGGCGTCCGGGGGCGACAATGGCGAGTGCTGCGCGCAGCCCGTCGGGTGTCTGCTCGGGACGGGGGACCAGCTCGTGTCCGTGATCAGACTGGGTGCTCATCGTGTCCTCCTGGAGGTGCCCTGGCCAGAGTATCCGGCTGTACCGCCTGTGAGGCCGGGCTGTGGGCTCGGCAGGACACGCGGGAGCGCCGGCGGTCTTGTCCGCTTGTGGGGAACTGGTCATGGTCGGGCTTGGCCTCTCATACCGGGTGAGAGCACGGAGTGGAACGGGCGTGGGTCAGGCGGCTGCGGAAACGCAAGGACGGCAGTCGCGGCAGTGGCCGGGTTCGGGGGCGCGGAAGGCGCGGTCGCAGCCGTCGCAGTTCTGGAGTGGGTGCCGGGCGGTTGGTGGTGGGGCGGGTGTGCGGAATGGGGGTGGGGGTGGTAGTTGGGTGGTGAGGCGGTGGGCGAGGAGGGCGGCGGGGCGTCGTGGGCCTGCGGGTGGGAGGTCGGTGGTGAGGGCGTGTCGTACGGCGGTGGGGGTGAGGTCGCGTTCCAGCCAGGCGGCGACGCCGGGGGCGAGGTGGGCGGTGTCGCAGGTGGAGAGGAGGAGGTGGGGGTCGTGGTGGTGGAGGTCGGCGAGGAGGTCGGTCGCGGTCTGGATGAGCGTGGGGGACGGGCAGGCTGGCTGCGGTACGGCGGGGAGGGGTTTGTGGGGTGTGCGTTTCTTCGTGGTTGGCTTCGGTGGTGCCGGGCTGTGTGCATCGGCCGCTTGGCGGTGGTGGCCGGGCTGGTTGCAGGAGATGGTGCGGGTGATGATGCGGCCGCCGGGGGTGCGTTCGCGGATGCGGCGCAGGTAGCCGTGGGCTTCCAGTTCGCGTAGGGCGGCGGCGATGCGGGTCGTGCCTTCGGGGAAGCGGGCGGCGAGGGTTTTGATGTCGACGCGGGAGTGCTTGGGCAGTGACTGGATGTGCAGGGCGAGCCCGATGGCGACGAGTGAGAGGTCGGGGTGTTGGGCGAGGTGGTTGCCGACCACGGTGAAGCGGGTGGTGTGGCGGGTGTGGTCGTGGTCGAGGCCGCTGCCGGAGTGGGCGTGCCGGTGGGGGTGGTTTTTGCCCGCGATACGGGGCTGGGCGTGCAGGGGCACGCTAGGGTTCTGCGTATCCATCGGGAAGTCCTTACCTTCCTCGGTGGTCAGGCCCTCGCACTGGGATTGCCGTCCCGGCGGGGGCCGTCGCATGTCTGCGGTTGTGTTGCGCTGAGCGTAGGGCAGGCAACCGGCCGGGAATCCAGCTGAGTTGGTGATGTTCACTCGCGTGGGTGAGGGCGGGCGGCAAGGCGTGGCGGGAGGGTGGGGTGGGGCTTGGTGGGGGTCCTTTCACCCTCGTGGTTCTTGGGAAAGAGCGCCCCTCGCACCGGAGCACGCGTTTCTGTGCTCCGGTGATGCGAGGTTCAGCTCCGCCCAGACCGTCTTGCGCGGGCGCGGTCCCTGGGTGACGCCCCAGCGGTCGGCGAGGGCCTCGACGAGGACGAGCCCCCGGCCGGACTCCGCGTCGGGGGCGGGTTCCTGGGGGTGGGGCAGGCGGTCGCCGCAGGTGTCGGTCACTTCGATGCGCAGGGTGCTGCCGACGACGTAGAGGACGAGCCGGAAGTCCCGGCCCGGGACGCGGCTGTGGGTGGCCGCGTTGGCAGCCAGTTCCGCGACGACTTGGCGTGCCGGGTCCAACGGCAGCTCCCAGGATCGGAGTTGCTCGGTGGCCAGCAGGCGGGCGAGGCGGGCTCCGCGTGGCGTGGGGGACAGCTGCACGCTGAAGTTGCGGATGGGGTCGGCGAGTCGGGCCTCGGGGGCGGCCGTTTCGTGGATCACGTCACTCAGCGTGGCGGTGCGTGCTTACTGTGAGAAGTGACTCAGCGGGTGCGTACGGTGACTGTCCGGAGCTTGTCCGGTCGTGTCCGGGCTGTCGGGACGGGGCCTGCGGGTAGGGCGCTGCTGCATCAGAGCGGTACGACGGAGGGGCATGGAATGACGGTCGAGGCAGAGGCGGGGCGGCTCAAGACGGAGGCGGACGAGCCGGGTTGGGAGGTCGATGCTGACGACGAGTGGGGTGTCGCGGTCATCGCGACCGTCGGGCGGCAGCTGAAGCTGCGGCGAGAGGCGGTGGGGATGCGGGCCGCCGACTTCGGGAAGGCGGTCGGGTACGGGGAGGACCTCGTCTACAAGATCGAGGGCGGGAAGCGGATTCCCCGGCAGGAGTACCTGGACAAGGCCGACCAGGTGTTGAAGGCGGGTGGCCTCATCGCGGCGACATGGGAGGACGTGAAGAAGGTCCGGTACCCGAAGAAGGTGCGGGAGCTGGGGAAGCTGGAGGCCAAGGCGGTCGAGATCGGTGTGTACGAGTGCAACATCATCGCTGGGCTGTTGCAGACGCCGGAGCATGCGCGAACCCTGATCGAGGCCTGGCAGCCGCCGTACTCACCGGACGATGTGGAACGCATGGTGGCCGCTCGTATGGCCAGGCAGTCGGTCTTCGACCGGGACCCGGCTCCGTCGATCCACTTCGTCCTGGAAGAGGCGCCGCTGCGACGGGAAATCGGAGGCACAATGGTGTGGCGGCAACAGCTCCAACGTCTGCTGGAGGTGGGCCGAATGCGCAACGTAACGCTCCAGGTGATGCCGACAAACAGCGGAGCCCATCCGGGGCTTGACGGCAGGATCGAGCTGCTGAAGTTTGAGGACGGTACGGCCGTGGGGCGCGCCGACGGCGCCTTCTACGGTCGGCCTGTCTCCGATCCGAGGCAACTCCGCATCCTTGAGCTGCTGTATGGCACCATCCGGGCGCAAGCCCTCCCGACACGGGAGTCGCTGGCCTTCGTCGAGCAACTGCTGGGAGAGACATGATCCGCAAGGCCTCTGCTGGGGACGCCTCCGAACTGGCGTGGTTCAAGAGCAGCTACAGCGGCGGTACCAACGGCGAATCCTGCGTCGAACTCGCCACCACCCCTGGCACCATCCACGTCCGCGACTCCAAGAACGCGGACGGCCCTCGCCTGGCCTTCTCGCCTGCCACCTGGGCGAACTTCGTGCCGTACGTGTCGTAGAGGCGCGGTTGGATGTGGGCGGCGGTCAGCCTTTGTCTTCCCAGGTCTGGAGGACCGCCAGGGCGTAGGCGACCCGGGCGTCGAGGTGTCGCGGGTCGAATCGGTAGACGTTGCTGACACCCCGGTAGTCCAGGACCGTGCCGGTGCCCCGCCCGCGCCAGCGGGTTCGTAGCGGTCTCTTGAACGTGTAGTCGTCCGTCGTTCCGTCGAAGTACGCGTACACCGTCGTGCAGAGCGCGAAGAGGAACCAGAAGGGGGCCGTCACCACGTAGGTGAACCAGGCGTACCAGGTGCCCTCCTTGCCTGTGACGGGTTGTGGTGTGTGGGCGAACCGTGCGGACCAGCGGACGCGGCGGGGCCAGGGCGAGAGCCTGCCGGCGTGGCGGGTGATCGTGGCCAGGGGGGTGGCGTCGACGGCGTGGACCTCGTGGATGTCCGGAGCGGCCGGGTGGACGGAGCACCACGGCCTGCCGCCCGGTCCGTCCTGGATCCAGAAGGGCGGTGGTGCCTTGCGGTTTCCTCGTTGCCCGGATCGTGGCGCGAAGATCCGGGCCAGCGGGGTGTCCCCCGGGCGGCGGGCGGTCGACAGCCGGATTGTCGATGCCATCTCGGCGTCGGGCGGCAACCCCAGTGACTGCGGATCGGACACCGGAACGGGGTTGTTCACGCAGACCAGGAACGAGTACGCGTGGTCGTCCACGATGTCATCCCAATGGGTTGGCGCCTGGCAGGTGGTCGATGACGCCGCCCGCGACCCGCATCCCTGTCGTGTCCCCGCGAAGCTTCGCCCGAGCGGTGATCATGGCACGGGGGATTCGGGGTACGGAGGGAGCACTGTCTGTCGCCAGGCGGGTGCACGGGAGTCCTCCGAGCCCCCCACGCGGCCCCCCGAATCCCGGACCGCCCCCACACAGTTTGACCTACGTCACGTCCGGGGTATTCTCTCCGGCCCGATTGGCGGCCCCCCTGCCCCGTATGGCAGACTAGCGGGGTTGCTCGGTCGAGTGTTGATGCTGCGCGCCTCCCGCCGGGAGGACCGGAAGCGAGTCCCACAGTACTCGTCGTCCTAACTGCCACACGGCAGCGCTGGGGCGGACGTACGGGAATCTTTCGGGAAGTGTCAGTGCGGCACCGGCCAGGCACCCGGTGGCCTTTCGGTCCCGGCTTGCGGTTCCGGAAGGGCCGTGTTCATTCCCTGGAGGGATGTTCGAAGTGGGGCATCTGTGTCAGTGGAAGCGCGACACGCCCGACCGCGTGGGTCGGAGAAAAGCGAAGAGATCGAAGAGAGTGACCGGGTTCCAGAGCGTTACGAGAGACAGGACTACTGAGTAGCCATGGCGGGACAGAAGATCCGCATCCGGCTCAAGGCCTACGACCACGAGGTCATCGACAGCTCGGCGAAGAAGATCGTCGAGACGGTGACGCGTACTGGTGCGTCGGTCGCGGGCCCGGTGCCGCTGCCCACTGAGAAGAACGTGTACTGCGTCATCAAGTCGCCGCACAAGTACAAGGACTCGCGCGAGCACTTCGAGATGCGCACGCACAAGCGCCTGATCGACATCCTCGACCCGACCCCCAAGACCGTTGACTCTCTGATGCGACTCGACCTCCCGGCCGGTGTCGACATCGAGATCAAGCTCTGAGGCCGGTGATCTGAAGATGGCTAAGCAGATCAAGGGCATCCTGGGCGAGAAGCTCGGCATGACGCAGGTGTGGGACGCGAACAACCGTGTTGTTCCGGTCACCGTCGTCAAGGCCGGCCCGAACGTCGTGACCCAGGTCCGTACGAATGACAGTGACGGCTACGAGTCGGTCCAGATCGCCTTCGGCGAGATCGACCCGCGCAAGGTGAACAAGCCCCTCAAGGGCCACTTCGCCAAGGCCGACGTCACCCCCCGTCGCCACCTCGTCGAGATCCGCACCGCGGACGCCTCCGAGTACACGCTCGGCCAGGAGATCACCGCTGAGGTGTTCGAGGCCGGCGTCAAGGTCGACGTGACC
Organism: Streptomyces sp. NL15-2K; assembly: GCF_030551255.1. Classification (GTDB taxonomy): domain Bacteria; phylum Actinomycetota; class Actinomycetes; order Streptomycetales; family Streptomycetaceae; genus Streptomyces. The sequence goes on from NZ_CP130630.1 coordinate 6,902,045, forward strand.
GGCAAGAGCAAGGGCAAGGGCTTCGCCGGTGTCATGAAGCGCCACAACTTCGGTGGCCTCGGCGCCGGACACGGCACCCAGCGCAAGCACCGCTCGCCCGGTTCCATCGGTGGCTGCGCCACCCCGGGCCGTGTGTTCAAGGGCCTCCGCATGGCGGGTCGTATGGGCAACGAGCGCGTCACCACCCAGAACCTGACCGTCCACGCCGTTGACGCGGAGAAGGGTCTGCTGCTCATCAAGGGCGCGGTTCCCGGTCCGAACGGCGGCCTCGTCCTGGTCCGCACCGCGGCCAAGGGGGCCTGAGGTAATGAGCACTGTTGACATCCTTTCGCCGGCGGGCGACAAGGCCGGTACCGTCGAGCTCCCCGCGGAGATCTTCGACGTGGAGAAGGTCAGCATTCCGCTGATCCACCAGGTCGTCGTCGCACAGCTGGCCGCTGCCCGCCAGGGCACCCACAAGACCAAGACCCGCGGCGAGGTTCGTGGTGGCGGTAAGAAGCCTTACCGTCAGAAGGGCACCGGCCGCGCGCGCCAGGGCTCGACCCGCGCCCCGCAGTTCGCCGGCGGTGGCGTCGTCCACGGCCCCGTGCCGCGTGACTACTCGCAGCGGACCCCGAAGAAGATGAAGGCCGCGGCCCTGCGCCACGCCCTCACCGACCGGGCCCGCCACAACCGCATCCACGTCGTCTCCGGCGTGATCGAGGGCGAGACCCCCTCCACGAAGGCCGCCAAGTCGCTGTTCGACAAGATCTCGGAGCGCAAGAACCTGCTCCTGGTCGTCGACCGCGCCGACGAGGCCGCGTGGCTGTCCGCCCGCAACCTGCCCCAGATCCACATCCTGGAGCCGGGCCAGCTGAACACGTACGACGTTCTCGTCTCCGACGACGTGGTCTTCACCCAGGCCGCCTTCGAGTCCTTCGTGTCCGGCACGCCCAGTGCCGAGCGGAACAATGACACCGAAGGGAGCGAGGCCTGATGGCTACGCGTCACCCCTCCATCGCCTCCAAGGCCGCCAAGGCCGCGAAGGCCGCGCGCGTCGCCAAGGCGCGTCGCCACGAGGCCGAGGGCAAGAACACCGTCGAGACGCCGCTGAGCAAGTCCTTCACGGACCCCCGTGACGTGCTGCTCAAGCCGGTCGTCTCCGAGAAGAGCTACGCGCTTCTCGACGAGGGCAAGTACACGTTCGTCGTCGACCCGCGTGCCAACAAGACCCAGATCAAGCAGGCCGTCCAGGCGGTCTTCTCGGTCAAGGTCACCGGGGTCAACACGATCAACCGCCAGGGCAAGCGCAAGCGGACCCGCACGGGCTTCGGCAAGCGTGCCGACAGCAAGCGCGCGATCGTGACCCTTGCCGAGGGCGACCGTATCGACATCTTCGGCGGTCCGACCTCCTGACGGAGGTCCGGATCGTCCGATATCGGACGAGGACTGAGAAATGGGAATCCGCAAGTACAAGCCGACGACGCCGGGCCGCCGTGGCTCCTCCGTCGCCGACTTCGTCGAGGTCACGCGGTCCACGCCGGAGAAGTCGCTGGTCCGCCCCCTGCACAGCAAGGGCGGCCGTAACAATTCCGGTCGTGTGACCGTCCGCCACCAGGGCGGTGGCCACAAGCGCGCCTACCGCGTGATCGACTTCCGTCGTCACGACAAGGACGGCGTGCCGGCGAAGGTCGCGCACATCGAGTACGACCCCAACCGCACCGCGCGCATCGCGCTGCTGCACTACGCCGACGGCGAGAAGCGCTACATCCTCGCCCCGCGCAACCTGCAGCAGGGTGACCGCGTCGAGAACGGCCCGGGGGCCGACATCAAGCCGGGCAACAACCTGGCGCTGCGCAACATCCCGGTCGGTACCACGATCCACGCGATCGAGCTCCGTCCGGGCGGCGGTGCCAAGTTCGCCCGCTCCGCCGGTGCCTCCGTGCAGCTGCTCGCGAAGGAGGGCCAGATGGCCCACCTCCGCATGCCCTCCGGTGAGATCCGCCTGGTCGACGTGCGCTGCCGCGCCACCGTCGGCGAGGTCGGCAACGCCGAGCAGAGCAACATCAACTGGGGTAAGGCCGGCCGCAAGCGCTGGCTGGGCGTTCGCCCGACCGTTCGCGGTGTGGCGATGAACCCGGTTGACCACCCGCACGGTGGTGGTGAGGGCAAGACCTCCGGTGGTCGCCACCCGGTCTCCCCGTGGGGTCAGAAGGAAGGTCGTACTCGTGCTCCCAAGAAGGCGAGCAACAAGTACATCGTCCGCCGCCGCAAGACGAACAAGAAGCGCTAGGAGCGGGTTTAGATGCCGCGCAGTCTCAAGAAGGGGCCCTTCGTCGACGACCACCTGATCAAGAAGGTGGACGCCCAGAACGAAGCGGGTTCCAAGAACGTCATCAAGACCTGGTCCCGTCGCTCGATGATCGTCCCGGCCATGCTGGGCCACACGATCGCGGTGCACAACGGCAAGACCCACATTCCGGTGTTCGTCACCGAGTCGATGGTCGGCCACAAGCTCGGCGAGTTCTCGCCGACGCGCACCTTCCGGGGTCACGTCAAGGACGACCGGAAGTCGAAGCGCCGCTAAGCGCGGGGTGGAATGACCATGACAGACACTGGAAGGACAACCATGGAAGCCAGGGCCCAGGCGCGGTACATCCGCGTCACGCCCATGAAGGCCCGCCGCGTGGTGGACCTCATCCGTGGCATGGACGCCACGGAGGCTCAGGCGGTCCTGCGTTTCGCCCCGCAGGCCGCGAGCGTGCCGGTCGGCAAGGTGCTGGACAGCGCCATCGCCAACGCCGCGCACAACTACGACCACACCGATGTCGACAGCCTCTACATTGCCGAGGCCTACGTCGACGAGGGCCCGACTCTGAAGCGGTTCCGTCCGCGCGCCCAGGGCCGTGCCTACCGGATCCGCAAGCGGACCAGCCACATCACCGTGGTCGTCAGCAGCAAGGAAGGAACCCGGTAATGGGCCAGAAGGTAAACCCGCACGGGTTCCGGCTCGGTGTCACCACCGACTTCAAGTCGCGGTGGTACGCCGACAAGCTGTACAAGGACTACGTCAAGGAAGACGTCGCCATCCGTCGGATGATGACGTCCGGCATGGAGCGCGCCGGCATCTCGAAGGTGGAGATCGAGCGCACCCGTGACCGTGTGCGTGTGGACATCCACACCGCGCGTCCGGGCATCGTCATCGGCCGCCGTGGCGCCGAGGCCGACCGCATCCGCGGTGACCTCGAGAAGCTCACGGGCAAGCAGGTCCAGCTGAACATCCTCGAGGTCAAGAACCCCGAGACCGACGCTCAGCTGGTTGCCCAGGCCGTCGCCGAGCAGCTCTCCTCCCGCGTCTCCTTCCGTCGGGCCATGCGCAAGAGCATGCAGTCCGCCATGAAGGCCGGCGCCAAGGGCATCAAGATCCAGTGCGGTGGCCGCCTCGGCGGCGCCGAGATGTCCCGCTCGGAGTTCTACCGCGAGGGCCGCGTGCCCCTGCACACGCTCCGCGCGAACGTGGACTACGGCTTCTTCGAGGCCAAGACGACCTTCGGCCGCATCGGTGTGAAGGTCTGGATCTACAAGGGCGACGTCAAGAACATCGCCGAGGTCCGCGCCGAGAACGCTGCCGCCCGTGCGGGTAACCGCCCGGCCCGCGGTGGCGGTGCCGACCGTCCGGCCCGTGGTGGCCGCGGTGGCGGCGAGCGGCGCGGTCGCAAGCCGCAGCAGGCTGCAGGCGCCGAGGCCCCCAAGGCCGAGGCTCCCGCCGCCGCTCCGGCTGAGAGCACCGGAACGGAGGCCTGACCGACATGCTGATCCCCCGTAGGGTCAAGCACCGCAAGCAGCACCACCCGAAGCGTCGTGGTGAGGCCAAGGGCGGTACGACTGTCGCGTTCGGCGAGTACGGCATCCAGGCGCTGACCCCGGCCTACGTGACGAACCGCCAGATCGAGGCGGCTCGTATCGCGATGACCCGCCACATCAAGCGTGGCGGCAAGGTCTGGATCAACATCTACCCGGACCGCCCGCTGACGAAGAAGCCCGCCGAGACCCGCATGGGTTCCGGTAAGGGCTCCCCCGAGTGGTGGGTCGCGAACGTGCACCCGGGCCGGGTCATGTTCGAGCTGTCCTACCCGAACGAGAAGATTGCGCGTGAGGCCCTCACTCGTGCGGCGCACAAGCTGCCGATGAAGTGCCGGATCGTCAAGCGCGAGGCAGGTGAAGCGTGATGTCGGCCGGTACCAAGGCGTCCGAGCTGCGCGAGCTGGGTGACGAGGAGCTTCTGGCGAAGCTCCGCGAAGCCAAGGAAGAGCTGTTCAACCTCCGCTTCCAGGCGGCGACCGGTCAGCTCGAGAACCACGGTCGGCTGAAGGCCGTCCGCAAGGACATCGCGCGGATCTACACCCTGATGCGTGAGCGCGAGCTGGGCATCGAGACGGTGGAGAGCGCCTGATGAGCGAGAGCAACGTGACAGAAGAGACGAAGACGGACCGCGGTTTCCGCAAGACCCGTGAGGGTCTGGTCGTCAGCGACAAGATGGACAAGACCGTCGTCGTCGCCGTCGAGGACCGCGTCAAGCACGCGCTGTACGGCAAGGTCATCCGCCGTACGAACAAGCTCAAGGCGCACGACGAGCAGAACGCCGCGGGCGTCGGCGACCGTGTCCTCCTCATGGAGACCCGGCCGCTGTCCGCGACGAAGCGCTGGCGCGTCGTCGAGATCCTCGAGAAGGCCAAGTAGGTAATTCGCGCAAGCGAATTCCAAAGAAACCGCCTGCGGGCACCCCCGCAGGACAGTTCCGCCAGGCTTGGCGAGCTCCGTAAGTCACTTACGGAGCTCGCCGGGAACCGGCAGACAAACAGGAGATAGACGTGATCCAGCAGGAGTCGCGACTGCGTGTCGCCGACAACACTGGTGCGAAGGAAATCCTTTGCATCCGTGTGCTCGGTGGCTCCGGTCGCCGCTACGCGGGCATCGGTGACGTCATCGTCGCCACCGTCAAGGACGCGATCCCCGGTGGCAACGTGAAGAAGGGTGACGTCGTCAAGGCGGTCATCGTTCGCACCGTCAAGGAGCGCCGCCGTCCGGACGGCTCGTACATCCGCTTCGACGAGAACGCCGCCGTCATTCTGAAGAACGACGGCGACCCTCGCGGCACCCGTATCTTCGGCCCCGTCGGCCGTGAGCTGCGCGAGAAGAAGTTCATGAAGATCATCTCGCTCGCGCCGGAGGTGCTGTAAGCATGAAGATCAAGAAGGGCGACCTGGTCCAGGTCATCACCGGTAAGGACAAGGGCAAGCAGGGCAAGGTCATCGCGGCCTTCCCCCGCGAGGACCGTGTTCTGGTCGAGGGTGTCAACCGGGTCAAGAAGCACACCAAGGCCGGTCCCACAGCGCGTGGTTCGCAGGCCGGCGGCATCGTCACCACCGAGGCCCCGATTCACGTGAGCAATGTTCAGCTCGTCGTGGAGAAGGACGGCAACAAGGTCGTGACCCGCGTCGGTTACCGCTTCGACGAAGAGGGCAACAAGATCCGCGTTGCCAAGCGGACGGGTGAGGACATCTGATGACGACCACCACCACTCCGCGTCTGAAGACGAAGTACCGCGAGGAGATCGCGGGCAAGCTGCGTGAGCAGTTCTCCTACGAGAACGTCATGCAGATTCCCGGCCTCGTCAAGATCGTGGTCAACATGGGTGTGGGCGACGCCGCCCGCGACTCCAAGCTGATCGAGGGCGCCATCCGCGACCTCACCACGATCACCGGTCAGAAGCCGGCCGTCACCAAGGCCCGCAAGTCCATCGCGCAGTTCAAGCTGCGTGAGGGTCAGCCGATCGGTGCCCACGTCACGCTCCGTGGCGACCGCATGTGGGAGTTCCTGGACCGCACCCTGTCGCTCGCGCTGCCGCGCATCCGCGACTTCCGTGGTCTGTCCCCCAAGCAGTTCGACGGCCGTGGCAACTACACCTTCGGTCTCACGGAGCAGGTCATGTTCCACGAGATCGACCAGGACAAGATCGACCGCGTCCGGGGTATGGACATCACCGTGGTCACCACGGCGACCAACGACGAAGAGGGCCGTGCCCTTCTGCGTCACCTCGGCTTCCCCTTCAAGGAGGCGTGAGCGAGATGGCGAAGAAGGCTCTGATTGCCAAGGCTGCTCGTAAGCCCAAGTTCGGTGTACGTGGCTACACGCGCTGCCAGCGCTGCGGCCGCCCGCACTCCGTGTACCGCAAGTTCGGCCTGTGCCGCGTGTGCCTTCGTGAGATGGCTCACCGTGGCGAGCTGCCGGGCGTGACCAAGAGCTCCTGGTAATCCCCTACATAGGGGATCAGCAGGGCTCTCGGTAAGCAATGGGCGTGTCAGGCGCCCTCCTCTCCATGGCTTAGGCTTGGGGGGTTGGGCGCCTGATTGCCGCCCTTACGACTTACTACGCCGTAGGTCCACCGCGCCGCACCCGTCCCGTCTCGGATCGGGGAGAGGGATGGCGCACCAGGAAACCCCGGCGAGAGAGGCCGAAGGCCAATTCATGACCATGACTGATCCGATCGCAGACATGCTTACGCGTCTGCGAAACGCGAACTCGGCGTACCACGACACCGTGGCGATGCCGCACTCGAAGATCAAGTCGCACATCGCGGAGATCCTCCAGCAGGAGGGCTTCATCACGGGCTGGAAGGTCGAGGACGCCGAGGTCGGCAAGAACCTCGTCCTGGAGCTGAAGTTCGGCCCCAACCGTGAGCGCTCCATCGCGGGCATCAAGCGGATCTCCAAGCCCGGTCTGCGGGTTTACGCGAAGTCCACCAACCTGCCGAAGGTGCTCGGCGGCCTCGGCGTGGCGATCATCTCCACGTCCCACGGGCTCCTCACCGACAAGCAGGCCGGCAAGAAGGGCGTAGGCGGAGAAGTTCTCGCCTACGTCTGGTAGCGGAAGGGAACGGAGGAAACAGCTATGTCGCGCATTGGCAAGCTCCCCATCACGGTTCCCGCCGGCGTGGACGTCACCATCGACGGCCGCACGGTTTCGGTCAAGGGCCCCAAGGGCTCGCTGACCCACACCGTTGCCGCGCCGATCGAGATCGTCAGGGCTGAGGACGGCGTTCTGAACGTCACCCGCCCCAACGACGAGCGTCAGAACAAGGCCCTGCACGGCCTGTCCCGCACGCTGGTGGCGAACATGATCACCGGCGTGACCCAGGGTTACGTGAAGAAGCTCGAGATCAGCGGTGTCGGTTACCGCGTGCAGGCCAAGGGTTCGAACCTCGAGTTCGCGCTCGGCTACAGCCACCCGATCACCGTCGAGGCGCCCGAGGGCATCACCTTCAAGGTGGAGTCCGCGACCCGCTTCCAGGTCGAGGGCATCGACAAGCAGAAGGTCGGCGAGGTTGCGGCGAACATCCGCAAGCTGCGCAAGCCCGACCCGTACAAGGCCAAGGGCGTCAAGTACGAGGGCGAAGTCATCCGCCGCAAGGTCGGAAAGGCGGGTAAGTAAGCCATGGCATACGGACAGAAGATCCTCAAGGGCGACGCCTACAAGCGCGCCGCGATCAAGCGCCGCCACATCCGGATCCGCAAGTCGATCAACGGTACGGCGGAGCGTCCTCGTCTGGTCGTGACCCGCTCGAACCGCCACATCGTTGCCCAGGTGATCGACGACCTCAAGGGTCACACCCTTGCGTCGGCGTCCACCCTGGACACCTCGATCCGCGGTGGCGAGGGCGACAAGTCCGCGCAGGCCAAGCAGGTCGGCGCCCTGGTCGCCGAGCGTGCCAAGGCCGCCGGTGTCGAGGCCGTCGTATTCGACCGTGGTGGCAACCAGTACGCCGGGCGCATCGCCGCTCTGGCGGACGCCGCCCGCGAAGCCGGCCTGAAGTTCTAGAGGCCGCCCGTCGCGTCAGCGACAAAATCGTTGGCGCGTAGCTAGCGGAAACAGAGAGAGGTAATTCCAATGGCTGGACCCCAGCGCCGCGGAAGCGGTGCCGGTGGCGGCGAGCGGCGGGACCGGAAGGGCCGTGACGGCGGCGCAGCTGCCGCCGAGAAGACCGCTTACGTTGAGCGTGTCGTCGCGATCAACCGCGTCGCCAAGGTTGTGAAGGGTGGTCGTCGCTTCAGCTTCACCGCGCTGGTCGTGGTGGGCGACGGTGACGGCACCGTGGGTGTCGGATACGGCAAGGCCAAGGAGGTGCCGGCCGCCATCGCCAAGGGCGTTGAGGAGGCCAAGAAGCACTTCTTCAAGGTCCCCCGGATCCAGGGCACCATCCCGCACCCGATCACGGGTGAGAAGGCTGCGGGCGTCGTTCTCCTCAAGCCGGCCTCGCCGGGTACCGGTGTTATCGCCGGTGGTCCCGTGCGTGCCGTCCTGGAGTGCGCCGGTATCCACGACGTGCTGTCGAAGTCGCTCGGCTCGTCGAACGCGATCAACATCGTGCACGCGACCGTGGAGGCCCTGAAGGGTCTGCAGCGTCCCGAGGAGATCGCGGCCCGCCGCGGTCTGCCCCTCGAGGACGTCGCTCCCGCGGCTCTGCTGCGTGCGCGTGCCGGGGCTGGTGCTGCGTAATGGCTCAGCTCAAGATCACGCAGACGAAGTCGTACATCGGCAGCAAGCAGAACCACCGTGACACCCTTCGGTCGCTTGGTCTCAAGGGGATCAACACCGTGGTCGTCAAGGAGGACCGCCCCGAGTTCCGCGGCATGGTGCACACCGTCCGCCACCTCGTGACGGTCGAGGAGGTCGACTGATCATGGCGGAGAACAACCCGCTCAAGATCCACAACCTCCGTCCCGCCCCGGGCGCCAAGACCGCCAAGACCCGTGTCGGTCGTGGTGAGGCGTCGAAGGGTAAGACGGCCGGTCGTGGTACCAAGGGAACCAAGGCCCGCTACCAGGTTCCGGAGCGCTTCGAGGGTGGCCAGATGCCGCTGCACATGCGCCTCCCGAAGCTGAAGGGCTTCAAGAACCCGTTCAAGACCGAGTACCAGGTCGTGAACCTCGACAAGCTGGCCGCGCTCTACCCCGAGGGTGGCGAGGTCACCGTCGAGTCGCTGGTGGCCAAGGGTGCCGTTCGCAAGAACAGCCTCGTCAAGGTCCTCGGCCAGGGCGAGATCTCCGTGGCACTGCAGGTGACGGTCGACGCCGTCTCCGGCTCCGCCAAGGAGAAGATCACCGCTGCCGGCGGTACCGTCACCGAGCTCGTCTGAACATCACAGGCGTGTCGATGACTTGAATGATCCCACCGGGGATGCCCCACAAATGGGGTATCCCCGGTTGGTCGTTCCAAGGGTGGCAGTCTCGCGGGTAAGGTGGCCTGCACTGCCAACTTTCACAGGGGGCTCTTTACGGGGCACTCGAAGCGGCAGTTGACCGTTACGTATTCGTCGAACCTCAAGACCGTCACCCTTGACGCAGTAGCGCGGGGGTCGCAGGAGGCACCGTGCTCACCGCGTTCGCCCGGGCGTTCAAGACGCCCGACCTGCGCAAGAAGCTGCTCTTCACGCTCGGCATCATCGTGGTCTATCGGGCAGGCACGCATGTACCGATCCCGGGTGTCGACTACCGGAACGTACAGACCTGTATCGACCAGGCGAGCTCCAGCCAGGGTCTGTTCGGTCTGGTCAACATGTTCAGTGGTGGCGCGCTGCTGCAGATCACGATCTTCGCGCTCGGCATCATGCCGTACATCACGGCGAGCATCATCCTGCAGCTGTTGACCGTCGTGATCCCACGCCTGGAAGCCCTCAAGAAGGAGGGACAGGCGGGCACGTCGAAGATCACGCAGTACACCCGTTACCTGACGGTGGCGCTCGCGATCCTGCAGGGCACCGGTCTGGTGGCCACGGCCCGCAGCGGTGCGCTGTTCACCGGCTGCCCGGTCGGCAACCAGATCGTGCCGGACCAGTCGATCTTCGTCACCATCACGATGGTCATCACCATGACCGCCGGCACCGCCGTCGTCATGTGGCTCGGTGAGCTCATCACCGACCGCGGCATTGGCAACGGCATGTCGATCCTCATGTTCATCTCCATCGCCGCGACCTTCCCGTCCGCGCTGTGGGCCATCAAGCAGCAGGGCTCCCTGGCCGACGGCTGGATCGAGTTCGGCACCGTCATCCTCGTCGGCCTGGTGATGGTCGGCCTGGTGGTCTTCGTCGAGCAGGCCCAGCGCCGCATCCCCGTGCAGTACGCCAAGCGGATGATCGGCCGCCGCTCCTACGGTGGTACGTCGACGTACATCCCGCTGAAGGTCAACCAGGCGGGTGTGATTCCCGTCATCTTCGCTTCGTCGCTGCTCTACATCCCGGCGCTGATCGTCCAGTTCTCCAATTCCCAGGCGGGATGGGCGACCTGGATCACGAAGAACCTGGCCGACACGGCGGCGCCGGCGCACATCACTCTCTACTTCTTCCTGATCGTCTTCTTCGCGTTCTTCTACGTGGCCATCTCGTTCAACCCCGAGGAAGTCGCGGACAACATGAAGAAGTATGGTGGCTTCATCCCGGGCATCCGGGCTGGCCGACCGACCGCTGAGTATTTGTCGTACGTACTCAACCGGATCACCTGGCCGGGTTCGCTGTACTTGGGGCTGATCGCTCTCGTGCCGACGATGGCGTTGGCTGGTTTCGGGGCTAACCAGAACTTCCCGTTCGGCGGGACCAGCATCCTGATCATCGTGGGTGTGGGTCTCGAGACGGTGAAGCAGATCGAGAGTCAGCTTCAGCAGCGCAATTACGAAGGGTTCCTCCGCTGATGCGTATCGTCCTCGTCGGGCCGCCGGGTGCCGGTAAGGGAACGCAGGCCGCGTTCCTCGCACAGAACCTGTCGATCCCGCACATCTCCACGGGCGACCTGTTCCGGGCCAACATCAGCCAGCAGACGGAACTCGGCAAACTGGCGAAGTCCTACATGGACGCCGGAAACCTGGTGCCGGACGAGGTCACGATCGGCATGGCCAAGGACCGCATGGAGAAGCCGGACGCCGAGAACGGCTTTCTCCTCGACGGCTTCCCGCGCAATGTCTCGCAGGCCGAGGCGCTGGACGAGATGCTGCAGTCCGAGAGCATGAAGCTGGACGCGGTGCTGGACCTCGAGGTCCCCGAGGAAGAGGTCGTCAAGCGGATCGCCGGCCGCCGCATCTGCCGCAACGACTCGGCGCACGTGTTCCACGTGTCGTACAAGCCGGCGGCGAAGGAAGGCGTCTGCGACGTCTGCGGCGGCGAGCTGTACCAGCGGGACGACGACTCCGAGGAGACCGTGCGCAAGCGGCTCGAGGTCTACCACACGCAGACCGAGCCGATCATCGACTACTACAAGGCTCAGGGGCTGGTCGTGACCATCTCCGCACTGGGCAAGGTGGAAGACGTCACGGCTCGCGCCATGGAGGCGCTCAAGCGTGAGGACGAGGGCAAGTAGTCGTTGGTACGTCGGTGTAGCCGCGGTTCCCTGACGGGGGCCGCGGCTGCTGTGTGACGGCACGTATCGTTGAGGGCACCCGTACGCCCTCCGGCCCTCCCCGGTTCCAAGAAAGGCCCCCGCCCCCATGGTGCAGATCAAGACCCCCGAGCAGATCGCCAAGATGCGTGAGGCGGGGCTGGTCGTCGCCGCCATTCACGCGGCGACGCGTGAGGCCGCGGTTCCCGGGGCCACGACCAAGGATCTGGACCAGGTGGCGCGCAAGGTGCTCGCGGAGCACGACGCGAAGCCGAACTTCCTGGGCTACGGCGGCTTCCCCGCGACCATCTGCACCTCGGTGAACGAGGTCGTCGTGCACGGCATCCCGTCGGAGGAGGTCGTCCTCAAGGACGGGGACATCATCTCCATCGACTGCGGCGCGATCATCGACGGCTGGCACGGCGACGCGGCGTACACGGCCTTCGTGGGCTCGGGTCACGCTCCGGAGCTGGTGGAGCTCTCCCGGGTCACCGAGGAGTCGATGTGGGCCGGTATCGCGGCCATGAAGCAGGGCAACCGGCTGGTCGACGTCTCCCGGGCCATCGAGACGTACATCCGCCGCCAGCCGAAGCCGGGCGGCGGTCGCTACGGCATCATCGAGGACTACGGCGGCCACGGCATCGGCACCGAGATGCACATGGACCCGCACCTGCTGAACTACGTCGACCGCCGCCGCGGCAAGGGCCCCAAGCTGGTCCCCGGCTTCTGCCTCGCCATCGAGCCGATGGTCTCCCTCGGCACCCCGAAGACAGAGGTCCTGTCGGACGACTGGACGGTCATCACGACGGACGGCACCTGGTCCTCGCACTGGGAGCATTCGGTTGCGTTGACGGAGCAGGGGCCGCTGGTGCTGACGGCGCCGGACGGGGGCAAGGCGAAGCTGGCGGAGTACGGGATTGTGGCTGCGCCGGATCCGCTGGCCTGACGTTTGCCGGCGCGGGTAGTGGGGGCTCCCCCGAAGGGGCCTCGTCCGCAAACGCCGGACGGGCTTGGATTGCCGTGGCCCGGTGTCGCGAACGACGGACGGTCCGAGTTCGCCGCTTAATGATCTACAGCGTGGGGCAGGCTTCCACGATTCGTCTTTCCGAGAGGCCTGACGTAGACTGACTCGTCGGCTCTCGTGCACCCGCATGTCTCCATGCGCTCGTATGGGATGTGCAAGTGTAACGAGAAGTCGATCAAGGTAGTCGATTCGAAGGGCGAAGCGTGGCCAAGAAGCAAGGTGCCATCGAGATCGAAGGCACTGTCGTCGAGTCTCTCCCGAACGCCATGTTCAAGGTGGAGCTCCAGAACGGCCACCAGGTCCTGGCACACATCAGCGGCAAGATGCGTATGCACTACATCCGCATCCTCCCTGACGACCGGGTCGTGGTGGAGCTGTCTCCGTACGACCTGACGCGTGGCCGGATCGTCTACCGGTACAAGTAGATCTTGCCTTTGCCCCGCTTCCCGCGGGGTGGTGGCACTGACCCGGAGAACCTCACCCCATGAAGGTCAAGCCGAGCGTCAAGAAGATCTGCGACAAGTGCAGGGTGATCCGCCGTCACGGCCGGGTCATGGTCATCTGCGAGAACCCGCGCCACAAGCAGCGCCAGGGCTGACGCACGACCCACCCTCTGCGATTCGCAGAATTTCGCGCGACGCGAGCTGAATATGTTCATACGCAGGATCCAGGCACGCTCAGGCGCCTGATACCCCCGGTTCGGAGGCCGGGGACCCAGTTCGTACCTCATACGGCGGCTGGGAGTCGGTTCTGCGGAAGACCTCCGAAGATCAACTGGAGCCATTGAATGGCACGCGTTTCCGGTGTTGACATCCCGCGCGAAAAGCGCGTGGAAGTCGCGCTCACCTACGTGTTCGGCATCGGCCGGACCCTCTCGCAGCTGACGCTGGCTGAGACCGGCGTGGACCCGAACACCCGTGTTCGCGACCTCTCCGAGGAGCAGCTCGTCGCGATCCGCGAGTACGTCGACAACAACATCAAGACCGAGGGTGACCTCCGTCGCGAGGTCCAGGCCGACATCCGCCGCAAGGTGGAGATCGGCTGCTACCAGGGTCTGCGTCACCGCCGCGGTCTGCCCGTCCGCGGTCAGCGCACCAGCACGAACGCCCGCACCCGCAAGGGCCCGCGTCGCGCCATCGCCGGCAAGAAGAAGCCGGGCAAGAAGTAGTCCTCAGCGGACGCTCGACCAAGCGGTCTTCGCTGTAGGACCGACCACCTCCCTGTAGGAGAAATAGATGCCCCCCAAGGGTCGTCAGGGCGCTGCCAAGAAGGTGCGCCGCAAGGAAAAGAAGAACGTCGCTCACGGCCACGCGCACATCAAGAGCACGTTCAACAACACGATCGTCTCGATCACGGACCCCTCGGGCAACGTGATCTCCTGGGCCTCCGCCGGCCACGTCGGCTTCAAGGGCTCGCGCAAGTCGACCCCCTTCGCCGCGCAGATGGCCGCCGAGTCGGCCGCCCGCCGCGCGCAGGAGCACGGCATGCGCAAGGTGGACGTGTTCGTCAAGGGCCCGGGTTCGGGTCGTGAGACCGCCATCCGTTCGCTTCAGGCGACCGGCCTCGAGGTGGGCTCCATCCAGGACGTCACCCCCACCCCGCACAACGGCTGCCGTCCGCCGAAGCGTCGTCGCGTCTGACCTCGCTTCGCAGGGCTTTTCGGGCGGTACGGCTCTTCGGGGCGGTATCGCCCGTACCCTTGCAGTACCCGTCCCTTTTGCCGGGGGCGGTTCCGTCGGACGTCAAATAGCGGGCGTCCACGAAAGAAGGATCTGATCCACACATGCTGATCGCTCAGCGTCCCTCGTTGACCGAAGAAGTCGTCGACGAATTCCGCTCCCGGTTCGTGATCGAGCCGCTGGAGCCGGGCTTCGGCTACACCCTCGGAAACTCCCTGCGTCGTACGCTCCTCTCCTCGATCCCGGGTGCGGCGGTCACGTCCATCCGTATCGACGGCGTTCTGCACGAGTTCACCACCGTGCCGGGCGTCAAGGAGGACGTCACCGACCTGATCCTCAACATCAAGCAGCTGGTCGTCTCCTCGGAGCACGACGAGCCGGTCGTGATGTACCTGCGCAAGCAGGGCCCGGGTCTCGTCACCGCCGCCGACATCGCGCCCCCGGCCGGTGTCGAGGTGCACAACCCCGACCTCGTCCTCGCCACGCTCAACGGCAAGGGCAAGCTGGAGATGGAGCTGACGGTCGAGCGTGGCCGTGGTTACGTCTCCGCCGTGCAGAACAAGCAGGTCGGTCAGGAGATCGGTCGTATTCCGGTCGACTCGATCTACTCGCCGGTTCTGAAGGTCACGTACAAGGTCGAGGCGACCCGTGTCGAGCAGCGCACCGACTTCGACAAGCTGATCGTCGACGTCGAGACCAAGCAGGCGATGCGTCCGCGTGACGCGATGGCCTCCGCCGGTAAGACCCTGGTCGAGCTGTTCGGGCTGGCCCGTGAGCTCAACATCGACGCCGAGGGCATCGACATGGGTCCGTCGCCGACGGACGCCGCCCTCGCCGCCGATCTGGCGCTGCCGATCGAGGAGCTGGAGCTCACCGTTCGGTCGTACAACTGCCTCAAGCGTGAGGGCATCCACTCCGTGGGTGAGCTGGTCGCGCGCTCCGAGGCCGACCTGCTCGACATTCGTAACTTCGGTGCGAAGTCGATCGACGAGGTCAAGGCGAAGCTGGCCGGCATGGGCCTGGCCCTGAAGGACAGCCCGCCCGGATTCGACCCGACCGCCGCCGCCGACGCCTTCGGCGCCGACGACGACGCGGACGCGGGTTTCGTGGAGACCGAGCAGTACTGATCGGTACCACCTCCGGGGGTCTCGCGCAGGCCCCCGGATCTCCGACAGGCGACCGCCTGCTCGGATACTGACCCCGGTACCTGATACGGCCGGGGCAGACACCTAGGAGAAACACCATGCCGAAGCCCGCCAAGGGTGCCCGTCTGGGCGGCGGCGCCGCGCACGAGAAGCTGCTTCTCGCGAACCTCGCGAAGGCGCTGTTCGAGCACGGCCGCATCACCACCACCGAGGCGAAGGCCCGCCGTCTGCGGCCGTACGCCGAGCGTCTGGTCACCAAGGCGAAGAAGGGCGACCTTCACAACCGCCGTCAGGTTCTCCAGGTCATCACGGACAAGAGCGTCGTCCACACGCTCTTCACCGAGATCGGCCCGCGCTACGAGAACCGTCCCGGTGGCTACACGCGCATCACCAAGATCGGTAACCGCCGTGGCGACAACGCGCCCATGGCCGTCATCGAGCTGGTCGAGGCGCTGACGGTCGCGCAGGAGGCGACCGGTGAGGCCGAGGCCGCCACCAAGCGTGCCGCCAAGGACGCCGAGGCTGCCCCTGAGGCCAAGGCCGAGGAGACCAAGGTCGAGGAGACCAAGGTCGAGGAGACCAAGGTCGACGTGACCAAGGCCGACGAGGCCGAGGACGCGGCTGCGGCCGAGGAGTCCAAGGACGCCTGAGGCTGACGCCTCGCAGTGAACGGGTCCGCCCTTCGGGGCGGGCCCGTTCCGCGTTGTTGAGAGGATCTAGGGGTGAGTGACGAAGTACAGCCCGGACACGTGCGCGTGCGTCTCGACCTTTCCTACGACGGCACCGAGTTCTCCGGGTGGGCCAAGCAGGCCGGGGGGCGGCGGACCGTGCAGGGGGAGATCGAGGACGCGCTGCGTACCGTCACGCGGTCCAGGCAGACGTACGAACTGACCGTGGCCGGGCGCACCGATGCCGGGGTGCACGCCCGCGGGCAGGTCGCCCATGTGGATCTGCCGCGCGAGGTCTGGGCCGAGCACCACGGGAAGCTGCTCAAGCGGCTCGCAGGGCGCCTGCCCAGGGACGTACGGGTGTGGGCCCTCAGGGAGGCGCCCAGTGGCTTCAACGCCCGTTTCTCGGCCGTCTGGAGGCGCTATGCCTACCGCGTCACCGACAACCCCGGGGGAGTGGACCCGCTGCTGCGGAATCACGTCCTGTGGCACGACTGGCCCCTCGACGTCGACGCCATGAACGAGGCGGCCCAGCGGCTGCTCGGGGAGCACGACTTCGCCGCCTACTGCAAGCGGCGGGAGGGGGCGACGACCATTCGTACGCTCCAGGAGCTGAGTCTGCGCAAAGGCGCCGACGGGATCATCACCGCCACCGTCCGCGCCGACGCCTTCTGCCACAACATGGTGCGCTCGCTCATCGGGGCGCTGCTGTTCGTGGGCGACGGGCATCGCGGGCCGGACTGGGCGGGGAAGGTGCTCGCGGCCGGCGTACGGGATTCGGCCGTGCATGTCGTACGGCCGCACGGGCTGACGCTGGAGGAGGTCGGGTACCCGGCGGACGAGTTGCTGGCCGCGCGGAACAAGGAGGCGCGGAACAGGCGGACCCTGCCCGGGGCCGGTCGAGCAGCCGGGTGCTGCTGAACCGGCCCTCCCGGACGTCCTATTCGTTCGCCGCCGCCGAGGCCTGGGCCTCGCCGCGGCGGCGGATCTGACGGAACGCGAACTCGGCCAGGTCGTCGCCGGTGGTGAAGACGGCGGTGTCCTTCGTCGTCACGTCCTTGCCGTTGGTGAGGCCGGCGATGGTGAAGTAGGCGTAGCGGCCGTAGGAGTTGGTGGTCGTGCGGCAGACCGCGGAGTTGCAGAAGTCCTTGACGCCGTCTCCGGACAGCGACGCGACGATGCTCTTGTCGTTGGAGCTCGTCTTGGCCTTGGTGGCCTGCGCCGCGGTGTCGAAGACCGCCACGCCGACCGTGACCGCGATGCCGTCCTTGGTGTAGGTGACGCGCATCAGGCGCGTGCAGCCGTTGTCGGTGAGGACCTTCGGGAGAGTGCCCTTGGCGGCCGCCGCGCAGCTCTTGGTGTCGGCCGTCGGGCCCTTCTTGTACACGGTCGAGCCCATGGTCAGCTGCGTGCCCGGGAAGAGGATCTGCGGGCCGAGCGGGGCCGTGTCCTTGGACTTGCTGGAGACGAAGTCCTTCGGGTCCAGCGGGGGCGGGGCGCTGGTCGGCGCGAACGACGGCGCCCCGGTCCCGGTGGGGCTCGGGATGTCCCCGCCCGCGGGCACGGAGGACGGTTTGTTCGACGCCTCGTCGCTGCCGCTCGCCGACACCACGGCCATGGCCACGGCCGTACCGATCGCGACCGTGGCGAGTGCGCCGCCGCCGATGAACAGCAGCCGGCGGCGTTTGTTGCGCGTCTCGGACGCCTCGGCGAGCGCGGCCCAGTCCGGGGTGTCTCCGGCGCCGCTGGTCCACGGCTGCTGGGATTGCGGTTTCCAGGGATCCCACTGGGACTGGGGTCCCCCCTGCTGCCCAAAGCTCATGGGGCGCATCTTAGACGGGGCAAGAGGTGTGCCGGTCCGCCTCAAGAGGCTCTGCAGCCCCTAGCGTTCGGTCGATGAGTGAGCGCAAATGCGACATCTCCGGGTGGTTGGTACGAAGGGCTAGCTGGCATCTGTGGCTGGTGCTGGGGGCGGTGCTGGGGGCGACGGCGGCTCGTACGGCACGGCTGACCTCGGACGGAGGGATGGACAACGCGGTCGTCGTCGGGGCCGCGCGCACCTGGCTTTCGGGCGGCTCGCCGTATGACGATCCGCACTTCCTCTATCTTCCGAGCGCGGTGCTGGCGGCGGCTCCTCAGGTCCTGCTGCCGCCGACCGCGCTGCGCCTGCTGGTGCCGCTCGCGGTGACCGGCTGTCTGGTCCTCGGCTGGGCCTGCGCCCTGCGGCTGCACGACGTACCGCTGGGCAGCCGTTTCGCCGCCCTGGGCCTGGCCGGCCTGGCGGCCGGCTTCGCGCCCTTCGCGCATCTGGTCCTGCTGGCCAACTGGACGGCGACCGCCGCGCTGGCGCTGCCGCTGGGCCTGCTGCTGGCGAGCCGGGGCCGGTGGATGGCGGCGGGCGCGGTGATCGGCGCGGCGGTCGCTCTGAAGCCTCTGCTCGCGCCCCTGGCGTTGCTGTTCCTCTTCGCGCACCGGTGGCGGGCGCTGGCGGTGCTGGTCCTGGTGCCGGTGGCCGCGTCCGCCGCCTCCGGGCTCCTGATGCCCGACCCGGCCGGGTTCTTCACCCGCACCCTGCCGTTCCTGCTGCGCGGCGACGACGGCTTCGTACGGCTGTATGAGGCCTCGCCGGCGGCGGTACTGCCGCGGCTGGGGGTGCCGGAGCCGCTGGCCGGGGCCGTCGCCGTGGTCGCCGCGCTGGTCGGGGTGGTGTGCGCGTACCGGCGCTGGTGCCGCGGCGGTCCCGGTGCGCTGCGGCTGCCCGAGACCGCGGCGACGCTCATGCTCTCGGCGTTCCTGGTGTCCAGGCCGTCGTACGACCACTACCTCCTGGTCGTCGTCCCGCTGCTGTTCGCCGGGCTGCCGTATGCCGGTTCGGTCGCCCGCAGCCCCTGGTTCTGGCTCGCTCTGACCCCGCAGCTGCCGGGGCTGACCTGGCCGTATCTGGAACCGGTGCGGCGCAGGGCGTTCAAGGACGCGTTCACTTTGTGTGTGCTGACGTGTACGGTCCTGTGTCACGGGCGGGCGCGGGAGCGCCGTATGCCCGTGGAATCGGCCCGGCCGACGGCGGTGGCCTCGTTTTGACCCGTCCGGGGCACCCCAGGTATTCTGCCTTTTCGTTGTGTATTGGCTTGCTCATTCTCACGGGACGGGCCCTTACACCGGTCCACCGGGCCGATGACCAGCGACCAGCACGCGGTTTGCGTCACCGCAGTGCGGTCAGGGCTGTCGTGATCGCTTCGGTGACCTTGTCAGGACCATTCACTCGAAGCGAAGGCTACGAACCGTGCGTACGTACAGCCCCAAGCCCGGCGATGTGACGCGCCAGTGGCACGTCATCGACGCTCAGGACGTTGTCCTGGGTCGTCTCGCCACCACCGCCGCGTCCCTTCTGCGGGGCAAGCACAAGCCGATCTACGCGCCTCACGTCGACACCGGTGACTTCGTCATCATCATCAACGCCGACAAGGTGCACCTCTCCGGCAACAAGCGGACCCAGAAGATGGCGTACCGCCACTCCGGCTACCCGGGTGGTCTGCGCTCCGTCCGTTACGACGAGCTCCTCGACAAGAACCCCGAGAAAGCCATCGAGAAGGCCGTCAAGGGCATGCTTCCCAAGAACACTCTGGGCCGTCAGATGCTCTCGAAGCTGAAGGTCTACAAGGGTGACCAGCACCCGCACGCCGCCCAGCAGCCGGTGCCGTTCGAGATCACCCAGGTCGCGCAGTAAGTCCGGCCACCCCTAAAGCTGAACAGAATCTGAGGAGAATCGTGGCCGAGACCACTGCCGAGCAGCCGCTCGAAGAGCTTGACATCGACAGCTACACCACCGAGTCCGAGACGCCCGTCGAGGGCGAGTACACCTCGGAGTCCATGGCCTCCCGCTTCGGCGAGCCCCAGCCGGCCGCTGGCCTGGGCCGTCGCAAGAACGCCATCGCCCGCGTCCGGATCGTTCCGGGCTCCGGCAAGTGGAAGATCAACGGTCGCACCCTCGAGGACTACTTCCCGAACAAGGTGCACCAGCAGGAAGTCAACGAGCCCTTCAAGGTGCTCGAGCTCGAGGGTCGTTACGACGTCATCGCCCGCATCTCCGGTGGCGGTGTCTCCGGTCAGGCCGGTGCGCTCCGTCTCGGTGTCGCCCGCGCGCTGAACGAGGCCGACGTCGACAACAACCGCGGTGCGCTCAAGAAGGCCGGCTTCCTCCGCCGCGACGACCGTGCGGTCGAGCGCAAGAAGGCCGGTCTGAAGAAGGCCCGCAAGGCTCCGCAGTACAGCAAGCGCTAAGCTTCGCTGCCTGCCCGTACGTATTCCGGGCTTGCCGGGCTCGTCCCGCTCGCTCGTACGTACTCCGAACGCCCCGGCGGCACGCCACAGTGCCGCCGGGGCGTTCGTTTATCGCATGCCTTGGGCGTATAACGGCACAAGACGTTCATAGCCTTGTGCCATCGGATGTTCAGGCATGGAATGCATGGGTTGCATGGATTGCATGGCATGCCTGGGACGCGGGAGCCGCCCGGAGCGCCACGAGCGCACCGGCACCGCGTCCAGAACTGACGCTTCCTCAGGAGGACAAGTGGGACGACTCTTCGGCACGGACGGCGTGCGCGGTGTCGCCAACGCGGATCTGACGGCCGAGATGGCGCTCGGCCTCTCCGTCGCCGCGGCGCACGTACTGGCCGAGGCGGGCACCTTCGAGGGGCACCGGCCGACCGCGGTGGTCGGGCGGGACCCGCGTGCGTCCGGGGAGTTCCTGGAGGCCGCGGTGGTCGCGGGCCTCGCCAGCGCGGGCGTGGACGTCCTGCGCGTGGGTGTGCTGCCGACGCCGGCGGTGGCGTACCTGACGGCCGAGCTGGGCGCCGACCTCGGTGTCATGCTCTCCGCCAGCCACAACGCCATGCCCGACAACGGCATCAAGTTCCTCGCCCGCGGCGGCCACAAGCTCGACGACGAGCTGGAGGAGCGTATCGAGGCCGTCTACGAGGAGCACCGCACCGGTGCGCCGTGGGACCGGCCGACGGGTGCGGGTGTCGGGCGGGTGCGGGCGTACGAGGAGGGCTTCGAGCGCTACGTCACCCATCTCGTCGGTGTGCTGCCGAACCGGCTCGACGGGCTGAAGATCGTGTTGGACGAGGCGCACGGCGCGGCTTCCCTGGTCTCGCCGGAGGCCTTCTCGCGGGCCGGTGCCGAGGTCGTCACGATCGGGGCCGAGCCGGACGGGCTCAACATCAACGACGGCTGCGGGTCCACGCACCTGGGCCTGCTGAAGGCTGCGGTCGTCGAGCACGGGGCCGACTTCGGCGTCGCGCACGACGGGGACGCGGACCGGTGCCTGGCCGTGGACCACACCGGTGAGGAAGTCGACGGCGACCAGATCATGGCCGTCCTCGCGCTGGCGATGCGGGAGCGCTCCGCTCTGCGGGCCGAGACCGTGGTGGCGACCGTCATGTCCAACCTCGGCTTCAAGCTCGCCATGGAGCGAGAAGGGCTGAAGCTCGTCCAGACGGCGGTCGGGGACCGGTATGTGCTGGAGGAGATGAAGGAACACGGGTACGCGCTCGGGGGCGAGCAGTCCGGGCACGTGATCATTCTTGATCATGCGACGACTGGGGACGGCACGCTGACCGGGCTGTTGCTGGCTGCTCGTGTCGCGGAGAGTGGGCGGTCCCTGCGGGAGCTGGCGGGTGTGATGCAGCGGCTGCCTCAGGTGCTGATCAATGTGCCTGATGTGGATCGCTCGCGGGTCGGTACGTCTGCTGAACTTGCGGCGGCTGTGGCTGATGCGGAGGCTGAGTTGGGGGAGACGGGGCGGGTGCTGTTGCGGCCGTCCGGGACCGAGCCGTTGGTTCGGGTGATGGTTGAGGCGGCTGATATTGATCAGGCTCGGTCTGTGGCTGGGCGGTTGGCTGATGCGGTGAAGTCTGCGTTGGGGTAGGTGCCGGGTTCGGGACGGAGGTTCTGTGGTTTGCGGGCTGCGGGAGCGTTGTGGCTTGTCGCGCAGTTCCCCGCGCCCCTAAAAGGGGCGTTGCTGGACCCGGCGTTTTAAAGAGCTGACCGTTTCCGCTGGCTGGACCAGAGCCACTTCTGGAGCATCAGGGTGAGGGTGCCCGCCAGGATGATGCCCAGCAGGTTCAGCAGGAGCTGCTCCGTCGAGCGTACGGTCTGGTTGGTGTCGCCGTAGATCAGGGCCACCGCCGCGTTGGCGGCGGCCGGGACGGTCGTCACGGAGATGGCGACGCCGACCAGGGCGCCGGACTTGGCGGACGTCAGGGAGAGCATGCCGGCGGCACCGGCGAGTACCGCCACGACGAAGGAGAACCAGTCCGGGGCGTAGATGAACTCGGTGTTGGGCCGAGTGGCCTCCAGCTGTTCCTCGGTGAACAGGCCGACGGCGTCCATGAAGAGGCTGAAGCCCACCGTCACCGCGATCGCCACCGCGAAGCCCACCAGCAGCGCGGTCAGTGACCGCAGCGCCAGGCGCGGGGCGCGCTGTACGACCGCTGTGCAGATGCCCGCGAGAGGCCCGAACTCCGGGCCCACCGCCATCGCGCCCACGATCAGGATCGCGTTGTCCAGGACCACACCGCAGGCCGCGATCATCGTGGCGAGCGTGATGAACGCTATGTACGTGATGGAGAGGGTCGACTCCTCGTGGGTCGCGTCGGTCAGGTGTTCCCACAGGACCGCGTCCGCGCCCTCGCCGGGGGCCTCCGCCTCGGCCTCGTCGGCGCGCTTGGACAGCGAGAGGTCGATGTTCTCGACGGCGATGGAGCCGGTGCTGTCGAGGTCCAGTTCCTGGAGTCCGGTGAGGAGTTCGTCGCCGGCCTCGCGCGCGACGTCACACATCACCACGTCCCCGGCGGGGTTGCGGGCGGCACCCGGCAGCATGACCAGGTGCGTGGTGCCGACCGTGTTCTCGATCAGGCGAACCACGTCGGCGGTCTTGTCGGCCGGGGTGATCAGGCGCAGGTGCAGCATGGCGGCAGACTAACGGTCACAACTTGCGCAGGCTCAGGCGCTGCACCTTGTGGTCGGCGCCCTTGCGGAGGATGAGGGTGGCGCGGCCGCGGGTGGGGGCGATGTTCTCCACCAGGTTGGGCCGGTTGATGGTGCGCCACAGTGTGCGGGCGTAGTCGAGGGCTTCCTCTTCGGACACCTGCGTGTACTTGCGGAAGTACGAGGACGGGTTCTGGAAGGCGGTCGCGCGCAGTTTGCGGAAGCGGCTGAGGTACCAGCGCTCGATGTCCTCGGCGCTCGCGTCGACGTACACGCTGAAGTCGAAGTAGTCGGCGAGGCCGACGCGGGTGCGGCCGTCCTTGCCGGGGAGCGCGGGCTGGAGCACGTTCAGGCCCTCGACGATCAGGATGTCGGGGCGGCGGACCGTGAGCTTCTGGCCGGGGACGATGTCGTAGATGAGGTGGGAGTAGACGGGGGCCGTCACCTCGTCCTTGCCGGCCTTGATGTCGGCGACGAAGCGGGTGAGCGCGCGGCGGTCGTAGGACTCGGGGAAACCTTTCCGCGACATCAGTCCGCGGGCCTGAAGCTCCTTGGTGGGGAGCAGGAAGCCGTCGGTCGTCACCAGTTCGACGCGCGGGTGTTCGGGCCAGCGGGAGAGCAGCGCCTGGAGGAGGCGGGCCACCGTGGACTTTCCTACGGCGACCGAGCCGGCGACGCCGATGACGAACGGGGTGCCGGACTGGGAGCCCTGTTCGCCGAGGAAGGTGTTCAGGGCGCCTCTGAGTCCGTCCGTGGCGCCGATGTACAGGTTGAGGAGCCGGGACAGCGGGAGGTAGATGTCCCGCACCTCGTCGAGGTCGATGACATCGCCGAGGCCGCGCAGCTTCTCGAGCTCCTCGGCGGTGAGCGGCAGCGGCGTCTTGTCGCGCAGCGCGCTCCACTCGGCTCGGGTGAGGTCGACGAAGGGAGTCGCCTCCGGCTTGGGCCGGTGGGCGCTCCGGGGTATCGAGGAGACCGGAGAGATCACAGTCCATTGTTAACGCCGTTTGAACGGGATGGTGGGTGGGGTCCGTCACGCCGGGTTGGTGGGGATCAACCGTCTGCTTTCGGGAGAAAACCGGGCAACACGGGGAATGTCAGTGCCGTGCGTCACAGTTGTGGGAGAGGTGGGCCCAGGCCGGGGTCCATCAACGCCGAGGGGGTGACCCATGACGTATGCGATCGAGGCGGAAGGCCTGGTCAAGCGGTTCAAGGACACCGAGGCGCTGGCAGGGGTCGACCTGGCGGCCCGTAGGGGCTCGGTGCTCGGGCTGCTGGGGCCCAACGGCGCGGGGAAGACGACCGCGGTGCGGATCTTCGCGACGCTGCTCCGGCCCGACGCCGGCAGAGCCCGCGTGGCCGGACACGATGTGGTCCGGGAGGCCGGGGTCGTACGCGCCATGGTCGGGCTGACCGGGCAGTACGCGGCGGTGGACGAGAACCTGACCGGCACGGAGAACCTGCTGCTCATCGGCCGGTTGCTCGGTCTGCCGAGGAGGGAGGCCAGGGCGCGGGCGGCCGAGCTGCTGGAGCGTTTTCAGCTGACGGACGCGGCCGGGCGGGCCGTGAAGACCTTCTCGGGCGGCATGCGCAGGCGTCTGGACCTCGCGGCCAGCCTGGTGGGCCGGCCCACCATCCTCTTCCTCGACGAGCCGACCACCGGCCTCGATCCGCACAGCCGCGGTGAGCTGTGGGACATGCTGCGAGGCCTGGTCGCGGACGGTGCGACCGCCCTGCTGACCACGCAGTATCTGAACGAGGCCGATGTGCTCGCCGATGACATCGTGGTGATCGACAAGGGCCGGGTGATCGCCGAGGGCACCCCGGACCAGCTGAAGTCCCAGGTCGGCGGGCAGGTGCTGCAGCTGCGGCCGGTAATGGGGCAGGACCTCGCGCGGGCGCACACGCTGGTGGCGGGGGCCGCCGGTGCTCAGGCCCGGATCGAGGGCGAGACGGTCACCGCCCCGGTGAAGGACCCCGAGCTGATGCCGGCCGTCGTGCGGGCGCTCGACCGCGAGGGGATCGCGGTGGGCGAGCTCGCCCTGCGCCGTTCCTCGCTCGACGAGGTCTTCCTCGCCCTGACCGGCCACCGCGCCGAGCCCGGCGCGCCCGAGGGCAACGGCGGCGCGGCCGTCCGGAATGACGACAGTGAGCTTCAGAAGGCGGTGAGCCGGCCATGACCGCCAGCGCCACGACCATCACGGCCCCGATCACCAAGTCGGGCCGCGTGCGGCCGCTCGACGGGCTGCGGCAGACCTTCACGATGGCCTGGCGGAGCCTGGTCGCGGTCAAGCACAACCCGCTGGAGCTGGTCGACTACAGCATCACGCCCATCATGTTCGTGTTCCTCTTCACGTACGTGCTGGGCGGGCAGATGGCCGGATCGCCCGAGGCGTACCTGAAGTACGCGTTGCCCGGGATCATCGTGCAGAACACCCTGTTCATGACGATGTACACGGCCATGGCGCTCAACACCGACCTCACCAAGGGCGTCTTCGACCGGCTGCGCAGCCTGCCGATAGCCCGCTCCGCCCCGCTCATCGGCCGGATCACCGCGGACCTCGCCAAGCACGTCTGGGCGATGCTGCTGATGATCGGCCTCGGCATGCTGCTCGGCTTCCGGATCACCGGGGGACTGGACGGCTTCCTGCTCGGGACGGTGCTGGTGGTTGTGTTCGCGGCGGCGGTGTCGTGGGGCGCGGTGCTGATCGGGATGCTGGCGGGGGACGCGGAGAAGGTGCAGGCGTTCGCGTTCACCCTCATCTTCCCGATCACCTTCACCAGCAGCGCGTTCGTCAGGGTGGAGACCATGCCGGGGTGGCTGCAGGCGTGGAGCGACGTCAACCCGGTGACTCATCTGTCCGACGCGTTCCGGGGGCTGCTGCTGGGTGGGCCGGTGGCGGAGCCGGTGTTGTGGTCGTTGGCGTGGGCGGCTGGGATAGCGCTGGTGTTCTGTCCGTTGGCTATGCGGGCTTATCGGGCGAAGACCTGAGGGAGACCTCTGCGCGTACTGCCGCGGTGCCTCACTGGGAGCCCTGTGGGTGGGGTCCGTCGCGTGGGGTTGGTCAGAGTCACCGGCGGGGAGTCCTGCCGGGGGCCGTGGAGTAGAACGCCAGGATGATCCCGAGGCCGCCCGCGACCCAGCCGACGACCGCGGGGATCCGGCCGAGGACGACCGCCTCCCTGTGCTGGTCGGCGTACCCGGAGGTGGCGGCCTCGTCGCCCAGGGCCCGCCCTTCGAACTCCACGGTGTCGTCTTCCTCGCCCGCGGGGAGCGGGCCGCGCAGGCCGGACTCGTCGAAGTCGTCGCGCCAGACGTGGACCGTGCCCTGTTGCGTACGGTCGTCGGATCCGAGCGCCTCCCAGAAGCCGTGGCACTCGCCGGCGCCCATCTTGCAGGTCCAGCGCTTCGGCACGCTGATGGTCCTCGGCTCGCCGTACTTCCAGATGTACTCCCCTTCACCACGCTCGAAGTGCCCCATGAGGGCCAAGGTCGCCACGATCAGCAGGGCGGCCGCGTGGAAGAGGGCGAGGCGCGGTGCCCCGCGCAGCTCTATGACCTCGGCGTTGGCGGAGAAGAACAGCCCCGGGATCAGGAGCGTGGCGGCACCGCCGATCACCACGGCGAGCAGGACCATGCCTTCCAGCTGGGTGTCGGGCTCCTGGAGGAGTTGCCACGCCGTCACCCCGGCGGCCAGCCAGAGCAGCGTGACAACCAGTCCCTTGCGCATCCGGACAGTCAATCAGTTCCAGGCGTCGGGCCGGTCGGTTCCAGTGGTCCCCAGGTGTAACGGGGGGCGTGCATGCGGTGGGAATTTCCGATTCCGGGCACGCGGGAGCCTTTTCGGGCGGGAGTTGGATCGTAGGCTGCCGCTCATGTGCGGAATCGTGGGATACGTGGGGTCTCAGTCGGCGCTAGAGGTCGTCATGGCCGGGCTGAAGCGGCTGGAGTACCGGGGATACGACTCGGCGGGCGTCGCCGTGCAGGCGGACAGCGGGCTGGCGGCGGCGAAGAAGGCCGGGAAACTGGTCAACCTGGAGAAGGAGCTGGTCGAACGGCCGCTGCCGACCGGGACGACGGGGATCGGGCACACGCGGTGGGCCACGCACGGTGGGCCGACGGACGCCAATGCCCACCCGCATCTCGACAACGTCGGCCGGGTGGCCGTCGTACACAACGGGATCATCGAGAACTTCGCCGCGCTGCGGGCCGAGTTGGAGGAGCGGGGGCACGAGCTGGTTTCTGAGACGGATACCGAGGTCGTGTCGCATCTGCTCGCCGAGGAGTTCTCCTCCTGCGCGGACCTGGCGGAGGCCATGCGGCTGGTGTGCCGACGGCTCGAAGGCGCGTTCACGCTGGTCGCGGTGCACGCGGACGAGCCTGACGTGGTCGTGGGGGCGCGGCGGAACTCGCCGCTGGTGGTGGGCGTTGGAGAGGGCGAGGCCTTTCTCGCCTCGGACGTCGCCGCGTTCATCGCCCACACGCGGTCGGCGATCGAGCTGGGTCAGGACCAGGTGGTGGAGCTGCGCCGGGACGGCGTGACGGTGACGGGCTTCGACGGCCGTCCGGCGGACGTCCACTCGTACCACATCGACTGGGACGCGTCGGCTGCGGAAAAGGGGGGCTATGACTACTTCATGCTCAAGGAGATCGCCGAGCAGCCCAAGGCGGTCGCCGATACGTTGCTGGGGCGCATCGACGCGTCCGGTTCGCTGACGCTGGACGAGGTGCGGATCCCTCCGGGGGTGCTGCGGGAGGTCGACAAGGTCGTCATCGTCGCGTGCGGTACGGCCTTTCACGCCGGTTTGATCGCCAAGTACGCGATCGAGCACTGGACGCGGATTCCGTGCGAGGTGGAGCTGGCGAGCGAGTTCCGGTACCGGGATCCGATTCTCGACCAGCAGACCCTGGTGATCGCCATCTCCCAGTCCGGCGAGACCATGGACACGCTGATGGCGCTACGGCATGCCCGTGAGCAGGGCTCCAAGGTGCTGGCGATCTGCAACACGAACGGATCGACGATTCCGCGCGAGTCGGACGCTGTCCTGTACACGCACGCCGGGCCGGAGGTGGCTGTCGCCTCGACGAAGGCGTTCCTGACGCAGCTGGTGGCCTGTTATCTGGTCGCCCTGTATCTGGGGCAGGTGCGGGGCACCAAGTGGGGCGACGAGATCGGCGCCGTCGTTCGGGACCTGTCGCAGATCTCGGGTGAGGTCGAGCGGGTGCTGGAGACGATGGAGCCGGTGCGGGCGTTGGCCCGCTCGCTCGCCTCGAAGAACACGGTTCTGTTCCTGGGGCGGCATGTGGGGTATCCGGTGGCACTCGAGGGTGCGCTGAAGCTCAAGGAGCTGGCGTATATGCACGCCGAGGGCTTCGCGGCGGGTGAGCTGAAGCACGGGCCGATCGCGTTGATCGAGGAGGATCTGCCGGTGGTGGTGGTCGTGCCGTCGCCGCGCGGGCGGTCCGTGTTGCACGACAAGATCGTGTCCAACATCCAGGAGATCCGGGCTCGGGGTGCGCGGACGATCGTGATCGCGGAGGAGGGGGACGAGGCGGTGGTGCCGTATGCGGATCACCTGATTCGGCTTCCGGTGACTCCGACCTTGCTTCAGCCGCTGGTGGCGACGGTGCCGTTGCAGGTGTTCGCGTGTGAGTTGGCCACGGCTCGGGGGAATGAGGTGGATCAGCCTCGGAACCTTGCCAAGTCGGTGACGGTGGAGTGAGGGGCCTTCAGGGCTTCGAGGAAGGTGGTGAAGGCTCCGGGCGGGAAGGTGAGGGTGCGGTCGGTCGGGGCCTTTGAGTCGCGGATGGATATGTGCGTAGCCGAGTTAGCGATCTCTACGCAGTCGTTGCCGTCGTCGGGGCCTGAGTAGGACGACTTCCGCCAGTTGTCCATGCGGTGCCTCACAGATCCTTCGTCATCTGCTGGATGAAGTCACGTGACTGTTCTGGGGTCAGTGACACAGCTTCCACCTTACGGAAGCGCGTTCGAAAGGCACCGAGTTGTGCTTCGGAATCGATGAAGGCCGAGCCGTGCGGCACGTCGCGTACCACCGTGTCCAGCTTGGGTACTGGGCCGCCCACGTACCTCATGGTGCTGGCGGCACTGGCGAAGCCGTCCAGGTCGAAGGGGATGACGCGCACGGTGATGTTCTCCGCTTCGGAGAGCTCCAGGAGCTTGGTCAGTTGAGCCCGGGAGGCGGCGCGGTCACGGACCCTGATGCGTAGGGCCGACTCGTGGATCACCGACTCGTACGGGATGGCGATCTGCTGTCGCCTCATCCGGTGGCGGATGCGCAACTCAAGTTCTTCATGGGCGAGTTCGGGCACCCTGGCGGAGAAGACCGCGTGGGCGTAGTCCTCCGTCTGCAGCAGGCCTGGTACGTACAGGATTGCCACCTCGTTCAGGAACGTGGCGTGGTGTTCCAGTTCGGCGAGGTCCAGGAATGACGTGGGCAACACGCCCCGGTAGTCCTCCCACCAACCCCGTGTCCGGTCAGTGGCCATAGCGATCAGGGCGTTGATGAACTCCTGGTCCATGCATGCGTAGTGGGCTGCAAGGCGGCGCAGCCGCTGCTCGCTCACGCCTGTCAGGCCGGATTCGATGTGGCTGATCTGGACGCGACCCACCCCCAGCAGCGCTGCTGCTTGTGTGGCGGTAAGTCCTGCGGCCTCACGAAGTCTGCGAAGTTCGGTCGCCAGGCGCATTTGACGTGCGGTGGGTTCGCGCCTCAGGACCATCACTTGCTCCTTGGTTCAACACGCTTGCTGATGCTGCTCGTTCGGGGTCAGATTACGCGACCGGCTTGCTCGGGATGACAGGTTAGCCCTACCGTCGGTGACGCGACGCACACGCTGCGGATTGCCGGGGCACCGGAAGCGCACCGCCCCGTCCTGCCATGACGGCTGCGGCAATGACACCGCCGGCCAACCGCAACTCCCCCTCATCCGAACGGAGTTCACGCATGTCCGAAAACGAGCCCTGGGAGTACACGCTGTACATCCCTAACGACGTCCGAGCCGTCACCGTCAGTCGCCGCACCCTCCGCCTGATCCTCACCATGCACGGCCTCATCGGCCTCGTGGACACTGCCGAGCTCCTCGCCGCTGAGCTGGTCTCCAATGCCGTACGGCACACCAAGGGCCCCGCTGCCCTGCGGGTGCGCTGGTCGGCGACCGTGCTGCGGATCGGGGCGTGGGACGCCGACCCCGAACCGCCGGAACCGCCACAGTCGTTCGATCAGGCCGCCGATCTGGAGGAGGGGCGGGGGCTCGCGCTGGTGAGGGCGTGCGCCGATGTGTGGGGGTGGCAGCCGCTGACGAGAGACGGCAATCGGGGCAAATACGTGTGGTGCGAGTTGACCTCGGCGGCGTGAACGTTTTCTCGCCCCTCGAAAGGGTGAACACATCCCGATTGCCCGGACAACCCGTCCCTTGATCCATCTAGGTTGCGCACATGGTCACATCAGCTCACGAGGGCATGCACCGCATCTTCCAGGAGCGGCCCGAGATCCTCACGCCTGTTTTCGAGGTGCTGAGTGTCGAATCACCCGAGAAAGCGGCGGTGGACGCGATCGTCTCCGATGTGACGGAGGCCAAGCCTCTGGCACGTCACGTCGACACGGTGCTGCGTGTCACCGCCGCCGACGGCGACGCCTTCCTCCTCGCCGTGGAAGCGCAGGAACGGCGGGACCCGAAGAAGGAGTCGAGCTGGCCGTACTACATCGCATATCTCAACTCCAAATACGGCCTGCCCGTACTGCTGCTCGTGGCCTGCCGGGACCGGGCCACCGCCAAGTGGGCCGCCGGCCCGTTCCAGTGCGGGGTCCGTGGCTGGACCGCCCAGCGGACGTATCCCCTGGTCGTGAGTCCGGACAACATCCCGCCGGTCATCGACGAGAGAACGGCCGCCGAGAAACCCGCCATGGCGGCGTTCTCCGCCCTGGTGCACGCCAACAGTCCTGATGTCGACGTCATACTGGATGCGCTGGCCCGCGCCCTCGCGCGGCTGGACCCTGACGTGTCGGACTACATCTACCAGTTCCTGGACGCGGCATTGGGGAATTCCCCTGCCGGAGAAAAGTGGAGGAATCTCGTGTCGTTCGTCAACTACTTCCCCGGCCGGGGCACGGTCATGGAGCGGGCCTACCTCCACGGCAAGGCCGAGGGCAAGGCCAGGGGTGAGGCCAAGGGAATCCTGCGCATGCTGCAATACCGCGGTCTCTCGATCTCTGAGCAGGTTCGCGAACGCATCACCACCTGCACCGACCTCGACCGCCTCGACGACTGGCTCGAAAGGGCCGGCACCGTGAAGCGCGCGGAAGACCTGTTCGACGCGGCTTCGGAGGTTCCCCCGAGCGCTGCTGAACGGGGCTGACCGATGGGCGGTTGTCAGCCGGACGCGGATCGGGACGCGCCGTCGGAGCTCCTCGAGCTCTACCGTTTTACGGCGACGTGCCTTGGGCTGGGCGTCCCTCCGCACAAGGTGGCGGGCGACTTCCGGTTCGGGCTGGAGGACCTCAGACAGCGCGGAGTCATTCCCCTTGAGGACCTGGCCCGGGTGCGCGCCTGCACGGCGGGGGAGGCCGAGGAGCACCCCGCACAATGGGGCGCAGGCTTCGCCGCGGGGTATCGGTCGGCCTGGGCCGCAGCGGTGCTGCGTGTCCTGGACACGCGCGGCGTGGAGTTCTCGAAGGAGTTCCACCGGGGCGTCAACCTGTGCCCCGACGCGGATGTGCTCACCCGTTTCCTGGATCGGGCCGTCACCGCGACACACCAGACCGATCTGGTCACCGGGGAGTCGAGTCCGGGGTCGTCGGACGGGTCGTAGAGTGCCCGGATGAGCATCATCGGTGTCGGTATCGACGTGGCCGAGATCGACCGGTTCGCGGTCTCCCTGGAGCGGACGCCAGCGCTGGTCGATCGGCTGTTCCTGCCAAGCGAGCTGTTGCTGCCCAGCGGTGAGCGCCGGGGCGTCGCCTCGCTCGCCGTTCGGTTCGCTGCCAAGGAGGCCCTGGCAAAGGCCCTCGGCGCCCCGCCGGGGCTGCACTGGACGGACGCCGAGGTGTGCGTCGAGGACAGCGGGCAGCCGCGGTTGCGGGTGAGTGGGACTGTGGCGGCACGGGCGGCTGAACTCGGGGTGCGGTCATGGCATGTGTCGCTGAGTCATGACGCCGGGGTGGCCTCGGCCGTGGTGATCGCGGAGGGGTGAGGTCACCGGCCCGCAGGCCCGCAGGCCCGTCGGCCCACCGGCCTTGGTGGCCCCACCCCGGACGGCCGTCAGCAGATCGACTGGCTGCTGTTCACGCGAGTGATGTTGCGGAACGTCGTGTTCTCGCCGCAGGGGCTCTCCCGTATCGCCGAGTTGGTCACCGTCAGGTTCTGGATGGTGATGTCCTTGTTGTTCGGGAACTCCGAGCGTGCGGCCAGGCGGATCTCGCCGCCGCCGGTGACGGTGCCGCTCTGCGCGGCGAGGTTCACGTTGTAGCAGTTCTCGATCAGGACCGAGTTGTTGCCGGTGTTGGAGATCGTCACCTTGTTGATCGTCGCGCCGCCGCTCTCCGAGACGCAGAACACGCCCCGGCCGCCGCCGCGTGCGATCACTTCGCCGACACGGATGTTGGTCGGATAGCTGCTGCCCACGCGTCCGTTGCGGTTGGCCATGCGGAAGGCCGCGTAGCCGGTGCCCGCGCCCGCGTTGTCCGCGTCGACCTTGGTGATGTTCGCGTTGATGGTCTGGTTCAGCAGCAGGCCGGACTCGCCGACGTTGCGGGCCGTGACCGTGCCGACGGTCAGGCCGTCGACGCCGTACGTCTCGACCGCGTGGCTGGAGGCCCCGGAGACGTACACGTTGTCGATGCGGACGTTCCTCGTCCACTGGCTGGTGTCGCCGCGGTTGTCGATGCGGACGCCGAGGCCGCGGGAGAGGCGCATGTCGAGCTGGCCGAGGACCACGTTCTGGACGTTGCGCATGAAGACGCCGTACAGCGGGGTACCGGTGAGGTTCAGGTGCTGGACCTCGACGTCCCGGGTGCCGCGGGAGTAGACCGGGGCCTGGTCGCCGGAACCGGTGCCGGTGACGTTGATGGTGCCGCAGACGTCGAGGACGGTGTAGCTGGGGAGTGAGATGCGCGAACCGGCGGATATCGAGCCCGAGCCGCGGACTACGACTCGTTCCTTGGCGGTGCGGCCGGAGGTGAGGCTGTTGACGGCGGCCTGGACCGCGGCGCGCATGTCGCCGCCCGTGTAGACGGTGCTGCTGCCGCGGCGGGCGGTCCAGGTGCTGCCGTTGAGGACGGCCTCGGCCTGGTACGAGCCGTCGCCACAGGCGGCGGCCCGGGCCGGCGCGGCCGGGGCGGTGGGGGCGGCGTTGGCCGTCAGGGCGCCCGCGGTGGTGAGGAGGGCGACGGCGGCCGCCGCGGTGGCCATGCGGCGGACGGGTCGGGCGGGGCGAGCGGATCTGAGTCGCATGCGGGTGCGTCCTCTCGTCGAACCGATCTCGTCGAACTGATTTCGTCGAACTGATTTCGTCGAACTGATTCGACTGAATCGATTCATCCTGTGGGGGGCGGTGAGTTTGGCAAAGCGGCGGCAAAGCGTCAATGGGTGGCGCGTCTTTGGTCTTTCGCCATCCCCCGAGAGGAGCGATCTACGGGAGACTCGATCGCATGCGTACTGCGTACAGCGTGGAAACGGTGAGGGCGGCCGAGCGGGAGCTGATGGCACGGCTTCCGGACGGGGCGCTGATGCAACGGGCGGCGGCCGGACTCGCCGCCGCCTGCGCGGACCTGCTGGGGCGGGTGTACGGCAGCCGGGTCGTGCTGCTGGTCGGCAGTGGCGACAACGGCGGCGACGCGTTGTACGCCGGGGCCCGGCTGGCGCGTCGGGGTGCCGGCGTCACGGCGGTGCTGCTCGCGCCCGAGCGGGCGCATGCCGGGGGGCTGGCGGCCTTGCGGCGGGCGGGGGGACGCGCGACAGGGGCGGGTGCCGCCGAGGAGCTGATCCGCCGGGCCGATCTCGTCGTCGACGGGATCGTCGGGATCGGCGGCAAGGGCGGACTGCGGCCGGACGCGGTGCCGTTGGCCGCCGCGGCGGAGCGCTCGCGGGCCGCCGTCGTCGCCGTCGACCTGCCGAGCGGCGTGGACGTCGACACGGGCGAGGTGCACGGGGCGGCCGTACGGGCCGACCTGACCGTCACCTTCGGGACGCACAAGCCGGGGCTGCTGATCGATCCGGCGCGGGAGTACGCCGGGTCGGTGCGGCTCGTCGACATCGGGCTGGAACTGCCCGCCGAACCCGACCTGGAGGCGTTGCAGCACGCCGATGTGGCCCGGCTGCTGCCGGTGCCGGCCGTGGAGAGCGACAAATACCGGCGGGGAGTCGTCGGGGTCGCGGCCGGGTCCGCGCGCTATCCGGGGGCCGCCGTGCTCGCCGTCGCGGGGGCGCTGCGGGGCGGGGCCGGGGCCGTACGGTACGTCGGGCCCGCCGGGGACGCCGTGATCGCGCGCTTCCCCGAGACGCTCGTGTCGGACCAAGGGCCCAAGCGGGCGGGGCGGGTGCAGGCGTGGGTCGTCGGGCCGGGGGCCGGGGAGGACGCGGCGACCGTGGCGGAGGTGCTGGCGGCGGACGTGCCGGTGCTGATCGACGCGGACGGGCTGCGGCTGGCGGAGGTCGGGGCGGTGCGAGGGCGTACGGCGCCGACGTTGATGACTCCGCACGCCGGGGAGGCGGCGGCGTTGCTCGGGGTGGCGCGCGAGGAGGTCGAGGGGGCTCGGCTGGGCGCGGTGCGGGAGTTGGCGGGGCGGTACGGGGCGACCGTGCTGTTGAAGGGGTCGACGACGCTGGTGGCCGATTCCGGGGGCGGGGCGGTGCGGGTGAACGCGACGGGGACCGGCTGGCTGGCTACGGCGGGGAGCGGGGACGTGTTGTCGGGGCTGGCGGGGTCGTTGCTGGCGGCGGGGCTTTCGGCGGTGGACGCGGGGAGTGCGGGCGCGTATCTGCATGGACTGGCCGGGAGGTTCGCGGCGGGTGGGGCGCCGGTGGGGGCGAGTGATGTGGCGGCGGCTGTGGGGAGGGCCTGGCGGGATGTCGTGGCGTGAGGGCGGGGTGGAGGCCCGACTCGGCACCTCGAGAGGTGGGACCACACCCCTGACCGACTCCGCCGACCAAGAATTGACCCCTCGTCAAAACGGGTGACCCCACCGCGCGTCACCCTCTTCGCAGGTCCGCTCGCGCGTTTCTCTGATCGCATGATCAGCAGACGTATCCTCCCCCGATTCGGTCCCCGACTCGCCCCCCGATGCCTCGCCGTCCTCCTCGCCGCGGCCACCGCGTTGCCCACCACGACCGCCTGGGCCTCACCCGTGCCGCCCGCCCCCGCTCCCGCTCCCGCCCCCGCCCCTTCCCCCGAAGCCGAGCTGGTCCCCGGTGTGGCGCCGGGGCCGTATCTGCTCTGGCCGATCGATACGCCCGACCAGCTGCTCGCGCCGAAGGTGTACGTGCCCAGCAAGGCGGAGGACGCGGTCGAGCCGAGGGCCGAGGCGGCAGGGACGTACGCGCTTGTCGAGTTCGTGCCGCTCGGCGACGCCGTCGCGCGCGTGACGTGCAGCAAGCAGACCGGGCCCTATCAGCGGCAGGTCGAGCGGTGGCTGAAGCTCAAGGTCGACGGGAAGCAGTCGGCGGCCGACTGCCGGGCCATCAGGGCGTTCCAGGTGAAGGAGAAGATCAAACCGGCCATCGGGTTCGCCGGGCCCGTCACCTGGGCGACGATGCAGCTCATCTCCGCGAAGAAGAACCCGAACGCGGCGAAGAAGTGCCCGGTGCGTACCCATCGGGTGGCCTGTGTCGATCTCAGCCGGCAGTTGACCTGGGTGCAGAAGGGGGAGAAGGTCGTCTTCGGGCCCGTGCCGATGCGCAGTGGGCGGGCCGAGTATCCGACCCGGGGCGGATTGCACAAGATCTACTGGAAGCACAAGAACCATTGGTCGACGCTGTACAACACGCCCATGCCGTACGCCCAGTTCTTCAGCGGCGGCCAGGCCTTCCACGCCGTCTACGGCAGCATCCACACCACCGTCGGCTCCATGGGCTGCGTCAATCTGCGGCTCGGCGACGCCCGCAAGCTGTGGGGCGTGCTGAAGACGGGCGACCAGGTGTACGTGTGGGGCCGCAGGCCCGGAAAGTAGGCGTCCACGGGCGTGTCCGACGCCTCTGAGACACTGGGGGCGCCATGAATGAGACAGCAACCCCGCGGACTGCGCCCCTGCGTGCCCGTGCCGAGATCGACCTGGCCGCCCTGCGGGCCAACGTGCGGACCCTGCGCGCCCATGCGTCCGGGGCTGCCGTCATGGCCGTGGTGAAGTCCGACGGGTACGGCCACGGAGCGGTGCCGTGCGCCCGCGCGGCGGTCGAGGCGGGGGCGAGCTGGCTGGGTACGGCCACGCCCGAGGAGGCCCTCGCGCTGCGGGCCGCCGGGCTGACCGGACGCATCATGTGCTGGCTGTGGACGCCCGGCGGGCCCTGGCGGCAGACCATCGAGGCCGGTGTCGACGTGGCGGTCAGCGGGATGTGGGCCCTGCGGGAGGTCACCGAGGCCGCCCGTGGCGCCGGTATGCCCGCGCGCGTGCAGCTCAAGGCCGACACCGGGCTCGGGCGGGGCGGCTGCCAGCCGGGCGAGGACTGGGCCGAACTGGTCGGCGCCGCGCTGCGTGCCGAGCGGGAGGGACTGGTCCGGGTCACCGGCCTGTGGTCGCACTTCGCCTGCGCCGACGAGCCCGGGCATCCCTCCATCGACGCCCAGCTCACCCGCTTCCGGGAGATGGTGACGTACGCCGAGGGGCAGGGCGTCCGCCCCGAGGTGCGGCACATCGCCAACTCGCCCGCCACCCTCACCCTTCCCGAGGCCCACTTCGACCTCGTACGGACCGGGATCGCGCTGTACGGCATCTCGCCGAGCCCCGAGATCGGCGGCCCCGCCGACTTCGGACTGCGCCCGGTGATGACGCTGTCGGCGTCCATCGCGCTGGTGAAGCACGTGCCGGGCGGCCACGGCGTGAGTTACGGCCATCACTACGTCACCCCGGGCGAGACCACCCTCGGCCTGGTGCCCGTCGGGTACGCGGACGGCATCCCGCGGCACGCTTCCGGGACCGGCCCGGTGTTGGTCGACGGCAAGTGGCGTACCGTCGCCGGACGGGTCGCGATGGACCAGTTCGTCGTGGACCTGGGGGGCGACGAGCCCGCGCCGGGTGCGGAGGCGGTGCTCTTCGGGCCCGGCGACCGCGGCGAGCCCACCGCCGAGGACTGGGCGCAAGCGGCGGGGACCATCGCGTACGAAATCGTCACCCGGATCGGAACGCGCGTTCCCCGCGTCTATGTGAATGAGTGACAAACACCGGTGAGGGCGGGGCAGGGCGGGTAACCCGAACGGGGCCCACAAAGGCAAGCAGTGCGGCGAAGAGGAGCGGTACGTGAGCGAGAGCAGTGCGGAGTCCGTCGCGGACGCCGCCGCGGCCGTCGCCGCCGCCACAGGGGTGGCCGGAGGCTGGCGGCGGGCGACGGGCATCGCGGGCGTCGCGATAGGCGTGGTCGCCGCGGGCGCGGCCGCCGGCGTCGCCATAGAGCGGCTCACCGTCGGCCGCGGCATGCGCCAGAAGGCCCGGCTCGCGCTGGACTCGGCGGGGCCGTACGGCGCGCTGCGCGGCACGCCCGGCAAGGCGTACGCCGACGACGGCACCGAGCTGTACTACGAGGTCGACGACGTCGAACCCGAGGGCGGACCGGCGCCTCGTCGGCGCCGGCTCTTCGGCCGCAAGGCCCCCGCCCCGGTCACCGTCGTCTTCAGCCACGGCTACTGCCTCAACCAGGACTCCTGGCACTTCCAGCGGGCGGCGCTCGGAGGCGTCGTACGGACCGTGCACTGGGACCAGCGCAGCCACGGCCGGTCCGGGCGGGGCGTGGGCCAGGTCGAGGACGGCGTGCCGGTCACCATCGACCAGCTCGGCCGCGACCTGAAGGCCGTCATCGACGCCGCCGTGCCGGAGGGGCCGATCGTGCTGGTCGGGCACTCCATGGGCGGGATGACCGTCATGGCCCTGGCCGACCAGTACCCGGAGCTGATCCGCGACCGGGTCGTCGCCGTCGCCCTCGTCGGTACGTCGTCCGGAGGGCTCGGCCAGGTCAACTTCGGGCTGCCCGTCGCCGGCGTCAATGCCGTACGGCGGGTGCTGCCGGGGGTGCTGAAGGCGCTCGGGCAGCAGGCCGCGCTGGTGGAGAAGGGGCGCCGGGCCACCGCCGATCTGTTCGCCGGGATCATCAAGCGGTACTCCTTCTCGTCCCGGGACGTCGATCCGGCCATCGCCCGGTTCGCCGAGCGGATGATCGAGGGCACGCCGATCGACGTGGTCGCCGAGTACTACCCGGCGTTCAACGACCACGACAAGGCCGAGGCCCTCGCCCACTTCACGGACGTCCCGGTGCTCGTGCTGGCCGGCGTCGGCGACCTCGTCACGCCCAGCGAGCACAGCGAGGCCATCGCCGACCTGCTGCCGGACGCCGAACTGGTCCTCGTGCCGGACGCCGGGCACCTGGTGATGCTGGAACACCCGGAGGTGGTCACCGACCGCCTCGCCGACCTGCTCACCCGCGCGGGGGCCGTGCCCGCAGGGGCTACCGTAAGTGGCTATGGAAGCACCAGCAGCACCGCACGACCCGGCTGAGACCGAACTGACCGTCACCTCCCCCGAGCAGATGCGTGACCTGGGACGACGTCTCGCCAAGCTGCTGCGCGCCGGTGACCTCGTGATGCTCACCGGGGAGCTCGGCGCGGGCAAGACGACGCTGACCCGGGGGCTGGGCGAGGGGCTCGGAGTGCGGGGTGCGGTCACCTCACCGACCTTCGTGATCGCCCGCGTGCACCCTGCCCTCGGTGACGGCCCGCCCCTCGTCCACGTCGACGCGTATCGCCTGGGCGGCGGGCTGGACGAGATGGAGGACCTCGACCTCGACGTCTCGCTGCCCGAGTCGGTGATCGTCGTGGAGTGGGGCGAGGGCAAGGTCGAGGAGCTGACCGACGACCGGCTGGAGGTCGTCATCCACCGGGCCGTGGGAGACACCACGGACGAGGTACGGCACGTGACGCTGACCGGGCTGGGGGAGCGGTGGGCGGCGGTGGACCTGAGCGTGCTGTCCGCCTGACTCATGCGGGATTCATGAAGGTGACCCATAAAAGGTGACTCTTAAAAGTGAGCCATGAAGCTGAGTCATGAATGTTCCGACAAGGCGTCGGCAAGATGTTGCATTCGGTGTCTCAGCCGTGGTCACATGGTATCCAGTCCGTAGTTAGGTGTACCTAACTACGCCCGCCCCCGAACTTCAGGAGGCGTCCATGTCGGCCACCGAGAGCAAGCCGCAGTCACCGCCGCAGCCGTATGCGGTCGTCGCCGGCGTATCCATGCGAGACCTGCTGGCGTCGTGTGCCGCCGCGAAGGCGATCTCGACACCGCCGCGCGTGCCCGACCCCGGGACGGTCCAGCGGCCCGCGGAGCACCCGAAGGCGGCCTAGGGCCCTTCTGATGGATCTCCGCGGCGTCGCGGCGTTCGGCACGCTCCCCCACTGCCTTAAAGGCGTGGGAGGTGCCCCCACTCGCCGCACCGGACAAAAGCCCTAGTAGCTCCTCCCCCACGCTCGAACAACCTCGCGCGGGGGGACCCCCATCGAGGGCTTCCGCCCGGCACGCCGAGAGCACGCACCGAACGCCGCTCCTTCTCCCACGGAGATCCATCAGAAGGGCCCTAGGGGCGATTCGCCTAGCGGATCACGACGACCTTCGCGCCGACCGTCGCGAACAGCCACATCGCGTGGCCGTCCGCCCGTGACTCGCGGATGCCGCCCGTCTGTACGGCGGGGTCGGGCGCGGGCGTCGAGCCGTCGACCGCGGCGCTGAAGCCGATGGTCACGCCCTTCACATTGGTGAAGCGGACCACGTGCACGATGGGGGTGCCGTCGGTGCCGGTGACCGCGCTCGAGCGGGACGTGACCGCGTAGGTGCCCTGCGCCGGGTCGACGGTGCCGGGGGTGACCTCGAACGTGCGCGTGACCTTCTCGCCCGGCCCGACCATCCACACGCGGTCTTCGGCCAGCGAGTACACGACCCGTTCGCCCGAAC
The DNA here is from genome assembly GCF_030551255.1 of Streptomyces sp. NL15-2K. Lineage (GTDB taxonomy): Bacteria > Actinomycetota > Actinomycetes > Streptomycetales > Streptomycetaceae > Streptomyces. Next base: position 6,942,119 of record NZ_CP130630.1, read on the forward strand.
CGGACCCGGCGGGCGGCGGGGCGGGGTCCTTCGCGCTCCGGGGCGCCTTCGAGGCGGACACCGCGGGCGAGCTGCCCGCGCGCGGCGTGCCGAGGTCGGCCGGGACGGTCGCCGAGGCCTGGTAGGCGAGGAAGCCGACGGCCGCGAGAGCCGCCACGGTGAGCCCCGTCACGAATCCGGCGCTGCTGCTTGCCACGGTCGCCCACCTCGTTGTCGTACGCCTTGCTTCGTGGCGACGGTAGCAGCAGGTGACTGCCCGACCTGGGCGGCCGTGCCGGGCCTCAGGGCCCGTGTCGGACGTCCCGCCTGCCCAGCGGCGCCCGGCACGCACTCCCCCACTGCCTCAAGGGCGTGGGGGGACCCCCAGCCGCGTTGCCGAACCGCCCACGTGGCTCCTCCCCCACGCTCGAACAACCTCGCGCGGGGGGACCCCCAGCGAGGGCGCTCCGGCGCCTTGCGATCGCACGCACCGACGTCGACATCAGCCTCCCCCACTCTCGGCTTCGCTCGAGCGGGGGGACCCCCATCGCGGCGGGCGCTGGGCCCGCCCTCCGGGCGGACGACGGGACGTCCGACACGGGCCCTGATGAGCCGTAGGCTGTTTGCGTGCTCTTGCTCGCTCTGGATACCGCCACCCCCGCCGTCACCGTCGCGCTGCACGACGGTACGGACGTCATCGCCTCGTCGAGTCAGGTGGACGCGCGCCGGCACGGCGAGCTGTTGCTGCCGGCCGTCGACCGTGTGCTCGCCGAGGCCGGTCTCAAGCTCGACGCCGTCACCGGCATCGTCGTCGGTATCGGCCCCGGCCCCTACACCGGCCTGCGCGTCGGTCTGATGACCGCGGACACCTTCGGGCTCGCGCTCGGCGTCCCCGTGCACGGCGTGTGCACCCTCGACGGCCTCGCGTACGCGGCCGACATCGAGCGGGGCCCGTTCGTCGTGGCCACCGACGCCCGTCGCAAGGAGGTCTACTGGGCGAAGTACGCCGACTCCCGGACCCGGCTGACCGACCCGGCCGTCGCCCGGCCCGCCGACATCGCCGACCAGGTGGCCGGGCTGCCCGCGGTCGGCGCGGGCGCGCTGCTGTATCCGGACACCTTCCCCAGCGCCCACGAGCCCGAGCATGTGTCGGCCGCGGCGATGGCGAGTCTGGCCGCCGAGAGACTGGACGCCGGCGAGGAACTCCCGGCGCCCCGACCCCTGTACCTCCGCCGCCCGGACGCCCAGGTCCCCAAGAACTACAAGGTGGTCACCCCCAAGTGACCGAATCGACGACCGTGACCCCTCGGCTGCGCGAGATGCGCTGGTGGGACATCGACCCCGTGCTCGAACTCGAACGGGACCTCTTCCCCGAGGACGCCTGGTCGCGGGGCATGTTCTGGTCCGAGCTGGCCCACGCGCGCGGGCCGGAGGCGACGCGGCGGTACCTCGTGGCCGAGGTGGGCGACAGAATCGTGGGGTACGCGGGTCTGGCCTCCTCGGGAGACCTCGCCGACGTCCAGACGATCGCCGTCGCCCGCGACCACCAGGGCACCGGCCTCGGCGGGCGGCTGCTGACCGAGCTGCTGCGCGCCGCGACCGCCTTCGAGTGCGCCGAAGTGATGCTGGAGTGCCGGATCGACAACGTCCGCGCCCAGAAGCTCTACGAGCGCTTCGGCTTCGAACCCATCGGTTTCAGGCGCGGCTACTACCAGCCGGGCAACGTGGACGCCCTGGTGATGCGCCTGACCGACCTCGCCACCTCAGTACAAGGAACCGAGATCCATGGCTGACGAACCCCTGGTCCTGGGGATCGAGACCTCCTGCGACGAGACCGGCGTCGGCATCGTCCGGGGCACCACCCTGCTGGCCGACGCGGTCGCGTCCAGCGTCGACGAGCACGCCCGTTTCGGCGGGGTCGTGCCGGAGGTGGCCAGCAGGGCGCACCTCGAAGCGATGGTGCCGACCATCGACCGCGCGCTGAAGGAGGCGGGGGTGAGCGCGCGGGACCTGGACGGCATCGCGGTCACCGCCGGTCCGGGCCTCGCCGGGGCCCTGCTGGTCGGCGTCTCGGCGGCGAAGGCGTACGCCTATGCGCTGGGCAAGCCGCTGTACGGCGTCAACCACCTCGCCTCCCACATCTGCGTGGACCAGTTGGAGCACGGCGCCCTGCCCGAGCCGACGATGGCGCTGCTGGTGTCCGGCGGGCACTCGTCGCTGCTGCTGTCGTCGGACATCACCTCCGACGTACGGCCGATGGGCGCGACGATCGACGACGCGGCGGGGGAGGCCTTCGACAAGATCGCCCGCGTCCTGAACCTGGGCTTCCCCGGCGGGCCGGTCATCGACAGGTACGCGACGGAGGGCGACCCCTCGGCCATCAAGTTCCCGCGCGGTCTGACCGGCCCGCGCGACCCGGCGTACGACTTCTCCTTCTCCGGCCTGAAGACGTCCGTGGCCCGCTGGATCGAGGCGAAGCGGGCGGCGGGGGAGGAGGTGCCGGTGCGTGATGTGGCGGCCTCCTTCCAGGAGGCGGTCGTGGACGTGCTGACCCGGAAGGCCGTACGGGCCTGCAAGGACGAGGGCGTCGACCACCTGATGATCGGCGGTGGCGTGGCCGCCAACTCGCGGCTGCGGGCCCTGGCTCAGGAGCGCTGCGAGGCGGCCGGGCTCCGGTTGCGGGTGCCGCGGCCCAAGCTGTGCACGGACAACGGGGCGATGGTGGCGGCGTTGGGGGCGGAGATGGTGGCAAGGAACCGAACGCCGTCATCGTGGGATCTTTCGGCGGATTCCTCGCTTCTTGTGACGGATACGCATGTGCCAGGGCACCATCATCATGACCACGTGCATGAGGTCAGCAAGGAGAACCTGTACTCGTCACCCGCTCCCCGTCTCTAGGGACGGGTCTGTCTGCTGAAGGCAGGACGGCCCGTGGGTGACCAGACCCAGCCATCTCCAGAAGGAGGTGACCAGATGGCTACGTTTCACGTAGGGCAGCAGACCCACCAAGTTGTGCTTCCTCAGCAGCTTGCTCTGGAATTCGCGTCAGCAGACACCCCCGGGAGCAGGGACGAAACGGGGCGCGAAGACCACACCGACGACGTGGTACCCGGCGTGGAACATGGTCGAGGGGAGACCGGGAAGGGCGTCACCGAGTCCGACCGGCGTCACCCCGGCACTTCGTTGCCGGGAGAGGGCCTTGCGGCCCGTCTGTCTCATCTGCCTCATCCTGTGGTGTTCGTCCTGGACCGGCATGGGCAGCCATTGCAGCCGACCAGCCCCGCCAGGGCACGCAAGCTGCTGAAAGCGGGCCGGGCGGTTGTTGCCCGGCACACCCCGTTCGTCATCCGCCTCAAGGACCGTACTGTTGCCGAATCGGTAGTGAGTGGCGTGGAGTTGGGCATCGACCCTGGCAGTAAATACACGGGCCTCGCGGTGTTCGCAGCTGACGGGGATGGTGTACGCCGGGGCCTGTATCACGTCGAACTCCAGCACAGGGGCAGTCAGATCCGCGACAAGCTCACCGCGCGTGCCGCCCATCGGCGCGGGCGGCGATCCCGCAACCTGCGCTACCGCGCACCCCGTTTCAACAACCGCGTACGACCTGGAGGATGGCTCGCGCCGTCTCTGCGCCACCGGGTGGAGACCACCATGACATGGACCACCCGGCTGGCCCGCTGGGCACCGGTCACCGCCGTCCATGTCGAGTTGGCCGCTTTCGACACCCAGCTGCTGACCTCCGAAGACACATTAGTGGGGGTCGAGTACCAGCACGGCACCCTCGCGGGCACCGAAGTACGCGAATACCTCCTCGCCAAGTGGCAGCGGAGATGCGCCTACTGCGGTGCCTACGGCGTGCCGCTGAACATCGACCACATCCACCCGCGAAGCCGCGGCGGCTCCGACCGCATCAGTAACCTCACTCTGGCCTGCATCCCCTGCAACCACGCCAAAGGTAGCTCCTCCATCGAGGAATTCCTGAGGGACAAGCCCACCCTTGCTGCGCGCATCCGCGCCCAGGCCAAGAAGCCGTTGCGAGACGCTGCCGCGGTCAATGCCACACGCTGGACTCTCTGCCGCGCCCTGGAATCCGCTTTTCCCTGTGTGCGTATCGCGACGGGCGGACGTACGAAGTGGAACAGACAGCGTGTGGGTCTTTCCAAGACGCACACGCTGGACGCCCTGTGTGTTGGAGTTCTGAACGCGGTCACCGTGCATCCGCGCAGGGTCTTGATCGTTACTGCCGGTGGGCGTGGCCGGTATCGGCGAACCGACCTCGATCGCCATGGCTTTCCGCGCAAGATCAACCCACGATCCAAGGCCGTCTTCGGCTTCCAAACCGGTGACTATGCACGCGCTGTGATTCCCACCGGACGGTATGCAGGGACACACGTGGGCCGCGTCGCGGTGCGTACCAGCGGCAGGTTCAACATGCGTACCCGACACAGCCTCATCCAGGGTATCCATCATCGCCATGTGCGACTTCTTCAACGGGCCGACGGTTACGCCTACGCGACGCGGGAGGAGGCGGGAGTTCGATGGCTGTCGCGCTGATGTGGGAGGCACGGGCCGTCGCGGGGCGCAGCGAGGAGTTGCTGGCCTGGGCAAAGAGTCAGGTACTGGAGCGCGAGCCGGAGCGCCGCGAGACGTTCCGTGCGCCGCAGGACCGGGTCCTCGTCATTACCTGGTGGGAGGCGGCGTACGACGCACATCTCCCCGAACTCCCGGAGCCTGAACCGGGGTTGGTGAGTCGGGCGGTGCACCGGTGGCGGTTCGAGTCAGTGGGGCTCGAGTTGCCTCAAGAGGCATGAGTTAGTTCAGCGTTCAGGCATTCGGAATTCACCGTTCCTTCCCAGGATCCCCTTAACAACCCGCTCACTTTCGCCGATCCCCTGGGCACAGAACCGCACACGGACCCCTGCCTGTACGACCTGGACGACTGCTCGACGGAGATCCAGGACTCGGTCGGCTATGACCCTAGGACGGGGACGGCCGACCCGGCGCGCGCCAAGCGGAAGAGCAAGGTAGCCACTCCCGCGACGACGGTCAACGTCAAGCAGGAGAAGGGCTACGTCTGGGTCGAGGGCCAGCGAGTGCCCAGCGCCCGCGAACTGGAGGCGATGTTCCCCCAGTACGACCGAGTCCGAGCGGGTGAGGGTCTGGGCCCAGGGATTCTGCGGCGACATCGACAACCAGTCGAGGCCGTTCTGCGGCGCGGCTGAGGCCCTCGGCCTTGTCTCCTACGGGCAGAGCCCTTTCGACAAGGTCGTCACGTCGCTGGTCGTCAGCCTCGTCGCCCCCGATGTCCACGCCTGGAAGAGCTGCCTGAGCGGTGATAGCGCCAAGGGCGGCGGCTCGGCGGCGCTGGATCTGCCGTGGGCGCGGGTGTTCAAGGGGGCCAAGCTTGTCAAGGCATGCAACAGCTTCGCCCCTGGCACCGACGTCCTGATGGCGGACGGCACGACCAAGCCCATTGAGGGCTCATCACAGATGAGGGTGGACTGGGAACTTTGACACGGCGACGGCGTCGCAGCTGCTCACCAAAGTTGCAGCAGCTCTAACTAGGGTCTGTTTCATAAGTGGATCAAGGTCTGCCATGATCCACTCGTGGGGCGTGGAGATCTGACGAGCGAGCAATGGGCCAGACTGGAACCGCTGTTACCGGCGGGCAAGAAGCCGGGACGGCCTCCGGTCTGGTCCAAGCGGCAGCTGATCAACGGCATACGCTGGCGTACGCGAACCGGCGCCCCCTGGCGCGACGTTCCCGCCCGCTACGGCGAGTGGGAGACCGTCTACGGACTCTTCCGTCGCTGGCAGCGCGACGGCACCTGGAGTCGGATCCTCACCCAACTGCAGGCCGAGGCCGACGCGAAAGGCCTGATCACCTGGGACGTGAGCGTTGACTCCACCGTCGCGCGAGCCCATCAGCACGCCGCCGGAGCTCGCAAAAGGGGGATCTGCAGCGAGACAAACCCGGCGGAGTCGCAGTCGAGCCCGCCGACCACGGGCTCGGACGCTCACGCGGTGGACTGACCACGAAGGTGCACCTGGCGGTCGAGCACGGACAGAAGCCGCTGTCCTTCCTGGTCACCGCCGGCCACCGGCACGACAGTCCCCAGTTCCAGCCGGTCCTGGAGCGCATCCGGGTACCCCGCGTAGGCGTCGGCAGGCCGCGCTGGCGACCGGACCGGGTGCGGGCCGGTAAGGCCTACGGGTCCCGAGCCAACCGCGACTACCTGCGCAAACGCGGAATCCGCTGCACGATCCCGGAGAAGTCCGACCAGATCCGCAACCGCAAGAAGTTGGGCGCCCGCGGCGGTCGTCCGCCGAAGTTCGACAAGGACGACTACCGCGAGCGCCACGCTGTCGAGTGCGGGATCAATCGCCTCAAGCGCCACCGAGCGGTGGCCACGAGATACGACAAGCTCGCCGTCCGCTACGAGGCCACCGTCACCATCGCCGTCATCAACGAGTGGCTCTGACCTTGCTCGCCAGCCTCGGTTAGCGAGAAATGCGGTATCGCTGCAGGTAGCCAGACATTTAGCCTGTGGCGCATGCATCAGCCACGAAGGCGCGACCGGCGCCTGGCTCGCCGTGCGCCGTCGGAGCCGGCCCAGCGTGAGGCGTTCCGGCTCACAGCCGTGGGCGCTGATGTGGTCCTGGTTGGCTACTTCTCTGCGAAGCAGAAGGACTTCGAAGCGCTCATGGCGTCGGCAGCGACGGAACTGGCAGCGCACGGCGCTCGGGTCGTCGTGCAGATCGTGCAACGACGAGGCGTCTCGGACGGCGGGGTCCAGAAGATGGGCCTGCCCTACTCCTCGCGGACTCTGCTGAGCTACGGAAAGGTCCGCGAGGTGGCTCAGGCCTGTGACCAGGTCAAAGCTGACGCAGTGATCTTCGTTGCCACCTTGACCGAGCGCCAGCAGCGCACGCTGACAAACATGTTTGGCCGCCCTGCTGTGAGTCTTGCCGACATCCTCTCCGCCGACTGACCGCTCGCACGAGGCAGGCTTTTGAAACAGGCCCTAGTGGCCGTGGCGCGCCCAGGACGGGCGCCAGCTGTCGCTGTCTTGTCGGCCAGCGAAGTCGGCTTCGAGGAAGGCGAGCAGCTCGGCCAGATCGGGCTGCCGGTTGTCGGTACGCCAGATGACCCAAAGCGGGAAGACCGGTGTGGGGTCGACGATCGGGATGCGTCGAAGGTCGTAGTGCGCGGGCCAGAGATAGCGGGAGGCTTCGCCGACGAGGTTCGCGAGCGTCGCCGACTCGGCGATCTCGGTCATCAGCACCTCGGCCCCGAACGCAGGGCCCAGGACGTCGATGGTGATCCCGAAAGTGGCGCCGAGCTCGGCGTAGTAGGCCGCGACCTCGTCCCCGCTGGGCAGCCCCGGCATCCAGATCGGGTGATCGGCGAGCTGGCGAGGGGTCACAGACGGAGCATCTGCAAGCGGGTGCTTCGGGCCGACCAGCAGCTCGTGGCGGTCCTCGATGACCAGGGCGCTGGAGAGTCCCGTGCCTGAGAGTTGCCTCCTCGGGTCGGTCAGACCGCGGAAGGTGGCGTCCACAGCGCCGCCCGCGACGGCGGCCAGCGCCGCCTCGAGATTGAGGTCGGGCAATGCGACAACGTCCAGGTCGCGCCCGCGGCGTTGCTGATAGAAGGCGTGCAGGAGCGTGGCCGGTGCCGTCCGCCGGTTCCGTACGTCGACTCGGAGCGCTCGGCGTCCGGGCATCACCGATGCGAGGGCGCGGTCCTCAGCCTGGAGCAGCTCGTGGGCGTGCGGCAGGAACGCCTGGCCGTCGACAGTCAGCGTGGCGCCGCGGGGTCCGCGGGCGAAGAGAGCCACGCCGAGCTCACGCTCGAGGGTACCGATGCGCTTCGAGACGGCCTGCTGGGTGATGCCGAGCTCGTCGGCCGCGCTCTGGAACTGTCCTTCCGAAGAGACCTTGAGGAAGGTCCGCACCGCGTCGAGGTCCACACCCCCACCCTAGTGACACAACGAAGAGTTGTGGCGCGCCGGCAGATCGGTTGTTACCTCCCACGTTGCCACTCGGGATTGCATAACCCGAGCAGAACCGACGGTTGTGGACACACCAGATGGAGGAACGACGTGGCGCACAGGAAGCTCGGGCGGCAGTTCGGATGGCTGTGGGCCGCGTACGCGGTCAGCGCCTACGGCTCCGGTCTCGGGTTCGGCGCCTTCGGGCTGATCGCCATCAGCGTCCTGCGCTCCAGTCCTATCAGCGTTTCCGCTCTCTCGTCGGCAAGCCTCATCGTCGGCGCCCTCGTCGCCGTCCCGACCGGCCCGTGGATCGAGACCCGCCGCAAGCGTCCCGTAATGATCACCATGGACCTGCTGCGGTTCGTCGCGATGGCCACCATCCCGCTGGCCTACTGGCTCGGCTGGCTGACCTACGTGCAGCTCTTGCTCGTCGCGATCGTGGTTGCGGGCGCCAAGATCGCGTTCGCCACCGCCAGCGGCGCATACCTGAAGTCCGTCGTAACCCGCGACGACCTCTTGGCGGCCAACAGCCGCTTCGAGTCCACAACGTGGAGTTCGATCGCGATCGGCCCGCCACTGGGCGGCGCAGCAATCGGCCTGTTCGGCTACACCACCACCGTCGTCGCCGACAGCCTGAGCTACCTGCTCTCAGCGCTCGGCATCACCGCCATCGGCGGACACGAGCCTGCTCCCGTGAAGGACACAACCAAGAGGATCGCTCTGCGGGATGTGCCGGACAGCTGGCGCTACCTGCTCAACCACCCGCAGCTGCGGCCGATCTTCCTGAACCGGCTGGCTGTGGGCGGGCTCTTCATGGCGACCGAGCCGCTGCTCGCGGTGCTCATGCTGCGCGACCTCCACTTCGCACCGTGGCAGTACGGACTCGCCTTCGCCGTACCGTGTATCGGCGGGTTCATCGGCTCGCGTCTCGCAGGCCCAACAGTCGCCAAGTACGGCGAGCACAAGGTGATGCAGATCGCCGGTGTCGGGGCGGTCCTGTGGCCGATCTGGCTGGCGTTCACCCCCGGCGGCATCGCCGGACTGCTGCTGGTCATGGCCATCGAGTTCGGCGTCATCATCGCGATGAGCCTGTTCAACCCCGTGGTAGCCACCTTCCGGCTCAAGCACATCGAACACGAGCGACTCTCACGGACGCTGTCGGCCTGGCAGATCAGCAGCAGCCTCGCCACAGCCTTCCTCACGCTCGCCTGGGGCGTCCTGGCAGCGCTGACGTCGACGAGGATCGCGATCGGGCTGGCCGGCCTTCTGCTGCTTGCCACGCCCCTGCTCCTGCTCCGGGCTGCGACATCGCGCGACAGCGCCCCGGCGCGCACCGTGGCACCTGGCGAGCGCCAAACGAGGCCGCTCATCACTGAGGAGATGTGACCGCCCGCCATACGGCGGCGGGTTTCGCGTGCCCTGACCTGACCACGTTCTGCCGACTCGACGAGCTCGGTCTCGAAGCCATAGGACAGCGTCGCGAGGTAGACCGCGCGGTGATCACGTGCCGGGTCGTCAAGTCCGATCAGTGGTGCCGTCGCTGCGGCGGTGAAGGCGTCCCGCGTGACAGTGTCGTCCGTCGGTTGGCGCACGAACCGCTGGGCTGGCGCCCGACCATGCTGGAGATCATCGTGCGTCGCTACAGATGCACCGACTGCAAGCACGTCTGGCGTCAGGACACCAGCCTGGCGGCCGAGCCGCGAGCGAAGTTGTCGCGCCGCGGGCTGCGGTGGGCGCTGGAAGCGATCGTGGTCCAGCACCTGACCGTCGCCCGGGTCGCCGAAGGGCTCGGGGTCGCGTGGAACACCGCCAACGACGCCGTCCTGGCCGAAGGCAAGCGGCTGCTGATCGATGACAAGCACCGGTTCGACGGCGTCACCACGATCGGCGTTGATGAGCACGTGTGGCGTCACACCCGCCGTGGCGACAAGTACGTGATCATCGACCTCACCGGGATCCGTGACGGCACCGGACCTGCACGGCTGCTCGACATGGTCGAGGGCCGCTCCAAGCAGGCGTTCAAGACCTGGCTCTCCCAGCGCCCCGAGGCGTGGCGCGACGCCGTGGAGGTCGTCGCGATGGACGGGTTCACCGGCTTCAAGACCGCCACTACCGAAGAGCTTCCCGAGGCGGTCGCGGTGATGGATCCCTTCCATGTGGTCCGCCTGGCGGGCGACGCGCTCGACCGCTGCCGCCGCCGCATCCAGATTGCCGTCCACGGCCACCGCGGAATGAAGAACGACCCGCTCTACTCCGCCCGACGCACCCTGCACACCGGTGCCGACCTGCTCACCGACAAGCAGATGGACCGACTTGCCGCGCTGTTCGCCGACGATGCCCACATCGAGGTCGAGGCCACCTGGGGCATCTACCAGCGCATGATCGCCGCCTACCGCGAGCCTGACCGCGCCAAGGGCCGCGAACTGATGGTCAAGCTCATCGAGTCGATCACCAGCGGCGTGCCGCAGGCGCTCACCGAGATCGTCACCCTAGGCCGGACCCTGAAGAGGCGCGCCACCGATGTGCTGGCCTACTTCGACCGGCCAGGAACGAGCAACGGCCCGACGGAGGCGATCAACGGCCGGCTTGAGCACCTGCGCGGCTCCGCGCTCGGGTTCCGCAACCTCACCCACTACATCGCCAGGAGCTTGCTCGAGACCGGCGGCTTCAAGCCGCACCTACACCCTCGACTGTGAAGAGCCCCATTGAGGACGTTCGCATTGGCGACGAGATCCTGGCGACGGATCCGAAGACCGGGAAGACAGTCGTCAAGAAGGTCACCGCCGAAATCAAGGGCGAGGGGATCAAGGACCTGGTCACAATCACCCTCAACGTCGCCGGAAGGAAAGTGCAGGTCACCGCGACCGCCGGCCACCCGTTCTGGGTGCCAGGTCTGGCGGAGTGGATCGACGCAGGTGACCTGGTGCCTGGGCAGACACTGCGCACCGAGGCGGGGAAGCCCGTCAGGATCACGGACATCGACCGCTCGGCGCGCTCGGCCACGGTGCATAATCTGACCGTCGCGGATCTGCACACGTACTATGTGCTGGCAGGGGCTACGCCGGTACTCGTTCACAACAGCAATGGCAAGGGGTGCGGGCCGAGCGGTTCGGGAATATCTGCGCGTCACGAAAATGCTGGTGATCTCGGCCAATATGCCGATGGGCAGAGCACTCGGGATCCGGCTTCGCAGTGGTATCACGAGGAGCTGAGTAATGATGAGCTCCTGGACGGCATCAACAATGCTGACGAAGGAGATGGAATCCTCGTCTCGCGCGATGGCACCATTCTTGGAGGTCATCACCGAAAGGACGAGATCCTGAGAAGGATCAAGGACGGGCGTATCGATCCGGATACGCAGATTCGTATCGACGTCTACGATGGGGATTAGTTTCTGATGTCACTCATCCGTTCGACGGACCCCGACTTCCGCGTGTGCGAGATCAGCTTCGACGCGTTGCTGGTGATCCAGGCGGAGGCGGAGGATCGAGGCTGGGCAACGCGGTGGTCCTCTGTGGAAGCGCTTCGGGGCCAGGTCAAGGAAGGCGCCGCCTTGCTCCGGCCGTTGATGCGGGAGGAACGCGGAGGGGTTGTGCAGGCGTATCGATGTCTGCTGCTGTTCGCGACGGCTGGCGACCAGAATGCTGGCGGAGTTGCCACTGTCGACCTCGATCCGGCAATGCTGGAATCGCTGGAGCGAATCGATCGAGATCCTGATGTTCGCAGAGCTCTCGTGCGGATGTTCTCTCTAGCTGCAGGTGGGATTTCGATGATCTCGAAGGAGTAACCGTTCTTGGCTACCGGGGAATCGCTGGCTTTCTATTCCGTCAAGTGATCAAATCAGCGAAATAGAAGCCTGGTTGGTCCAGCGGGGCAGCTTCCGGCTCGGTGATTGACGCTACTGCGGAGCTCTGCGTGTTCGTATCAGCGAACCCATGGGGGTCATCACGTGCCCGGCATCGACCGTTATGTCGTCACCTGACGGCAGTAGTTGACGGCAACGGCGGCGAACACCAGGGGTGCTCGCCGCCGTTGCCGTGCGTGGGTCAGGGGTGGTCGAGAGCGTTTCCGAGCGCCATTACGGCGTCGTGTTGGAGGCGGAGTCGGACGTGGGCTTAGACGGTTGCGGTGACGCCGATGTGGGCGTGGCCGACGAGTTCCTTGATCACGACGAGTTCGACTCTCTGCTCCAGGAGCAGGGTGGCGGTGGAGTGCCGGAGGTCGTGGAAGCGGATGCGGCGGAGGCCGGCCTTGCGGAGGAGCGTGGTGACGGCGCGGGTGAGGTTGATCGGGTTGATTGATCCGCCCTGCGCAGTGGTGAAGTAGTGCCCGTTGGGCTGCCACGCGGTGCCTGCTGCCTCGCGTTTACGCTGCTGCTGTTCGTGGTGGCGCTTCAGCAACTGGATGCAGCGGGCAGGGAGAGCGATGCGGCGTTCAGAGGCCCGGGTCTTGGTGGGCGGCAGCGTGGTGAGCCCGCCTGCGCTGGTGCGCTGAAGGGTGCGGCGGATGGCGGCGGTGCCCGAGCCGAGCCGGAGGTGGGCGCATAGGCGGCCGGTGTCCTGCGGGTGGAGGGGACCCAGTTTCGCCAGGGCGGCATGGATCGGGGAGGACGGAACGCCAGGCACGAAACCTCGATGTGATCAGCTGGCATAGACACCCTGATGATCGCCAGTCTCGTGCCTGCTGTGCTGTTGCCACGTCAACTCCCGCTGGGTGCGGACGATCTACGCGATCCCGGAACTTGCAACCGCCCTGGCTCTCCCCTGCGGCCTGCGCTCAGTCAGGCTCAGTTGGAAGCCGCCAGACTGACCGGAAAAGATACGACGTCGAGCTGCCCGAACTTCCCGAGCCGAACCGGGGAGTTGGTCACCCGCGCAGTGCATCGGTGGCGGTTCGAATCGGTGGCCGGCGGCTGACCGAGAGCTCCCACGGCCTGCTGTGGACACGGCCCCGCCAGACGACCTTGCCGTGCCCATGCTCCCAGTGGGCGGCCACCGCGGCCTGTCCCAGCCAGTCCAGGGCTGACCCCAGCGGGACCAGGACCACCCACGGCTCCCAGAACATGAGCACCATGGACGTCAGATACAACACGAAGAGCTTCGGGCTGAACGGCTGGTCGCGTAGGAACCGGTTGGTCGGCAGGACCACATCGGTGTTCCCCAGAGGCCCTCCACCGGGACAGCTGCCTCGAAGTCCCGTACCTCACTGACCCACTTGATCCTGGTCGCCTTGAGGAGTGTCGACACCACCACGAAGGCGAGCAGCAGCGCGACAAGGAGCAGTCCGTTCATCTTCGGCGGCGGGAACCCGCGGACGACGCCCACCACAGCCGCGGCGACGGCAGCGGCGGCGAGGATCGAAACGACCGCCCGCAGCTGGTGGTGAACGTATCTGTCCATCGGATCCCCGTGCTCCCGGCGCGGAGGATCACACCACCCCCGACACCTCCGTCCCGCACCGCAACCGCCGGTCGGGGCCGAGCTCCCGGAGAGGTCCGGTGAGCCTGAGCCGCGCCGTGTGGCGTACGTCCGCGCTGGACGCCGCCAACCGTAGTTCGAGGGCGCCCGGCTCAACCACTCGTCGCCCTGAACGGTCGGTGAACGCGGAGAGATCCGTATGGAACCGGAAGGTCACCCGGCTCGCCTCCCCCGGCGCCAGCTCCACGCGCTGATAACCGATCAGGCGGACATCCGGCCGGGTCACCGACGCCACCGGATCGTGCAGGTACAGCTGGACGACCTCGGCGCCCGCGCGGTCGCCCGTGTTGCGGACAGTCAGCGAGATGTCGTACGAACCGTCCGTGCCGATCTCCGAAGGCTCGGCGCCGCCCGTGAAGTCCTCCCAGGCGAAGTGCGTGTAGGAGCGGCCGTGTCCGAAGGGGTACAGCGGTGTCGGGTCCAGGTTGCTGACCTCGACCCGCAGGCCCAGCGGCGGCTGGAGGTAGGTCCACGGCTGGCCGCCGGGGACGCGGGGGACGCTCACCGGGAGGCGGCCGGAGGGGTTGACGCGGCCAGACAGCACGCCCGCGACCGCCGGGCCGCCCTCCTCCCCGGGGAAGAAGGCCTGGACGACTGCGGCGAGGCGGCCGTCCCAGCGGCCGAGCGCGTAGGGGCGGCCGGTCAGCAGGACCAAGACCACCGGGACGCCCGTCGCCACCAGCGTGTCCAGCAACTCCGCCTGCGCGCCGGGGAGTCGCAGGTCCGTCGCGTCGCAGCCCTCGCCCGACGTGCCCCGGCCGAACAGGCCCGCCCGGTCGCCCAGTACCGCCACGCACACGTCCGCCTCGGCCGTCCGGGCCACCGCCTCCTCGAAACCCGAGGTGTCCGGGTCCGACACCCCGCAGCCCTCCGCGAACGTGACCTTCGCGTCGGGGAGTTCGGCCCTGAGGGAGTCCAGCAGGGTCGGGATGTCGATGCCCGTCGGCACCTCGGGGTGGTGCGTGAGGACATGGGACGGGAAGGAGTAGCAGCCGAGCATCGCCAACGCGTCCGCCGCACGCGGGCCGACGACCGCGATCCTCGTGTCCGGGGCCAGCGGCAGCAGGCCGTCCGGGTTGTCCAGCAGGACGACCGACTCCTCGGCGAGGCGGCGGGCCAGTGCGCGGTTGGCCGCGGAGTCGAGGTTTATCCGCCCGGTCGGCTCCGGCTCCGGCTCCCAGTCCTCGTCCAGCAGGCCCAGTTCGCATTTCTGGAGCAGGACCCGGCGGGCCGCCCGGTCGATCAGGGACTCCGGGACCGCGCCCGTCCGGACCGCCTCCAGGAGCGGTTTGCCGTAGCACTGGAGCGTGGGCAGTTCCACGTCGATGCCCGCCGCCAGCGCCGCATGCGCGGCCTCCGCCTCGGTTCCCGCCACCCGGTGCAGGGTCTGCAGGAAGCCGATGCCGAAGTAGTCGGCGACCACCGTGCCGGTGAAACCCCACTGCTCTCGCAGGAGTTCGGTCAGCAGGCCGGGGTCCGCCGACGCCGGGACGCCGTCCGTGTCGGTGTACGCGGCCATCACGGAGCGGGCGCCGCCGTCGCGCAGGGCCAGCTCGAAGGGTGGGAGCGTCACGTCCGCGAACTCCCGGACGCCGGCCCGCACCGGGGCCAGGTTGCGGGCGCCGGCCGAGGAGGCGTACCCGGCGAAGTGC
This sequence comes from Streptomyces sp. NL15-2K, assembly GCF_030551255.1. Lineage (GTDB taxonomy): Bacteria > Actinomycetota > Actinomycetes > Streptomycetales > Streptomycetaceae > Streptomyces. The sequence continues at coordinate 6,957,224 of NZ_CP130630.1, forward strand.
TTGAGCGTGGCGATGATGCCGGTCGACTCCAGGCCCCGGACGTAGGCGGCGGCGACCGTGCCGACCAGGTAGGGGTCCTCGCCGATGGTCTCCTCGACCCGGCCCCAGCGCGGATCCCGTACGACGTCCAGGACCGGGGCGAGGCCCTGGTGGACGCCGACCGAGCGCAGGTCGTGGCCGATGCGCCGGGCCATCTCCTCGACCAGGACGGGGTCGAAGGTGGCGCCCCAGGCGAGCGGGACCGGGTAGGCCGTCGCCTGCCAGGCCGTGAAGCCGGCCAGGCACTCCTCGTGGGCGATCGCGGGGATGCCGAAGCGGCCGGCCTCGATGATGCGCCGTTGGGCGCGGGCCAGCGCCTGCGCGCCAAGGGCCGGGGCGACGGGGGCCGTGCCGAAGGGGCGGGTGAGCTGGCCCAGGCCGTGGGTGATCAGCTCGTCCCAGTCGTGATCGGCGGTCATTTCGCGTTGGAGGGGGGCGACTTCGTCGCCGTCCGAGGTGGCGCCCACCCAGACGCCGTACAGCTGGGCGGTCTTCTCCTCCAGGGTCATCCGGGAGAGGAGGACGTCGACGCGGGCGGCGGCGGGCAGGGCGGGGTCACGCCAGGGCGCGGTGGTCATGAAACTCCTGTCGGGGTGGATGGCCCTCTCGCGAATGTTTCGAGATACAAATCGAATGTTTTGGGAACCTAGGGCGGTGAGAAGGGTTCGTCAAGAGGTCGCGCAGGGATACGATCGCCGCCATGACACCCCCGGAGCCCGGTGAAACCCGGACAACGCACACGACAGGGCCGACGGCAGGACGGTCGGCGCAGACCGCGACCCTCGCCGAGATCGCCCGCGAGGCCGGTGTGTCCGCGCCGACAGTTTCGAAGGTCCTCAACGGCCGTGCCGATGTCGCCCCGGCGACCCGCAGCCGTGTGGAAGGACTCCTGCGCGCCCACGGCTATCGGCGCCGCCGCGCCGAGGCGAGCCGGTCGCCCCTGATCGACCTGGTCTTCCACGAGCTGGAGAGCGCCTGGGCGATGGAGGTCATCCGGGGCGTGGAGAACGTGGCCCGGGACGCCGGGCTGAGCGTGGTGCTCAGCGAGAGCGCCGGGCGGCTCACCCCGGGGCGGACCTGGGCCGACCAGGTGGCCGCGCGGCGGCCGCACGGGGTGATCCTGGTGCTGTCGGGGCTCGACGAGTCCCAGCGGGCCCTGCTCAACAGCCGCTCCATCCCGTTCGTGGTGATGGACCCGGCCGGCGACCCGGGCGCCGACGTGCCCTCGATCGGCGCCACCAACTGGCAGGGCGGCCTCGCCGCCACCCGGCATCTGGTCGAGCTCGGGCACACCCGCATCGGCGCGATCACCGGACCGTCCCGGATGATGTGCAGCCGCGCCCGGATCGACGGCTACCGGGCCGCCCTGGAGACCGCCGGGCTGCCGGTCGTCCCCGAGCTGATCGCGGCCGGCGACTTCCACCACGAGGCCGGCTACCGGTGCGGCCTGGAACTGCTGCGCCGCCCGGACCGGCCCACCGCCGTCTTCGCCGGCAACGACCTCCAGGCGCTCGGGCTGTACGAGGCCGCGCGGGAGCTGGGGCTGCGCATCCCGGAGGACCTCAGCGTGGTCGGGTTCGACGACCTGCCGGTGGCGCCCTGGGTGGGGCCGCCGCTGACGACCGTACGGCAGCCGCTGACGGAGATGGCCGAGGCGGCCGCGAAGCTGGTCCTCGACCTCGGGCGCGAGGAGGGGACGCCGACGGCGACGCGGGTGGAGTTGGCGACGAGTCTGGTGGTGCGGGCGAGTACCGGGGCCCCGCCCAGGTAGGCGTGTTCCTCTATTGACCGGTGTGGTGAGGCCCCTCACACTGCTCCGAAGCCAGTCGGTTGTTCAACCGAAACTTTCGGAGGCACCCGCAATGAGATCTCTGAGAACGGGATTGTCCCTGGCATCACTCCTCAGCGGCGTCGCCATGCTGGGCGCGCTGCTGGTCACGGCGCCCGCGGCGCACGCCGCCGACGCACCCCTGCGCGACCTGGCCGACGCCAAGGGCAAGGTCATGGGTACGGCCGTCACCGGCTCCAAACTCACCGGCACCTACGGCGAGATCGCCGGGCGCGAGTTCAACGCGCTCACCCCGGGCAACGCCATGAAGTGGGGCTCGGTCGAGCCGACCCGGGGGAACTTCAACTGGGCCGAGGCGGACCAGGTCGTCGACTTCGCCGAGGCCCATGGGCAGCAGGTGCGCGGCCACACCCTGGTCTGGCACAGCCAGAACCCGAGCTGGCTGACGAACGGCACCTGGACCCCCGCCCAGCTCAGCCAGCTGATGAACGACCACATCGCGCTGGAAGTGGGCCGCTACAAGGGCCGCCTGGCCACCTGGGACGTGGTGAACGAGCCGTTCAACGAGGACGGCACCTACCGGCAGACGCTCTGGTACAACGGCCTCGGCGCCGACTACATCGCGCAGGCCCTGACCGCCGCCCGCGCCGCCGACCCGTCCGCGAAGCTGTACATCAACGACTACAACGTCGAGGGCGTCAACGCCAAGAGCACCGCCCTGTACAACCTGGTCAAGTCCCTGAAGGAGCGCGGCGTCCCGATCGACGGGGTGGGGCTGCAGGCCCATCTGATCCTCGGCCAGGTGCCCTCGACGCTTCAGCAGAACATCCAGCGCTTCGCCGACCTCGGCGTGGACGTGGCGATCACCGAGCTGGACATCCGAATGCAACTCCCGGCTACCGAAGCCAAGTTGACGCAGCAGGCCGCCGACTACAAGTCGGTGCTCTCGGCGTGTGTGGCGGTCGCGCGGTGCGTCGGCGTCACCGTCTGGGGCTTCACCGAATCCGACTCCTGGATCCCGGACACCTTCCCGGGCCAGGGCGCGGCGACGCCGTACGACGAGAACTACGCGCCGAAACCGGCGTATCACGCGATCGCGGAGGCGCTCGGCGGGACGACGACCCCGCCGACGGGCGACGCGTGCGAGGCGACGTACAGCGTCACCAGTCAGTGGAACACCGGCTTCACGGGGCAGGTGAGGATCGCCTGCTCCGGTGGCTCGCTGTCGTCCTGGAAGGCCGGCTGGACCTTCGGCGCGGGGCAGCGGATCACGCAGGCATGGAACGCGACCTGTACGCAGTCGGGGGCGGCGGTCACCTGTTCCAACGCCTCGTACAACGGGACGGTTCCCGACGGCGGGTCGGTGACCTTCGGGTTCAACGGGTCGTGGAGCGGGAGCAATCCGGTGCCGGCGGTGACCCTGGGGTGAGTCGCGCCCGAGAAGTATGAGAATTTCCCAAGAAAGCAGTCTCGCGATCTCGTCCCTAACATTCTCCTAATAATTCGGACTTATGTTCCTCTCGTGACCGGACACGGGGAGAACGGCGACGAGGGCAGGCGACGGGACCGGCGGTCGAGAGCGCTCAGGGCCGCCGGTCTCACTCTCGCGGGCGCACTGGTGCTGGGCGCTGCCGCGGCGGGCTGGGCGTACTGGCACCTGAACAGCAACATCAAGAGCGTCGACATCAACAACGCGCTCGGCGACGACCGCCCGCCGAAAGCGGTGACGACACCGGCCCCGTCCGGTTCCGCCTCCGCCTCGCCGCTGCCCACCGGGTCCCTGAACATCCTGGTCCTGGGCTCGGACTCGCGCAGCGGCAAGGAGAACCAGGAGCTCGGCGGCGGCGACAGCGAGGGCGCCCGCTCCGACACGGCGATGGTCGTGCACCTGGACGCGGGCCGCACGAAGGCGACCGTGGTCAGCATCCCGCGCGACACGCTCGTCACCCGCCCGTCCTGCCCGCTGCCGTCCGGGGGGTCGACGTCGGTGGCGTACAACTCCATGTTCAACAACGCCTACTCGGTGGGCGGGCCGGCGTGCGCGGTCAAGACGGTCGAGGCGATCACGGACGTCCGTATGGACCACTACGTCGAGATCGACTTCGCCGGCTTCGCCCGGCTGGTGGACGCGCTCGGCGGGGTCACCGTGACCACGGACGAGGACATCGACGACAAGGACAGCCACTTGAAGCTGGAGGCCGGCACGCATGACCTCGACGGCGCGCAGGCCCTCGCCCTGGCCCGCACGCGGCACGGCATCGGCGACGGCAGCGACCTCGGCCGCATAGGCCTCCAGCACAAGCTGGTGAAGGCGCTGCTGGAGCAGATCTCCACGACGAACCTGCTGTCCGACCCCGCCAAGCTGTACCGGGTCGCCGACGCCGTCACCGGCAGCCTCACCACCGACACCGGCCTCGACTCCCTGACCGAGCTGATGCGCCTCGGCGAGAGCCTGCGGGGCCTGCCGGCGGACGACGTGACGACGGTGACGATGCCGGTGTCGCCGGCGCCGTGGGACCGGAACCGGGTGGTGGCGGACGAGCCGGAGGCGAGGGAGCTGTGGGCGTCGTTGCGGTGAGGCCCGAGGAGCCCCGGATTTCCTCGAAGAATTCCATCGAGGGTGTCGATCCGGGTGCCTGCCGTTCGACGCAGGGGTGAGAGGCCGGGAAGGACCCGGCCCACCCGATACGAGGAGTCACCATGCCCCGCTACCTGTCGCTCATCCAGATCGACGAGAACAGCATGCCCTCGGAGGGACCGAGCCCCGAGCTGATGCAGCGGATGGGCGAGCTGATCGAGGAGATCACCAAGGCCGGCGTGATGCTCGACACCGCCGGGCTGCTCCCGACCGCGCAGGGCACTCGGGTGCACCTGGCGGGCGGCGAGCTCTCCGTCACCGACGGGCCCTTCACCGAGTCCAAGGAGGTCATCGGCGGGTACGCGATCATGCAGTGCAAGGACAAGGCCGAGGCGATCGAGTGGACCAAGCGGTTCCTCAAGATCCACGGCGAGGAGTGGACGATGACCTGCGAGGTGCGGGAGATCCAGGAGGGCTGAGCCCGGCGCCCCTTGGCTCGCCGCTCCTTGGCTCGCCGCTCCTTGGCCCGGAGCGACACGGGGTGTTGCATGGGGGTTGTGAGCCCACAGCCCCCATCCGCCGACCCCCGACAACCGGTCCCCGACCCCCGACACCCCGTCCCCGACCCCCGCCACACCGTCCCCGACCCCCGCCACGCCGTCGAGACGGTCTTCCGTATCGAGTCGCCGCGGATCATCGCCGGTGTCGCCCGGGTCGTGCGGGACGTCGGGATCGCCGAGGAGCTGGCCCAGGACGCGCTGGTCGCGGCCCTGGAACAGTGGCCGCGCGACGGCGTCCCCGACAACCCCGGCGCCTGGCTCATGGCCACCGCCCGGCACCGCGCCGTCGACCTGATCCGCCGGCGGGAGAACTACGCCCGCAAGCTGGCCGAGATGGGGCGGGATCTGTCGGAAGCGGCACCGCCGGAGGAGCCCGCCGACCCCGACGACATCGACGACGACCTGCTCCGGCTGGTCTTCACCGCCTGCCACCCGGTCCTGTCCGCCGAGGCCCGCACCGCCCTCACCCTGCGCCTGCTCGGCGGCCTGACCACGGCCGAGATCGCCCGCGCGTTCCTGGTGCCGGAGCCGACGGTCGCCCAGCGAATCGTCCGCGCCAAGCGCACCCTCGCGAAGAAGAACGTCGCCTTCGAGGTGCCGTACGGCCCCGACCGCGAGGCCCGCCTCGGCTCGGTCCTGGACGTCATCTACCTGATCTACAACGAGGGTTACGCCGCCACGGCAGGCGACGACTGGCTGCGCCCCGCCCTGTGCGAGGACGCCCTGCGGCTGGCCCGCGTCCTGTCCGCCCTGATGCCCAAGGAACCGGAGGTCCACGGCCTGACCTCGCTCCTGGAGTTCCAGACGTCCCGCGCGGCCGCCCGTACCGGCCCCGACGGCGAACCGGTCCTCCTCAAGGACCAGAACCGCGCCCGCTGGAACCGCATGCTCATCGCCCGCGGCGTCACCGCCCTCGGCCATTGCGAGGCCACCTCCACCGGCGCTCCCGGCCCGTACGCCCTCCAGGCCGCGATCGCCGCCTGCCACGCCATGGCGTACTCCTACGGGGAGACCGACTGGCCGAGGATCGCCACCCTGTACGCCCTGCTCGCCGCCCGCGCCCCGTCCCCGGTCGTGGAACTCAACCGCGCGGTCGCCGTGTCGATGGCGGAGGGCCCGGAGCCCGCCCTGGAGATCGTCGACGCCCTGACCGCCGAACCCGCCCTGCGCGACTACCACTTGCTCCCCAGCGTCCGCGGAGATCTGCTGCTGCGGCTGGGGCGTACGGCCGAGGCGCGGGCGGAGTTCGTACGGGCGGCGGAACTGACGCACAACGGCCGGGAGCGGGAGCTGCTCCTGCGCCGGGCAGGGCCCTTCTGATGGATCTCCGTGGGAGAAGGAGCGGCGTTCGGTGCGTGCTCTCGGCGTGCCGGGCGGAAGCCCTCGATGGGGGTCCCCCCGCGCGAGCGGAGCCGAGCGTGGGGGAGGAGCTACTAGGGCTTTTGTCCGGTGCGGCGAGTGGGGGTACCTCCCACGCCTTTAAGGCAGTGGGGGAGCGTGCCGGGCGTCGCGACGCCGCGGAGATCCATCAGAAGGGCCCTAGGCGTCCTGATCAGGCGGGGTGACCGAGAAGCATCGTCGGCGCCCCCGCCACCCGCGTCAGGAACACGGTCGCCGAGTTCGGCCCGTGCGTCTTGGGGAGCACCTTCTTCCTCAACTCCTCCGGCTCGACCGCCGACCCCCGCTTCTTCACGGTCAGGATCCCGGCCTTCCGCTCCCGCAGCAGCGCCTTCAACCTCTTGACGCTGAAGGGGAGTTGATCGGTGATCTCGTAGGCGGAGGCGTACGGCGTCGGACGCAGCTCGTCGGAGGTCACGTACGCGATGGTGGCATCGACCAGCCCGCCGTCGAGCTGTTCGGCGACCTCGGCGACCAGATGGGCACGGATGACGGCGCCGTCGGGCTCGTACAAGTACCGTCCGACGGGCCGGACCCGGGGATCCGGCAGCCCCCTTCCCAGCAGCGTGCGCGGCCCCGGCAGCAGCGTCGCCCGCACGGCCCCCGGCGCGGTGCCGAACCACAGCACCGCCTCCTTCACGTCCCCGCCGTCCGAGATCCACTCGGCCTCGGCCTCGGCGGGGACGGCTTCGTGCGGGATGCCCGGGGCGACCTTCAGGGCGGCGTGCGCAGCCGTGCGGGCGGCCTCGACCGCCCAGGACAACGGCGGCGAGTACGCCTCGGGATCGAAGATCCGGCCGCGGCCGCCCCGCCGTGCAGGGTCGACGAACACGGCGTCGTAGCCGCCCGTCTCCACCTCCGTGACATCCGCCTCCCGCACCTCCACCAGCCCGGCCAGCCCCAGCACCTCGGCGTTCGCCCGCGCCACCGCCACCGTCAGCGGATCCCGGTCCACGGCGAGCACCCGGATCCCGGCCCGCGCCAGCGCGATCGCGTCCCCGCCGATCCCACAGCACAGGTCGGCGACGGACCGCACACCCATCGCCCGGAAGCGCTCGGACCGGTACGTCGCCACGCTCGCCCGGGTCGACTGCTCGACCCCGTTCGGCGTGAAGAACATCCGCTCGGCGTCCTCGGCCCCGAACTTCGCCGCCGCCCGCTGCCGCAGCCGCGCCTGCCCGAGCGCCGCCGACACCAGCTCGGCGGGATGCTCGCGGCGCAGCCGGGTGGCGACGGCGAGTTCGTCGGCGGGTGCGGTGCCGCGCACGGCGTCGAGGAGGGCGCGGCCCTCGGGGGTGCGGAGGAGGGCGAGGTCGTTCACGGGCTCATTGTGGGCCAGTCGGTGGACGGTACGCCTCCGGCGGCGGTGTCGGCCCGGGGCCGCGACGGCGGCCTGCGAAGATCCGGCACCATGGGACTAGTAGTACAAAATGACAAAAAGGGTGCGAGGTGCCGGGTGCCCGTCCGCGGCGGCCTCGCCGTGCTGGGGGTCGCCGCGCTCGCCGCGGGCTGCGGGCAGGGCTTCGGCTCCGAGGTCCGGCCGGCCCCCGGCCAGCAGAAACTGGAGGCACCCCCCGCCCGAGCCCTCGACCGGTACGCGGGCAGGATCCACGCCGCGCACCGGGCCCGCGCGGCGGCGGCGAAGCGCTGGGGTCTGGCCGAGGTCCCGCTGACGCCCCCCGCACCCCCCGCGGTGAAACCGAGGATCTCCACCCGCAAGGGCTTCGAGGTCGACGACCACCGGGAACGGAACCTCCCCCCGGTCTTCACCACCGTCCCCACCCGGCAGAAGGTCGTCTTCCTCACCATCGACGACGGCGCCGAGAAGGACCCGGCGTTCCTGCGGATGATGGGCGAACTGAAGATCCCGTACACCGCCTTCCTCAGCGACTACCTGGTCAAGGAGGACTACGGCTACTTCAAGAAGATGCAGGACACGGGAGTGGTCCTGAACAACCACACCCTCCACCACCCCTACCTGCCGGACCTGTCGTACGCCCGCCAGAAGCGCGAGATCTGCGGCATGCAGCGCGTGATCGAGAGGCGCTACGGCAAGCGCCCCACCCTCTTCCGCCCGCCCTACGGCAACTACGACGGGGACACCCTGCGTGCCGCCAAGGCCTGCGGCATCAGGTACGTGCCCCTGTGGAACGAGGAGGTCTTCGTCGACCGCTGGGAGTACCGCGAGTGGGACCGGGACCTCCACCCGGGTGACATCGTCCTCAGCCACTTCCGGGGCCGGGACGACTGGAAAGGCACAATGCCGGACATGATCCGCCGGTTCCTGAACAAGATCACGGACAGGGGGTACGCCGTGGCCCGCCTGGAGGACTACCTGTGAGGCGGCGAAGGGGACGGTTGGCGGGGATGCTGGTGGCCGCCGTCGTGCTCACAGGCTGCGCCCTCGGCTCCGTCGAACGACCGGCCGAGAAGACGGCCGATCGGGTGGGATCACACGGTGCGACCGGCGACCGGGGCATGGGTGCGCAGCCGTACCGCCGCTGGGGCCTGACGGCCCCCCTCCCCCCGGCCCCGCAGCCGGCCGCCCGGCCCCCCGCGGACCGCACGGCGGGCCCGGCCATCCCACCCGTCGTCCGTCACATCCGCACGCCCGACAAGGTCGTCTTCCTCACTTACGACGACGGCGCCGAGAAGGATCCGCGGTTCGTCGACATGGTCCGTGAGCTACGGCTCCCGGTCAGCATGTTCCTCACGGACAGTGTCGTCGGCCCGGGGTACGGCCACTTCGCGCGCCTGCGGTCGGTCGGCGCGAGCATCCAGAACCACACCCTCGACCACCCCGCCCTGCGCGGCCTGCCCTACGCCGGCCAGCGCGCCGAGATCTGCGGCCAGCAGAACAAACTCAACGCCCGCTTCGGCATCCGCCCCCGCCTCTTCCGCCCGCCCTACGGCCTGTACGACACGACGACACTCCGCGCGGCAGCCGACTGCGGCATCTCGGCGGTCGTCCTGTGGCGGGCCTCGATGGAGGGCGAGTTGACGTTCACGCGGGGCGAGAGCCGGTTGCGGGCGGGCGACATCGTGTCGGTGGCCTCGGGGGAGGCGGCGGCCCTGACGCTGGTCGAACGAACGGCGAGGCTGCTGCGGGAGGTGCGGGGGAGAGGGCTGACGGTGGGAAAGCTGGAGGACTACCTGTAGAGGATCTGACCGGGCTGCGCCTTCCAGCGCCGGTCAGGCACTTTCAGCCCGTCCGGCGCTTGAGGACAAGGCCCGTTCAGGGCCGACAGCGGGGGCCTGGGGGCGGCAGCCCCCAGCAGAGCCTCACACCCACGCCGGGTGCCCCTGAAGGAAACGCCAGCTGAAAAACCCGCCCGAGCGCCGCACGGCATTGGCACTCCGCTTGACCGAGTGCTAATCGCAGTCATAGTCTCGGCTCTGGCACTCCCCCCTGGAGAGTGCCAACAACGCGACGGGCAGGTCCGGCACCCGCGACGACGGATCGACCTGGTCGCCACCTCAGACAGTTAACCCCGTGAGATCTCCGAAGGGGGAGGTCGGATCGTGACGACCGCCAGCTCCAAGGTTGCCATCAAGCCGCTCGAGGACCGCATTGTGGTCCAGGCCGTCGAGGCCGAGCAGACCACGGCCTCTGGCCTGGTCATCCCGGACACTGCCAAGGAGAAGCCCCAGGAGGGCGTCGTCCTGGCCGTGGGCCCGGGCCGTTTCGAGAACGGCGAGCGTCTTCCGCTCGACGTCAAGACCGGCGATGTCGTGCTGTACAGCAAGTACGGCGGCACCGAGGTGAAGTACAACGGCGAGGAGTACCTCGTCCTCTCGGCTCGCGACGTGCTCGCGATCATCGAGAAGTAATTCGCTTCACCGCACGTTTTCTTCGATCTGCGCCCCTGGCCCCCCGCGACCATTAATCAGCCGGGCGCCCGGGGCGCAGTTCGTTCATCTCCATTTTCCGAGAGGGCTACGCTCCCATGGCGAAGATCCTGAAGTTCGACGAGGACGCCCGTCGCGCCCTCGAGCGCGGCGTCAACAAGCTCGCTGACACGGTCAAGGTGACGATCGGCCCCAAGGGCCGCAACGTCGTCATCGACAAGAAGTTCGGCGCCCCCACCATCACCAACGACGGCGTCACCATCGCCCGCGAGGTCGAGGTCGACGACCCGTACGAGAACCTCGGCGCCCAGCTGGTGAAGGAGGTGGCGACCAAGACCAACGACATCGCGGGTGACGGCACCACCACCGCCACCGTGCTCGCCCAGGCGCTGGTCCGCGAGGGCCTGCGGAACGTCGCCGCCGGCGCGTCCCCGGCCGCCCTGAAGAAGGGCATCGACGCCGCCGTGGCCGCCGTGTCGGAGCACCTGCTGTCGTCGGCCCGGCCGATCGACGAGAAGTCCGACATCGCCGCCGTCGCCGGGCTGTCCGCCCAGGACCAGCAGGTCGGCGAGCTCATCGCCGAGGCGATGGACAAGGTCGGCAAGGACGGTGTCATCACCGTCGAGGAGTCCAACACCTTCGGTCTGGAGCTGGACTTCACCGAGGGCATGGCCTTCGACAAGGGTTACCTGTCGCCGTACTTCGTGACGGACCAGGAGCGTATGGAGGCCGTCCTCGACGACCCGTACATCCTGATCCACCAGGGCAAGATCTCCGCGATCGCGGACATGCTGCCGCTGCTGGAGAAGGTCATCCAGGCCAACTCCTCCAAGCCGCTGCTGATCATCGCCGAGGACGTCGAGGGCGAGGCCCTGTCGACCCTGGTCGTGAACAAGATCCGCGGCACCTTCAACGCGGTCGCGGTCAAGGCCCCCGGCTTCGGCGACCGCCGCAAGGCGATGCTGCAGGACATGGCGGTCCTCACCGGCGCCACGGTCGTCTCCGAGGAGGTCGGCCTCAAGCTCGACCAGGTCGGCCTGGAGGTGCTGGGCTCCGCCCGCCGCGTCACGGTCACCAAGGACGACACCACCCTCGTCGACGGCTCCGGCAAGTCCGAGGACGTCCGGGGCCGCGTCGCCCAGGTCAAGGCCGAGATCGAGAACACCGACTCCGACTGGGACCGCGAGAAGCTCCAGGAGCGCCTCGCGAAGCTGGCCGGCGGCGTGTGCGTGATCAAGGTCGGCGCCGCCACCGAGGTGGAGCTGAAGGAGAAGAAGCACCGTCTGGAGGACGCCATCTCCGCGACCCGCGCCGCGGTCGAGGAGGGCATCGTCTCCGGTGGTGGCTCCGCGCTGGTGCACGCCGCCAAGGTCCTGGAGGGCAACCTCGACAAGACCGGCGACGAGGCCACCGGTGTCGCGGTCGTCCGCCGCGCGGTCGTCGAGCCGCTGCGCTGGATCGCCGAGAACGCCGGCCTGGAGGGTTACGTCATCACCGCCAAGGTCGCCGAGCTCGACAAGGGCCAGGGCTTCAACGCCGCCACCGGCGAGTACGGCGACCTGATCAAGCAGGGCGTCATCGACCCGGTCAAGGTCACCCGCTCCGCCCTGGAGAACGCCGCCTCCATCGCCTCCCTCCTCCTGACGACCGAGACCCTGGTCGTCGAGAAGAAGGAAGAGGAGGAGCCGGCCGCGGGCGGCCACAGCCACGGCCACTCCCACTGAGGCACCGACGGCCCCAAGAAGCCCCCGTTCCCGCAGGGAACGGGGGCTTCTTCCCGGTACGAGCCCGTACGAGCCCGCTGTCCGCGGATCACTTCTCCAACGCGTCGAGCGCCCCGAGCTGCTCCATCAGCCCCAGCCGGTCGTACTGCCACCAGCCCTCGGCGATCTTCCCGTCCGAGGTGCACCGGTGGATGGTCGTCCCGGTCACGGTGACGTTTCTGCCGGTGGCCGAAATGCCGAGGTAGTCGCCCTTGTGGGTGCCGCTCCAGGTCCACCGGGTGGCCACGCGGTCACCCTGGGCGATCTGGTCCTCGACGGTGAACGCGAAGTCGAACCCGCCCCGCCACATCTCGACCTCGCGCCGGAACGCGTCCAGGCCGATGACGTCCTGTGGGTTGGCGGGATCGTGGTCGTGGTAGTCCTCGATGAGCAGATCGTTGAACGGGGGCAGTTCCCCCTTGGTGGCCAAGGTGTCGAAGAGCCTGCGCGCGTTGGCCGCGTACAACTGCTCGTCCCGCACCACGTCCAGATCGGTGAACGTCGGCATCGTGTCGCACAGGGCGACCATCTCGCGGAACGTCCGCTCGGTCTCCGGGAGGTTCGAGTTGCGCATCGCCTCCTCGTACGACGGGAACTCCACGATCTCGATGAGGTGCGACGCGTCCGACAGGTCCTTGCCGACCACCGCATGCGTCGCGGTCCGCTTCCCCTGGGTCTGTTCGACCCATGTGTCCATCAGCCGGTTCATCTCGTCGATCCGGCTGGTCCTGCAGTCGATGAGCTGTACGAACGTCATGATGCCGCCTCCGGCCCCCCTGGGTCCGGTCATTCGGTCACGCCCATTTTCCCACCGGAGGCGCCGTCGCTCACCGCGGTGACGCACGCTCACTGCGGACCGTACTTGCGCCCCGTCTTCGAGGAGATCCCGCCCAGCAGCCCTCGCGGCACCACCTTCACGACGCCCATGAGCGCCTTGTACCGCGGATCCGGAATCGACACCGACTTGCCGCGCGCGAGGTCGGAAAGGGCCGCCGCGACCAGCTTGTCCGCGTCCAGCCACATCCAGCCGGGGATGTTGTCCGTCCCCATCCCGGCCCGCTGGTGGAACTCCGTCCGCACGAACCCCGGGCACAGCGCCATCAGCCGCACCCCGCTCCCGGCCAGATCCCGCGCCGCGCCCTGCGTGAACTGCACGACCCACGCCTTGGACGCCCCGTACGTCCCGCGCGGCACGAAGGCCGCGACCGACGCCACGTTGACGACACCGCCCCGCCCCCGCTCCCGCATCGCCTCGGTCGCCGCCGACGTCAGCCGCAGCACCGCCTCGCAGTGCACCTTGAGCATCGTCAGCTCATCGGCCATGGACACGTCGAGAAAGCGGCCCTTGTTGCCGAAGCCCGCGTTGTTGATCAGCAGGTCGACGGGGTTCTTGCGGTCGGCCAGGCGCTCGGCGACCGCCTCGATGCCGTCGTCCGTCGCCAGGTCGGCCGTGACCACCTCCGCCTCGATGCCGTGCCGGTCGTGCAGTTCGGTCGCCTGTTCCCGCAGCCGCTTGGTGTCGCGGGCCGTCAGGACGAGGTTGTGCCCGTCCGCCGCCAGCCGTCGCGCGAACGCGGCGCCGATGCCCGCGGTCGATCCCGTGATGAGAGCCGTTGTCATGGCGCAAGGTTAGTGACCCGGACTGCGTCCGTCCGCTCCCTGCGCAGGGGCTCCCGCCGAGTGAAGACCGGGCGAACACCGCTCCCGGCGAACGCCTGTCAGGCCCCGTGCTTCGCCACGTACTCACGCGCCTGCTTCAGCGCCTCCGGATGCAGCGCCTCGCCCGCCGTCAGCAGCCGCGGGAGCAGCTGCCGCTCGGTCGTGACCGCGCGGAACTGCAGGGCCACCGTCACGTCGTGGTCCGGCCGGTGCACGATCTCGACGGGGTCGCCCGACCGGATCTCACCGGGCCGGATCACCCGCAGATACGCCCCCGGCGCCCCCTTCTGCGTGAACCGCTTCACCCATCCCTTCTCACCCAGGTGCTCCTGGAAGGTCCGGCAGGGAATCCGTCCGCAGGTCACCTCCAGCACCACCTCGGCCCCGATCCGCCAGCGCTCGCCGATCCGGGCACCGGACACGTCCAGGCCCTCGGTGGTGATGTTCTCGCCGAACGCGCCGCTCGCCAGCGGCCGCCCCAGCTCACGCTCCCAGTCGTCCAGGTCCTCGCGGGCCACCGCGTACACGGCCTGGTCGTCGCCCCCGTGGTGCCGCGTGTCGCACACCGAGTCCCCGGCCAGCCCGCTGGCCCCGACCCCCTTGGGTCCGGGCGCGGCCACCCGCACCGGGCCGTCGGTCGGCCGCTTGTCGATGCCGGTCAGGCCTTCCGGCTGGTCCGAGTAGGGCACGGCCTTCGCGCGGCCCAGATTCACCGAGAGAAGCTTCATGGGCGCACGGTAGGCGACCGCGACCCAAAGTGTCGACGTGATTTTCTGCGGGAGCCCCAAGGTCGGCTTATGCTCGACAGGTGATCGAGGCCCGTCATCTCCGCGTCCTGCGCGCCGTGGCCGCCACCGGCTCCTTCTCGGCGGCGGGGCGCGAACTGGGCTGCACCCAGCCCGCCGTCAGCCAGCAGATCAAGGCCCTGGAGAACTCCGTCGGCACGCCCCTGCTGATCCGCAGCGGACGCGAGATGCGGCTGACCCAGGCCGGCGAGGCCCTGGTCCGGCACGCCGCCGGGATCCTCGCCGGGCTCACCGCGGCCGAGGAAGAGGTCGCCGCCATCGCCGGCCTGCGCGCGGGCCGCGTCCGGCTGGTCTCCTTCCCCAGTGGCAGCTCCACGCTCGTCCCCACCGCGCTGGCCGCCCTGCGCGCCGAACACCCCGGTACCCGCGTCTCGTTGGAGGAGGCCGAACCGCCGCAGTCCGTCGAACTGCTGCGCGAGGGCGACTGCGATGTGGCCCTCGCCTTCCGGTACAAGGGGGCGGCGGGCGCCGAGGAGTGGAACGACCTCGTGGTGCGGCCCCTGCTGACCGACCGGCTCGTCGCCCTCGTACCCGAACGGCACCGGCTCGCCCTCGCGGAGTCCGTGGCCATCGGAGAACTCGCCCGGGACCCGTGGATCGCGGGCTGCCCGCGCTGCCGCGGCCAGCTGATCGAGGTGTGCGAGGGTGCCGGATTCACGCCCCGCATCGATTTCGCGACCGACGACTATCCGGCGGTGGTGGGCCTGGTGGGCGCCGGCCTCGGGGTCGCCGTCCTGCCTCAGCTCGCGGTGGAGTCCGTACGGCCGCGAGGCGCGCGCACGGTGACGCTGGAACCGGCGGTGCGGCGGGAGATCGTCGCGCTCACCCTGCCCGACCTGGCACAGGTGCCGGCGGTGGCGGCGACGCTGGAGCAACTGGCCCGGGCGGCGAGCCGCTGACGGGCGACGGCCCCTGACGGACGGCCCCTGACGGACGGCCGCGGACAAAAGACAAGGGCACGCGTGTGCGTGCCCACCCTGCAGAAACGTTTCTTCAGTTGTTCAGTGGTTCGAGGTGCTGTCCCCGACGGTCGACGTCGCCGGCACCAGCCGGTGACGCGCCCGCCCCATCAACTCCTCACGCTCGTCCTCGGTCAGTCCGCCCCACACGCCGTACGGCTCTCTGACCGCCAGCGCGTGCGCCGCGCACTGCGCGCGCACCGGGCACCTCATGCAGACCTCCTTGGCCGAGTTCTCACGAGCGCTCCGAGCCGCACCGCGTTCGCCCTCCGGATGGAAGAAGAGCGAGCTGTCCACCCCTCGACAGGCAGCCAGCAGCTGCCAGTCCCACAGGTCCGCGTTCGGTCCGGGAAGGCGGGAGAAATCTGCCATTGCGTGACCCCTTGTAACCGTTCTGGGAGGTTGTCGGCGGATGCTGTGTCCACGACCGTACATCTACGATCTAAGGAGATGAAAATATGACTCATTGCGAATCTAGCCTCAGACACCGGTAAATGGGAAGAAATGGGGCCGAATGGGGCATGGGTTGTGATGAAACATTGCGGGTCCGTCGCGCATGTCTGCACGTGTCCGTGCCCTCACGTAGAGTGCCGAAGATGACACACGGCCCCGTAACTCTTTCGAGTGACCGTCGTTGAGAGTGCGGAGGCGGTTGAAACAACAAGTGCTCGGGCAGGCGTCCGAGTCAGTCGACCGCACAGGTGACGATTTCGTACCAGCCTGGAGGCTCAAGGTGACGTGCATCAGCTGCGGAGGGCGGCCATGACATCCGTCCTCGTCTGCGACGACTCCCCGCTTGCCCGAGAGGCGCTCCGGCGCGCGGTCGCGACCGTGCCCGGCGTCGAGCGCGTGACGACGGCGGCCAACGGCGAGGAAGTCCTCCGCCGCTGGGGCGCCGACCGCTCGGACCTGATTCTGATGGACGTACGCATGCCCGGACTGGGCGGCGTGGAGACCGTCCGGCGGCTGCTGTCCGCCGACCCCGGTGCGCGCATCATCATGCTCACCGTCGCCGAGGACCTCGACGGCGTGGCCCTCGCGGTCGCCGCCGGTGCCCGCGGCTACCTGCACAAGGACGCCTCGCGTGCCGAGTTGCGCGCCACCGTCACCCAGGCCCTCGCCGACCCGACCTGGCGGCTGGCCCCGCGCCGGCTGCGCTCCGCCGAGATGGGCGCCGCGCCCACGCTCACCGCGCGTGAGATCCAGGTCCTCGAAGGCATGAGCCACGGCCGCTCCAACGCCGAGATCGGCCGCGAGCTGTTCCTCTCCGAGGACACCGTCAAGACGCACGCCCGGCGGCTGTTCAAGAAGCTCGGCGCCTCGGACCGGGCACACGCGGTCGCACTCGGCTTCCGATGGGGCCTGGTGCGCTAGGCCCTGTCGTCAAATTCCCGCCTGCCCCGCGACGCCATGCACGCTCCCCCACTGCCTTAAAGGCGTGGGAGGTGCCCCCACTCGCCGCACCGGGCGCAGACCCACGTACAACCAGTACGAGGGTCTGCGCCCGGCACGCCGAGAGCACGCACCTACGCGGACATCAGCCTCCCCCACTCTCGGCTTCGCTCGAGCGGGGGGACCCCCATCGCGGCGGGCGCGGGGCCCGCCCTTCGGGCGGACGACAGGAATTTGACGACTGGGCCTAGGGCCTGTGTCGGAAGTGGCGCCTGCCGGGCGACGCCCGGCACGCACCGGGCATGCGGTCACAGGGCTGCGGGCCGTCCGTGGGCCGCGGGCCGTCCGTGGCTGGTCGAGCCCACGCGGCGGAGCCGCATGTCCATACGGGCCGCGCCCCTTCCGGGGCGCGGTTACGGGGCCGGTCAAGCGGCCTTTTCGGTGCCCGCTGCTCGTTTCGGCGCGGATGCCGCATCCTTGGAGGTGTGGAGTTCCTCGGGGACGAGTCGGTCGAGCGGAAGGGGAGGGCGCAGGGGATGAGTGCCGGCGCACCTGCTCATAACGCTTCGGTGCACAACAACGGGCACGATGCCGCGGATCGCAAGACGCCAAGGCACCATGGACCGATGCGCGACGACGAGGCGGTCACTGCCCAGGGGGCGATCGGCGCACTCGTGCATCGCGCCGTCGACGGGGACGAACAGGCCACGCACGACCTGCTCGCCCACGTCCACCCCTTGGCGCTGCGCTACTGCCGCACCCGTCTGTCCCGCCTGCCGGGCGACGCCCGGCACTTCGTCGAGGACCTCGCCCAGGAGGTCTGCGTCGCGGTCCTCCTCGCCCTGCCGCGCTACCGCGACACCGGACGTCCGTTCGAGGCGTTCGTCTTCGCCATCGCCGCGCACAAGGTGGCGGACCTGCAGCGAGCGGCGATGCGGCACCCCGGGTCGACGGCCGTCCCGTCCGACGAGATGCCGGAACGCCCGGACGACTCCCTGGGCCCGGAAGAGCGCGCCCTGCTGAGCAGTGACGCCGAATGGGCCAAGAAACTGCTGGCCAACCTGCCCGAGAACCAGCGGGAGCTGCTGCTGCTGCGGATCGCGGTGGGGCTGACGGCGGAGGAGACGGGTCAGATGTTGGGAATGTCACCCGGAGCGGTCCGAGTGGCGCAGCACAGGGCGCTGAGCCGGCTGCGCGCCCTGGCCGAGCAGTAGGCCCACTGGGGAGGCGGCGCCTTGAACGGGCGATGCGCCGGATCCGTACGAACATACGAAGCCCTCGGCCGTCCCGAACCGTGGAATCCGGGACCCCTGCTTCCCGTTAGCATGGACATCCGCACCGATCAAGGCCATTTGGGGAAGGTGTCATGACTGCCAACGTCGACGGAGTGCCCGGTAAATTCGCGACACTCGGGCTGACCTACGACGACGTGCTGCTGCTGCCGGGCGCCTCTGACGTGCTCCCGGGCGCGGTCGACACCTCGTCCCGCATCTCACGCAACGTCCGTGTGAACATCCCGCTCCTGTCGGCGGCGATGGACAAGGTGACCGAGGCCCGCATGGCGATCGCCATGGCCCGCCAGGGCGGCGTCGGCGTGCTGCACCGCAACCTCTCCATCGAGGACCAGGTCAACCAGGTCGACCTGGTGAAGCGGTCCGAGTCCGGCATGGTCACCGACCCGATCACGGTGAACCCGGACGCGACCCTGGCCGACGCCGACGCCCTGTGTGCCAAGTTCCGCATCAGCGGCGTGCCGGTCACCGACGGCGCGGGCAAGCTGCTCGGCATCGTCACCAACCGCGACATGGCCTTCGAGACCGACCGCTCGCAGCAGGTGCGCGAGATCATGACCCCGATGCCGCTGGTCACCGGCAAGGTCGGCATCTCCGGCGCCGACGCCATGGAACTGCTGCGCCGCCACAAGATCGAGAAGCTTCCCCTGGTCGACGACGCGGGCATCCTCAAGGGCCTGATCACGGTCAAGGACTTCGTCAAGGCCGAGCAGTACCCCCGGGCCGCCAAGGACGCCGAGGGCCGGCTGATCGTCGGTGCCGCCGTCGGCGCCAGCCCCGAGGCCCTGGAGCGCGCCCAGGCCCTCGCCGAGGCCGGCGTGGACTTCCTGGTCGTCGACACCTCGCACGGCCACAACAGCAACGCCCTGAGCTGGATGTCGAAGATCAAGTCGGGCGTGTCCGTCGACGTGATCGGCGGCAACGTCGCCACGCGCGACGGCGCCCAGGCCCTGATCGACGCGGGCGTCGACGGCATCAAGGTCGGTGTCGGGCCCGGTTCGATCTGTACCACCCGCGTGGTCGCCGGCATCGGCGTCCCGCAGGTCACCGCCATCTACGAGGCGTCCCTCGCGGCCCGCCCGGCCGGCATCCCGCTGATCGGCGACGGTGGCCTGCAGTACTCCGGCGACATCGGCAAGGCGCTGGCCGCCGGTGCCGACGCGGTCATGCTGGGCAGCCTCCTCGCGGGCTGCGAGGAGTCGCCCGGCGAGCTGCAGTTCATCAACGGCAAGCAGTACAAGTCGTACCGCGGCATGGGCTCGCTCGGCGCGATGCAGTCCCGCGGCCAGGCCAAGTCGTACTCGAAGGACCGCTACTTCCAGGCCGACGTCGGCGCCGACGACAAGCTCGTGCCCGAGGGCGTCGAGGGCCAGGTGCCCTACCGCGGCCCGCTGGGCAACGTGCTGCACCAGCTCGTCGGCGGTCTGCGCCAGACCATGGGCTATGTGGGCGCCGCCACCATCGAGGAGATGGAGTCCAAGGGCCGCTTCGTCCGGATCACCTCGGCGGGCTTGAAGGAGAGCCACCCGCACGACATCCAGATGACGGTCGAGGCGCCGAACTACAGCCGCAGCAAGTGACCTCCACGCGCGCGTAGAGCCAGTGCCCCGGCAGGCAACGTTCGCCCCGTCGCGACGCCCGGCACGTGCTCTCGCCGCACCGGCCGAAAGCCCAAGTACATCCAGTACGAGGACTTCCGGCCGGCACTCCCCCAGAGGGGGGACCCCCAGAGCACGCACCGGACGCCGCTCCTTGATGGGCAAACGTTGCCTGCCGGGGCACTGGTTCGAATCGGCCGAGGGCGGTCCCGGAGCATCCGGGGCCGCCCTTGTCGTACCCGTCGGCGATACTGGAAGACGCTGGAACGCATCAGGGAAAGGCCACACACGTGACTGAGATCGAGATCGGGCGCGGCAAGCGCGGCCGCCGGGCGTACGCCTTCGACGACATCGCCGTCGTCCCCAGCCGCCGTACCCGGGACCCGAAGGAGGTCTCGATCGCCTGGCAGATCGACGCCTACCGTTTCGAGCTGCCCTTCCTGGCCGCCCCCATGGACTCGGTCGTCTCCCCGGCCACCGCGATCCGCATCGGAGAGCTCGGCGGCCTGGGCGTCCTGAACCTCGAGGGCCTGTGGACGCGGTACGAGGACCCGCAGCCGCTGCTCGACGAGATCGTCGGCCTGCCCGTCGAGGCGGCCACCCGCCGCCTCCAGGAGATCTACGCCGCTCCCATCAAGGAGGAGCTGATCGGGCAGCGCCTGAAGGAGGTGCGCGACTCGGGCGTGGTCACCGCGGCCGCGCTCTCCCCGCAGCGCACCGCCCAGTTCTCCAAGGCGGTCGTGGACGCGGGCGTGGACATCTTCGTCATCCGCGGCACGACGGTGTCGGCGGAGCACGTCTCCGGCTCGCACGAACCGCTGAACCTGAAGCAGTTCATCTACGAACTCGACGTCCCGGTGATCGTCGGCGGCTGCGCCACGTACACCGCGGCTCTGCACCTGATGCGCACGGGCGCGGCGGGCGTGCTCGTCGGCTTCGGCGGCGGCGCCGCGCACACCACGCGCAATGTGCTGGGCATCCAGGTCCCGATGGCGACCGCGGTCGCCGACGTGGCGGCGGCCCGCCGGGACTACATGGACGAGTCCGGCGGCCGGTACGTGCACGTGATCGCGGACGGCGGCGTCGGCTGGTCCGGCGACCTGCCCAAGGCGGTCGCCTGCGGCGCGGACGCCGTGATGATGGGCTCCCCGCTGGCCCGTGCCACGGACGCGCCGGGCAGGGGCCACCACTGGGGCATGGAGGCGGTCAACGAGGAGCTGCCGCGCGGCCAGAAGGTGGACCTGGGCACGGTCGGCACGCTTGAGGAGGTCCTCGCGGGGCCGTCCCACACGCCGGACGGGTCGATGAACTTCTTCGGGGCGCTGCGGCGGGCGATGGCGACCACCGGGTACAGCGAGCTGAAGGAGTTCCAGCGGGTCGAGGTGACGGTGGCGGACTCGCAGCACAGGCGGTAGGCCGACAGGCAGTACGGCGTCGAGGGGCTCGGACCTGCGTGGTCCGGGCCCTTCTGCGCGCCAAGTGGGCCTGGTGGGGCGCGTTTTGCGGTGGAGGGCACTCGCACTCACGCACTCCCCTTCACAACCTGTGCGCCGCCCCCGTAGGCGTAGCCCCCCGCGTATCCAGCAGCAACTGCGCCTTCACCGACAACCCCTGCAGGTCGTACGTCCGATGCTGCTGGAGCAGGATCGTCAGGTCGGCGTCGACGGCGGCCTCGTACAGGGAGTCCGCGCGCGGGACCGGGCGGTCCAGGACGCTCCAGGACGGGACGTGGGGGTCGTGGTAGCTGACGGAGGCGCCCAGTTCCATCAGGCGGATCGCGATCTCCTGGGCGGGGGTGGCCTGTTGGTCGGCCAGGTCCGGCTTGTAGGTGACGCCGAGGAGGAGGACGCGGGCGCCTCGGGCCGACTTTCCGTGCTCGTTGAGGAGGGTCGCGGCGCGCTGGATGACGTAGCGGGGCATGTGGCTGTTGACCTGCTGGGCCAGTTCCACCATGCGCAGGGTGCGGCCGGAGAGGCTGCCGGTCAGGTCCTGGGGGACGGAGTGGCCGCCGACGCCGGGGCCGGGGCGGAAGGCCTGGAAGCCGAACGGCTTGGTCTCCGCGCAGCGGATGACGTCCCACAGGTCGACGCCCAAGTCGTGGCAGAGGACGGCCATCTCGTTGACGAGGGCGATGTTGACGTGCCGGTAGTTGGTCTCCAGGAGCTGTACGGTTTCCGCTTCGCGGGGTCCACGCGCGCGTACCACCTTGTCGGTGAGGCGGCCGTAGAAGGCGGCGGCCGACTCGGTGCAGGCGGAGGTGAGGCCGCCGATCACCTTGGGGGTGTTGGCGGGGGTGAAGTCGCGGTTGCCGGGGTCGACGCGGCTGGGGGAGTAGGCGAGGTGGAAGTCGCGGCCCGCGCGCAGTCCGGAGCCCTCTTCGAGGAGCGGGCGGAGGTACTCCTCGGTGGTGCCCGGGTGCACGGGGGACTCCAGGATGACCGTGGTGTGCGGGCGCAGGTGTGCGGCCAGGGTGTGGGCGGCGGCCTCCACCTGGCCGAGGTCGAGGCCGCCGTCCGCGTCCCGTGGGGTCGGGGCGCAGATGACCGCGGTGCGCACCCGGCCGAGCTCGGCCGGGGACGTGGTCGGCCGGAAGCCTCCCGCGAGCATCCGGCGCACTTCGGCGGGGCTGAGGGAGCCGGCCTCGGGGCCGGTCCGGTACCCGAGTGTGGGGATGCCGGCGGCGACGGCGGCCTGGGCCAGGGGCAGGCCGTACGGGCCGAGTCCGATGACGGCGAGATCTGCGGGCATGGCGGTGGGCCGTCCTTCCCAGTAGCCGAAGCGGGACAGGTGCGCAAGCCCAGTGGACAGGATGGACCAGCGCAATGTCACACTAGGAGTAAATATGACCGTTATGTGGGATTGATGGCGTGTGTCTTCCCGCGGGTCTGTGACGGGCTTCCCGCAGGAGCGTGTCCGCCTGCCAGCGGGTCCGTGAAAGTTGTCCGCAGGCTGGGGCGACTGCTGGCTGAACTCGGGCAAGCCGGTCAGAATTCTGGGCATGGGGGATACGTGACCGGGTCACTCCCCAGGGGTGCGACCGGCGCGACCTACAGCGGGAGGCAGCAGTGAGGACAGCGACACTGGGGCCGGCGCAGCGCGCCGAGTCACTCGCATCGATGGCCGAGCGTGAACTGGACGTGCTGGTGGTGGGAGCGGGCGTGGTCGGCGCGGGCACCGCGCTGGACGCCGTGACCCGGGGCCTGTCCACGGGCCTGGTCGAGGCGCGTGACTGGGCGTCCGGCACGTCGAGCAGGTCCAGCAAGCTGATCCACGGCGGCCTGCGCTATCTGGAGATGCTCGACTTCGCGCTCGTCCGGGAGGCGCTGAAGGAGCGCGGGCTGCTGCTGGAGCGGCTCGCGCCGCATCTGGTGAAGCCGGTGCCGTTCCTGTACCCGTTGCAGCACAAGGGCTGGGAGCGGCTGTACGCCGGTTCGGGCGTCGCGCTGTACGACGCCATGTCGATGGCCCGCGGGCACGGCCGCGGCCTGCCCGTCCACCGCCACCTGACCCGCCGTCACGCCCTGCGGGTCGCGCCCGCCTTGAAGAAGGACGCGCTGGTCGGAGCGTTGCAGTACTACGACGCCCAGATGGACGACGCCCGCTTCGTGGCGACGCTCGTGCGCACGGCGGCGGCGTACGGCGCGCACGTGGCCAACCGCGCGCGCGTGACCGGATTCCTGCGCGAGGGCGAGCGCGTGGTGGGCGCCCGGGTGCAGGACGTGGAGGGGGGCGGGGAGTACGAGGTCCGCGCCAAGCAGGTCGTCAACGCGACGGGCGTGTGGACCGACGACACCCAGGCGATGGTGGGCGAGCGCGGACAGTTCCACGTACGGGCGTCCAAGGGCATCCACCTGGTCGTGCCCAAGGACCGGATCCACTCGATGACCGGGCTGATCCTGCGCACCGAGAAGTCCGTGCTGTTCGTCATCCCGTGGGGCCGGCACTGGATCATCGGCACCACGGACACCGACTGGGACCTCGACAAGGCGCACCCCGCCGCGTCCAGCGCCGACATCGACTACCTGCTGGAGCATGTGAACTCGGTGCTGTCGGTGCCACTGACCAGGGACGACGTGCAGGGTGTGTACGCGGGCCTGAGGCCCCTGCTGGCCGGCGAGTCGGACGCCACCAGCAAGCTGTCCCGCGAGCACACCGTGGCGCATCCGGTGCCCGGCCTCGTCGTCGTGGCGGGCGGCAAGTACACGACGTACCGGGTGATGGCCAAGGACGCGGTGGACGCGGCCGTGCACGGGCTCGACCTGCGGGTCGCCGAGTGCGTGACCGAGGATGTTCCGCTGCTGGGGGCGGAGGGCTACCGGGCGCTGTGGAACGCGCGGGCGCGGATAGCCGCGCGGACGGGCATCCATGTCGTACGCGTGGAGCACCTGTTGAACCGGTACGGAGCGATGGCGGAGGAACTGCTCGACCTCATAGCAGCGGACACCTCGCTGGGCGAGCCCGTGCAGGCCGCCGACGACTATCTGCGCGCCGAGATCGTGTACGCCGCCTCGCACGAGGGCGCGCGGCACCTGGACGACGTACTGACCCGGCGCACCCGCATCTCCATCGAGACCTTCGACCGGGGCGCGCGCAGTGCCCGCGAGGCCGCCGAGCTGATGGCACCGGTGCTGGGCTGGGACAAGGACCAGATCGAGCGCGAGGTCGAGCACTACCAGAAGCGGGTGGAGGCCGAGCAGGAGTCGCAGCGGCAGCCGGACGACCTGACGGCGGATGCGGCGCGGTTGGGGGCGCCTGACATAGTGCCGCTGTAGGGGGCGGCGGAACGGCGGTTCACCGGGGACCCCGCGTATGGAGCACTCCGGGGGCAGCCAGGGGCACCCGGGGCGTTGGGCACTTGTCGGGTGAGGGACAATGGAGGCTCTGTCAGGGCGGGTTGTATGCGGGTTGTATGAGGGGACGCATGTCGGAGGCGGAGCGGGCGGGGACATCTCGTCAGGAGACTCGTCAGGACAACCGCGAGCGTCTCCTCGCGGGACGGTACCGGCTGGGAGAAGTGCTCGGCCGCGGCGGCATGGGCACGGTGTGGCGGGCCGAGGACGAGACCTTGGGGCGGACGGTCGCCGTCAAGGAGCTGCGGTTCCCGTCCAACATCGACGAGGACGAGAAACGGCGGCTGATCACGCGCACGCTGCGTGAGGCCAAGGCGATCGCGCGGATCCGCAACAACAGCGCGGTGACGGTCTTCGACGTGGTCGACGAGGACGACCGGCCGTGGATCGTGATGGAACTCGTCGAGGGCAAGTCGCTCGCCGAGGCCATCCGCGAGGACGGCCTGCTGGAGCCCAGGCGTGCCGCGGAGGTCGGTCTGGCGGTTCTCGACGTGCTGCGGTCCGCACACCGCGAGGGCATCCTGCACCGCGACGTGAAGCCGTCGAACGTGCTGATCTCCGAGGACGGCCGGGTCGTGCTCACCGACTTCGGCATCGCCCAGGTCGAGGGCGACCCCTCGATCACCTCGACCGGCATGCTCGTCGGCGCGCCCTCCTACATCTCCCCGGAGCGGGCCCGCGGCCACAAGCCGGGACCGGCGGCCGACCTGTGGTCGCTGGGCGGCTTGCTGTACGCGTCGGTCGAGGGCGTGCCGCCGTACGACAAGGGGTCGGCGATCGCGACCCTGACCGCTGTGATGACCGAGCCGCTGGAGGAGCCGAAGAACGCGGGGCCGCTGAGGGACGTCATCTACGGCCTGCTCAACAAGGACCCCGCCAAGCGGCTCGACGACGCGAGCGCGCGCGAGATGCTCAACGCGGTGATCCACGCGCCCGAGCCGAAGGCGGCCGAGCCGGAACTGGCACCGGACGCGACGAAGGTCGTACCGCTGCCGCCGCAGCCCGACGAGAGCACGGACCGGCGGGGTTCGGGCGGCGGCGGGAGCAAGCGGGGCGAGGAGGCGGCCGAGCGGTTCCGCGGGGCGCTGCGTTCCGTGCGGAAGGCTGCCGGGGCGGCGGGGGCGGGGGTCTCCGCCGCGGCGGCGACGCGTGGAAAGTCCGGCGGCGGGGCGGGCGTCTCGGGTGCCGGCGGTGGTACGGCGGGCTCGGGGGCCGACTCTGGTACGTCGGACTCCGGGTCCGGCGGCGGCGCGAGCGCTGCGGGTTCGGGTTCTGGGTCCGGTACGGCGGCGTCGGGTTCTGGGTCCGGTACGGCGGCGTCGGGTTCTGGGTCCGGTACGGCGGGTTCGGGCTCCGGGTCCCGTACGACCGTCTCGGGTTCCGGTGGTGGGACAGGTGTCTCGAGTTCCGCTGAGGGCGCCTCCTCGGGAAAGACCGCGTCGAGTGTGTCGACGGCGTCGGCTTCGAGTGGGGTCGCCGGTGCGGAGAGCCGCGAGCGGCGTGCGGTGTCGGGTGGTACGGCGTCGGGCGGTGCGGCTTCGGGCGGTGTGGCTTCGGGTGGTGCGTCGGGCGGACGGAGTTCCGGGTGGCCCGTGATGACGCCGCCGGATCTGCCGCCGCGGCCCGTGCCCAGAGCACCGCTCACCGATGTGGTGCCGCGGCGGACCCTGGTGATCATCGCGGTGGTCGTGGTGCTCGCCGTGATCGGGACCGTGCTGGCGCTCACGCTCGGCGACGGCGACGGGAGCTCTGACGGGGCCAAGGGCGGCGGTGCCAAGGTGACGGCGAGCGCGAGTGCCGACACCAAGGACGACGCGAGCGGCGGCACCCGTACCGACGGCGCGGCGACCGAGTCCGCGACCACGGGATCGGGGTCGCAGGCCACGCCGAGCGGCGCGGCGAGCGCGTCCGACGGCGGTGGCGCGGGCTCCGGCGGTTCCGCCGGCTCCGGCGACAATGCGGTGGCCAAGACGCACAAGGGGAGCCAGGGGTACTCGCTCGGGCTGCCCGAGGGGTGGAAGTACCAGTCCACGGGTTCGGCGGGGGATCGTTTCACCGGCCCCGACGGGCAGAGGCTGCTCGTAGCCTGGACGTCCACGCCGAAGGGCGACCCGGTGAAGGACTGGGAGAACCAGGAGCGGTACATGACGCGCTCCCAGTACCAGAAGATCCGCATAGCGCGGGTGGACTACCGCGGTTGGAACGCGGCCGACTGGGAGTTCACCTATGTGGAGAGCGGGACGAAGTACCGGACCATCGACCGTGGCTTCGTCGTCAACGACCAACTCGGATATGCGCTGATGTACACGGCGAAAGCCGCCAAGTGGGACAGCGCGCTGCGCCAGAACACATGGCGGACGCTGGCGGAGACCTTCGAACCGAAGTCGTGAGGGAACGGCCCCGCGTCCCGGACATTGAGATCGGGCGTCAGATCTTGAATCCCCTCTTTGCGGGTTGCCTCCGGCACGTATCGTGAGTGGTTGCGGACCGTACGCAGCCAGGTATGCATGCGGAACGGGCCGCGAGGCGAACGGAATTGACCAACCGGGCGGCCGGGGGAGGCAACGTGGACGACTATGCGGGCCGGGTACTCGCCGACCGCTACCGCCTGCCGCTGCCGCCGTCCGACGAGTACGAACTCACCGAGACCCGGGCCTTCGACACCTACAGCGGGCAGGAAGTCCTGGTCAGGCAGGTGCCGTTGCCCGAGGTCGTCGAGGCGGAGGTGCTCGACGCGGAGGGGCTGCCGGAGGGTTTCACGGCGCGGGATCCGCGGGATCCGCGGGACCATGGGGCGCGGCGACCCCAGGCCGCCCGCACCGGCACGCGGCGGCCCACCGACCCTGCCGTACGGCGGGCCGTGGAGGCCGCGCAGGCAGCCGCGCGGATCCCCGACCATCCGCGGCTCGACCAGGTCTTCGACGTGTTCGCCGACGGTGGTTCGCTGTGGGTCGTCAGTGAGTTGGTGTCGGCGCGGCCGCTGGCGGCGCTGCTTGCCGAGCAGCCGCTGACGCCGTACCGGGCGGCCGAGGTCGCCTCCGACGTCCTCACGGCACTGCGGGTACTGCACGCCCACGGTTGGGTGCACCGGAACATCACCGCCCGCACGGTGCTCGTCTGCGACGACGGCCGCGTGATGCTGACCGGCCTCGCGGTCGGCGCGGCGGAGGAGGCACTGTGCGGGTACGACCCGGTGCCGGTTGAGGCGGGGGAGTGGGGCGGCGGGTTCAGTGATGCTGGTGGACACCAGGGGCCCGGTGGATCACAGGGGCATGGTGGACCGCATGGGCCTGGTGGATCCCATGGGCCCGGTGGACCGCATGGGGCCGGTGGATCCCATGGGCCTAGTGGCCCACGTGGAGGCGATGGCCTCGACAGACCCGGTGGATTCGGTGGGTTCGGCGGCCCCGGCCCTTCCGGTGGGCCCGGTGTGTCCGGCGGGCCCGGTGGCGCCCCTGGGGGCGGCGGCGCGGTCGGCTTCGGTGGCGTGGATGCCGAGGCCGCTCGGCGGGCCGCCATCGAGGCGCGGGCGGCCGGAGGACTGCCGGCTGTCGGATCCGACGCGGCGAACGCGGCGCACGGGGCGAACGGGCCGTCGTCCGAGCTCGCCCCCCGGGCCGTCGACACCGGTGCGGACATCAGGGCGGCGCGAGCCGGGGCGATCGCGGCGTATCGCGCGGGGGCGCGGGCCGCGGCCCGGGTCCAGGAGGCCCAGCAGAGCGGAAGGACGGCACTGCCGGGGGCGCGTCCCGCGGGCGGCACCCCGGCGGCCCTGCCCGGGGCCCGCTCCGCACCCGAAGACGACCCGTCCGCACCGCCCCACGGCTCCACGCAGCCGCCGTACCCCGGCGCGAACGGCCTGCAGCACCCCCCGGGCGCCGAGCCGCCGGGGCAGATCGCCGATCCCTACGGCGTGCGCACCACCCCGTGGCACGGCGCCGCGCCCCGCGCCGGAACCGACGCCACACCGTCGCCCGGAAGCACCGGAGACCCCCGAGAAACCCGAGACACCCGAGACCCAGGCAACGGACAGGCCGGCCAGGGGCCCACGCCGCTGTCCCCCGGTGGAAACGGCGGCGCCACGCCGCACACCGCCGTTAGCCGCGTCACGGACTTCGGCAGGCCCGCCCCCGCCCCCGCAGTGGCACCCGCGCCCGGCACCCCCACGCGCTGGGAAGACCTGGCCGCGAACGCGCCCGTGCGGCGTGGCGGGCCCGCCACCGCGTTGGCGGCCGAGCGGGCGCGGCAGGCGCGGATGGCTGTGGTGGGGCCCGTGACCGAGCGGTGGGCGCCGGAACAGGCCGGGCCCGTGCACGAGAACTGGCAGTTGGCGGCGCCGATCGGGCCGGCGACCGACCTGTGGGCGCTGGGCGCGCTGCTCTTCCGTGCCGTACAGGGGCATGCGCCGTATCCGGAGGAGTCGACGGCCGAGCTGGTGCAGATGGTGTGTGCCGAGCCGCCCGCCTTCGCCGAGGAATGCGGGCCGCTGCGGCCGGTCGTGGAGTCGCTGCTGCGTCAGGACCCCACCGAGCGGCTCGACTTCGAGGAACTGCGCGGCTGGCTGCGTTCGCTGGTCCGCTCGGCGCCCGAGCCGGAGGCCGGTGCGCATGTCGTCGCGGCTCCGCCCTCCGACACGAGCCGGCTGCCGGTCGTACGGCGGCGGGGCGAGCTGGTACGGCGGCGGCGTGCCGGGCTGCCCGCGCACCACGGGCGGCACAAACGGGCCCGGGAGGAGGTCCGTTCGCCGCGCAGACTCGGCCGGAGCCTGCTCCTGCTGATACTGCTCGCGCTGGCCGGGGCGATCGCGTACGCCATGTTCTTCATGCCCAAGGCGGAGTCCACCGGGCAGGGCACCCAGGACCGTACGGGTGCCGCCGGTGAAGTCAGCCCGGCGCCCGAGCAGTCCCCGGAGGCGAGCAGCGAGCCCCGGCCCGAGCAGACGTCGCCGGGACCCGACGACGGTCCCTCGTCGTCCGCCGATGCCGACGAGACGCAGACCACCGGCCCCGAGGTCGCCGACGGCTTCACCCTCCGCAAGGACGCGGAGGGCTTCCAGGTCGCCGTGGCCAACGGCTGGGACCGCACCCCGGTGAACGGGCGCGGACAGGTCGTGTACGCGCAGGGGAACTTCGAGCTCATCGTCGTACCCGGACGGGACACCGCGGCCGAGGACGGCACCGATCCGATGGTGTACCAGCGGGAGAAGGAGCCGGAACTGCAGCCGTACCGCGACTCCAGTTGGGCCACCGCCACCGGGCTGAAGACGATCCAGGTGGGCGGACGGACCATGGCCGAGGGGCAGTTCACCTGGACCGGCGACGACGGGCGCGAGCTGTTCGTGCGCAATCTGGCGATGCTGATCGACGGGAAGTACCACGTCGTGCAGGTGCGCGGCCCGGAGGCCGAGCGGGACGAGGTGACCCGGCTGTACGAGCAGGCGTCGGCGACGTATCGGGTCACCGGCTGACGCCGGACGGGACGCCGATGGCGGCCCCTTGGTTCACTTCTGTCGCGGGAAGCGACAACCGTCACAGTGCGGTCACCTTGGCGTCTTCGTGGTTCCCCTCAGTGCGGCAAGGTCCTTAATCTGACCCTGTCAAGAACATTGCGGGGCAACGTGAATCAGATGCAGGGCCTGCTCCTCGCGGGGCGCTACCGGCTCGCCGACCCGATAGGCAAGGGCGGCATGGGCCGGGTGTGGCGTGCCCACGACGAGGTGCTGCACCGGGCCGTAGCGATCAAAGAGTTGACCGCCGCGCTCTATGTGTCCGAGAGCGACCAGGCCGTCCTGCTCGCCCGCACCCGGGCGGAGGCGCGCGCGGCCGCCCGGATCAACCACTCCGCCGTCGTCACCGTGCACGACGTGCTCGACCACGACGGCCGGCCGTGGATCGTGATGGAGCTGGTCGAGGGCCACTCGCTGGCCGACGCGGTCAAGGAGGAGGGGCGCGTCGAGCCGACGGAGGCCGCGCGCATCGGGCTGTGGGTGCTGCGGGCGCTGCGCGCCGCACACGCCGCCGGCGTGCTGCACCGGGATGTGAAGCCCGGCAACGTTCTCCTCTCGCGTGACCGGCGGGTTCTCCTGACCGACTTCGGCATCGCGCAGGTCGAGGGCGACACCGCCATCACCCGTACGGGAGAGATCGTCGGCTCGGTCGACTACCTCGCCCCCGAGCGGATCCGCGGCCATGACCCGGGAGCGTCCTCCGACCTATGGGCGCTGGGCGCCACCCTCTACACGGCGGTCGAGGGCAGGTCGCCCTTCCGCCGCACCACGCCCCTGAACACCATGCAGGCGGTCGTCGACGAGGAACCCGCCGAGCCGCGGTACGCCGGTCCGCTCGCGCCGGTCATCGCCGCGCTGCTCCACAAGGATCCGGCCAGGCGGCCCGACGCGTCCGAGGCCGAGCAGATGCTCGCGGAGGCGGCGGAGGGACGGCGGCCGAGCGCGGCGCAGGCGTATGTGGTGACCCACCATGTGGGACAGCTGGGCTCGCCGCGTGAGACGCAGACCCGCACCGGGCCGAACGCCGGGCCGAACGCGGGCGCGCACACTCCGGCCACCGGCACGCCGTACCGCTCCGGGACCGGTCCGACCGGTCTGTCGGGTCCGCCGGGTCCGTCGGGTCCGTCGGGTCCGTCGGGTCCGATCGTGACCGGTCCCGCGTACGCCCCCTCCGGTCGGCCCCCGTCCAAGCGCCGCCGCCTGCGCACGCTGGCCCTCGTCGTCGCCCTCGCGGCGATCATCGGCGGCGGCACGGCCGTGGCGATGCAGCAGTGGGACGAGTCGCGGCAGAAGGAGGCCGGCGCGTCCGCCGCGCCGAGCCCCACACCGACGAGCGGGGACGTGCAGAGCGCCGGGGGCGCCATTCCGGCCGACTGGCAGCGTCGCGTCGACCCCGTGGGCTTCAGCCTCTACCTGCCCAAGGGCTGGAAGCGGGAGGTCTACGGCGTCGAGGGCGACCTCACCCAGATCGACTACACACCGGACGGCGGCAAGCACTTCGTCCGTATCGCCGTCGACACCTCGCCGGACTACAACGACCCGTACGCGCACCAGCTCGACCTGGAACAGCAGATCCAGGGGCTGCACAAGTACCAGCGTGTGAGCCTGGAGAAGGACCTCTACCGGGACCGCCAGGGGGCCCGGTGGGAGTACACGTGGACCGCGCTGGCGAAGGACCCGCCGTATCACCCCGGGCCGCGCCGGGCTGTGGACGAGACGTACATGTCCCGGGACGGCGTCGAGTACGCGATCTACATGTCCTCGCCCGCCAAGGACTGGCCGACCACACGCAAGCAGTTCAAGGCGGTGCTGCAGGGCTGGCAGGAGAAGGCGGGCTGATCCCGCTCGTGTTGTGACGGTCCTCGTTTTGGCCGGTCGCCGCCCCGGAGGGGCCCCGTCCGGTGCGGCATGATGAGGCGCATGGGGACCGAGGGGGACAACGTCCGTGTGATCGCGGGCCGTTACCGGCTCGAGGTACGGCTCGGGCGCGGTGGTATGGGCGTGGTGTGGCGGGCGACCGACCAGCTGCTCGGCCGGCAGGTGGCGGTCAAGGAACTCCCCCTGGACGAGACCCTCTCCGCGGCCGAGGCCCGGCGGCAGCGCGACCGCACCCTGCGCGAGGCACGCGCGGTCGCCCAGTTGAGCCACCCGCACATCGTCGTCGTCCACGATGTCGTCGAGGACGACGAACGCCCGTACATCGTCATGGAGTTGATCAACGGCAGCTCGCTCGCCGACCGGATCGCCACCCGAGGCCCGGTCGACGCCGCCGAGGCCGCCCGGATCGGCATCGCCCTGCTGGGCGCGCTGGGCGCGGCGCACGCGGCCGGGGTCCTGCACCGCGACCTCAAGCCCGCGAACGTCCTGATCGAGGACGGCACCCCCGGCGACGCCATCGACGGCACCGGCCGTATCGTCCTCACCGACTTCGGCATCGCCCAGGTCGCGGGCGCCACCACGCTCACCGAGAGCGGGTCCTTCGTCGGCTCGCCCGAGTACACCGCGCCCGAACGCATCTCCGGGGCCGGCACCGGACCCGAGTCCGACCTGTGGTCGCTCGGCGCGCTGCTGTGCACGGCTCTGAGCGGCGAATCGCCGTTCCGGCGTGACTCGTTGGGCGGCATCCTGCACGCGGTCGTGTCGGCCGAGGTACGGCCGCCCGCGCAGGCGGCGCCGATCCTCCCCGTCGTACGGGGCCTTCTCGAACGCGACCCGGACCGACGGCTCGACGCGGCACAGGCCGAGTGGATGCTGCGGGCCTTCCTGGACACGGGCCGTATGCCGAAACGGTTCGGTGCGAGGGACCGACGGGGGTACCCCCGGCGCGGGGCGCTGGTGAGCGCGTTGCTGGTCGCCGCGATGGCGGGGGCGGGCGTGTCCGCGCTGGCGCTGCTAATGGACCGGGACGGGGACGGGGGTGTGGTGCCCCCGAGTTCGCCGCCGGAGGCTTCCGTCAGTACGCCGAGCACGCCGAGCACGCCGAGCACGCCGAGTACGCCGAGCACGCCGAGCACGCCGAGCACGCCGAGTACGCCGAGTACGCCGAGTACGCCGAGTACGCCGAGTAGCCCGGGTTCGCCCGGTACGCCGAGTTCGCCGACGCCCTCGGGTACGTCCCCCTCGCTCAGCCCCAGCACCACCCCCAGCCCCAGCCCCAGCCCCAGCTCCAGTCCTTCCGGCCCTGCCTCCACGAACCACGCGTAAAGGGGAGATAAGCGGCAGTTCGAGTCACGGCTCTGTGACTGGAAAGCACCAGACCTGGAAGCGGAAGCGCTTGGCGCGATATGGATGAACCCATGAGCAGCAACGGGGGAGCCCCTTACGGGTCCGACGAACCAACGAGTTTCGCTCTGCAACCGCCGAACCCGCCTGCGGCGATGCCGCACCCCAACAACCCGTACGCGACGCCCACACAGGTCGTCCCACCCCAGGTTCAGCCCCAACCCCGGCCCGAGCAGGACCCCGGCACCGGCCGACTGATAGCGGGTCGCTACCGGTTGCTCGCCAAGCTCGGGCACGGCGGCATGGGTACGGTGTGGCGGGCCAAGGACGAGACGGTGGACCGCGAGGTCGCCGTCAAGGAACCCCGCGTCCCGGACCATCTTCCTGAACGTGAACGTGCGAACGCCTTCGAGCGCATGCGTCGGGAGGCTCGTGCGGCGGCCCGGCTCGACCACCCCGCCGTGGTCAACGTGCACGACGTGGCGGTCGTGGACGGCCAGCCGTGGATCGTGATGGAGCTGGTGCAGGGCCGTTCGCTGGGCGACGCGTTGCAGGAGGGCACCCTCGGGGCCCGGGAAGCGGCGAGAATCGGCCTGGAAGTGCTCGGCGCGCTGGAGGCCGCGCACGCGGCGGGCATCCTGCACCGTGACGTCAAGCCGGACAACGTCCTCCTCGGCCGCCACGACCGTGTCGTCCTCACCGACTTCGGCATCGCGCAGATCGAGGGCGAGACCAACCTGACCGACACCGGCGGTTTCGTCGGCTCGCCCGAATACATCGCGCCGGAGCGGGTGCTGGGCCAGCGCCCCGGCCCGGCGAGCGACCTCTGGTCCCTCGGTGTCGTCCTGTACGCGGCGACGGAGGGCGTCTCCCCGTTCCGCCGCAGCAACACCCCCGCCACCCTCCAGTCCGTCCTCAACGCCTCGCCCGCGCCGCCCGCCGCCGCGCAGGGCCCCCTCGCCGAGGCCATCAACGGCCTGCTCCAGAAGGATCCGGCGCGCCGCCCGAACGCCGCCCAGGTCCGTGACCTGCTGGAACGGACCGCGAACCCGCCGGCGCAGGCTCCCACACAGATCGTCCACACCGCCGGGCCCGGTGCCGTCAACGCCACCGCCACTGCCACCGCCGCCGCCACCGGCATCCGGCTCGGCCGCAAGGCACTGCTCGGCCTCGGTGCCGCGGTCGTCGCCGCGGCGGTGGCGGCGTACCTGGTGATCGCGGATCCGTTCGCGGGACCGCTGCCCGACGGCTGGAAGACGAAGTCCGAGAGGGACGTCGCCGCCACGCTGGCGGTGCCCGCCGACTACCAGCGCTCGGTGCCCGACCGGGAGACCGACAAGGGCCACTGGGTGTCGTACACCGACTACAGCGGCAGCATCTGGATCGGCCTGACCCTGTACAAGAAGTCCGAGGACACCGGCAGCAACATCGCGGGCTCCGCGGCCGCCGAGATGTACGACGACGACGCCGAGTTCAAGCAGAGCGGCAGCTACGAACTCGACATGCCCTCGGGCCCGAAGACGAAGACCGAGCCCAAGGACACCACGTACGAGGGCAAGAAGGCCGCCGAGACCAAGGTCGTCTACACCACCGACGACACCCAGGACCCCCGCCCCCGCGAGCTGAGGATCTTCTACTACAAGAGCTCCGCCGGCGACATGTACAAGCTCACCATCAGCTACCCGGGCAAGGGCGATTTCACGGAGCGGGGCCGCGAGGTGGCGCAGACGGCCATCGCGAACCTGGACGTCGACAAGCTGTAAGAGACCTAGAGACCTAGAGACCTAGAGACCTAGAGACCTAAGAGACCTAAGAGACCTAAGAGACCTTCACGGTCCGTCACTTCACCTTGCCGACCAGCGCCTTCACCAGCTCGGTCTTCGCCACCAGCAACGCGAACCGCTGCTTGCCTGCGTCCGGAGCGGGCTTGGCGTACCGGGGCATGCCCCGTCTGCGCCACTTGGCCGTGGCGAACCTCTCCGGGAGGGCGGGCAGCGGCACCGACCAGTCACCGAGCCGGAGTTCGCCGGTCCAGACACCCGTGGACAGCTCGGCGACGTCCACGCGGGCGGTGAAGAGGTCGGTGTGCGGGGTGCGTGCGGCGGGGACGACGGCTCTCTCGTCGCGGTCGTTCGTCAGTACGACGGTCAGGTCCCCGTCGGGATACGCGTCGAGCCCGCTGTGCCCGGTGACCACCAGCTGAGTGGGGTAACTGGCCGACCAGCGCAGCGAGTCCACGGCGAGACGCCGGGCCACCTTGTGCTTCTTCTCGCCCAGGTAGAGCGTGAAGTTGCCGTACGGCTTGGTGGTGTAGAGCGTGACCGCGCGCAGGCCGCCGGGCGTGGCGACGACACGCGTGCGTGCCGCCGGGGAGACGGCGTCGGACCGCTTGCTGCCGACGCGGGCCTCGCGGGAGACGCTCTGGGCGCCGACGGCGAGGGAGATGTCCCACAGGCCGTCGACGAGGGGCCGGCCATCGGCAGCGGTGGTGATGTCGACCTCGGCCTCGAAGCCCGCGTTCTCGTACCGGAACCGCCCCCCGTCCTCGTCGGCACCCAGGCCGGGCGTCGCGGTGTGCGTGACGGGCAGCCGGTACTCGGTACCGCTGTCGCGCTCGCGCAGGACGAGTTCGGTGGTGACGTCGTGGGTCTCCACGCGGTGGAGGTGGGCGTGTCCGGCCAGCCGCAGGGCGGTGCCGCGGAGTTCGGCGCGAGTGATGTGGTGGCGGACGCCGAGCTGGTCGGTGACGTCGTAGCAGCTGTCGGGGACGGCGTGGGCGGGGTCGCGGAGGAAGGGGTAGCGGGCGTAGGCACGGCCGTTGTCGCACAGGAGCGGGGCCGCCTGGAGGCGCTCCGGGTCCTCCTCGAAACGGATCAGTTCCAGCACCTCGTCGAGCATCCGGTGCCGGATGAGGTGCAGTCGCAGCCGGGACATGGCCGAGAGCCGCTCGTTCATTCCCTCGTGCCACAGCGGGGCGATGATCTCGGCGAGCCGGTCGAGGGCCTTCTCCTGGGTGGCACGGGATTCGTGCGGCAGGTAGTCGAGGAGCTGCTGCACCTCGACGGTCAGATGCCGGTGGGCCAGGTGGTCGCGGCCGGGGCCGGGCGGCACGTTCTCCAGAACCATGTCGATCACCCGCGGCAGGAACGTCAGCCGGGGCTCCGTGCCCCCGTTCCGCAAGGTGATGTTGCCGCTGTCCTCGCGCTCCACCCAGTACAGGCAGTCGTAGTCGGCGAGGACCGAGATGCCGGACGCGTGGAAATAGGCCGGGCCCACGAAGAGCTGGTCCTCGCCGATACTCAGATCCGTGGGGAAGCGCAGCCCGAGCCGCTCCAGCAGCTCCCGGCGGAAGAGCTTCATCGGGTTGAGCGTCCAGTACACGCGCGAGGCGAAGACGTCCGTCTTCGGCTGGTCGCGCTGGAACATCGACTTGGGCGCGCCCCGGCCGCCGACGCCGATCATCTTGCCGAGGACGATGTCGGTGCCATTCTCCTCGGCCATGGCCACCATGCGCTCCAGGGCCTGGGGGCCCAGGTAGTCGTCGGCGTCGAGGAAGAAGACGAACTCGCCCCGAGCCTGGTCGAGTCCCTTGTTGCGCGGGTCCGACGGGCCGCCGGAGTTCTCCTGGTGGCTGACCGTCAGCAGACCCGGATGGACCTCGGACAGCCGGTCGAGCTCCTTCGCCGTGCCGTCGGTGGAACCGTCGTCGACGACGATGACCTGTAACGCGTCCTGGCCGATGCTCTGTTCGGCGACAGAGGTGATGCAGCGCGTCACATAGGGCATCGCGTTGTAGGCGGCGATGATCACCGAAACGGTGGGGTCGGCCATCGTCACGTTCTCCCAGGGCGCACCGAAAAGAAATGTGAAGATATCATGAGAAGTGCGTACATGCTGTGTTCAGCAGCCTTGTGGCGAGGGTCGCTGCCCCTGTTCATACGGAACGCCGCGCCCTGTCGTTCAAACGACAGCCGGCTCGGGCGCTCGTGACGCGGGCCCCGCGTCGACAACGAGCCGCCCCGCACGGTACTCATGGGACATGAGCAACGACGGGGACGGCGCGGACCCCAAGGGCGTGCTGCTCGACGGGCGCTACCGGCTGATCGAGCGCATAGGGGCCGGCGAGACGGGCACCGTCTGGCGGGCGCGTGACGAGCTCGTGGAGCGCGAAGTCGCCGTGAAGCAGCCGCGGTTGCCGGGTGATCCGGAGGACGAGGAGCACCGCCGCGCCGCCCACCGCCTCTACCGCGAGGCCCGCGCCGCCGCCCGCGTCCGCCATCCCGCCGCCGTCTCCATCCACGACGTCGTCGTCGAGGGGGAGGACGGACTCCCCTGGATCGTCATGGAGTTGATCCACGGCGAGTCCCTGCACGAAGCCCTCCGCCGCGGCCCGCTGCCGCCCGCGGAGGCCGCCCGCATCGGCCTCGCCGCCCTCGGCGCCCTGCGCGCCGCGCACGCCGTCGGCATCGTGCACCGGGACATCAAACCAGCCAACGTCCTGCTCGGCGCCGATCGCCGGGTCGTCCTCACCGACTTCGGCATCGACCACGTCCAGGGCGAGGTCCAGGGCGAGGTCCAGGGCGAGGTCCAGGGCGAGGAATCCCTCACCGCCACCGGCGAGTTCGTCGGCTCGCTGGAGTTCGTCGCCCCCGAGCGGACGGCGGACACCGGCGCCGGCCCCGCCTCCGACCTGTGGTCCCTGGGCGTCCTGCTGTACGCCGCCGTCGAAGGCGATTCCCCTTTCCGCCGTACGACAGCGGAGGCCACCCTCGCCGCGATAGTCGCCGCCGACCCGCCCGAGCCGAAGCGGTCCGGTCCCCTCGGACCGCTGATCACGGGGCTGTTGACGAAGGAACCCGAGCGGCGACCGGACGCGGAGGAGGTCGCGCGGGTACTGGAGGAGGTGGCCGGGGAGCGGGGCGAGGAGCAGGATGCGGAGGGCGCCGTACCGGAAAACGTGGCCGCCGATGTCGTACCCCCGCCCGATCCCGATCCCGATCCCGATTCCGATCCCGATCCCGATCCCGATCCCGATCCCGATCCCGATCCCGATCCCGATCCCGATCCCGATTCCGATCCCGATTCCGATCTCGATTCCGACCCCGAGCCCACAACCGAGCCGTCGCAGACTCCCAGGCGCCGCACCCTCCTTCGCACGGCCGTCCCCTTCCTCGGCGTCCTTCTCGCCGGCGTCATATGGCTCGGCACCTCGTTCGCCGACGGCACGGCCGGACAGGACGGCTGGGTCGCCCACCGGGAGCAGGCGATGAGCACCGTCCTCTATCTCCCCCGGCACTACAGGTGGATGTCCGAGGTGGGCGAAGCGGGCGACGCGTCCCGTCTGGCCGTCTACAGCGACGGGAACGCGATCCAGGTCCATCTCACCGAGCGGGACAAGGCGCCCGGCTCTCCCATGACCGAGGCGCGGGGAACGGCGAGGGGCTGGGAGGGACACGAGCGGACCACCGGCCAGTACACCCCGACCACATTCCACGGCCACGAGGCCGCCCTCTCCGACGTCACCTACGACCCGCACGGCAGGCCGACCCGCGTGATGCGGCTGATCGTCCGCACCGACGACAGCCGTATGTACGAACTGCGCGTGGACATGCCCAAGGGAACGCCGGACGAGAAGAATGGCGCGGCGGTGTTCGAGACGGCCCGTGACCGGCTTGAGCTCGCAGACGACTGAGTCACAACCGGACCGCTGCCCACCGACCCTGGTCAACGCCCTGATCAGCACGTTTGTTGCCAGTGACCACTGGCGCCCTGTGCGTACTCGGTGAATCCCTGTTACCGGCGGGTACCAAAAGTCTCCGCTCCGGCATACCCTGCGGCTCATGACGGACGCGCAGGCCCCGGCCAAGACCGGCACGAACCCCATCGCCCCCGCCCCGGCGGGCGCCCGTACCGCCGCCGACGTGGTCACCCCCGAGCTGGTCGCCCAGCTCACCAAGGGTGTGGTCGGATCCGGCCGGACCGCCAACCACACACCGTTCACCGGCGAGAAGCTCGCGGACCTGCCCGAGTCCACGCCCGAGGACGTACTGAAGGCCTACGAGGCGGCCCGCAAGGCGCAGTCCGTGTGGGCCCGGACGCCCGTACGGCAGCGCGCCGCCGTCCTGCTCCGCTTCCACGACCTGATCCTGGAACGCCAGGCCGAGGTCCTCGACCTGATCCAGCTGGAGACCGGCAAGGCACGTCTGCACGCCCACGAGGAGGTGCAGGCCGTCGCGGTGGCGGCCCGGCACTACGGCCGCAGGGCCACCGCGTACCTGAGGCCGAAGCGGCACACGGGTGCGGTACCGATGCTGACGAAGGTCACCGAACTCCGCCACCCACGAGGTGTCGTGGGTCAGATCGCCC
Organism: Streptomyces sp. NL15-2K; assembly: GCF_030551255.1. Lineage (GTDB taxonomy): Bacteria > Actinomycetota > Actinomycetes > Streptomycetales > Streptomycetaceae > Streptomyces. The sequence continues at coordinate 6,996,850 of NZ_CP130630.1, forward strand.
CCTGGAACTACCCCCTGGAGCTGTCGGTCGGCGACGCGCTCCCGGCGTTCGTCGCGGGCAACGCGGTCGTGATGAAGCCCGACACGGAGACCTGCCTCACCGCGCTCTGGGCCCGTGACCTGCTGATCGAGGCCGGTCTGCCCGCCGACGTCTTCCAGGTCGTCCTCGGCGAGGGCCCGGTCGTCGGCCCCGAGGTCGTCAGGCACGCCGACTACGTCTCCTTCACCGGCTCCACCCGAACCGGCCGCGAGGTCGCCCAGGGCGCCGCCGCCCGCATGATCGGCGTCTCCCTCGAACTCGGCGGCAAGAACGCGATGCTGGTCCTCGAGGACGCGGACGTGGAGAAGGCCGCGGCAGGTGCCGTCCGCGCCTGCTTCTCCTCCGCGGGCCAACTCTGCATCTCCATCGAGCGGTTGTACGTCCACGAGTCGATCGCCGACGCCTTCGTCGAGCGCTTCGCCGCCCGGACGAAGGCGATGCGGCTCGGCACGTCGCTGGCGTACGGCGCAGACATGGGCTCGCTGGTGGGAGAGCGCCAGCTGGAGACGGTCACCCGGCATGTGGAGGAGGCCGTGGCCAAGGGCGCGAAGGTCGTCGCCGGCGGGGTGGCCCGCCCGGACATCGGCCCGTACTTCTTCGAGCCGACGATCCTCGACGGCGTGACGGAGCCGATGTCCGTCTGCACGGAGGAGACCTTCGGCCCGGTCGTGTCGATCTACCGTTTCAGGACGGAGGACGAGGCGGTGGAACTCGCCAACTCCACGCCGTACGGCCTGAATTCCTCGGTCTGGACGAAGGACGGCCGCCGCGGCCGCGAGATCGCCGCCCGCCTGCGCACGGGAACCGTGAACGTCAACGAGGGCTACGCGGCCGCGTACGGCAGCCTCCAGTCCCCGATGGGCGGCATGAAGGACTCCGGCCTGGGCCGCCGCCACGGCTCCGAGGGCATCCTCAAGTACACGGAGGCCCAGACGGTGGCGCAGCAGCGGCTGCTGCCGCTGGCGCCGGCACTGGGGATGGACGACGAGAAGTACGCCCAGTTCATGAGCCGCAGCCTGCGGGTGATGAAGGCGTTCCGGTTGCGGTAACAGGCTCTTCGGCCGCTCTCCCGGCCGCTCTCCCGGCCGCTCTCCCGGCCGGTCTCTCGGCCGGCTCGCACGGACACTCAACGAGGAGAACACGTGCCCCAGGACGCATACGACTATGACGCATACGACTACGACGTCATCGTCGTCGGCTCAGGGTTCGGCGGTTCCGTCACCGCCCTGCGCCTGACCGAAAAGGGCTACAAGGTCGGCGTCCTGGAGGCCGGCCGCCGCTTCACCCCCGAGACCCTCCCCAAGAACTCCTGGGACCTGAAGAACTACCTCTGGGCCCCCAAGCTCGGCATGTTCGGACTCCAGCGCATCCACCTGCTCGGCAACGTCATGGTCCTGGCCGGCGCGGGCGTGGGCGGCGGCTCCCTCAACTACGCCAACACCCTCTACGTACCGCCGAAGCCGTTCTTCGAGGACCCGCAGTGGCGGGACATCACGGACTGGCAGCAGGAGCTGAAGCCGTACTACGACCAGGCGCGGCGCATGCTCGGCGTACGCCTCAACCCGACGATGACCCCCTCCGACGTGCACCTGAAGGCGGCCGGGGAGCGGATGGGTGTCGGCGACACCTTCCACATGGCGCCGGTCGGCGTGTTCTTCGGGGACGGCGAGGACGCCGACGGCTCGGTGAAGGCACGGCCGGGCGAGCGGGTGGCCGACCCGTACTTCGGCGGCGCGGGCCCGGCCCGCAGGGCCTGCAACGAGTGCGGCGAGTGCATGACCGGCTGCCGTCACGGCGCGAAGAACACCCTCAACGAGAACTACCTGTACCTCGCCGAGAAGGCGGGCGCGGTCGTGCACCCCCTGACGACGGTGGTCTCGATCACGGACGACTCGCAGGGCGGCTACGCGATCGCCACCCTCCCCACGGACGACCGCCGCAAGGCGAAGGGCAGGACCTTCAAGGCCCGCCGGGTGGTCCTCGCGGCCGGCACGTACGGCACCCAGACCCTCCTGCACCGCATGAAGGCGGGGGGCCAGTTGCCGTACATATCCGACAGGTTGGGGGAGCTCACCCGCACCAACTCCGAGGCGCTGGTCGGCGCGCAGACGAACAACCGCCGCTACCGCAAGGTGACGGGCGAGAAGAAGGTCGACTTCACGCGCGGAGTGGCCATCACGTCCTCGATCCACCCGGACGCCAACACCCACATCGAGCCGGTCCGCTACGGCAAGGGCTCCAACTCGATGGGCGGCCTGTCGATCCTCCAGGTTCCGTACGCGGAGGGTTCGTCGAGGGCCATGGCCTGGCTGGCGAACGCGGCCCGCCACCCCCTCCAGGTCCTGCGTTCCCTCTCCAACCACCGCTGGTCGGAGCGGACGATCATCGGCCTGGTGATGCAGTCGCTGGACAACTCCCTGACGACGTACCTGAAACCGGACGGAGTCGGCAAGGGGCTCCTCACGGCCCGCCAGGGCCACGGCTCCCCGAACCCCAAACAGATCAAGGCGGCGTCGGAGGGTGCCTCCGCCATCGCCGCCGAGATCAACGGCTTCGCCGGCTCCAACGTGGGCGAACTGATGGGCACCCCCCTCACCGCCCACTTCCTCGGCGGCTGCCCCATCGGCTCCTCCCGCGAGACCGGCGTCATCGACCCCTACCACCGCCTCTACGGCCACCCCGGCATCTCGGTCGTCGACGGCGCCGCGATCTCGGCCAACCTCGGGGTGAACCCCTCCCTCACGATCACCGCCCAGGCAGAGCGCGCGATGTCGTACTGGCCCAACAAGGGCGAGGCGGACCCGCGTCCGGCGCCGGGGCAGCCGTACGAACGCCTCAAGCCGATCGAGCCGAATGCACCGACGGTCCCGGCGGACGCCTTCGGCGCGCTGAAGCTGCCGTTCTTGGGGGTGCCGGCGGTGCCGCCGAAGAAGTAACCGGTGAGAAGAAGTAAGCGGTGAACAAAAGGCCGAAGAAGTAAGCGGTGAACAAAAAGAAGGACCTGCGCCCCCCTCCGAGCGCAGGTCCTTCTCTGTCATGCGTCGAGCTCTGGTTGGTTACGAGGCTCAGGCCTCGGCACCGGCCTTCCGGCGACGCACCACGAACACAGCACCGGCACCGGCGACGACCGCGGCGCCGCCCACGAGGCCGATCGTCGGCAGCGCTGAGCTCGAACCCGTCTCGGCGAGGGCGCCGTCGACCTCAGGCGTAGTGCTGGCAGGCTTCTTGTCAGTGACGGGGGCCTTGCCGCCTACCTGCGGCTTAGTGCCGTCCGTGTCCGTACCGGCGGCCACGATCTGGAACTTGTACGAGACCTGACCGTAGCCGGTGCACTCGCCCTCGGTGTCGCCGTAGATGGTCGCGCCGAGGGAGAAGCCGGCACCGACCGGGGCGCTGGACTTCACGTTGACGCGCAGGGGGATGTCGACCTCGTACTCGGGCTCGAGCACGTCGGTGTAACCGACGTAGCCGACCGCGTAGCCCTCCTCGTTGAGGTCCTTCCAGACCTTGTCCTCCGGGTTCCAGGCCTGGAGCTGGACCTGCTTGCTCCGGAACAGCTCCGCGCCGTCCGGGTCGGAGGAAGCCCCGGCGAAGAAGTCCAGGTCCGCGAGGATGGAGTCCGAGGAGTTGAAGACGTTCAGCGAGAACTTGTGCCACCCGCTGCCGGCGGCGATCTTGCCCGGCAGGCCGGAGATGCTGACGTCCACCTTGGAGTCCTTGCACGCGGACGGCTCGGGCTCAGGAGCCTCCGACTCCTCGGGTGCCGAGGTGCTCGGTGCCGCGGTGGTCGCGGTGGCGGACGCGGTCGGCGACGGCGAGGTGCTCTCGGTCGTCGTCTCGGTCGGGGTCGGGGAAGCGCTGGGCGCCTCAGTGGTTTCGGTGGCGGACGCGGTCGGCGACGGGGAGGCGCTCTCGGTCGTCGTCTCGGTCGCGGAGGCGGTCGGTGAGGCGGTCGTGGGATCGTCGGTCGCGTAGGCGGCCGGTGCCGCAAGCAAGGCGAGCGGCGCGATGACGGCCGTAGCGGCAGCCGCTGCCATGGCACGGCGAAGCTTCATGAAGACCTCGTGAATCCGATGTGCCGCAGGTGGCGGCAACGTTGGGGGAGGCCTCCGCGTGTGGGGCGCGGGTGTGGCCCTTGTTACGCGGTGTTTGATCCGTGAAGCCTGTGAATGGTTGTGCCCGCACTCACAGAATTCTTATGTGACCTGGATCACCACTCGGAGGGTCCGGACCAAGACCCTCTTCACGGCTCCGCGTCGGATCAAGGCTGCCGTACGCTCTGCGTCCGAAGTCCGAAGTCCGAAGTCCGAAGTCCGAAGTCCGACGCACGGAAAGGCGTATGGCGCGTGGCCGAGAGACCGTCCGAGGAGTCGAAACCCGGTTCGGGTGAGGGACATGACGGGTCCTCCATTCCGGACGAGGAATGGGAGAAGTTCGTTCGGGACAGCGAGCGCGAGATAGCCGGTTCCGCGCCGAAGGAGCCGTCCGCGCGGGCCCGCATGGTCACCGAGCGGCTGCGGCAGCAGGAGGCGCGGGGCGAGTTGCCCGAGGGGTGGCGCACCGGGCCGGCCGGGCGGGACATGGAAGGGCGTGCGGCCCGGCGTCGGGGCTTATGGGCGATCATCGGCGTGCCCGTCGCGCTCGCCGTGGTCGTCGTCGCCATGAAACCGTCGTTGCTGCCCGGCGACCCCTTCGGTACGGGCGGGCCGGAGACGGCCGCCGCGTCGCCGCTCCCGGCGGAGACGGCGGCCCCGACTGCCCCGCCCTCGTCGGCGGATCCCGAAACCCCCACGCTGGACAGGCCGTTCGCCGGGTCCCCGGCACTGCGATGGGCCGACGGCGAGGCCGGTATCGCCCTGCCGAAGGCGACACCGGTCGGCACGCTCTCCAAGGCACAGGTCGAACAGGCCCTGCGGCAGACCAAGAGCCTCCTCGTCGACGCGAACCTCGACCCGGCCACGCTGCGCGGGGAGCACCCCGAGACGGCGCTCGGAGTGATCGAACCCGGGCAGACGGACCTGCTCGGCCTGCTGAACACCTCGCTGCGCACGCCGGACGAGAAGCACGACCCGCTGACGATGTTCAGCCGCTTCGACCCCGCCGAGACCCGACTGGTCGGTGACGTGGTCAAGACCCGCGGGCGCATGACGTTCAAGCCCGGCGAGCAGGGCTCCGTCGCCGTGCACGCGGACTACACCTTCGTCTACCCGCTCGTCCAGACCAACGGTTCGCCCGAGGTCACCCGCACGATCGTGCGCCGCGCGCTCGACGCCGAGCTCTCCGACCCCACCAAGTACCAGGTCACCCCGGGGAAGATCACCGTCCTGCGTTACGACCAGGAGATCGGCAACTCGGCCTGCGACGTGTACGACGGCTACCTCCACCCCGATTTCTCGACCACCGAGCCCACGGGCGCACCCCCGAGCGGGCCGACGACGGACCCGTACGACCGGAGCCAGGGCATCGAAGAGGACGGCGAGGAGGAGGGGTGCGGGACGGTGTCCCGGGTCTGAACACTCCCGTAGTCGGTCAGCCTTCGGACGCGTACGGCACGAAGGCTGACCAGGCCTGCGGCGTCAGGGCGAGCCGAGGGCCGGCGGTGTTCATCGCGGCATGGGCGTAGGTGTCGACGATCCGCTTGTAGTCCGCCGGAAGGCTTCTGCCGAGTCGCTCTTCCAGCCTGAGCCAGGCCGCAGGATCGGCTAGACGCCTTTGTCCCGGGCCGAGCATGGTGCAGACGGCCTGCCGCGCGGGGGCCACGGTGGCCTTCGCCCAGGTGCTCAGGCTGCGGCTTCGCCGGGAGTCTCATCCTCCCCGAAGTCGCCCCGCCGATGCTTTGAGCGATAGGTGCTATCAGCGGGAAGGTCTTCCCCCGTCGCTTGCTTGTACGCCGCCCTGCGCTCCTCGCTAGCTTGCTGACCGGCGGCGAGCTTCACCAGGGTCGCGACTACTTCGTGCCCGGCTGGGGACGTGCGTTTCGGACGGTCCGCGTCTTCAAGGCCGGGGGACGGCTCGGAATCCTCGGTGTCCTCGGTGTCCTTCCTCTCGGTGTCCCGCCCCTCGGGGAGACTGGCGACCACGCCGACGACAGCCAGGCCCAAGGCGCCGACGGCGACGATCTTCGCCTTGTGCTTCTTGAACAGGTTCTTCGCGGCCTCGGCGAAGGAGGTGGGCTCGCCGTCCTCGGGGGTGGGCTCGCTGGGCGTGGAGTCATTCACCCGCACACATCTACCGGAGCCATCCCTCACCTGTCAGGCAATCACCCGACATCACCTGATCAAGTAGCTGGTGCCCGACAAGTTGTGGGAGCTCTTTCTTTGCGTGGCGCTCGAGGCGCCGGTGCGTCCGCAAGGGGGTGGCCGTCGGCGGGCTGACGATCGGGGTGTTGTGGCTGCGATTGTGTTCGTTGCCACGTGGTGAAGCCATCCGGACTGCAGGAGTCCGGGCGCCTTCACGAGGCCACCACCCCTGGTCACGACGCGATCTGCGCGAGGGCCCGGACGTTCCCCCAGTGATTGGCAGATCTGTTCCACCGTCACGGCCACATCACCTGGGGTTTTCCCTCGCGGGGGTGGAACAGATCTGCCAATCACTCCCGATCCCGGTCGTCGGACCGAGTCCTCGGAGCGACTTGGCCAGCACCGCTGGGTGGTTGAGAGGACCGTGGCGTGGCTGAACGCCCTCCGCCGACTGCATCGCTGCAGCCCTCATCTGTCCTGTGGTGGCCCTCCATCCCGGTGTTTGACGGCGAGCCGACGTCTCGCCCATTGGCGGAGTGGAGCCCCGATAAAGGCACCACTCCGGACTCGACGTGCCCGCCGACGATCCGAACGCGGAGGAGTGGTCGGCGCGCGATCTGCCGACGGACTACAGGGAACTCGTCGACGCGTACGGCACGAAGGCTGACCAGGCCTCCGGCGTAAGGGCGAGCCGAGGGCCGGCGGTGTTCTTGGAGTCGCGGACGTGGATGGTGCCGGGGGTGGTGGCGAGTTCGACGCAGGAGTCGCCTTCGCTGCTGCTGCTGTAGCTGCTCTTGAACCATTCCAAGGCAACCTCGACGCAGGAGTCGCCCTCGCTGCCGCTGCTGTAGCTGCTCTTGAACCACGCCAGGTCGGAGGGGTCCCCGGCCGAGGTGTTGCGGATCATGTTTCCCCCAGCAGTTGCTCGATGAAGGCGGTGGACTCACGTGGGGTGAGAGCCTGAGCGCGGATGATGCCATACCGCAGTTCAAGGATACGGAGCTGCCTGGGATCGGAGACCGGCCGGCCGTTGGCAACGACCGGTGAACGTCCCACCGCTGATCCGTCCTGGAACTTCAGCACCTCAATGCCACCGGCCAGTCCGGCATGCTCCTCGCGATCCATCGGCATCACCTGAAGCTCGACGTTCCGCAGCTGCCCCGTCTCCAGCAGGTGTTCCAGCTGGCGTCGCAGCGCCGCCTTCCCTCCGAGCGGACGTCGTAGCGTCCATTCCTCCAGGACGAAGCTGATTTCAGGCGCAGGGTCCCGTTCGAAGAGGGCCTTGCGGGCCACGCGGGCGGCGATGAACCGCTCCACCTCGTCACCGGTGTACGCGGGGCGCCGCATCAGCAGAAGCCCGCGTGCGTACTCCGGCGTCTGCAACAACCCGTGGACGTTCAGCGGATCGTAGAGCTGGAGCTCGACCGCCTTCGCCTCCATCTGCGCCAGATCCCGCACCTTCTTCGGATACCGGACCTTCTTCACGTCCTCCTTCATCGCCGCGAGCAGCCCGCCCGCTCCCAGCACGTCGTCGGCCTTGTCCAGATACTCGGGCCGGGGAATCCGTTTCCCGGCCTCGATTTTGTAGACCATGTCCTCGCCGTACCCGACGGCGTCCCCGAAGTCGGCGGCCCTCATCCCCACCGCCTCCCGCCGCAGCTTCAGCTGCCGCCCGACGGTGGCGACGACGGCCACCCCCCAGTCGTCGTCCGGGTCGACTTCCCAACCCGGTTCGTCCGCCTCGGTCTTGAGTCGCCCCGCTACGGCGTCCACTTGCTGCATCCCGCACCTCTCCGTCGCACGACCGTGCCGCGACGCCCCCTACCCGTACGGCAGGTCTCGACAGCCTGGACACGACCGGACAACGTCCGGACGGTCACCGTACGCAACGGGTTCGTCACTGTTCACGGTAAGCGCGGACCGCCACTCTGAGTGACGTGATCCACGAAACAGCCGCCCCCGAGGCCCGACTCGCCCACCCCGTCCGCAACTTCAGCGTGCAGCTGTCTCCCACGCCACGCGGTGCGCGCCTCGCCCGCCTCCTCGCCACCGAGCAACTCCGCACCTGGGAGCTCCCGTTGGAACCGGCACGCCAAGTCGTCGCCGAACTCGCCGCCAACGCGGCGACGCACAGCCGCATCCCCGGCCGGGACTTCCGGCTCGTCCTCTACGTCATCGCAGACACCCTGCGCATCGAAGTGACCGACACCTGCGGCGACCGCCTGCCCCACCCCCAGGAACCCGCCCCCGACGCGGAGTCCGGCCGGGGGCTCGTCCTCGTCGAGGCCCTCGCCGACCGCTGGGGCGTCGCCCAGGGACCGCGCCCGCGCAAGACGGTCTGGGCGGAGCTGAACCTCGCATCACCGGAGCACAGAAACGCGTGCTCCGGTGCGAGGGGCGCTCTTTCCCAAGAACCACGAGGGTGAAAGGACCCCCACCAAGCCCCACCCCAGCCTCCCGCCGCGCCGCACGCCCCCTCACCCACGCGAGTGAACATCACCAACTCAGCTGGATTCTCAGGCGGTTGCCTGTCCTACGCTCAGCGCAACACAACCGCAGACATGCGACGGCCCCCGCCGGGACGGCAATCCCAGTGCGAGGGCCTGACCACCGAGGAAGGTAAGGACTTCCCGATGGATACGCAGAACCCTAGCGTGCCCCTGCACGCCCAGCCCCGTATCGCGGGCAAAAACCACCCCCACCGGCACGCCCACTCCGGCGGTGGCCTCGACCACGACCACACCCGCCACACCACCCGCTTCACCGTGGTCGGCAACCACCTCGCCCAGCACCCCGACCTCTCACTCGTCGCGATCGGGCTCGCCCTGCACATCCAGTCGCTGCCCAAGCACTCCCGCGTCGACATCAAAACCCTCGCCGCCCGCTTCCCCGAAGGCACCACCCGCATCGCCGCCGCCCTACGCGAACTGGAAGCCCACGGCTACCTGCGCCGCGTCCGCGAACGCATCCCCGGCGGCCGCATCATCACCCGCACCATCTCCTGCAACCAGCCCGGCCACCACCGGCAAGCGGCCGATGCGCACAGCCCGGCACCACCGAAGCCAACCCCGAAGAAACGCACACCCCGCAAACCCCTCCCCGCCGTACCGCAGCCAGCCTGCCCGTCCCCCACGCTCCTCCAGACCGCGACCGACCTCCTCGCCGACCTCCACCACCACGACCCCCGCCTCCTCCTCTCCACCTGCGACACCACCCACCTCGCCCCCGGCGTCGCCGCCTGGCTGGAACGCGACGTCAGCCCCACCGCCGTACGACAGGCGCTCACCACCGACCTGCCACCCCAAGGCCCACGACGCCCCGCCGCCCTCCTCGCCCACCGCCTCACCACCCAACTACCACCCCCACCCCCATTCCGCACACCCGCGCCACCGCCAGCCGCCCGGCACCCGCTCCAGAACTGCGACGGCTGCGACCGCGCCTTCCGCGCCCCCGCACCCGGCCACTGCCACGACTGCCGGTCCAAGTCGCCCGCAGTCCTCTGAAAATCCGTCCAAGCACAAGGAACCGCGTGGTCAACTCGTCCCACGAGGCGATGCACCGCATCTTCCAGGAGTACCCGGGCCTGTTCGCCGGTGTCTCCAAGGTCCTCAACCTTCCGTTCATCCCACCCGAGTCTGTGACGGTACTGACGACCGATCTCACCGAGATTCAGCCCGTTGAGCGCCGTGTCGACACACTGTTGCGTTTCAACGGCGCTCAGCCGCTCCTGCTGGCCGTTGAAGCGCAGAGCGCCAAGGACCCGAACAAATCCGCCAGCTGGGCCTACTACCTGTCCTTCCTCTACACGAAGTACAAGATCCCGCCCCTGCTGCTGGTCGTCTGCCAGGACCGGGCCACAGCCGAGTGGGCCGCCCAGCCCGTGCCCATCGGCCCTCGGTGGTGGGCCTCCCTCACCCTGCGCCCGCTCGTGGCCGGTCCGCACAACATGCCCGTGATCGAGGACCCGGAAGAGGCCCGGGCCGACCTGGCGCTGGCCACGCTGTCCGCCATCACGCACGCGAAGGATGCGGCCGTCGATGGGATACTGAAGGCCCTGTCCACCGCTCTGCGGGACGTACCCGAAGCCGTCGCCGACCCGATCATCGAATTCACCGCACAAGGCCTCGGCGTCAATCGCCGGGCCGGAGAGCTCTGGAGGAACCTGGTGGCCGTGGACCTTTCCTTCTACAAGTCGTACATCTCGGAAGAGATCCGTGACGAGGGCCGTGCCCAGGGCCGTGCGGAGGACATCCTGCTCGTCCTCGGGGCACGCGGCCTCGACGTCCCCGATGAGATCCGGGATCGCATCACCGGCTGCGACGACCCCGACCTCCTACGCCGCTGGCTCACCCGCGCCGTAACCGCTCCGTCCGCCGAAGCGATCTTCGCGGAAGAAGGCTCCTGAGCTTCGGGGATGGCGGCGGCCGAACATGCGAAGGGCCCCGCGGGGACGGACCGCGGGGCCCTTCTTTCGTCAGCACCGCCGTCAGGGCAGCGTCGGTGCCTGGGGAGCGGCGCCGGGGGGTTGCGCCGCTGGTCTTCGGTTGTCCGTCTTCAGTCGCTCTTCAGCCGGTTCTCAGCGCCGTGCACGCGGACTACACCTTCGTCTACCCGCTGGTCCGGACCAACGGTTCACCCGAGGTCACCCGCACGATCGTGCGCCGCGTGCTCGAAGTCGAGCTCTCCGACCCCGCCAAGTACCAGGTCGCCCCGGGGAAGATTACCGTCCTGCGCTACGACCAGGAGATAGGCAACTCGGCCTGCGACGTGTATGAGGGCTACCTCCACCCCGATTTCTCGACCACCGAGCCCACGGGCGCACCCCCGAGGGGGCCGACGACGGACCCGTACGACCGGAGCCAGGGCATCGAAGAGGACGGCGAGGAGGCGTGCGGGACGGTGTCCAGGGTCTGAAACCAGTAGCCGCATTTCTGCCCGATTTCGGGCAGAAATGTGGACGTTCTACGCCTCCCGACCTAGGGTGATCGCTCATGATCACCTTAGATGCGATGGGGACTTTCGCCCTGATAGTGGGACTTCTTACGCTCACTCCTGGACTGGATACCGCTCTCATCTTGCGCACCGCGGTGATCGGGCACCGCCGTCGCGCCTGGGGCGTGGTCCTCGGCATCCAGAGCGGCACACTGGTCTGGGGCGTGCTCACCTCACTCGGTGTGACCGCACTGCTGACCGCGTCTCACCTCGCATACGAGACTCTTCGTTGGGCCGGGGCCGCGTACCTGGTGTGGATGGGAGGCAGGCTGCTGTGGGCCACCTGGCGCCACGCATCGAGCGAGAGCCCGAGGACAGCGGAGACCGGGAGCGAGGTCAAGACCAGGACGGGCGCCGGCGACACCCTGCTCGGCGGCTGGCGGCAAGGGTTTGTGACCAATCTCCTCAACCCGAAGATGGGTGCCTTCTACGTTGCGGTGCTCCCGCAGTTCATCCCGGCCGGCTCCTCGCGCCTCGCTCCAGGGGTGCTCCTGGCCGGTGTGCACATTCTCCTGGCCGTCATCTGGGCCTGTGCGCTGATCGCCTTCGCGCACGTGCTCCGAGACCGCCTGCAACGCCCCTCGGCCCGCCGCTACCTCGACCGGATCACCGGCACGGTCATCGCCGCCTTCGGCATCCAGCTCGCAGTCGGACGGTAAGGCACCGCTCGACGCGACCGCAGGCGATCCGACAGCCGCCGAACGGGCAACCACACCACCTGAACTGACCACCTGAACTGACCACCTGAACTGACCACCTGAAGTGAAGGGACATCTGCATGGGCTCGCTTCCCGCCGGCGCCGAGGCCGTGGTCTTCGACTGCGACGGCCTGCTGGTCGACACCGAAGCCTGCTGGACCGTTGCGGAAGCGGCCATCTTCGCGGCGCACGGCCATCCCTTCGGCCCCGATCAGAAAGCCCTGGTCATCGGCCGCACCGTGGAAGCCGCTGGAGAGGCCATGGCCGAGTACCTCGGGCGCCCCGGCGCAGGCGCTGAAATCGCCGCCGAACTCCTCGAAAGGGTCCGCAAGGAGCTGGCCGTGGGCGCCGCGGCCCTCCCCGGGGCGGCGGAACTGGTGCGCGCCTGCCGGGCAGCCGTACCCATCGCCGTCGCCAGCAACAGCCCCCGAGAACTGCTGGACACGGCACTGTGGTCAGCCGGCCTCGCCGACTGCTTCACCCACTCGTTCGCCGCCGACGAAGTGCGCTCCCCCAAGCCCGCACCAGAGCTCTACCTCACAGCATGCGAGGCACTCGGTACGACTCCCAAGCACTCCGTCGCGTTCGAGGACTCGGCCACGGGCATTACCGCGGCCCGTGCCGCCGGACTCTACGTCGCGGCCGTACCCTCCCTTCCAGGCGCCGACCTCGACCACGACTGGCTCGGCACCACCCTGGCCGAACCCGAATTGCTGGACTGGGCCAGGCGACTGGGAATCGGCACGGTCCGCTGACCCACATATCTTGGTGCGCATGACAATGGGTCACGCGCTCGTTGCAGCCGGCGAGTCGGTGGAAGGCGTTCTGCCAGGCGTGGGTCCGTTCCACGTGCCACCTCTGGTCGGCGACGGCTTCACCTCGCCGAGGAGATCCGGGATGAGGACCGGGATCGCATCACCGGCTGTGACGACCCCGACCTCCTACGCCGCTGGCTCACCCGCGCCGTAACCGTTCCATCCGCCGAAGCGATCTTCACGGAAGAAGGCGCCTGAGCTTCGGGCCGAACATGCGAAGGGCCCCGCGGGGACGGACCGCGGGGCCCTTCTTTCGTCAGCACCGACGTCAGGGCAGCGTCGGTGCCTGGGGAGCGGCGCCGGGGGGTTGCGCCGCTGGTCTTCGGTTGTCGGTCTTCAGTCGCTCTTCCGCAGGTCCTCAGCTGGTCCTCAGCTGGTCCTCAGCTGGTCCTCAGCCGGTCCTCAGTGCCTCCGGTCGGCTCCCCGGCGCGTTCGGGGCGCGCGGGTGGTCTGAACCTTTGGCGGTGCGACCGTGCAAACCAATGCGGTTGTCAGGGTGGGACTTGGGGGCTTTCTAGGCATCGTGCTGGATGGGCGCGGCCACCGCAACCGTTTGACTCAGACTTGGACATTTTGACTCCACGTTTGACTTGGGCCGTTCCCGCCGGTCGGCTCCGGGCGTCCCCGGAGCCGACCGGTCTCTGGGTGACCGGGCTGCTGTCCCCTGCCGTCCGGTCACTTCGCCGGAGCGAGGTCCCACGACGCACAGCACGATCCGTACGTCTCATCGCTCCGGCGAGCCACGCGTGGTTCTTTCGGGCCGCCCCTGGCTGGCACGGACACCGGGACCAACGAAGCGACTCCGGCGGCGGTCACGCGCCGTACGGGTGAGGAGGGATGCGTACGTCTGTGCCGGGAACGCGGATTCAGCGGGCCCGCAGCTTCAGCCAGGCCCGCCGCTTCAGATCTTTCCGCGGCACAGCTCCAGCAGCGTCATCGCCAGCGACGTGCCCGGCTTGCCCAGCGCCTCCCTGTAGTGGCTGAGGACGTCCATCTCGCGGGAGAGGTTCACGCGCCGGCCGCCGGAGGCGATCCGGGCCTCCTGGATGACGGCGGACACGGCCATCCGTTCCTGGATCAGCCCGATGATCCGGTCGTCGAGCGCGTCGATGCGCTCACGGGCGCCGGTGATCACATCGGCGGCCTCGGGGGTGCGGGCGCCGGTCACGTCGGTGGTGGTCATGGGGGCTCCTCGTCGGTTCGGTAGAGGTGCGGTGCCCCGGAGCGGCAAGATCCGGAAAACGACAGGCGCCCCGGGCCTTGTCGGCCCGGGGCGCCTGGGAAGTCGCTTGTCAGTTGCTCAAGCAGCACGACCATGGCAGCCGGCGGGCCGGGTGCCATAGGTAAAGACGAAGGTCGGGTGCGTGAGCATGAGGCCAGTATGCCGTGCTCATGAGGGCCGTCCAACGTGGCTCGCATCTTGAGACGCGGCTCGTGGATCCAGCCCGTCCGGCGGAGCCCCCGGCACACGGGACACGCCCGACGCCCACCTCGGTAGAATTGGCCAGCACAGAGACCCCGCCCCACCGCCGGAAGGCTCCCGTGTCATCAGCGACTCCCGCTGCCGCCGCCCCCGACACCGTCCTGGTCGTCGACTTCGGTGCGCAGTACGCCCAGCTCATCGCCCGTCGCGTCCGTGAGGCCCGGGTCTACAGCGAGATCGTGCCCAGCACCATGCCGGTCGCCGAGATGCTCGCCAAGAACCCGGCTGCGATCGTCCTCTCCGGCGGCCCCTCCTCGGTGTACGCGGACGAGGCCCCCCGCCTCGACCGTGAGCTCTTCGAGGCCGGCGTCCCCCTCTTCGGCATGTGCTACGGCTTCCAGCTGATGGCCCAGGTGCTCGGCGGCACGGTGGACAACACCGGCGCCCGCGAGTACGGCCGTACGCCCCTGCATGTCTCGAAAGCCGGCTCCACCCTCTTCGAGGGCACCCCGGACGAGCAGTCGGTGTGGATGTCGCACGGCGACGCCTGCTCCGCCGCCCCCGAGGGCTTCAGCGTCACGGCCTCCACGGACGTCGTCCCGGTCGCCGCCTTCGAGAACGACGAGAAGAAGCTGTACGGCGTCCAGTACCACCCCGAGGTCATGCACTCCACGCACGGCCAGCAGGTGCTGGAGCACTTCCTGTACCGGGGCGCGGGGCTGAGCCCGAACTGGACCACCGGCAGCGTCATCGACGAGCAGGTCGCGGCCATCCGCGAGCAGGTCGGCGACAAGCGTGCCATCTGCGCGCTGTCCGGCGGCGTGGACTCCGCAGTCGCCGCCGCCCTCGTCCAGAAGGCCATCGGCTCCCAGCTGACCTGCGTGTACGTCGACCACGGCCTGATGCGCAAGGGCGAGACCGAGCAGGTCGAGAAGGACTTCGTGGCCGCGACCGGCGTGCAGCTGAAGGTCGTGGACGCTGAGGAGCGGTTCCTGTCCGCTCTGAAGGGGGTCTCCGACCCCGAGGAGAAGCGGAAGATCATCGGACGGGAGTTCATCCGGGTCTTCGAGCAGGCGCAGGCGGAGATCATCGCGGACGAGGGTCCGGCGGTGGAGTTCCTCGTCCAGGGGACCCTGTACCCCGACGTGGTCGAGTCCGGTGGCGGTACCGGCACCGCCAACATCAAGTCCCACCACAACGTGGGCGGGCTGCCGGAGGACCTCGAGTTCAAGCTCATCGAGCCGCTGCGCAAGCTGTTCAAGGACGAGGTCCGGATGGTCGGCCAGGAGCTCGGGCTCCCGGAGGAGATCGTCCAGCGCCAGCCGTTCCCCGGCCCCGGCCTGGGCATCCGTATCGTCGGCGACGTCACCAAGGAGCGGCTCGACCTGCTGCGCGAGGCCGACGCCATCGCCCGCGAGGAGCTGACGGCGGCCGGCCTCGACCGGGACATCTGGCAGTGCCCGGTGGTCCTGCTCGCGGACGTCCGCAGCGTCGGCGTCCAGGGTGACGGCCGGACCTACGGCCACCCGATCGTCCTGCGTCCGGTGTCCAGCGAGGACGCGATGACCGCCGACTGGTCGCGGCTGCCGTACGACGTGCTCGCGAAGATCTCGACGCGGATCACGAACGAGGTCAAGGACGTCAACCGGGTCGTGCTCGACGTGACCAGCAAGCCGCCGGGCACCATCGAGTGGGAGTAGTACCTGGGGTTACGTCCGCTTGAGCGTGCGCACCGGCTCTCCGGGCTTCCAGACCTGGACGACCAGGTACTTGTCGTCCTCGACGTAGGTCCGTACGACCTCCGTCAGCTCGGTGCGGAAGAGGTGGAACGGCTCCGGCGGTTCCACCTCTTCGGAGTACTTGGCCTTCGTCTCCGGGTCCTCCACCTCGATCGCCCGCCCGCTGATCCGGACGTCGCCGCCGCCCATGCCCGTGCCCTCCCCGGGGTTCGCCTGCAGCGCGAAGCGCGGGTCGCGGCGCAGATCGAGCGCCTTGATCGAGTCCGGCATCATGCCGAGCCACAGCTCACCGTTCAGGAAACGCACCTCCAGGCCGGTGGTGCGCGGGGAGCCGTCCTTGCGCAGGGTCGCGAGGACATGGTGGGTGAAGGCGGCGAAGCGTGCCTCGACGGTCTTGGCCAGGTCGGGTTCGGCGGTGGAGAAGGCTGCCCAGTTCATGAGCACCAGTCTTGCGCCGATACCAGACATCTACTGTCGGGTATGGCTCGCGTGCGGCATCTTTACAAACCAACGCTGTTCTCTTCCGCTGACCGACGGTAACTTCCGGCCCGTAAAGCAACGCAGTGCTGGAGGACGACATGTACGGGACGCCCGGGACGCACGGAATGCACGGGACCCCCGAGACCGGGCCCACTCCGCCCCCGCCCCTCCCCACCGACCAGCTGCGGTTCGCGATGCCGCCGATGCACGAGTCGCTCGCGGACGAGCGCCGGCATCGCAAGGAACGGCTCGCGGGCGCGCTGCGGATCTTCGGGCGGTTCGGCTTCGAGGACGGGGTGTCGGGGCACATCACCGCGCGTGATCCGGAGTTCAGCGACTGCTTCTGGGTCAATCCCTTCGGGATACCGTTCAAGCACGTCACCGTGAGTGACCTGGTGCTGGCCAACTCCGACGGGCAGGTGATCGACGGCCGTTACCACGTCAACCAGGCGGCCTTCACCGTGCACTCCCAAGTGCACGCCGCCCGCCCCGACGTCGTCGCCGTCGCCCACTGCCACTCGGTGTACGGGCGGGCGCTGTCGGCGCTGGGGGACCTCCTGGACCCGATCACCCAGGAGAGTTGCGCCTTCTACGAGGACCACGCCCTGTACGACGCCTACACCGGCGTCGCCGTCGACGCCGACGAGGGCCGCCGGATCGCCGCCGCCCTCGGGTCCCGCAAGGCCCTCGTGCTGCGCAACCACGGGCTGCTGACGGTCGGCGACTCGGTGGACGCGGCGGCCTGGTGGTTCCTTTCCATGGAACGTTCCTGCCAGGTGCAGCTGACCGCGAAGGCGGCCGGCCGGCCCGTCCTGATCGACCACAGGGCGGCGGTGGCCACGCGGGAGCAGACGGGCGGGGATCTGGTGGCGTGGATCAACTACCAGCCGTTGTGGCAGGACATCAGCCGGAGTGAGCCGGACTTGTTGAGCTAGTTCAGCTGGTCGGCTAGTCGGTTGGTCGGGCTAGTCGGTAGTCGGGCTAGTCAGTAGTCGGGCTGGTTGAGCTAGAAGCCTCGGAGTACGGCGGCCTTGGTCATCGCGAACTCCTCGTCCGTGAGGACTCCCTCACGATGCAGTTCCCCCAACTCCCGCAGCCTGCGCAGGAGTACGTCGTGATGGTCGGCCGGCGGCGGTACGGACGCCGTCGGCCGGGGGCGGGGGACGCGCCGCTCGTCCTGTTCGGTACCGGTGCGGGTGGACGGGTGCGGCAGCCGGGCGGTGACCGCGGTGGCGACGAGGGCCGTGAGCAGGTCGCGGCGGGCGCTGCCCCACAGGTCCAGGGCGTACGGGTCCTTCTCGGGCGGCAGCTTGGAGAACACCGTCTCCTGGGTCACGAAGCGCAGGAAGCCGTCCTCGTAGCCGGAGTTGGGCAGCCACTCGACCTGGACGAGATCGCCGATGTTGATGATCCGCGGGCCGGTGGCGCGTTTGACCCGGTCGGAGGTGTCGGACCAGTCGATGCGGACCTGGGTGCCGTCGAAGGAGACCGTGCCGTCGGAGGAACGCACCGAGACCGGTACCGGCGGGCCGGGCAGGAAGTAGGCCGTGGTCGGCTCCTTGGGGATCTGGTCGAGGAGCAGGGCGTTGCGGATCTCCTCGGCCACGTACTCGGCGACTCCGGCGCGGTCGATGTCCACCAGCAGACGGTACGGGTCGCCCGGATCGGGTAGCCGTCCGCCGGTCGCCTGGAGGAGCGGATCAGCACCCTCGCGCAGCCGCATGCGCAGTCGGCCGCGCTTGCGTTCGGGCTCGAAGACGACGCCCGCGACGGCCTCCAGGGGCACGGCGATCTCTCCGTACGTCTGCCGGAACAGCGGCACGGAGCGGTGGAGACCCGGCGTGATCCTGACCATGCTGCCGTCGAAGGCCCAGGTCCCGTCGCGCTGGATGATCTCGGCCATGGACAAATTCTCGCAGCCGGGTCAACACGGCGGGTCCGTCTTCACCCGCGGTGACCAGACCCGGCGGACGGGGTGGGGTGAGGTAGGGCACAATTCGCTGTCGTTGTGGGGGAGTTGCGGGGTGGTCCTGGGAAGGCGGGCGTCGGACGTGGCGGTGCGGGAGGCGAGGCAGAGCGCGGCGGGCGGTGCGTTCGGGGGTGCGCACGGCGGTGTGCACGCGGGCGGTTGTACCTGTGGGGACTGTCCGCACGGGGCGCGTGCGGGGCATCGGCAGGCCGTGGCCGAATTCCTGCTGAAACGGGACGGGTTCGCGGCCGGGCAGGGGCTGCCCGCGGGTGTCGCGCACTCGACATCCGCCTCCCGGCAGTGGGTCTCGGAGGAGCTGACCCAGTCCGCGGAACTCGTCGCCGAACGCAGCCGGGCCGAGGGCGACGCATGGCTGGCACTGCTGTGGCGCCGTACCGCCTGCGCGGTGTGGGCGCTGGTCGTGGTGTTGCTGCTCGTGCAGGCGTTGACGGCGATCGGTGCGGACTGGACTGCCGCGCGTACTGCCGGGCTGCTCGCCGCGTCGGTGGTGGCCGGGGCACTGACGGCTGCGTCGTGGTTCCACCGGGCGCGGGGCGGTGCGCTGGCGCCGCTGATCGGCGAGGACAACCGGCTGTCGACGTCCCGTGCGGTGGCGGCGGGTTGGGTGCTGTTCGTCGCGTACGCGGTGTTGGTGCTGGTGGGTCGTCTGGCGGCTGCCTCCGGGCATGCCGAGCGCGACGCGCTGATCTCCGGGCTCGAACTCGCCCGGGGCGCGGGTGTGGTGACCGTGCTCGCCGTGGTCTGCGCGATCGCTGTGCTGGTGCGGCGCGTGGTCGGGCTGCGGGTGCTGGGGCAGCGGTTGCAGAAAGTACGGGCGGACCGGCCGAGGGCCGCCGATCTGCTGACGGACGATGCGGGGCGGGGGACCTTCGCCGACATTCAGTACGTCCTGATCAGCGGTGTGGCTCTGCTGTTCGCGGCGGTGCGGTTGGGCCGGCGGCCGGATCAGTTGCCGGATCTGCCGTGGGGGCTGGCCGTGGTGGTGCTGGTGTCGGCGGGGACGTATCTGGCCGGGAAGTGCGCGGAGGGGGGTCGGCCGGTGATTCTGTCCGTGGTGCGGGCGCGGGAGGCCGGTGACCTGGACGGTCCGATCCGCACCGGTGACGACGTCGAGATCCGCGGGGCCGGGTTCGTGCCGCCGGGGGCGCAGGGGGCGGATCGGTTGTCGCGGATGGTCGTGCGTATCGGTGCGGTGAATGTCAGGGTGCCGTTGGTGCCGGTGACCGGTGGTTTCAGCAACCCTACGGATGCGGTTCTGACCGTGCCGGTGCCCGTGGATGTGGAGCCGGGGCGGGTGGAGGTGCAGGTGGTGACTGCGGCGGGGGTGGAGACGAATCGGTATGCGATCGATGTGACGGAGTGACGGTTGCCTCCGGCGGTTGGGCCGGGGGTGCCTGCGGCGGGCTGTGCGTGTGCCTCCGGCGGTTGGGCGGGGTGCCTGCGGCGGCCTGTGCGTGTGCCTCCGGCGGTTGGGCGGGGTGCCTGCGGCGGCCTGTGCGTGTGCCTCCGGTGGTTGGGCGGGGTGCCTGCGGCGGCCTGTGCGTGTGCCTCCGGCGGTTGGGCGGGAGGCCTGCGGCGGCCTGTGCGGGTTCGGTGGGGGTGCGGGTAGCGCCTGCGGTTGGGGGGTGGGTCGGGGCCGTGTCGGGGGGTGTCCGTCCTCGGAACGGCGCGGAATCGGTCACTTACCAGCGTGCCCGTGTTGACGCGCCAACCGCTGCGGGCGGACACCCCCCGACACGTCCCCTTGCCGCCGTACGCGGCTGTACCGCCATGGGGCTTCTGCGGTCACCTCTTGGCCGACCGAGTCGGGTGGTGGGGTGGGCGTAGGCCCGGGGGGCTGGGGGCGGAGCCCCCAGCGAGGCCCGTACCCACGCCGGGTGACCGGACAGGAGGCGGTACCTTGCAATCCGGCCCAGCGACGCAGTCCGAAGTCTGAAAAGTTCGTGCGGGACAGGAGTGAGCGGGTTTCCCCTGTCGTACGTATCGTCTTTTTGAGGGGTCACGGCACGCGCGGGCGAGAGGCGGCTACGAGCGATGACTCACGGCATTCGTACGGACACGCACACCCCCTATCTGAACGGCGGCCGGGACTGGCGGGACACCGCCACTCGTTACGCCCTGCTTCCACTCCGCGTCTTCCTCGGCGTCACCTTCATCTACGCCGGCCTGGACAAACTCACCGACAGTGCCTTCATGAAGGACGCCGGATCAGGCTCGGTCGGCGACCTGATGCGCACCGTCCGCGATTCCTCGGCCATCCCGGCCCTGGTCGACCTGTCCTTGAAGAACCCCGTCGGCTTGGGCTATGCCATCGCCATCGGTGAGCTCGCCGTCGGCGTCGGCATCCTGATCGGGCTGCTCGCCCGTCTGGCCGCGGTCGGCGGCGCGCTGATCTCGCTCAGCCTGTGGCTGACGGTGAGCTGGGCCACCGAGCCGTACTACTACGGCAACGACCTCATCTACCTCATGGCCTGGCTGCCCCTCGTCCTCGCGGGCGCCCCCGTCCTCTCCCTGGACGCCGCTCTCCACACACGGCGACGACAGCGGGCCGGGGGCTACCGGTAACCGGTGACGCCGCCACCGTCACAGGGGCGGCTCCGGCTGTGCCCCGGAGGGGTTCGGTGGTGCCCCGACCGGTTCCGTACGGCCCGGTCGGCGGCGTTTGCGTATGACCCGGGTCAGGACGCCGACCGCGCCCGCCAGGCAGAGGCCGAGCGTGACGACCGGGATGATCGCGAACCACGGGGTGTCCCAGAGGCCGCCCGCGTCACCGGCGTACATGACGCCCGCGAGGATGAGGAAGAGCCCGGCGACCAGCCTGCCGGGCTGGAACTCATGACGTAGCACGGCTCACCTCCGCCTGCCCGATGCCGACCCTGAGGTCCAGGTCGAGTGTGCCGGTGTCCTTGCCGCCGGTCGTCGACGACAGGGTCACCTCCTTGTGCTTGCCCGGCGCC
This sequence comes from Streptomyces sp. NL15-2K, assembly GCF_030551255.1. Taxonomy (GTDB): domain Bacteria; phylum Actinomycetota; class Actinomycetes; order Streptomycetales; family Streptomycetaceae; genus Streptomyces. Next base: position 7,018,222 of record NZ_CP130630.1, read on the forward strand.
ACGTCCACGTCCTTCTCGTCGTCGCCCGGCAACTGGATGTCGCCCACTCCCACGTCCATGCTCACCTTCACGGTCACGTCCGCGGGCACGATCACCCGCAGTCTGCCCATGCCCACGTCGGCCTGTGTGGCCACCGTCTGCCCCTTGGCGAGGTCCAGTCGGCTCAGGTCCAGGGTGCCGACGCCGGTGCCGAGCTCGTAGTCCGGCCGGACGTCCGCCGCAGTGGCGGCCCGCCAGTTCGTGCGCTCCCAGTGCGTGGTGATGTCCTTGGGCACGGCCGCCGAGGCGGCGAGCAGGGCCGCCGTGACGATCGCCAGGAAGATCGACCCCGCCCCGGTCCGGCCCAGGAACGCGCTGGCCGCGATGCCGACGCCGAAGACGACGAGCGCGCACGCCAGGCCGGTCTGCAGGCTGGTGCCGAGTGTCTGGTCGTCCCACGTCAGGCGGGTGCCGAGGCCGCCCGCGAGCAGGGCGAACAGGAAGACCCAGCCGCCGATCCAGCGGGGGCCGCGCGGCTTGGGCGGCCGCACGCGAGGGGGGTGTATGTCCTGGCGGCCGCCCCAGGTGCCCAGGCCGATGCGGACGGCGGCCGCGAGGTCCCGGTCGCGGGAGTCCTCGGGGCCCCACAGATAGCCCGTGCCGCCCACGTGCGTGCCGTCCTTGACGATGGGGTCGCGCCACCAGGACGGGTAGACGGCGGGCACCGGCGGTGCCTGGGCCTCCGGCGGGGCGTCGGCGACGGCCTGGGCCGCCAGCGGGTCGGTGTCGGGGGCGCCGCGGTGCCGCGACCAGTACCCGGCGCCCGCGAGGAGGAGGGAGAGGACGATGGCGAAGGTGAGCACGCCGCCGTTGTTCAGCAGCGTGAGGAACACCCCGCAGCCGACCAGCGCGAACAGCACGGCCGTCAGCGCCTGGCCGTCGACGCGGCCGGTCAGCAGCTTGCGGACCTCGTTCTCGTCCTCGTCGTCGTACGGGACGAAGAGCCAGGCGAAGCCGTAGAAGAGGAGGCCGAGGCCGCCGGTCGCGGAGAGCACCGCGAGGGTGATCCGGAAGATCACCGGATCCATGTCGTACTGCCGCCCGAGCCCCGCGCACACTCCGGCGAGCATCTTGTGCTGCCGGTCGCGCCGGAACTTGCTGGGCAGCTCGGCCACGCCGGTCTCCCCGGGCGCCGCCGCGCCGGATCCGTCGGCCACGGTCGGCTGCCCGGCGGGCCCCGGATCCGCGGTCTGACCCGGCTGTCCGCCCGCACCCGGGGCCGTCGGCCCCGGGCCCTCGCCGGGCACGGCGTCCGCGCCGTGCTGGTGCTCTGTCATGTGTCCATGGTGACGGGCGCGTCGGCGCGGCGGCAGTCGGTATGACCCTGGCCGGACCCTGATATCTGCCCTGAGGCGGCGCCGGGGAGGCGTTCGAAGGGGATGGGGGGCGAAGATCAGGGGAGTCTCCGGGGCCGACCCTGATGCCCGGGCCCTCCGGCCGTGTGACCATCGATGGCATGCCGGAAGCCGCAGCAGCGCCACTCGTCGAACCGCGGCCGCCGCGCAAGCTCTACCGCAGCAGTGACGGACGCTGGCTCGGTGGTGTGGCGCGGGGGCTCGCCGGACACCTCGGGCTGCCCGTGATCTGGGTGCGGCTCGTCTTCGTCGGCCTGTTCATGGCGGACGGCCTCGGCGCCCTGCTGTACGCCGCGTTCTGGTTCTTCGTGCCGCTCGGCGTCGGCGGGGTCGGCGGCCAGAGGCCTCCGTCCTTGGTCACCAGCGAGACCTCGCCGGACGGCCGCCGCAAGCTCATCGCCCGCAGACCGGACAAGGGCCAGATCGTGGCCCTGCTCCTCATGGTCGTCGTGGCCGTGGTCTTCGTGGGCAATGTGAATCTCGGCAACGGAGCGCGGGCCTACCTCTGGCCGACAGTCTTCGTCGCCGCGGGCGTCGCCCTCGTCTGGCGCCAGGCGGATAATGCCCGCCGGGCCCGCTGGGTCGAGGCCGGCCGACGTCGCCGTACGCTCACGCTGCTGCGCGCGGGCGGCGGTGTCCTCCTCGTCACCGCCGGCGTCTCCGGCATCTTCGTCCTGCAGGGCTCCGCCGCCCACCTCGGCTCGGTCCTCCAGGCGGCGCTCGCGGTCCTCGTCGGCATAACGCTGCTGGCCGGTCCCTACCTGGTGCGCATGACCCAGGACCTCTCCGAGGAGCGCCTGATGCGCATCCGCGCCCAGGAGCGCGCGGAGGTCGCCGCCCACGTCCACGACTCGGTGCTGCACACCCTGACCCTGATCCAGCGCAACGCGGAGAACGCGGCGGAGGTGCGCCGCCTCGCCCGCGCCCAGGAGCGCGACCTGCGCACCTGGCTCTACAAGCCCGAGGGCACCGGCAAGGACGAGGCCGACGAGCCCACCACCCTCGCCGACGCGGTGCGGCGCAACGCCGCGGAGGTGGAGGACAAGCACGGCGTCCCCATAGAGGTGGTCGTGGTCGGCGACTGCCCGCTCGACGAGAGGATCGGCGCACAGATGCAGGCCGCACGCGAGGCGATGGTGAACGCCGCCAAGTACGGTGGCGAGGGCGGCGCCGTCCAGGTCTACGCCGAAGTCGAGGGCAAGACGGTCTTCGTGTCCGTCCGGGACCGCGGGCCCGGCTTCGACCTCGACTCGATACCCGCCGACCGCATGGGCGTTAGAGAATCGATCATCGGCCGCATGGAGCGCAACGGCGGCACGGCGCGACTGCGCGCGGTGCCGGACGGCGGCACGGAGGTCGAGCTGGAGATGGAGAGGGCGGAGAAGACGTCATGAGCGATCCGACCGAGACGAACGCGGAGCCCACGGAGCCGACGCCTGGTGGCGGCCCGGCCCAGCGGCATGTGCGTGTGGTGCTCGTCGACGACCACCGCATGTTCCGTACGGGCGTACAGGCCGAGATCGGCCAGACCGAGCAGACCGGCGTCGAGGTCGTCGGCGAGGCCGCGGACGTCGACCAGGCGGTCACCGTCATCACCGCGACCCGCCCCGAGGTCGTCCTCCTCGACGTCCACCTCCCGGGCGGCGGCGGGGTCGAGGTCCTGCGCCGCTGCGCCCCGTTGATGGCCGACACCGAGCAGCCCGTCCGTTTCCTCGCCCTGTCCGTCTCGGACGCGGCGGAGGACGTGATCGGCGTGATCCGCGGCGGCGCGAGGGGCTACGTCACGAAGACGATCACCGGCACGGATCTGATCAACTCCATCTTCCGCGTCCAGGAGGGCGACGCCGTCTTCTCCCCGCGCCTGGCCGGCTTCGTCCTCGACGCCTTCGCCTCCACCGACGCCCCGCCGGTGGACGAGGACCTCGACCGCCTCACCCAGCGCGAGCGCGAGGTGCTGAGGCTCATCGCCCGGGGCTACGCGTACAAGGAGATCGCCAAGCAGCTCTTCATCTCCGTCAAGACGGTCGAGTCCCATGTCTCGGCGGTTCTGCGGAAACTCCAGCTGTCGAACCGGCACGAGCTGACGCGGTGGGCGACGGCGCGGAGGCTGGTTTAGCCGATAGTTCGAACCAGACCGTCTTTCCGATTCCAGGGGGCCGGGGTTCCGAGCCCCAGGTGTCCGCGAGGGCGGTCACCAGGGTGAGGCCCCTGCCGGACTCGTCGTCCAGTGAGGCTTCCCGGGGCGTCGGCAGGGTGTCGTTCGCGTCCGCCACCGACACACGGAGACGGTCGGACTCCAGGATGCAGCGGGTCCAGATCTCGCGGCCGAGGGAGACCTTCGCGTGGCGGTACGCGTTGGTCATCAACTCGCTGAGCAGGAGTACGGCCGTCTCCGTCACCTCGTCCGGGAGCTTCCAGGCGACGGCCTGGTCGCGGAGGAGGGCTCGGGCCCGCCCCACGCTGCGGGCGTGGCGGGGCAGCCGCCACTCGACTTCCTCGAGCATGCGCGCGTCGTTCCTTGCGTGTGGTTCTCCGTCAGTTGCCGTGATCAGGCTGGTGGTTGGCGCGTAACCTCGGGGAGTAGCGGAACGGGTACTCGGCGTGCTTGTACACGGCGTGGTGGCGGGAGGCGGTGGGCGCGGTGACTTCCGGGGCGTCTCAGCAGGCTCAGCAGAACTGGCGGTACTGCGGTGGGCAGATCAAGCTGTGGCGGGAGGAAGCCGGGGTCGCGCGGCAGGCGCTGGCCGACGAGGCCGGGTACGACTACGAGTACGTCAAGTCGATGGAGTGCGGGCGGCGCAGACCGACGCTGCGGTTGTTGCAGGTAGCTGATCAACTCTGCGGGGCACGGGGGAAGTTGGTGGCCGGGCATGAGTTCCTGAAGCCTGAGCCGTTTCCCGCGCGGTCGCAGGAGTACATGGGGATCGAGGCCGAGGCGATCGTTGTGCATCACTATGCGCTTGGGCTGATTCCCGGCCTCTTGCAGACGGGGGAGTACGCACGAGCACTGATCAGCGAGAGCTGCCCGCCAATGGACGACGAGACGGTGGAGGAACGGGTTCGAGCACGGTTGGCGAGGCAGGAAGCACTGATGCGCCGCACGAAGACGGTGTACGGCTTCGTCATCCACGAGGCCGCGTTGCGTGCGGAAGTGGGCGGGCGGGAGGTCATGCGGCAGCAGCTACGTCATCTGCTGGCCGTCGGTGCGCTTCGTAATGTGTCCATCCAGGTGCTGCCGTTCGCATCGGCTCCCCCTGTTGCGCTTGGCGGTCCCTTGATCCTCGTAGAGACCAAGGAGCATGAGCACTACGCCTATGTTGAGGGGCAGGAGACGGGAGCGCTGTACGCCGATGCCGACAAGCTCAACGCCCTGACGCAACGCCATGGCATGATCCGCATGCAGGCGCTTAACGTCGAAGAGTCTGCTCGATTCATCGGGAAGGTGGCGGAGGAGCTATGAGCGCTGAGCTGTCGTGGTTCAAGTCCAGCTACAGCGATGATCAGGGTGGCGATTGCCTCGAAGTCGCCTACATCTGGCGCAAGTCCAGCCACAGCGACTCCCAAGGCGGCGCCTGCCTCGAAGTCGCCCTTTGTCCGCACACCATCCACCTCCGCGACTCGAAGCTCGGCGCTCGAAGTCCCCGCTTCGATGTCCCCGCCGACGCCTGGGCCGTCTTCGTCGCGTACGTCTCCCGCGAGGCCTGAGCCCCGGGCTTCGGGAGTCGAGACCCGAGCTCCTTTTCCAAGGAATGGGCGGGCATCCACCCACCGCTCGGCGGTGGGCAGGCCCGTGGCGTGCGGTCGTCCGGAGTATCGCGGGGTATGCGCCTGTAGGCCGCCCAGACGGCCAGCGCGCAGGCCGCGAATCCGGCCCCGAGGAGACTGGAGCCAGTCCAGCCGTGGGCGGTGAAGGTGGCGGTGGTTGCGGCTGCGCCGAGGGCGGAGCCGAGTGAGTAGAAGACCATGTAGCTGCCGATGACGCTGCTGATGTGATCCGGATGTGCGGCGGTGAGCAGGTGCTGGTTGCTCACATGGACGGCCTGGACCGCGAAGTCGAGAACGACGATTCCGACGATGAGGAGCCACAGTGACCACGGCAGCTGCGCGATCGCTGCCCACGAGAGGATGAGCAGGGCGAGCGCGAGACCGGTGACCGGGGCCGCCCGTCCGGCATCCGCCCACCGTCCCGCGCGTGCCGCGCCGAGTGCGCCGGCGAGTCCGGCGATGCCGAACAGTCCGATCTGGCTCTCGCTCAGCTGCCACGGCGTGTCCGCCAGCGGTAGGGACAGTCCGCTCCACAGGGTTCCGAACGATGCGAACAAGAAGAACGCGATGAGCCCGCGCGTCAGGAAGACGCGCTGCCCGAACAGTCCGCCGAGTGAGCCGACGACCTGCCTGTACCCCGCAGGTGGGTTGAGGCGCTCCTCTGACGGCAGTACGACGCAGACGAGGGCTGCGAGTCCGAGTGACAGCACCGCTAGCACGGCATAGACGCTCCGCCAGCCCCACACCTCGGCGAGCGTGCCGGTGACGATCCGCGCGCCCAGAATGCCGACCACAACGCCCGAGGTCACGACACCGATGTTCCGTCCGCGTTCGGCAGGCAGCGAGACCGACGCGGCGTAGGCCACCGCGGTCTGCACCACGACAGCGAACACCCCAGCCATCGCGAGCCCCACGAGCGCCACCCATGCGGCTGACGCCGAGGCCGTCAGGATCATGCCCACTGCGGTGATCGCCAGGTGCACGGTGATGAGTCGGCGCCTGTCGACCACGTCGCCGAGCGGCACCAGCAGCAGTAGCCCTGCCAGATAGCCGAACTGGCCGGTCGCGACGATCCACCCCGCGAGTTCTGCCGACACACCGAGATCGCGTCCCATCGGCTCCAGAACCGGCTGCGCGGCATAGATGCTCGCCACAGCGACACCACACACCACCGCGAGCAATAACCGCCGCCACACGTCCATTGCACTCCATCTCAATCGGTAGCGGATTGCAACCAATTTGACCGTACGGCATGATGGTTTCAATCAGCAACTCATTGGGAGGTGTCATGTCGCGCGCCACCACGCGCACTCCGAACCTCGACTGGACCGACCCCGACTGCCCTGTCGCCCGCACGCTCGACATCGTGGGCGACAGGTGGAGCCTTCTCGTCATCCGCGACGCAATGGACGGGGCACGGTCGTTCACCGAGTTCCAGCGGCGGACCGGCATCGCCCGCAACATCCTCACCGACCGCCTCCGCAAGCTCACCGCTCACGGGCTCCTCGCTCAGCGCACCGCACCATCGGGCCGCCGCCAGGAATACGTGCTCACCAACGCCGGCCGCGCCCTCTTCCCCGTCATCGTCACCCTGCGACAGTGGGGAGAACGGCACGCCTTCGCCCCCGGCGAGACTCACTCCACCCTTGTCGACCAGCACGGCACCCCTGTGCCGGAAATCGTGCCGACCAGCGCCGACGGCACCCTCCTCGACACCGACACCACCCAGGTGCAGAAGAGGTGATTGGCAGATCTGTTCCACCGGCACGGCCACCTCACCTGGGGTTTTCCTTCGCAGGGGTGGAACAGATCTGCCAATCACTCCCGATCTTGGTCGCAACGAACTCGGCCGGGCGGGTCATCTGCGCCGCGTGCGCCGCCGTGTCCCGCCGGGTGAGGGCGACACCGGCACGCGGTGGGTCTTCCACACCTACTGGTCGCGTACCCCACGTGACGACGAGTGGTGGGCCCGTTTCCTGGACGGTGACGTGACGCCCACGTCCGAGGCGGTCACCGCAGCGGACCCCGCATCCGCGCCCGAGGGCGCCTCCGTCGCCGTACCGTCACACACCACGCCACCGCAGTCCGACGCGGAACCGGTCCTCACCCCCTCCGCCGCTTACCTCGCCCTCGCCCAACTCGGCCTTCAGGACCCGCGCCTGGCGCTGTCCTCCGCCGACTGCACGGTCCTCGAACCACTGGCCGCCGACTGGCTGGCGCGTGGGGTGACGCCCGACCACCTGCCACAGGTTCTCGCCGCCGGGCTTCCGGATCACGTGCACTCGCCTCGCGCGTTCGTCCGGCGTCGGCTCATCGACAAGATGCCGCCTGCCCTGCCCGCCGCAGTACCGGGCCGAGGACCCCGCGTCCTGATGGAGTGCACCGAGTGCGGCGTACCCGGCCGCCCGGAGGCCCTGCCCGGAGGGCTCTGCCGGGCCTGCGGCGGCCGGGACAGGAGTGCAAACCGAGAGGCGGCGGGGATGCGGCCCCCTGCGGTGCGGGCTCACGCCGCAGAGGTGCGCGCCGCCATCCGTGCTCCGCAGCGCGCCTGAAGACTCGTAGAACGCCAAGGGCACCTCAGCGTGTCAGCCAATGTGGGAAACCCGGTCGGCCAAGGCGCGCCGTCCTCGACCAGCGATGTCCAGCACCACCTACTCGGCTTCTTCGCCGGTGAGGTTGCGGCCCTTCAGGCACGGCTTTGTAGGGCGAGCAGGGTGTTGTAGGCGGCTTGTACAAGGGTGTTGCCGGGCCCGGGTGCGGTGTTCGCCAGGGCCACCAGCGCAGTGTGGTGGTGGGGATTGAATCCGGCGAAGGCGGTGCAGCCGCGGGTGCCGCCCGAGTGGTGGTAGAGGTGTGTGCCGTCGCTGCGGGGGCGGATGTTCCAGATCAGCGCCAGGCTGTTGCCGCTCGGCAGGCGGAGCCTGGGGCGTAGGACTTCGCGCAGAGCGGTCCGCAATGCGCTCGGGACCTGGGCCGAGGCGGGGTCGAGGAGGGCCTCGGTGACGGTGAGCAGGTCGCGGGCGCTGGATCGTAGGGCTCCTGCGGCGGGCAGGCCGGGGATGCGAAACGGCGGTCTGGCTCGGCGGTGCCAGTAGCCGGTGGCCTGGGTACCGCCCGCGGGTGCCGTGGTGGCACAGCTGGTGTGTCGCAGGGCGAGAGGCTTGAGCACTCGGTCGTCGAGCAGGGCGGGGTAGGAGACGTTGCCGGCTGCGCCGGTGAGGGCGTGGCCGAGCAGGCCGACACCGAAGTTGGAGTAGCGCACGCGGGTACCGGGAGCGGTTCGCAAGCGGGTGCGGGCCAGTGCATGCAGCACATCGTCGGTGCTGAAGTCGGCGTACGGGTTGGCGAACAGCTGTGGAACGGCGGAGGTCAGCAGGCCGGGCGGGAGGCGGGGTAGTCCGGAGGTGTGCGTGGCCAGGTGGGTCAGGGCGATGGCGGTGCCGCCCGTTGGCAGTGCGGTACCGGCGGGCAGGTGGTGGGCAAGGGGATCGCCGAGGTCGAGTTCGCCGTGGGCCGCTTGCTCTGCCAGGAGCAGGGCGGTGAACGGCTTGGTGAGGGAGCCGACTTCGAAGCGGGTGTCGGCGTCGGCTCTCACGCCGCCGTGGTGTGCGGTACGGCCGCGCACGAACAGCGCGTGGCGCCCGTTGCGGTGCAGTCCGACCGCGATGGTGCCGGCAGTGGGCGCCGCAAGCAGCAGCGTGCGCATCGCCTGGCGCACTGTGGCGGGGGCGAGGAGACGTTCTGCGTCGTCGGAGAGGCTGCCGGTGCAGGGGGCGGTCGAGGGGAGGACGGTCACGAGTGGCTGTCAGGAGGCTTCGAGGGCGGGAGTGTCGAGGGCGCGGGTGAGCGCGACGGTGCCGGCGATGGCGGCCACGATGGTGGGGTGTTGGTGATCACGGAAGCGGGTGACGGGGTCGTCGTCGACGGGTTGGTCGTCGCGGGGCATCAGGCCGTCCGCGTGCTGGAGGTCCGCCAGGCGTTGCCAGTCGGTGATCTCGCCGTACGGCTCGGGCAGGCAGCTGCCGACGATCAGTAGTTCGCCGACCAGGTCCCACTGGCAACTCTCCACCCACACGTCGATCCATACAGGCAGCCAGCGGACCAGGTAGGCGACCACGTCGTCGGGCAGCCACTCCGGGTGAGAGCCCCAGTCGGTGAGGTGGAAGACGGTGTGGGTGACGGAGTAGCCGGTCATCCAGTCGATGTGCCACGGCTCCGGGTTGCCGCCGAGCCAGGTGGCCCGCGTCAGCGTCTCCCAGTCGGATGTCGACACGCCGTGATCGTGGCCGGTGATGCGCAGGGCGTTGGCGACGGCGAGCCTTCGGTTGGGCACGTGCTCCACGGCCTTGACCGTGCCCATCGCGGCGATGTGCGGAATGAGCCGCTCCACGCCGGGGTGGCGGTAGCCGACCCGGGCGAAGTGGGCGTACCCCTCCAGGGTGTCGGTGGCCAGAGGGTGGCGGAGCATTCGCTCGTAGAGGAGCGTGCCGTCCTTCAACTGGCTCCAGGAAAAGTCAAGCAGTTCGCGAGCCAGCGTGCACTCCGCGCTGCCTGCGGCACCGTCGCGCAGGATCAGTGAGGCGGCCAGCGCCGTCTCCTGCAGTGCCTTGTAGGTCTCTGTCTTCCCGGCGAGGCCATCTCCCTCGAGCGCGCCCATGGGGTGATGGGCATGCAGCCAGCTCAGGGCGCGGGAACGGATGTGATGTGCCGTGTGGGCCAGCGCGGTGCTCATACGCTGTCCAGGCCGAGTAGACGGCGTGAGATCGCTGCGTCCAGCAGGCAGCGGTCACCGCCGCCGCGCAGCATGATGTCATCGGTCAGCAAGGCCGCATCCACGGGGAGTGGGACGCCGTCGGCGGTCAGCCAGGCCAGCCAGCGGGTGATCCGTGCCGCGGTGGCGAAGTCACGCCGCAGCAGCGCGCGGGTAGCGCCGCGTGCCAGCGCCAAGGCCCCCGAGCGTGCGGCATCGTGTACGGGGCTGTGCAGACCGGGTAGAGCCAGCGACGCCAGCCGCGCCATCCGCAGGGACCACGGCACCCAGCCTTCCCCACAGCTCCCGCCATCCGGGCCATCGACCGCTGGGCTGGTGAACGGCGGCGCGGTGCGCTGCCGTCGCACTGCGGCGGCTCCTGAGGGAGCGGGACCGCGGCATGGGGGGCGGCGGGATCGAGGCAGGCCAGCATGGTCGCCAGCCCCCAGTCGATCCAGGCCCTCACCCATGGCGGTTCCGGCCCGTGCGGCGGCGCGGCGGGCGGCTGCTGTGCGGGGGGCAGCGCCGAGATGGCCATACGGACAGCCGCCGACTCCTCCGGCAGAACGGCTTGACCGGTCAGCGCATAGGGAGCCAGCGCATCGGCCCCCAACAGGCGCACCGCGCCCACCGCAACCACGAGGTCGGGCGCCACGACGGACCCGCCGGTGTCCGCCGCCACCGACTGCTCGCCGCGCGCTGTCGCTTCTCGAAGAAACGCGGCCACGACCGTGCTGCTCGCTGCGCCCAGCATGACCTCGTGAGCACCGCGTGCCAAGAGATCCGCGGAGGCGCAGTGGGCAGCACGTGACCGTTCGGTAAGCACCGGCCGCGGGGCTCCTTCGGCTCCTTCGGCTCCTTCGGTGAAAGGAGTGCGGCAAGGATGAGCAGAGCCGTGTTTCCCTCGGGGCTGGGCAGCGGAGCATCGCTCACCGGCTCCTCGGAGCCCATCACCAGCTCCTCCAACACATCGGCCTCCAAGGTCAGACCGCCTTGCAGAAGTGTCTCGATTGCCATCATCACTCCTCGAAGAGAAACGCCTTCAGTACACAGACGATGCTCCGTGGGCCTGCGCGAATCACCCCTGATGGTGGAAAATCACCCGAAAGAACCCACCCGGACGCTCACACCATCGCCATCCCCTCACGCCACCCGCGTAGCCCCCGCGAACGGCATCTCGCTCAGCGGCGCCACCCGTACCGGCGCCGACGGCCTCGGGGCGTGGATCATCTGGCCGTTGCCGATGTAGATGCCGACGTGGCTGATGCCGGAGTAGAAGAACACCAGGTCGCCCGGACGTAGTTCGGAGTGGGAGACGCGGCGGCCGGCGTCGATCTGGGCGTAGGTCGTGCGGGGCAGGGAGATGCCCGCGGCGCGGTAGGCGGCCTGGATCAGGCCCGAGCAGTCGAAGGCGTCGGGGCCGGTCGCGCCCCAGACGTAGGGGCTGCCGAGCTTGGAGTAGGCGTAGGAAATCGCTGCTGCCGCACGGGAGTTGGGGGCTTGGGACGTGACCGATCCGAGGGCCGCCAGGCCGTCCCGTGCGGCCGTCGAGGACCGGGAGGCGCGGGGCGCGTCGCCGCCCGACCCGAGCCGCGCGCGCTCCTGAGCCGTCAGCCGGGACATCAGCTGCCGTGCCGCGCCCAGCTTGCCGTTGATCGTCTTCTTGTGCCGCTTCAGCTCCGCCTGACGCGATGTGAGCGAGGCCAGCTCGATGTGAGAGGCCCCGCGCAACCGCTCGATCTCCCGCAGCTGTTCGCGGACGCGCGCGACGGACGAGGCCTGATGGCTGCCCGCTCGTTCGGCGAACTCGGCACCGTCCAGGTACCGGTCGGGGTCGGCGGAGAGCGCGAGTTGCAGCGCCGGGTCCAGACCGCCGTCACGGTACTGGGCGGCGGCCATCGAACCCAGCGCGTCCCGCGCCGAGTTGAGCTTCTGCGTCCTGCGTGCCGCCTCGTCCTGCAGCGTGGCCAGCCGCTTCTCGGCCGCTTCCGCCTTCTCCTTCGCGCCGTTGTACTTCTCGGTGGCGACCTCCGCCTCCTGGTACAGCTTGTCCACCTTCGCCTTGACCTGCGCGGGCGTCAGCTGCGGTTCGGCATGTCCGGTCCCGTCGAAGCCCGTCGCGGTCGCCGCGCCCGCCAGGGCGATCGTCGCCGCTGTACGGGCCTTGTTCCCGCTGACCGAGCGTTGTCTGCGCTTGCGGTGCGCTGCCACGTGGACTGCACGTCCTTTCGTACGACTCGTACGACCGCCTCGTCGGTACGGCCGCGGAGCGGAGCGGACGTACGGCCGCCCGGAGGCGGCTCACGCGTCCGGCGGCGGCCCGCACAGGGGAAGCGGACCGCCGCCGGACCTTCTCGGCGGTGGTGGCCGACTGCCGCCCCTGGCCCGGGCGGCGGTGGGGAGCCGGTCACCTGGGGGAGGACGCTAAACCTCGCCGTGTCGGCGCGGTAACGGGTTGTGCGGAAGTGCCGCGAGCGGACCACCGGGTGACCGTATGTGACCGTGATCCCGGGTCGGCGCCGTCGACTTCACACAGCGCGATGACCGAACTGCCGATTCAGTGACCCGTGCGCGTGTCGGGGTGCTATGGGGCGCATATATGCAAGATCCGGGTAAGGAGGGGTGGCCCGGTGTCAGGAGGCAGCGACGCCCCTCATTAGGCTCCGGCCTCATGGACGTACTCATCCACCTCTTCGTCGGCCTGCACATCATCGGCATCGCCGCACTGCTCGGCGGCTTCTTCACCCAGATGAAGGCGATGGGCGAGGGCACGGCCCGGTTCAACCCGGCGATGCTGCACGGCGCCCTGACGATGCTGGTCACCGGGGCGATCCTGGTCGGTCTCAACCAGGCCGACAACCAGACCGTCAACAACATCAAGATCGGCGTGAAGCTGGCCCTGCTGATCGTGATTCTCGGCCTCGTCTATGTGAAGCGGGACGACGAGAAGGTGGACAAGGGTTTGTTCGGACTGGTGGGCCTGCTGACGACGGCCAACATCTTCATCGCGGTGCTGTGGACGTGATCCCGGCCCGGACGCCGGTGCCTCAGGCCGGTCGCACCACGCTGTGGATCGCCGACTCGCCGTCGTAGTAGATCGACTCCTCGCGGACGTACGCGCCCGGCTTCGGGGCGTGGATCATCATGCCGTTGCCGATGTACATGCCGACGTGGCTGATGTCGTCGTAGAAGAAGACCAGGTCACCGGGCTGGGCGTTGGAGAGGGAGACCGTCGTACCGGCGTTGACCTGGTCGTAGGTGACGCGGGGGATGTCGACGCCGGCGGCCTTCCAGGCGGCCTGGGTGAGGCCGGAGCAGTCGTAGGAGCCGGGGCCGGTGGCGCCCCAGACGTACGGCTTGCCGATCTGGGCGCGGGCGAAGGCGAGCGCCTTCTCGGCCTTGGTGGCGTAGGAGGCGTCGGTCGCGGGGGTGCTGGGGGCCGGGGCGCTGGTGTCCGCCGAGCTGTTCTGCTCCTGCTGGGCGGCCGCCTCCTGCCGGGCCTTTTCCTCCGCCGCCTGCTGCCGCGCCAGCTCGGCGGCCTTGCGTGCCGCCTCCTGCTGCTTCTCCTTCTCGATCGCCGCGAGCCGCGCCTTCTCCTCGGCGGTCAGCTGCGACAGGAGTGCGCGCGCGTCGGCGAGCTTCTTCTGGACGGTCGCCTTGGCCGTCTTCAGGTCGCCCTGCGACTCGGTGAGCGTCTCGAGGCTCTGGGTGGCCTCCTGGCGCTTCTTCATCGTCGCGGACTGCTCGGTGACGTAGTCGTCGACCGCGCCCTTCTGCCGACTGGTCATGCGACTCATCAGCTGGGTCTGGTCGAAGTAGTCCTGCGGGGAGTCCGCGAGCAGGAACGTCGAGGTGTCGGGGGCGGAGGCACCGGTGCGGTACTGGGCGGCGGCGAAGGAACCCAGCTCCTCACGCGCCTCGTTGAGCTTCTGGGTGCGCTGGGCGACGTCGTCGAGGAGGGTGTCGACGCGCCCCCGCTGCTTGGCGGTCTTCTCTTTGGCCGCGTTGTACTTGTCGGTCGCCGACTCCGCCTGGCGGTACAGGTCGTCGACCTTCTTCTCGACCTCTTCGAGACTCGGTTTGTCGTCGGCCGGGGTGGCGTTGGCCGACTGGGACAGCAGGGCCACGGAGGTGAGGGCCGCCGTGGCGAGAGCGGGGGTCCGTATGCCTGCTACGCGCGTACCCGAAGGACGCGACTTGCGGTGCGACGCCAAGGGAGGCGACTCCTTCCATCTTCCGCCTACCGAGTTAGCTGTCGGGTTCGGGCGGGTAATTCGGAAGGGTTGCCCTACGGCCCTGCCCCGGAGGGCGGTCGGGCCGATTCACCCCAAGGTCGGTGGGTCCCCGGCTCCGGTCGCGCGGCGGCGCACCGGACTCGGCGGAGGCCGTGCGGCCCGGCGACGTTCGCCGGTGGGGGTCGTACGGCCTGTCCGGCACGGTAGCCAACGCGTGTGGTCCCTGTGAAGGTTGATGTTCGATATGCCCGATACATTTTCGTGACCTACGGTCAGGATGTCGCGGAGCGTGGCCGATCCGGAGTGTTCTGTGGCGGCTTGTGCGCATTTCTGCCGGAGTGATGGTTTCGGTCCGGTTCGACCGCACGCCGGCAAGATCCTCGGCTGGAAGTCCGGCTACGGCTTCAGGGGACAGGGCGACCTGTACGACGGCAAGGTCTACGTTTCCGCTGGTCGATCGCGGACCGTGACGGGACAGTACTGGACGGTGAGCAGATGCCGGGCGGGCTGCTCTGGAGGATCCTCGGCATCTGAGAACCCCTTCGGATTCCGGCGATGTTCTCGGGGCGGCGGCGGGGTGTCAGTGGGGCGCCCTAGACTCGGAGAGCGATGAGCAGCCTCTTTGATGACAGCTTCCTGGCGGACCTCCAGGCCCACCGCGGCCACGAGGCAGAACCTCCGCCGCCGCCCGAGGACGATCACGTACCGGAGCCCGTTCCGGACGATCTGTTCGGCGGGAAGTTCGACGTGCCGCCGGACCGGGACGCCTACTATCGCGACGGCGCCCCGCGCCCCGCGGTGGACGCGGCCGCGCTCCTGCAGGGGCTGAACGAGAACCAGCGCGCCGCCGTCGTGCACCACGGCACTCCGCTGCTCATCGTGGCCGGCGCCGGCTCCGGCAAGACCCGCGTGCTCACCCACCGCATCGCCTACCTGCTCGGCGAGCGGCGCGTCCACCCGGGCCAGATCCTCGCGATCACCTTCACCAACAAGGCCGCGGGCGAGATGAAGGAGCGCGTCGAGCAACTCGTCGGCCCGCGCGCGAACGCGATGTGGGTGATGACCTTCCACAGCGCGTGCGTGCGGATCCTGCGCCGGGAGTCCAAGAAGCTCGGCTTCACATCCTCCTTCTCGATCTACGACGCCGCCGACTCCAAGCGTCTGATGGCCCTGGTCTGCCGTGACCTGGACCTCGACCCCAAGCGCTTCCCGCCGAAGTCCTTCAGCGCCAAGATCAGCAACCTCAAGAACGAGCTGATCGACGAGGAGGACTTCGCCGCCCAGGCCACCGACGGCTTCGAGAAGACCCTCGCCCAGGCCTACGCCATGTACCAGTCACGGCTGCGCGAGGCGAACGCCCTCGACTTCGACGACCTGATCATGACGACGGTCAACCTGCTCCGCGCGTTCCCGGACGTGGCCGAGCACTACCGCCGCCGCTTCCGCCACGTCCTCGTCGACGAGTACCAGGACACCAACCACGCCCAGTACGCCCTGGTCAGGGAGCTCGTCGGCACCTCCGAGCACCCGGTGGACGTCCCGCCCGGCGAGGACGACCTCCAGCCCGCCGAACTGTGCGTGGTGGGCGACGCCGATCAGTCGATCTACGCCTTCCGCGGCGCGACCATCCGCAACATCCTCCAGTTCGAGGAGGACTACCCGGACGCGACGACGATCCTGCTGGAGCAGAACTACCGCTCCACCCAGACGATCCTGAGCGCGGCCAACGCGGTCATCGAGCGCAACGAGTCCCGCCGCCCCAAGAACCTGTGGACCAACGCGGGCGCGGGCGCGCGCATCACCGGCTACGTCGCGGACACCGAGCACGACGAGGCGCAGTTCGTCTCCGACGAGATAGACCGCCTCACGGACGCGGGCGAGGCGAAGGCCGGGGACGTCGCCGTCTTCTACCGTACGAACGCCCAGTCCCGTGTCTTCGAAGAGGTCTTCATCCGCGTCGGCCTGCCCTACAAGGTCGTCGGCGGCGTCCGCTTCTACGAGCGCAAGGAGGTCCGGGACGTCCTGGCCTACCTGCGCGTGCTGGCCAACCCGGAGGACTCGGTCCCGCTGCGGCGGATCCTGAACGTCCCCAAGCGGGGCATCGGCGACCGCGCCGAGGCGATGATCGACGCCCTGTCCCAGCGCGAGAAGATCAGCTTCCCGCAGGCCCTCAAGCGCGTCGACGAGGCGTACGGCATGGCCGCCCGCTCCACGAACGCCGTCAAGCGGTTCAACACGCTGATGGAGGACCTCCGTACGATCGTCGAGTCCGGCGCGGGCCCGGCCACCGTCCTGGAGGCGGTGCTGGAACGGACCGGCTACCTCGCCGAGTTGCAGGCCTCCACCGACCCGCAGGACGAGACCCGGATCGAGAACCTCCAGGAACTCGCGGCCGTGGCCCTGGAGTTCGAGCAGGAGTCGGCCGAGGGCGAGGCGTCCGGCTCGCTCTCCGACTTCCTGGAGCGGGTGGCGCTGGTCGCCGACTCCGACCAGATCCCCGACGAGGACGAGGACGGCTCCGGCGTCATCACCCTGATGACCCTGCACACCGCCAAGGGTCTGGAGTTCCCGGTCGTCTTCCTGACCGGCTTGGAGGACGGCGTCTTCCCGCACATGCGCGCCCTCGGCGAGACCAAGGAGCTGGAGGAGGAGCGGCGCCTGGCGTACGTCGGCATCACGCGCGCGCGGGAACGGCTGTATCTGACGCGGTCGTCGATGCGGAGCGCCTGGGGGCAGCCGTCGTACAACCCGCCGTCCCGCTTCCTGGAGGAGATCCCCCCGCAGCACGTGGACTGGAAGCGGACGGGCGCCACCTCGCCGGTGTCCTCCGGTCCGGCCTCCGGGGTGGCGGCCTCGCTGTCCTCCTCCCGCTCGCGGTCGGCGGCGTCGGGCGCGTCGGGCTTCGCCACGCGCCGGGCTTCGGACAAGCCGGTGGTCTCGCTGGCGGTCGGGGACCGGGTGACGCACGACCAATTCGGGCTGGGCACCGTGACGGCGGTGAAGGGCACGGGGGCGAACGCGGAGGCGACGATCGACTTCGGGGACGACAAGCCGAAGAGGTTGCTGCTGCGGTACGCGCCAGTCGAGAAGCTGTAGCTCGCCCGCGCTGAGCTCCCGCTGAACGGCGGGGGCTCACAAGCGGGGTTGCTTACGGTACTTACGGTTGCTTACGTCGGGTCGAGCCCGTGGCTGCGCAGCCAGGGAAGTGGGTCGATGGCCGAGCCGCCGGCCGTGTGTACCTCGAGGTGCAGGTGCGGGCCGGTCGAGTTGCCCGAGTTGCCGGAGTACGCGATCGGGTCTCCGGCTTTCACGGTCGTGCCGGAGGAGACCCGGTAGCTGGAGAGGTGGCAGTACCACGTCTCCGTGCCGTCCTTCGCCGTCACGATCATCATGTTGCCGTACGCGCTGTTCCACTCCGTGCGGACGGTGCCGTCGGTCACGGCCATCACCGTCGTGCCGTAGGAGACCGGGAAGTCGATGCCGGTGTGCACGGACATCCAGTTGATGCCGGACTGGCCGTAGTAGGCGCTGAGTCCGTGCCGCGCGACCGGCAGCGCGTACTTGGGACGCAGCCGCTCCTTGCGGGCCGCCTCCGCCGCCGCCTTCTTCTTCTCGGCGAGCTGCTGGGCCTTGAGGTCGATGCGCTCCTGCGTGCGGCTGACCCGGTCGCTGAAGGCGTCCGCCTCGGCGGAGAGGCTCTCCAGCTGGGAGTCCAGCTTGTCGTTCGCGGCGGACGGCTGCACGGGGGCCGCGTCCGCCGCGGTCGTGGACACTTCCTGGCCGTCGTCGGTCAGCGTGCCGACGGAGGCGGCGGCGATCCCCGCGACGCCCATCACACACGCCGAGGGCACGGCCACCGTGAGCAGCGCGGAGCGCTTGGGGGGTGGACGGCGGCGGGAACGCCCCGCGCCGCGAGCGGCCGCGCGCGACGCCGGGGCCGGGACCAGGACGACCTCTTCCTGGTCGTCGAGGAGAGGGGCCTCGGCTGTGGCGGGCATGTCACCGGAGGCCGGCGACTCGCCGTCGTGCGGAGCGGTTTCGCCGAACGTTTCTTCGTACGCGACCTGCTCGAAGCTCGCCGTCGCCTGTTGGTCGAAGGACGCCGACTCGGCCTGCGGCTCGTACTCCTCGGCGGACGCCGTGGCCTGGCCGCCGTCGGAGTTCCACTGCGTGGCGTCGTACGCGCCGGTGTCGAAGGCCTGCGTACCCCATTCCCACTGCTGCGTCGCGTCGGCCGGGCCGCCGGACTGGTCGGGCTGGTGCCAGGCGTTCGCGTCCCACTGGCCGCTGGTGTCAGGGCTCGTGGCCTGCGACGGGATCGTGGCGAGCGGCTGCTGCCCGGTCGCCCAGGCAGTGGCGTCGTACGTGCCGGCGTCGTAGGCGGCCTGGTGCTGGGCCGCGTACATGTCGTAGTTCGGGTTCTGGTGGCTGCCCGTGGACCACGTCGTGCTGTCGTACGAGCCGGTGCTCTCGCCCGGGAGGCAGCCGAAGAGGGGGTCGGCCTCGAAGGTCGTGGTGGCGTTGCCGCCCGTGTCGAAACCGGTGGCGTCGTAGTTGCCGTACGTGGTGAAGTCGCCGTACTGGGCTTCTTGGGTGCCGTACGACGCGTACTGCGACGAGTCGGCGTCGGAAGCCGGAGCCGGGGTGGTCATGGTCCCCGACGGATGACGGTCGTTCACCAACTTCTCTTTCGCCTCGACAACAGGGGCTGCCAGAGCAGTGCGGTGACTGTACCCGGCGGTACGCGGGCACGACAATCTTCGTCGGGTTTCCCGCGCGCAGGAAACGGGCAATCAGCCGTGTTTCGGGGGACGGCGGGCGCGAGTTTGGCCTTGTGTTCGAAGGGTGTTCGATGGCGAACGGGTGGCTTCGGCTGTTCGGGGCCGCTACGCCACCGTCAGTCCGCCGGCGTGTGCGGTCGCCTCGGCCTCCGAGCGCGCCGTGTCGAGGACCTGTCGTATCCCGGTCGCGACGGCCGGGTGCACGGGCAGGGCCAGATGCCCGATTCCGCTCACCCGCACGTTCTGCGCCATCAGGTCCGCGTGGTCGATGCAGGCGGTCTCCAGTGGGTCCATCAGGTGGTCCAAGTCGCTCCAGAAGCTGACGAAATGTGTACGGCAGCCCGGTGCGGGCCGGGCCAGCTCCTCGAGCAGCGTCGAACCGGGGCGCATCTGGCGCACGATCGGGTGCGCGTTCGCCAGCGGCACCACGCGGGTGCCGGAGTGCGGAGTGCCGAGCGTCACGAGCGTCCGGACGCGGATGTCACCGCCGAGGCGCTGGACGTAGTACCGCGCGATCAGTCCGCCCAGGCTGTGCCCGACGACGTCGACCCGCTCGCTGCCCGTTCGCTCGCAGATGTCCTCTATGTGCCGGCCGAGCAGCTCCGCCGCGGTACGGATGTCGCAGGTCAGCGGCGAGTAGTTGAGCGACGCTATCTGCTGCCTGCCGTGCTGGGCGAGGCTGCGGCGCAGCAGGACGAACACCGAGCGGTTGTCTATGAAGCCGTGCAGCAGGACGACCGGGGGCTTGGCCTGGGTGGGCAGTTGTGCGGCGCCGTCCTCCGGCGAGGGCAGCGGCGTCGCGGAAGCCCGGCGCTCCTGTGCGACGCCGGAGGGGTACAGGAGGAGGTGTCCCGCGAGGATCGCGATCTCCAGAGCGGTCGCCTTCAGGAGGGCCAGGGAGAGTCCCGTCAGCTTGTCCGGGAGCTTGTCCGGCAGCAACCGCCGGCACACCGGAAGAAAGGGCAGCACTGCGCTGGTGACCTTCATGGCCGACCTCCTGTCGGCACGCAGGAGAACGGCTCTGTCCCCCGTGTGCCCTCATGGGAGGCCGCGACCGAGGTCGTCGACGGGGCGTGAGTGGAGCGCGGTGCTGGTGTTGCGCCGGTGACGTGACGAGGTTCCCTGTCGGTGTGGCGACGAGGCTCCCCGCTGTCGTGCCCTACCTTTGCTGCGTGCCCTGCGTGCCCTGCGTGCCGTCGCCGATGCGTCGCACCGCCGCGGCGCGTGGCATGCGGCGCGGCGGTGCGACGACCTCGTAGCGGCTCCCGAACGTGTCCCACCGTGTGATTTCCCCCTCGGAATCCACCGCGAAACTGCCGGTTGCGGGATGCTGACGATAACGTTCGTTCACTTTCCCGGCGGGTGCGGTACTTGTCGGTAGGAATGGATGTATCGGTACCGATGGATGTAGTCGCTTCATGGAGGCAGTGATGGGTGTGGCAGCCGGTCCGATCCGCGTGGTGGTGGCCAAGCCGGGGCTCGACGGCCACGATCGAGGGGCAAAGGTGATCGCGCGGGCGCTGCGCGACGCCGGTATGGAGGTCATCTACACGGGCCTCCACCAGACTCCCGAGCAGATCGTCGACACCGCGATCCAGGAGGACGCCGACGCGATCGGGCTGTCCATCCTCTCGGGGGCGCACAACACGCTGTTCGCGGCCGTGATCGACCTGCTCAAGGAGCGGGACGCGGAGGACATCCTGGTCTTCGGAGGCGGAATCATCCCCGAGGCGGACATTTCCCCGCTGAAGGAGAAGGGCGTCGCGGAGATCTTCACGCCCGGAGCGACCACGCAGTCGATCGTGGACTGGGTTCGGGCGAACGCGCGGCAGCCGGCTGGGGCTTAGGTCGTCGTGCAGTGCGGGTCGGCTGAGGTGACCGGAACGCCCTACGCCCCCAACTCCTCGGCCATCGCCGCCCGCAACCGCAACGTAGTGACCAGCCGCTGAAACGCCTCCGCCCAATAGCCCCCGGCCCCCGGACTCGCGTCCTCCGGCTCGTCCGGTACCGCCAGCAATCCGTCGAGACGGCTCGCCTCGCAGGGGTCGAGGCAGCGCTCGGCCAGCCCCATCACTCCGCTGAAGCTCCATGGGTAACTCCCCGCATCCCGTGCGATGTTGAGCGCGTCCACCACGGCCCGCCCGAGCGGCGTGGCCCACGGCACCGCGCACACACCGAGCAACTGGAAGGCCTCGGACAGCCCGTGCGCCGCGATGAACCCGGCCACCCACTCGGCCCGTTCGGCGGCGTCCAGCGTGCCGAGCAGCTTGGCCCGCTCGGCCAGGGACACCGCGCCGGGGCCGCCGGCCTCGGGTGACGCGGGCGCTCCGAGGAGGGCTCGCGCCCACTCGGCGTCCCGCTGCCGCACCGCCGCCCGGCACCACGCCGCGTGCAGTTCGCCCTGCCAGTCGTCCGCCACCGGCAGCGCCACGATCTCCCGCGGTGTGCGGCCCCCGAGCCGGGCCGGCCAGGTGGGCAGCGGTGCCGCCTCCACCAACTGGCCGAACCACCACGACCGCTCACCCCGCCCGCCCGGCGGATTGGGTACGACACCGTCGCGCTCCATGCTCGGGTCGCACTCGTGCGGCGCCTCGACCGTGAGGGTCGGTATGTCCTTCGTGTGGTCGACGGCCACGCACGCGCCCGCCCTGACCGCCATCCGCGCCGCGAGCGCCGAACCCGGCAACGCCGACAGCAGCTCCGCCGCCGTCGCCCGTACATTGCGGCTGCGGTCGGTCAGCGACTGCTCCAGGAACGGCTCGTCCCGCGGGCCCAGGCCCGTCCGCAGCGAGTCGAGGAACATCAGCCGGTCCTCGGCCCGCTCCGTCGTCCATGTCATGGCGAGCAACTCCCGCGCGGTGGCGGGCTCTCGGGCACGCAGCGCGGCGAGGAGGGCGACGCGCTCGGCGAACAGCCCTTCCTGCCAGAGCTGCTGGATCTTGTCGGTGTTTTCGGGACGGGGGAGCGATGTGCCACCGCCCGGGGTCGCGCGCAGAGCGAACCGCCAGTCCGGGTTCAGCCGGGCGAGCCACACGGCACGCGGTCCCGCGAAGGTCAGCGCCGCCGACCGCAGGTCCGTCCGTCCCCGGGCCGCGTCCAGGAGCGCGGGCAGCATCTCGGGGGGTGCGGCGAAACCGCGCGCGTTCGCCGTCGCGAGCCACTGCGGCAGCAGCTCCATGAGGTCCGGTGCCGTGCCTCTGCGGCCCCCACCCCCCGTGCCGGGGCGGTCGGCCAGGAGCATCGCCAGCCTGCGGGCCGCCGCGGTCGGCAGCGCAGGACGCGGGTCCTCGGCGGCAGGTTCGGGCCGCCGGGCCGCCGGCCCCGGACGCAGCCCGGCCCGCCGCCGTACGGTCTCCACGGCCGCCGCGTCCAGCAACGCCGCCGGTGCCTCCCGGCCCGGCGCGCAGCCCGGCGGCGTGCGCCGGTCCGTGCCGAGCAGGGCTGCCGTGACCAGTTCCTCCCAGGCGCCCGGAGCGGGCGCAGCCGCAGGAGCGGAAGTCCTGTTCATGCGTTCCTCTGCATTCCTCTTGGTGCGGTGCCTGGAAGTGGTTGAAGGGTCACCGGGTTCGGGTGTCCACAGGGACCGGACACATGCGTGCCGGTTCAGCACAGCGACACCGCCTCACCCACCCCCTCCGGCCACGCCGTCAGCGGGGTGAAGCCCAGATGGCCGCACTCGCCGAAGACCTTGACGGGTGCGCCGCCGGAGAGGGCGACCAGCCGCCACAGGCCAGGACGGGAACGGGCGGTGGGGGTGAGGGGCAGCGCCGCGTCACCGCCCGCGTCCGCCAACTGCCAGGACTCGCCGTCCGGGGTCGGCACGACCTGGTCCAGCGTCACGGGGACGGAGCCCAGCCAGGGATCGTCCCGCAGCGCCTCGCCGTAGCGGGCGGCCGCCTGGGCCGCCGTCACCCCCGGCGGCCGTATCGACGCGGGAGCGGGCGGGGTGAACTGCTCGCCGAGGGCCGCACGCGGCTGTCCGGCGCCCGGGTACGCCGACACCTCGGCCTCCAGCGTCAGGCCCACCGGCAGCGCGAGCTCCGGGGCGCGGCCGGCGGCGCCATAAGAGAGGAGCAGCGCCGTACGGTCCGACTCGGCGCCGTACAGCCAGATCCGGCGGGTCGTCAGGCGCGCGTCCGCCGTGTCGTACTGGGCGAGGACCAGCCAGCGATCGCGCACCGGCGGGCCGTCCGCCGAGGTGGGCAGGCCGATGCGGGAACGGACCGTCGCCGCCAGGGCCTCGGGCAACTCCTCCCGGCGGAACCAGCCCTGGTCGAGGAGGTGGAGCAGCGCGCACTCCTCCAGCAACCGGACCGGCCAGCCCGGTCCGGACGCCGGGATCGCCCCCAACTCCCGCACACGAGCAGCCAGTCCGGGTGCCTGGGCGTCGACCATGCGGGCCGCCGTCTCCTCCCACAGCCCGTACCCCGCCTGTTCCACGCCCGCCAGGCCGCCGCGCAGCAGGTCCGCCAGCCGCTGCTCCAGCTCCGTCGCCCCCGCCGTGATCCGCTCGGCCCGGCGCTCCGCCCTGCGCCGCGCCGCCTCGGGATCAGCGGACCCGGACGGGGAACCGGCCGCATCCGCCGCCCGTTTCTCCGTCGCGCGCTGTCTTCTCCCCTCTATCCACTGCCCGGCCCACTCCGGCGGCTGCCCCGGCGGCACCGCCCCGTCCCCGCCCGCCCAGAGCAGCAGCAGCCCGAGCGCGTGCTTGCACGGGAACTTGCGGCTCGGGCAACTGCACTTGTACGCCGGTCCCGACGCGTCCGCGATGTCCACGACCGTCTGATACGGCTTGCTCCCGCTGCCCTTGCACAGCCCCCACACCGTCCCCTCGCCACACCTGCCCGCCTCGGACCACGGCCCGGCCGCGCCGAGTTTGCTGCCCGCTTTGCGTGATACGGCGTCAGGCGCCAGTGCCAGCACCTGATCCGCGCTCCAGCGCACCCCCTGCTGAGTCATGCCATCGAAGGTAGGTCCCACCACTGACAATCGGTCCCGCGAGCGAGGTGGCGCGGGCGGTCGCGAGCGCGTTTTCGCAGGTCAGATCGCGTTGTCAGTGGTGTGGTGCAACGTGGATGTCAGATCCGAACCGGCCGAGCTGGAGGGGGGACTCAGCCATGTCCTTGTCCGTGGAACCGACGTCCGTGGACGTGCGTGAGACGGAGACGACCGAGGCGTTGCGGCCGCATGCCGAGGACGCCTTCGCCGGTGAACTCGCCGCGCTCGCCGCGCAGGACGACCGTCCGCGCCCGGCCCGCTGGAAGATGTCGCCGTGGGCGGTCGCGACGTACCTGCTCGGGGGCACGCTGCCCGACGGCACGGTGATCACACCGAAGTACGTGGGCCCGCGCCGCATCGTCGAGGTCGCCGTCACCACCCTCGCCACCGACCGCGCCCTGCTCCTGCTCGGCGTGCCCGGCACCGCCAAGACCTGGGTGTCCGAGCACCTGGCCGCGGCGGTCAGCGGCGACTCGACGCTGCTGGTGCAGGGCACGGCCGGCACACCGGAGGAGGCGATCCGGTACGGCTGGAACTACGCGCAGCTGCTCGCGCACGGCCCCAGCCGTGACGCCCTCGTGCCCAGCCCCGTCATGCGGGCGATGGCGGAGGGGATGACGGCCCGGGTCGAGGAGCTGACCCGCATTCCGGCCGACGTGCAGGACACGCTGATCACGATCCTGTCGGAGAAGACGCTGCCGATACCGGAGCTGGGCCAGGAGGTGCAGGCGGTCCGCGGCTTCAACCTGATCGCGACGGCCAACGACCGCGACCGCGGGGTCAACGATCTCTCCAGCGCCCTGCGCCGCCGCTTCAACACGGTCGTGCTGCCGCTGCCGGAGAGCGTGGAGGCCGAGGTCGACATCGTCTCGCGCCGCGTCGACCAGATCGGACGCTCCCTGGACCTGCCGGCCGCGCCCGACGGCATCGACGAGATCCGCCGGGTGGTGACCGTCTTCCGCGAGCTGCGCGACGGCGTCACCTCCGACGGCCGTACGAAGGTGAAGTCGCCCAGCGGCACGCTGTCGACGGCGGAGGCGATCTCCGTCGTGACCAACGGCCTCGCGCTGGCGGCGCACTTCGGCGACGGCGTGCTGCGGGCCGGGGACGTCGCCGCGGGCCTCCTCGGCGCCGTCGTCCGCGATCCGGCGGCCGACCGGGTCATCTGGCAGGAGTACCTGGAGGCGGTCGTCCGCGAGCGCGACGGCTGGAAGGACTTCTATCGCGCGTGCCGGGAGGTGAGCGTGTGAGCGACACCCGAGACGGAGCGGCGGCCGCTGAGGGGCCGGGGAGCAGGTGGTCCGGGGCCGGGCCGTTGTTGCTCGGTGTGCGGCATCACGGGCCCGGGTCCGCGCGGGCCGTGCGGGGGGCGCTGGACGCGGGCCGGCCGCGGGTCGTGCTGATCGAAGGGCCGCCCGAGGCCGACGTACTGATCCCGTTGGCGGCCGACGAGGACATGCGGCCGCCGGTCGCGCTGCTCGCCCATGCCGTGGACGAGCCCGGCCGCTCCGCGTTCTGGCCGCTGGCCGAGTTCTCCCCGGAGTGGGTCGCCATCCGCTGGGCCCTGGAGCACGATGTGCCGGCCCGCTTCATCGACCTCCCGGCCACGCACACCCTGGCGTGGGGGAAGGACATGGAGACGGAGCCCACCGGCGAGGAAACCGACGCGCCCGAGCCAGGCGCCGACGTCCGGGTCGATCCCCTCGGCCTGCTCGCCGAGACCGCCGGCTACGACGATCCGGAGCGCTGGTGGGAGGACGTCGTCGAGCACCGGGGCGGGGGAGAGGGCGACGCGTTCGCGCCGTTCGTCGCGCTCGAAGAGGCCATGGGGGCGCTGCGGGAGACGTACGGCAGCGGGGGCCACGACCGGGATCTCGTCCGGGAGGCGTTCATGCGGCTCCAGGTGCGCGCGGCGCAGCGCGAGTTCGGGGATGCCGTGGCCGTGGTGTGCGGTGCCTGGCACGTGCCCGCGCTGCGGCAGCGGACCACCGTCGGCGCCGACCGGGCCCTGCTGAAGGGGCTGCCCAAGGTCAAGGCGGACATGACGTGGGTGCCGTGGACGTACCGCAGGCTCTCGCGGCGCAGCGGATACGGCGCGGGCATCGACTCGCCGGGGTGGTACGGGCATCTGTTCGGCGCGCCGGACCGGCCGGTGGAGCGCTGGCTGACCAAGGTGGCCGGCCTGCTGAGGGACGAGGACCGGATCGTCTCCTCGGCGCACGTCATCGAGGCGGTACGGCTGGCCGAGACGCTCGCCGTGATGCGCGGCCGCCCGCTGCCCGGCCTGAGCGAGACCACCGACGCCGTGCGGGCGGTGATGTGCGAGGGCTCGGACGTGCCGCTGGCGCTGGTGCACGACCGGCTCGTCGTGGGGGACGTGCTGGGCGAGGTGCCGCGGGCCGCGCCGGCGGTGCCGTTGCAGCGCGACCTGGACCGGATCCAGCGTCGGCTGCGGCTCAAACCGGAGGCGCTGGAACGCGAGTTGGAGCTCGACCTGCGCAAGGACACCGACGCCGAGCGCAGCAGGCTGCTGCACCGGCTGCGGCTGCTCGGGGTCGGGTGGGGGGAACCGGCCGCCTCGCGGGGCAGCACGGGGACGTTCCGGGAGACGTGGCGGCTGCGGTGGGAGCCGGAACTGGCGGTGCGGGTCGCCGAGGCCGGGGTGTGGGGGACGACGGTGCTCGGCGCCGCGACCGCCAGGGCGGAGGCGGACGCCGTCGCCGCGCAGGGCCTCGCCGACGTCACCGGGCTCGCCGAGCGGTGCCTGCTGGCCGAACTGCCGGACGCGCTGCCCACGGTGATGCGGATCCTCGCCGACCGCGCGGCCCTCGACACGGACGTCGGCCACCTCGCCCAGGCCCTGCCGGCCCTGGTCCGCTCCCTGCGCTACGGCGACGTACGCGGCACGGACACCGCCGCGCTGACGGAGGTCGCCGCGGGCCTGGCCGAGCGCATCTTCGTCGGCCTGCCGCCGGCCTGCGCCGCTCTCGACGCGGACGCGGCCGAGGAGATGCGGCGCCATGTCGACGCGGTGCACGGGGCGGTGGGGTTGCTGGGGGCCGACGCCCCCGTCGCGGTCCACGGCGGCCTGCGCGGACGGTGGCACGCGGTGCTGCGGGTGCTGGCCGGGCGGGACAGCGTGCCCGGGGTCGTGCGGGGGCGGGGCGTGCGGTTGCTGCTGGACGACGGGGAGCTGGCGCAGGGGGAAGCGGCGCGGCTCATGGGGCTCGTGTTGTCGCCGGGGACACCGCCGGCGGACGCGGCCGCGTGGATCGAGGGCTTCGTCGGCGGCGGTTCCGGCGGCGGGCTGCTGCTCGTGCACGACGAGCGGCTGCTCGGGCTGGTCGACGCCTGGCTGACCGGCGTGCCGACGGAGGCGTTCACGGACGTGCTGCCGCTGCTGCGGCGCACCTTCTCGGCATACGAGCCGGGTGTGCGCCGGACCCTGGGCGAGCTGGTCCGGCGCGGGCCGGGGCAACGGGGGAGCGGGGCTTCGGCCGGGGCCGCGATACCCGGGTTCGCTCCCGACCTCGACAGCGAGCGCGTGGACGCCGTGCTGCCGGTGCTCCGGCTGCTGTTGGGGCTGAGCGGCCCGGAAAGAAGCGCTGCGGGAGCGGCCGCCGAGGAAGAGGACGCCGACAACGACCTGGTGGGGGTGGCGCGATGACGACCGACCGGCTGAGCGAGCCGCGGGAGAGGGACAGCGCGGAAGGGGCGGCGGACGCCGTTCGGGGCGGGTACGGGGTGCGGGCGGAGAACGGGCCGACGACGACCGTGCCCGTGATGCCTCTGTGGGAACGGCTTCGTACGGGGGTGCGCGGATGACGACCGATCCGGTGACCGATCCCATCGACCCGGGGCAGGAGCGGCTGCGGCGCTGGCGGCTCGTCCTCGGGGGCGACGCGGCCGACGGCACCGGCTGCGCGCTGTCCGGGCGGGACGCCGCGATGGACGGGGCGTTGGCCGCGCTCTACAACAAGGGGGACAAGGGGCAGACGGGGCGGGACCGTTCGGCGGGGCTGGGGGCGTCGGCGCCGTCCGTGGCGCGGTGGCTCGGGGACATCCGGACGTACTTCCCCTCCACCGTCGTGCAGGTCATGCAGCGCGACGCCATCGACCGGCTCGGGCTGTCCACGCTGCTCCTCGAACCGGAGATGCTGGAGGCGGTCGAGGCCGACGTGCACCTCGTCGGCACGCTGCTCTCCCTCAACAAGGCGATGCCGGAGACGACGAAGGAGACGGCACGGGCCGTCGTGCGCAAGGTCGTGGAGGACCTGGAGAAGCGGCTCGCCACCCGTACCCGGGCCACCCTCACCGGCGCCCTCGACCGCAGCGCCCGCATCAACCGGCCCCGCCACCACGACATCGACTGGAACCGCACGATCGCGGCCAACCTCAAGCACTACCTGCCGGAGTACGGGACGGTCGTACCGGAGCGGCTCATCGGGTACGGGCGCGCCTCCCAGTCGGTGAAGAAGGAGGTCATCCTCTGCATCGACCAGTCGGGGTCCATGGCGGCATCCGTGGTGTACGCGTCCGTGTTCGGGGCGGTGCTGGCGTCCATGCGGTCGATCAGCACCCGGCTCGTCGTCTTCGACACGGCGGTCGTCGACCTCACCGACCAGCTCGACGACCCGGTCGACGTCCTGTTCGGCACACAGCTCGGCGGCGGCACGGACATCAACCGGGCGCTGGCGTACTGCCAGTCGCAGATCACCCGGCCCGCGGAGACGGTGGTGGTGCTGATCAGCGACCTCTACGAAGGAGGCATACGGAACGAGATGCTCAAGCGGGTCGCGGCGATGAAGGCGGCGGGCGTGCAGTTCGTGACGCTGCTCGCGCTGTCGGACGAGGGGGCGCCGGCGTACGACCGGGAGCACGCGGCCGCGCTCGCCGGGCTGGGCGCGCCGGCCTTCGCCTGCACGCCCGACCTGTTCCCGGAGGTGATGGCGGCGGCGATCGAGAAGCGCCCGCTGCCGATACCCGACAGGTGATTTGTCGACCCGATGACGGTCCACTGACGGGTGATTGACGGCTATTTGTCGACCTGTGTGGGGTGGCAAAACGGATATGAGTGCTCATCGGCACCGGGGGGCTTGCGCAACCTCGGGAGTCCCGTGCAAGGATCAACGCCCGTCAGCGGGGAGCAGCGTTCCGCTTGCCTCGCATCGCGTACCGACCACCGCGTACATCGTTCCGCCGCACGGGAGGACCCTGCCCGTTTTGATCCTGCAAGCCGCCCTTTCCGGTGCCGCTCTGCGCGTGACGCGTACGGGCGCCGGGCGGCGTGCGCTGCAAGTGGCGCTGCTGGTGGGTGGGTTGTTCGTACTCGGGCTCCTTTGCGGGGAGCGGGCGCAGGCGGCGGACGGTGTGCCGGCGGCTCCGACGGAGAGCGTCCGGTCGTTGACGGGCAGTGCGACAACCGCCGCACGACCCGCTGCGGCCCGTGCGGTGAAGGATGTGGCTGCCAAGCCCGCTGTGGTCACCGAGCATGTCGTCCGGTCCGTGGATGCCCATGTCGTGCGGCCGGTCGGTGATCTGGGGCAGAGGGTGGCCGACGGCCTGACCGGCATACAGGCGAAGGTGCCGCCGCTGCCCACTCTTCCCGAGCCCACCCTGCCCGGCTCCCCTTCGCGGCCGGGCCTGCCGATCGTGCCTGGTCTGCCCGAACTGCCGGGACTGCCCCCGCCTCCGGTGCACACACTGCCCGACCCGGTGACGACCGCGCCGCAGCCGGGCTCGGCGGGCTCGTCGGGCTCGGCGGTGACGTCGGCGGCGGGTGGACCGGCCTCCGACGGAAGTTCCGCCGCGGAAGCGTCCCGCACGTACGGACCGCGGTTCGCCGCCGGCGCCGCCGAGAGCGGTGTCGCGCGCACGGCCGTGCACCGGACCGCGCCGGCCGGGCCCGCGCCCGCGCACCAGGCGCCCACCGGCGATCCGGGCGGCGCGCTGGGCGCCAAGTCGGCGGTCGACCACGGCACGCCACGGCACGGCGACGCACACGCCGTGACCCTCGACCACCGGGCACCGCTGCGGCTCGTGCCCGGCGCCGCCGCGCGCGTCGACGCGGACGGCACCCGGGACAGACACCGGGACATTCCCGTATTCCCCGGCTAGGGCAGGCCTTCCCCCCGCCATAGACCTGCCGCGCGGGGGCGGAACAGGTCTGCCCACCCGCCCGGACACCCCTCCGATCTCCGGACGGAAGCCCCCGGAGCCCTCATCCGATTCCGTGGTCCCCCAGGGTCCCCCCACGCCCCGACCACGACCGGAACCGGCGCCGGAATGTCCCCAAGCCTTCCCAAGTCCCGCAGCTGCCGAGGGCTCTCCCAGAGAGTCCCCGCGGCGCTTCGGAACTCCTGAGGATCTAAGGATCTGACGCACGCATGAACAAGAACATCCGCCGTTCCATCGTCATAGCCGCCGGGGTCACCGGCGCGTGGGCGCTGGGTTCCACCGTGGCCAGCGCGGACGAGCTGCCCGCGTCCTCCGTCTCCCTACCGGACGCGACCACCGACCCGACGACCGACGCGACCATCGATACGGTCGCTGACCCGACGACCGGCGTCACCGACACGCTCGGCGCCGTCACCGACACCGTCACCGGCACGGTCGACGGCCTCGTCTCCGACGTGCGGGACACCGTCGGCGGGGTCACCGCCGGCTCGACCGCGCACGGCGTCACCTCGACGGTCACCGACACGAGCGGCGCCACCGCCGGCACCGCCGAGCAGGCCCGCCGGTACGTCGACGCGAAGGTCACCGTCCCGCAGGCGTCCAAGGCCAAGGTGCGGGGCGCCGCGGCCATCCAGGGCGCCAAGGCCGCCCGTGCCGCGCAGGCCGAGGCCACCACCAACTCCGTCGACAAGACCGCCACCACCGTCCGGGCCACCGCCTCCGACGCGAGCGCCCCCCAGGACGAGATCGACTACCTCTTCGGCCCGCTCTCCGTCTTCGCGCCCGAGCTGGAGCAGGCGCTGGCCGCGGCCCAGACGAAGCTCCAGAGCGCGCAGTCGACGGCCCGTACGCAGGCGCAGGGCGTGGACGGCGTCGTACGGACCAAGGCGCAGCGCACGGTCGCGGGCGCTGGCCGTACGGCGGCGGGCGTGACCGGCGCCGCGCAGGCCACGGCCGCGGCCACCGAGGGCCGTGCCGCCGGGCTGGCAGCCACCGCACAGGGCGAGACCACCAAGGTCACGCCCGCCGCAGAGGCCACCGTCTCCTCCGTCCCGAGCCACGTCACCGGCACGGTCGGCGACACCGGCCAGTACGTCGTCGGCACGGTGGGCGGCGTGCAGCAGCAGGCCACGGGCACGGTCGGCGACCTCCGGCAGCGCGTCGACGGCACGGTCGGCGCCGTAAGGCAGCAGGCCACCGACACCGTGAGCGGCATCGAGCAGCAGGCCACCGGTACGGTCGCGGGCGTCCCCGGCACCGTCACGCCGGTCGTGCAGCAGACGGCGGACGCGGCCGTGCCGCCGGTGGTCGGCACCGCGGCGCACGGCGTGCTGCCGGTCGCCGGCCAGGCGGTGGCGGGCATCGTCCCGGTCGCCGAGGGCACCGTCGCCGGGGTCGTGCCCGCCGCCCACCACACGGTGCACGGCGTGACACCCGTCGCCACCGGCACTGTGCACGGCGTAGCGCCCGTCGCCGCTGGCACTGTGCACGGCGTAGCGCCCGTCGCCGCTGGCACTGTGCACGGCGTAGCGCCCGTCGCCGCTGGCACTGTGCACGGCGTAGCACCCGTCGCCGCTGGCGCCGTGTACGGCGTAGCACCCATCGCCACCGGCGCCGTCACCGGCGTAGCGCAGACCGCCGGGCACACCGCCCACGCCGCGACCGCGCTGGCGTACGGCGTCGTTGCCGACGTCCAGCCCGTCGCCGATGGCGTCGTCCAGGGAGTCCAGCCGGTGGCCGATGGCGTCGTCCAGGGTGTGCAGCCGGTCGCCGGTGGTGTCGTCCAGGGTGTGCAGCCGGTGGCGGCCGCGGCCGTGGGCGGTGTTCAGCCGGTCGCCGCCGGCGCCGTCACCGACGTACAGGCCGTCGTCGGCCACGCCGCCACCGGGGTCACCCCGGTCGCGAACGGTGTCGTCGCGGACGTCCCCTCGTACGCCACCTCGTACGCCACCGGTCTCGTCGGCCAGGTCGCCGACGACACCACGGCCGCCGTACTGCCGCCCGTCGCGAACACCGCCGTGCACGGTGTGGTGCCCGTCGCCGGGCAGGCCGTCGCGGACGCGGGCGGGTCGGCGTACGGCGTCGTGGGTGATGTGCGGCCCTTCGCGGGCGGGATCGCCGACTCCGTCCCGCCGCTCGCGTACGGCGTGGCCGGTCACACGACCGACCTGGCGTACGGCGTCACGAGCGAGGTGGCGCCGTTCGCGCACGGAGTCAACGGTGCCGTCCGGCCCGTCGTCGACACCGTCACCGAGACCGTCCAGCCGGTCGCCCAGGGCGTCGGCGGCAGCGCCACCGCGCTGGCGTACGGCGTCACGGACGACGTGCGGCCCTTCGCGGGCGGGGTCGTCGGCGAGGCCGCCCCGTTCGCGTACGGCGTCGGCGGCCAGGTCGCGCCCTTCGCCGAGGACGTGACCGGAACCGTCCGGGCCACGACGGGCCCGCTGGCCGGCCACGCCGTCACCGGCGGCGAGGGCGTCGCCGAGTCGATCACCCCGGCCTACGTGCGGGACGTACAGAACGCGCAGGCCGTGCAGAACGTGCAGAACGTGCACTACGGCAGCACGTACAGCATCTGACCGCCAGCATCTGACCGCAGCGCGGCACACAGCCGTGGCACACAGCCGTGGCACACAGCCGCGGCACGTCGCCGCCGCTGCGGACAACCGGCTCCCTGAGGCCGCAGGCCCGGACGGCCGAACGCCATCGGCTCGTCCGGCCGAAACCTCATGGATGGGGTCGGGTGGTCCCCATTGGGGTGGGGATCACTCGTCCCGCACCCCCTGTACCCCTCGTACAGGGGCTGCTCAACGGGCCTCACCGGGTCAACCCCAGCCCGGTGAGGCCCCTCACATGCGGCACCCCGTGCCAGGGAACTCGGCATCATGTGACAGGTATCACCGCTCAGGTGTGACCCGCGATTTAGAGGCCCCCCGCAAGCAGCGATAACCTGCGAGACGGACATGCCGCGCGCTCGGACACCGTGTGCGCCTCCCTTGTGACAGACAGCGGACGTCACGTTGCCCTCGCGGCACGCCCACGCAGACAACGAACCGCGAGATCACTGATAGGGACGGAAGCGCGTGGACCTGTTCGAGTACCAGGCGAGGGACCTCTTCGCCAAGCACGATGTACCGGTGCTGGCCGGTGAAGTCATCGACACGCCTGAGGCGGCCCGCGCAGCCACTGAGCGCCTCGGTGGCAAGTCCGTCGTCAAGGCCCAGGTGAAGGTCGGCGGCCGTGGCAAGGCCGGTGGCGTGAAGCTCGCCGCCACCCCGGACGAGGCCGTCGCCCGCGCGACGGACATCCTCGGCATGGACATCAAGGGCCACACGGTCCACAAGGTGATGCTCGCCGAGACGGCCCCGGAGATCCTGGAGGAGTACTACGTCTCCTTCCTCCTCGACCGTGCCAACCGCACCTTCCTCTCCATCGCCTCCGTCGAGGGCGGCATGGAGATCGAGGAGGTGGCGGCCACCCGTCCGGACGCCGTCGCCAAGACGCCGATCGACGCCAACGAGGGTGTGACCGAGGAGAAGGCCCGCGAGATCGTCGCGGCCGCCAAGTTCCCGGCCGACGTCGCCGACAAGATCGTGAACGTCCTCGTCAAGCTGTGGGACACCTTCATCAAGGAGGACGCCCTCCTCGTCGAGGTCAACCCGCTGGCCAAGGTCGCCTCCGGTGACGTCATCGCCCTCGACGGCAAGGTCTCCCTCGACGAGAACGCCGAGTTCCGTCAGCCGGAGCACGAGGCCCTCGCGGACAAGGACGCGGCCAACCCGCTCGAGGCCGCCGCCAAGGAGAAGAACCTCAACTACGTCAAGCTCGACGGCGAGGTCGGCATCATCGGCAACGGCGCGGGTCTCGTCATGAGCACCCTGGACGTCGTCGCGTACGCCGGTGAGGCGCACGGTGGCGTCAAGCCCGCCAACTTCCTCGACATCGGCGGCGGCGCCTCCGCGCAGGTCATGGCGAACGGCCTGGAGATCATCCTGGGCGACCCGGACGTCAGGTCCGTCTTCGTCAACGTCTTCGGCGGCATCACCGCCTGCGACGAGGTCGCCAACGGCATCGTCCAGGCCCTGGAGCTCCTCAAGTCCAAGGGCGAGGACGTCACCAAGCCGCTGGTCGTCCGGCTGGACGGCAACAACGCCGAACTGGGTCGTCAGATCCTCTCCGACGCCAACCACCCGCTGGTGCAGCGCGTGGACACCATGGACGGCGCGGCCGACAAGGCCGCCGAGCTCGCGGCCGCGAAGTAAGGGATCAAGGGACTCAGACCACCATGGCTATCTTCCTCAACAAGGACAGCAAGGTCATCGTCCAGGGCATGACCGGTGCCACGGGCATGAAGCACACCAAGCTCATGCTGGCCGACGGCACGAACATCGTCGGTGGCGTGAACCCCCGCAAGGCGGGCACGTCGGTCGACATCGACGGCAACGAGATCCCGGTCTTCGGCACGGTCGCCGAGGCGATCGAGAAGACGGGCGCGAACGTATCCGTCCTCTTCGTGCCGCCGGCCTTCGCCAAGGCCGCCGTGGTCGAGGCGATCGACGCCGAGATCCCGCTCGCGGTCGTCATCACCGAGGGCATCGCCGTCCACGACTCGGCCGCGTTCTACGCGTACGCCGTGTCGCAGGGCAACAAGACCCGCATCATCGGTCCGAACTGCCCGGGCCTGATCACCCCCGGTCAGTCGAACGCCGGCATCATCCCGGGCGACATCACCAAGCCGGGCCGTATCGGCCTGGTGTCGAAGTCCGGCACGCTGACGTACCAGATGATGTACGAGCTGCGTGACATCGGCTTCTCGTCGGCCGTCGGCATCGGTGGCGACCCGGTCATCGGGACGACCCACATCGACGCCCTCGCCGCGTTCGAGGCCGACCCCGACACCGACCTGATCGTGATGATCGGTGAGATCGGCGGCGACGCCGAGGAGCGGGCCGCGGCCTTCATCAAGGAGAACGTGAAGAAGCCGGTCGTCGGCTACGTCGCGGGCTTCACCGCGCCCGAGGGCAAGACCATGGGTCACGCGGGCGCGATCGTCTCCGGGTCGTCCGGTACGGCCGCCGCGAAGAAGGAGGCCCTCGAGGCCGCCGGCGTCAAGGTGGGCAAGACGCCGACCGAGACGGCGAAGCTCGCGCGTGAGCTTCTCGCCGGCTGAGCGGTTTCTCAGCTGAGGTTGGTGGGCCCGTACCCCTTGTCGGGGCGGGCCCACTGGCATTTCGGCCGGCGGTGGGCGGTCTCGTTCCTTGGCCTACTCCAGCAACGGAATCCTTGGCCTACTCCACCAACGGAACCAGTCTCTCCGGCCCGCTCACCATCTCCTTCCGCAGCTTGGCCCGCAGTTTCAGCTCCGCCTCCGACAGCGCCCCCGGCGCCGTCCGCGGCGGCACGCCCCGCACCGTCTCGCCTGGCGGCAACGACGGCTCGTAGTGCGTCGGCGCCGTCCGCAGCGTCAGCGCCGTCGTGCCGATCAGGGCGACGGTGAAGGCGATGGCGGCCCGCGTCCAGAAGCGCGCCCTGCGCTCGCTGCCCGCCCGTACCGTCGGCGGCCTGGCGGTACGCAGCCGTTTCGCGGAGGCGAGTTCCTCCAGCCGCTGGTGCAACTCGGAAGGGTCCGCCAGTTCCGGCAGGCGCGCGGCGATCGTCTCCCGCGCGTGCAACAGACGGTTCGCGGTCGCCGGTGTGCTCGCCTCCGTCTCCGCCGCGGTCTCGGGCAGGTCGAGGCCTACACCGTCGTACAGCACGAGCGTGCGGCGCTGCCACGGCGGGAGTGTCAGGAGTACGTTCAGCAGAGCGCGGTCGGCGGCGTCGGCGGGCGGTGGTTCGGGGCGCCGGTGGCGCAGGCGGAAGCGGTGCCAGGGGGCCACGGCGCACTCGTACGCCGTGGCCCGCACCCAGCCCGCCGGGTCGGGGTCGCGGGCCACCTCGGGCCAGCGCTGCCAGGCGAGTTGGAAGGCGCGCTCGACCGACGCGCAGGCGAGTCCGCACCGCCCGGTGAGGAGGTACGTCTGCCGTACGAGGGCGGGGGCGCAGAACGCGTAGAGGGCGTCGAAGGCCTGATCGGGCGTCAGGAGGGAGGCGGGCGTGGGTCCGTCCGAGGTGGGCGTGGATCCGTCCTGACGTACTCGTACTCTCACTTCCGCTGGCGCCGACGGCCACTCCTGAGGTGTCTTCGCGGCCTTCGCCAGCTCGGCCAGCAGCCGCGCATACGCCTCGCGTTTGCGGCCGCGCGGTGTCGTACAGCCGGTCTCCCACCCGCGTACCGTCTCGCGCGCGACACCCAACCGCGCCGCGACCTGAGCCTGCGTCAACGACCCGGCCTCGCGCAGGCGTCGGCGCTCGTTGGGCGGAGGGAGCGGGGTCGCAGGACTCTCGGTCACCGGGCGCCCCTTCGTGCGAAAAGGTACATAAGCGTATATTGAGCGACACGTCGGGGGTTCGCTTGTTACGACGGGAAAGCGCGTGTCGTTGCGAGCATGGCGTTCATGATCCAGACGACCGCCCCTCGCCCCCCGCTGCCGTCCCTGCACGCCCGGATGCGCGACCGGTCGCCCGGACTGGGCGCCGGCCTCCTGGGCGGCGCCCTCGCGGCGGGGCTGGGCCTCGGCGGGTTCGCCGCGCTCGTGATGCTGCTGTGGATCAGCTCGCCGTACCCCGACAGCGGGCTCGGCGGCGCGCTGCACGTCTCCGCGTCCCTGTGGCTGCTGGCGCACGGCGTCGAGCTGATCCGCACCGAGACGCTCTCCGGCGTTCCCGCGCCCGTGGGCGTCACCCCGCTGCTGCTGTTCGTCCTGCCGCTCTGGCTGGTGCACCGGGCGGCGCGGGACGCGGTCGACGGCGCTGACGCGGAGGACGAAGGGCGGCCACCGGTGCCGGCCCGCACGGCGTGGACGGGCGTCGTCCTCGGCTACCTCGGCGTCGGCCTGCTCGCCGCGCTCTACGCCTCCGGTGGTGCGCTGCGGCCCTCGTGGGTGTGGACGGGGCTGTGCCTGCCGTTGGCGGTGGGAGGCGCGGCCGGGGTGGGGGTGTGGACGGCGTACGGCCATCCGCGCACCGCGCTGGACCGAGTGCTGCTCCTGATGCCGGAGGGAGTACGGCGTCTTGCCCCCGGGCCGGATGTGTGGGCTCGCGTCGGCACGGCCGCGCGGGCCGCTTGGGCCGGGGCGGCGGTGCTCGTCGGGGGTGGGGCGGGGCTGGTGGCGGTGTCGCTGGTGTGGCACGGGGATGCGGCGCGGGCGTCCTTCCTCCAGCTGACGGAGGGGTGGTCGGGGCGGGTCGCCGTGCTGCTGCTGTGTCTCGTGCTGGTGCCGAACGCGGCCGTGTGGGCGGCGGCGTATGCGCTCGGGCCGGGTTTCGCCCTCGGCGTCGGCCATGTGGTGACGCCGGTCGCCTCGGCGTCTGCGCCGCTGCTGCCGCCGTTTCCGCTGCTGGCGGCGGTGCCGGCCGGGGGTGCTGGCGTGCCGCCGCATTGGATGGTGGCCGTGTTGGCGTTGGTGCCGGTGGTGGCTGCGGGCACGGTGGGGTGGTTCGTGGGGCGGGGGGCGGTGGGGGGAGCGGCCCCGGAGGAGGGGCGGGGAGCGGTCTGGTCGTGGGGGCGGACCGCTGGGGTCGCGGGGGTGGCGGCCGTGCTGTGTGCGGGGCTGGTCGCTTTGCTCGCCGCGTTGGCGGGTGGGCCGCTCGGGGTGGGGGTGCTGGTGCGATTCGGGCCGGTGTGGTGGGAGGTGGGGAGTGCGGTGTTGGGGTGGGTTGTGGTGGTGGGGGTTCCTGTGGCGGTGGGGGTGCGGGGGTGGGGTTGTCGAGTCCGCACCGCCCCCATCGGGGGGCTTCGGGTGACGGTCGGGAAGCCGCGGGGGGAAGTGGCGGGGGATGGTGTGGGTGTGGGCGTTGATGCCGGTGGGCGGCGGGGGTGGGGGCGGTTGGCTTCGGTCGGTGGGTGGTTCTCTCGTCCGAAGGGCTCGGCGGGGTCGGCCTCGACGGCTACGGGGTCTACGCGGCCTACGCGGCCTACGGGCTCGGGTGTGACGTCCTACGTGCCATACGACGACGCTTCCGAGGCGTACGACTTCCTGCCGGTCGAGGGCGTGGAGCCGCCGGACGCTTCGTGAGGTGGCCGGTGTTGTGGTTGCCGTAGGGGCGTTTTTCGCCCCCTCCGCCCCTTCCCGTCCCGACCCTGGGGGCTGCCGCCCCCAGACCCCCGCTGTCGGCCCTGAACGGGCCTCGTCCTCAAACGCCGGACGGGCTGGATCCAGCGGGCCGGTGTCGCGAGGTTGTCGTCAGTTGTTCGTCCCCAACAGCCCCCGCAGCTCCTTCGGCAGAAGGTCCGTGCAGGCCTGTTTCGACTCGTTCGTGAGGGCGTCGTTCGTGCAGGTGTAGTAGTCGCTGTAGACCAGCTTCGCGGTGAAGCCCGCGGCGACCAGGGCGATGGCCAGGGACGCCGTGACCAGGCCGCTGACCGCGGCGGTGGTCTGGGGGCGGGCGTTCCGGGCGGGGGCCGGGGTGTCGGGGTCGGGGGTGCGGGGCTTGGTGCGCAGGGCGCTGATGCCCCAGTACAGGGCCAGCGCGCCGAGCAGCAGCGCCACGTACGGCCAGCTGAAGAGCGCGAAGAAGAAGGCCCACATGCCGCACAGCAGGGCGAACCGCGCGTGGCGCTGAGCGGGATCCGTCGGGTCCCAGCGCATGCCCGTGCCCTGGCCGCCGCCCTGGCCGCCCTCGGGACCGCCGCCCGGCCCGCCCCCGCCGCCCGGACGCTCGCCGAAGCCGCCGGGGGAACGGCCGGGCTGCCGGTCGCTCCACTGGCTGCCCCACGGAGAACGGCCGCCGTCACCCTGGCCGTCCTGCGAGCCGTCGGAGTCCTCGCCGCCGTTCGTCGGGCGGCGCGGCTGCCACGGGCGGTCCGGCGTGCCCTCGGGCGGGGGCGCGAACGGGTTGTCGTCCTCCTTCGCCCCGCCCCGCTCGCCGCCGGGTGCGTCCGGAGGTGAGGTGGGGCGCTCCCGCAGCAGCACGCCGCTGTGCTCCCCTCCCTGCACCGACTGTGGGGGGAGCGTGAGGAGTCGCAGGCTGCGGTCCGGCATCAAGAGAGCGTCTTCCCCTTGTGGATATGACTGGATTACGACTGGGTATGACTGAATCCGGCTGGATTACGGCTGTATTAGGGCTGTATTAGGGCTGGATTCGACTGGTGGATACGAACTTCTGGCTTGAGCTGTCACTGCGTGAACGCACCACACACCGACCGCGTTCCCGAGCCCGCTCGTCGCAGACGCTACCTTCCGGCCACGCCCCCGTCCCGTGGGGGCCGCCCGGTGTGCCGGTATCGTTGCTGACGGTCGGCCGCTTCGTAGACTTCCCCGTATCCCGGGGCGCGAAGCATTCGTATGAAGATACATATCGTCGGCCGTGCTGAACCGCTACCCCGAGAAAGGTCCCCACCGTGGCCGCCAAGCCCGTGGCCAAGCGCCTCGTCGTGCTGGTCTCCGGATCCGGTACGAATCTGCAGGCGCTGCTCGACGCCATCGCCGCCGCAGGCCCCGAGGCCTACGGCGCCCAGATCGTGGCCGTCGGCGCGGACCGAGAGGGCATCGAAGGGCTCGCCCGCGCCGAGCGCGCCGGGATCCCCACCTTCGTCCGCAAGGTGAAGGACTACGGGAGCCGGGACGAGTGGGACGCGGCCCTCGCCGAGGCCGTCGCCGCCCACGAGCCCGACCTCGTCGTGTCCGCCGGGTTCATGAAGATCGTGGGGAAGGAATTCCTGGCGCGGTTCGGTGGGCGGTTCGTCAACACCCACCCCGCCCTTCTCCCCAGTTTCCCGGGAGCCCACGGCGTCCGCGACGCGCTCGCGTACGGCGCCAAGGTCACCGGCTGCACCGTCCACTTCGTCGACGACGGCGTCGACACCGGGCCGATCATCGCTCAGGGCGTGGTCGAGGTCCGGGACGAGGACGACGAGAGCGCTCTGCACGAGCGCATCAAGGAAGTCGAGCGAAGCCTGCTCGTCGATGTCGTGGGGCGGCTCGCCCGCAACGGCTATCGCATTGAGGGACGAAAGGTAGTTATCCAGTGACCGCCACCGCCGAGAGCAACAAGCGGGCCATCCGTCGCGCGCTCGTCAGCGTCTACGACAAGACCGGGCTCGAGGAGCTCGCGCGCGGACTGCACGAGGCCGGCGTCGAGCTCGTCTCCACCGGGTCCACCGCCTCCCGCATCGCCGCCGCGGGCGTCCCCGTCACCAAGGTCGAGGAGCTCACCGGCTTCCCCGAGTGCCTGGACGGCCGCGTCAAGACCCTGCACCCGAAGGTCCACGCGGGCATCCTGGCCGACCTGCGCCTGGAGGACCATCAGCGGCAGCTTGCCGAGCTCGGTGTCGAGCCGTTCGACCTGGTCGTCGTGAACCTGTACCCCTTCCGCGAGACCGTCGCCTCGGGTGCCTCGCCCGACGAGTGCGTGGAGCAGATCGACATCGGCGGGCCGTCCATGGTCCGGGCCGCCGCCAAGAACCACCCGTCGGTGGCCGTGGTCACCAGCCCGGTCCGGTACGCCGACGTGCTCGCCGCCGTCCGCGACGGCGGCTTCGACCTCACCACCCGCAAGCGGCTCGCCGCGGAGGCCTTCCAGCACACGGCGTCCTACGACGTGGCGGTGGCGAGCTGGTTCGCGTCCTCGTACGCCCCTGTGGACGACTCCCAGTTCCCCGACTTCCTGGGCGCCACCTGGGAGCGCGACAACACACTCCGCTACGGCGAGAACCCGCACCAGCCGGCCGCCCTCTACGTCGACGGCAGTGGTGGCGGCCTGGCGAAGGCCGAGCAGCTGCAC
This sequence comes from Streptomyces sp. NL15-2K, assembly GCF_030551255.1. Lineage (GTDB taxonomy): Bacteria > Actinomycetota > Actinomycetes > Streptomycetales > Streptomycetaceae > Streptomyces. Next base: position 7,059,146 of record NZ_CP130630.1, read on the forward strand.
GGCAAGGAGATGTCGTACAACAACTACACGGACACGGACGCCGCCCGCCGTGCCGCGTACGACCACGACGAGCCGTGCGTCGCGATCATCAAGCACGCCAACCCGTGCGGTATCGCGATCGGTACGGATGTCGCGGAGGCGCACCGCAAGGCACACGCGTGCGACCCGCTGTCGGCCTTCGGCGGCGTGATCGCGGTCAACCGCCCGGTGTCCAAGGAGATGGCCGAGCAGGTCGCCGAGATCTTCACCGAGGTCATCGTCGCGCCCGACTACGAGGAGGGGGCCCTGGAGGCCCTCACCAAGAAGAAGAACATCCGCGTGCTGCGCGCAGCCGACGGCCCGTCCAACCCCGTCGAGGTCAAGCCCGTCGACGGCGGCGTGCTCCTCCAGGTCACCGACCGCCTCCAGGCCGACGGCGACGACCCCGCCAACTGGACCCTCGCGACGGGTGAGGCGCTCACCGCCGAGGAGCTGTCGGACCTCGCGTTCGCCTGGAAGGCCTGCCGGGCCGTCAAGTCCAACGCCATCCTCCTCGCCAAGGACGGCGCCTCGGTGGGCGTCGGCATGGGTCAGGTCAACCGCGTGGACTCCTGCAAGCTGGCGGTCGAGCGGGCCGGTGCGGAGCGGGCCCGGGGTTCGTACGTCGCCTCGGACGCCTTCTTCCCGTTCCCGGACAACATCGACGTCCTGAGCGAGGCCGGCGTCAAGGCCATCGTCCAGCCCGGCGGCTCGGTCCGCGACGAACTCGTCGTCGAGGCCGCGGAGAAGGCGGGCATCGTCATGTACTTCACGGGGACGCGGCACTTCTTCCACTGACGGTGGTCTTCCCCTGATGGTGGGGGACACGAACGAGCGAGGGCCCGCCGGTCGGTGACCGGCGGGCCCTCGCGCCGTCACGTCGAACTGCGCAGCGCCGCCCAGGTGTTGGTGCCCACATCACCGTCGACGGCCAGTCCCTTGTCGCTCTGGAACAGCCTGACCGCGGACACGGTGTCCTCGCCGAACTGGCCGTCCACGCCCGAGCCGCCGACGCTGTAGCCGCGTTTGGTGAGCATGCACTGCACCTGGACGACGCGTTGGCCCTTGTCGCCGTAGGTGGTGAGTTTGGAGCCGGAGTAGTAGGTGCACTGGGAGATCCAGGGCGGGGTGGCGGGTTCCGTCGCTGTCTTGGAGGGGGTGGGGGTCGGGGTGCTGCCGCCGCTGCCGCTCCCGCTACCACCGCTGCCGGGGTCGGCGGTGGTGTCCTCGCCGGGGGTGGCTTGAGCACCGCCCGCTCCGCCCGCGCCGCCCGCGGATCCGGGCGCCTCGCTGTCGGCGGCCTCCGACGCCTCCTCCTTCACGTCCTCCGTCTCCTTGTCGTTCCTCTTCTCCTCGGTGGCGGAGGGCGAGGCGGAGGAGCTGGGCTGCACCGAGGCCGGGCCGTCGTCGGGGGTGACGTCGGTGGCGGCCGTCGGTGAGGCGGAGGCGGTTTCGTCGAGGTCGGGGCGCGTGAGGAAGAAGGCGCCCGCGGCCACGGCGACGACGGCGATGCCGGCTACGAGGGCGAGGTAGGGCCCCTTTCGCTTACGACGGTCGCCGTGCTCGCCGACCGTGAGTGCGGCGGAGGGGTCGTACTGAACGGGCGTCTCCCCTGGGCCGCCGTGCCGCCCCGGCGGCGTCGGTGTCCCGTACGCCCCGTACGCCCCGTACGCCCCTGGCGGCGTCGCCGAACCGGAAGCCGAACCGGAGACAGGACCGGAAGCCGAACCGGAGGCAGAACCGGAGGCAGAACCGGAAGCCGGACCGGGCGCAGGACCGGAACCAGGACCGTACGCAGGACCGGGCGCAGGACCGGAACCAGGACCGGAACCAGGACCGTACGCAGGACCGGGCGCCGGAGCCGCCACCTGCCACGTCGGCGGACGGAAGTGTCCGGTGTCCTCGGCGGAGGCGTCTTCCAGCAGCTCACAGCCCTGCTGCCGGGCGATCAGGCGGGCGGCCAGCGGTTCGTGCCAGGAAGAGGTGCGGCCATGACCGGCGGCCGTGGCCGCGCCGGTCAGCTGCTCCGGGGTGGGCCGCCCGGCGGGGTCCTTGGCGAGGCAGGAGGACAGCAGCTCGGCCAACGCGGGGTCGGCGGCCGTGAGTTCCTCCATGACCTCGTGCTTGGGCTCCTCGAAGGCGATCCGGTGCATGACATCCACGCCCGTGCCGTCGCCGAAGGGAGCGTGTCCGGTGGCGGCGTAGATGATCGTGCCGGCGAGGGAGAAGACGTCGGAGACGGTGTCGCAGCGGCCCTCGCGCAGATACTCGGGGGACATGAAGGCCGGCGTGCCGACCCGGTTGCCGGTCGTGGTGATCGCGCTGCTGTCGGCGGCCTGCGAGATGCCGAAGTCGATGACGTGTGCGCCCTGCGAGGACAGGATGACGTTGGACGGCTTGAGGTCCCGGTGTACGACCCCGGCGGCGGCCAGCGCCGACAGCGCCTTCCCCAGGTCCGCCACCAGCCGCCACACCCCGGCCGGCTCCAGCGGGCCGCACTCGCGGACGGCGTCGGCGAGGTTGAGGCCGGGCAGGTACTGGGTGGCCATCCACAGCAGCTCGTCCTCGAACCCGGTGCCGAGCAGGCGCGGCGCGTGCGGAGTGACGACGCGCGCGTGCACGGCGGCTTCCCGCTGGAACCGCCGCCGGAAATCCGGGTCCTCGGCGTACTCGGGCCGGATCACCTTCACGGCGGCGAGTCCCGGGCCGTTGTCGACGGGGCGGGCCAGGTACACCCGGCCCATGCCGCCGCTGCCGAGCCGCCCGAGCGGCAGATACAGCCCGATGTGCCCAGGGTCAGCGGGCTGCAGCGGCGTCGCCCCGGCCTGCTTCAGCGCGGCGCCACCGGACGCCGGGTCGTACGACGGCTTGGGGTGCCGTTGGTCTGTCATGGATCCCCCGAGTGCGGTTCTTCCCCAACCGGCTGATGGGTCGCGTCAGTTGACGCGAGGCTACCGTGCCGGTGCGGGGGATCACCCCGGAGGAGCAGAAGTGCGGAGGCTGCGGCGCCCATGACGGACGCCGCAGCCGGTTGAACGCACGCCTCCCCCCAGGTGACGTGTGAACACTGTGCTGGGATTACGGGTCGGGCGGTACCTGCAACTTTCCAGGGTGACCGCGGGGATTGCCTCAGTACCAGGAGATGGTCTCGGCGCGGTGGTGGATGCGGGTGCCCTCTGCGGGGATGCGGTACCCGTCGCCCTGCTTGACCTGTGCGAGGTGGTAGGCCCCGCCGTCCTGCGACTTGGAGCTGTCACCTCGGTGGAACGTCACATAGCCGTACGGTCCACTTCCGTCGTACAGCACGACGGAGCCGCTCCACTTGAGCTGGTCGTCGGCCTTGCTCCAGGTGTTGTCGCCGACCTTGCCGTCCGCAGTGAGGCCGTAGCGCTTCTGCCAGGCAATCGTGGCGTCTCTGGTCCCGGGGCCGAACTGCCCGTCGATCTCGAAGAGATCCAACAGGTGTTCGGAGGCCAGGATGCTCTGCCACAGGAAGACGATGTCGGTGTTCGAGGACTCTCCGCAGCCGTAGCAGAGGGAGTTGCCGAGTTCGTCGAAGTGGTCGCCGAAGTCATCGGTCACGGAGTCGGCGCCGTCCACGAAGGTGGTGCCGTACGCCCCGGAGTTCCCCGCGTAGGCGGCCTGTGCCGGGGTGGTGGTCAGCATCAGTGACAGCCCGGCGGCCAGTGCGCCCAGGCCCAGCTTCCAACGAGTGATGCGCATGAGAGTGTCCGTCCTCAGAGGGTGGTCAGCTGGTTGAAGTGGACGCGATAGCCGCGCATCGACTTGACGCCGTCGTACTGAAAGACCTCGTGGACTCTGTAGGCGCCGCTGTCCTGGGTCTTCGACGTGCTGCCGCGGTTGAAGACCACCGCGCCGGAGTTGTACTTCCCGGTGTAGGTGATGTCGACGTTGGAGAGCCACACGAGCTTGTCGTCGGCCTTGCTCCAGGTGTTGTCCCCGACCTTGCCGTCCGCGCCGAGGCCGTAGCGCTTCTGCCAGGCAATGGTGGCGTCTCTGGTCCCGGGGCCGAACTGCCCGTCGATGTCTCCGAAGTTCAGCAGATCCTCGGCCACGAGGATGCTCTGCCAGAGGACGACGATGTCGGTGTTCCAGGAGTTTCCGCAGCCGTAGCAGAGGGAGTTGCCGAGTTCGTCGAAGTGGTCGCCGAAGTCGTCGGTGAGCTTGTCGGCGCCGTCCACGAACGTGGTGCCGTACGCCCCTGAATTCTGCGAGTACGCGGCATGCGCGGGGCCGACGGCGAGCACCGTGGCCAGTCCTGCGGCTATGGCGGCGAGGCCGATCTTCCCTTGCTTCTTCAACGTGGGTGTCCCTTCGGGTGGAGGAATCGGCGCGCGTGGCCGTGTGCTCAATGTGCCGGGAATGCGAGGGAAGGCGTACCTGCAAGGTTTTAGGGTGAGGTGGGTTCACCACCCGCCTGTGCCGTCGATGCGTCCGGGGGAAGCTCGCACCACACCGTCTTGCCGATGGGTGTCAGCCACACGCCCCAGCGTCGGGCGACCGCGTCGAGCAGGAGGAGGCCGCGGCCCGTCTCGTCGTCACCGCTGGGGCTGCGTGCGATGAGCCAGGTGTGCGGGTCGGGGTCGGTGACCTCCAGGCGCGTACGGCCGTCCGGGGTCAGAAACAGGCGGACGGTCACGGCGGCGCCCTCGCCGACGTGGTTGATCATGTTGGTGAGCAACTCGCTGACGCAGAGCTGGGCTTCGGGGCAGGGTGCGCCCAGGTGCTCGCGTACCGCGTGGCGTACCTCGGCTACGGCCTTGGGGAGCGCGAGCAGTTCGAGGACGAGCGGTTCGGTCACCGTCCCGCCGCCTTGCGCAGGGCGGTGATCAGGGCGCGGGCGGTGGCCTGGTCTTCGACGCAGGCGTCGGTGTCGTGGTGGGGGTGGGGATGCATGGGGGTACGTCTCCGTGTGCGGTCTGTGACGAATCACTCACAGACTGGCGTCGAGTTGCGTACCGTGAAAGGGGATTCGGCTGTGCACGAGCAAGTGAGAAACGGCGGTGATGAGTTGTGCCCGCGAAGAAGGACCCTGACGCGTCGACGAGTGTTCCCTGCTTCTACGGCGCCGAGTTGCGCTACAGGAGGGAACAAGCGGGGCTGACGCTGGAGCAGTTGGTGGAGGGGAGTTTCCGGGGGATCTCGTTCCTCAGCCAGATCGAGCGGGGCGAGCGGGGGATGCCGATGGACTTCGCCAGGCATGTGGACGAGCGGCTGGGGACGGACGGGTTTTTCCAGCGGCGGTGTGAAGACGCGGCCAAGGCGCGGCGGGCGGGGCACCAGTGGTACTCCGCGGAAATCCCGGACATGGAGAAGCAGGCGCAGACGCTGGAGGAGTGGGCACCCAATGTCGTCCCGGGGCTTCTGCAGACCGGAGCGTACATGCGGGGTCTCATTCGGTACGTGGAGCCGGAGACGCCACCGGAGACGGCCGAGGAGCGTGTCAATGCACGGTTGGCGCGTGCGGAGTTGTGGAAACGCGAGGACCGGCCCACCTACTGGGGGATCCTGGGCGAGTCAGTTATCCGGAGGACGCCGCTTCCCCCGGCCGTGTTGGCCGAGCAGTTCGAGCACATCCTCGACGTGCTCCGCTCCACGCAGAGCGTTCTCCAGATCATTCCGGAAACGACCTCCTGGCACCCCCTCATGAACGGCATGGCCAAGATCATGACCTTTGCCGACGCTCCCCCGGTGGTGTACACCGAGGGTGATTCCACTGGGAAGATCGTCGACTATCCGGCCCATGTGCAGGCGTACCGTCGTAAGTACGATCTGCTCAGGGCCGTCGCGCTGCCACCCGAGGCGTCCCTGGCCTTGATGGAAGAAGCAGTGAGGACCTACAAAGATGAAGCGCAGCAAGGGGATTGACCCGAGTTCTGTCGCTTGGCGCAAGAGCAGCTACAGCAACGCCGAAGGCGGCGAGTGCGTCGAAGTAGCCGACAACCTCCCCGGCACCGTCCCCGTCCGCGACTCCAAGAACCCCACAGGCCCCGTCCTCCTCTTCGGGGACAGGGCCTGGGCCCAGTTCGTCGGTGCGCTCAACGCGTAGCGGCTCCCAGTCGCTCGGACCACTCCTGGAACTTCGGGGCGACGCGCATCAGCTCTCCGCTGTCCGGCCCGGCCGTCAGGTAGTAGAGGGACTCGTCCACGGGGTCGTCGTCGCCGCCCCAGCGGACCGCTCCCGCGCAGCCCGAGACGATGTCCCGGATCGTCCGGACCTGCTGCGGGAAGTAGCTGCCCCGGGATCTGGCGCCGGGGACGAGCCGCAGGGCCGTACCCGACGACAGGTTGGAGGCGGGGCTCGTCAACGGTGTGCGGCCGATTCTGCTCCAGCCCTGCACGTCGCCGGCGCGGAGTTCCTGGACCTCGTAGTGGAAGCGGCGCGCTATGTGGAGGAGAAGGAGTTCCGGCAGCCCGATCCGTACGTCGACGCGGAGTCCGGTTCCGGAGACGGAGCGGGTCCAGACCGTCGAGACGTGGTTGGCCTGGTTCTGGATCTGCCAGCCGTTCTGCGACAGTGGGATCTTCGTCGGCCGGAGGCCGGACGTCGGCGCGATGCGGTCGGCTGCCGTGGCTGTGCCGGTTGGAAGGAGGTACGCGGCCGTGGCCGCGGTGCCGACGGCCAGGACGGTGCGTCGGTTGGGGTGTGCGCTCATGTCGAAGCCCTTCTCAGCTCGTCCGGATGGTGCGGTTGTACTGCTCCAGGACCCGGTACAGGCCGAGCAGTTCGCCCCCGTACTTCTCGGCCCCGTCGCCCGTGCCGTTGTAGCGGGCGAGGATGGCCTGTGAGTCGCTGTCGCTGGTGTTGAGGCCGGGGCGCGGGACGCTGATCTGATGCGCGTTGTAGATGGTGAGATAGGCCGCGGTGCTGATGTTGTACGTCGGGTCCTCGTGCAGGTTCTTCCACACGGACGCTTTGTCGGCGTCGGTGAGGCGGTCGCCGTTGATGATGCCCTTGTCGATGCAGTAGTTACGGGCCTCGATGGCTACCCAGGCGAAGATCTGCCCCCAGCCGGTGCTGCAGTCGTCGTCCCGGCCGAGTTGGACGGCCGTGTCGGCGGCCAGGTCCAGGGGATTCCACTTGCGCAGCTCCCACAGGACAGGAGCCTGGACCAGGGCCTTGCGCAGGCGGAGAATCCTGGCGAGGTCGGTGAACAGCCAGTCCATTCCGATGACGGCGTCGAAGGCGGCGGTGGTGGAGATGCCGCCAATGGTGGCCCAGTCCTTGTCGTTCCAGTTGTCGCCGCCGGTCTCGGGAACCCCGATCGACTCCAAGTAGCTCTGGACGTCCCGAAGGGCGGCGTCGTGGTAGGAGGAGACGAAGTCCTTGTCGAGACCGGTGGGGTCCTGGCCCGAGTCGAAGGAGTTCTGGCCCCGGTCGCGACCGGAGACGATGTCGACGTCGATCTCGATCTGTCCGTCGCCGGAGCCGATGGTCTTGGTGACGATCTGGTCGAAGGCCCAGTTGCGGGGGAGGGGATAACCGATGTTCCCGGAGAACCCGGCCGACATGTCGGACACGAAGCTCGTGACGGCGTACCCCTGGTCGGAGACGCGCTGACACACGTTACGGGCGCCGTAAATGCCCACTTTGTACGAGGAGTTCTCAGTGATCATCCCGTGCACACCCCTGAAGTGCGGGATGACGTATTTGGTGACTTCCCAGTCGACGGCGTCGTAGTCGACGGCGAAGTAGATGGTGGTGCCGTCCTTGAAGCCGTGGAACTTCGCCCAGCCGATGGCCGCGAGCGCGGCGTGCACACCCGCGTCGTAGGAGAAGTCGTCCGCGGAGCGGTTCCAGGTCTGGTAGATCGGGAAACAGCTCAGGCCGTTGGTGGCGATGAAATGAAGCTCGTCGGGCTGGATCTGCTTCTCCGGCAGCTCGCTTCCTCCCGGGTTGAGATAGCGGCCGACGATCTCAATGCCCTCGGCCTTGAGGGTCCTGGCGCGGGCGCTGGTGATCCTTGTGACGCCGTCACAGGCGGCTCCCTTGCGGGTCTGGTCGCCGTAGGAGACCAGCAGCGATGCCCAGGTCGAGGCGTCCGCCTTGCCGGTTTCGTCGAGCTCCACGAACCGCTGGAAGGCGCGGACGGCCTCGGCCATGCTGGGGTCGAAGGTCGCGGTGAACGTGGTGGAGCGCTTGGTGAGGCAGAGGGCCGCGGAGAAGAGGCGTACCCAGTCTCCGGTGGAGCCGACGGCCGGCGGATTCAGAGCCTTCAGCCCGGCCAGTGTCCCCGGACCGAACCAGCCGGTGGCGACGCCGTCGGCCATACCCAGCTCGTACTGGACGGCGTAGATCATGGACGTGGCGACGTTGCGGGAGTAGTGGCCGTCGCACGGCATGATGAAGAAGTCGCGGCGCTTGACGTAGCGGCCGTTGAGCCACCGCTGGACTTTATAGATCGTCTCCGATCCGTTGTTCACCACCTCGTAGGCGTCCATCGTCAGCAGGGACTTGAAGACCTTGGGGACGAGGTCCGATTCGGGGAAGGCGTTGGCGACGCCCATCCGCTGCTTCATGAGGGTGACCGCGGCGGCGGTTTCGGCGTCGTAGACGCCGTTGATGCCGCTTCCGTTGTAGCCCTTGGCGTAGAGCGCGGACTGGATGATCATGGTGACGTTGGCGGGGGTGTCGAGGTGGCCGATGCTCGGCCACCTCGACTCCAGCCTGGACAAAGTCGTCGGACCGAAGTTGTTCGACAGACCGGTGATACCGAGCTCGTACTGGAGGGCGCGGGTCAGGGCGTACATCAGATCCCAGCCCGTGTTGCCGTCCTCGTCGACCTTCACGCCGATCTTGGCTTCGCCGTAGACGGTGTTCACGAATCTCTGGGCCCTGCGGACCATCTCGTCTGCCACGTGACGTCCCTTTCCGGAGGGGTAGGACGTCCACCGTGGCCGTGGACGGAGTGCAGGGGTACCTCAAAAGTTTCAGGGCATCCGTGGTCGGGCGGTGACCGTCCTTCAGGACCCTCGAACGTTCCAGGTTCCCCGGCCCCCACACCTGCGGCACAGTGACCGGCATGACCGAGAGCGGCGCATCAGGCCTCCCCGCCCTTGCGCAGCGCGCTCCACGTCGTCGGTCCCACGATCCCGTCCGCGTCCAGCCCGGCTCGCTTCTGGAACCTGACGACCGCCCCATGGGTCAGCGGCCCGAAGTCGCCGTCCACCTCGCCGACTTCGGTGATGCCGTGCAGGTACCGGAGCAGGCACTGGGCCTCACGGACCTGGCTGCCGCCGTCGCCCTGGGCGATTTCGAAGTCCCATGTGCTGTTCCAGCCCGCGGTGTAGCCGCGGCCGTGCTGCTCGTCCTCGTACACCGCGGGCTTCTCGCAACTGGGCGGTGCCGCGGCGGCCGGGGCGTCGTCGCGCAGGGTGTATGTCACCGTCGTCGCGCCCAGGGCGGCGGCCGCGAGGAGCGCCGCGACCAGCACCGGGCGCCGCCACCGCCGGGGCCGCAGCCGCGGCAGCCGGGCCGACCGGGAGGCGCCCGCGGCCTGTTCCACCCGGCGCAGGAGTGCCCTGGTGTCGGGGACACGAGCGGCGCGTTCGCTGTGCGTGGGGGCCAGGCAGTCCCGGACGATCTCCCGCCAGGTCTCCGGGAGTTCGGGGGACAGCCGCAGCTCCTCGGCGCCGCTCGCGTAGCGCGTCGCCGCGTCGGTGCGGGCCTGCGTGCTGCCGCCCGGCAGCGGGAAGGAGCCCGTCAGGACGAGGTGCACGATGACGCCGAATGCCCAGATGTCGGCGGAGGGCCGGATCCGCGTGCCCCGCTCGTCGATCTCGGGCCAGAGCAGCTCAGGCGGCGTGTAGTCCGGCGTGGCGAACGCGGGTGCGTAGGCGTGGGTGCCCTGCAGCTCGGAGGCCAGGTTGAAGTCGGCGAGCCGTACCGAACCGTCCTTCAGCAACAGCACGTTGGCGGGCTTCAGGTCCCCGTGCACCCAGCCCGCGTGATGCAGTTGGTGCAGGCCCTCGCAGATCTGGGCGAGCAGCGCGGGCCCCGCCTCCGGCTTCGGCGTGTGTTCCAGCACGGCGTCCAGGGAGCCCTCGGCGCGCTCCAGTACGAGGACGGTGGCACCGTCGAGTTCGGGGTGGTCCGGGTCGTCGACCGTGAGCGTGTCGTACATCCGGATCAGTCGCGGTGCGCGCAGTCTCTCCAGCAACTCCACCTCGCGCTCGGCGAGTTCGCGCAGGTGACGCAACTGGCGTGGGGTGCGGGTGCCGGTGGGCAGGAACTTCAGCGCCGCCTGGCGGGGGAGTTCCGGGTCGTTCTCGCCCGTGTGTCTGGCCGCGTAGACGGTGGCGAACGCGCCGGAGGCCAGAGGCTCGCGGATTTCCCAGGAGCCCAACCGATAGCCCTTCGGCACGGCGACGGCGTACGACCTGTTCACCGCACTACCTCGCTCGGGGCGGGGTTGAGCACCGCGAGGTCGTCCTCGCGGATGAGGTCGAAGCGGAGCGCCAGGGACACCAGCGACTCCTTCTTGCCGTTGACACGCAGACCGGGCTCCGCGGTGTCCGGGGCGGGCCGCAGCCGCAGCTTGACGGCGAGGTAGTCGATGTTCCAGTAGACGGCGGAGCGGCTGACCGCGGGCCACACGGACCGCAGCCGGTCCACCAGTTGCTCGACGGCGGGCAGCGGAGCGTGCGGCTCGCCACGCAGGCGGGGTTCGCACAGCGCGGCCAGAACCGCGAAGTAGCGCTTGGTGCGATCGAGGGCGAACGCCGGTGCGGTCAGGGCCCCGGAGAGCCCGTGGCGCTCGACACTGCGAAAGGCGTGGCGCGGCGCCCAGACGTCGAAGGCGAGCAGGTCGCCGGCGGCGGGCAGCACCACCCGGGAGAACTCGAACGGCACGGGCGCGTCCAGCCGGCCCGGCGCGACCTTGACGTGCTCGCCCGCCCCCTCCGGGTTGTCCACGACGTAGGTCTGGTCCTCGCTGAGATTGCTCAGCAGCCAGAAGTTCCGGTGTGCCGTGATCTCGCCGGCGACCCGGGGCACCCCTTGGTGGTCGATGGTGAGCCCGCCGTCCGTCCCGGCCCTGCCGAACGTCAGCCGTTCGCCCGAGGCGATCCTCACCTGCCCGTCCGCGCTGCCGCGCGTCGGTGGTACGACGATGACGCTGTACATGGAGTCGTCCCCCTCCTCCTGCGACGTCAGGGGGCGCAACCCCCAAGTCCGACGAGGGGGAGGGTAAGGGACGTTCCCGAACGAGTAAGAAGCATTGCGTCTGATACGGCGCGTCTGTGAAGAATTCGTGAGAGATGGCGGCACGACGGGGGATACCTCAGACCTCTCAGGGTCACTTCTTGCCGGGCGGCGTGTACTCCTTGAGGTAGTGAGCGACGCGGGCGGCGTAGTCGCGGTACTTCGGGGGAACCCCGCCCGCGTCGTTCACACTCCGGGACGATGTCCGGTAGGCGGCCGCCAGCAGCACCCGGCGGTCGCCGGACAACCCGGTCGGTTCGAGGCGCGGTTCCATGAAGCAGAGGTAGCGAGCCACGGCCGGGATGGACTCGGCGGGGGTGAGCGGAGGTTTCGGTGTCTCCTTCGCGGCGACGCCGTCCGCGCGGATGTACCAGCGCAGGATGCTCGGGCTCCAGCGGGCGATGCCGTACTCGCCCTCGTCGCCCGCGGTGGGGTCGGACAGGTCGGGGTCGAAGTTGCTCTCCGCCTTCAGCAGCGCGGCGATCAGCGCGGGCGTGACCTCCGGCTGGACGCAGTCGTGGGCCGAGTCCACGATCAGCCGGCGGTAGGCCACCGGGACGCCTTTGTCCGTGCGGAGTTCGGAGGCGCCGTAGGTGGCGGGCGTGACCTTCGTCGTCCCGGTGGCGGAGTCCTTGCCGTCGCTGCCGCCGGAATCGGCCCAGGTGGTGATGCCATAGCCGATGGCGGCCACGGCGACGGCGGCGGTCGCCGTGACCAGCACCGTCGTACGGCGGGAGCGGCGGCGGGGGAGCAGGGCGCGGGGCAGCCGCGGGGAGCGGGCCGTGCCCGCCGCGGCCTCGACCCGGCGGAGCAGGACGTCGGTGGAGACGCGGTCGGCGTGCGTACGGGCCAGGCAGTCCCGCACGATCTCCCGCCAGGCGTCCGGGAGTCCGGGCGACAGGCGCAGCTCGTCGGTGCCGCGCGCGTAGGCGGCGGCCGCGTCCCGGCGGGCCGTCGGCGTGCCGCCGGGCAGCGGAAAGGAGTCGGTCAGCAGCAGATGCGCCAGGACACCGAAGGCCCACACGTCGGCCGAGGGGCGGATACGGCGGCCGCGCTCGCCGATCTCCGACCAGAGCAGTTCGGGCGGGGTGTAGTCGGGCGTGGAGAAGGCGGGGGTGTAGGCGTGGGTGCCCTCCAGCTCCGCCGCCATGTTGAAGTCGGCGAGCCGGGCCGAACCGTCCTTCATCAGCAGCACGTTGGCCGGTTTCAGGTCGCCGTGCACCCAGCCCGCGCGGTGCAGCTGGGCCAGCCCCTCGCAGATCTGCGCGAGGAGGACGGGGCCGGCGGCGGGGCGGGGCGAGGCGGTGAGCAGGGCGGACAGGGAGCCTTCGGCCTTTTCCAGTACGAGGACCGTGGCGCCGTCGAGGCCGGGGTGCCCGGGGTCGTCGACGGTGAGGGTCTCGTACATCCGGATCAGCCGCGGACGCCTGAGCCGGCGGTGCAACTCCACCTCCCGCTCGACGAGTTCCCGCAGGTGCGCCAGCTGGCGGGGGGTGCCCGTGCCGGTGGGCAGGAACTTCAGGGCGGCCGTGCGCGGCGACCCCTCCGGGCCGTCCGTGCGCGACTCCTCCGTGCCGTCCGTGCGCCGCCCCACGTACACGCTGCCGAACGCCCCCGTGGCGATCGGCTCGCGCACCTCCCAGCCACCCACCCGGTATCCCTTGGGGACCGGTACGGCGTAGGGCTCGCTCACCGTGACTCCCGTACGGCCGGCGCCGCCAGGACGACGAGGTCGTCCTCCCGGACCAGGTCGAAGCGGAGCGCCAGGGACACCAGGGACTCCTTCTTGCCGTTGAGCCGCGGGCCCGGGTCGGCTGTCTCCGGGCCGGGCTTGAGACGCAGCTTCACGGCCAGGTAGTCGATGTTCCACTGGACGTTGGTGCGCGAGGCGGCCGGCCAGCCGGGACGCAGGCGCTCGACGACCTGGTCGACGGTGGGCAGCGGGGCGTGCGGCTCGCCACGCAGGCGGGGTTCGCACAGGGCGGCCAGGACCGCGAAGTAGCGCTTGGTGCGGTCGACGGAGAAGGCGGGCGCGGTGGTGTCGCCGTCGAGGCCGCCCTCGGTGCGCAGGTAGTCGTGGCGCGGCGCCCACACGTCGAGTGCCAGCAGGTCGCCGGCGGCGGGCATGACCACGCGCGAGAACTCGAACGGCACCGGCGCGTCCAGCCGCCCCGGCCCCACCTTGATGTGCTCGCCCGCGCCCTCCGGGTTCTCCACGACGTACGTCTGGTGGGCGCAGAGGTTGCTCAGGGTCCAGAAGGCGCCCTGCGCGGTGATCGCGCCGGCTCTGCGGGACACTCCGTCGTGCGGAACGATCAAGTCGTTGTCGTGTACGGAGCGGCCGAAGGTGATCCGCTCACCGGGCGCGAGCCGCATTTGCGCGCGGTTCGGCTCGCCCTCCGGGGTAGGCGGAGGTACCACGATGATGCTGTACAAGGTGCGTCTCCCCGTGCCTGACGGCTACAGGAGCCAGAGTAGGGGGACGCGCCAGGGCCGTGTCCCCCTCGAAAGGGTGAGACACGGCCCTGGGCGGTGAATGGCGCAAACGCTACGTCCGCGAAGGGCCGGTGGGCACGGCCCGCAGGCGGACGGAGGTCGGCTCTTCCGATCAGTTCTTCTGGACGACCATCGTGCTGGAGGCCTTGTCGTGCCAGCCCTGCTGACGGCCCGACTTGTCCCAGAACGGGGACAGGTAGACGATCAGCTGGCCGATACCGCAGGCGAAGCTGCCGACGACCGGGATGATCCAGCGGATGAACGCGGCGCCCAGGCCCGGCTTCTGGCCCGTGTCGGCCTTCACCACGCGGATGCCGACGGCCATCTTGCCGAGGGTCGCGCCCACCAGGCCGGTCATCAGCCACTCGTAGAGCAGACCGGCGATCGCCAGGGCGCCGAACACCGCGCCCATCGAGGCCACGATGCTGCCGCTGGCGTCGTTGATGCAGGAGTTGTAGTCGGCGGAGTTCGGGTCGCAGTCCTGGGCCGCGCCGATGGAACCGGCGATGCCCGCGAAGGCGAAGATCATGTAGATGACGGAGAGGATCACCGTGTCGATCAGGCGGGCGCCGAGGCGGCGGCCCATCGAGGAGACGCGGGGACCAGGGCCGCCCGCGTAGTCGGCCCCGCCCGGGTAGCCCGGGTACTGGGGCGCCTGCGGGTAGCCGTAGCCCTGCTGCTGCGGGACGCCCTGCGGGGCCTGGGGCGCCTGCGGGTAGCCGTAGCCGGGAGGCTGCTGGCCCTGCTGGGGGTAGCCGTAACCGGGCTGCTGTGGCTGTTGCGGCGGCTGCTGCGGCTGTTCGTAGGGGTTGTTGGGCGAGCCGAAACTCATGGCGGGATTCCTCCGTTGCGCAATGGGGACGATGCGGATCGTGCGGAGGAACGTCACACTCTGAGCGGTATGCCCCCCGAACATCAACCGCGATACTGCGCCACACATCGTTCTCCGACAGGCGAGTTGTTGTCCAGCCGCAATCCGCATGTGTTGTGCAAGTGCAACATCGCTGATCATGGGGGGATACGGCGGGACAGGCGCCGCGCGGCCCAGCGGGCCCCGGATTGGAACCAGGGCAGGGTCATCCGCGAGGATGGGTCCATGACCGCCCAGATTCTCGATGGCAAGGCCACCGCAGCCGCGATCAAGTCCGATCTGACCGCCCGCGTGGCGGCGCTGAAGGAGAAGGGCGTCACGCCCGGCCTCGGCACGATCCTGGTCGGGGAGGACCCCGGCAGCCAGAAGTACGTCGCCGGCAAGCACCGCGACTGCGCCCAGGTCGGCATCGCCTCCATCCAGCGCGAACTGCCGGCAACGGCGACGCAGGCGCAGATCGAGGCGGTCGTACGCGAACTCAACGAGGACCCGGCCTGCACCGGCTACATCGTCCAGCTGCCGCTGCCCAAGGGCATCGACGAGAACCGCATCCTCGAGCTGATGGATCCGGACAAGGACGCCGACGGTCTGCACCCGATGAACCTCGGCCGCCTCGTCCTGAACGAGCCCGCCCCCCTGCCCTGCACCCCGAACGGCGTCCTGACCCTCCTGCGCCGCTACGGCGTCGAGATCAAGGGCGCCGAGGTCGTGGTCGTCGGCCGTGGCGTGACCATCGGCCGCCCGATGCCGCTGCTGCTCACGCGCCGCAGCGAGAACGCCACGGTGACCCAGTGCCACACCGGCACCCGTGACCTGTCGGCGCACCTGAAGCGCGCGGACATCATCGTCGCGGCCGCCGGCTCGGCCCATCTGGTCCGCGCCGAGGACGTCAAGCCGGGCGCGGCCGTCCTTGACGTCGGCGTCTCGCGCAGCGCCGAGGGCAAGATCGTCGGGGATGTCCACCCGGACGTCGCCGAGGTGGCCGGCTGGATCTCCCCGAACCCCGGCGGCGTCGGCCCCATGACCCGGGCCCAGCTGCTCGTCAACGTGGTCGAGGCGGCGGAGCGCAGTGTCGGCTGAGAGCGACTTCGACAGCACAGAGGAGCTCGAGGTACGGGACCCCGTCAGCGCGCCCGACGTCGAGGGCGCGCCACGGCGTGTCACGCGCCGCTTCCCGCTGTTCACCAGGGACACCGCCCGCCCCGAGGGCGGCGGCCGGGCCGCCCCCCGCGAAGCCCCGGCGCCAGCCCGGCAGTGGCCGGTCCTCGCCGTGCTGTCCATGGTCGGCCTCGGCCTGCTGCTGACGGCCTTCGACCTGTTCCGGTACGGCACGCTGCTGATCGGTGTCGCGCTGCTGACCGGCGGTGTCCTGCGCTGGGTCCTGCCGGACGTCGGCATGCTCGCCGTGCGCTCCCGCTTCACCGACCTGGTCACGTACGGCGTACTCGGCCTCGCGATCGCGCTGCTGGCGATGATGGTGCAGCCGGAACCGTGGCTGGTGATCCCGTTCCTGAAGGACACGCTGCACTTCACCGTGAGCGGTTAGGGCCTGTCCGGCGGATCAGGTCGCAGGAAATCGGCGGCGTCTAATAAGCGCTGGTGAGCGGGGTCTGGTGCGTCCAGCTGCAAGGCGGAGGAGGGAGTCGACGCGGAGCGATGGGGGTCCCCCCGCGCGAGCTCTGTTCGAGCGTGGGGGAGAGTGACGACAACGCGGCAGATGGGCGCCCGCCGCGATGGGGGTCCCCCCGCTCGAGCGAAGCCGAGAGTGGGGGAGGCTAGTGTCACTGCGACCCCGCGTCTGCGGCATGATCCGCCGGACAGGCCCTAAGCGCACGGCAGCACAGTGGCGGCCCGTCCTCTCCCCCGAGTAAGGACGGGCCGCCGCCGGGATCCACACTCCTGTACGGCAACTGCCTGTTCAACGGCTTTCAGTCGGCTGTGGCACGGAAGTGACCGTTCCGCTACGGTGTCCGCGCCCTGCCACAGCCGCCGCCGAACCGGGAACCGATCACCCCTGTGACGTCGTCACTTGCTCAGGATCAGGCAGGGCGGGCGAAGCCGTGGAGGTGGCCGATGGGCGGCTGGCAGCCGTTGCCGGAGGATCTGCCGCCGGAGGTGCGGCACTTCGTGGAACAGCTGCGGCTCCTGAAGGACCGCACCGGCCTCAGCTTGGTCGCCCTCGGCGCCCGCACGGCGTACAGCAAGTCCTCCTGGCACCGCTACCTCAACGCCACCCAGCCCCCGCCCCGGCAGGCCGTCGTCGCCCTGTGCCGGATCGCCGGCCTCGCCGGCACGGACGCCGAACGCTTCGGCGTGCGCTGGGAACTGGCCGTCCAGGCCTGGCCCCGCCCGGCGACGGCGCCCGCGAAGCCCGCCGACGGCCGGGAGTCCCCCGGGGAACAGGAGTACGAGGGCGATCCCACGCTGCCGTGGTGGGACACGCCACCCGAACAGAGCGGTCGCGGGCCGGGCGGACGGCTGCTGTGGTCCGCCGTACTGCTGCTCCTCCTGACCCTCCTGACCCTCCTGCTCGGCCTCGTCGGCGCCGTTGCGTTTGGGTGAGCCGGACACTGCCGTGATGGGTGGTATTTCCGGTGTGTCATACCTGTGTCGATGTGTTGACAAGTTCGCGGATTTGACACGAAGTGGTTCGACATCGGGGTTAGCGTGGCCGATCTGCCGGTCGTGGGGTGGACCTCGGTACGAAGGGCGTGCAACGGTGCATGCTCGCGATCGCCACACTCCGGTGCGCCCCCACCCCGGGAACTGAGATCCTGAATGGGCGCATCCCTGTGGGTAGCCACAACGGGGACTCGGCAGAGGGCACCACGCAGAGGGCACCACGCATGGGGAAAAGCGGGGAAATACCAGCACAACCGGGGGGAAGAGGGGGGGTTGCAATGCCTCGTTGGAGGGCCTTGCCGGAGGAACTCGATCCGCAGGTCAGGGAGTTCGCGAGCCAGCTGCGGCGGCTCGTGGACAGAAGCGGCCTGAGCATCGCGTCGGTGGCCGACCGCACGGGTTACAGCAAGACGTCCTGGGAGCGTTACCTCAACGGCCGGCTCCTCGCGCCCAAGGGCGCGATCGTCGCCCTGGCCGAGGTCACCGGCACCAATCCCATTCATCTGACGACGATGTGGGAGCTCGCCGAGCGCGCCTGGAGCCGCTCGGAGATGCGCCACGACATGACCATGGAGGCCATCCGGATCTCCCAGGCGCGCGCCGCGCTCGGCGAGTTCGGCGCGCCCGGGCCTCCGGCGAACGCGGGCGGCGGCAAGACGGCCCGCAAGAACGGCAGCGCCACGGTCACGCCCGGCATCGCCGGACCGGCCGGCGTCGTGCCGACCGTGCCGGCCCAGCCGACGGCCCCGGAGACCCGGGACGCGGCGGGCGACGTACGGGAGGTACGGCCGCCGGGGGTGGGGCCGGGCAGCCCGAAGGGTGGTTCGGCGGGTGGTTCGTCGAGTGCTTCCGCGGGCGCCAACTCGTGGGGGATGGCGGGCTATCAGGGGCCGTCGCAGGGCGGCGGGCGCAGAGCCGGATCTGCCGGATCTGCCGGGGCGCTCGGGTCCGCAGGGTCGGCCGGTTCGGTCGGGTCCGCGTCGTCGGCCGACGGTCCGGTCCGGACCTCAACGCCGTCGAGCCCGTACGGCGAACCCCCGCAGGGTCCCCGTCCGGGCCGGGGGCGCTCCGAAGGGGCGGGCGGCAAGCGGCGGCTGACGATGTTCCTCGCGGGCGTCGTCGGTGTGCTCGTCGTGATCTCGGCCGCGTTCCTCCTCACGGACGGCGGGGGCGACAAGAAGGAGGGCGCCGCCAAGTCGCCCACACCGGCCGCCAGTACCGAGGCGGATCTGCCGCCCGGTGTGAAGTGCAGCGGTGACTCCTGCACCGGCAAGGACGCCGAGAGCATGGGGTGCAGCGGCGAACTGGTGACCACCGCCAAGACCGCGACCGTCGGCACGACCGTCGTCGAGGTCCGCTACAGCGAGACCTGCGGCGCGGCGTGGGGACGTATCACCCAGGCCGCGCAGGGCGACGAGGTGCGGGTGACGGCCGGCAAGGCCACGCAGAACGGGACCACCACCGGGGCGGGGGACGCGATCGCGTACACGCCGATGGTGGCCGTGAAGGACGCCGGGGAGGCGAAGGCCTGCGCGACGCTGGCCTCCGGGCAGGAGGGGTGCACGAAGTAACCGGCTTGACCGGCCTGACCGGACGCCCGGAAAAAGAATCCGGGAGGGGACGCATGGCCGCCTGAATCGCGGGCACGCGAACGTTACCCCCACGGGAGTCCGGCAACCGGTACCCCCAAACGGCGGCCGCTTCGTCCTCCCTCTCCCGGACGGGCGGCCGCCGCTTCATGTAGGCACTTCATGTCGGCATTTCATGTCGTCCGAGTCGAGCGACTACGACTTGTGGGGTGGGCCACACAGCCCCGCACGTCCGGGATCCCGGATGCGCGATAGCCTGACCGCTGGATCTCTCTTGACGCCAAGAGATCGATCAAACGTCCGGGGCAGGGACGCCCCACCGCCAGCTGTCATACGGAGAACGCCATGACCCGCACTCCCGTGAACGTCACCGTCACCGGCGCGGCCGGCCAGATCGGTTACGCCCTGCTCTTCCGCATCGCCTCCGGCCAGCTGCTCGGCGCGGACGTGCCGGTCAAGCTGCGCCTTCTGGAGATCACCCCGGCGCTGAAGGCCGCCGAGGGCACGGCCATGGAGCTGGACGACTGCGCCTTCCCGCTGCTGCAGGGCATCGACATCACGGACGACCCGAACGTCGCCTTCGACGGCGCCAACGTCGCCCTCCTCGTGGGCGCCCGCCCGCGCACCAAGGGCATGGAGCGCGGCGACCTGCTGGAGGCCAACGGCGGCATCTTCAAGCCGCAGGGCAAGGCCATCAACGACCACGCCGCGGACGACGTCAAGGTCCTCGTCGTCGGCAACCCGGCCAACACCAACGCGCTGATCGCCCAGGCCGCCGCCCCGGACGTACCGGCCGAGCGCTTCACCGCGATGACCCGCCTGGACCACAACCGCGCGCTGACCCAGCTCGCGAAGAAGACGGGCTCGACGGTCGCCGACATCAAGCGCCTGACCATCTGGGGCAACCACTCCGCCACCCAGTACCCCGACATCTTCCACGCCACGGTCGCCGGCAAGAACGCGGCCGAGGTCGTGGGCGACGAGAAGTGGCTCGCCGAGGACTTCATCCCGACCGTCGCCAAGCGCGGCGCCGCGATCATCGAGGCCCGTGGCGCCTCCTCCGCGGCGTCCGCCGCCAACGCCGCCATCGACCACATCCACACCTGGGTCAACGGCACGGCGGACGGCGACTGGGCCTCCATGGGCATCCCGTCGGACGGCTCCTACGGTGTCCCCGAGGGCCTGATCTCCTCCTTCCCGGTCACCACCAAGGACGGCAAGTACGAGATCGTCCAGGGCCTGGACATCAACGAGTTCTCCCGCGCCCGCATCGACGCCTCCGTGAAGGAGCTCGAGGAGGAGCGCGAGGCGGTCCGCGGTCTCGGCCTCATCTGAGCCGCACCCGAACCCCATCTGAGAGCTCCCCTCGGCGCACCCGGCCGGGGGGAGCTTCTTCATGTGCGCGCGGTCAGCCGCGCGTCGTCAGCCGCTTCTCGAACCAGTGGTGGGCGTAGACGTGATCGACGTACGCCGGGATCTCCCCGTACCCGCACGCCCGGTACATCGCCCGCGCTTCGGTGAGCACCGCGTGCGTGTCGAGGCGTACGACCGTCCAGCCGCGCCGCAGCGCCTCCCCCTCCAGCGCGCCGAGCAGCCGTCGGGCGAGCCCCAGGCGGCGAGCGTCCGGGTGCACCCACACGTGCCGGATCTCGCCGACGCCGGGTTCCAGGCGCCGTAGCGCCCCGCAGCCCATCGGGCGGGCCACGGTGCCCGCGGTGCGCTCGTACGCGACGAAGAACGCGCCGGCGTCCCCGGACACCTCCTCCGGCCGGACGAGGTCGGACTTGTCGAAGCCCTCCGGGAAGCGGGCGTCGATGTCGGCGGCGTAGGCGTCCAGGCAGGCCCGGGCGTCCGGGGAGGCGCCGTCGACGAGTTCGACGGTGATGCCGGCGAGGCGCAGCAGGCGCTGTGCGGTGGCCAGTGCCCCGGTCAACTCGGCGCGCTGGCCCGGGGCGAGGCCTTGAAGCAGCCCGGCGGCGAAGGCGCCCGCCCGGCGGTTCTGCTCCTCGACCTCGGCGCGTCCCGCGGGGGTCAGCTCCACCCGCCGCAGCCGGTTGTCACCGGGGTGCACGCTCATCCTGACCAGGCCCTGTGCCTCCAGGGCCTTCGCCATCCGGCTGAGATACCCGGCGTCGAGACCGAGCCGGGCCCTGAGCTCGCGCAGGGACGCCCCGGACGCGCTCTCGTGGATCTCGAACAGCAGCCGGGCCTCGCCGAGCGGGCGGTCCTGGCCGAGGTAGTGGTGGTCGAGGACGCCGATGCGGCGCGTGAAGTAGCGGTTGAACCGGCGGAGGGCCGCCACCTGGTCTGTCGACACTGGCTCCATAGTTCTTTGACTGTAGTCAAAGAACGCGAGTGGTGCCCGCATGTTCAGTGAGACAGCGCACTTTCGGCCATGGATTGCGCATGCAATCCGAAGCCGGGGGCATGCGCTCACGGTCCCGGTGAGTGACACGTATGTGACACAGGGGCACTGAACAGGAACGGAAGGCAAGACCGATCATGGGGGACACAGTGGAACTCCAGGCGCGGAAGACCATCCACGTGGGCGGGGAGTGGCGTGAAGCCGTCTCCGGCGCCACGCGCGAGATCCTCGACCCCGCGGACGCCCTGCCGTTCGCCCTGGTCGCGGAGGGCGACGAGAAGGACACCGACCTGGCGGTCGCGGCCGCCCGGCAGGCCTTCGACGCCGGCGACTGGCCCCGCACGCCCGTCGCCGAGCGCGCCGCCGTGCTGCGCCGCGTCGCCGACCTCCTGGTCCGCGACCGCGAGGAGCTCGGCCTGCTGGAGAGCCGGGACGCGGGCAAGACCGTGGAGGAGGGGCGCGTCGACATCGACTGTGTCGCCGACGCCTTCCGCTACTTCGCCGACCTCGTCGCCGCCGAGGCCCCCGGCCGGGTCGTCGACGCCGGCTCGCCGGACATCCACAGCGTCGTCGTGCACGAGCCCGTCGGCGTCTGCGCGCTGATCACGCCCTGGAACTATCCGCTGCTCCAGGCCAGCTGGAAGATCGCCCCCGCGCTCGCGGCCGGAAACACCTTCGTGGTCAAGCCGAGCGAGATCACCCCGCTGACCACGATCGCCCTGATCGACCTGCTGGCGGAGGCGGGCCTGCCCGCCGGAGCGGCCAACATCGTCACCGGTCCCGGCCACTCGGTCGGCGCCCGGCTCGCCGAGCACCCCGACGTCGACCTCGTCTCCTTCACCGGCGGCCTGATCAGCGGCACGAAGGTGGCCCAGGCCGCCGCCCCGAGCGTCAAGAAGGTCGCCCTCGAACTCGGCGGCAAGAACCCCAACGTCGTCTTCGCCGACGCCTGCGCCACCGACGAGGCCTTCGACACCGCCGTCGACCAGGCCCTCAACGCTGCCTTCATCCACAGCGGCCAGGTCTGCTCGGCGGGCGGCCGGCTCATCGTCGAGGGGTCGGTCCGGGACCGCTTCGTCGCCGAACTCGCCCGCAGGGCCGGGAAGATCCGCCTCGGCCGCGGCACCGAGGACGGCGTCGAGTGCGGCCCGCTCGTCTCCGAGCAGCAGCGCGCCAAGGTCGAGGCGTACGTCGAGTCCGCGCTCGCCGAGGGCGCCGTACTGCGCTCCGGCGGCCAGCGGCCCGAGCCTTCCCCGCAGCGGCCCGCCACCGGCTACTTCTACGAGCCGACCGTCCTCGACCACTGCCACCGCGAGATGAAGGTCGTGCGGGAGGAGGTCTTCGGACCGGTCCTCACCGTCGAGACCTTCCGCACGGAGGACGAGGCGGTCGCCCTCGCCAACGACACCGAGTACGGCCTCGCGGGCGCCGTCTGGACCGCCGACGCCGGCCGGGCCCGCAGGGTAGCGGCCCGCCTGCGCCACGGCACCGTCTGGATCAACGACTTCCACCCCTACCTCCCCCAGGCGGAGTGGGGCGGCTTCGGCAAGAGCGGAGTGGGCCGCGAACTCGGGCCCGCCGGACTCGCCGAGTACCGCGAGAGCAAGCACGTCTACCAGAACCTCGCGCCGAAGCCCGTCCGCTGGTTCGCCGGCTGATCCCCGCCCCCGCTTCGCAAGCTTCGCCAGCCCCTGGAGAACCCCCCCCCATGTCCGACACCCCCCAAGTCAACGATCATGTCTACGATTACGTCGTCATCGGCGGCGGCACGGCAGGCTCCGTCATCGCCTCCCGCCTCACCGAGAACCCCGACGTCACCGTCGCCGTCATCGAGGGCGGCCCCAGCGACGTCGGCCGCGACGACGTCCTGACCCTGCGCCGCTGGATGGGCCTGCTCGGCGGCGAGCTGGACTACGACTACCCGACCACCGAGCAGCCGCGCGGCAACTCCCACATCCGGCACAGCCGCGCCCGCGTCCTCGGCGGATGCTCGTCGCACAACACCCTGATCGCCTTCAAGCCGCTGCCGTCCGACTGGGACGAATGGGAGGCGGCCGGCGCCCGGGGCTGGGGTGCGGTGCCGATGGAGGCGTACTTCGCGCGCCTGCTCAACAACATCGTCCCGGTCGACGAGAAGGACCGGAACGCCATCGCCCGCGACTTCGTCGACGCGGCCCAGAAGGCGCTCGACGTGCCACGGATCGAGAGCTTCAACAAGAAGCCGTTCAACGACGGCGTCGGCTTCTTCGACCTCGCCTACCACCCGGAGAACAACAAGCGCTCGTCGGCGTCGGTGGCGTACCTGCACCCGGTGATGGACGAGCGCGCCAACCTGACGATTCTCCTGGAGACCTGGGCGTACCGGCTGGAGCTGGACGGCAAGCGCGCCGAGGGCGTGCGCGTGCGCACCAAGGACGGCGAGGAGTTCGTCGTACGGGCCCGGAACGAGGTCCTCCTGTGCGCGGGCGCCGTCGACTCCCCGCGCCTGCTGCTGCACTCCGGTGTCGGCCCGAAGGCCGACCTGGAGGCGCTGGGCATACCCGTCGCGCACGACCTGCCGGGCGTCGGCGAGAACCTGCTCGACCACCCCGAGTCGGTGATCGTCTGGGAGACGCACGGTCCCATCCCGGAGAACTCGGCGATGGACTCCGACGCGGGCCTGTTCGTGCGCCGCGACCCCGAACACGCGGGCCCCGACCTGATGTTCCACTTCTACCAGATCCCCTTCACGGACAACCCGGAGCGCCTGGGCTACGAACGCCCGCCCCACGGCGTCTCGATGACCCCGAACATCCCCAAGCCGAAGAGCCGCGGCCGGCTGTACCTGACCAGCGCGGACCCGGCCGTGAAGCCGGCTCTCGACTTCCGTTACTTCACCGACGAGGACGACCACGACGGCCGTACCCTCGTCGACGGCATCAAGATCGCCCGTGAGATCGCCAGGACCGAGCCGCTGGCCGGCTGGCTCAAGCGCGAGGTGGCCCCGGGCCCGCAGGTCACGGGCGACGAGGAGCTGAGCGAGTACGCCCGCAAGGTCGCGCACACCGTGTACCACCCGGCGGGGACCTGCCGTATGGGCGCCGTCTCGGACGAACTCGCCGTAGTCGACCCCGAGTTGAGGATCCGCGGACTGGACGGCATCCGGATCGCCGACGCCTCCGTGTTCCCGGCCATGACCGCAGTGAACCCCATGATCGGGGTGTTGATGGTCGGGGAGAAAGCCGCCGACCTGATCGGAGGTGGTGCGTGATGACAACGACCCAGAAGACGGACCAGAACGAGAACGAGAACGAGACCACTACCGGGACCGCGCCGGTCTTCTCCGTCGAGGGCCTGTGGAAGGTCTTCGGCCCGAAGGCGGACCGCGTCCCGGCCGACCCCGAGCTGTCCGCGCTCGCCCCCGCCGAACTGCGCGCCCGCACCGGCTGCACCGCCGCCGTCCATGACGTCTCCTTCGACGTGCGCAAGGGCGAGGTCTTCGTCGTCATGGGCCTGTCCGGCTCCGGCAAGTCCACCCTCGTGCGCTGTCTGACCCGGCTGATCGAGCCGACCGCGGGCACCATCGCCATCGACGGCGAGGACGTGCGCGCCATGGACAAGTCCCGGCTGCGCGAGCTGCGCCGCCACCGCGCCGCGATGGTCTTCCAGCACTTCGGCCTGCTCCCGCACCGCACGGTCATCGACAACGTGGCGTACGGCCTGGAGATCCAGGGCGTCGGCAGGTCCGAGCGCCGTGAGCGGGCCGCCCAGGTCGTCAAGAAGGTCGGCCTGGAGGGCATGGAGCAGCGCAGGCCCGGCCAGCTGTCCGGCGGTCAGCGGCAGCGCGTCGGCCTGGCCCGCGCCCTCGCCGTCGACCCCGAGGTGCTCCTCTTCGACGAGCCGTTCAGCGCGCTCGACCCGCTGATCCGGCGCGAGATGCAGGAGGAGGTCGTCCGGCTGCACCACGAGGAGGGCCGCACGATGGTCTTCATCACCCACGACCTGAGCGAGGCGCTGAAGCTGGGCGACCGCATCGCCCTGATGCGCGACGGCCGCGTGGTGCAGTTGGGCACCCCGGAGGAGATCGTGGGCTCGCCCGCCGACGACTACGTGCGTGAGTTCGTCCGGGACGTCCCGCGCGAGCAGGTCATGACGGTGCGTACGGCCATGCGCGCCGGGGACTGCGGCGGAGCCGACCATCCCGGGGCGCTCGCCGCCGACGCGGTGGTCGCCGAGGCGATCAAGGTCGTCTCCCGCAGCCGCAAGCCCGCGTGTGTCGTGGAGGACGGCCGGTGTCTGGGGGTTGTCGATCACGAACGGCTCCTGGACGTCGTAGCCGGGACGGAGCTCCGCAAGGAGGCCGTCTGATGGCGACGATCACCGCGTCCGCGCCCCTCTCCCTACCCGGCGTCCTCAAGCACCGGGCCGTCCACAAGCTCCTGCTGATCGCCGTCGCCGCGGCGGTCCTCGTCCCGCTGGCGAACGCCCGCTGGGCCAGTGGCAGCTGGCCCGGCGCGCTCACCGTCGATGTCTCCGAACCGCTGGCCAAGACCAGCGACTGGATCATCGACAACCGCGACAGCCATCCGCTGTTCCTCTACTTCTTCGGCTACATCAGCAACGCGGTCGTCCTGTCCGTACGGGCCGTCTACCTGGTCCTCCTCGCGGCGGGCTGGGCGGGCGTCACCGCCTTCGCCGGCCTCGTCGCCTGGCGGGTGGCCGGGGTCCGGCTGGCCCTCGGCACGGCCGCCGCGTTCCTGGCCTGCGGACTGCTCGGCATGTGGGTGCCGACCATGCAGACGCTCGCCGTGATGGTCGTCGCCGTCCTCACGGCGGTCGTCGTCGGTGCCCTGCTGGGTCTCGCCGCCGGGCTGTCCGACCGTATGGACCGCGCCCTGCGTCCCGTCCTGGACACCATGCAGGTGCTGCCCGCCTTCGCCTACCTCCTCCCGGTGGCCCTGGTCTTCGGCATGGGCGTGCCCGCGGCCGTCCTCGCCACCGTCGTCTACGCGGCCCCGCCCATGGCCCGCCTCACCTCGCTCGGCCTGCGCGGCGCCGACAAGGAGGTCCTGGAAGCGGTCGAGTCGCTGGGCTCCACGGCCCGCCAACGGCTGCTGACCGCCCGTATCCCGCTGGCCCGCAAGGAACTCCTCCTCGGCGTCAACCAGACGATCATGATGGCGCTCTCCATGGCCGTCATCGCCTCGATCATCGGCGCGGGCGGCCTCGGTGACCGCGTCTACCAGGGTCTGTCCACCGTCGACGTCGGCGCCGCTCTCGCCGCGAGCATCCCGATCGTGCTGCTCGCCGTGATCCTCGACCGCCTCACGGGCGCGGCCGGGGAACGGCTCGGCGCCACCGAGCCCGACCAGCGCCGGCTTCGCGGCCGGGCCGGCTGGGGCGTCGCCGCCGCGGCCACCGTCGTCGTCGCCGTGGCGGTCCGCCTCCTCAACGGCACCGACTGGCCGTCCGGCTGGGTCGTCGCCATCGCCGAACCGGTCAACACCGCCAAGGACTGGATGGTCGACCACCTCTACACCGGCGTCCCCGTCGTCGGCGGCACCGCCGAATGGGCCGGGCACTTCACCACCTGGGTGCTCGACCCGCTCCGCGACGGCCTGCAGGGCCTGCCGTGGTGGTCGCTGCTGCTCATCGTCGCCGCCCTGGCCTGGGTGATCGGCACCTGGCGCACCGCGCTCACCGCGGTCCTCGCCCTGGCCGCGATCGGTGTCCTGGGCGTGTGGGACAAGTCCCTCGACACGCTGTCGCAGGTGCTCGCCGCCGTCGCGGTCACCGTCGTCCTCGGCTTCGCGATCGGCATCGCCGCCGCACGCAGCAGGCGCCTCGAACGCCAGCTGCGTCCCGTCCTGGACGTCCTGCAGACCATGCCGCAGTTCGTGTACCTGATCCCGGTCGTCGCGCTCTTCGCCGTGGGCCGTGCCCCCGCGGTCGCCGCCGCGGTCGTCTACGCGCTGCCCGCCGTCGTCCGCATCACCACGCAGGGCCTGCGCCAGGTCGACCCGAGCGCGATGGAGTCCGCCCGCTCGCTCGGCGCGACCACCCGCCAGCAGCTGTTCCAGGTCCAACTGCCGCTCGCCCGGCCCGCGCTGCTGCTCGCCGTGAACCAGGGCGTCGTCCTGGTCCTCGCCGTCGTCGTGATCGGCGGCCTGGTCGGCGGCGGCGCCCTCGGCTACGACGCCGTGTTCGGCCTCGCGCAGGGCGACCTGGCCACGGGTCTGGTGGCCGGCACCGCCATGGTCTGCCTCGGCCTGATGCTCGACCGGGTGACGCAGCCGACGGAACGCCGTACGAAGAAGGGAGCGTGACATGCGATTTCGTACGACTGCGCTACCTGCCCTAGTGGCCGGCGCGTCCTCGCTCCTGCTGCTGACCGGCTGCGGTGCCGCCGACATGACCAAGCAGGCCTCGCCCTTCGCCAACGCCCAGGGCGCCAAGACGGTGACCCTGTCGGTGCAGTCCTGGGTGGGGGCGCAGGCCAACGTGGCCGTCGCCCAGTACCTCCTGGAGCACAAGCTCGGCTACCGCGTCGACACCGTCCAGATCGACGAGGTGCCCGCCTGGGACGCGCTCAGCCAGGGCCGGATCGACGCGCTCATGGAGGACTGGGGCCACCCCGAGGAGGAGCAGCGGTACGTCGCCGACAAGAAGACGATCACGCGCGGCGGCGACCTCGGCGTCACCGGACACATCGGCTGGTTCGTCCCGACGTACTTCGCCAAGGAGCACCCGGACGTCACCGACTGGAAGAACCTGAACAAGTACGCCTCGCAGCTGCGTACGGCGGAGAGCGGCGGCAAGGGCCAGCTGATGGACGGCTCGCCCTCCTACGTCACCAACGACAAGGCACTGGTGAAGAACCTGAACCTGGACTACCAGGTCGTCTTCGCCGGCTCCGAGGCCGCGCAGATCACGCAGATGAGGCAGTTCGCCAAGGAGAAGAAGCCCTTCCTGACGTACTGGTACACCCCGCAGTGGCTGTTCAAGAAGGTCCCCATGACCGAGGTCAAGCTGCCCGCCTACAAGGAGGGCTGCGACGCCGACCCGGAGAAGGTGGCCTGCGCCTATCCGCACACCCCGCTGCAGAAGTACCTCAACACGGACTTCGCGAAGAACGGCGGCAAGGCGGCCGCCCTGCTGAAGAAGTTCAAGTGGACGACCGAGGACCAGAACGAGGTCTCCCTGATGATCGCCGACCAGAAGCTGTCTCCGGAGGAGGCGGCGAAGAAGTGGGTGGACAGCCACGAGTCCACGTGGAAGGCGTGGCTGTCCTGATCCCTACCTCAGCTGTGCGGCGATCTCCCGCAGAGCCGCGGTCGCCCGCCGTTGCAGGCCCGGCCCGAACGTGACGCGAGTGGCCCCGAGTTCACCGAGTTCGGTGGGCGAGGGGCCCTCGCCGTCCAGCCGGGCGTAGACGTTGATCGGCCCCTGGATCCCGGACCGCAGCAACGGCAGTACGGTCGTCGGGGCGCCGATCGGATAGACGCAGTCGGCGCCCGCGGCGACGTACGACGCGGCCCGCTCGATGGCCTGTTCGGCGGCCTGCTCGGGGTCGGTGAACCCGACCGAGAAGACGTCGACGCGGGCGTTGACGAAGAGCCGGTCGCCGGCCGCGTACCGCACCTGCGCCAGCCATTCGGCGTGCCGCCGCGGGTCCTTGAGGACACCTGAGTCGGAGTCCTCGAGGTTGCACCCGACGGCCCCCGCCTCCAGCAGCCGCTCCACCAGCTCCTTCGGCGCGAGCCCGTATCCGCCCTCGACGTCCGCCGACACCGGTACGTCCACGGCCCGTACGACCCGGGCGACCGCCGCGAACATCTCGTCGGCCGGGGTCGCCCCGTCCTCGTACCCGAGAGAGGCGGCCACTCCCGCGCTGGGCGTCGCGAGCGCCGGGAACCCCGCCTCGACACACACCCGGGCACTGGCCGCGTCCCAGGGGCCGGGCAGGACGAGGGGATCGCCGGCGAGGCGGCGGTGGTGCAGGGAGCGGAACGTGTCTACCTTGCTCACGGCTGGTAACCCCCCGGCGCGATCCTGCGGGCGACCATCACCCGGTTCCAGTTGTTGATGGCGGCGATCAGCCCGACGAGATGGGCGAGCCGGGCCTCGTCGAAGTGCTTGGCGGCCCGCTCGTACACCTCGTCGGGCACGAAGCCTCCCGCAGTCAGGACGGTGACCGCCTCGGTCAGCGCGAGCGCGGCCCGCTCCCGCTCGTCGTAGACGTCCCCGGCCTCCTCCCAGGCACTGAGCAGATCGAGCTGCTTCTGGCTCACCCCGTGCTCGCGGGCGATCGTGAGGTGCATGTCGAGACAGAACGCGCAGTGATTGAGCTGCGAGGCCCGGATCACCACGAGCTCGGCGAGCGCGGGGTCGCCGAGCCCCTTCTTCGCGGCGGCGCTGAGCGCGGACATGGCCTGCCCGACGGCCCGGTCGAGGAGCCCGGTCCGCGGCGTCGTCACTTGTGCTGCCCCGGCTCGTAGTGCCCCGGCGCCATACGGAAGGTCACACCGAACCGGTTCCACGCGTTGATCACCGCGATCGCGGAGATCAACTGCGCCAGCTCGGCCTCCTCGAAGTGCTTGGCGGCCTTCTCGTACACCTCGTCGGGCACGAAACCGTCCGTCAGGACGGTCACCGCCTCGGTCAGCTCCAGCGCCGCGAGTTCCTTCTCGGTGTAGAAGTGCCGCGACTCGTCCCAGGCGCTGAGCTGGATGATCCGCTCGACGCTCTCGCCCGCCGCGAGCGCGTCCTTGGAGTGCATGTCGACGCAAAAGGCACAGTGGTTGATCTGCGAGGCGCGGATCTTCACCAGCTCGTACAGCTTGTGGTCGAGACCCTGCTTGGCGGCCGTGTCGAGGCGGATCATCGCCTTGTAGACCTCGGGGGCGAGCTGGGTCCACTGCATCCGGGCCGGCGCCTCGGGTACGTACTCTCCGGTCGTCGTGTCGTGGTTCGTCGTCATGCCCTCGACCCTAGGAGCGAAGCTGCCCAGGGGTATGGTCCACTTCCATGCCAAGACCTTGGGCCACTCTGGGGGTCGACCTCCACCTCGAACCGGCCGGTCCGGGCCTGCGCCGGGGCCTGACCGACGCCCTGCGCGAGGCCGTCCGCACCGGCCGGCTGGCCCCCGGCACCCGGCTGCCGTCCTCCCGCGCGCTCGCCGCCGACCTGGGCATCGCCCGCAACACGGTCGCCGAGGCCTACGCCGACCTGGTCGCCGAGGGCTGGCTCACCGCCCGCCAGGGCTCGGGCACGAGCGTGGCCGTCCGACCGGTGCCCCCGCCGGCCGCCGGACCGGCACCGGGTCACCGCCCGGCGTCCCGGCCGGTGTACGACCTCGTCCCCGGCACCCCGGACCTGTCCGCCTTTCCCCGCACCGCCTGGCTGAAGGCGGCCCGCCGCGCCCTGGCGGTGGCCCCGCACGACGCCCTCGGCTACGGCGACCCGCGCGGCCGCGTGGAACTGCGCACCGCCCTGGCCGGCTACCTGGCGCGGGCCCGCGGTGTCCGCACGCACCCGGACGGCATCGTCATCTGCTCCGGCATCGCGCACGGGCTGAGGATGCTCGGCCAGGTGCTGCGGGACCGGGGGCTGACATCGCTGGCCGTGGAGTCGTACGGGCTGGACGTGCACTGGAGGCTGCTGGAACGGGCGGGGCTGCGGACGGTGCCACTGGGGCTCGACGAACTCGGCACCCGAGTCGAGGAGTTGACGGCCGGTGACCCGGCAGGCGCGCGGGCCGTGCTGCTGACGGCCGCGCACCAGTTCCCGATCGGCGGGGCGCTGCACCACGAGCGGCGGGCCGCGGTGGTGGACTGGGCGCGGCGCGGCGACGGGCTGATCCTCGAGGACGACTACGACGGGGAGTTCCGCTACGACCGCCGGCCCGTGGGCGCCCTCCAGGGCCTGGACCCCGACCGGGTGGTCTACCTGGGCACCGCCAGCAAGTCACTGGCCCCGGGCCTGCGTCTGGGCTGGCTGGTCGTGCCGCCGTCGATCGCCGCCGAGGTCGCCGCGGCCAAGGGCGGGGTGGACTGGTCGTGCGGGGTGCTGGACCAGCTGACGCTGGCGGAGTTCATCACCTCGGGCGCCTACGACCGCCACGTCCGGGCGGCCCGCCTGCACTACCGGCGCCGCCGGGACGCGCTGGTGGCCGAACTCGCGCGGCGGGCCCCGTCGGTCCGCCCCACCGGCATCGCGGCCGGCCTGCACGTCGTGCTCCGCCTCCCGCCGGGAACCGAGCGGGCGGCGCTGCGGGCGGCGGCCTGGCAGGGTCTGGCGGTGCACGGACTCCACCGCTACCGGCACCCGGCCGCGACCGTCGAGCGGCGTGACGCGCTCGTGGTGGGGTACGGGACGCCGCCGGACCACGCCTGGTCGGGGGCGTTGGACGCGTTGTGCGCGGCGTTGCCCGAATAGCAATTCACCTGTTTCGCATTCCTTGATTCATTTCCGCGGATAGAGTCGCTCCCATGAGCGACAACGACTCCATATCCCGCCCGGCCCTGTCCCGCGTGGCCCTCAAGAAAATCACCCCCGACGTGTCCGCGGCGATGGGTTCCCTGCATGCCGCCGCCGTTTCCGCGGCGCGGGACGCCAAGGTCGAACCGGAACTGCTGGAACTGGTCAGGATCCGCGCCTCGCAGATCAACGGCTGCGCGTTCTGCCTCGACATGCACACCAAGGACGCCCGCGCCCAGGGCGAGACGGAGCAGCGCGTCTACGCCCTGAACGCCTGGCGGGAGACCCCCTTCTTCACCGAACGGGAGCGCGCCGCACTGGCGTTGACCGAGGCCGTGACCCTGGTGCACGACGGTCACGTCCCGGACGCGGTCTACGCCGAGGCCGCGGAGGTCTTCGACGAGGAGCAGACCGCGGCACTGATCTGGGCGGCCACCGTCATCAACGCGTACAACCGGATCGCCATTGCGACGCGGATGGTGCCGGGGGGTTATCAGCCCGCCCGGAAACAGAATTGAATTCGGGCAGCGGTTATTGCGCCGGGTCGTATTCGAATCGACCCGGCGCTGTCACTGTCCCGCCCTGATTCCTATGTGTCCTTATGTGTCCGGCAGTGGCTCCATGAGGCCGTCCAGCCATTCCCGCCATTCCGGGGCGCGCACGGCGGGCGCCGCCTCCAGTGGCCGTCCCGTCCAGCCCGTCACGGGCCGGATCCCGTGCAGCGCGTTGACCAGCCACACCTCACGGCCGTCCAACTCGGCCACGGCCCGTTCGCGGTGGGCGACGCGGATGCCGCGGTGCCGGGCCCGTTCCTGGATCAGCCCGACGGTCACTCCGGGCAGCACGGGCAGGCGCGGCGGAGGCAGGCACAGGGTGTCGTCCTCCCACCACAGGACGCTGGCGGTGGCCGCCTCCAGCACCACACCCGAGGGCGAGATCAGCACCGCCTCCTCCGCGCCCTCGCCGGTCGCCCGCCGGCGGACCCGGGCCAGCGCGTCCAGGTCCGGTCCCTTGCGGCGGGGGACGGTACGCGGATCACGCTGCCCCACTGCCCAGACCCGTACGCCGGAGCCGAGCGGCGGCGCGTGCCGCAGCAGCAGCCGCAACTCCAGGGACCCGGCGACGAATTCGACCCGGGGGAACCACTCACCGGTGCGCGGCAGCGCGGCGGTCATGTCCTGCCAGAACTCCACGAGCCGACGCGGCCGCGGTCCACCGCACTCGCCGCAGGCCCGCAGGAAGCGCTCCCGGTGACGGGCCAGGCCCCGCACCCGGCCGTCGCGCACCAGCCAGGAGTCCGCGACGAGCAACCGCCCGCCGGCCTCGGCGGGGGACAGGCCACCGGCCGGCGTCCACGCCGACAGGCCTTCCGCGACCGCCGGTTGTGTCACCACGAGTTCCTCCTCAGTACTTGCCCGCCACGGCGGGCGCTCCGCCCCGCGGCCCGTAGGGCGCGTGCTCCAACCACGACCCGCACCACGGCAGCACCGGCGCGAGGGCCGCCGCCGCCCGCTGCTTGGCGCGGACGATCCGACGCCGTGGCCGCAGGTGGTGCAGAGCGGTTCCGGCGGCCTCGCTGTTGAACAGCGCCGCCGCGCGCCGCACTTCGGCGAAGCCGGCGACCGCCCCGGTGGCAACGGCTTCTTCCGCCGTCGCGATAGCCGTCGCGACAGCTTCCGCCGCCGCCGTCGCGTCGGCGATCCCGCTGTTCATGCCGCGCGCCCCGAACGGCGGAAAGAGATGCGCCGCCTCGCCGACGAGCAGCACCCGCTGGTGCGGATCGGTGAACGAGGCCGCGACCTTGCGCAGAAAGCGGTACGTCGACACCCACAGGATCCGCTCCGCGTACCCCTCTCCCACGACAGCGGGCAGCCATCGACGTACGGCCTCCTCGGTGCCGTACGTCTCCTCCCGGTCGTCGTCACGGCACTGCAGGTCGACCTGGAAGCCTCCGGTGAACGGCACCCGCATCACGCTGCGCCCGCCCACCCCCGGATGCTCGTAGTGGAAGACCCGCTCCAGCGGAAGTTCGGCGCCCTCGATGTCGGCGACGTCGACGACCACGTGGAAGCCCTCGCCGCGACGGCCCTCCATGGCGATGCCGAGGTCACGGCGGACCGTGGAGCGGGCGCCGTCGGCGGCGACGGCGTACCCGCCGCTCCACACGCGCCCGTCCTCCCCGGTCAGCAGGACGCCGGTCTCCGTGGCCTGTACGGCCGTCACCCGCGCCTCCCACACGAACTCCACCCCGGCCCGCTCGCAGGCCGCGCGCAGGAAGCGTTCGGTGTCCACCTGGCGCAGGCTGGTGAAGGGCGGGGTGCCGGACGGCGGCGGGAAGGTGCGGGAGTACACCTCGCGTCCCCGGTAGAGCGTGCGCCGGGTCTGCCAGGTCCGTCCGTACGACGTGATCTCGGCGGCGAGTCCCGGAGACATCCCGTCGAGCAGGCCCAAGGTCTCCCGATGTACGAACAGGGCGCGGCTGCCCGGCCGTTCGCGGTCCTTCGGGTCGGCTTCCAGCAGGACGACGTCGAGCCCCCGCGCCCGCAGCGCGAGCGCCGCCGACAGGCCCACGGGGCCGGCGCCGACCACCACGACCGGGGTCACGTGCGCGCGCCCTCGGCCAGCATGCGGGTGATCTCCACCCGCTTCACCTTCCAGGTGGCGGTCATCGGCAGCTCCTCGAACCGCCACTGCCGCGGCTCGGCCATCGCGGGCAGATCGGCCGTGGCCTTCCGCCAGCGTTCCGGGTCCAGCGGCTTGTCGTCCCGGACGCACACCACCGGCACCGGCTCGCGGTCCGCGCCGGGCACGATGACGACCTCGCGCAGCTCCTCCAGACGGGACATCAGCGTGTCCTCGACCTCCAGATTGCTGTGCACCGCGTCGATCCGATCGATCTCACGGTCGATCAGATGCAAGGTGCCCAGGCGGCTCCGGTAGCCCATGTCGCCCATCTGCCACCACTCGCCGTCGAGTTGGCGCTCGTACTGCTCCCGGGCCCCGAGGTAGGTGAGGATGCGGCCCCTGGTACGGGCCTCGATCCGGCCGGGTGTCCCGGGCTCGGCCGGCCTGCCGTCGGGGTCGGTGACGCGGACGCGGGTGAAGCCCGGTATCCCGATCCCGACCCGGCGGCCGTCCGCGCGGCCGGCGCTGCGCCGGGTGAACCACTGGAAGGCGACCGGGCCCGTCTCGCTCTGCCCATACAGCTGGATGAGCCAAGGCGTACGGCGATTCGAGGCGGCAAGGAGCCGCCGCACGGTGCGCGGATGGATCGCGTCGAACGTGGAGCCGTAGGCCCGGACTCTGGACAGCGGGGCTCCGGGCGCGTCGGCCAGCTCCTCCCACAGGACGAAGGTGTTGGGATGCGTCTCGACGATCCCGGGGCGGTGCCGCTTCAGCAGCGGCCCCACGCTCGCCGGGTCCGGGTCGGTGATCAGCACCAGCGGGCTGCCGAAGTGCAGCAGGACGCCCAGCAGATGGTAGAAGCGCGAGTGCACGAAGGACATGTGCAGCGCCGCGGTCTCGCCGCGGGTGGGCCAGCCCATCGCCTGCTGCGGTACGAGCCGGTTCCACATGGTGTTCGGGCAGTGCACGGCGAGCTTGGGGACGCCGGTGGTGCCCGAACTGTGGGTGATCAGGGAGGGTTCGCGAGGGTGGAGCCGTACCGGTGCGGG
This sequence comes from Streptomyces sp. NL15-2K, assembly GCF_030551255.1. Classification (GTDB taxonomy): domain Bacteria; phylum Actinomycetota; class Actinomycetes; order Streptomycetales; family Streptomycetaceae; genus Streptomyces. The sequence continues at coordinate 7,094,463 of NZ_CP130630.1, forward strand.
AGCTTCGGCCCCGGCGAACTTCTCCAGAGGGATGGCACCGGGGGCGTCGTCGACGGAGAGCGTGTGACGTACGAGCCCGGCGACACCCTTCAGCGGCCCTTCCAGCTTCGCCCGGTCGGTGATCAGCCACGGCCGCCGGAGCCGCTCGAGCAACTGTGCGGCGACCGGACCGGACAGGCCGGGCGACAGCAGCGCGGGGACGGCGCCGATGCGGGAGACCGCGCAGGTCAGGAGCATGATGTCGACGTTGTCCGTCTTGTGGATGGCCACCTGCTCCGAGGGTCGTACCCCGGCCTCCCACAGCCGCCCGGACAGCTCCTCCACGACGTCGGCCAGCACCCGGTAGCTCAGGTCGACCCCGAGGGAGGGGTTCACGTCCAGCGGCCGGTCCAGGGTGACGAAGACGGCTCCGTGGCGGTCGGCCGCCCGCCGGAACACCGGGCCGAGATAGAAGCCGCGGTCGGCGAGCAGAGGTTGTCGGGTCATGGTGCCGTTCCTTTCTGGCATGGTCACCACGCGCCCTGCCGGACCAGGTGGCGGCGGAGCTTTCCGGTCGGGGTGCGGGGCAGGGACACGACGAAGGCGACGCTTTTGGGGACCTTGAAGGCGGCCAGGTGCTCCCGGGCCAGCCGGATCAGGTCGTCCTCCAGGCCGGTCAGACCGTCCGGACCGTCCGGACCGTCCAGACCTTCCGGACCGTCCGGACCTTCCGGACCGTCCGGACCTTCCAGATCTTCCAGACCGTCCAGGCCGGACGGCAGCGGTGCGACGGGGACGACGAAGGCGCGCAGCCGGCTGACGCCGCGTCCGTCGGTGACGGCCGCGACCGCGACCTCCCGCACCGCCGGATGGGTCCGCAGCACGGCCTCCACCTCCAGCGGGGAGACGGTGATGCCGCCGACCATCTCCATGTCGTCGACGCGCCCCAGGTGCCGGAACGTGCCGTCCGGCTCCCGGCGCGCCCGGTCGCGGGTGGCCAGCCAGCCGCCGACCAGGGTGCGGTCCGTCTCCTCGGGCCGGTTCAGATAACCGGGCGTCACCGTCGGCCCGCGCACCCACATCTCGCCCTCCGCCCCGTCCGGCACCGGCCGCGCGTCACGGTCGCGCAGCTCCACCTCGAAGCCGGGTACGGGACGGCCGACCGTGCCGGGGTGGTTGTGGTCGAAGCCGTTGGCGCAGAAGGCGTGGCCCGCCTCGGTGGAACCGATCTGCTCCAGGACCGGGGCGCCGAGCAACTCGGTGACCCGTCTCCCGAGTCCGGCCGGCAGGCCCTCGCCGGCCGACACCGCGGCGCGTACCGAGGCGAAGCAGGCCTCGTGCCCGCTGCCCCGGTCGGCCACCAGCGCGGCGTACGCGGACGGCACGGAGTACAGCAGGGTCACCAGGTGCCGGGCGACGAGTTCGTCGACGGCGGCCGGGGTCGGACGCCGGTCCACCAGGACGGCGGAGGAACCCGAGAAGAGCGGGAAGACGAAGGCGTTGCCGAAGCCGTAGGCGAAGTACAGCTTCGACACCGACAGGGTGACGTCGTCCTGCGTGATCCGCAGCACCCGCCGGCCGATGAGGTCGTGGTACGTCCTCGGGTCGCCGTGAGTGTGCACGACCCCCTTGGGGCGGCCCGTCGTGCCGGAGGTGTACTGCACGTACAGGGGCGTGTGCGCGTCGACCGGGTGGGCGGGGGCCGGCTCGGCGGCGGGGGCGAGCGCGAGCAGCTGGTCGGCGCCGAGGCGGGGCCGGCCGGGGAAGTGGTCCGGCCTGTCCGCCAGGCCCGGTCCGGTCACGCACAGCACGGCGTCGGTGTCCTCGGCCATGAACGCGTGCTCGGCGGCGGGAAGTTCGGGGTTCACCAGGACCGCCACGGCCCCGAGGCGGGCGGTGCCGAGGAAGGCCGTCACCCAGGCGATGCCGTCGGGCAGGGCGAGCAGCACCCGGTCGCCGGGGCGCACTCCGTGGCCGGCGAGCACGGTGGCCGCGCGGGCCGCGAGGTCGTGCACCTCGCCGTGGGTCCAGACCCGGTGGCCCTGGTGGAAGGCGGGCCGGTCGGTCCAGCCGCGTCGCTCGGCGAGTGCGGTGAGGTGGGCCGCGAGATTGCCGGGAGCGCCGGCGTCCGCCGGGGACGGCGCCGGTCGCGGTGTAGTGGATCGCGGGACTGTGGACTGGTGCGTCGAGGCCTGGTGGGTCGTGGCCTGGTGGGTTGTGGCCTGGTGGGTTGTGGCCTGGTGGGTTGTGGCCTGGTGGGTTGTGGCCTGGTGGGTTGTGGCCTGGTGGGTTGTGGCCTGGTGGGTTGTGGCCTGGTGGGTCGTGGACTGGCGGGTCGTGAACTGGTGAGTCGTCATCGGGAGGGCTCCTCGGCGGCGGGCCGCTGCCGTCGCGGGGCCGAGACGGACGCGGCGGCCGTGCGAGGACCCACCGGCAGCGCGGCAGCCGTCCGCACCGCGGTCTGCTCCCGCTGTTCCCGTATCCGGTCCGCCGTGTGCTGGTGGAGGGCCCGCATCTGGGCCGCCGTCTTCAGCAGCATCTCGTCGTACTCGGCGACCGGATCGGAGTCGAGGACGATCGCGCCGCCCGCGCCCAGGTGCATCAGACCGTCGGCGAGTACGGCGGTGCGGATGACGATGCTGAGATCCGCGCCGCCGCCGCACCCCAGGTAGCCGAGGGCGCCGGAGTAGACGCCCCGGGCCTCGGTCTCCAGGGAGTCGATGATCTCCATGGTGCGCAGCTTCGGCGCACCCGTCATCGAACCGCCGGGGAAGCAGGCGCGGACGCAGTCCACCGCGTCCGTGCCCTCGCGCAGGCGGCCCTCGACCGTGGAGACGAGCTGGTGCACGGTGGCGTACGTCTCCGTCGCCATGAGCCGGGGGACGCGCACCGTCCCGGTCCGGCAGACCCGGCCCAGGTCGTTGCGGAGCAGGTCGACGATCATCAGGTTCTCGGCGCGCGTCTTGGCGTCCGCCGCCAGCGCGTCCCTGAGCCGGGCGTCCTCCTGCGGGCCGGTGCCACGGGGCGCGGTGCCCTTGATGGGCCGGGCCTCGGCGACGCCGTCCCGGCCGATCCGCAGGAAGCGCTCGGGGGAGGAGCCCGCGACGTCGAGGTCGCCGAACCTCAGGAAGGCCGCGTACGGCGCCGGGTCGACGCGGCGCAGCATCCGGTAGAACTCGTACGCGTCGGGCGGGGCCGGTAACCGGGCGGCGTTGGTCAGACAGACCTCGTAACTGGTGCCCGCCCGCAACTCCCGCTGACACGCCTCGATGTCCGCCAGGTACGTCGCCCGGTCGCGGACCAGCCAGGGTTCGGCGGCGCCGGGGTCGGCCTCACCCGGGAGGGCCTGTCGCGGCTGGTCCGCCTCCGCGGATACGAAAGTGAGCTGGGCCAGCGCGCTCTCCAGCCAGTCGGCGGCCTCCCGCGCGGCCTGCGGGGTGTCCTCCGCCAGGCAGACCGCGTAGGTGAACCCCTCCTCGTGGTCCACCGCGATCAGCCGGTCGGCGAACAGCCAGCACGCGTCCGGGAGTTCGGACCGGTGCCGGTTGGGTGAGCCGCAGTCGGCCTTCGTCTCGTAGCCGAAGTAGCCGACATAGCCGCCGGTGAAGTCGAAGGGCAGCCCGTCGGCGTCCACCCGCCGGTTCGCCAACTGCCGTTTGAGATAGTCGAAGACACTCGCCTCGACCTTGCGCGGGGGCCGTCCCGCCCGCTCGATCTCGCAGCGGCCGGCCTCGACGTCGTACCGGACGAACTCGGCGAGCGGTCCGCTGCCGTCCCCGAAGAACGAGAACCGGGACCGGCCCGGCCCGACCAGCGAACTGTCCAGCCAGAACGCCCGCTCGGAGGCCGCGTACATCCGGGTGAAGGCGGCCTCCGCGTCGACCGCGGTGGCGATGCGGCGGGTGTGCAGCCGGTGGGCGGGGCCGCCGGCGGCGCGTCGCGGGCGGGGGATGGTCGCGGTTGCCGGTGTGGCTGCCGTGGCCGTGCGGCGGGGGACATCCGCGTGTGCGGGCACCGCGGTGTTCTTCGTACGCGTCTTGCGCGCACGCTCCGCCGTGAGGTTCCGGAAGTTCACCAGCATGCGGTGGCCGTACTCGGTGAGGACGGACTCCGGGTGGAACTGCACCCCCCACAGGGGCCGGACCCGGTGCCGCAGCCCCATGAGGACGCCGTCCTCGGCCCACGCGATGGCCTCCAGGGCCTCGGGCAGCGGCTCGCGCACGGCCAGGGAGTGGTAGCGGACCGCGGTGAAGTTCTGCGGCAGCCCCTGGAACAGGTCCTGTCCGTCGTGCCGGACGGCGGTCAGATGCCCGTGCCGGGGCTCCGGGGCGGGAGCGACCAGGCCGCCTTCCCCGAGGGCGATGCCCTGGTGGCCCAGGCAGACGCCGAGCACGGGGATCGGGGACTCGGCGAGCACACGGGCACTGATGCCGAAGTCACGGGCCTGCCCCGGATGCCCGGGGCCCGGCGACACCACCACATTGTCGAATTCCGCAAGATCCGGAATCCGTCGCCGTCGAACATCGGCGGGGGCGTCATTGAGGATCACCACCGGCTCCTCGCCATTGACCGCGGCGATCAGCTGGAACAGGTTGTACGTGTACGAATCGTAATTGTCGATGAGCAGGGTCTTCACCCGCCCACCTCCCTCGGGTCGTTCTCGGGCCTACGCGGTCCGCCTTTTGTGCCGTCCGCGGAGCGCCTGGAGCGGTGGATACAGCCATTTCCTGAAGAAACGCTGCAGGCGCGGCATGAGAATCCAGGTGACGATGGCCGTCACACACAAACACAACAGCAGCGTGCGGATGAACGGATTGAGGCCGCCGAGATAGGGAAGCACGATCAAATTGAACAGAAGCACCGGTGGGAACACGGCGCTCATATTCACGAACCACAGTTTCCACTTCGACGGGGGGACCGGCGCGGCGGGCCGGTCGGTCTGTGAGTCGAACCACACCTTCGCGCCCCGCACGCTCCTGCGGCCCGTCTGCCGCGCGAATCCCGCCGCCCGGATGTCCCACTGCTTGCGGGGGACCGAGTCCTCCCAGGCCCGGGCGGTGCCTTCGCTGGCGAAGCGATACACCACATGCCACTCCGCCTCTTCGTCGACAAGTACGCCACCTCCCAGGAAGCCCGGCTGCTGCGCGCTCGCGCCCAGCATGGCCCACCCCCAGGAATGGAAGTCGGCCTCGTGGCCCGGCACCACGTGATAGGCCACGGTGACGGTGACGGGATTACTGGTCACGCCGTTGAGTACGGAAAGGAGAGCCGCCCCGTTCAAATATCAACCAAGTTTTTCCGTCGCCCGGATCGTTACTCTTTATGTGATTTTTCGCATGCTTGGCGGTATGTAAAGATCCGGTGAATATGGATACCTCCGGTAACTTTACGAAATCCGAGCCGGCGTGAATTCCCTTTCATGGCCGGGCGCTTCCCCGAACCGCGCCAGCGCCAATGCCCCCGCGACCCCGACGAGGAACCCCAGCACGGCCAGCCAGGTGAACCCTTCCCGCGTACGGTCCCCCAGCCACACCACGCCCACCGCCGCCGGCCCGATCGTCTCCCCGATCACCATGCCGGCGGTGGCCGTCGTCACCGAGCCCTGCTGCAAGGCCGAGGTGAGCAGCAGGAACGCGGTTCCGCCGCCCAGCAGGAGCGCATAGGTCGCCGGATTCGTGAGGAGGTCAGAGGGTGCGAGCGAGTCGATCAGCCGCACCGCCACCTCGACCACCCCGAACCCGAAGCCGGCGCCCAGGCCGAGCGCCAGGGCCCGCGCCCGCCCCGGCAGCCGACCGCCCGCGAGACCGAGCACCAGCACCGCCACGGCCGTCCCGAACATCGCGTACCTCAATGCGACCGGCACGCCCACGTCCCCCTCCGTCCCGGACGCGAGCCCCAGCATCGCGAGCCCGGTACACACCGCGCCCACGGCGCCCCACTCGACGCCGCTCAGCCGCACACGCAGCAGTCGCGCGGCGACCACCGCGGTCACCGCGAGACTCGCGGCGAGCGCCGCCCCCACCGTGTAGAGGGGGATCGAGCGCAACGCCGCGATCTGCAGCAGGAAACCCAGACCGTCGAGCGCGAGCCCCGCGAGATACCGCCACTGCCGCAGCGCCCGCAGCAGCAGCGCTACGTCCCCGACCGGCCCCGTGGTGGCCGCCGCCCGCGCCGCCAACGCCTGCAACACCGTCGCCGTACCGAAACAGACCGCGGCACCAAGGGCGCACACCATTCCAAAGAGCACAAAGTGACTGTAGGGGAGGCAGTGAGAGACAGGGCCAGCCGTTCTCGCGCTCTTACCGATCTCTTGGCATGGCGGGTCTCAGAGACCCAGCACCCCACGCAGCTGGGCCAACCCCCAGTCCAGGTCCTCCTCGGAGATGATCAGGGGCGGCGCGATCCGGATCGTCGGCCCGTGCGTGTCCTTCACCAGGACACCCCGGTCCATCAGCTTCTCGGACACCTCCCGTCCCGTGCCGTACGACGGAGCGATGTCCACGCCCGCCCACAGCCCGCGCCCGCGCACCGCCGTCACCCGTCCCGTCCCGGCCAGCTCCCTCAGCTCCCGGTGCAGACGCTCGCCGAGCCGGGCCGCACGCGCCTGGTACTCGCCCGACCGCAGCATCGCCATCACCTCCAGCGCCACCGCGCAGGCCAGCGGATTCCCGCCGAACGTCGACCCGTGCTCCCCGGGCCGGAAAACTCCCAGCACCTCGGCACTCGACACCACCGCCGACACCGGCACGATCCCGCCCCCGAGCGCCTTCCCCAGCACATACATGTCCGGCACCACCCCCTCGTGCTCGCACGCGAACGTCCGTCCCGTCCGCCCCAGCCCCGACTGGATCTCGTCCGCCACGAACAGCACGTTCCGCTCGCGCGTCAGCTCCCGCACCGCCGGCAGATAACCGGCCGGCGGCACCAGCACCCCCGCCTCGCCCTGGATCGGCTCGAGCAGCACCGCGACGGTGTTCTCGGTCAGCGCCGCGCGCATCGCCGTCACATCTCCGTACGGCACGATCTCGAAGCCCGGCGTGTACGGCCCGTAGTCCGCCCGCGCCTCGGCATCCGTGGAGAAACTGATGACCGTCGTCGTCCGCCCGTGGAAATTGCCCCCCGCGACCACGATCTTCGCCATCTCCGCCGGCACGCCCTTGACGCGATACCCCCACTTCCGCGCCGTCTTCACCGCCGTCTCCACCGCCTCCACGCCGGTGTTCATCGGCAGCACCATCTCCATGCCGCAGAGCTCGGCGAGCTCCCCGCAGAACGCGGCGAACCGGTCGTGATGAAACGCCCGGGACGTCAGCGTCACCCGCTCCAACTGAGCCTTCGCCGCCTCGACGATCCGCCGGTTGCGATGGCCGAAGTTGAGCGCCGAATACCCGGCCAGCAGATCCAGATACCGCCGCCCCTCGACATCCGTCATCCACGCCCCGTCCGCCGTGGCCACGACCACCGGCAGCGGCCGGTAGTTGTGCGCGCTGTGGGCCTCGGCGGCGGCGATGAGCGTCTCCGTAGGGTTCACGGCATCTCCCTGAGCTGACGGCGGCCCCCTTCCCGTCCACGCTCGCATGACGGACGCGGTAACTCGACGGCCCGGCGTGCCCGGTAGGCTGATCGGCGGGCCGTGACTGGCGCGCTGGGATGGGATGGACCATCGGGGAGCGGCCTGAGCAGGACAGTGCCGTGCGCCTGGGCCGTACCGTGAACGCCGAACACACCGTCCGGAGGTCGCCCATGTCTGCCGAACCCCTCTCCCACGAATCCACCGCCTTCCGTGCCGCTCTCGACGTGATCCGCGCCGTCGAGCCGCGCGTGGCCGATGCCATCGGCCAGGAGGTCGCCGACCAGCGCGCGATGCTCAAACTGATCGCCTCCGAGAACTACGCCTCCCCGGCCACCCTCCTGGCGATGGGCAACTGGTTCAGCGACAAGTACGCCGAGGGCACCATCGGCCGCCGCTTCTACGCCGGCTGCCGCAACGTCGACACCGTCGAGGCCCTCGCCGCCGAGCACGCGCGTGAACTCTTCGGCGCCCGCCACGCCTACGTCCAGCCGCACTCCGGCATCGACGCCAACCTCGTCGCCTTCTGGTCCGTCCTCGCCGCCCGGGTCGAGGCTCCCGCCCTGGAGAAGGCCGGCGTCCGCCAGGTCAACGACCTCTCCGAGGCCGACTGGGCCGAGCTCCGCCAGGCCTTCGGCAACCAGCGCATGCTCGGCATGTCCCTGGACGCCGGCGGCCACCTCACCCACGGCTTCCGCCCGAACATCTCCGGCAAGATGTTCGACCAGCGCTCCTACGGCACCGACCCCGCCACGGGTCTGATCGACTACGAGGCGCTGCGCGTGTCGGCCCGTGAGTTCAAGCCGCTGATCATCGTCGCCGGCTACTCCGCCTACCCCCGTCTCGTGAACTTCCGGATCATGCGGGAGATCGCCGACGAGGTCGGGGCGACCTTGATGGTGGACATGGCGCACTTCGCGGGCCTGGTGGCCGGCAAGGTGCTGACCGGCGACTTCGACCCGGTCCCGCACGCCCAGATCGTCACCACCACCACCCACAAGTCGCTGCGCGGCCCGCGCGGCGGCATGGTCCTGTGTGACGACTCCCTCAAGGACCAGGTCGACCGCGGCTGCCCGATGGTCCTCGGCGGCCCCCTCCCGCACGTCATGGCCGCCAAGGCCGTCGCCCTCGCCGAGGCCCGTCAGCCCTCCTTCCAGGACTACGCCCAGCGCATCGTCGACAACTCCCGCGCGCTGGCGGAAGGCCTGATGCGCCGGGGCGCCACCCTCGTGACCGGCGGCACCGACAACCACCTCAACCTGATCGACGTCGCCTCCTCCTACGGCCTCACCGGCCGTCAGGCCGAGGCCGCCCTGCTCGACTCGGGCATCGTCACCAACCGCAACGCCATCCCGGCCGACCCCAACGGCGCCTGGTACACCTCCGGCATCCGCATCGGCACCCCCGCCCTGACCACGCGTGGCCTGGGCACCGCCGAGATGGACGAGGTCGCGGGCCTCATCGACCGGGTCCTCACCACCACGGAGCCCGGCACCACCAGCAAGGGCGCCCCCTCCAAGGCCCAGCACATCCTCGACCCGAAGATCGCGGACGAGATCTCCCGCCGGGCCACCGACCTCGTCGCCGGCTTCCCGCTGTACCCGGAGATCGACCTCGGCTGACGCTCCCGGCGGGCCTACAGGTCGATCAGTTCCTGTCGTGGTTCCTCCCGCGGCGGTCCGGCTCCCGGCCGGGCCGCCGCGCGGCGTATCAGCAGCGTCCCGCCGGCACCGGCCCCGAAGCCCACGGCCAGGCCCGGCACCGCCCACCAGGCGCCGTCAGGTCTCCACCGCCCGGCCCCCTCACCCGCCGTGCTCCCGACCGTCCCGCTCCCGACCGTCCCGTCGACCGCCCCGTCTCCCGCCGTACCGAGCAGCTCCATCCGACTCAGCTGCTCCCATACCGAGCGCGGCGCCCGATGCCAGCGGATGTCGTCGTCCGTCACATCCGGCGACCAGTCCACGCGCACCCACGGCGTGCCGTCCTCCGCCACGAACAACTGGTCCTGCCGCTCCATCGCCACATCGCCCCCCGGCGCCGAGTTCGTCTGCGGCCAGCCGCCGACACCCGTCAGCCCCCAGACCACGGTCATCCGCACCGGCGGATACCCACCCTCGGCCCACGCCTCCGACACCGGCTCCGACCCGGTGAACGTCGGCTGCAACAGCTGCCAGAGTCGGGCGAAGTACGGCTCGCCGGAGCGCACCGCCGTCGTCCGACCGGAGCCGCCCGCGACGACCACCGCCAGATCGGGAACGTCAGGATCACGGTCCGGCTCCTGCTCCTGCTCCTGCGCCTGTTCCTGCCCCTGCGCCACCGCGTCGACTGCCGCATGGGCCGCCGCGTGAGCCGCCGGCATTCCGAGCAAGGCCCCCGCCATCGACACCGGCACGAAGATCGCCAGCCGTGCCCTCGCGCGTCTGCGCCGAGTTGCCATCAGTCCCCCCACGTCTCCCACGTTGTCCGGGCTCCCCTCCTGGTCGTCCCGCCTCCCCGCTTGCGCGACCTCACACGTCCCGCAGCTCCTGCCGGGGCCCCGGCTCCCGCCGCAGTCGGTCCCACGGCATCCGCCGGACGTACGGACGCAGAACCAGCGCCAGCACCGCTCCGGCCGCCGCGCCGGGCAGAGCCCACCACCACTCCGTGTCGTCGACCGTCGGAGGCGTGCCGGCCCGCACGGTGACGGTCGTCGTGTCGGCCGGGTCGGCCGACCCGGCCGGGGCGGCCGCCGTATCGTCCGTTTCCGAAGGCGCTGGGAAGATCGCGGGCGCGCCCTCGGCCGAGGTCTTGCCCATCACGCCCAGCTTCTTGAGCAGGGCGCGGAGCCGGTCGGGGTGCTGGGCGCGGTGCCAGTGCCCGTTCACCGTCTCGGTCAGGTCCGCCGCCGTGTGTATCCAGACGTCGTCGGCGTCGGTCATTGGGAAGACACGGTCCAGCCGCCAGGGCGACACGTCGTGCGCCATCCATGTGACATTGATCTGCCGGGCGGCTGTCAGAGCGGCCTCGGGCGGCTTGTCGCGCGTGCCCGTGCCCGGCTGGCCGAGGAGGCGCTCCAGCTCTCCGTACTCCTTGTCGGAGTAGTACAGCGAAGCCGTCTCCGTGCTCTGCGGCGACACCACGAGCACGCTGGTCGGCCCGCCGGCCGACGCGGAAGACGCTCCCCACACCATCAGCGCGAGCGTCACCGCCAACGCCCCGGCCAACCCCGCCAGTTCACGACATCGGCTGCCTCGGCCGCCCACCTTCACACGCATCCGAACCCCCTACCGGACGATCCCCTCGCGACCCGCCCACGAGCCGCCTGTCACTTCTGGTACACCGCCCGACCCGCCGAGGTTCCCACTCCGCCCGCACTATCTCGAGGACGTCCTTTCCGGCTCGTCGAGCGACTTCGCGATCTCCACCGCCCGCGCCTTCGAAGCCACCCCCTCCAGCCGGAGCGTCACGTCCTCGCCGCCCATGTCATGGGTCCACAGCAGCGTCGGCCCGGCCGTCCGTTCCTTACGCGTGTACTGCTCCCCGTCCGCGCCCACCAGCCAGAAACGCAGCACGTGCGGGCGCGGGAACCACAGGGCGGGGTCCGCCATGCCGTTGTCGGACGTGTTCTTGCCCAGTTCCAGCCACTCCGGCTGCTCACGCGCGGCCTTCGTGAAGGTGATGTCCAGGCCCGCCGCGAATTCGTCCAGCCGGATCACCCGTCCCTGCTCGTGCCAGCACAGAGTCACCAGGAACCGCCCCTGAGGCTCGTCGGTCACCGCCACCGCGTCCGGCACGCCCAGCGCCCGGGGTACCAGCGGCTCGAACCCGGCCCGCCGCTCGGCCTGCGCCATCGACAGCGACCGCCCGCAGCCGGGCACCTCGGCGCCGCTGGAGGGCACCGCCGACGGGTCGTACCGCACCTCGACCCCGCCGAAGTCGAACCAGTCGAGCACCGAGGCCCGCACCGGAGGCGTGAGCGCGAGCACCGCCAGCAGGCCGCACAGCGCCGCGGTCAGCGAACGCCACCGCGTCCGCGTCCACTGCCGGACCGTCCGCAGGCGCTCGGCGGCCCGCGGCGGCTCAGGTGCCGGGACCGGTAGGCGCTCGGCGAGTATCTGCTCCAGCACCCGCTCCACCATCGACTCGGACCCGGCGGCACCCGGCGGATCCAGCGCTCGCCCGAGCGCGCGCAGTTCCTCGGGCAGGCCCGCCTCACCGTCGTACGAACCCCGCGCATCCCGCGCATCCCACGCATCCCACGCATCCCACGCATCCCCAGTATCCCGCGCATCCCCCGGATCCCAGGCATCCCCTGTATCCCGCGCATCCCGCCCGTCAGGCACTCTCATCACCCCCTTCCCGAGGCCGAAAATCCGGCAGCAACCGGCCCAGCTTCCGCAGCGCGCGATTCAGCCGGGACTTCACCGTCCCCCGGGGCCAGCCCAGGGCCTGGGCCGTCTCGGACTCGTCCATCTCCAGCAGATAGCGGTAGGTGACGACCAGGCGGTGCTCCTCGCTCAGCTTCTCCAGGGCGGCCAGCAGGGCCGCGCGGCGCTCCGTCTCCAGCGTGGCCACCGCCGGGTCCGCCGATTCCGGTATCAGCGGCTCCGCCTCCGCGAACGCCGCCTCGCGGCCGGCGAGCGTGCGCTGGCGCGCCGCCGTCCGCACTGTGTTCCTCGTCTCATTGGCCACGATCGACATCAGCCACGGCTTGAACGCCGAGCCCTCCTTGAACCGGCCCAGCGCGCAGTACGCCTTGACGAATGCCTGCTGCACCACGTCCTCCGCGTCCGCACCCGCCCCGAGCGCCGCGGCCGCCCTGAGCGCGAGACCCGTATGGGCCCGCACCAGCTCCGCGTACGCCTCCGGCTCTCCGGCGCGTACGCGTGCGATCACCGCGGCCTCATCGACGATGCGGCCCCCCTCCCGCGTCCTCACACTCTTGTTACACCGGCGGAGCCCGATCGGTTCCCACCCGTGTCACATCTGTTTCCGACCCGTTCCGGACCGCCCTCCGACACCTGAGAGAATGGTGAGCATGGCCTCTGACCGACCCCGCGTGCTCTCCGGAATCCAGCCCACCGCAGGCTCGTTCCACCTCGGCAACTACCTCGGCGCCGTCCGCCAGTGGGTGGCCCTGCAGGAGTCCCACGACGCGTTCTACATGGTCGTGGACCTGCACGCGATCACGCTCCCGCAGGACCCCGCCGACCTGCGCGCCAACACCCGGCTGGCCGCCGCCCAGCTCCTCGCGGCCGGTCTCGACCCGGAGCGCTGCACGCTCTTCGTCCAGAGCCATGTCCCCGAGCACGCCCAGCTCGCCTGGGTCATGAACTGCCTCACCGGCTTCGGCGAGGCGTCCCGCATGACCCAGTTCAAGGACAAGTCCGCCAAGCAGGGCGCGGACCGGTCGTCCGTCGGCCTGTTCACGTACCCGATCCTCCAGGTCGCGGACATCCTGCTCTACCAGGCCAACGAGGTCCCGGTCGGCGAGGACCAGCGCCAGCACATCGAGCTCACACGCGACCTCGCCGAGCGCTTCAACGGCCGCTTCGGCGCGACGTTCACCGTCCCGAAGCCGTACATCCTCAGGGAGACGGCGAAGATCTACGACCTTCAGGACCCGTCGATCAAGATGAGCAAGTCGGCGTCCACGCCGAAGGGCCTCATCAACCTCCTCGACGAGCCCAAGGCCACCGCCAAGAAGGTCAAGAGCGCGGTCACCGACACCGACACCGTCATCCGCTACGACGCGGAGAACAAGCCGGGCGTCAGCAACCTGCTCACCATCTACTCGACCCTCACCGGCGAGGGCATCGCGGACCTGGAACAGAAGTACGAGGGCAAGGGCTACGGCGCGCTCAAGACGGACCTCGCCGAGATCATGGTCGAGTTCGTGACGCCGTTCCGGGAGCGCACCCAGCAGTACCTGGACGACCCGGAGACCCTGGACTCGATCCTGGCCAAGGGTGCGGAGAAGGCGCGTGCCGTCGCCGCGGAGACCCTCGCCCAGGCGTACGAGAAGGTGGGCTTCCTGCCCGCCAAACACTGAGCCCGCGCCACGGCGCACGGCCGAAACGCGACTGGCATGCGGCCGAAACGCGCCTGGTATGCGGCTGGAACACATCCGGCACACGGCTGTACCACCGCACAGCGCTGCACATCACTACGGTTGCGCCTGCCCGGAGCACAGCCGTGGCCGTACAGTCGATAGCCGGACGGCCACCACGCGCGTCCGCCGGGGCGCACGGACAGCACCAAAGACGCACCAGCAAGACGCACCAGCAAGACGATCTGTACGACGCAACAACAGGACGACAGGAGACGACGTGGGGACCGTAACGATCGGCGTGTCGATCGCGGTCCCGGAGCCTCACGGCAGCCAGCTGCAGCAGCTGCGCGCGGGCTTCGGCGACGCCGCGGCTCACGGCATCCCCACGCATGTCACGCTGCTGCCGCCGACAGAGGTCGACGCCTCGCTGCTGCCCGCGATCGAGGCCCATCTCGCCGAGGTCGCCGCCGCCGGGCGCCCCTTCCCGATGCGCCTGTCCGGCACGGGTACGTTCCGGCCCCTGTCGCCCGTCGTCTTCGTCCAGGTCGTCGAGGGCGCCGGAGCCTGCGCCTGGCTGCAGAAGCAGGTCCGCGACGCCTCCGGACCCGTGGCACGCGAACTGCAGTTCCCGTACCACCCGCATGTCACGGTGGCCCACGGCATCGACGACGCGGCCATGGACCGCGCCTTCGAGGAACTCGCCGACTACGAGGCCGAGTGGCCGTGCACCGACTTCGCGCTGTATGAGCAGGGTGCCGATGGGGTGTGGCGGAAGCTGCGGGAGTTCACCTTCGGCGGGGCGGTGGTGCCGTCGCAGGCGTCGGCGCCTGTCGAGCGGGGATCGCTGCCGGCGCACTGAGCGGGGCGGGTGCTCGGAGTCAGGATGCCGCGCATGGGCGGTCGGTGTGTGCGCCGTGGGGCAGGTCCTCGCGCTCGCCTTCCGTATAGGGGCGATCGGCACTTCGGCAGAGCGTGCGCCACCATGCCTCGGGGTCGGCGGAGAGGGTCTCCAACTGGCCTCCGGTGAGGAAGCGGATGGCGGTGCCGGTCCCGGTGGCCGCGAAGGGATCGGCGCCGCGCCGTGTGGACTGGCCTTCGGCCAACACCTGGCCGGACGGCACCTCGTACAGCCGGAAGCCGGCGGTCTCGTCCAGCGTGACCAGCCTGTCGGTGCCGAGGAAGGCGAGCAGGGACACGCCGTAGCGGAAGGACACGGTGCGGCCCACCGAGCGGCCGGCCGTCACGTCCCAGAACCGCATCTTGTCGTCGCTGTGGGCGACGGCCGCCAGGCTTCCGTCGGTGCTGAAGATCATGGTCGGTGGCGCGAGCGAGCCGTCCAGCCCGGACACGCCCGCCTTGGTCCAGCGCGTCACACGGGTGCGCTTGCCGAGGTCCCACAGCATGGGCTCCCCCTCCACATGACCGGATCGGGTGACGATCAGGGCCTGGGCGGCGTGACCGGGGCGTGGGACGAGCTGGCCGTGCGCGTAACTGTACGGTGTCCGCGAGTCCGGCTCGGCCGCCACGCGCAGTGGGTCCGCGAGACGCGTCCCGGATCGCGGGTCGAGGCGGACGACCTCGTTGGAGGACAGCAGAACGGCCAGGTCACCATTGCCCAGTTGGGCCACCGACTCGATGCGGGAGTCCGCGCCGAGCCCTGGGACCAGGGCAGGGAGATCGACGTCGAGGCGGCGCGCCAAGTCGTCGGCCGCGTACAGGGACAGACCGAGGCCTTCCGCATCCCATGCGGCCACCGCGTGCCGCTCCTCCGTGCGCACCCAGGTCAGCTGCCACTTGCCGGTTTCCTTGGGTTTGCCCGGCAGCGGCGCCGTGCGGGCGGGGTCTCCCGGACGGCTCAGATACACCAGGCCATGGTCGCGGGTGGCGAACTGACTGCCGTCCGGAGCCAGCGCCACGCGTTGATCGAAGTCGGAGCCGGGCAAGGCCGGGGCGCTGCCCTCGGTCAGCCGCAGGCGCAGCAGGCTGTCGCCGACCGCCACCACCACGCGGGGCCTCCCGGAACCGCCGTCCCGCGCCCATATGGCGATCTTCACGTCCTCCTGCGACTTCGTGTCGGTAGGTGCCACCGCCGTCCAGATGTCGTCGTTCGGCAGGCCGCTCGCGGTGAGGGCGGCGTAGTCCGGACCGCTGCCGTCGCCGGCCCCGGGCTGGCGGAAGCTCACGCTATAGAGCTGGGAGGCGTCGGAGTGGAAAAAGCCCTGCGGATAGCCGTGGTCCAGTTTTACGCCGTCCAGGGTGAGCAGACTGGTGCCGTCGTTGTCTTCGCCGACCTCCACCAGTGTTCCGCGTGCCGTCAACGAGGCGGGGTGCTTGTGGTCCGTGACGAGTCTTCGCCGTACCTTCCCATCGGACAGGCGGAAGACCGCGACCGATGAGACGTTGGTATCGGGCGGCGATCGGTAATACCAGGAGATCGCCACATGCTCGCCGTTGTCCGCGAATGCGGCGCCGTCCGCGTCCCGACCTTCGACCAGCCGTCCCGCCCCTGGGATCTCCTCGCCGGAGGAGACCTCCCAGACGTTCAGCGCGGTCAACTGGGTGGCGGTCTCGCCGCGCCCCTCGCTGTACGAGTACAGGCGCAGAAGGCGCGAGCCGTCATCGGAGAAGTCCAGTGGCGTCGAGAAGGGATGGACGGGCTCGGGCCGGGCCCCCACAAGCTGCCGAGGCCGAGCATTTCCTCCGGCCCCCACCTGCCACACCCGCACCGACCGGTCCTCCCCGGCAACCGCGTACCAGCGCCCGTCGTCGCTGAACGCGTCCGTGAACTTTCCCTGGGGGAGCCCGTCGAGGCGGAGGACGCGCGGATGCGCGGAGGTGGCTTCCGTGATGATGCGCACCTCCAGGCTGCCGGCGTCGTCGGGCGCGGTAGTCACCGCCACCACGTCCTTGCCCGGAGCGGACGTCATTGCCTGCACGCTCCCCTCCCACAGCCCGGAATGCACCTGCTCCACATCCCGCATCCGCAGGTACTGCCGGAAGAGCACTGACCGTGCCTTGTCAGTCGGGGAGGTGGCCCACGCGCCCATGGCCGCCTGCACCGACAGCCCAAGATCGGTGCTCGACCGTTGCTCCGCCAGGTCCGCGAGTTGGTCCGCCGCCACCGTGCGCAGCCGTTTCTCCGCCACCTCCCGACTACGGGACGCGTCCCAAGCCAGCCACCCCGCCAGCAGCGTCAGTACGGTGACCGTCGCGGCGAACGCCCGCAGCACGTACGCACCCCTGCGCGCATGTCGGCGACCCGCCGCCAGGTAGCCCCGCTGTACGTCCGTGATGTCCCGCGCCCGTTCCGCCCGCCAGCGTTCCGCCGCCGCCAGCAGCTTCTCGGGGGCGAAGGCGATGGGGCGGCGGCCGGAGGCGTCCCACGCGCGCGCGTGCTCCTCCACCTCCGCCTGCCAGGCGCGGAACTCCTCACCCTCCCGCAGACATGTGCGCAGCCACTCCCACTCGCGCAGCAGCGCCTCGTGCGCCATGCGCAACGCTTCCCCCGGCGCTTCCCCCGGCGCTCCGCCCGGCTGTGGACGGGTCCAGATGAGCAGCTTCTCCCGCGTCATCCGATGCGCCAACCGCAGCTGATCGGGCTCCAGTTCCGCGGCGGGCACCGTGTCCGGCAGGAAGCGGCCGAGCCCGTGAGGCCGGGCCAGCCGCTGGAACAGGCGGCGTGCCGCCTCCTCGTCGGCGAGCCCCTCCTTGATCGCCTCGTTGAGCGTGTCCTCCGCGTGCCGGGCCACCGCGCCGGACAGTCCGCCCAGGTCCCGGTAGGCGGCGTGGGTGAGGAGCCCTCCGGTGCGCCGTCGCCACAGTTCGGCGAGCGTGAACTCCAGCAGCGGCAGGGCGTTGGCCTCCCCGTGCGTGTCCTGGGCCTCGCGGGCGTCCCGCAGCAGCAGCTCCGTGAGTCCCGGTTCCAGCCCGGCAGCGGGAACGGAGCGCAGCGGTTCGGAGATGACCCGGGCCAGGGCGTCGTCGGTGAGCGGGTCGAGGCGCACCAGGGCCAGGGTCAGCTGCGTGGCCGGAAGCGCGGTGGCGAGAGCGTCCAGCGTGGCGTTCCTGGCGGACAGGACGGCACGCAAGCCCCGGCCCGGTATGAGGTCGGCGACCCCGGTGAGTTCGCGCAGCCACGTCACCACCCGGCGGGCCGCGCGCGGCGCGGCGGCGGCGTACTCCTCGAACTGGTCGATCACCAGGACGCACAGCCGGTCCCCGGCCGCCGCCCGCAGCCGCTCCCGCAGTCGCGCCAGGGCCAGCCCGTCACCCGACAGGGCCTCTCGTACGGCCGTGCTGCGGGCTGCGCCGTCCGCGCCGTCCGCGCCGTCCGCGCCGTCCGCGCCGTCCGCGCCGTCCGCGCCGTCCGCGCCGTCCGCGCCGTCCGCGCCGTCCGCGCCGTCCGCGCCGTCCGCGCCGTCCGCGCCGTCCGCCACGTCCCACAGCGCGAGCAGCGCCTCGCCCAGTAACTCGGCCGGGTCGTCCGCCTCACGCGGGGTACGCACCACCACGACCGCGTCCGCCGCCCGCAGCCGGGGCAGCAGACCGGCGCGCAGCACCGACGACTTGCCCGTGCCCGACTGCCCGGTCAGCAGGACCAGAGGGCGCTCGCGCACCGCTTCGGCGAGGGACTGAGCGTCCTGCTCGCGGCCGTGGAAGAGGTGCGCGTCCTCCTCCTCGAAGCGCAGCAGGCCCTTGAACGGCCCGGTGCCGTCGGGCGTTTCCGGTTCGCCGGGCGCCAGCCGACGGGCGGGGATCAGATACGCCGTCCCCGCGAGGGAGCGCCCGCCTCGCGTCGCGATCATGCCGACGACCGTGCGGGCCTCGACGTCCCACACCGGACTGCCGCTGAAGCCCGGCAGGATCGGCACGCTTCCGCTGCCCGTGTCGAGCTGGATGCGGCCCGCCCCCTGCCCGCCGCGCAGTGTGCCGTGGGCGTTGACGCCCGAGCTGGTGTCCTCGGGGAAGCCGTACACGCGGGCCTCGCGGCCCCACAGCGGCTGGGCGGGAGAGGCGAGTGCGAGCGGCGCGGTGCCGGGCACCGCGTGGGCCAGCCGCAGCACGGCGACGTCGTCCTCGGGTCGCCATTCGGCGACGGTGGCGGCCACAGGCGTCGAGCGACCGTCCGCGAGCAACGGGAAGTCCACGAGGACGGGTTCGTCCGGGGCGGCCGACTGCGTCTTCGCGGTCTCCAGATCATCGACCAGCACGTGCGCGCAGGTGCACACCAGGTCACCGGTGATCAGGAAACCGGCGCCCAGCGGGACGCCGTCGTCGTCGAGGAGCCGTGCGAGACCCCACTCGAACACCGCGTCCGCCGTGGGCGTGGGCCGCCGCGCGTCAGCCGTCGTCACCGCTCGGCTCCGCGTCCGGTGACGGCCGGTCGTCCGTGTCCGGTGACGGCCGGTCGTTCGCGTCCGGTGACGGCCGGTCGTTCGCGTCCGGTGACGGCCGGTCGTCCGTGTCCGGTGACGGCCGGTCGTCCGCATCCGCGAGGTCCGCGCCGCCCGGCCGCCGCTCCCACTCCAGCAGCACCTTGAAGTGCGCCTCGGAGGAGGCCCGGGCCAGGACGACGCCCGCGTCCGCGCTCAGCTTCACCCCGAACTCCAGTGCCACCCGGTCGGGCGCCTCGGGCATCGCGCGCAGCGAGTTCAGCACGTCCTGCGCCGCGGGGCGGACCCGGTCCACGGCCTGGCGCAGCGAGTCCGCGACGGCCGCCGTACCGCCCTCGCGCCGCCTGCGGACGGGTTCGTACGCGCCCCCGTCGTACGGCGCTGGCGGCCCGTCGACCTCGACGCGCAGAACCGTGCCGTCGCTTGCCTTGAACTCGGTTATGTCCGCCATCGCTTCCGCGGCCCCCGTCGCTTTCATCCGGTGCGGTGGTACTACGTCCGATCCTGGGTCGAGCCCGAGAAATGTACGCAGCATCGACTACGGACTTCAATGGACGGGTGACAGCGCGGAGTTGGCATTCTCGCGCGACGCACGCACATCAGACGTGCGCGACGAGCCTGTCAGACCGGCAACCGCCGGAACACCCCCCGCGGCAGATGCCGCAGCCCCGCCATCACCACCCGCAGCGCCCCCGGCACCCACACCGTCTCCGAGCGACGCCTGAGCCCCAGCTCGATCGCCGTCGCGACCGCCTCCGGCGTCGTCGCGAGCGGCGCCTCAGGAAGGCCGGCCGTCATCTTCGACCGTACGAACCCGGGGCGTACGACCATCACGTGCGCGCCCGTGCCGTGCAGGGCGTCGCCCAGGCCCTGGGTGAAGGTGTCGAGGCCGGCCTTGCTGGAGCCGTAGATGAAGTTGGAGCGGCGGGCCCGTTCGCCGGCGACCGAGGAGAGGACGACCAGGGAGCCGTGGCCCTGGGTCTGCAGCGCGCGGGCGCTGACCAGGCCCGCCGAGACGGCGCCCGTGTAGTTGGTCCGCGCGACGCGCACCGCGGCCGCCGGGTCGCGCTCGTCGTGGGCCTGGTCGCCGAGGACGCCGAAGGCGAGCAGGACCATGTCGACGTCGCCGTCGGCGAAGACCTTGCCGAGCGTCGTCTCGTGGGAGTCGGGGTCGAGCGCGTCGAAGCGGACGGTGCGCACGTCGGCGCCCAGGGCGCGCAGGTGCGAGGCGGCCGTCTCCAGGGCGGGGGACGGGCGTCCGGCCAGCCACACCGTGCGGGTGCGGCGGGCGATCAGGCGGCGGGCGGTGGCCAGCGCGATCTCGGACGTGCCGCCGAGGATGAGCAGGGACTGGGGGATGCCGAAGGCGTCCTTCACGACAGCAACTCCTAAAGGTTGAGGCGGCGGGCCAGGTCGGACACGAACACCGCGCGCGGGTCCAACTCCGCGCGCAGCGCGCGGAAGTCGTCGAGGCGTGGGTACATGGCGGCCAGCAGGTCGGGGCGGAGGCGGGAGTCCTTGGCGAGGTACACGCGGCCGCCGGCCGTGGCGACCTCCTCGTCGAGTTCGTCGAGGAAGGCGCCGAGGCCGGGCAGGTTCGCCGGGATGTCCAGGGCCAGCGTCCAGCCGGGCACCGGGAAGGAGAGCCAGCCCGGGTCGGCGTCCCCGAAGCGCTTGAGGACGGCGAGGAAGGACGGGCAGCGGCGCCGTGAGATGCGGTGCACGATGCGGCGTACGGCGTCCTCCTGGCCGTATCCGACGACGAACTGGTACTGCACGAAGCCGCCGCGGCCGTAGATCCGGTTCCAGTGGGGCACGCCGTCCAGGGGGTGGAAGAACGTGGAGAGCTTCTGGAGCTCGCCGGTACGCGCGCGTGGGGCCTTGCGGTACCAGAGCTCGTTGAACAGACCCACGCTCGTCCGGCTCAGCAGGCCCTCCGGGAGGAACGCGGGGGCGGCCGGGAAGCGGGAGGTGCGGAAGGCCAGCGGGTCCCTACGCGCGCGCGTGCCCTTCGGCAGCGCCTCCAGGGGCGCGTGGTCGCCCCGGGTCAGCACGGCGCGGCCCGTCGTCGCGCCGCGCGCCAGCAGGTCGATCCAGGCGACCGAGTAGCGGTAGCGGTGGTCGGTGGCCGTAAGACGCGCCATCAGGTCGTCCAGGTCCCGCGCGCGCTCGGTGTCGACCGACATCAGCGCGGTCTCGACCGGCTGGAGCTGGACGGTCGCGGTGAGGATCACACCGGTCAGGCCCATGCCGCCCGCGGTCGCGTCGAACAGGGGCGTGTCACGGCCGACGGTGCGGATCTCGCCGTCGGCGGTGAGGAGTTCCAGTGACAGGACGTGGCGGGAGAAGGAGCCCGACACGTGGTGGTTCTTGCCGTGGATGTCCGCGCCGATCGCCCCGCCGACGGTGACGTAGCGGGTGCCGGGCGTCACCGGCACGAACCAGCCGAGCGGCAGCAGCACTTGCATCAGCCGGTGCAGGGAGACCCCCGCGTCGCACAGCACGGTCCCGCCGGTGGCGTCGATCGCGTGGACGCGGTCGAGCCCCGTCATGTCGAGTACGGACCCGCCGGCGTTCTGTGCCGCGTCCCCGTACGCCCGCCCCAGGCCCCGCGGGATGCTCCCGCGGGCCCCGCACTCCCGGACGGCGGCCGCGGCCTCCTCGTACGTCCGTGGACGGATCAGACGGGCGGCGGTGGGAGCGGTGCGGCCCCAGCCGGTGACGGAGACGGTGTCGGCAGGCATGTCGGTGACCGTATCGCCGGTATGAGAGCGATTAGTTTGGAAACATCCGCGACATCCACCTCCTCCCCGAAATGGGTGATTAATGGGATGTCGCTCAATATTGCCGGAGTTCAGGCGGTTTCGGCGTGAACAGTGAGTCCACATGGACGACTTCCCCGACCCCTACGACCTCGACCTCCACGCCCTCGACGGCATGGACCACCGCATCCTTTCCGCGCTCCGGTCCTACGGTGGCGACCCCCGCGTCGCGAGCGCCGCGCGCGCCCTGTCCTGGGCGGGCGAACACGGCGCGCTGTGGCTCGCGGCGGGGCTCACGGGAGCCGCCGTGGACGGTGCGCGACGCGGCGCCTGGCTGCGCGGCACGGCGCTCACCGCGGGCGCGCATCTCGTCAGCATGGGCGTGAAAAGGGTGGTGCGCCGTCCGCGCCCGGCCCATGTCGAGCCCCTGGTGCGCACCGCCGGCCGGCACTCCTTCCCGAGCTCGCACGCGACCTCCGCCGCGGCCGCCGCCGTCGCCTACGGGGCGCTCGGCGCGCGCGTGATCCCGCCGCTCGCCGCCGCGATGTGCCTCTCGCGCCTGGTCGTCGGCGTCCACTACCCCTCGGACGTGGCGGCGGGCGCGGCCCTGGGGGCGCTCACGGCGCGCATCGGCTCGCGCTGGATGAGTGGAGGCGTCCATGACTGAGACAGCGCCCTTCACCAGCACCGCGGACACCCGGGAGGCCGCGCTCCACGGGCAGCGCACGCCCCCGCGACACACCCCGCCACCCCGAAAAAGCACCCTCGGCACCCTCCGCACGCTGCGTACCCTCTTGGCAGGCCTCCTCAGGACCGCCCGCCCCAAACAGTGGGTCAAGAACATCCTGGTCATCGCCGCCCCGGCCGCCGCAGGCCAGCTCTTCACCCGGCACGCGCTCACCCAACTCGCGCTCGTCTTCGTCCTCTTCACCGCCTGTGCCGCCGCCGTCTACCTGATCAATGACGCCCGCGACGCCGACGCCGACCGCGCCCACCCCACCAAGCGCCACCGCCCGGTCGCCGCCGGACAGGTCCCCGTCCCCGTCGCGTACGCCGTCGGAGCCGCCCTCGGCCTCCTCGCGCCCACCGTCGCGGCCTGGTTGGTCTCCCCGGCCGTCTCCGCGCTGCTGACGGCGTACCTGGGCATGCAACTGGCGTACTGCCTCATCCTCAAGCACGTCCTGGTCGTCGACCTCGTCATCGTCACGACCGGGTTCCTGATGCGGGCGATGATCGGCGGACTCGCCCTCGGCATCCCCCTCTCGCGCTGGTTCCTGATCACGACCGGGTTCGGCGCGCTGTTCATGGTGTCGGCCAAGCGCTACTCCGAAGCGGTCCAGATGGCCGGAAAGGCGGGCGCCACGCGCGCGTTGCTCACCGAGTACACCCCCGGCTACCTGCGCTTCGTGTGGCAGCTCGCGGCCGGTGTCGCCGTCCTCGGCTACTGCCTGTGGGCCCTGGAGGAAGGCGGCGTGCCGCACACCAGCGTGCTGCCCTGGCGGCAGCTGTCCGTCGTCGCCTTCATCCTCGCGATCCTCAGGTACGCCGTCTTCGCCGACCGCGGCACGGCCGGCGAACCCGAGGACGTCGTCCTGCGCGACCGCGCGCTCGCCCTGATCGGCGTGGTGTGGCTCGCCATGTACGGCCTGGCGGTGGCCAATTGGTGAGCCCACGCGCGTGGCCGAGCCGGCGGGAACCGCCCCGCACACGCACGCGGGCAAGCCGCCACGCCGCGCCCAACACACGCGCCGGGTCGGGCGCCGGGGAACCGTCCAGCACTCGCGCGTGGTCGGACACCAGCGAACGGTCCAGTACACGCGCGGGGCCGGACACCGGCGAACCGTCCAGTACGCGCGTGGGGTCGGGCGTCAGCGAACGGTCGAGCACGCGCGTGGGGTCGGGCGTCAGTGAACGGTCCAGTACGCGCGTGGGGTCGGGCGTCAGCGAACGGTCGAGTACACGCGCGGGGTCGGGCGCCGGGGAACCGTCCAGCACTCGCGCGTGGTCGGGCACCAGCGCCCCACCCCGCACACGCGCCGACTCGCGCACCAGCGCCCCACCCCGCACACACGCCGGGTCGGGCGCCGGCGCCCGCGCAGCGCGTCGCCCGCGCGCGTGGGCAGCCGCGAGCCGCCGGGAACTCCTCGGCTTCGCCACCGCAGGCCTCCTCGCCTACGCCGCCGACCTCGCCCTCTTCACCTACCTGCGCGGCCCGGCCGCCCTCGACCCCCTCACCGCCAAGGCGCTCTCCTTCGTCGCCGGCTGCTCGGTGGCGTACGCCGGCAACGCGCTCGGCACCTACCGGCACACCCGCCCGAAGGGCCTGCGCCCCTACGCCGTCTTCTTCGCGGTGAACCTCGCGGGGGCCGCCGTACAACTCCTGTGTCTCGTCATCAGCCACTACGGCCTCGGCCTCACCTCCCAGCGCGCGGACACCGTCTCCGGAGCCGGAATCGGCATGGCATTGGCGACTGTCCTGCGGTTTTGGGGCACTCGTACATTTGTCTTCCGCACGGAGGGCAGAGTCGGATCATGGACTGGCTGAAAAAGCTCCCCGTCGTCGGGCCACTGGTCGCCCGTCTGATGGTCACGCACGCGTGGCGGTCGTACGAGCGCCTGGACCGGGTGAAGTGGACACGGCTGGCCGCCGCGATGACGTTCACCAGCTTCGTGGCGCTCTTCCCGCTGCTCACCGTGGCCGCCGCGATCGCCGCCGCCACGCTGAGCACGGAGCAGCAGAACACGCTGGAGGACAAGATCACCGAGCAGGTGCCCGGCATCTCCGACCAGCTGAACATCGACGGCCTGGTGCAGAACGCCGGCACCGTCGGCCTCATCGCGGGCGCCGTCCTGCTGTTCACCGGCATCGGCTGGGCCGGCTCCATGCGCGAGTGCCTGCGCGCGGTGTGGGAGCTGCCCGAAGAGGAGGAGAACCCGGTCCTGCGCAAGGCCAAGGACACCGGGATCCTGCTCGGGCTCGGCGGCGCCGTGCTGGTCACGCTCGCCGCGTCCGCCGTCGCCTCCGCGATGGTCGGCTGGATCACCCGGCAGATGGGCCTCGACGAGGGCGGCTGGAGCGGGGTCCTGCTGCAGATCGCCGCGTTCGCCGTCGCCGTACTCGCCGACTTCCTGCTCCTGCTCTACGTCCTGGCACCGCTGCCCGGCGTCGAGCCTACCCGCCATCGCCTGACCGTGGCCGCGCTGACCGGCGCGATCGGCTTCGAGCTGCTGAAACTGTTGCTCAGCGGCTATATGCAAGAGGTCGCCGGGAAGAGCATGTACGGCGCGTTCGGCGTTCCCGTCGCCCTGCTGCTGTGGATCAACTTCACCGCGAAACTGGTGCTGTTCTGCGCCGCGTGGACGGCGACGCAGAGCAAGGAGGTCGAACTCACGGGCGAGGACGAACTCACGGACGAGGACGGCGACGCACCAGATCCGGCAGCGGCCAGCGGCGGTTGACCAGGAACGCGGCGCCCGCGAGCACCACCAGCAGCCCGCCGGTGATGGCCAGCGCGATGCCCATGCCGCCGGAGCGGCCGTCGGCCGTGGCGCTCGCCACCGGCTTCGACGCGCCGCCGGACGAGGCCCTGCTCCCGCCGGATTCCGCGCCCCCGGCCTCCCCGGAGGCGTTCGCCCCCGGCTGGGCGCTCGGCTGCGCGGCGCTCTTCGGCGGCACCAGCTCGCCCACCGGCTGCACCTTGCCGGCCGCCTTGAAGCCCCAGTCGAAGAGCCGGGCGGTCTCCTTGTAGACCTCGTTGCTCTCGTCCTTCTCCGGGTTCATGACCGTGACCAGCAGCACCTTGCCGTTCCGTTCGGCGACACCGGTGAAGGTGGCGCCGGCGTTGGTGGTGTTGCCGTTCTTGACGCCCGCGATGCCCTGGTAGACGGGCACGTCGGAGGCGCCGCTCAGCAGCCGGTTGGTGTTCCGGATCTCGAAGGACTCGCGGGTGGTCTTGCCTTTCTTGTTCTTCGTCGTCTTGCCCGGGAACTTCGCCCTGACCGTCGAGCAGTACTCCCGGAAGTCCTTCTTCTGCAGTCCGGAGCGGGCGATCAGCGTCAGGTCGTAGGCGGAGGAGACCTGGCCGGGGGCGTCGTAGCCGTCCGGGCTGACCGCGTGCGTGTCCAGGGCCTGGAGCTCCTCGGCGTGCGCGTTCATCTCCTTGACGGTGTTGTCGACGCCGTCGTTCATCCGCGACAGCACGCGCACGGCGTCGTTGCCGGAATGCAGGAAGACGCCGAGCCACAGGTCGTGGACGGTGTACGTCTCGCCCTCCTTTATCCCGACCATGCTGGAGCCGGAGCCGATGCCCGCCAGGTCGGTGGGGAGGACCTTGTGCTTCTCGGTCTTCGGGAACTTCGGCAGCACGGTGTCCGCGAACAGCATCTTCAGGGTGCTCGCCGGGGGCAGCCGCCAGTGCGCGTTGTGCGCGGCCAGCACGTCCCCGGACTCGGCGTCGGCGACGATCCACGAGCGCGCGCTCAGGTCCTTGGGCAGCACCGGGACCCCGCTCGCCAGGTTGACCTGCGTCCCGGCCTGGCCGAGGCGTGTGCCGCCCACGGCCGACATGTTCGCCGGGGGAGTGGCCGACGGGCTCTTCGAGGGACTCGGTGAGGGCTTGGGAGCCGCATGGGAGACGGGCGCGGTCAGCGCGAGGGACGACAGGACGGCGGCGGAGGTGACCAGCAGGGATCGCCTGGCGGTCTTCTTGGGTGCGGACACGGTCAGGAACGTACCTTCCACACGGCGTGATGTCCCGCCCGGCTCCTCCCCCCGGCCACGGATCCGGACACGCTCCGGTGATACTGAACGTATGAAGCTCAGCCGCCCCGTCTCCTGGTTCCTGCTCGCTTTCGGGGTGTGGAGCTGGGTCATCTGGATCACCTTCCATGGGAAACTAACCATTACCGATCTGATCAACTGAAAGCGCAGGTCAGACCCTATGCAGGAAGATGCCGGTATGGCTCCCATGGTTTCAGCGGACTTGCCCGCCCACCGGATGGACACAGTGCGTGTGGCTATCTACGCCCGACAGTCGAAGGCACGTCCCGACACGTCAGAAGCGTCCCCGGAGGCGCAAGTTGCCGCCTGTGAGGCGGTGGCTGCCAGCCGCTCGGCCAGCGGCGGGGCACGGTGGGAAACCGTCCACACCTTCAAGGATGTTGGCCGCTCCGGATGGGATCCCAAGGCTGTTCGTCCCGGATTCGAAGACCTCATGACCGCCGTACGCGCGGGTGAAGTCGACGTGGTCATTGTCAATGAGCTTTCTCGTCTCACCCGCAAGGGTGCGCATGATGCCCTTGAAATCGACCAGGAATTCAAGAAGTACGGGGTTCGGTTCGTCTCTGCGTTAGAGCCGTTCCTGGACACCAGCACTCCGATCGGCGTCGCAATCTTCGCTCTGATTGCGGCACTGGCCAAGCAAGACAGCGACATCAAGGCCGAACGGC
Source organism: Streptomyces sp. NL15-2K (assembly GCF_030551255.1). Taxonomy (GTDB): domain Bacteria; phylum Actinomycetota; class Actinomycetes; order Streptomycetales; family Streptomycetaceae; genus Streptomyces. Next base: position 7,121,646 of record NZ_CP130630.1, read on the forward strand.
TCAAGGGTGCGAAGGAAGAAATTAAAGCTGTCGGTGGACGGCATTCCAGCTCCGCGCCGTATGGCATGCGGGCAGTCCGAGAGAAGATCGGCAATCTGGTTGTGTCGGTGCTTGAGCCCGACGAGGACAACCCGGATCACGTCGAGATCGTAGAGCGCATGATTCAGATGAGCTATGACGGCGTCTCCGACAACAAAATTGCCACCACACTTGAGAAGGAAAGCGTACCGGCCCCGGGTAACGCAGAGCGCCGAGCGACGGAAAAGCGGCTGGCGTCGATCAAGAAGCGCAGGGTGAGCGGAGACGACGACCGCATCATGTGGCGGGCTCAGACTGTCCGCTGGATTCTCAACCATCCGGCCATTGGCGGATTCGCCAGTGAGCGCGTGAAGCGGGGCAAGGCTTACGTCAACGTCATTGCCCGGGACGAAACTGGCGCACCGCTTACGACCCATCGGGGGATCATCCCCGGGGCCAAGTGGTTGGAGCTCCAAGAGCGTCGGAAGAAGCGCAATAAGGCCAACCGGCAGCCTGGCGGCACGGCAGACGCCAAGCTGTTGAGCGGGTGGCGCTTCATGACGTGCGGCCTCTGCGTAGGCTCGATGGGGCAGAGCAAGAACAACGGCGGACAGGACTATTACATGTGCGCCAATCCCAAGGGACACGGCGGACTTTCCATCAAGCGTGAGTACGTCGACGACTACGTTGCCCGGCGAGTGTGGGCGCGACTCGTGAACGCTGACATGAACAATGAGGAAGACCGCGAGTGGGTGGCGGCCGCTGCACTCCGATTCGCGCAGCAAACCGACTTGGCAGGCGTCCAAGAAGAACGGCGCGAGACTGCGGCACACCTTGAGCATGTGCGTCAGTCCATTGTGGAGCTCCAGGCAGACCGAAAGGCGGGGCTGTACCGAGGCCGTGATGAGTTGACCACTTGGCGTGCGACCATGCTTCAGTACCGAGAGTACGAGGATGAATGCGTTGCTCGTCTCGCGGAATTGGACGAACGGACGGCTAGCACGGTTCATATTCCGGCTGAGTGGTTCACGCCGGGGGAGGATCCGCTGGGGCCAGAATCACCGTGGGCCTCGTGGGACGTGTACGAGCGGCGTTCGTTTCTTGAGCTGTTCCTCACTGGCGTGGCTGTTGGTCCGGGCCGAGACCCGGAAACCCGGAAGTACATCGCGATTGAGGATCGCGTGACGTTGGACTGGCGGCCACTTCCGAATGATCAGGACAGCGAAGAGGACGAAGAAGCATTGGTTGCGCTCTAGGCGGTCGTCTCTTAGCTGCCGCCGACCGCAAGAGCGCCGGTTGGTCCCCACAGGCAATGAACCCGCCTAGCGAAGAACTAGGCGGGTTCTGCTGCGGCTAGTGTCGTGTGAATGAAGTCCTTGGACGATGAACTGGGGTGCGGTTGAATGGCGTATGCCTGTCGCCCTGCCGTTGGCCGTGTCCGATGCGGACCGTAAGGTTCTGCGTTCGTGGGTCCGCTCGCCGTCGTCCCCGTCGGGGCTGGTGACGCGGGCCCGGATCGTGCTCCTTGCCTCGGAAGGCACTTCGAACACCGAGATCGCGCGGCGGCTTGAGCTCTCCCGGCAGACGGTGGTGACCTGGCGCGGCCGGTACCGCTCGGCCGGCCTGTCCGGGCTGGAGGACCGGCCTCGCTCGGGCCGGCCCGGCACCGTGGACGAGGCCGAAGTGGTGGTGCGGACCCTGGAGGGCCCGCCGGAAAAACTTGGCGTGACCCACTGGTCCTCCCGGCTGCTCGCCGCCGAACTGCGCCTGTCCAACGTCGCGGTGGCCAAGGTGTGGCGCAAGTGGAAGATCCAGCCCTGGCGGAGCGAGACGTTCAAGTTCTCCACCGACCCGGAACTGGAGGCCAAGGTCCGCGACGTGGTCGGGCTGTACCTGGCCCCGCCGGAGAAGGCGGTGGTGGTCTGCGTCGATGAGAAGTCGCAGATCCAGGCGCTGGACCGGACCGCCCCGATGCTGCCGGTCCGGCCGGGCCTGGCGGAGCGGCGCACCCACGACTACGTCCGCCACGGCACCACCACCTTGTTCGCCGCCCTGGACGTCGCCACCGGGAAGATCACCGCCGACGCCTGCTACGACCGGCACCGCAACGACGAGTTCCTGCGCTTCCTCAAGCAGGTCGCCAAGGCCCACCCGAGGGTGAAGCTGCACGTGGTCGCCGACAACTACGCCACCCACAAGCACCCCCGCGTGAAGGCGTGGCTGGCGAAGAACCCGCGGATCACCCTGCACTTCACCCCGACCTCCTGCTCGTGGCTGAACCTGGTGGAAATCTTCTTCGGCATCATCACGCGCCAGGCCATACGCCGCGGCACCTTCACCTCGGTCGCCGACCTCACCGACGCCATCCGCCGCTACATCGACGCCTACAACGACCGCTGCCAGCCGTTCACCTGGACCAAGACCGCTGACGAAATCCTCGAACACGCCACACCCAAACGTCCAAGAACTTCATTCACACGACACTAGCTCCTCAGCTCAGCCCGTAGGAGGTAGCAGACCTCGGCGGGCGTCGGCCGGTCGTCCGGGTCGTGGCTCAGAGGGCAGCCATTTACAGCTTCCGGACCATGACGGCGTACATCGGGGAGTCGTCGGAGGGCTTTGCCTCGCCCGCCTTGATGTAGTTCCAGCGTTCGTAGAGGGCCTGCACTTTCGGGTGCTCAGTGTCCACCAGGAGCGTGACCATGTCGGCCGAAACTGATTTGAGCAGCGCGTCATGGATCTGCTGCGCCCGTCCAGTGCCGCGCCACTTTGGAATCACCATGAGTTCGGACAAAGCGAACGCGGAGCCTTTGAGGTCGGAGGGGCGTCGGTGTCCCTTCCACCAGCCACCCGGCTTGAACATCGAGCCGTACGCATAGCCAACTGGGCCACCGTCCTCCCAGCCTGAAACGCATTGCCAGTCTTCCCGTGAGGACCAGAGATCAACGAAGTAGGAGAAGCGCTCGCGCGAGTGGAACGGGTCGGGATCGTCGGCGTATGCCTCGTCGTGGATGTCCAGCAGCAGAGAGCGTACGTCCCGCGCGTCGGCGTGCGTGTAGCGCTTCAGATCCATTGGGCAGACTCCTCAATCCACTCTGCTACCTCGGGGGTCTTCGACCCTGAGGCTACGAGCACCTTGCGCGCGGCAGCCAGAGTGTTGGTCGTGCGCCGTGATCCGGATGAGGAGGGCAGCATCATGTACGCCTGCCGGCTCGTCGCGCAGGCAAGTTCAAGCTCTTCTTGCTTGGCCTGAGCGAGGGCCAAGTGTGCGGTATACAGGGCTCGATTACGGACCATTCCGTCTGGGATGGCCGCAAGGGTGCGATGCAGGCAGTACTCAGCCCTTCCGTGATCTCCGAGTGCCGTCCATATGAACGAGGACAGAGCATCAACTTCGCTGCTGTCGTAGAACCTGATCCACTCGGGGCGCTGTTGGTCGGTGGTGCGCGCAAACGCCCGCTCGGCGTCCTTGAGGGCGCGCAGAGCATCAGACTGCCGCCGGAGGCGCGCTAGTCCGTTAGCGTTGCGCATGTGCCCGAGAGAGGCGTACAGCGGGTCTCGTCGTGCGATTGACGAGCGCTTCATGACCTCTGCTCCTGCGACGGATTCAGCGTGGTTTTCCCGCTGACTGGACGTCAGGGTCATGTAGTTCCAGACGTGATACATCGCTTCACTGTCCCGAGACAGACCAGCGAAGGTCAGCGCCTTGTCGAGATGCGCGCGTGCCCGCTGCGGTGCGCTGGCGTCGATTGAGGCGAAGGCGGCCGAGCTGATGACCTCTGCGGCAAGCCGATGGAGCATGTCTTGTACGCGAGTTGAGGCCGTGGACAGTGCCAGGGCGGACTGGATTCGTGAAGCCAGCTCCACCGCAAGGTTCTCCACCTTCTTCGAGCCCCGTCCCGCATCGTCATGCCGAAGGATGGCTACGTAGTCCTGATGGAAGCGCCGGACATCGTTGATGCCGAGTCGTCCATGGTCGCTGGTGCCTGAGGTCCCAACGGCCAAGACTGAGCCGCTCGCTGCGGAGAGGAACTTACGACGATTGTGCACGGGATCTTCCTCCGGTGGTGCACTGCTCTTCTTGCGGGGCACGAACCCTAGATCCTCGGCACGGGCGGACAGAACCCGTTCTAGACAGAGTCGGATGCGATCCTGCGGCCACTTTGTCTGGCCGCGTAGCCACCGGCGTACATCCGCATCTGTGACGTTACCCGGCTTTCCCGTCAGAAGCTCAATCTCTGTGTTGATCTCACGTGCCAACTCAGCCTGACGTAACCCGAGTTGTTCCATGCGATCTGCGAGCTTCTGGTTCACCTGTGGCATGTCTCCACGGTAGCTATGAGCGACCCCGGGGGCACGGGTGAAGGTAAAAATCACCGGGGGCATGCGATGGCGTTCCCTCGATTTCACCTGTCCCGGACGTCGCAGCGGCCGTTGACTGTGCATCAGCCGCCGGGCAACTCCCCTCGCTCGGCTGCATGGAGGAGAGCCCGGCCCTGCTTCCCCCGTCGGGGCCGGGCGTACCCCACGCCGGAGGGACTACCCCGTGATCATGACAGCCGCCCCCCACGCGATTGGCGAGCCCGGCTACACGTCAGATATGCCGTGCGAGCCGTCGTCGGTTCGTCGCGCTCGACAGCTCGTCTCCAGTGCGCTCTGCGCTTGGGGCATGGACGACGACTTGGCCGCAACTGGAGAGCTGATCGTGTCGGAGCTGATGACTAACACGATCGACCACACCCGCTGCCGCGAGGCGCAAGTCGTGGTCCAGCGCCGACTGGAGAACCTGGTGCGCATTGGGGTTGCCGACAGAGACGGCAATCTTCCGGAGATGGACGACAAGCCCGGGGACGACGCTGATTGCGGCCGCGGCCTACTTCTGGTCGATCAGTTGAGCTACAGGTGGGGGTACGACCTTCTTCGCCACGGCAAGGTTGTTTGGGCTGAGTGCGCCATGGAAGCGCCTTGATGTATCCCCGGCTGAGTCGGGAGGAATTCGGAGAGTATTCCTGGGCTGAATGACTTACCTGGAGTCGAAAGACAAAGGGGACCGTAGCATGTCAGGAAAGCGGTGGCCGGGTCCAGGTATCAGGGACGGTGTGCCGCGAGGCCCGCGCGATACGGCGAAAGCTGGATTGCCTGAACCCCAATCTCCAGTCGATTAAAATACGGATCCGCCGGAATGATACCCGAAACCGGCGCTGCCTCCTGCGTCGGTGACTTCTGCCAGCCGACGCAACTCCGGGAGCCAGGACGATTCCCAGCGAGGGAATTCAAGGAGATGAGTGGGGCGCCTAAGTCGCGCTAGACACGTACATCAAGACGAACCATGGGATCACCTAAAGGGCGCGAGCCCCATGGTGACGGAGTGTCCGTAGTAGTCGCAGGGGTAACGGCCTGCCGTGGGGTCCGGGAGAGCCGGAATCAGGGCGAAGGGACACAGGTGACATGGGATCCACAAGACCGGAAGGTATGCGTAATGCAGACTGCCGAAGCGGTACTTGAAATCCTCCGTGAACGCGGCAGGCGGAACCTGCCGTGCAACGAGCTCTATCGACAGATGTTCAACCCGCAGTTGTATCTCCTGGCCCACGGCCGCATCTACTCCAACCAGGGAGCGATGACACCCGGGGCCACGGGCGAAACCGCAGACGGCATGTCCCTGGAAAAGATCGGAAGCATCATCGATGCGTTACGCCACGAGCGGTTCCGCTTCAAACCGGTCAAGCGGGTCCTCATCCCGAAAAGGAACGGTAAGACGAGGCCGCTGGGCCTGCCGCCATGGACGGACAAGCTGGTGGGCGAGGTGATGCGCCTCCTCCTGGAGGCATACTTCGAGCCCCGGTTCTCCGACCACTCACACGGTTTCCGTCCCCGACGGGGCTGCCACACCGCACTGAGCGAGGTGGCACGCACCTGGACCGGGACAACATGGTTCATCGAGGGAGACATCGCCAAGTGCTTCGACTCACTAGACCATCAAGTGATGCTCGAAACCCTGGGCGAAAAGATCCACGACAACCGGTTCCTGCGGCTCGTGCACAACATGCTCAAAGCCGGATACCTGGAAGACTGGACCTGGAACGCGACGCTCAGCGGCACGCCGCAAGGCGGGGTTTTATCCCCGGTCCTGTCCAACATCTATCTGCACAAACTGGACGTCTTTGTCGAGACAGTTCTCATGCCGGAATACACCCGTGGGAAACTCAGGGCGAGAAACCCTGAATACCGCCGGGTCGAAGCGGCTGTCCAGCGAGCACGCTGGCGCGAAGACCGCGCCGAAGTGCGCGCCCTGCGCAAGCGGCTGCACACCCTCCCGAGCCAGGACATGTCCGACCCGGGATACCGCCGCCTGCGCTACGTGCGATACGCCGACGACACCCTCATCGGGTTCACCGGACCCAAGGCCGAAGCCGAAGAAATCAAACAGCGACTGGCCCAGTTCCTGCGAGACGACCTCAAGCTGGAACTTTCCCAGGAAAAGACGCTGATCACCCACGCCAGAACCGGCGCGGCACGATTCCTCGGATATGAGATCACCGTCCGCAGGGACGACCGCAGATCGGAACGGAAAAGAGGCCGCCGGCGACAGCGCCGGTCGACCAACGGAACCGTTGCGCTGCACGTCCCCAAGGACGTGATCAAGGCCAAATGTGCCCCATACCTGGAACGCGGAAAACCCGCGCGACAGCCCTCGATGCTTCACTACGACGACTACACGCTCGTCAACATCTACGGCGCCAGGTACCGCGGAATCGTTAACTACTACCTGCTGGCCGGTGACGTCTTCCGACTGAACCGGTTGCACTGGGTCATGCAGTCCTCGCTGCTGTGCTCCCTGGCGAACAAGCACCGCTCGACCATGTCGAAGATGGCCCGCAAGTACAAGGTCACCATCGACACCCCGGCCGGGCCACGCAAGTGCCTCCAGGCAGCCACCACCCGCGCCCCGAGCAGGAAACCGCTGGTCGCACAGTTCGGTGGCATTCCACTCCAACGGCACAAGGCCGCGGTCCTGACCGACCGCGATCCTGCCCAACGCCAGCCTCGGCGAAGCGAGTTGACAAGGCGGCTGCTGGCCGGACTCTGCGAACTGTGCGGACAGACCGCACAGATCCAGGTCCACCAGATCCGCCGACTCGCCGACCTCGACCGGCTCGGACAGACGCAGCCCGACTGGGCCGTCCTCATGGCCAGGAAACGGCGCAAGACCCTCATGGTCTGCCCGCCCTGTCACGAAGGCATCCACGACGGCCGCAAAGCCGCAGTTCACGGCAGTCACTGGAGAGCCCGTTGCGGTTAACGCCGCACGACGGGTTCGGGAGGAGGCCGCTGGGAAAAGGAACAGCTCCGCTGTCACCTCGCCCGGCGGCCCACCTCACACTGCTGGTGCCGTCGTAATGCTGATCCCTCGCGTCTTGCTTCGGCTCGTACCGGCTGAGGAGCTGGAGGACGACCCCCGGCCGGATGCGTGCGTAGAAGTCACCTGTGGTCCAGCGAGTCAATCCAGTGATTCGAACACCCTTGAGTGTCCTCAACCCTTGCGCATAACGCCAGCAGATCTCTTACGTCTGCACTTGGAGACGGATCTCCTTCTCAAACAAATGCGGGCTGAGATGAGCGAGGCGGAAACGGCTTGGGTCGAACGACTTGGACGCTGGTATGCGGAAGGGCGTCAGGCCGTCGAGGCCGGAAATTCCGACGTTGACCTTCTGCGTCGAGTCCTCGCAGGACTCAGAAACGCCGTATAGAGAGGAACCGCAGGTGCCCGTCCGCTCTCCCACAGTTCCGTACGTCGTCCATTGGGACAGCGAGTTGTCCGGTCCGCTGGATGACCTTGTAGTGGACTTGGGCTCTAAACCGCCGAGACTCGCCTATCGGAATGAACGACCGATGGACCGGGACGGGGCGGGAGTCCTTTGGGGGCGAGTAGGCAACTCGCCAAGGGTCGGTGAGCCGTTGTTCGGCGAAATGCACTCCGGCCGACAGTACGAGTGCATGTATGCATTGAAGTGTCAGGTATGCGGCGGTGCCGCCAGCAAGAACGAGGACGGCTACCTATTCATCATCTTCCCAGAGCCCGCAGATCCTTCCTCCTGGCCAGAGCGGGCCCTGACTACTCAGCCACCCTTGTGCCTGGAACACGCTCAGCTCTCCATGAGGCGGTGCCCGCACAGGGGCGAATTCTTGGTCGTCCGCGCGAAAGTACCAAAGCTGTGGGGCGTTCAGTCCGTGCTGTACCGATACACCGGCGATGACTGGGAGTTCGAAACAGAGGTCCCTCCCCTGAAATACGGGGACGTGAGGTTAAACGCCGCGCTTGCCTCGCACCTGATCCGAGAGCTACGCAACGTCAAGGAAGTGGAGCTGTGATGCCCTGGCAATCCGCACGGACGGACGGGACTCCGCCCGGACACCCCGTAACGGCCGCTGCGCTCATCACTGACTCACTTGGTCGGCTGCTCATCGTGCACCCCAAGGGTGAGGGCAAGCTGTGGCACCTCCCGGGTGGCGGCGTCGAACAGGGTGAATCCCCTCTCGATGCCGTTCGCCGCGAGGTGCGCGAAGAACTCGGTCTCGACCTAGCCATAGATGAAAAACACTTCTTCGCCGTCGAATGGCTGCAAGCCACTCGCCACAACCGCCGTGACCGACTCGCATTCCTGTTCACCGGTCCGCGCCTTACCTACGAGGACGGCGCTTGCATCACGTTGCAGCGCGAAGAACTCGACGAGTGGCGATGGGCGACCCCCGCCGAAATGAGGTCGCTGCTGCATCCCGCCCTCGTCGCCCGGATCGGCGGCGAACTGTGGATGTACGGCAGACCCGTCTACCGTGAAACCCGACACGAAGGGACGTTATGAACGACTTTCCGGCCCGTAAGCTGCGCATCGGTACGCGTAGCTCCCCCATGGCCCTTGCTCAGGTCGACCACGTATCGGAACTGCTCCGCAAGATCATCCCTGACCTCGACATCGAGGTTGTGCCGGTGACGACCGAGGCCGACAAGTGGCAAGGCGACCTTGCTCAGTTGGGTGGGAAGGGCCTGTACGTCAAAGAGATCGACACGCTGTTGCAGCACGCACAGGTGGACATGGCCGTCCACTGCATGAAGGACGTGCCTGGCGATCAGCCCATGCCCAAGGGTTTGATCTTCGCCGCCTACCTGCCCCGGGATGATGTCCGCGATGTGCTGCTCTTCCCGGAAGGGTCCGTCCTCCAGAGCCTCGACGACCTTCCGCCGGGTTCGATCGTCGCCAGCTCGGCTGTCCGTCGCAAGGCACATGTCCTTCGCGTGCGCCCGGATCTCAACGTCGTACGCGTTCGCGGCGCGGTCGGCTCTCGCATCGAAAAGCTCGACGGCAAACGCAAGGTAGATACGAGACTCGACGCGATGATCCTCGCCCGCGCCGGCCTCGAACGCTTGGGCATCGCCGACCGGGCCCGGCAGGTCTTCAGCGTTGACGAAATGCTGCCTGCGGTCGGTGCCGGTGTCCTCGGCCTCGAATGCCGCAAGGACGATGACGCGGTGGCCTACTTGCTCCAGCAGCTCAATCACGAGCGGACGATGACTGAGGTCACGGCCGAGCGGGTCATGTTGCACGGTCTTCGTGGGCACTGCAACAGCCCGATTGCCGGGCACTGCGTCACAGAGCCTGACGGACAACTCAGCCTGCGCGGGATGGTGTTCTCTCGGGACGGATCGAAATTCGCTCATGCCCACTTCTGGGGTGAGGGTATGAACGACCCCGCAGTACTTGGCTCTCGGGTCTGCGCTGAGCTGCTGCGGCAGGATGCCCGAGGCATCATCGACGGCATTCCCCACTGATCTCGATCTCTGAGGCCGCCTGGCCGCCCATGTTGCGGCCTGATCCGCCAGGTTGAGAGCTCCGCCGTGTCCCTCCTGGGAGGCGGCGGGGCTCTCTGTACGTGCGGGAGCTGACTCATTCGGATAAGTGGTTGACCTCTCGGGTTTCAGTGGTGGACGCTTGCCACTCATCCGGATGAGTGGCTGGCTGCATCGTGTGCGGAATCAGACCGCTCATGCTGTTTCGATCGAGGAGAGTTGATCATGGGACGTAAGGCTTTGCGCACGCTGGCTGTGTCGGGCGCGCTGGTTGCGGGTGTCGGTCTGGTGGGTGTGTCGGTGGCGTCGGCGGTGATCCCGTCGGATCGGTCGGAGTCGACTCGCAGCGAGAGTGATGCGTCTGTGAACTACGCGGTGACGCGCACGGCGACCGTGGACGGGCTTCGGGTGCGCATGGGGCCCGGTACGGGTTCGGGGGTCCTCGGTCGGATATACGCGGGGGAGCCGGTGCAGGTGATCACCTCCGCTCGCGTGGCGGGTGGACAGCGGTGGGACCTGGTCATGTTGCAGAGCGATTCGGTGGGCGGCCTGCCTGCTGGCTACTTCGGTTGGGTCACTGAGGAGTACCTGGACTGACCTGCTGTTCAGGGGTGATCCAGCGGCGGCCCCCTCTCTGCCTCGGCGGAGAGGGGGCCTGCCTTATGGCCTGTGCCGTGGCATGTGCAAACAGAGTGGGTGTTGCAACATGCAGGGGCGGATGTTTATCGTCTTACTGACGAAATCAGTGCTGCCGGGGCGTGGGATGTGGAGGGATTGTCGAGATCCCGCAACCTGCACCGAGCGTGGCGACGTGTCCACACTGGGCAGGAAGTAGACTGTGTGTCCTGTTTTCGATCTGTACATGCGTTCGAGTGGGCGGGGATCGACGGTCGTACGTGCCCTATGCGGCTGTGGCTGGAGTGAGTTGCGCAATGACAGAGAGCATGTCGCCGTGCGGGGGATACGGCGGCCCTGATGAGGCGATGTTCGTCAGCGGAGTTGACTACGTGTCACCTTGGCGGGAAGCCAACGAAGTTGCCCAAGAGCTGATAGCGGCGGTGTAGGCCAGGGGCATTGATGCTCGGCTCGTTCGGGCAGTGCCGCATGCGGGACCACACGGCGAACCGGTGGTGTGGCTCCGTGTGGAGGATGCGCGGCTGATCGCTCGGGCGTTGGGTGGGGCGGCGAGACCAGCAGCCGAGTTGGCGGCGTGTCGGCAGGTGGCAGACGAGAGGGAAGGCAACGGGGATGGGGCGCGATGACTGGAGGACGGCGGCGGGTTCCCGTGTGTGGATCGAGGCGGACCGGCGCGGAGAGTTCATCTGGTGCGACGGGTGCCGACGGCGGATCCTGGTCACGGGTGCGGGGCCTGCGATGTTCGCCGCGCGGCGTCACGCGGAGACGTGCCGGAGGTAGGCGCAGGGGTGCCACGGCGGGCGGGGGCCGGCTGAGGGTGAGAAGTCGGTTCGATACCCCTCGACGGCGGAAAGTAGCTGGTCACGTGCGTGGTGACCTCACGCGCGCACGGATCTTGGCCACGACGAAACCTGCATTCGCGCGTGAGGTTGCCACGCCTGGGCGGGGTCCAGGGGCGCGCTGTAGCGTCCCTGGTACCACTGGCCGGTGGGTAGTCCTCTTCGAAAAAGGGACCGGAAGGTGCATGCGATGGGGCTGGTTTCTGGTGACGGGTTTGCTGTATTCGATCTGGTCGAGCAGATCATCCGGCAGGACCCGGAGGTGGCCGTACTTGTGGGGACGGACATGAATGTCGCAGGCTGGCGCTGTGTTCCGGATGTGATAGTCGTGGCCAAGGCGGACAAGGCCGGACTCGCTCTGCGGGCGTCAGTTCCAGCTTCCGTGGTGAGGGCGGTGATCGAACTCGATTCACCGTCCAGCCTGGAGGTCCATCTTAAGGCGTATGTCGCGGCCTACCCGCGTGTGGACATCCCTTTACTAATGATCATGAATTCCCGTACCGGGGAGATCGAAGTCCACACGAATATCATTCACGGCCGGTATACCGAGTCAACCCGTTACGCATATGGCGACACCGTGCAGTTCGGGCCGTGGGCGATTAGGACGGAGTGGCCTACATATCTGGTGAGGGCCAACCCCTATTTGGTGAAGGACGACGAGGGGCATACACGTCTGGTATGGGGTGATGGGGGGCCTATACGTATGGTATGGGGCGAGGCTCCGGGGAGGCCTACACATCCGGCGAGCGATGACGGTCCGGGGTGGCTGGTGTCAGTCTTTCGCCGTCTGTTTCGGCGGTAGCTGAAGGGGTGTTCGTCGCCGGTAACCGGCGTTGGTGTCCTGCGTGAAGCCAGCGTGAGCGGGTGGAGTTGGCGCCCGTGTGGGGGAGTGTGGGCCTCGCTGTCGTGACTCGCTTCCCGCTGGCCGACGGGACACATGGCAAAGCCCCCGGGACGAAATCCGCGGGGGCTCCTCTGCTTGGTCGGGGCGGTCTGGGGGTGTCGGGCGGCTGCCGACCGGACGGGACCGGCCGAAGGCCGCACGCCCGGCCGAGGCGGCAGGGCCGCCCGGCGCGGCCGTAGGCCGCGCCCTTGAGCAAGTAAAGAGAAGTTACTCCGATTCGGATCGGCGGCGGGTGGCGCGCTTGGCGGCTGCCTTCGTCGGCGTCACGGGATAGGTGAGCTGGCACGTGGCGGCGGGCGCCTTCAGCTCCTCGCACAGCAGCGGGCGGTCCTGGTCGGCGTCGGCGGTCACGCGGTAGGTGATCAGGAGGGGGCTGGCGTCGCTGAGTCCCAGTGCTGTCCGCTCGTCCGGGTAGGGGGTGCGGGCGGTGACGTGCTCGGTGAACGACAGGCTGAGACCGGCGTCGGCAAGCTGGCGGTAGAGATCGCTGATCTCGGCATCGGGCTGCTCGGCGAGTGTGGGCACGTCGGCTGCGGTGGCAAGCGGGATCAGAACACGGTGGGCCATCCGAACGCCGGTCTCCGGATCGTGGATGACGCGGTCAACGCTGATGGCGTCCTGGTCCTGCTGGTCCAACAGGAGTGCCGGGGGGCCGTCCAGCGCGGTCCTGGAGACGGCGGGCGGCTCGGCCTGCTTTGTCTCCGGCAGACGCCAACTGCCCTTGCTGGTGCGCTGGATGGAGCGGTCCACACGGGTGGCGGGCAGGACTCCTCCGGAGGCAAGGACAATGCTGCCCTTGCCCTGTTGGGACTCCACCAGTCCCATGCGGCGCAGCTCGGCGACGGCGGCCCGTGCGGTGTGCTTGCCCACGCCGTACATCTTCACCATTGCCGACTCGGACGGTAGGAGGTCACCGGGCTGGTAGCGGCCTCGCCTGATGTCGCTGGCCATGCGCTGAGCCACCTGCAAGTACATGGACGGGGCGCGTTCAATGTGCTCTGAGGCTGTCATGGCTGGTGTCCTTCTCGGGTCGGCGGTCGGCGCTGGTCGGGGGTTTCGGTGCTTCGGTCTGGGCTCGTTGTCAGTGGTGAGTGATATAAGCGCGCTGGCGCACTCATGAGGATAAGTGGTTGACCGTCTGACGTACACCCACACCCACTCATCCGGATAAGTGGTTGACCTGGCTTCCGGTGCTGAGTAAGGATGATCGCCCGAACTCATCCGGATAAGTGGCCGGGTGGGTGTGTGTACTGAGATTGAGGTGAACTCCCTTGAACAACAAGCCGATCGACATTACGCGACTCGGGGCGATCCGATGCCTGATCGCTCCGGAACCGCGTACGACGCCGGAGGGTGAGGTGCGGCGGGACCGTGAGGGGAACCCGCTGTGGATCACCGGTCTGTCTGTGCGGCAGGCGGAGGGGCGGGGGCTCGACACGATTCACGTGACCACGAGCAACCAGCCGCAGGGCCTCGTAGAAGGCGCTGAGGTCAAGGTCACGAACCTGTGGGCCAATGAATGGGCCGTGGGCGGTCGGAACGGCACGAGCTACCGGGCCGATGCCATCGCGCCCGTGTCGGGCTCCGGCGGCGGCTCCGCGTCGGCTGCTCCGGCTGCCGCTCCGCGTGGCAAGTCGGCGGGTGGCGATTCCTGATGGAGCGTTACTTCTGGCACCTGAACGGCGCTCAGACAGACGGCATGGCCTGCGTGGTCTGCGGCATCAACTTCCTCACCACGAAGATCACATCTGTTCCGGTGGGCCGGTCGCCTGCGGATGACTCCCAGGTGTTCGCCTGCAAGGACCCGTGCGCGGTGGTGATCGCCCATGAGGCTGAGCGCATGGCCCGTCAGATGCGGGCGGCGGCGGGCCAGGACGGCGCGGAAGAGCTGGACGTTGCCGAGTGCGACGATCCGGTGTTCAGCGTTGACGGCCACTTCGGCTCGCTGCTGCGGGACCTGCGCACGCTGGCCGGGGCTGAGGCGCTGCTGGCGACGGCCGACGACATCCCCTCCCTCCGGTTCCTCCTCTCCCTGGCGGCCCGTCACGCCGAGGCGGCCATGATGCGCGCTCGCCTCGTGCTGGCGCGGACCAAGGAAGAGACCAAGGAAGGGGGCGAGTGATGCCCGCGTCCTTGGTGGTCTGGATCCTGTCGGCGCTGCTGATCGTCGGCGTGCTGACACAGAGCTGGTGGGAACCGCGTCTGGAGGCTCGGGGGATCCCGTACCGGCGGTGGCCGTGGCGCTGGTGGCTGGTCGGCTATCCCGCAACGGCGCTGCGGATCCGGTCGACGTGGCGGCGGCTGGCCTACCTCAACGGGCTCTCGGTGAGCACGTCGCCGGATCGACGGGTGATCGGCCGTGATCTCGTGGTGCAGGGACAGGCGCTGCGGCCGAAGCCTCCTCGGCTGTCCTGGCCGGTGCCGACGAACACCGGGCTGACGCTGCGGGTGCTGCTGCATCCGGGGCAGACTCCGGCGCCGTACTTCGCGGCGGTCCGGGCCATGGAACACGCCTGGCGCGTGCACGGTGTGCGGGTGACCTCCCCGCGTCGGGGAGAGGTGTTTATCCAGGTCACGGCCCTGGATCCGTTGACTGGTGAGGTTCCTTCGGCCCGGGGGCCGGCTCACGCGCTGCTGTCGGCGGACGTGGGCCGGATCGAGGACGGCGAACCGTGGCTGATCGACCTGCGGCGCGTTCCTCACTGGCTGGTCACGGGGGCTACGCAGTCCGGGAAGTCCTCGCTTCTGGCGGCGCTGGTGCTCGCGCTGGCCCCTCAGCCGGTCGCCCTGGTCGGCATCGATTGCAAGGGCGGGATGGAACTCGGGCTGTTCGGCGGGCGGCTCTCCGCGCTGGCCATTGACCGCAAAGAGGCGGTCGGCCTGCTGTCCCGGGTGGTCGACGAGATCCGCCACCGTATGAGCGTCTGCCGGGCGGCGGGCCAGCGCTCCATCTGGGACCTGCCCGAGGATGAACGGCCGGTACCCCTCGTCGTCATCGTCGACGAACTGGCAGAGCTCTACCTCACCGACGGCTCTAGGGAGTCCAAGGACGAGGCAGAGCAGTGCGGAACGCTGCTGCTGCGGGTCGCTCAGCTCGGCGCGGCGCTCGGCGTCCACCTGGTGGTGGCCGGTCAGCGGGTCGGCTCCGACATCGGCCCGAGGGTCACCGCGCTGCGCGCTCAGCTCGGCGGACGCGTCGCGCACCGGGCGCATGACGAAGCCTCGGCAGAGATGACCTTGGGCGACATCAACCCGGATGCCGTGATCACCGCGCAGAACATCGCGGAAGACGAACAGGGTGTGGCCGTGGTCGCTCAGGGCGGCCGGTGGACGCGTGCCCGCTCCCGGCTGGTCACCACAGCGGATGCCGCCCAGATCGGCCGGACGGATCCCCCGGCGAACCCGTTCCTGACCAGCCCCGACCCCGTGACATTCGAGAAAGGAGGAATGGCGGCATGACACAGACTCACATATGGGTCATCGACTCATTCCTGTTCCTGTACGTCGTCCTTACCGCACGATCGCGGGAAATCCGCTGGTATCAGGCAACACTGATCGCGCTGTTCGGATTCCTCCTGGCCGGAACGCCCTTCGCATATCCCGTGTGGGCGATCGTTCAGGCCATCGGAAGCCTCTTTTTCGGCTGACACCGGAAAAGAAACCATGAGGCGGGAACCGCTCGCCTCGTCATTCTCGCAGAGGAGAAACCACCATGAAGATCCGCAACAACCTCGTCCGTGCCCTTGCCGCTTCCGCGCTCGGCCTGACCGTGACGGCGGCCGGTATCGCCACCGCTGGCCCGGCTTCGGCAGCCTCGATGCCCAAGGCGTGCGACTGGGAATGGGCCTACCCGCAGTCCAATGCCGCGTAGTTAAGAAACGGCGAGGATTTTGATGTCGGGTGGGTCGGGGTGGTGGATGGTGGTTTCGGTGCGGAGTTTCTTCCTGTAGGCGTGGACGTGGACGCGTTTGACGGCTCGTGGGCTGGTACGGTGCCGGCGTCGCGGGTTGAGTCTTTCGAGGATTTCTGTGCGGGCTGTTTCAAGAGCTTCCGTGAGACGCTGAGGGGGAAAAGCCCGCCTGGTCGGTGACCTGGCGGCGGATGATGCGCAGTGATCTGATGAAGGACAGCCTGTCGGGGTCGATGTCGGCCTGGTCTGCTGCCTCGCACATCAGATGTCGGACCGCGTAATGGGTCAGTAGGAGTGCCCAGATCTCCTGCTCGATCATGTCCGGTGTTTTCGAGCGCAGGACGCCGCCCCGGCCGCGCTGATGGGTCTTGATCTCGTCGAGGCTGGATTCGAGTTCCCAGCGTTCTGCGTAAGCGGCCGCGAGTTCGGCGGCGCTGGCCTCGTCGGGATCCATGATCGTGGTGATCAGGCAGAAGATCTCGCCTTTCCCTTCACGGTTGGTCACTTCGTACTCGACGACACGGACCGGGATCCCGGACGGCTCCTCGATACGCGCAGATCCGCGGTAACGCTGGTTCCCGCGCCGGTTCCTGACTTTTGGGTCGAGCAGAAAGGACTCGTACGATCCGTCTTTCAGCGGCCGGACTACCGGGAGATGAGGTCCGTCGGGCATGCGCCACAGCAGATCCGCGCCGGTCGCGGCGGCGGCCTCCCACAGGCGGTAGGCGTAAAATCCCCGGTCAGCGGTGATCAGCATGCCCGGCTCGAAGTCGGTGACGAGTTCTTTTGCGAGGGCGCCCTCGTCCACACGCCAGGGCCCCAGCCGGGCGGCCACCACAGCGTGGGTCCCGCATTCGCCAAGTCCCACGACTTTCACCTGCGGGAAAGGAGCGGGGTTCTTCGTCCCGCCGGAGCGTCCGAACTCCGCGTCATTCGCCGGCGTATCGGGAATGTCCAGCACGAACCCGTCGATGGCCATCAGCCGCCACCGGCCCAGCCAGGCTCCTTGCGTGCCCCGCTGAGCACACGGCAGAGCCACCCGCTCGAACAAGACCCGCAAAGGATCCGGTCCCAGACGCCGACGCGCCTGGGAAATCGCACTTGTCGTGGGGACCTTCCAGTCCTTGCGCCATGTCCCCAGGAACCGTAGGCCATTGACGAGTAGACGGATGACTTCCTCGTACGACTCACCGAAAAACAGGCACAGAGCCATGACGTAGTAGACGACAACGCGGGCCGGCAGCAGGCGGGACCGCTTCTCGAACCGGCCCGTCTCAGCCAATACTTCATCGACCAGATCCCGGTCGACCAGACGCGTCAGAACCCCGATACCCACCCGGTCCGTCAACCGCGTACCGGAAACCGCCGAGCTACCCCGAACCCCACCCATGAAGAAGGAAGATAACCCGTTTCATCGCCGCCACAGACAACGGCGGCCATGCCGGTTGACCATCCACAACCAACGCGGGCGTGTCGCTGTGCACATGTGGAAAGAGAATCCCAAAACACTTATCTACGTGGCATTGACCCGCAGTCGACGGACATCTCGAATGCCGTGAATCTGCGGAGCGGCCCCGGAGCGAAATACACGTCCAAGGGAATCCTCTACAAGAGCACTCGTTTCGCCGAGTACTGCAACAAGGATTTCAAGTGGGGCTACGGGAAGGTCACCAGCGGCCCCAATAAGGGGAAGTGGGGCTGGGTCGCCTACAACTACCTCAACCCGGTGGAAAGCGATAACCCCCACCCCTGCTCTCTCGCATAGCAACACTCACTTATTTTCCAGCTGATCAAACCCAAGTCGAATTCATAGCTGAGCCAAGACAAAGCAGGAGCTGACATGAACGCCGCGCCTATCCCTCGTGAAAGGGGGCCTCCCGTGTATCCGGAATCGGATCAGGCGCGGCGCTCAGTCCTGAATGAGGCTGAGCGTCTGCGCCTTCTTTCTTCCACCGAACGCGACCTTATCCGGCTCGTCCACGAACCCGGATATTCTCGCTGGCTCGATCAGATCAAATCCATTGGCGGGTGCGCCCACCCGATTTACCTGGCCGGTCACACCACGACTCGTGATGCCCTCACGGGTGAGGTTCTGCGGCACTACGACACCAGCGCCGAACCCGGCGGACGTATGCCGGTCCGCTGCCGCAACCGGCGTGAGACGCGCTGTGAGCCGTGCTCCTACCTGCACGCGGGCGACACGTTCCACCTGGTCCGCTCCGGCCTGCTGGGCGGCAAGGGCATCACGGACGGCGTCCGGCATCACCCCCGGCTCTTCGTCACCCTGACTGCCCCCTCGTTCGGCCCCGTGCACCGTGCGAGCGGCCCTGACGGTGCTGTATGCCGCCCTCGACGGGACGGCGGAGTATGCGAACACGGCCGGTCCCTGGGCTGCGGCCAAAAGCACGCGGAGACAGATTCCACGGTGGGGCAGCCGATGTGCCGGGACTGCTACGACTACCCCGGACATGTCCTCTGGCACGCGAGCGCCGGCTCACTGTGGAACCGCTATTGCCACATGCTCCGGCGGCATTTGGCGACTGCCGCAGGAATCACACAAACTCGCCTCGGTGAACACCTGAAAATCTCCTTCGCGAAAGTCGCCGAATACCAGCGCCGCGGGGCCGTCCATTTCCACGCCGTTATCCGCCTCGACGGGCCCGACGGCCCTTCCTCGCCCCCGCCGCTGTGGGCCACAACCGAACTGCTGTCAGACGCCGTGCGGTCGGCTGCGGCATTGGTGGAGGTGCACACCCCGTATTCCCCCGCGACCGGTGAGCGGATCATCAAGTGGGGCAAGCAGATCGACGTACACCCGATCCGCAGCGACGCATTCACGGAAGACTCGGCGGTGACCGATAGTGCCGTTGCGGCCTACGTCGCGAAATACGTCTCAAAGAGCGTGGGCGACTCCGGCGGAATCGACTACCGCATAGACGACTTCGACAGCATCCGCCTTGCCCCGGTGAATGCCCACCTGCGGGCCCTCATGACTGCCTGCTGGCGCCTGGGCGGCCTGCCGGAGCTGGAGGCGCTGAACCTGCGGGCCTGGGCTCACACCCTCGGCTACCGGGGCCACGTGCTCACCAAATCCCGCCAGTACTCCACCACCTACGGGGCACTGCGTGCGGTCCGGGCCGAATACCAGGGCGGCGGTCCGCTCGCCCTGGAGGAGCAAGAGACCGTTACCGAATCGGCCTGGCGCTTTGTGGGCTCCGGGCACTCTCCGGCCGAAGCGGAAATTGCGCACGGAATAGCGGACGATCTAGCGAACCTACGCGAAATCAGAAGGGACATGATTGCGGAGGGGTGGAAATATGCTGCGTGATGAGTGGGCGGGACATTTCCACTCCGGTCGTAGTGGGGGTCGTCGTCCTGAGGGGCTTAAATGCTGGCGAGTTACGAGTGAACGTGCGGAAGTCGTGGAATGTCTTAGGGAGGCTTTTGGTGGGGAAATTAGGGAGTGTCGGACTGGGGACTCTTTTACGCTGGATCTTCTCACGTGTGCCGAGCGGGTCAATGTCATCCTTACGGATGAGGGGTCCATACGTACAGAAATGGTGATGTGGGGTCCTTCCGGAATACGGCACCACTGTGACGGGGTGCGTTTTCTGTCGCCGGACGAAAAGCGGGGAACGCGCTGTGGGTGCCCAGCAGGTATGGCAGATCGCAGAAACCGTGCAATGGCGGGAAGGGGACCCCAGGTGAGTGCGGAAATAAGCTTCCGTGTGGCTCGGTTCCCTGACTTGGGAGAGTTTCGTTTCCGGTCGAGTTCCTGGCGGCTGATGGAAGCTGCCAATTCTGTAAGGGCTCGTTTTCCTGTCGAAGGAAGCGAGATTATTTGTGATCTCGCATTGGAGCCTGCTGCCTTCGCTTTGCATAGCGGCCTGACTGTCATTGCTGTCGCGCCGTCTATTAAAGTGCCGGTCCCAGATGGATAGGCGTGCATGACTGTTCCATGCGATCAGGTAACGCTGTGAGCCCCCGCCGTGTTTCTTGCCCCTTGGCGTACGGCGGGGGCTCCCTATTGCCCGAGTAGCTGTCGGCGACGTGACGCGTCGGTAGCGTGAGCCCACCCGCTGACTCCGGTCGCTTGGCTGCCTGGCCTTGTCCGGTGTTCACCCGGGCGGGGTGTTTTGGTCTCTACTCCTTGGTGCGACGAGACCCGAGAACGCCCCGGAGACCGATTACACCGATGACCGTTCCTAGGATGAACGAGACGGCGGCAAGGGTCAGATGGACCCATAGGTAGGCCGTAGGCTTACCGTTATCGAACGCGAGTCCGCTGGCGTCCTTGAAGAGGTTGTTAGTGAAGGTGACCCAGATCACCCAGGACCAGGCGCCGAACGCTGCGAGGAACCAGGAGACAGGGCGGGTGAGCTTCATGGGTCGTCCTTCGGGTGGGGCGGTTGGTGCCCTGTCAGTATGTGACTCGCTCCCGGCGAGCCGTCCGTTGGGGGCGGCAGCGGTTGTAGTGGGTTCTTGCGTATGGATCACTTTCGTCAAAAACCTGATCAAGGACGGCAGCGGGCTCGCGTTCGACGACGCGGGTGACCCGACCGCGTACTTCTGGGTGCACTTGCTGCTCGCCGTCGTTTCCTTCGTATTGGGGACGGTTGTGGGGGCCATCGGGTTGCGCGGTCTGCGCGCACTGCGCCGCACGTCATAGCAACTGCGCCGGACGTCACGAGAACTGCGCCGACGTCACAACAATTCGGACCACGAAAGAGGGGGTACGACCGCATGGTGGTCGTCTTCGCGCTCGTCGCACTGGCTGTGCTGAGCGCCCTGGTGGCGGGCAACTGGTATGTGTGGCGAAGACTGTTCCGCGACACGACCCGGGGCCCGGGCCTGGTGCGCCGTGCGGGCGCGGTGCTGGTGGCGGGCGGCTGGGTGCTGGCGATCACGGCGCTCGTCTCGGAACGCACCGGCGCGCCCTTCTGGCTCCAGCAGGTGCTGGGCTGGCCGGGCTTCCTGTGGCTGGCCCTGTGGATCTACCTGACGCTGGCATTGGCGGCGGGTGAGGTCGTACGACCGCTGCTGCGGCGGTTCCTGGAACGGCGGGCGCGGGCCGGGACGGCCGTACAACAGTCCGAGCCGGTCCCGGCGGAAGCCGTCGCGACCGCCGCGGCCACGCCCGCCGCCGCGCAGGGCGCCGACCCCGCAGCCGGGCCGGTGCCGGCATCGGAGTCCGGGCCGGCCGCGGAGCCGGACCCCGAGGCCGCTCCACCGCCCCCGGCCCTCCCCTCCCGCCGCCTCTTCGTCTCCCGAGTCGTGGGCGGTGCCGCGGCCGCCGCGGCCCTCGGAACCGTCGGCTACGGCACATACGGCGTCCTGAACGGCCCGACGGTCAAACGGGTCACCGTCCCGCTGGCCAAGCTCCCGCGCGCGGCGCACGGTTACCGGATCGCGGTGGTCAGCGACATCCACCTGGGCCCGGTCCTCGGCCGGGGCTTCGCCCAGAAGGTCGTCGACACGATCAACTCCACCCAGCCCGACCTCATCGCGGTGGTCGGCGACCTGGTCGACGGCAGCGTGAAGGACCTGAGCCCGGCGGCGGCCCCGCTGGCGGGGCTGACGGCCCGCCACGGCGCGTACTTCGTCACCGGCAACCACGAGTACTTCTCGGGCGCCGAACAGTGGGTCGAGGAGGTACGGCGGCTCGGCATGCGCCCCCTGGAGAACGCCCGCGTCGAAATGGCGCACTTCGACCTCGCCGGCGTCAACGACGTGTCGGGCGAGGACGAGGGACAGGGCCCCGACTACGCCAAGGCCCTCGGCGACCGGGACCGGGCACGCGCGTGCGTGCTCCTCGCCCACCAGCCGGTGCAGATCCACGACGCCGTCGACCACGGCGTCGACCTCCAGCTCTCCGGCCACACCCACGGCGGCCAGCTGTGGCCCGGCAACCTCCTCGCGGCGGCGGCCAATCCGACGGTGGCCGGGCTGGAGCGCTACGGCGACACCCAGCTGTACGTCAGCCGCGGCGCGGGCGCCTGGGGCCCGCCGACCCGGGTCGGCGCGGAGTCGGACATCACGGTGATCGAACTGGCGTCGAGGCAGGCGTGAGCGTGTAATCCCACTCTGTGCGAGCACTGTGAAACCTGGTCGAACCCCCCTTGCGTAAGGTCTTTCCCAAGTCGAACAAAACTCCCTTCCCCCAGGTGAAACACCTGTGTTTAGGTGATCCGCGCCATAAGGGGCGTGGCATATGCGCTGTGGCTCAAAAAGGGCCCTGGGGAGGGCAAACCGATGCGGTCGGTTCGCACACGGATTCTCGCGACACTGCTCGTGCTGGCGGCCGTCGCCGTAGGCGCCTGGCAGTTGTTGCCGTCGCGGAGCGGCAACAGCAGGACGATCACCGTAGGCACGACGGACGCCGTCACGTCGCTCGACCCGGCCGGTGCCTACGACGCCGGCTCCTGGGCGCTGTTCAGCAACGTCTTCCAGTCACTGCTGACCTTCGGTCCGGGCGGCGCCGCCCCCGTGCCCGACGCGGCCGCGAGCTGTGCCTTCGTCGGCAGCCACCTGGAGACCTACCGCTGCGAACTGCGCAAGGGCCTCACCTTCCCGAGCGGCCGCGAGATGACGGCCGAGGACGTGAAGTACTCCTTCGACCGCGTCAAGAAGATCAACTCCGAGGTCGGCCCCGCGTCCCTGCTGGCCACCCTCCGCTCGGTCGACGCCGACGGCCTGACCGTCACCTTCCACCTCTCCTCGCCCGACGCCACGTTCCCCTTCAAGGTGGCCACCGGCGCCGGCTCGATCGTCGATCACACGAAGTACCCGGCGAACGCCCTGCGCACCGGCACCGGCGTCGACGGCACCGGAGCGTACGAACTGACGGCGTACACGAAGGACAAGAAGGCCTCCCTCACCCCCAACACGCACTACAAGGGCGCCGTCGACGACACCGGACAGCCCGTCGAGCTGCGCTACTACGCCGACGCCAACCAGCTCGACAGCGCCTGGAAGGCCGGGCGGGTCGACGTCGCCACCCGCCAGCTGCCGCCCGGGGTCCTCGCCGGACTGAACGCCAGCGACCCGAACCAGCGGGTGTCCGAGGCCGACAGCTCCGAGACCCGCGACCTGTACCTCAACACCCGCGCCGGCTCGCCGCTGCACGACACCCCGGTCCGGCAGGCCATGGCCTGGCTGATCGACCGCGAACGGCTGGCCGCCACCGTCTACGACGGCACGGTCGACCCCCTGTACTCGCTGATCCCGACCGGCATCACCGGCCACACCACGTCGTTCTTCGACCACTACCCCAAGCAGGACCCCAAGAAGGCCCGGGAACTGCTCACCAAGGCAGGCGTGACCCTGCCGGTCCGCTTCACCTACGGTTACGCCAAGGGACGCGGCGCCGGCGCCCCCGAGGCCGCGGAACTCAAGCGGCAACTGGAGGCGAGCGGCCTGTTCAAGGTCACCGTCAAGGCCTACGAGTGGACCGACTTCCAGAAGCGGTGGGCGTCCGGAAAGCTGGACGCGTACGCGGTCGGCTGGGTGGCCGACTATCCGGACGCGGACACCTTCGGCGCGCCGCTCGTCGGCACCGACAGCACCATGAACACCGGCTACAGCAGCAAGACCGTCGATCAGCTGATCCGGACCAGCCAGCAATACCCCGACCGCAGCCAGGCCGCCCGGGATTTCCGCGAGCTGCAGCAGGCCGTCGCCGCCGATGTGCCGGTCATCCCGCTGTGGCAGGCCAAGGAATACGTCGTCAGCAGCGAGGCCGTCGGCGGCGGGCAGTACCTGTCGGACGGCACCGGAGTCTTCCGGCTGTGGCGCCTGACCTGGATCTGACCCGGCCCGACAGGACCGTCACGACCGTACGGCCGCCCGCCCCGGCAGCGTGACCGTCACCGCCAGCCCCTCGCCCGGCGCCGTCCGCACCGACACCTCGCCGCCGTGTGCCCGCACCACCCCCTGCACGATCGCCATGCCGAGCCCGCTGCCCGCACCCCCGCCGGCCCGGAAGAACCGGTCGAAGACCCGGGCCGCGTCCTCCGGGCCGAGCCCCGGCCCCTTGTCCGCGACACACAGCCGTACGACCCCGTCCGCGCGCCGCACGCCCAGCCGTACCGGCGCGTCGGCCGGCGTGTGCGTGTGTACGTTGCCCAGCAGGTTGCCGAGGACCTGCCGCAGCCCGGACTCGTCGCCGTGCACCAGCAGGGAGCCGTCGGCGTCCACGGTGATGGGCCGGTCGGGCTGCTGCACCCGCAGGTCCTCGGCCGCGTCCCGCACCAGGCGGCTGATGTCGACATTGCGGAACCGCAGTTCGGGCTGCTGATCGAGGCGGGCGAGGGTGAGCAGCTCGTCGACGAGCCGCCCCATGCGGTCCGTCTCCGCCAGCACCCGCTCCCAGGCCCGCTTGCGTTCATCGGGGTCGGACAGCATGCCCTTGTCGTACAGCTGGAGGTAGCCGCGTATCGCGGACAGCGGGGTGCGCAGCTCGTGCGAGGCGTCGGCGACGAAGCGGCGCAGCTGGGCCGCGCTGCGCTCGCGCGTGCGGTACGCCGACTCCACCTGATGGAGCATGGAGTTCAGGGCGAGGCGCAACTGCTCGACCTCCAAAGTGGGCTCCTGGCTGGAGGGGACGCGCCGGGTCAGATCCCCCTCGGCGATCGCCGACGAGGTCTCCACCATGTCCTCCAGGGGCCGCATCCGGCGCCGGACGCTGAACATCGTCAGGCAGGCCAGCAGCGCCAGCAGCAGGGACCCGATGGCGAGGTCGAGCTTGATGACCTTGGCGACGCCCTCGTGGAGGCCGTCGGTGGAGGTGGCGAGCAGGATGTACGTGCCGTCGGCGAGCTGGGTCGCCGAGGCGCGGTAGGCCGTGCCGTACAGGCGGACGTCGCGCGGCTCGGGATCCTCGATGAGGGCGCGGGGGTGGTCGACCGCGCCCGCCAGCCCGCGCTGGGCGTCGGTGGGCTGGAAGCCGAGGATGCCGACGGGCTCGCCCCCGCCGTCGACGGCGGCGAAGATCGAGTCCGGCCGCGGCTGTTCCTCCAGAGTCTGAGGGGCCAGCCGGTCGCGCACGAACCCCAGCACGCTCAGCGAGTCGATCTGCCGCAGAGTGAGCTGCGAACCGCCCAGCGAGTCCCGGGTCTTGACGAGCTCCGTGTCGATCTGGTCCAGCAGGTAGTACCGCATGCCCATCACGCTCACGGCGGTCGCGGCGACGATGCCGAGGGCGAGCAGCGCCACGTTCGCCAGCGTGAGCTTGCCGCGCAGCGAGTGGATGCCGCGCTCGCAGCCCAGTGCCCAGGACAGCCGGGGGACCCTCATGCCAGCCCGTACCCCACACCCCGCCGGGTGGTGATCACCGGCGGTCCGAGGCTGTCCAGCTTGCGCCGCAGATAGCTGATGTAGGTCTCGACGACGGTCGACTCGGGCGGGGTGTGCTCGTACTGCCAGACATGGCGCAGGAGTTGCTCCTTGGGCACGATCCGGCCGCCGTTGCGCACCAGGAAGCGCAGCAGGGCGTACTCGGTGGGGGTGAGCTCGACGGAGCGGCCCGCGCGGTGCACCGAGTACGTCGTGTCGTCCAGTTCCAGATCGCCGTAGCGCAGCGGTGGGCGCTGCGGGAGGACGTCGGCCGGGCGGGTGCGGCGCAGCACCGCCGTGATCCGCGCGACGACCTCGTCGATGTTGAACGGCTTGGTGATGTAGTCGTCGCCGAAGCCGAGGGCGCCGACGATCTCGGCGGGCGCGTCGCGCGCGGTGAGGAAGACGAGTGCCAGGTCGGGACGCCTCGCGCGCAGTTCCCGGCCGAGCGCCCGGCCGTCCCCGTCCGGGAGCATGACGTCGAGCAGCGCCGCGTCGGGCCGCGTGCGCTGGACCAGCGCGAGCGCCTCGCGGACGGTGCCCGCCGTCATCACCTCGAACCGGTGGTAGCGCAGGGCGATGGCGAGCACGTCCGCGATGCTCTCCTCGTCCTCCACGACCAGCACGGTGCCTGGAGCCGTCGTCATGCTCCCCAGTATCGGCGCGACCACTGACAGTGGGGCCGGTTCCCGCTTTGGAGTTCCTTGAGAGTCATGCGCGACGCATGTCCACACGCGCGTGCCGCCCCAATTCTGTTGCCCAGGACCTGGGGGACCGACCGACCCGACGACGAAGGGGTTTGAGCGTGGCGACATTGGCACGGTGGTGCTATCGGCACCGGCTGGTGGTCCTGTTGCTGTGGGTGGGGGCACTGTTCGGCCTGGGCGCGGCGAGTTCGACCGCGGGCACGAACTACGCGGACGTCTTCTCCCTGCCCGACACGGACTCCAAGACCGCGTACGACCAGATGAAGAAGGCCTTCCCGGAACGCGCCGGCGACACCGACACGGTGGTGTGGAAGGTCGACGAGGGATCGGTGCGGGACGCCTCCGTACGCTCCCGGATCGAGCCGGCGCTGCGGGAGATCGGCGGCATGAAGGGGGTCGGTGAGGTCGCGAGCCCGTACGGCGCCCGGGGCGCGGCCCAGATCAGTGAGGACGGGCGGATCGCGTACGCCCAGGTCACCTTCGCCGAGCAGGCGAACGCCGTACCCAAGGACCTGATCCAGGACGTCGTCGACACCGCGCAGGGCGCCGGAGGCGACGGCCTTCAGGTCGAGCTGGGCGGCCAGGCCATCACCCGCGTCGAGGAGCCGCCCACCGGCACCGCCGAACTGGTCGGCATCCTCGCGGCGGCCGTCGTACTGTTCCTGGCGTTCGGCTCGCTGTTCGCGATGCTGCTGCCGATCCTGGTGGCGCTGTTCGGCGTCGGCACCGGCATGTTCTCCACGCAGCTGCTCAGCCATGTCACGAACGTGCCCGAACTCGCCTCCCTCCTTTCGACCTTGATCGGCCTCGGCGTGGGCATCGACTACGCCCTGTTCATCGTCACCCGGCACCGCAAGGGCATCCTGCGCGGCATGGACCCGGAGGAGGCGGCGGTCACCGCCCTCAACACCTCCGGCCGGGCCGTGCTGTTCGCGGGCGGCACGGTGTGCATCGCGCTCGCCGGGATGCTGGTGACGAACCTGCGCTTCCTGGACGGTGTCGTGATCGGCACTTCCCTCACGGTCGTGCTGAGCGTGCTCGCCGCCGTCACCCTGCTGCCCGCGCTGCTCGGCCTGCTCGGCCACCGCGTGCTCAGCCGCCGCCAGCGCCGCCGGCTGGCCGCTGCGGGCCCGGAGCCGGAGCGCGCGAGCGGCCTCGCCGCCCGCTGGTCGGCGTCCGTCGAACGCCGTCCGCGTTCGGTCGCCGCCCTGGCCGTCGTCCTGATGGCCGTCCTCGCCCTCCCGCTGCTGTCCCTGCGCCTCGGCACCGTCGACCAGGGCAACAACGAGGAGTCGACGACGACCAGGAAGGCGTACGACCTGCTCGCCGAGGGCTTCGGCCCCGGCTTCAACGGCCCGCTCCAGGTGGTGGTGACCGGCGACCGTACGGACGGCCTGGTCACCTCGATCCGGGACACGGAGGGCGTGGCCCAGGCCGCCGCGGCACCCCCGGCGAACGGCGTCACGGTGATCCAGGTGGTCCCGACCACGTCACCGCAGGCCGAGGAGACGGACCGGCTGATCGACACCCTGCGCGACGACGTCATCCCGGACGCGGGCGTGGAGGCGCACGTGGGCGGCGTGACGGCGGTCTCGAAGGACTTCGCGTCCGTGACGGCCGACCGTCTGCCGCTGTTCATCGCGACGATCATCGGCCTCGGCTTCGTCCTGCTCCTGATCGCCTTCCGCTCGGTCGTCGTACCGCTGACGGCCGCCGTGATGAACCTGATCGCCGCCGCGGCCTCCTTCGGCGTCCTCGTCGCGATCTTCCAGTGGGGCTGGGGCCTGAACCTCCTCGGCCTCGGGCAGGAAGGCCCGATCGCCGCCTTCCTGCCGATCATCATGCTGTCCCTGCTCTTCGGCCTCTCCATGGACTACCAGGTGTTCCTGGTCAGCCGGATGCACGAGGAATGGGTGCACACGAAGGACAACGCCCGGGCGGTGCGCGTGGGCCTCGCGGAGACGAGCCGGGTCATCAACAGCGCCGCCCTGATCATGGTCTGCGTCTTCATGGCCTTCGTCCTGAGCGGCGACTACGGCGCGGCCATGGCGGGCGTGGGGCTGGCCGCCGCGGTCGCCCTGGACGCGTTCATCCTGCGTACGGCACTGGTGCCGGCCGCGATGCACCTGCTCGGCAACTCCAACTGGTGGCTGCCGGCCTGGCTGGACAAGCGGCTGCCGCATCTGGCGGTGGAGCCGAAGGAGGAGGCGTCGGCCGCGGGTGCGCCCGCCGCGCAGGGCCCCGCTTCCGTCATCCACGGCTTCGTCCGCACGGCCGACGGCGAACCGGTGGAGGGTGCGGCCGTGGCCCTGCGGTCGAAGGGCGGACGCCAACTGGACCGGGTCGTGTCGCTGGCCGACGGCTCGTACATCGTCTCGGTCCCGGCGCCGGGAACGTATCTGCTGGCGACGACGGCGACGCCGTACGGCTCCCGCGCCCGCCAGGTACTGGTCGGGGACGGGCCGTTGGTGTACGACGTCGAGCTCGCGGATGCCGCGGATGTCTCCGAGGGGGAGGTGGACGCGGTGAACTGAGCCGTCCGTCGGACAACCCTGCGCCGGTCCGCCCCCATCGGTGACCGGCGCAGGGGGCCGGCCTCAAGGAGTCGAAGTGCGCGCCGCCGGATCCGGCATCGCCTTCGTCATCCCCGGCAGGAAGTCCGTGAACAGCTCGTGCACCTCCCGCACGAGCGGCCGCAGCACCCGGAACCGCGCCAGCGACACGCCCCGCGCGGTCAGCCGGGCCCCCCGCTCGGCCAGCCGGTAACTCCGTTCGCGCCCCTCGGTCCGATCGAAGATCCAATACAGCACGAGCCCCATCTGGGCGAGCCACATCAACTCGGGCAGGATGTCCCGCAGTTCCTCCGGCACCTTGGTCCTCGTCGCGCCGGCCAGCACCTCCCGGTGGACGCTGATGGCCTCCACGCGCGCGTGCTCCGACTCGGGGGAGAAGGGGCTGAGCGGGCTGTCGGGATCGGCGGCGTTCTTGAAGAACTGCACCGCGAACTCGTGATACGGCGCCGCGATGTCCAGCCACACCTTCAGGACGCCCGCGAGCCGCGCCTCCAGGTCGGTCTCCCGGGCCAGGACCTCCCGGACCGCCACCTGGTGCTCGGCGGCGATCCGGTCGTAGAAGCCCTGGATCAGGTGCTCCTTGCCCGCGAAGTAGTAGTAGGCGTTGCCGACGGAGACCCCGGCCTCCTGGGCGATGGCCCGCATCGTCGTCTTGTCGTAACCCCGCTCCTGGAACAGCCGCATCGCCGTCTCCAGGATCAGGGCGCGGGTCTGCTCGGACTTGCTGGGGGTGGCGCTGTCGTCGGGGTCGTCGCTGTTCGGGGGCACGGAGTTCGCAGGCACGGAAAGAGAGCCTAATTCCCTTCCGACGGCCCCTGAGGCGTCAGGTCGGCCTCGTCGAGTACCGAGCGCCACCGCCCCTGGGCGCGGTCGTACTGCAGGGGGCCCAGGCGGTACTGGGTGAGGTCCAGGGCCAGGAGCTGCCGGTATCCCTCCTCGGGCAGGTCGTGCTCCAGGACGATGCGCAGACCGCTCGCCGGGTCCTCGAGTACGACGGGACGCGGCGGTTCGGGCGGCTCGAGCGCGGCGGACGTACCGGAGGAACGGAGATGGAGGCCGCGGACGGCTTCCTGGAGGCGGCGGTAGGCGCTCTCGGCCGTCTTCTGGCCCAGCATGCCCAGGAACGCCTGCAGGGGCAGCGCGATCAGGATCAGCCAGGTCAGCGGCTCGGTCGTGCGGCGCGGGGGGAGTTCCCGGACGCTGGGGGCGAAGCCGAGGGCGGTGAGAGCGTCGGTGAGCGGGCGTTCCGCCTCGCGGGTGACCCTGGGGTCGACGACGAGGTCGGCGGGCGGCGCCGTGGGCTCAGTCAACTTCGGCCTCCTTCAGTTGCCACAGGTGAACCGTCTTTCCGGCGGCGGTGGCGAGGCGGCCACCGTCGGGGGCGAATGCGATGGCCCGCACCCGCTCGGAGTGAGGGATGCCCAGCAGCTCCGTGCCGTTGCCGGCGTCCCACACGCGCGCTGCACCGTCGTGTTCGGCGGTGCCGAGGAGCCGGCCGTCGGGGCTGAACGCGACGTCGTGCACCTTTCTGCCGCGGATGACCACGAGCAGCTGGTCACCGGTCTCCGCGCTCCACAGCGTGACGCCGGACGAGGTGGCGGTGGCGAAGCGACGGCTGTCGGGGCTGAACGCCACTCCATGGGCGATGCCGTCGTGCTTCACCCGCAAGAACTCCGTGCCGGTCGCGGTATCGCATACGCGCGTGAAGCCGTCCGTGCAGATGCAGACGAAGCGAAGGCCGTCGGGACTGAAGTCCACGCCTTCCGCGGTGAAGTCGTGGGGGACCTTCAGGAGTTCTCTGCCGGTCTGCGTGTCCCACATCCGCATCTCGCGCCGGCTGACAGCGGTGAGGCCGCGCCCGTCCGGGCTGAACACCAAGTCTTTCACGGCGTAGCGGCCGGGGAACCGGCGCGACTCGGTACCCGCGTTCCACACCCGTACGTACAGATCGCTGCTGGCCGTAGCGAAACGTCGGCCGTCCGGAGTGAACCGGACACACAGGACCCCCGCGACCATGCTCCCGTGCTGAAGTGCGGCGAGCTCGGTGCCCCGGTCGTCGAGGATCAGCGTGGTCTTCCGGTTGGTGCCGACGGCGAGATGGCCGCCGTCCGGGCTGAACTCGATCGCGTTGACCCTGTGGAGCGCCGTGGCGGTGAACAGGTTGGTGGCGGCGAGAGGCCCGTACTCGGTGCCGCGTATCTCCTGGCGCACCTTGGTGATGAGCCGCTCGGTGTCGCGGTAGCCGGCGTCGAGGGCACGGACCTCGCCCAGTGACTGCAGGGCCTCCTTCCAGCGGCCGATTTCCATCTGCGCCAGGGCCGTGACGTAGTGGCGGACGAGGTTCCGGGCGCGGTCGGCGGCCGTCAGCTCCGTCCGGGCCGCCATCGCCATGGTCACGATCTCCGGTTCGAGCTGGTCAGGGGCATGCTGGCGCAGGCGTTCGACGGCAGCCAGGACGGCCTCCCACCGCCCGGCGCGGTGGAGGGTGGCGATCTCCTCGCGCAGCTGGGCCCGGGTCCGCTGGAAGCGGGCCTGATCCAGCAGCGCGCGGGCATCCCGGTAGCCGGGCTCGGCGGCGAGGACCGCTTCGAGGTGATCGACCGCCTGCTCCCAGTCCTGCGCGGCCGTCGCCGCGGTCGCCGCGGCGTACAGCGAGGCGAGGCGCTGACGCTGCCGGGCCAGGGCGAGTTTGGCCTGGCTGTCGCGGTAGTCGCGGTCGCGGGCGATGACCGCGCGGAATGCCTCGACGGCCTCCCCCCACCGGTCGGTGTACAGGGCGGCCAGCCCTTCGGCGTACAGCTCCTCCAGGGGCAGCTCCGCCTCGGCGGGACCTTCATGGGAACGAGGATCGGCCTGGCGCTCCCCAGGGCGGGGCCTGACCGACCGGGTGCCCGGTCCCGGCTCCCCGGGCGTCGCGCCCGCCGGGCCGGGGGTGTCGGCGAAGTCGAAGAGGTGCCCGCCCCCGTCGAGGGAGCGCATGTACAGCACCGGGGTTCCCCATTCGAGGGTGCCGGGCCTGGCCAGTGTCATGGCCTGGCGGGCCTCCATGACGGCCACGTCGATCGGGAGCTGTCTGGCCAGCGAGTCGTAGAACGCGTGCGCGCATTCCAGCGCCGCGTCCTCGCTCACTTCGTACTGCATGGCGAGCACGGCCGGCATGCCCTTGCGCATCAGGGCCCCGGCCACGCTGGAGAACGGGTTCAGCTCGCCCGCACGGCCGCTTTCGCAGGCGTTGAGCACCGCCAGCCGCAACGAAGGATGACCCGCGAGCAGCATCGCCAGTTGCCCGGCACCCAGCGGGTAGGTCTCGCCCCGCTCACCCGCCAGCGCCAGGGTGCCCTCCTGGGCGGTGGCGTCGTACCCGCCGTGCCCGATGAAGTGCAGCACGTGCCACTCGCCCCGGCTCGCGCTGCCGTGCGGCGCAACGCGCGCGTCGCGGCGGACCGCGTCCCGCAGGTCGCGCCAGGTCTGTCCGCCCACCCAGCCCAGCTCCACCCGCCCCTCGGCCAGCAGATCGGCCAGGGCCTCGCGCAGGCGCTGCTGTTCGGCCTGCACGGCCAGCGGCTCCTGGTCCTCCGGCCGGGCCACCATGCCCAGGATCCGCAGCGGCGGGGCCACCCGGAGCGGCTCGACCGGCCGCGCCACCTGCGGATGGCGTACGAGCGGGACCTCGAGGCACACGTAGGCGTCTTCGGCGGTGTCGTAGAGGAACTCCCACGGCAGGCGCGCCAGCTCAGGAGGCTGCACCCGCAGCACCATACGGACCTGCCCGCCCCGCTGCGCGGCACGATTGCGCGCGGCCAGCAGGAGTGCCGCCCCGGCCCCGCCCAGCAGGGCGTCGAACAGCATCCGCCCCAGTTCCCGTACGGGTGCCTCGCTGCCCACGACGGCGCGGCGCACGCGGGCCGAGGACGCGACCACCGCGTCCGGCACCCGCGCCGCCAGCGCCTCCAGCTCGTGCGGGGGCGGCAGGCGCATCACGTCCGAGGCCTCTTCGCCGTCCGTCGTCCGATACACCACGGGGTAGCCGTCCGCCCCGCCCGGCCCGACCTCTATCCGGAAGTCGACGTCCACCGCATCCCCCTCGGCCTGCCGGGCCGTCAACCGCGCTGCTCGGCACGCCCGTCGCGCTCCACGCCAGGGCCCTTCCCCACGTGACGCCCCCACCATGCCGCCCCAACCGGCACATGCGCACCGCTTTCACACGAGATCGGGTACGGAATGATCGCGGCCCGCCGCGAACCCGCCCTTACGCCCGCCCGAGTTCTGGCCGCTTGCGGTAGTCCGTGAACCCGATGACGTTGCCCCAGGGGTCGGCGACCTCCACGGTCCAGCCGGTGGCCACGGAGAAGGGCTCGTCCAGCGGGACGATGCCGGCGGCGGCCAACTCCCTCGCTGCGCGCCGCGCGTCCGGCACCTCCAGCCACACCCGTGGAGAGGGCCAGGGAGGCGGCCGATGCCCGAACTCCTCCTCCTGCCTCAGCAGGATCCCAGGCGTCTCACCCCCCACCTTCAGCAACGCGATCCCGCCCTCGTCGAACCGGAACCCCACGGTGAACCCGGCGCGCTCATAGAACCCGACGGCCTCGGCGAGGTTCCCGACGGGCAGGAGGACGTTGTCGAAACCGAGCAGTTCGTACGACTCGTCATCTGACATGCGATCAGATTAGGTGCGGGGGTGCCGCTCGCCTGGCGGACCGACCCGCGAGGTCACTCGTTGGGCCGAGGAGCCGACCACTACATCACCCGACCTGCCCCTCCCGGTGTCCGACGAGGTCAGCACCAAGGTGAACCCGCCGGCTCGACGGCCCCGATCACGAGGACGTACTTCGACGCCCTCGGCCGGGTCACCTCCGTCAGGCACTTCGCCCAGGACTCCTCCACCACGACCGCGGTGCGCACGACCATTGCTCAGAGCTGTGCCCGGGGGCCCTGCAATAGAGGCACACTGATCAGCCCTGAGCGCGAATATCAGGGCACCGAGCTGGCGGCGTCCGGTGGTGAGTATGGTTGCCGACTCGTTGCTTTCCCTGATGAGGATCGTTCCGGTGGGGGTGGTGGCGAGGTAGACGCAGGCGGATGCCTCCTGGCTGTACGTGGACTTCTGCCAGTGCAGTTCGGTCATTGAGGGCTCCTTCAGAGGTCGTGGGCGAGTTGGGCGATGAAGTCGCGTGATTTCGCTGGAGGAAGTGCCGCTTGTGCGACGCGGTCCAGGATCAGACGGTAGCGATCCAACTGGGCCGGTGAGTCAATGAGTTCCGCGCCATGGTCGGTATCCAGCTGGACGGTGTCCAGCTGGTGCACCGTGCCGTGGAAGTAGTCGACGCCCTGGCCCGAGGTGTGGAAGGGGCCGCTGTCGAAGGGGATGACGGTGATCGTGACGTGGTCCAGTTCGCTGATCTCGTTGAGATGGTGCAGTTGGGCTCGGACAGTGGCCCGGTTGCCGAAGCGCATGCGGAGGGCCGCCTCGTGGACGATCGCCGTGTAGGGCGGGGGCTGTTCGCGGTGCAGGATTTCCTGGCGTTTGATGCGGTGCGAGACACGGTGCTCGATCTCGTGGGGCTTCAGTGGCGGCACCGTGTGGCTGAACAGAGCGCGGGCGTGGTCGGCGGTCTGGAGTAGGCCGGGGATGTTGATGACGTGCGCCACGCGCAATGCGGTGGCGTGATGCTCGACCTCGGTCAGGTCCAGTACGCGGGGGGACAGGATGTCCCGGTACTCCTCCCACCAGCCACGCCGGCGCTCGCCGGTCAGCGCGGCGAGGGCCTCGATCAGGGGTTCGTCGGTGCAGTCGTAGTGCCGGGCGATCGCGCGGACGCGGTCGGCGCTCACTCCGTAGCGCCCTGCTTCGATGTTGCTCACGCGTGACTGCGTGGCTCCGACCAGTGCGGCTGCCTGTGTGGCGGAGAGGTCGGCCCGTTCGCGCAGCCTGCGCAACTCGACCCCGAGGCGGCGGCGCCGGGCGGTAGGGAGGGGGCTTGGTTGCGGCATGACGGCGACTTCCCGTTCGTACGTACGTTGTGCGGGTCACTCACACGAAGGCAAGAAGGACTACATTCCATTGACTTAATGGAATGTAGTCCATGCAGTGCTCTACGGTGAGATCCAAGCCGCTCAACCGGCGCCGCCGATAAGCCGGAAGCGCACCGCGCCCTTCTCGTGCGCGGCACTGCCACCGCCCGGCTGAGCCATCGAGCGAACCAAGTTCCCCCACCGCAGGAGGCGTTCATGGTCACCGTATCCATGTCGGAGTGCGAAGGGTCCTCAAGTTGGGCGTATGCCCTCCAACTCCCCCACGACCCGCGCGCCGCGCGCATCGCCCGTGTCACTCTGCGGGCCGTCCTCGCCGGGCATGGCATGAGCCAACTCCAGGACACCACAGAGCTATTGGCGTCAGAGCTGGCTACTTCTCTAAGTACGGTCTACACATGGCTACTTCGGAAGGCCGGAAGCCCCGGCAGGCAGGCGGTTATGTGCGGATCTCCAACGACCCGTTGGAGGAGGAGAAGGGGGTTACGCGGCAGCAGGAGGACGTGGAGGAGCTTGCCGAGCGGCTCGGGTGGAAGGTCGGGAAGGTCTATCCGGAGAACGACACATCCGCGTACAAGCGCAGGCGGATCGAGCTGCCGGACGGCCGCCATGTGTGGCGGGTGATCCGGCCGGAGTTCCGGCAGATGCTGCGGGACTATCAGGACGGGGTGATAGACGGGATCATCGTCTACGACCTCGACCGGCTGGCGCGGCAGCCGCGTGACCTGGAAGACCTGATCGACCTGGTGGACCACTACCGGCGGCCGGTGGTCGGGGTGACGGGCTCGCTGGATCTGATGACCGACAACGGCAAGGCCATGGCGCGGGTGTTGATGGCGATGGCGAACAAGAGCAGCGCCGACACCGCCCGCCGGGTCTCGCGCGAGCGGATCCAGCGGGCGCGGGAGGGCCGGAGTCTGCCGCCGAACCGGGCTTTCGGGTGGGAGGAGGACCGGCTGACCCGCAAGCCCGAGGAAGCCGCCTTGATCCGTAAGGCCGTGCGGGGGTTCACGGCCGGGGAGAACTGGTCGAGTATCACGCGGATGTTCATCGAGTCCGGTATTGCGCCGGTGAGCGGGACGACGTGGTATCTGACCACGATCCGGAACATGCTGCTGTCGCCGAGGGTGGCGGGGATCGTGACCTACTGGGGGCGGGACGGGGCGCCTGGAGCCGAGGACGAGTACGGGGCGGATGATTCCAAGCGGCAGGCGCGTATTTCCACCTCGCCAAGGGATCTGGCCCTGCGGGACGTGGACGGGAAGTATGTACGCGGTAAGTGGCAGCGGATTGTCACCGTCGCGCAGTGGGACGCCTTTGTTACGGAATACGAGCGCCGTAAGGAGGGAAAGGAATTCACCTCGGGGCGCACGAAGAAATACCTGTTGTCCGGGCTGTTGCGGTGCGCACGGCCGAGGGTGGACGGCACGCCGTGCGGCCGGGCGATGGTCGGCATCGCCAGCAAGCATCACCGGACCGGCAGGCCGAGGAAGATCTACAAGTGCCCGTCGAAGAACATGGGCGGGTGCGGCGGCAGCCAGCGGGAAATGACCCAGCTCGACCAGCTGGTAGAGGATCTGCTGTTCCTGCACCTGGAGACCAACCAGCCCGAGGAGACCGGCCAGTCCCCGGAAGAGCCCCGGGCAGAGCACCCGGATATGGCGAAACTCGCCGACGTGCAAGTCCGGTTGAAGGCCATGCGGGAAGGCATGCGGGACGGCAAGGTCAGCCCGGAATCGTTCTTCGCGGTCGTGCCCGGCCTGGAAACCCAGGAGAAGCAGCTGATCGCCAGCCTGAGCAAGACCCGCCGCACCCAGGCGGACCGCGACCAGCGGCGCAAGAGCCCCGAGAAGGTACGCGCCGAGTGGGAAGCCGCCACCATTCCCGGCAAGCGCGCCATCCTGGGGCAGTACTTGCAGGCCGTCATGGTGCACCCGGCACGGCCCATGGGGCGCAGCTTCGACCACGAGGCGATCGTGCCCGTATGGAAGCCCCTGCCGCAGTAATACCGTCCGTAACAGCGTCGAGCCCCGATGGCCTCATGGTCACCGGGGCTCTTCCCTATTCAAGTGCTGTGCCGTCCCGCGGATGCAGTATCGCGTTGGTTTTGCGCCACTGCTCAGGCGTGATCTTCGGGGCACGTGCCACATGCAGGGAAAGCCACTGCTCACGAGTCAGACGCGGACCACGAGACGGGCGACGGGGGCGAGTGGGGCGCGCAGCCACTGGAATTCTCCTCTTCCAGGCAGACGGTCAGAAGTGGCGTCTGCGCTGCGGCCTTCACGACGCGCCAAGTCGTGTCGGCGAATATCTCGTCTGAGCTGATCTTTGCTGGGTCTCTTCCTCTCCAACGCCCGCTCACGCCCCGGAGTTCCAACACGGGGCACCAGCTCCAGGGAGCCCTGCCCACCAGCTCTCGCACGGACCGAACCGGCACCAGACCACACCCGGGAACCCGGCCAGCACCACGGCGCACCGGCCTTCCGGCGACCGGTGAGAAGACCCGAGCAGCCGCGCGACCGGATCGGAGTAACTTGTCTTTACTTGCTCAAGGGCGCGCCTTCGGCGCGCCGCGCGGCCTTGGCCGCTCGGCCCGGCGTGCGGCCTTCGGCCGGTCCGGTCCGGCGGCAGCCGCGCGACGACCGCAGGCCAGCCCGAGCGTGCGAGCGTCACTCCGGCCGGATCGGCGTAACTCTTCTTTCTCTGTTCTTGAAGGCGGCGGCCGTGGCGGGTCCGGTCACCGGGATGTGGCTGGGGCCGACGGCCTCCGAGGCTTGAGGCAGCCACCATGGGGCGAGCCTCCAAGAACAGGGGGCCGATCGGGCTATTGCGGGCAGGTCCCAAGAGACTGCCCGATCCGCCGGGCAGCGTAAGGCCCCCTGTTCTCTCGCCCCATGGCAGCTCCCGCCCCAACCCTCTACGGCCGGCGGCGTGGCCACCTGCGGCATGAGGGCACCACAGCTCACACAGCACGACTCTCGCCAAAGAGCGACGGGGGCCGACGTATCCGTGTGCCGATTACCGGGCGGCTGGCATGTTGCCGTCGCGCCAGTCGTTCACTCGCTTCCGGATGCTGGCGACCATGGGGAGCGCGTCAATCTCTGCTGGCTCGAACCAGCGGACGTCGGTTGATTCCTCCGACACCGCGAGTTGCCCGGCCACGGGACGAGCCAGGAAGCAGATGGAGAATTCTTGCCGTACCTCGCCGTCGTCGTAGGCGAAGACGTGGCGGGGGTTGGTGTAGGTCCCGACGATGCCAATGATCTCGACATCGATACCGGTCTCTTCGCGCGTCTCCCGGATCGCGCAGTCCGGCAATGACTCTCCGATGTGCATGGCGCCACCAGGAAGCGCCCACATGTCATTGTCACGCCGACGCTGAAGCAGGATGCGCCCGGAGTCGTCGACGACGACGGCAGAAGCAGCTGGAACCAAGCTGTTCGCGGCGGGGGCGTTCGGGTCGTCCTCGTAATCGCGCCTACCCATTCCCTTCCTCTTCCCATACGGGAGTGCCCCGTTTCCAGAGTTCCTCAATGTGCGAAGCGAAGCGATCGAACATGCCGTCGTCCTGGTGACGACGCAGATGCAGCGTAGGGGCATCGTGTCCAACGCTGTGCGTCAGCAGGGGCGTAACGATCATGTCGTCATCGAAGCGGAACACGGACAGGTATGCATGTCCATCGCTGTACCTCGCGTCGATACCCGGCTGATTTCTGATCTTCTCCAGCTCGGCGAGTGTCACGCGGATACGCGTCGACAGCGTGAGCGCGACGGCTTCGTCTTGCTCGCGGGACTGTGTGAGATCGCTGTCCGGGTCGCCGAGCAAGAAGCGCACTCGGCACCCCTGTGCGGCCTTACGCCGCAACGCGGTACCGAACCGGGCCTGTTCAAGCCACAGGAAGTAGTTGGTGTAACCAGCGAACGTCAGCTCACGCTCGGCTTTGGTGATCAACGACCGCCACAGCGAAGCCGGACAGCCGGACCGGTACGGATAGACGGAAACGACCTCACGGTCCGGTCCGACCTTGATCGCCTTCCTCGCGGCTGCTGGCCATAACACGGTCTCCTCCTCTCCGAGTGCCTCACAGACGGCCCACCGATGGCGGGCACGGGGGATCCGTCCCGTCTCGGTGATCCAACGGCCGACCGTCTTGACGTCCACGCCGCATTTCTCTGCCAACTGACGATCTGTCATGCGGGCTTGAAGCATGGCGCGACGCAGTGCTTCGTTCACCGGTAACCCCCTGGGATGTTAGGCACGATTCTCACGGTAGCCCTGTTCCGTTCCTAACGGTCATGGAACGAAGTAGGAACGCGCCAGCAGGGGCGGAAGTGTGGGGGGTGACTGATGCACAGACCCC
This sequence comes from Streptomyces sp. NL15-2K, assembly GCF_030551255.1. Lineage (GTDB taxonomy): Bacteria > Actinomycetota > Actinomycetes > Streptomycetales > Streptomycetaceae > Streptomyces. The sequence continues at coordinate 7,160,804 of NZ_CP130630.1, forward strand.
CGCGACCGTGGCGACGGTCCGGGGGCGTGGCCACCAACCCCATGGAGGTTGACGACATGCCGCACCTTATCGCCAGCATCTTCGAGTTGCTGTTGCGGTTACTGCTTCCCGCAGCGGGACGGCGCCGGAGCGCCGAGACAGTTGCCGCGCCGACCGTGGACGTGCCGACGGTCCGTCTTCCGTGCGTCCCCGTGTTGCGAGGTGAGGACATCGGCCTTGTGCGTCCCTACCTCGTTGCACACGAGCGACGGCAGGAGGAACGGCGGCGACGGGCACGACGGCGCGTGCTGGTACTCGCGACGTACGGCATCGACATCAGCGCGCGCCGGATGCACGGGGCGGAGGTGACGGCCTGATGAGCTACGACCGCAATGCCGTGACCACGATCGGACCGGGCCTACGGCTGCTGCCGTGGGAGACCGACACCGGCAAGCCGTGCTTCCTGTCCACGAACGGGACCCCGGGCGCCCTGGCCCGTATCGCGGACGAGATCGAGGCGGACCAGTTGCGTGACGGCGCCGATGTCCTCATGGGCGCCCAAGCTGTCCTGGACGACCGTAGGGCCGGGGAGTACGCGCTACGTCTCGCCCTGCGAGCGGCTACCCAGTGCCTTGGTGACGTGCTGCGTATCGCTGACAGCCGGGGCGCACGCCTGCCCCAGCCGCACGACGCCCAGGACACAGACGACAGCGACGACGACCAGGACGACGGCGCCGATGGCGACGGGCCGCAGCTTCCGGCCGAGGCATGCGGATGAGGGCGGACAACGGGACCACACGGGGCCGGTACCGGTTCGCGGAATGGACACTGACAGCCGTGCCTGCCATGGCCGTGCGTCACTGCGGCAGGTGCCTCACGTGCGGCGAACGCTCCGCTGACACGGCCGACGCGGACGACGCCCAGGTGTGGTGCCTCAAGCACGCGGGCCTGACGCACCACAGCGGCTACGAGTTGTCTGCGTTCCAGTACTTCAACGCCACCATGACCGACCCCGAAATCGAGTCGCACACGACATAGACCGAGGTGAGGAAAGCAAGACCAGGGCCCCGACTCTCGGCCCCCGAAGGGTCGGGGCCCTTCCATGTCCAAGCTGGAGAACCGCCCCGACCAGCGCTAACTAGGTAGTACTTTCGCACGTAACTTGCGAGCTGGTCACCAACGCCTACCGGTACTCGACCGGCCCAGCGACACTCCGCCTGCGCGGCATCGACCGCAGCCGACTGCGCGTGAGCGTCTGGGACACGAATCCGCACATCCCACCTCCCTTCGACAAGGGGCCAGCCCCTCTCTGCCCTGTCCCGGTCGAGGCCGTCGGCGGGCGCGGGCTGTTCCTCGTATGCCATTACGCGGACGCGTGGGGTGGCTGTCTGCTCGGGGACGGGCGCTTCGGGGCGGGCGGGAAGCTGCTGTGGTGCGAGGTCGAGGCATCGGCCGTGGGCAGTGAGAGGGGCGCCGCGTGATCGAACTGCCGACCGCCTTCAGTCCGCTTCCAGCCTGGTGCCGGGTTCGTCGGCCAGTACCAGCTGGGTGACCGTATGACCGTCGATGGTGCGGACGGTCACGCGGTACAGGCCAGGAACGCTCACCGTGGCCCTGGCCATGATGTGTCCGTCGCCCCAGCTCGGCTTGGGGGACTGTGCGTTGCGGCCCTCGACGTCGGCGATGTGGCAATGGAGGCCGGACAAGGAGTCCACGCCGCTGAGCTTGATGGTCCAGGGGGTGCCGACCTCCACCAGGTCGGGGACGTCAAGGCCGCAGCCGGGGGCGCCCTGGGGTGGGCCGAGATGGTCGTCGTCCCGGAGTATTTCCGCGACTGCCTTGAGCGCGACCGGGTCGGAGGCAACGGCTCCGTGCTGGAGCGGGAGTGGGGTGACGGCGGGGCCGACAGCTGCGGAATGCTTGTAGACGGTGCCGTCGCCCTTGACGTCGTAGAACCTGAGGCCGCCCCTCGGGTCGCGGATGAAGTCGCCGTTGGTGTGCTGGCGGGCTCCGTGGTGGTGCGGATGGACGACGCCGTCGCGGATGGTGAGGCTTTGCAGGGTGGCCTGGTTGGTGCCGGCCACGGCCCAGTGGGCGGGCAGCGCGGCGTGGGCTTGCTTCGCGTGGAAGTCGGCTGCGGCCTGGGCGAGTTCGGCGTTGCCGCCGATGCTTGCCACCTCGCCGGGGGTGAGGCGGCGGACGCTGTCGCCGTCGATGCGGCAGGCGTACTGCGGAAGCAGGTCGTGGAGGCCGGGCATGGTGGCGGAGATGGACTGCAACTGCCGGTGGGGGAGCGGGACGGGGGCGCCGCGCCCGGTGTTGAGGATCACGGTTGCTTTCACCGCGCCGTAGAAGGGCGTGCCGAGGGTGAGAACGGCGCGGGTGTCGTCGGCCAGGTCGCTGTCGTAGGAGGCATCGAGGGCGGCGCGGGTGACGAGGCCTCCCATGGAGTGGGCGACGAAGACGAGGCGTGCGGGGCGTTCGTCGACGCGGTCGCGGCGGGCGTCGTCGTGGGCGGGATGCTGTCGCCAGGCGGTCAGATGACGGCGGGCGGCATCGGCCAGGAGACGGCCGTTGGCGGCGACGGGCAGGCGCCAGTCGTAGGCGAACTCCAGGACGGCGGCCGGGTCGGCGACGCAGCCGTGGACCGTGTCGACCAGGGCGGTGTAGGGCTCGAACCCCTGGAGGTAGGGGGTCCAGGACGAGTGGCGCATCAGTTGAGTGGCCTTGATGCGGCCGGTCTTTCCTTCCAGCTCCTGCGCGGTCAGACGCAGCGGTTCGAGGCCCTTGGGGCGGGTCCATGCCTTCAGGAGCCATGACACACCGGATAAGCCCCAGACGGTCCTGCGGGCGACGGTGTCGTAGAGCTCACTGCCCATGATGCCCGGGACGATGACGACGGCGTCCTGGGTGAGGTCGGCGAGCGCTGTCGATGCGGTGGTGGCGGATTTCGTATGTTCTGGCCCGTGGTGCTTCATGGCTGTGGACAATAGAGAAGATGCAGGGGGAACACGGGGAGGTTGGCTTAACAGAGGGCGTGGAAGTGGCGGACTCCCACTCCCTGGTCATCGTGACGGTGGAGGACGGAGATCCCGAGTTCGCCAAAGCCATCGAGGAGCAGCTGTCGGTTGTGACCGCGTGGTGGCAGACCGGGCCTGCGCCGGGGCAGGGGTTTGTGCAGACCATTCTGCGTTCGCCCGAGGAGCGTCACGATGTGGAGCGTTTTCTGCACACCTCCGGCATCAGGGAGGCGACAGAGGACGAGGCCCTGGTCGTGTACATCACCTCACACGGAGCTGTCGGCACGTCCAGCAGACACTTCCTGCTCCTGCCCGGCACCGACCGCGACCGACTGCTGGCGACGGGCATGCCGACGAACGAGATCGTCATCGCCGCTCTCGACTCACGGGCCCGTCACGTACTGGTGATCGTCAACGCCTGTGAGGCGGAAGGCATCGACGCGGAGCTGAGTTTGCTCACCCGCGACCTCGCCCGGTCACGGACCGCCGAGGGTACGTTGAACGTCGTGGCGACCACGGCGACCCGTTCTCCCGTACTGGGACGTGAATTCGCCGTCGTCCTGCGCATGGCCTTCGCATGGCTGCAGGAGGCAGCCGGCATCGCACGCCCTCACCTGACGATCTCCGAGTTCATACAGGCCCTGGAGCACGCCACCGAGCGCCTCAACGAGGAACGGGATCTCTCGCTCCCCGGTCCACGCACGGTCCTCCATGGCAAACTCAGCGCACCGACCCCCACCCTGCCCAACCCGGGCTACCGGCCCAAGCCGCAGGTGGTCACCCGGGCCCGGGAGGAGGTCGCGGCCACAGCCGAGGAACTCGAGTACTGGCTGGACCGCGCCAGTGGCCGCGCCAGCAGGGATGATCCTGGCTGGTACTTCTCCGGCCGCCAGGACATCAACCGGCGCCTGACCAGCTTCGTCAGAGGTCCCGCGGGCGTCCTCATCGTGACGGGAACCGCCGCCAGTGGAAAGTCCGCGGTCCTGGCCCGGGCCGTGACACTCAGCGATTGCGCGTTCAGGGCGTCACCGCGCTACGCGGAGGCGGTGAGCAAGGCGTCGGCGGACAGCGTTCCGGACGAGGGGTCCATCCATGTGGCGGTATCCGCCCGCAACCGCGGGCCGCTGAGCCTGATCGAAGCCATCGGCACGCGGATGGGTTGTGAACCAGACCGTACGCAACCGGCGACAGACCCTGTGCGGCAATGGCAGGAAGGGCTGCGCGCCTTCTTCACGACCTGTCGGGAGACCTGCCAGGAGACCCGCCGGGAGACCTGCCAGGGGATCTGCCGGGAAGACATCGTCACCGTGGTGGTCGACGGCCTCGACGAGTCCGCCGACGCTGTCGCCTGCATCCGCGACGTTCTCGTGCCAGTCGTCGCCTTCGCCGGCGGGCCGGGCGGCACGGGCAGGATCCCCATCCCCGCGCAGACGTCCGGTCTCCCGACGGCCCTGCCGCTGCCCGCTCACCGGGGCCTGCGCCTGCTGATCGGAGTCCGCAGCACCAGCCCGGGCACCCCGGAGGCGGCGGTCGCCACCGGCCTGCGAGGGCTGTTGCAGGAACTGCTCGCCGTCTTCCCCGCGGCACAGGTGGTGCGAACCGACGGAGAGGGGGTCCAGGCGGACATCGCCGCCTATGCGGCCGCTCTGCTGGCCGGGGCGGCCTGGGGCAACGACCCGGCCGTCGTCACCGCGGCGGCGCAGTCCGTGGCGTGTCATGTGGGACGGTCGTTCCTCGACGCCCGCCTGGCCGCCGAACAACTGCGCCGCGGCGACGGAGCCGCGCTGCTCGGCGATCCGCTGTGGCTCTCACAACTCGACCGGGGCACGGTGGGTCTCTTCGAGCAGGATCTCGACCGGGTGACCGACGATGGCCTGAACAGGGAGGAAGCACTCGCGCTGCTGCGTGCCACCGCTTTCGGGCTGGGCCGGGGGATTCCCTGGGCCCAGGTGTGGCCGGCCGTGGCCGAGGAACTGCTGTCGGCCCGCATCGATCACGCCGACGAGAAGATCCGGCGGCTTCTGGGAGGCCGGCTCGCCGGGTATCTCACGCACGATGTCGAGGACGACCATGTCGTGTACCGGCCCGCCCACGAGAGACTCGGGGCCATGCTGCGCCGGTGGCCGCAGCAGCCGAAGGCGACGAGGGGGATGAAGGGGACGAGGGGGGCGGATGAATCCGGATGACCGGCAGGGGGAACCCGATGCCGGCGAGCGACAGGCCCACGCCCGCATCGCGGCCAAACTGGCGCGTCTGGTCAGACCTGACGCGGTAGCCGTGCCGCACCCCTATCTGAGCCGGTATCTGGCTCACCATGCCGCTATCGGAGGGACGCTGGACGACCGTCATGTGCCGCCAGGTCTGCTGCCCTGGATCACTGGCGACGGCGTCCGGGGACTTCTCGGCCTCCGGCAGACTCATCGCCCGGACCGGGCCTGGCTCGCGGCATGGGCGGCTGTCGAGCCCTACGTACAGGACGCGGACTTGCCCTCCCGGTGCTCGAGCCTGCACCTGGCCTACACCGCCTTGCGGTTTCCTGGCACTCCTCGCCGGAGCCTGCCCCCGGAGGCCGCGGAATTCGCGGGCTCACGGCTGTGTGTGCTGTGGTCACAGTGGGCGCCACCGTCCAACGTGCTGGCGACCCTCCGCCGTCGCAGCCTGTCGCTGGCCACGGCGGAAGGGCCCGATGGTGCCGTACTACTGGCCGTGGGCGACGAGTCAGGCGGTGTCGAACTCATCGACACGGCCACCGGCGCACCCGTCGGAGACCGGATTCCCGCACACGACGGCGCGGTGCGGTGCTTGTCCTTCGTGCCGGGCTCCGGCGATGGCGGAGTGCTCGTCTCAGGCAGCGCGGACGGCACAGTGCGCGTCTGGGACACGCATCGGTGGATGCTCCTCAACCAGCTGCCGCTCGGGGGATGCACCTGGCCCTCCGGTGTCACCGGATACCGCGACGACGCAGGGGCGTTGACGGTGGCAGCGGTCGACGGGAACGGCGCGGTGAGACTGTGGAACGATCACTCCGAGGAGCACCACCTGGCCGACGTGAGCGCTCACCCGTCGGACGGGGCCGCATTCGCGCTGACGCTCGCTGACGGCCCCGGCGGCCGGCGGCTGCTGGTCGTCGCCGGCCGCACCCTGGGAATCCGGGACCTCGCGGATCATCGAATACTGCACGAGCACCCTGTCGGCGTTCCGGTCAGGTCCCTGACCGACACGACGGTCCCCGGCCGGGTCGCCACCGGACACAGCGACGGCTCCATCACGGTGTGGGACACGGTCTCAGGCCCACGAGCCACATTGCCGGGGGAGGGAGAGCCCGTCACCGCCCTGGCGGCACTGCAAGTCGGCGGCCGGCACCTGCTCGCCGCGGCAGGCTCGGGATCAGCGATCCGCCTCTGGGACATCGGCGCGGAACAGCGGACGGGGCAGCTCACCGGGCACACGGACAGGGTGACGGCCCTGCACACCGTCTCCGTGGACGGCGCCGTCCAACTCGCCTCCACAGCCCGGGACAACACCGTCCGGCTGTGGGACGCGTCCGCCCTTCACCACGCGCTCGAGGGCACCGACACCGCCCCTGCCGCGGTAGCCGCGGCCATCACTCCGGACTCAGGTGCCCCATCACGCCTCGCCGTCAGCTACGCCACGGCCCAGGCCCAGGTGTGGGACACGCACAGCGGGACAGCCACCGGCACCTTCGGCAGTGACCCGCAGCATCCCCCGCTCGCCCTGGCCTGGGCGCCGGAGCACCAGGGGAGGCGCATGCTCCTCTGGGCGGCGTCCGACCACAGCATCCGATCCTGGGACCCGCAGCGCGGCACTGCCGCCGACACCCTTCTCCGCGGGCACTCCCTGCCCGTACGTGTCCTCGCCTCGACCTTGGCCTGCGACGGACGGCGGTTGGCCGTCAGCGGCGATGAGGTCACCGTCCGGCTGTGGGACCTGGACAGCGGACTACCGCTACAGCGGTGGCGGCATCACTACCGCGTCCGGACCGTGGCCGCGGCGTCGGACGGAGTCAGCACGGACTGGTTCGCCTCCGGCAGCACAGACGGCAAAGTGCGCCTGTGGGACGCGAGAGACGGTACGCCCCGACACGTCTTCTACTGTCGGCAGGGAATCATCAATGCCGTAGCCATCAGCGTCAGCCCCTCGCCGTTGCCCCCGTTCCTCGCCAGCGGCGGGGACAACGGCACGGTGCGCCTGTGGGATCTGTCCACCCGCACACCCATCGGCGAACCGCTGCGAGGGCACACGGATGCCGTTGAAGCCCTCGCCACGTGGACGACGTCCGCCGGTACCGCCCGCTCCTATGTGGCCAGCTCCGCACGGGACGGCATCATTCGCTTCTGGGAAGCGGCGACATCGCGCTGCGTCCTGCAGCTGGCCACGGGGAGTCCTGTGCACACCCTGTCCGCGCATGTCTCCGACGAATCCACCGGCAAGGTCGTCCTCGCCATGGCGGGCGAGGCCGGAGTCGCCGTTCTCGAGCTGGACCTGGAGGACCTCTCGCCCACCAGCTAGACCGTGCGCCCCCTCAAATCCTTCGTGCGCCCCCTCATGGATCGGCAAGATGTGCCGCTCCTGTCTGCCCAGCAGCAGAAAATGATCGTTCGACTGTGTTCAGGCGGCTGGGCTACCGCGGGGGCGTGCCCAGCACACCTGTAAATGCCCACCGGAGTCAGGAGCGGCCCATGAGCGAGGGCACACCGTTACAGGTAAGTCTCGTACCGGCACCCGAGCGCGGGGTCTGGCGCCTGGGGAAGGCGAAGGACCCGCGCAAGTACAACAAGATCAGCCGGGAAGACGACAGCCGCTCGGGGGGTAACCGGTGGAGCCTGGTGAGCTACGGCACCTTGTACTGTGCCTCCGACCTCGATGGGTGCTTCGCCGAGGCGCTGGCACCTTTCCGCGTCGATCCCGAACTGCGTGAATTCATCGGGAACGACTGGAACGACCCCTACTTCATGGATCCCGGCAACCTTCCCCAGGACTGGCGCACCCGGCACACGCTGGTGCGGTTACAGCCGGCCAAGGAAGCACGGTTCCTGGACGTCGACGACGAGCTGACCCTGCGCACGTTGTCGGGAGAGCTCAAGGAAGAACTGGCGCAGTTCGACATCGACGAGCTGACGCCCGAACACATCCAAGGCGCGAACCGCAGGGTGACGCGCCAGATCGCCGCCTGGGCGATAGCCCAGCGCGACCCGCAACAGGGCCGGCTCGTCCACGGGATCGCCTATCGCTCCCGCTTCGGGATGCGCCAGTGCTGGGCCATCTTCAGCGATGTCGACCTGGAAGAGGTCGAGCGGCAGCCCATCTGGCCGGAGACCGAGGGGCTGCGCAGAGTCGCTGAAGAGTACGGACTCGTCATTCGCTGACACCGCGGCATCACACCCCTCAGTTCCTCGTTGCACCCACCTTGAAACCTCCACCGATCGCGTAACGCGAACGAAGGAAAACCCCAGTCGGCACCTAACGCCGTCTGGTAGGAGGATCGGAGGGAAACTGCATGTCAGAGGATCAATCCGCGCCTGGAGACATGATCTTGACAGATCATCAGGCGGCAGAAGTCGGCGCAAAAATGGTGGAGTTAGAGGTGGATTCTGGGTAGCCTTAACTCATTAACCCTTGGGGAGGGACCATGAACACAGTCAGCCGCCACTTACGATCAGCTGCCGTCGCCACACCTGCGATCGCGCTGATACCTCCTGACGGCGCTTCGCAGGCCGGCCAGCTCAGCAACTGGCGTCGCACCGAGCTCTTGCACAGCCTGCACCCTCTCAGTCAGCCCAGCACCGGAACTGTCTCCATGACCGGCATGCAGCGATGCTGACCACAGGCGTCTAGCGCCCGCCAGGTCCGTAGCGGTCACGCTTCCCCGCGGATCCTTCATTCTCAGAAGCGTCACACCAATGAGCGGCGCCGAGCCCGCATCTGCACTCCATCGCACGTGCAGCAGGCCGAGCTGTCCGCAATCAAGTCCTGCACCCGTTGCCTGACACGCGACCAGCCGGCCACGAGAGCCAGGCGTGCAGTCAGAACACGAGGGAGGAAATGCCATGGCCACCACAGCGGCCACCACAGCCAACACTCCTGCCGTCGCCAAGAGCGCGGTCAGCGCCGAGCGAGCCCACGCCACCACCGTGCGCATGTCCATCGCGGACATCGCCCGTTTTCTGCAGGACAATCTCGGCCAACGTCTGACCGCTCGAATCACCAACATCAATGATCCCCGACAGGTCGGCAAGTGGGCTTCGGGTGATTCGGCACCACGCCAGGAAGCCGAAGATCGCCTCCGTGCCGCCCTGCAGGTGTTCCAACTCATTCAGGACGCCGAAAGCCTGTACACCGCACGTGCCTGGATGATCGGGATGAACCCACAACTCGAGGACGAAGCCCCCCTCACGGTGATCGCCGAGGGGCGCTTCAGGGACGTCATGGTCGCCGCACGCGCCTACGTTGACGGCGGCTGACTCCGGTGCAGTCCTGTGCCGCCCACCGACAAGCCGTGGGGCGGCACAGGCGCAACGAGGAGAAAGCGCAGACGTCGTCCGGCTCGCTTTGGGCTGCCGGCCCTGGCTGTGGACGTACTTCCTCCACGGACTGGGGCGCAGCCGGGTGCGCGTGAGCGTGTGGGATCGATCACCGCGACGACGGACCGGTCGTCAGGCCCCGCACCCGCCCACCCGCCGCGTGCTCACCGCGATGTCGTCCAGCCGGACGTCGTACGACGACGGCGTCGGGTCCGCCTGGTACAGCTGCCAGCCCAGCTTCAGCTTGTCGAAGGTCGGGAAGATGAAGTCGTCCGTGGTGCCGCCGTGGTTCTTCGTGGAGACCGTGAGGTCGGACTGCTCCACACCGTTCAGGTACACCGTGACCCGGTTGTCCGTGGCGTCCAGGTGGAATTCGGCGCACTGCCACTTCCCGGCGACCGCGGGTGCGGATGTCTTCCAGGCCGTCCAGTCGCCGGTAAGGCCCAGGTCGGAGCCCACGCCGAAGAAGTTGCGCCGGTCGGTCGGGGCGTACTGGCCGCCCAGCGGGCGGACGAGGGTCGGGGAGTCCGAGCCCGACGCCTCCGCGAGCGTCCAGTGCGCCCAGTCGGGGGCCGTGGGGAACTCGGCGACGCGTAGGCGCATGCGGGCCCAGTAGCTGTTGCCCGGCGGGGCGAGGTCGGGGAAGACGAGGAAGGCGCGGCCGTTGCCCTCGGTGCGGATGCGGAGTTCGCGGCCGTGGCCGGTAGTGCTCGGGGCGACGGTCAGGGTGCCGTTGGAGGTGTCGGTGGTCCAGCCGCGGCCGGCCGTGACCGGGCCGAGGGGGAGGCGGTCGAAGGTCTCCCGGGCGAGCGTGCCGTACGGGGCATGCGGGGTGGGGGCTGCGGAGGCCGTGGGGGGTATCGCGAGCAGCGCGGACGCCGTGGCGAGCAGCGCGGCGGCGGCTTTTCTCAGGGGGGCGATTGCCATGCGGTCAGTGTGTCGGCGGAGTATCACCTGTCACAGAGGTCACATGGGAAGTGGCTGATCCGGTTCCATCAGTGGCTTGAACTCTCAAGTAGCAAGCAGGGAAGAAGCCCAGGGCCCCGCCCCGGCGCGAACCGGGGAGCGGGGCCCTCACGGACGTGCGAAAAGACGTGCGAAAAGACGTACGAAAACCAGAAACGTACGAGACCGACGAACGACCTCAGAAGCGGCGCGTGATCAACGCCCGCTTGACCTCCTGGATCGCCTTCGTGACCTCGATCCCTCGCGGGCACGCGTCCGTGCAGTTGAAGGTCGTGCGGCAGCGCCACACGCCGTCGCGGTCGTTCAGGATCTCCAGGCGCTGCTCGGCGGCCTCGTCGCGGCTGTCGAAGATGAAGCGGTGGGCGTTGACGATCGCCGCCGGGCCGAAGTACTGGCCGTCGTTCCAGAAGACCGGGCAGGAGGACGTGCACGCCGCGCAGAGGATGCACTTCGTCGTGTCGTCGAAGCGTTCCCGGTCCTCGGCGGTCTGCAGGCGCTCGCGCGTCGGCTCGTTCGTGTCCTTCGTGATCAGGAAGGGCATGACGTCCCGGTACGCCTGGAAGAACGGCTCCATGTCGACGACCAGGTCCTTCAGGACCGTCAGGCCCTTTATGGCCTCGACCGTGATCGGCTTCTCCGGGCTGAGGTCCTTGATCAGCGTCTTGCAGGCCAGACGGTTCTTGCCGTTGATCCGCATGGCGTCGGAGCCGCAGATGCCGTGGGCGCAGGAACGGCGGAAGGTGAGCGTGCCGTCCAGCTCCCACTTGATCTTGTGGAGGGCGTCGAGGACGCGTTCCTTCGGGTCGATCTCCACCTGGAAGTCTTCCCAGGCCGCTTCCGCCGAGACCTCGGAGTTGAAGCGGCGGATGCGGAAGGTGGCCGTGATGTACGGGGAGTCGGCGAAGCCGGGCTCGGGTGTGCCGGCCGCGTCCGCCTTGTCCAGGGTCGGGGTTGCCATCAGTACTTACGCTCCATCGGCTGGTAGCGGGTCTGGACGACCGGCTTGTAGTCGAGACGGATGGACTCGGTGCCGTCGTCGCCCACCTCGCGGTACGCCATGGTGTGGCGCATGAAGTTGACGTCGTCGCGGTTCGGGTAGTCCTCGCGGTAGTGACCGCCGCGGGACTCCTTGCGGGCCAGGGCCGACACCGCCATGACCTCGGCCAGGTCGAGCAGGTTGCCCAGCTCGATGGCTTCCAGGAGGTCGGTGTTGAACCGCTTGCCCTTGTCCTGGATCGAGACGTTCAGGTAGCGCTCGCGGAGTTCCGCGATCTTCTCCACCGCCGTCTTGATCGTCTGCTCGGTGCGGAACACCATGACGTTCGCGTCCATGGTCTCCTGCAGCTCGCGGCGCAGGACCGAGACCCGCTCGGTGCCGGTGGCGTCGCGCAGGCGCTCCACCTGGTCGAGCACCAGCCGCGCGGGGTCCTCGGGCAGCTCGACGAAGTCCGCCTTCTGCGAGTACTCGGCGGCCGCGATACCGGCCCGCTTGCCGAACACGTTGATGTCCAGCAGCGAGTTGGTGCCGAGGCGGTTGGCGCCGTGGACGGACACGCAGGCGACCTCGCCGGCCGCGTACAGGCCCGGGACCACCGTCGTGTTGTCGGCGAGCACCTCGCCCTCGACGTTGGTCGGGATGCCGCCCATCGCGTAGTGCGCGGTGGGCTGGATCGGGATCGGGTCCGTGTACGGCTCGATGCCCAGGTAGGTGCGCGCGAACTCGGTGATGTCGGGCAGCTTGGCGTCCAGCTGCTCCGGCGGGAGGTGCGTGAGGTCCAGGTAGACGTGGTCGCCCTCGGGACCGCAGCCGCGGCCCTCGCGGATCTCCGTGTAGATGGACCGGGACACGACGTCTCGCGACGCCAGGTCCTTCATCACCGGCGCGTACTTCTCCATGAAGCGCTCGCCGTCCTTGTTGCGGAGGATGCCGCCCTCACCGCGGGCGCCCTCCGTCAGCAGGATGCCCATGCGCCAGATGCCGGTCGGGTGGAACTGGAAGAACTCCATGTCCTCCAGCGGCAGGCCCCGGCGGTAGACCGCCGCCTGGCCGTCGCCCGTCAGGGTGTGCGCGTTCGACGTCACCTTGAAGAACTTGCCGCAGCCGCCGGACGCGTAGATCACGGCCTTCGCCTGGAAGACGTGGATCTCGCCGGTGGCCAGCTCGTACGCGACGACGCCGGACGACTTCTTGACGCCGTCGACCTCGGTGATCAGCTGGTCGAGGACGTAGAACTCGTTGAAGAACTCCACGCCCTCCTTCACGCAGTTCTGGTACAGCGTCTGGAGGATCATGTGGCCGGTGCGGTCCGCCGCGTAGCAGGACCGGCGCACCGGCGCCTCGCCGTGGTTACGGCTGTGACCGCCGAAGCGGCGCTGGTCGATCGTGCCGTTCGGCGTGCGGTTGAACGGCAGGCCCATCTTCTCCAGGTCGAGGACCGAGTCGATGGCCTCCTTCGCCAGGATCTCGGCGGCGTCCTGGTCGACCAGGTAGTCACCGCCCTTGACCGTGTCGAAGGTGTGCCACTCCCAGTTGTCCTCCTCCACGTTGGCCAGCGCGGCGGCCATGCCGCCCTGCGCGGCGCCCGTGTGGGAGCGGGTGGGGTAGAGCTTGGTGAGCACCGCGGTGCGGCTGCGCTTCGTGGACTCGATGGCCGCGCGCATGCCCGCGCCGCCGGCGCCGACGATGACGGTGTCGTACTTGTGGATCTTCATGATTCTCGCAGCCCCGTGCCTAGCGGATGTTCGGGTCGAAGGTGAAGATCACCAGCGTGCCCAGCAGGATGGTGAACACCGTGGCGGTGTAGAGCAGGCCCTTGAGCCACAGCCGGGTGTTCGGGCGCTCCGCGTAGTCGTTGATGATCGTGCGCAGGCCGTTGGCGCCGTGCAGCATCGCGAGCCACAGCATCAGCAGGTCCCATGCCTGCCAGAAGGGGGAGGCCCAGCGGCCGGCCACGAAGGCGAAGCCGATCTTGGACACGCCGCCGTCCAGCACCAGCTGGATGAGCAGGTGGCCGATGACCAGGACGACCAGCACGATGCCGGACAGGCGCATGAACAGCCAGGCGGCCATCTCGAAGTTGCCCCGAGTGGACTTCGGGGTCTTCTTGGTGCGCTGGCGCGGGGCCTCGATGAGGGGGGCCGGGTTGTCGACGCCGTAGACGGAGGGGCCCTCGACGGGGCCGATCCCGGACGCGGCGGTTTCGGTGGTGGACATGGGTGTCAGCTCCCGAACAGTTCACGAGCGGCGTGGCCGAGGACGGGGTAGATCGCCCCGAGCATCAGCACGACCCACAGACCCATGACGGACCAGAACATCTGCTTCTGGTAGCGCGGGCCCTTCGACCAGAAGTCGACGGCGATGACGCGCAGACCGTTGAGCGCGTGGAAGAGGATCGCGGCGACGAGGCCGTACTCCAGTAGCGCGACGATCGGCGTCTTGTACGTGGCTACGACCTTGTCGTAGTCCTCGGGGGAGACACGGACAAGTGCGGTGTCCAGTACATGGACGAACAGGAAGAAGAAGATGAGGACGCCGGTGACTCGATGAGCCACCCAGGACCACATTCCTTCCCGGCCGCGGTACAGCGTTCCAGCCGGCACGGAAGCCCTCCGGGAGCGGGGATTGGGGCCGCGCCGGCTTTCTGTGTCGGTCGGGCCCGGCCGGGTACGGTCCACCGGCCCCCAGCATCCTAGCGAGGCGCTGCCGCTGGGCTCAGCCGGGGGTTGGGGGTGTGATCAAAGTGGCACGCGGATGGGTGCAGTCGGGCGGTTACTGGGGGTGAGATCTGGGGCTACTGGGGTGGGATGTGCGGTGATTTGCCGGGTGCGGCGCCGTTTGGGCTGGTCGCGCCCACGCGGCGGAGCCGCAGATTGTCACAGCCCCGCGCCCCTGAATGCCTCCACCAACCGCCCTCTTGCAAGGCGCCGGAGTTCCTCTGCCGTAACGATCCGCTCCTCCTCCGGATCGTTTGTCAATCGTGACCGGATGGCCTCCAGGACCCGGTCGAGGGCCTCGCTCGGGGGCAGGTCATCCAGGCAGATGACGAACGTGTGTCCGAATCGGGTCTCGTACGCCGCCTGCGCCGCGCTCAGTGCCATGCGGGCGGCGGAGTACGCGCCCTCCGGCAGGACCGGCAGTGACTCTTCCGTCAACGCCTCCGTCAGATCCTCCGGCGTCAGGTCGTACGCCGCCTCGTCCGATGCCGCCAGGAGGGCGTCCAGGGTGGGGTAGGGGCGGTGGTCGGTGATGCGGTGGGCCCAGTGGTGGCTGTGGAGGCAGGTGAGGAGGGTGTGTACGGCGTCGGCCGCGGGAGCGGTGTTGAAGTGCTCCAGTGGGGAACGCGTTCCGGGCGTGGTGCCCCGGGTCTGCTCGGATATGGCGACTCGGCCAGGAAGGTGTGTGGGCGTCACGTGCGTTTCGGCAGGGGGAGCTGTGAGAGATGTGGCGTCACGTTATCGAGAGTGGATGTGGCGTGTCCGTCGGTTGCCCGAATTTCATCCGAACGGGAGTGTTTCGGAACGCGTGGTGGACACACTCAGGTGTCCGAAGGGCCTAGGTTGGCGCCGTGAGTCAGCACAGGCGGAGTCAGTACGGCCGGGCGTCGGCGAAGAGGGCGTTGCAGCGGACGTGGGTGCTGATCGTCGCGGTGGTGGTCGTGACGGTGGGGGCCGGAGTGGGTCTCGGCCTGTGGGCCGGCGGCGGCAGCGACGACAGCGGGCCCGCCGGGTCGGCGCAGGAGCAGCCTTCCGGCGGTACGTCCGCGGGTGCCCCGAGTCCGTCGCCCACACGCTCGTACCCGCTGTCCAAGAGCCCGCGCACGATCCCCGCCGTGCGCGAGCACACCCCGGCGCGTGGTCCCGGCTGGAGTCCGGAGAAGGGGCTGCGGGTCGTCGTGAGCGACGGGGACTTGGCCGACGAGGGGCGGCTGCTCGCCGGTGAGCTGGGGCTGTCGTACGCGGGCGAGAAGAACGACGTGCGTGACGGCGACGTACGGCTGGCGCTGAGCGGTGACGAGGGGGCCGACCCCGAGTCGTACACGATGACCGTGCGTGGTGGACGGGTGACCATCAGCGGTCCTGCGGACGCGGGCGTGTTCTACGGCACCCGCACGCTGAAGCAGGAGGTGCGCGGCGACGGTACGGCGCCGGAGGGCGTCGTGCGCGACGGGCCGGCCAAGCCGGTGCGCGGGCTCATGCTGGACATCGCGCGCAAGCACTTCACGGCCGACTGGATCGAGGACCGGATCCGGGAGCTGGGCGACCTCAAGTTCAACCAGCTCGGGCTGCACTTCTCCGACGACCAGGGGTTCCGGATCGAGTCCGACTCCCATCCGGAGGTCGTGTCGCGACAGCATCTGACCAAGGCGCAGGTGAAGGAGATCGTCGGCCTCGCTGCCAGCCGGCACATCACCGTCGTGCCCGAGATCGACTCGCCCGGGCATCTGGGCGCGGTCATCGACGCGCACCCCGACCTGCAGTTGCGCAACGCGCAGGGTGTTGCGGCGCGCGGCGCGGTCGACATCTCCAAGCCGGAGGCCGGCGAGATCGTCGACGACCTGCTGAACGAGTACGCCGACCTCTTCCCGGGCGGCCAGTGGCACCTCGGCGGCGACGAGTACCGGGCGCTCATGGTGTCCAATCCCGAGGCGTCCTACCCGCAGCTGGCCAGTGCCGCGCGGGAGGCCTACGGCTCCGGCGGGACCGTCGCCGACCTCACCACCGGCTGGCTCAACGACCGCGCCGACACCGTCCGCGCCCACGACAGGACCCCGCGGGCCTGGAACGACGGCTTCTTCCGGGGTACGTCCGTGCAGCCCGACAAGGACATCCAGGTCGCGTACTGGACGGGCAAGGAGATCGGCGCGCGGCTGCCGACCGAGTATCTGAGCACGGGCCGGAAGCTGATCAACTACAACGACGAGTTCCTGTACTACGTCCTCGGCCAGCCGCTGACCTTCGTCTATCCGACCGGGCAGCGGATCTACGAGCAGTGGACCCCGCTCGTCGTGCGCGGCACGCGGGCGGTGCCCACGAAGTACGACGACCAGATCCTCGGCGGGTCCTTCGCGGTGTGGTGCGACCTCGCGAACTCCCAGACGCAGGATCAGGTCGCGGCCGGGATCCGGATGCCGCTCAGGGCGACGGTGCAGAAGCTGTGGGACTCCGGGGAGCCGGAGCTGCCCTGGACGGAGTTCAGGGCGCTCGCCGATCGATTGGACTGAAACGGGGGGCGCTCCAGGGGCGGATTGTCCCGTCCGGCTGCGAACGGGCGTACGACTGTGGTGTATTCGGGCCGAGTCGTAACGAACAGCCGGGGGGAACCGGGACATGGGTTACTGGGGGTACTTCGTCGTGGGCCGTGGTGAGCGGCCGCTCGCGGAGTCGAAGGCGTTAGCCGGCGTCGAGGGCATGACCCTGCGGACGTCGGCGCCTGGTGGATGGCAGGTGTGGGAGTACCCGAGCGGTGACGGCGACGTCGGGAACATGAACGCCCTCGCGCGGGAGACCGGGGCGCCCGCGCTCTTCGGATACGTCATGGACAGCGCCTCGGTCGTCGTGGAGGCGGCGGCGCCTCGGAGCGGGGCGTGGACGACCTGCCTGGGGCGGGCCGCGATGGCCAGGTACCTCGTGGCCGAAAACGAGGGGCTGACCCTGGAGGACTACTTCCTCCAGCCCTCGGATGCCGCCGAGCGGGCCGTCCACTGGGCCGCCGAGGCCGGGCACACGGTGGAGGAAGAGCCGCTGCTCGACGTGCTCACCGCCGACACCGGCCCCGCGACGGACCAGTTGGCCGAAAACCACTTCTTCCGGCTGCTCGACCGGCTGGGTGTGGTTCCCCTGTGACACTCCGGGGCCGTCGCGCGCAGTAAGGGGAAGTGCGGGTTCCGTAAGGGAAGGCCGCCTGGCGAGGGAGTCGTGGGGATGAGCCTGGTGGAGCTGATCGCTCAGGCCGACGAGCGCGGACTGGCCGCCAGCGGGCTGGCTTGTCTGGATCGGTGCCTGCCCTTGCTGGGGGCCGACGACGAGGCCTTGCGGCCGCTGTGGACGGACCTCGCCGACGGCGGTGACGGTGACTGGGACGAGCTTCTGGAGCAGGTGCGCGGCAAGCTCGGTTACGCGGGGACCTTCGACCTCGGGCCGCAGGCACCCGTCACGGACGAGGCCGCGCTGCTGGCACGCCGGATGCTCGACGCCGCCCCCGCCAAGCGGTCCCCGGCCGAGGTACGGGTGTGGGCCGACGCCTGCTCCGTCGCCGCGCTGCGGATCCACCGGCTCCTCGAGGGCGCCTCCGACGAGGCCGGGGAGTCCTTGGCCGACGCCCGCCGCGAGGGCCGTACGGAGGGCATGTCGCCCCTCGTCGCCGCCGAACTGCGCCGCCAGGTCACCGTCCTGGAACTCCTCGCCGGTCACGGCGCGGCCGGCCTGCGCCCGGCGCTGGAGGTGTCGACGGAGGGGCGGCGGATCCTGCGCGCGGTGGTGTCGCGGCGCACTCGGCGACGGGGCTAGGGCCCTTCTGATGGATCTCCGTGGGAGAAGGAGCGGCGTTCGATGCGTGCTCTCGGCGTGCCGCGTGGAAGACCTCGATGGGGGTCCCCCCGCGCGAGCGAAGCCGAGCGTGGGGGAGGAGCTACGTGGGCTTTCGCGCGGTGCGGCGAGTGGGGGCACCTCCCACGCCTTTAGGGCAGTGGGGGAGCGTGCCGGGCGTCGCGACGCCGCGGAGATCCATCAGAAGGGCCCTAAGCGTCGCAGAGCCCACCCGGCACCTCACCGCACCAGCCACTTCACCACCGTGTCCCCGTACCGCGCGGTCTGCGTGTAGAACGCGGTCAGGTCGCGGTGCGCGGCCGCGAAGAAGGCTCGGGCTTGCGTCTCCCACTCCGGCCCGCCGTATCTCGGGAGCAGTTCGGCGCGGGCGGCCCGCCACAGCGCCTCGAAGTCCGCCGACGTGAGGAACGCGGCGACCTGGGCCGTCTCCGCCACGGTCAGCAGCAGGAACGGCGGGGTGTCGGGCTCGGGAGAGTACGCCGGGCGGCCGCCCAGGACCACGTCGGTGCCGGTGTAGAGGAGCTCGTGGTCGAGGTAGCCCTTGTCCAGCACCTCCTCGCGGTGCCGGCCGATCCGCTCGCGCACGGTGTCCCAGTCGTCCTCGAACAGCTGTCGCAGCCAGGTCGCCTCGGTGCGCAGGGTCGAGGGCGGGACCGCGCGGAGATGGAAGTACATGCTCATCGCAGAGAGGAGCGCGCGGGAGGGGCGAATCATCACTCCCGCGTAAACCTCGCTCCTGAAAGAGTCCTGTGACCGCCCTGCGGTGGAGGTGGGGCGGTCCTGCACCGGTTGCGGGCACCCGCCGGATCCGCGTGACGGATCGCCGCGCCGCGACGCTCTTCCGGGTGTGACGGCACATCAGGAAACCAGGCCCTCAGCTGCGACGAAGCCGGTGCGGTGGGCGGCGGACGCGGTGGCGACCCTCCGCGAGGGAGCGCGGCTGCGCCTCGACTACTCGGCGCAGAGCCTGTGGCGCGTCGACCGGATGATCGACGGGATACGGGGGGAGGGGACGCCGTACCCGGCCGTCGAGACGGTGTTGCGCGGCCTCGGGGCGTACGCCGGTGAGGTGATCGTCCGGCAGACCGGTGCCGAGTGGTGGGCGGGCGGCGGCGACCACTGGGTCCGCACCCCCGACGGACGGCTGTGGGACCCGATCGACGAGGCCCGCCGGTGCTTCACCGGGGACGGGTCGCTGCGGTTGCTGTGCCGGGACGCGACCAACGCGGCCGCGTCCCGGACATAGGGCTTGTCAGACAGGACCTAGGCCAGACCGAGGCCAGACCAAGGCCAGACCTAGGCCAGACCTAGGCCAGACCTAGGCCAGACCTAGGCCAGACCTAGGCCTGCTTACGGCGTCAGCGTCTGGCCCAGACGGCCGTCCGTCGGCGTGCCCAGCGTGGTCTTGCTGAAGATGACGGATTCGGCGTAGCCGAGGCCCGTGCTGTTGCTCGGCAGGTGCAGCACGATGCCGTCCGTGCCGTCCTCGCCGTCGGCGCCGAAGGTGAGGTCGGCGCGGCCGTAGCCGGAGAGGTCCGACAGCGACACCGACGAGCCGAACAGATCGCCGCTCTCGGTGGAGCCGGGGATGCCGGCCGTGTCCTGTGAGATGCCGATCGAGCCGGTGCCGGTCAGGCCGGACGCCGTGCCCTTGACGAGGATCGCGTTGCCCGCGTTGGAGCGGTTGACGCCGTCGCGGGTGAGGTCCTCTCCGGGGGCGCCGGACAGGGCGTCCGCGTAGCCGTCGGCGTTGTAGTCGCCGACCGAGACCGAGGTGCCGAAGGCGTCGCCGGACTCGTTGCCGCCCGGGACGTACGCCGTGTCCTGGTGGATCGTCGTCATGCCGGTGGTGGTGAAGCCGGTGGACGTGCCGGGGACCATGGTGATCTGGCCGCCCGACTTGCCGCCCGACTCGGACGTGACCGGCTGGCCGATGACGATGTCGTCGTAGCCGTTGCCGTTGACGTCACCGGCGGCGATCGAGCGGCCGCCCCTGACGGAGATGACCCCCACCTTGGTCAGTCCGGTCGCCGAGCCCGCGAAGCGGACGACGCGGCCGATGCCGCCGGTGTCGCGGTAGTTGAGGGCGACGTCCGCGTAGCCGTCCCGGTTGAAGTCGCCGGTCGCGGCGTCCAGGTAGGCGACGGAGCCGGTGGCGGAGGTGAGCGTGCCGTACGTGTACTTGCCGCTGCTCAGCCGGACGTTGTAGTTGCCGCCCTTGCCGGTGCCGGCCGCGAACACGTCCGCCTTGCCGTCGCCGTTGAAGTCGCCGACGGTGACGGTGGAGCCGAGCTTGGCGCCGGCCGCCGTGACCCCGGTGGTGGTGTAGGAGAAACCGGTGTTGAGCGCCGGGCCGTACATCACCGAGACCTGGCCGCGGTCGGCGTTGCCACTGGTGTCGTCCTCGCCGGGGGAGCCGATCGCGAGGTCGGCGTAGCCGTCGCCGTTGACGTCGCCCCAGGCGGTGGAGGAGCCGAAGTTGTCGCCGGTCTCGGTCGAGTCGGGGACGCCGGTGCTGTTCTGGGTGAGCGAGACCTTCGCGGCGGTGACCGGGCCGTCGACGCTGCCCGGGATGACCTTGACCGTGTTCGCCTTCGGCACGCCCGCGACCAGGTCGGTCACGCCGTCCCGGTTGTAGTCGGAGGTGGCCAGGGCGTGCGAGATGCCCGGGGTCTTGGCGAGGGAGGCGATCCGCGACAGCTTCGGGTAGAGGTTCTTGCCGGGGCAGGCGGTGGCGTTGGTGTCCCGGTGGCCGAAGACTCGCGGCAGGGTGACCTGCTGGCCCAGCGGGATCTTGTTGCCGCTGTACCCCTGTTCCGAGCCGGACGTCAGCGTGACCTTGCCGGTCGGGTCGATGCCGTACATCCCGAACTTCCAGGCGATGATCCGGGCGATCGCGTCGAGCGCGATCTTGCTCGGCTGGGCCGACTCGTAGTTGCCGATGTACGAGATGCCGAGCGTGTTGGTGTTGAAGCCGGCGTCGTGGGCGCCGATCACCGGCAGGTCCATGCCGCCGCTGCGGCCCTCGAAGATCTGGCCGCACCTGTCGACGACGAAGTTGTAGCCGATGTCGTAGTAGCCGCGGGCGAAGTGCCCCTGCTGGATGGAGCGCATCCGTTCCCGGGACTCGGCGCAGGAGAGCTTGTTGTCGCTGTCCATGCCGGTGTGGTGGATGACGGCGGCCTTGATCTCGGTGCCGTACTCCGGTGTGCCGTCGTAGTCCGTGGAGGCGCCCCACCCGGCCTGGGTGATGACCGGCGGCTTGACGACCGTGGAGGGCCGGGGGGCGGGGACGGTGGGGGTGGGGGACGGGGAGGTCGATACGGAGGGGGAGGCGGAGGCGGAGGGAGAGGCGGATGTGGAGGCCGTGTCGCTGGGGGACGCGGTGGGGGTGTCGCTGGGCGACTGGGTGGGGGTGTCGGTCGCCGTGGGTGTGTCGGTCGCTGTCGGGGCGTCGGTCGTCGTCGGCGTTTCTGCGGGCGCCGTGGTCTCCGCCGTGAACGCGGCCGGTTCCAGGGCGCCCACGGACGGCGAGCCCTTCGGGTCCGTGCCCGGGTCCAGCAGCTTGACGTCCATGCCGGCCGGCTGGCCGTTCGCCTCGGTGCCGTCCGTGTTCACGAGGCGTACCTCGACGCCGTCGGCGTCACCGGTCCACATCGATTCGGTACCGCCGCGCAGGGCCGCCCGCTCGGCCTCGGCGCCGTCGGCCTGGGACGCCTCGACCTCGAGCTTCTGCCAGCCCGACCACTTGCCGGTCGTCAGATACCGGGTGCGCACCTCGGGCGTGCCCTTGGCCTTCGCCTCGGGGTCGTCCCAGGTCACGAGGAGGGCGCTGAACCGGTCCGTGTCCTGCTTGGGCAGGCTCTTGCGGCCCCCGCTCTGGTTCTTGAGCTTCACCGTGTGGACGGACGGCTTGCGTCCCTGGGCTCTGCCGTCCGACGGCGCCGACGGATCGGCCATCGCGTAAGTGACGACACCCGCCCCGCTCAGGACGACCGCTCCGATGGTCAGCCAGGCCCGTCTCTTGAGACTGAGCGGTCTGTACGCACGGGTACTGCGAGGACTCACTACCCCACCCCTAGAAAAATGGTCACCAACACACCACCTGTCACACAGGTGGCACTCGCACAGCGCACAGACGTGGCCAAATGTCACCGGTGGTGTGGACCTGGTGAGCCGGAGGCGATGATCCAAAGGTGATCCAAAGGTGATCCAAAGGTGTGACCTGTGATGTTTCTGAGGCGGAATCCGCTGGAAGTTGCATGGATCTCATCAACAAGGGGGCCGACCGCGTGCCGTGCGCGGTCGAGATGCGTCCGTACGCGACGGCCTTCGTCACCCGCCTCACCACCCGGAACCGGCTACCCCTGGACTACTCCGTGGCCAGCCTGCGCGTCGTCGACTTCCTGATCGACGGGCTGCGCAAGGGCGGCGGCGAGCGGGAACGGGTGCGGGAGACGTTGTTCGGGCTCGGTGCGTACGTCGGTGAGGTGCTGGTCCGCCGGGCAGGAGCGGTGTGGCTGGACTTCGACGCCGAGCAGCGGGCCTATTTCGGCCAGCCGGTCGGGGTGCGGATGCCGGACGGGCGGGCGTGGAACCCCCTCGGCAAGGTCCACAACCGCTTCGACACGGGCGGGCCCGAGGAGTCGCTCCGCACCTTCTACCTCACCCTGCACGGCCGGGCACGGAGGGCGGCCTGAGCGGACTGTGACACTTTTGAGGGATTCGGCGCTGATCATCGTGGGGGCGGGGACAGAGGCGGCGGTGCCGCACGCTGTGGATCCGCCCCAGACTCCGTACGGACGAGGACAGTTCTTGGGCCAGGGAGGCGAACCCCGCCGCGTGCAGGTGTACGACGGGGAACTGGGCGCGGCCGTGGCGCGGGCCCAGGAAGGTGACGAGGCCGCCTTCGCGGTCGCCTACCGGCTGGTGCAGCCCGGGTTGCTCGGGTACCTGCGCGGGCTCGTCGGCGACGACGCGGAGGACGTGGCGTCCGACGCCTGGCTGGAGATCTCCCGCGACCTCGGGCGGTTCAAGGGCGACGGCGCCGGGTTCCGCGGCTGGAGCGCGACGATCGCCCGGCACCGGGCACTGGACCATCTGCGCCGGCAGAAGGTACGGCCCCGGTCGTCGGCGCTCGAGCAGGACGTGCTGGACCTGCCCGGCCCGCACAGCACGCACGACCAGGCGCTGGAGTCACTCTCCACGGAGTACGCGCTGGAACTGGTCCGCGGGCTGCCGCGCGACCAGGCGGAGGCCGTGCTGCTGCGGGTGGTCGTGGGCCTCGACGGCCCCGCCGCCGCCCGCGTCCTCGGCAAGCGCCCCGGCGCGGTCCGCACGGCCGCGTACCGGGGTCTGAAACGTCTGGCACGCCAGCTGGGCACCGAGGGTGTGACGGATGAGACGCCCCGGACGCTGGGGGAGTCGACATGACGGACGACGCCGACAGGGCGCCGAAGCGTCAGGACGGACCGGCCGCGCCGACAGGGCGGGGCGGGTCGAGCAGGCCGGACCGGCCGACCGCGTCGATCGGGCGGGGCGGGCCGGACGGGCAGGAAGCGCCGGCCGCGTCGAGTGGGCGGGGCGGGTCGAGCAGACAGGAATGGCCGGCCGCGTCGAGTGGGCGCGGCGAGTCGAGCAGACAGGACAGACCGGCCGCGTCGATCGGGCGCGGCGGGTCGAGCAGCGAGTACAGGTCGGACAGGGACGGACACGGTATGGGTGAGCGGCAGAGCGGCAACGGGGTCCCCAGCCGTCGACGCGTGCGCCCCGGTGACGCCGTGGCCTGGCATGAGCCCGCCCACAGCGACACCGCCGCGCTGGAGGCCCTGCTCGCGGCCGCGATGCGCAGGGGCGAGGTCGGCGGTGAGGGCGAGCGGCGGGCCGTGGCCGCCTTTCGGGACGCTCGGGACGCGGGGCGGCACGGGGCGCGTACTCGGCGCCGGGACGACTGGCGGCCCCGCGAGCAGCGCATGCCCCGCTCGCTGAAGGCCACGCTCTCGGTGTTCCTCGCCAGCCTCACGCTGGGCGGTGTCGCGTTCGCCGCGATCGGCTCGGGCAGTTCGTCCACGCACGGCTCGGAGGACGGCCCTGGCCGCCCCGGCTCGTCGACGGGCGCGTCGGACCGGCCGAGCGCCGCGCCCTCCGCCTCGAACTCCCCCTCCTCCTCCGCTCCCGCCGACCGCCCGACCACCGCCCAGGACACCGAGGCGCACTGCCGTGCCTACGAGCAGGTCAAGGACCGCGGCAAGGCGCTCGACGCGTCGGCCTGGCGGCAGCTCGTCACGGCCGCGGGCAGCGAGGCGAACGTCAATGCCTACTGCGCCGAGCAACTGAAGCGGGCGACGGCCGACAGCAAGCCCAGCCCGGGCAGGAACGGCACGCCGGGCATCTCGGGCGGTGGCACCGGCAGCGTGGAGAACGGCAGCGCGAACGCGGGCAGCGCCGGCAGCGCGGGTGACGCGGGCAACGACGGCACCGGTGACGCCGACGGCGCCGGTGGCGACAGCACGGGCAACGGCGGCACCGGAAGCGGTGCCGACAACGGCCAGGGACAGACCGGCAAGGCTCAGGGGACGAAGCCGTAGCTCAAGGAGCGGCACGCCGGGAAGCCGTACTACGAGAAGCCGGGAAGCCGTAAGACAAGAAGCCCGGAAGCCGTAAGACAAGAAGCCCGGAAGCCGTAAGACAAGAAGCGCAAGACGAGACGCCGTAAGGCGGAAACCGTGACACGAGAAGCCGTAACGTCGGCCGGGCACGGTGGCCCCACACGCTCCGCCGCGGCAACGGCCGGGGCCGCCACCCCCCACAGGAGAGGCCCCGGCCGTCGCGCGGCACGGGCCGCGCGGCGGCCCGTACTCTCTACAGCGCCTTGGGTGCGTTTTCTGTCACACCCCCCGAGCCACCCGCCGGATCACAAGGTAGTTGCATCTTGTACGGACATGGACGAGCAGCGGTTTCAGGTCGTAACGTGCCTTTCGCGCCGGGGCGTGGAAGTTGAATGATCACCGCAATCACCGCAATCATCGACGGCTCGAAGCCGCGACCATCGACTCGACCAGGTATTGAGGACCAACACGTGCTGGGGGACGACGCGGAGCTGACGGCCGCGGTGCTCGCGGCACAGGACGGGGACGAGACCGCGTTCCGGACTGTGTACCGCACCGTGCATCCACGGCTGCTCGGATACGTACGGACGCTGGTCGGCGACCCCGACGCCGAGGACGTCACGTCCGAGGCCTGGCTGCAGATCGCCCGCGACCTGGAGCGGTTCAGCGGCGACGCGGACCGCTTCCGCGGCTGGGCCGCCCGCATAGCCCGCAACCGCGCCCTGGACCACATTCGCATGCGCGGCCGCCGCCCCGCGATCGGCGGCGACGAGACCGAGCTGACCGGCCGGCCCGCCGAGTCCGACACCGCCGGCGAGGCCATCGAGGCCCTGGCCACCGACACCACGCTCTCCCTGATCGCCCGGCTGCCGCAGGACCAGGCCGAGGCCGTCGTCCTGCGCGTGGTCGTCGGCCTCGACGCCAAGACCGCCGCCGAGACGCTCGGCAAGCGCCCGGGTGCCGTACGGACGGCCGCGCACCGCGGTCTGAAACGGCTCGCCGAACTGTTGGAGGGCGATCCGGAATCGGCCGGCGCCCTCGGCGCGATGCCGCCCCAGCGAGAACCGCGCGACCCCGCGGTGACGTCCGCCAGTGTGACGCACATGCGTGCGCGGACGCAGAAGGACATGTGATGGCCGACGAGCAGTACAGGTGGCTGGACCGCGATACGGCGGAGCGTCTGCTGCGCGGAGAGCCCCTCGAAGCCGTCGACGCGGCGGCCCACGATCAGGCCGAACGGCTCGCCAAGACGCTGGACGCGCTGTCCGTGGAACCCCTGCCGACCAGCGCGGAACTCCCCGGTGAGGCCGCCGCGTTGGCCGCCTTCCGCACCGCACGCGCGGAGCGCGGCGGCGAGCGGGCCGACGAGCGGGCCGCCCTCGGCGACCGCACCCGCGGCCGCTCCTCGGACACCGGTCTCGTCCGCGTCGGCGGCCCGGACCAGGACCCCTTGCGCCCCCTCCGCGCCCGTGCCGTGCGCTTCGGGCTGGCCGCCGCGCTGGCCCTCGGCATGGTCGGCGGGGTGGCCGTCGCGGCCGGAACCGGAGCGCTGCCGACGCCTTTCGGCGATGCGGAACCGGAACCCGCCGCCTCGGTCTCGGTGGCCGTGACACCTGAGCGGCCGTTCGTCTCCCCGTCGCCGCAGGCCCCGCGGAGCGAGCCCTCGCCCGGCGGCGCCGACGGCGGCTCCTCCTCCGGCCAGGGCTCCGGGCAGGGCTCCGGCCAGGGCTCCGGGCAGGGCTCCGGGCAGGACTCCTCACGCGACACGGCCCGCGGCGGCTCCGCACCGGACGACGGCACCGGCCCCGGGAAGGGTCGCAACGAGGGCCGCCCGTGGAGCGGAGCGCCCTCGGCCTGCCGGGCCGTGCGTGACGGAGAGGACCTCACCGCCGACCGCAGGCGCACCTTGGAGAGCGCGGCGGGCGGCTCCTCGCGGGTGTCGAAGTACTGCAAGGGCGTGCTGGCGCGCTCCGGCTCCGCGGACGACGACACCAAGAGCAGCGGCAAGGGCAACAAAGGCGGCAAGGGCAACAAAGGCGGCAAGGGCAACAAAGGCGACAAGGGCAACAAGGACAACGAGGGCGACAAAGGAGACCGGGGGGACGACGGCAAGGCCAAGGGCGACGTCGGCGGCCACCCGCACTTCGGCGGCGGCGACGGAAACGGCCGCAACGGCGGCGAAGGGGAGGGCGACGGCGACGACTACACCCCGCCGGCTGCCGCGCCCCACCACCCGAAGCGGGCGATGACCGCGCCCGGCCCGGCGCCCGCGCCGCCGTACAGCGCGCTCTGACCTGCGGCTTTCCCGCCCGCACTCAACTCGTCGAAGTTTTTTCGCCGCGGGTGTGACGTTTTCGGCCGCCGGAGCGCAGTAATGAGTGAGCCGACTGGTCATCGGCCGTCGCACGGAGCCGGGGGTTCCCCCCGTACCTACGGCTCGTGCACCTTGGCGCGGGCGGGACACGTTCCCCCGGTCCCGCCCGCGCCCCAAATCCCCTGCCGGTCTCACGAAGCCGGCGTCACCAGTACACGACGACCTTGTCGCCGTCCCTCACCTGCGCGTACAGCTCCGCGATCGCCCTCTCGTCCCGTACGTTCACGCAGCCGTGCGAGGCGCCCGCGTAGCCGCGGGCCGCGAAGTCGGAGGAGTAGTGCACGGCCTGGCCGCCGCTGAAGAACATCGCGTACGGCATCGGTGAGTCGTAGAGCGTCGACACATGGTGGCGGGACTTCCAGTAGACGCTGAACACGCCCTCGCGCGTGGGGGTGTACTGCGAGCCGAAGCGGACCGCCATCGTGGACACCGTCCGGCCGTCGATCATCCAGCGCAGGGTCCGGCTCGTCTTGTCGATGCACAGCACGCGGCCGGTCAGACAGCGCGGGTCCGGCGCGGCGGCCGGCTGCCCGCCCATCAGATACAGGTCCCACTTGCCCGGCTCGTGCGTCATCCGCAGCAGCCGCTGCCAGGTCACGGTGTCGGTCTCGCCCGTCCGCGGCAGCCCGCGCTTGCCCTGGAAGCCCTTGACCGCCTGCTCGGTCAGGTCGTCGTACGTCCCCGTCGGCCCGTCGAACAGCCAGGCGACCTGCCGCAGCCGGGCCTGGAGCTCGCGGACGTCCCGGCCGGAGTCGCCCCGGGACCACAGGACGGCGGGCGGGGGCGCTTTCGTGGCGGCGCCGGGCTTGTTTTTGCCCTTTTTGTCACTGTCGCCCTTGTTGTCGTCCGCAGTTGCGGGCGGCTCGCTGCTCGGCAGCTCGATGCGGACCGGCGAGCGCTGCTTCCCGTCCCCGTCCCCGTCCCCGTCCCCGTCCCCGGCCTGCACGGTGCAGCCGCCCACGGTCACCAGGACCAGCAGCGCGGCGAACGATCTCCCCATGCCCGTTGTACGCATTACGGCCCCCCGCCGTCTCACTGATTGACGCCCTTGAGATGTTCCCCTGGAATGACGGCTCGTGAACGGCGCGGCATTGTTGTGACCGGGACCGCAACAGGCCTGTGAGCAAGGTCCCAGCGTGCTTCCCTCCACCGGGTGCACGCCCACCGCTACAGTCCGTCGAAGGGTCGGGCCGTACCAGCCGGTAGCTGGCGTAGCCGGCGAGTAACTGCTTCAGCGGGAGGCACACACCATGTCGCGCGAGTCGGAGTCCGGGCTGCCCATCGAGCCGGTCTACGGGCCGGATGCTCTGGAGGGCTGGGACCCGGCCGAGAAGCTGGGCGAGCCGGGCTCGTACCCCTTCACCCGTGGTGTCTATCCGTCGATGTACACCGGCCGCCCGTGGACGATGCGCCAGTACGCCGGCTTCGGTACGGCGACGGAGTCCAACGCCCGCTACAAGCAGCTGATCGCCAACGGCACCATGGGCCTGTCGGTCGCCTTCGACCTGCCCACCCAGATGGGCCACGACTCCGACGCCCCGATCGCGAGCGGCGAGGTCGGCAAGGTGGGCGTCGCCATCGACTCCATCGACGACATGCGGGTGCTGTTCGGCGGGATCCCGCTGGACAAGGTGTCGACGTCGATGACGATCAACGCCCCGGCGGCTCTGCTGCTGCTCCTCTACCAACTGGTGGCGGAAGAGCAGGGCGTGAGCGCCGACAAGCTCACCGGCACGATCCAGAACGACGTGCTGAAGGAGTACATCGCGCGCGGGACGTACATCTTCCCGCCGAAGCCGTCCCTCCGCCTCATCGCCGACATCTTCAAGTACTGCAAGGCCGAGATCCCGAAGTGGAACACGATCTCGATCTCCGGCTACCACATGGCGGAGGCGGGCGCGTCCCCGGCGCAGGAGATCGCGTTCACGCTGGCGGACGGCATCGAGTACGTGCGGACGGCGGTCGCGGCCGGCATGGACGTCGACGACTTCGCACCCCGCCTTTCCTTCTTCTTCGTCGCCCGTACGACGCTCCTGGAAGAGGTGGCGAAATTCCGCGCCGCCCGCCGGATCTGGGCGAGGGTGATGAAGGAGGAGTTCGGCGCGAAGAACCCCAAGTCGCTGATGCTGCGGTTCCACACGCAGACGGCCGGCGTGCAGCTGACGGCCCAGCAGCCGGAGGTGAACCTGGTCCGGGTCGCGGTCCAGGGCCTGGCGGCGGTGCTGGGCGGTACGCAGTCCCTGCACACCAACTCCTTCGACGAGGCGATCGCCCTGCCGACGGACAAGAGCGCGCGGCTGGCCCTGCGTACCCAGCAGGTGCTGGCCTACGAGACGGACGTGACGGCCACGGTCGACCCCTTCGCCGGCTCCTACGTCATCGAGAAGATGACCGACGACGTCGAGGCGGCGACCATCGAGCTGATGGCGAAGGTGGAGGAGCTGGGCGGCGCGGTCAACGCGATCGAGCACGGCTTCCAGAAGTCCGAGATCGAGCGGTCCGCGTACCGCATCGCGCTGGAGACCGACTCCGGTGAGCGGGTCGTGGTCGGCGTCAACCGCTACCAGCTGGACGAGGAGGAGCCGTACGAGCCGCTCCGCGTGGACCCGGCCATCGAGGCCCAGCAGGCGGAACGGCTGGCGAAGCTGCGGGCGGAGCGGGATCAGGGGGCGGTGGACTCGGCGCTGGCGGCCCTGAAGAAGGCCGCTGAGGGCGAGGACAACGTCCTCTACCCGATGAAGGACGCGCTGAAGGCCCGGGCGACTGTGGGCGAGGTGTGCAATGCGCTGCGGGGGGTTTGGGGGACGTATGTCCCGGCGCATGCGTTCTGAGCTGGGCGGTTACTCCGTATGAGTGATCACGGGTTGAATCCGCACGCCTCCGGCTACGCTCGTAGCAGAGTGGGCCCCGAAAAGGAGGACGCCATGGCCGTACTGCAGCAGGAAATGACCGTGGGCGAGGCCGCTGACCTGCTTGCCCGTGCACTGCCTGGCCGCCGCGTGGAGATTCTCCAGGGGAGGCTCATCGTGACACCGCCGCCGGACGGTTCGCATGCTCTGTCATTGACCTGGCTGGTCGAAGAATTCGGGGGAGCCGGAGCCCGGAAGGCTGGGCTTAGGTACGTCCAGGGCATTGGCCTTTGGCTGCCGTCGCTGCCCGACGACTTCGCAGTGCCGGACTTCTCGGTTGTGGACGAGGATTTCCGGGACGCTCACGTCCAGAAGAATTGCTACGCGCCGAACGTCTTCCGCATGGTCGTCGAAGTGACGTCGTCGAACTGGTCTGACGATCTCGGCCCCAAGGTCGAGTGCTACGCCCAGGCTGGCATCCCCGTCTACCTCATCGCCGACCGCAAACACGACGAGGTCGTCGTCTACCGGGACCCGGCCGACGGCAAATACCCCACCCCCCTGCGCTACAACCGAGGCCAGACCGTCCCTGTCCCGGAGTCCGTCGGCGTCAGTCTCGACCTCTCCGTCGACACCCTCCTCGACGGCGACGACTGAAAATCCAGAGTCGGAGTGTCGTACCCGCATGCGACACTCCATTCCATGCTCGGCGTCATCGATCTACCCACCTACCTCGCAGGGCTCGTCCTGATCGTCCTGCTGCCCGGCCCCAACTCCCTGTACGTCATCTCCGTGGCCGCCCGCCGAGGAGTCCGGGCCGGATACACCGCCGCGGCCGGCGTCTGGTGCGGGGACACCGTGTTGATGACACTCTCGGCCGCTGGAGTCGCCTCCCTCCTCCAGGCCAACGCCGTGCTGTTCGGCATCGTGAAGTACGCCGGTGCCGGGTATCTGACCTGGCTGGCGATAGGAATGCTGCGGGCCGCGTGGGCGATGTGGCGGACCCGGCGAGAGCGGTCCGCCGACGACAGCACAGCCGTCGCCACCGACGAGCGCCCCTACCGCCGAGCCCTGGTCATCAGCCTCTTCAACCCCAAGGCGATCCTGTTCTGCGTCGCCTTCTTCGTGCGGAAAGTTGCAGAATCGGAACGCTCTGACCAGGGAGTTTGCCTTGTCTGACGTGCACCACGCTGTGGCCCTGTTCGCCCTTATGAGCCCCCAGGAGCAGCAGCGGGCGCTAGGAGCCCTGGGCTTGCCTGAGAGGCTCCAGAAGGAGCCCCAGGAGCCTGCCGTCACCCCGTTCGCGGCTCTGGGCAGTAGGCCGAGTAGGCGGAAGCGGCAGCCGATCACCGTGACGGTGCTCAGAGGGTGATACCGGCCCGCTTTATGCGCGGGGCCGTCCTACGTTACGCGAGCGGGCACGTGAGGTCGGGGTGGTGACGGTTCGGGCAGCACACCAGGTTGAGCGAGACGATATTGCCCGGCCGGTTGTAGTACACCCAGCTCACGTCCACGCCGACCGGCAGGACATCCAGCACGTATTCGCGTCTCGTGTCCAGGCTCGCGTACGCCTGACGCCCGTCCTCGCGCTGCACCGGGGGGTTGTCAAGAAAGTGCTTGACCATCCAGTCGAGAGCCGCTGTGGCGTCCGTCCAGGTGCGCTCATGGGCCGCCTGGTTCCGCTTCATCAGCCAGTGCCCGGACATCATGGGCGGCAGGTTCGAGGTCGGGAACTCGGCCATCACTTCGCGGTACCGCTGAAGGATGCGGATGGCCACCTTGTCCTCGTCCGAGGCGGGAGGAGCAGGGGGGTCAGGATGCGGAGGCCGCCGGTCGCCTTCCCGGTGGTAGCTGTCGGGCGATCCGATCCACGGGCCGTAGCCGTGGAAGTGTCCTGTCCAGCTCATGCGCGCCTTCCAAGAGGGGAGGGCGGGCCGCCCTGATGCGCGTAGGACGACCCGCCGGGGATGAGAGGTGTAGCAGGGTCAGGCGGTGAGGCCGCGGTTCTTCACCCAGCCGAGGGCGAAGTCGTCGAGCTCGGCTGCGGTGAACCGCAGCTCCTTGTCGGCGCCCTCGGGCTTGGAGACGCGGACCACGTACGAGTCGGCGGCGCCGGGGATCGCGGCGAAGTCGACGCAGCCCTCGGTGCAGGGGCCTCCGCAGAAGTTCGTCGTCTCGACGCCGTCTGCTGACAGGGCGTAGAGGTTGCCGTTCATCGGGTAGTCCTTCCTGGTGCAACGTTGCGGAGATGCGGTCTCCGCGCCGTAGTGCACTTGCCGACCCACCCCGGCCCGGCCTTCCTGTTCCTGGCCGGGGTGGGCGCTTGGCTCCGCCCCCGAGCGGTGTGGCCGTGGGGGAACGACCGGGGAGTCACCTCGGGGACGGATGTTCAGGTGGTCAGTTGCCAGTAGGCCGCCATGATCGACACGGACGCTGCGATCAGGAGCCCTTGGAGAAGCCACTGGCGCCAGCCGAGCGGACGCTTGTGCTTCCCTCTGGCCCGGCGAGGATTCCGACCGCGAGAGCGGCCATGAGTCCGAGCAGGGCGATCACGTAAATCACCTGCTGCGCCTTGGGGCTCACGCTGCACCCGTCCCGCTCCTCTGGGTGTAGATCCACAGCAGTCGGCGCGTCAGGTCGGCGACCTCGCGCATGAAGAAGTAGGCCGTGAAGGTCGGGGCCTCCGCGCTGGGGCGGTTCTTCAGGTCGAGCAGCGAGTACGCCTTGCGGAATTGCTGCATGACCAGCTCGTCGTCGTCGGCGCCCAGTTCCTCACCGAGGAGCAATTGCAGGTGCCCGATCAAGGCCGGTGTCTTGGCGTCGATGTCGGCGCGGGTCGAGGTGCCGAGCCTCGCCGAGAGGGCGGCGTCGGTGCTGTCCTGGATCAGCTCGACGTCGATCGGTACGCCGTCCTCGGTCGACACTGTCACTTCGAATCTGCTCGTCTCGGTCTTCACGGCGTGTCCCTCGCTGACTGACGGCGGTTTCACCGGATGGAGACCAGAGTTCCGCGCGAAAGGCGTGCGGACCACGGCGTTCATGGGCCAGTGTTGGGACATCTCTGGGACATGGGACAGGCGGCATGGTTGGGCACGGCAAGATCCCGGGAAGGGGGCCTGCATGAGCATCGCCGACAGGCGTAGGGCTCGGGGCCTCACCCAAGAAGGGTTTGCCTTCGCGGTAGGCGTCGACCGGCGCACAGTAGGCCGATGGGAGACGGGCAAATCCAAGCCCCAGCCTCCTCAGCGGCCCAAGGTCGCCGAGGTGTTACAGATGGACCTTGACGAACTCGATGCGTTGCTTACTTCAGCCGAGGTACAGCCGAAGCCCGTACGGTCAGCGTCGAGTGCCCACCACAGCCCAGGGGACCCAGACGAGATGATCCGACGCGAGTTTCTGCGGCTCATGGCGGTGTCCGGTGCGCTCGCTGCCATACCTGCGGGCGAGGCGGAGGCCCTGGAGGACAGCGGTGACGACTTCGGGCGCATGAACGGCCATCTGTGGCAGGTCTACCAACTCGCCCGCGCCAAACACTCGGTGTACCCGGTAGTGCAGTCTCAGCTCACTGCCTTGAACGATGCGCTGCGCGATGGGCGGGCCCAGACAGGGACGCTCTGCTTCGCGGCTGGCGACCTATTCCAGCTGGCGGGCGAGCTGGCCTTCGACGCCAACCGGTACCACGAAGCCGCCGCCTCGTACTCGCTTGCGGCCAGCGCGAGCAAGGAGGCTGGCGCCTACGACCTTTGGGCGTGCGCCCTCATCCGGAGCGCCTACGTAGACCTCTCCGAGCGCCGTTACAAGCGTGCTGCGGACACACTTGGGGCCGCGCGCCGTGTCGCCCTGCGTGGAGACAGCAGCCTTGCGACCAAGCACTGGGCCGCAGCCGTGCAGGCTGAGGCGTTCGCCTGGCTCGGCGACTTCGACGCCTGCGAGGAGGCTTTGGACGAGGCCGAGAAGGTGGCCAGCCTGAGCGGCCAGGTGTCGAACGGCGGATGGCTGCGCTTCGATGGCTCGCGCTTGGCGGAGGAGCGAGGCGCCCGGTACCTGCAACTCAACCGACTCGGCCTGGCCGAGACCTCGTTGAAGGATGCGCTGACGGTCGCCCCTCTGGCCGCTGGCCACTCTTTCCGACGTCGGGGCGCGGTACTTGTCGACCTGGCCGCGATCGGCGCCAAGCGGAAAGACTTGGAGCAGGTCATGCAGTACGGGCTCGAAGCCCTGCGGCTGGCGCGGGCCTCCGGGTCCGGCTACGTCGCCCGTAGACTCCATTCCCTGACTTCCGAGCTGGGCACCTTGGGGCGCGACCGGTGTATCACCGAGTTGAAGGCCGAGATCGGCAGCCTAACGGCATCACGAGAGGGGATGGCATGACGACCGAGGGCGCGCGAGTCTTTCGCGAGGCGTGGATCGCTGGAGTGCGGAAGCACTTCCCTGGTGAGCCCAAGCCGAGCTATGTAACTCCGTGGGAAGAGACGCCTGAATGGGAGCGTGAGGCTGCGGGCGCCGTGTATGAGCAGGTTCGCCATTTCCTCAAACTGAGCGCCGGGCATGCCTCCCGCCTGTCGCGCGAGCAGAAGGGACGGTTCGTCGCGACGTGTTGGACGGCGCAGATGTTCAAGCACTTCAATGACCCGAAGCCGGGGTACGTAGCCGATTGGCCCGACCTGCCGGACTGGCAGAAGGAAACCGACTCGGGCATCTTCGAGGCCATTGAGAACAGTCTAAATTAACGCCTACCGATTCGTGGTCGCAAACAACCCAGCTGTGAGTCGGATTTGAAAAGGCCTCGGCGGGGCTGCCATTCGCCCTGGTAGTGGCGCAGTTCTTGGCACGCCGCCGGCCGTAGAGGATTTTGGGCTGGAGCTGCCATGGGGCGAGTGAACAGGGGGCCTTACGCTCGCCAGCGGATCGGGCAGTCTTTGGGACCTGCCCGCAATAGCCCGATCGGCCCCCTGTTCTTCGAGGCTCGCCCCATGGTGGCTGCCTAAAATCCTCGGAGGCCATCGGCCCCAGCCACAGAGGGTTTGCGCGGTGTGGCCTGTTCTGGGGGCACATGGGTGAGCACGCGTGGCCGTCGCGGGCCTGGTGCTGGCCGGTGAACACCGTGGGCCGGATCGGTGCCGTGGGCGTCTGGAGGGCGTGAGTCACGGGTCATGAGTCCACGGGGGCGGGGCGGGCAAAGTGGGCTGTGAGGAGCTGGCTCGCGCTCTCAGGTCGCCTGGTGTGCGCCGGGGCGGCGGCGCCCCGGACCGGACCGGCCGAAGGCCGCATGCCGGGCCGGGGTGCGGCAAGCCGCCCCGGCGGCGCGCCGAAGGCGCGCCTGGAGGAAGTGAAGACAGATTCCGACACCTGCCCCACGCCGCTGCCCGCTCCCGTCTCCGGTGGGCTCATGGTCCGGGGCGCAACCGGCTGATGCCAGGCTCCCCCGGCAACCCGATACGGCTACACGGGAGGCTCTTCGGCTGCGCGCCAAGTGCTCTGCCTGCGGCCGTAATTCGTTCGCGTTTCCCGGGCGCCCCATGCGATCATGGAGGTTCGAGCGACGAGCCATATTTCAGCGATTCTCAGGCATAGACACAGACTTTCTTCAACAGACATCACGCTTTCAGTCTTCTTCTGCCTGCTCTGCCTTCGTTCTCTCCCACGCTGCCTCGACACGCTCTCAGCTCCAGATCTGACACTTCATCAATTCAAGCTCAGCCAAGCCACAGCCAAGGAGATTTCAGCCATGACCCATACCTGCGCCTCGGCTCGCGCTCCTCCCTGTCCGTCCGTTTTGGAGGTGCCCTGTGTTCAACACCTCGCATGAGGTGACCACTTCGCATGCCCGCTCCGCTGACCTGGAGCGTGAAAAGCGTCTGCGGATGCTGTCCGATACCGATCGGGACATCATCCGCCTTGCAAACGATCCCCTGTTCCCACGCTGGCTGGAGCAGATACAGGCAATCGGGGGTTGTGCCCATCCGGTCTACCTGTCCGGCTCCACCCTCACCCGCGATGCCGTCACGGGCGAGGTGATCTCCTCCTACTCGACCGCTGGAGAGCCCGGTGAGCGGTTGGCCGTGCGCTGCCGCAACCGCCGTGCCTCGGTCTGCGAGCCGTGCGCCTACCTGCACGCGGGCGACACCTTCCAGCTGATCCGGGCGGGCCTGTCCGGCGGCAAGAACGTCCCCGCTGCGGTGCGGGACCGCCCCCGCCTCTTCGTCACCCTGACCGCTCCGTCATTCGGTCCGGTGCACCGCGTACGCGACGGGCTCCCGGGGTACGCCTACCCCGCCCTCTCCTTCGTCGTCCTCGGCGCCTTCGCCCAGCTGGCCAGCTTCCTGTACCTCACCGCGCTCATATTCAGCGGCACGAAGCTGGCCACCGCCTTCCGTCGCCGTAGGCGCCTGTCGGCCGGGGCGACCTCGGCGGCGGGTGCGCTGTTCCTCGGGTTCGCGGTGAAGCTGTCCCTGTCCAACGCGTAGTCACCGGCGCGGACCGAGCCGCATGAGGTAGTTGCCGAGCTGCCCGGACGCCGAGTCACCGGCCCAGCCGACGTAACCGTCCGGCCGTACGAGGAACAGCCCGGTCCCGTACGCCTGTTGCGCCTCCCCATGGACGACGTGCACGCACCCCGGCAGGTGATCCTCGGGCGCCTCCGTACCCACCGCGACGAGCGTCCAGTGCGGCCCCCGGAACGCGTCGAAGAGCCGTACGCCGTCCAGCGTGCCGTCGGGGGCCCGGTCGCCCGCGTGGAGGGGGCCGGGGGCCGTCCGGGTCTCGGCCGTGAGCGTCGAGTCCCGGTAGCCCAGGCCCAGTTGCGCCGTCGCCTCCCCGCGCCGCACCTCGCCGCGGTGCACGCTCGTCGACAGGCCGAGCATGTCCGCCGCGACGCGGCGCCGTTCCTCCTCGTAGGTGTCCAGCAGGGCCGGGTCCGCCCCGTCCCGCAGTACCGCGCCCAGCTTCCAGCCCAGGTTGTAGGCGTCCTGGACGCTGGTGTTGAGGCCCTGGCCCCCGGCGGGCGAGTGGACGTGCGCCGCGTCCCCGGCGAGGAAGACCCGGCCCGCACGGAAGCGGTCCGCCAGGGCCGCCCGGGGACGGAAGTCCGAGGCCCAGCGCACCTCCGTGACGTCATCGGGGGCGAGGTGGGAGCGGGCGGCGACGACCTTGCGGATGCCGTCGAGGGAGAGATCCACCGAGGTCCCCGCCGGGAACTGGGCGACCGCCTGGAAGTCCTCCGTGCCCGCCAGCGGGCAGATCGCCAGGAAGCCCTCGCTCTCCCCGTCCGGTCCGCCCGGCGGGAAGATGTGCCAGTTGTCACGGTCCAGGCCGCTGATCCGCACATCCGCCACCAGCATCGGGTTCGGGTCCACGGTCTCGCCCGTCATGCCGATGCCGACGGCCCGTCGTACGGCCGAGCGGCCGCCGTCGGCGGCGACCGCGTACCGGGCGCGGACATCCGGGCCGGTCGCGAAGTGTGCCGTCACCCCGTCCCCGTCCCGCCGGAGCCCGACGACGTCCCGCCCGAAGGCGACCGCCCCGCCCAGCTCCTCCAGCCGCGTGAACAGGATCTCCTGAGTGCGCCACTGCGGCACCATCCACGGCCCGGTGTACGGCGAGTCCTCGGCCGTCTCCGCCGGGTCGAACATCCGGTGCTCGCCCATCCGCCGCCCGTCCTGCCAGATCATCCCGACGGGGCTGGATTCCCCGGCGGCGAGGATCGCGTCGAGCACCCCGAGGTCGTCGAACACCTCCATCGTGCGCGGCTGGATGCCCTTGCCGCGCGAACCGGGGAACAGCCCGCCGGCCCGCTCCACGACCAGCGCGTCCACTCCCCGCCGGGCGAGGTCGATCCCGAGGGCGAGGCCGGTCGGCCCCGCGCCCACGATCAGTACGTCCACCTGAGCCCTCATACGCCAGCTCCCCCTTAACGCCGTTAAGTGCCACTGTGATGACAGTGCCCTTAACGTCGTTAAGCTGTCAAGCATGAATACGGAACGCCGAGCGCCCCTGGACCGCAAGCGGGTCGCCGACACCGCCCTGCGGCTCCTGAACGAGGTCGGTCTCGAGGGCCTGACCCTGCGCGCCATCGCCAAGGAGCTGGACGTCAAGGCACCCGCCCTGTACTGGCACTTCAAGGACAAGCAGGCGCTGCTCGACGAGATGGCGACGGAGATGTACCGCCGGATGATCGGCGGGACCCCGCTCGACCCCGACGACACCTGGCAGGAGCGGCTGCTGAAGTCCAACCGCGGACTGCGCGCGGCACTGCTCGCCTACCGCGACGGCGCGAAGGTCTTCAGTGGCTCACGCTTCACCGGCATGGAACACGCGGAACAGATGGAGGACAACCTCCGCCTCTTCACGGCCGCCGGCCTCACCCTCGCCCAGGCGGTCCGCGCGACCTCGACGACGTACCTGTACACCCTCGGCTTCGTCACCGAGGAACAGTCCGTCCAGCCCCTGCCCGGCGAACGCCGCGAAGGCTACGACCTACAGGAACGCGCCCGCCTGATGGCCGACTTTCCCTTGTCGGCTCAGGCGGGCGCGGAGATCTTCGAGGACTACGAACGGCACTTCGAGGAGGGGCTGGCGCTGCTGATCGCGGGGATCGAGGCGCGGTACGGGGTCGGCTGAGGCCGTACCGCCCCCCTCTCGCCCCTACGCCCGGCTCGTACGAGCCCGTCGCACGGCCCGCGTCACCACCGGCGGCAGCAGGTCGACGGCGATGCGCCGGGCGAGGGGACGGCGGGGCCCCGACGCCGGCCGGGGCTTCGGTGCCGATGCCGGGGCGGCCTTCGCCGGCTGCGGGACGGGCTCGACGTAGTGCTTCGAGCGCGGGAACGGCGGCTGCTTCATCCCCTGGGCCCGGGCCCGGACCAGCCGGTGCCCCGCCGCTTCCTGCACGCTCAGACCGACGTCCGTGCGCTCCCTGAGCATGGCCAGCAGCTCCTCCTGGACCGGCTCGGGGTCGCCCCAGGTGCCGTACAGCTTCTGCGTGCTGAGGCAGATCGGGCGCAGACCGCGGTTGAGCACGGCCTCCCATACGGCGACGGAGACGCCCGGGGTGTGCTCGGAGCGGAAGTCGTCGAGGACGACGATCCCGTCGGGCACCAGGATGTCGCGGGTCGCGCCGATGTCGCCGTACACGTGCTCGTACAGGTGCGAGGCGTCGATGTGGACGAAGCGGCAGGTCTTCGGGTCGACCTTGTCGGAGATGACGGAGGTGGGGGCCTCGATCACCGTGGGCAGCTCGTCGTGGAAGGAGAGGTAGTTCCGCTCGAAGGCCTGCCGGGTGAGCGAGGAGTACGACTTCGCGGTCTCGGCCTTGTTGGCTCCGTCGGGTGCCTCGCCGCCGAACAGGTCGCAGACCGTGAACTTCTCGCCGTCCCTCAGGTGGTGCCCGGCGAGGATCGCGCTCTTGCCCATGTAGGCGCCGAGTTCCAGCAGGTCGCCCTGGAACCCGTTTGCCTCCTGCCGTTCGAGGAACCAGGTGAACAGGACCTGATCGAGCGGCGGGAACCAGCCGGGGACGTCCTTGAGCTCGCCGGGGGGCGTGGTTGACTGCTGTGCGTTGGCCATGCATCGAGCATGCTCGCTCTACGTGGCACAAACTGTCACCGGGCTGAACGTCTGATGAACAACGCTCGATCGGTCCAAACCGGCGGGCTTGGTCCGGGCGGGCGCGGAGATTCCAATGCTGCCGCCGGTGCCCCCAGCAATTCGGAGAATTCTTTCTTCGTCACCCTTCGTTTACCGTTTCCTTGCCTGGGTTCAATATCCGCTCCAAGTGGTGTGACGTGCACCACAGGGGCGGATGGTGGAATGCCTGTATTGCGGCAGATTTACAGGATGGACAAAGGTCGAGTCATGAGATTTCATGGCGCAGTCAAAGGGCATCCAGGCGTGCGTAGAAAGCGCTTCCAGGGCCGTGTTCTTTTCAGGCGGGGTGTCGAGGGCTGCCAGCGGGGGGTGGGCTCATGAACGCGCGAATTCAAGTCGTTTCATTACCGTGCTCGGTATCCGTTTTCCCCCGGAATTTAGAAATGCAGCAGCCTTCGCGTCCGCGTTGACCCAGCGTTCCGGACAGTCGACCGGAACCGACGACTAGGACTGTGATGAAGGCACGTAGCGTGATTCGGCCGCGGCCGAAGCGGAAGAGACTCATGCGGCACGCTCTGGGCGTTGCGGCGGCGGCCGCGCTGGCCTGGCTCGTGGTGACGGCGGGCACGTCGGGTACGCCCGCGTCGTCGGGCGCGTCCGCCGAGGCGGTCGCCCCCATCGCCGACGAGGCGCCCGGCTACGCCGTCGAGGACTTCAAGTACCCGCAGGCCGACAAGATCCTTGCGGAACAGGGCATCACCCTGAAGCGAGGCGACGGCCACATCATCCTCGCCACCTGTGGCAGCGAGACCGGTCTGCTGGAGATCTGGACCCGCAGCTCGGTGGACAGGGTCTGCTTCCGCGTTACCGGCAACTCCGGCTACCTGACCTTGGAGATCCCCGCGGTCTTCAACGTCAGGGGAAACGACTACACGACCCAGGTCGACATGACGGTCGACGGCGAGAAGAAGTCGTACGACATCGCCGAGAACACCTGGACTCCCGTGGGTGAGAGCACGGACGAGCAGGGGCGCCAATTCGCCCTCGTCGAGATCAGGACCTCCAAGTAATGCTCCGGATTTCCGAGTAACGCTTTGCCGACGTCTCTCATCAGCCTTTCGCCGTCCGGTGCCCACCGGAGGCATAGACCTCGCCCAGGGAAATCATGAACACCCAACGCCCCAGACCTGTCCGGTTCGCCGTGCTGGCCGCGGCTCTGCTCACGACTCCGCTCGCGTTAACCGCCGCGCCCGCACACGCCGTCAGCGGCACCGCCGCGACCGGCACCACCTACGCCTACACCGCGCGCCTGGACATCGGCGACGGCACGCGTGCTTGCTCCGGCACCCTCCTCCACGCCGAATGGCTGCTCACGGCAGCCAGTTGCTTCGCCGACAACCCGGCCGCCGACCTCACCGTGCCCGCCGGTGCCCCGAAGCTGAAGACGACCGCGACGATCGGTCGCACTGACCTCACCACCACCGTCGGCGCGGTCCGCCAAGTGGTGGAGCTGGTCCCGCGCACCGACCGCGACCTGGTGCTCGCCCGCCTCTCCCGGCCGGTCACCACCGCCCCCGTGGCCCTGGCCACCGCCGCGCCCACCGTCGGCGAGCAACTGACCGTCGCCGGATACGGCCGGACGAAGGGCGAATGGGCCCCGCTGAAGCTGCACACCGGCGCGTTCTCGGTGGACACCTCCGACGCCACCACCGCCGCGGTCACCGGCAAGAACGGCGCGGCGATCTGCGCGGGCGACGCCGGCGGCCCGGTGGTGCGCGTGACGAACGGTCAGGCCAGGCTCGCCGCTGTCAACAGCCGCTCCTGGCAGGGCGGCTGCTTCGGCACGGACACCGCCGAGACCCGCACCGGGGGCGTCGCCACCCGCGTCGACGACCTGGGCGCCTGGATCGCCGCCAAGGCCGGCACGACCCGCGTGACCGACTTCAACTGCGACGCCGCTGAGGATGTCGCGGTCGGCGATCCCAAGGCCACCGTGGGCGATCAGTCGGAAGCCGGCCTGGTGAAGGTCGTCTACGGCGCGGGCAAGGGCAGCGAGACGGTCCACCAGGACCTCGGCCACGTCCCCGGCGGAGCCGAGGCGGATGACGAGTTCGGCGGCGAGCTCGCCGCCGTCGACCACGACGAGGACGGCTGCACCGACCTGGTCGTGGGCACCCCCTCCGAGGACGTCGGCACCGTGGCGAACGCTGGCTGGGTGACCGTGCTCTACGGCTCCCGGAACGGACTCGGCCAGGGCAAGGCCGCGCTCAACCTCCAACAGGGCACCGGCACGGGTGCCATCAAGGATCGGGCGTCCGAGGCGGACGACCGGATGGGTGCGGCGCTGGCCGCGGGCCAGACCGCCACCGGTGAGCCGTACCTGCTGATCGGCGCGCCCGGCAAGAACCTGAAGGGCTCCGTGAACGCGGGTCTGGTCTACTACCTGCGCGGATCCGTCAGCGTCTCGGTCCACCAGGACTCTCCGGGCGTGGTGGGCGTCATCAGCGCCGGCGACGAGTTCGGCGCCTCCGTCGCGGGCTCGCCGAACCACATCGCGATCGGCTCCCCCGGCGAGACGGTCGGCACCAGCGCCGACGTCGGCATGACGGCGATTCTCAAGCACGACGTGAACGCGGACGGCATCCCCGCCCCAGTGGCGAGCATCAACCAGGACTCCGACGGCATCGGCGACGGGGGCGAGGGCGGTGACCTGTTCGGCTCGTCGCTCTCGATGGTCGCGTACCGCCCCTCCGGCGCCACCGCCGCGACCGATTCGGTCCTCGCCATCGGAGCCCCCGGTGAGACGCTCTGGGTCGGCACGAACTCCTTCCCCCAGGCGGGGCTGGTGACCACGGTCCGGGTGACCGCAGCCGGCGCGGTCACTGAACTGGCCACCGTCCACCAAGGCGTCGAGGGTGTGAACGGGGCTTCCGCGACCGGTGACGGATTTGGCACGGAGGTGGCCGCCATGAACACCGCGCCGAACGCGACCGGCACCGCCTCGACCATGGTGCTGGCGGTCGGCGTACCCGGCAAGGACATCGGCACGGCCACGGACGCGGGCATCGTGCAGACCTTCTCGCTCCTGGGCGCGCCGGGCGACTCCGACCACTGGATCGAGGCGGGCAACGACCGAGGCCTGCCAGGCACCCCGGGCGCGTCGCAGCTCGCGGGCAAGTACCTGAACGCCACCGGCACGCACCTGTGGATCGGCATGCCGCATGGCCCCGCCGACCGCGGCGCCATCCATCGCCTTCCGTGGTCGAACGCCATGGGCGGAGCGGGCGCGACCGTGACGACCTATCAGCCCGGCTCGGGCGGCATGCCCCTCACGGGCAAGGCCTTCGGCATGGCCATCCGCTGATCCGTCGGCCGTATCGACCCCGGAAGGGAGCTTCCGTCCGGGGCCACCCCTCTCATATCGATCCGGGACGCCGGACGGATCCCTGACGATCACATCCGCCGACGCCCGTTTCGGCACCACAGAACACCAAGGGACACG
This sequence comes from Streptomyces sp. NL15-2K, assembly GCF_030551255.1. GTDB lineage: Bacteria > Actinomycetota > Actinomycetes > Streptomycetales > Streptomycetaceae > Streptomyces. Next base: position 7,203,774 of record NZ_CP130630.1, read on the forward strand.
CGCCCGTCGCTCCCGAGCGCCCACGCAACGGTCCGACCTCCGTGGGCGCTCGCGGGGACACGCGCGCGGCTGACACACCACTCTGCCCGGCGGTATGCCCCCGTGCGCGCGCCGCCGGGCACCGATCCCGAAGGACTACTGTGAACACCACCTACTGGAGCAGACGGCGCGTTCTCGGCGCCTTAGCCGCCACCACCGCCGTCGCCGCCACTTCGAGCCTCGTCCTCACTCCCGGGGCCGCCGCAGCTGTGACCGCCGAGCCGGAGGACGGCGACGACGGCGACCCGTTCAGCCTGCCGGACACCGAACGGGCGAAGGTCGTCAAGGCGTGGCTGCTGGGCGGCAAGGCCGTCCGCGCCGCCGCGGAAACCGCGCTCATCGGCTCCGACACCGACGTGCAGACCTTCCTGACGGTCGATCTGCCCAAGCTCACGGTGGAGGACAGCCGCGTCGCCATCGCCACCGCCCTCGCCGGCGGCGGGAAGGGCACCCGGCGTGAGGCCGTCGAGGCCCTCGACGCCGGCGACACCGCCATCGCCGACTTCCTGAGCGAGGGCTTCAAGCCCGCCATGCTGGAGGACCTGCGCTTCGCGACGTCGACCGTGATGGCCACCGGCGGCAAGGCGGTAGTACGCGTTGGTAGCGCAGCCCTGGACTCGGGCACCCAGGCAGCCCTGGAGGACTACCTCGTCAAGGGCCAGTTCACCGCGCGCCTGGAGGACATGCGCGTCGAAGTCTCCCAGCTCATGGTGCAGGCGGGCCCGGAGGTGCGGAAGTACGCCTCCCGGGCCTTGGACGGCACCGCGTCCGACGTGGAGTGGTTCCTCGACACCGGTCAGCACATCGCCCGCGCCCGCGACCAGGAGGCCGCGACGATCGCGGAGCTCGTCGCGGTCGTCGAACGCGAGGGCAAGAAGGCCGACACGATGACGAAGGCGGCCGAGGAGGCCTCGGCCCGTGCCGTGGTGGCCGCCGCGAAGGCCAAGGAGGCGGCGGAGAAGGCCGCAGCCGAGGCCCAGGCGGCACAGAACGACGTGATCAAGTCCGGCAGGGCGGCCCGCAAGGCGGCCCAGGCCGCGACCGGCGCGGCCGACTCGGCCCGGGTGGCCATCCGCGCCTCGCACGCCGCCGTCCAGGCCTCCCGCCGCGCCGCCTACGCCGCCACCGCCGCGAGCCAGGCCGCGGCCACCGCCGGCTCCGCCGCCGCCAAGGCATACAAGGCCGCCATTGCCGCGTCCAAGGACGCCTCCCAGGCATCGGCCGCCAAGAACGCCGCCGTCGCCGCCCGCAACGCCGCGGCTAAGGCCCGCAGCGCGGCGACGGCCGCCGACCACGCCGCAACCGCTTCGGTCCAGGCCGCGAGCGCCGGGTCCGCCGCCGCCTCGGCCGCCCGCAACGCCTCCGCCGCGGCGAGCGCCTCCGCCACGGCCGCCGCAGCCGCCGGTGCGGCGCAGGCCGAGGCCGCCGAGGCCAAGCGGCAGGCGCAGATCGCGAGCACCAACGCCACGATCGCCACCAACGCTGCCGGCACGGCCCAGGCGCTGGCGAACACGGCCGCGAAGGCCGCCGCCACCGCACGCGACGCCGCGAACAGTGCGGCGAGCCACGCCGACAAAGCCGCCACGGCGGCTGACTGGGCTGTCGCGAACGCGGGCAAGGCCGTGGAGTACGCGAAGAAGTCGACCGAGTTCGCAGGCGAGGCCACCAAGGCCGCGAACACCGCCACCGAGGCCGTCACCAAGGCGATCGAGGTGGAGAAGCAGGCCCGGGAGGCCGAGTGGCAGCGCCTGGACGAGGACATGCGGCAGGCGATCGAGGAGTGCCGCCTGCTCGCGCAGATCGAGGCGAAGGAGAGGGCGGAGCTCACCGAGAAGCGCACACAGGAAGCGCAGACCGACCAGGCCACGAAGGACCTCATCTCCCGAGCCGAGGCGGCACTGAAGGCGGGCGACACGGGCCTGGCCGCGACGGTCGGGCGCAAGGCGGCCATCGCCCTGATGAACTCCCACGGCACCTGGTCGCGCGAGGCCGCACGGTTCGCCCTGTGCGGTACGGACGCCGACGTCCACGCCTGGATCGACGCAGACCGTCAGCTCGCCCAGCGGCAGGATGACCGGGAGACCGCCTTCTACCTGGCCCAGACCCTCGCCAGCCCGGATGTCGTCGACGCGGCGACCACGGCGCTGGAAAGCGACGCCCCGGACGCCGGCACGCGGTTCCTCACCACCGGTCTGTTCCAGGCCGCCGTGACGGACAACCGCGTCGCGGTCTCCCGCATCCTGGCCGCCAAGCCCGGCAAAGCGGTCACGAAGGCGGCCAACGACGCGCTGGACGCGGGAACCGCCGAGGCGCTGCACAGGTTCTTCAGCGTCACTTACGAGGCGGCGCTGAAGGAGGACGACGCGGTCGCCACCTCCACCCTCCTCGCCACCGCGGGCCCGTACACGAAGGCACACGCGCAGGCCGCGCTGGAAGGACCGGCGTGGATGCGCCGTAACTTCGTCGCCTCAAAGCAGTACAAGACCGCGCAGCTTGACTACGACTCCGCCACCCACATCGCCGCCATTCAAGGCGCGATCGCCGCCGCCGCGAAGATCGCGCACAGGGCGCAGGAGGACGCCGCCGATGCGCAGGAGGCAGCGGCGAAGGCGCGCAACGCCGCCGCGGAAGCGACGCAGTGGGCTCAGAAGGCGCAGAACTCGGCCGACCAGGCCGACATCTCCGCGAAGCAGGCCGACGCGAACGCGGACGCCGCCGAGCAGTCGGCCAGGGACGCACAGGCCTCCGCCGACCGGGCAAAGGCGGCGGCCGCCACCGCCCGCACGGCCGCACGCTCGGCGAACCACTCCGCCAACCGTGCCGTGGACGCCGCCCGCAGCGCCGTCGCTTCCGCCAACTCGGCCCAGGCATCAGCCGCTTCTGCTCGCGCCTCCGCGATCCAGGCGGGCCAGGACGCGCGGACGGCAGCCGCCGCCGCGAGCCAGGCCCACCAGATCGCCACGGCAAAGCGGCAGGCGGAGATCGCGGCGGCGGCCCGGCAAGCGGCACAAGATGCCCGCGCGGCCCGGGAGTCCGGCACGAACCCGGCCGACACGGCCGAGAACGACACCGTCAAGGGCGGCCTTCCCTGGTGGAAGGAGGACGCGCGGTGGGCGGCCAATGTCTCCAACTGGATCAGCATCGGCACCGGGTTCGCCTCCGCCGTCTTCGCCCTGAGCGCCCCGCTGTTCGGGCCCTTCGCGCCGGTCGTGGGGTCGTTCGCCGCGGGTCTGGCGGTCACCTCCATCGCTTACTCCGGGCTCACTGCGGTATTCACCGGGATCGGCTACGGATGGACGAGCGGCGAATTCGTGGCGTCCCTCAACAGCGCCGCGCTCAGCCTGTTCACCTTCGGCCAGGCCCCGTGGCTGCGGATGGTCTATCCGGCGGCCTCGCGGATCACGCGGTTCGCCAACGACCTCGTGTCACCTGTCACCAGTACGCTCGGTGAGTTGTTCGATTGGTGAGAGCCGCGCCAGGGGCCGGCGGCAAGCGCGCCCGCCGGCCCCTGGCGCCCCGAAAGGACGCGTCATGCTCGCACGGCTTCCCCTTGGCCACCTGCTGCTCATGGCGGCCCTCGCCACCTTCCTCCTCGGCCTCGCCATCCAGCGGTGGATGAGCCCGCCCCGGGCCGCGATCGTCTTTGTCGTCGTCGCGTCCCTCGGCGCCTGCCTCGGCATGACCGCGGTAGGCGCGGCCGAACCTCAGTGGAGCGCACGGCAGATGCTGGTGCTGTACTCCTTCGTCTGGGCCGGGATGGCGACCGGCCTGTTCCTGTCCCGGAAAGGGCTCATGGCCTACGGCGACCAGGCGCGCCGCGCCGCACCGGGGCCGCCGCCCCCGTTCCCTACCCGCTACGTGGTGATCCTGTGTGGGGTGGTGTCCGCCATGGCCCTGCTGGCCTTTGTCCTCGCGACCTGACCGCACACGCGAACGACCGCCGCCGGGCGACCGCCCGACTCACCGCACCCTGGACAGCACCGCCCGCAGCCGCGGCGTCAGCGGCTCCTCGACGAACCGGTTGAGCAGCCAGGCCAGCAGTAGCATCGAGGCGATGGTCAGGGCGAACGTCTCCGCCGACGCCAGGTGCAGGCCGCGGTGCAGGAAGCGGATCACCACCCAGCCGAGGTGCTCGTGGACCAGGTAGAACGGGTACGTCAGCGCCCCGGCCACGGTCAGCCAGCGCCAGTTCGCCCAGTTCAGCCAGCCCAGCGCGATCGCCGCGACCGCCACGAAGCCGAAGGCGACGACGAGGACGATGCCGAACGTGGTGCGGTGGGCGAAGGCGTTCGGGTCGGACGCGTTCCACAGGCTCTGCACCGCGTAGTGCTGCCCGATCAGGAAGCTGACGGCCACGATGCCCCAGGCGTAGGCGTCCTGCCGGTCACGGTGGACGAGGTAGAGGCCGATGCCGCCGATGAAGAACGGCGCGTACTCGGGCATCAGGACGAGGTCGAGCAGCGGCTGGTGCGCCGCCTGCGCGATCGCGGCCGCCAGCGTCCAGCTCGCGCAGAACATGATGACGCGCCGCCGGTTCGCCCCGGGCAGTACGACGCACAGCGCGAACAGCGCGTAGAACCGGATCTCCACCCATAGCGTCCAGCAGACGCCCAGCACCCGGTCCGCGCCCAGCGGCTGCTGAAGCAGCGTCAGGTTCACCAGCGCGTCGCTCGGCGACACGGCCTCGTAGACGACCATCGGCAGGGCGAACACCGCCGTCACGAGGATGACCGCCACCCAGTAGGCCGGCATCAGCCGGGAGGCGCGGGAGGCGAAGAACGACCTCAGGGGCCGGCCCCAGCCGCTCATGCAGATCACGAACCCGCTGATCACGAAGAAGACCTGGACGCCGAGGCAGCCGTAGGTGGCGAACGAGCTCAGCGTGGGGAACTGCTCTTTCGGTGATGTGCCCCAGGCCCGGGTGACCTCACCGCCGCGCCCGGCGTAGTGGTACACCGCCACCATCAGCGCGGCGACCAGCCGCAGCCCGTCCAGGGCCCGCAGTCTGCCGCCTCCCCGGCGCTTGGCCGCGGGTGCGGGCGGGGTGGGGGTGATGCGCTCCTGGACGGGTGCGGCCACGGCGGGCTGCGGCTTCGATGTGCTCACGACCGTTTCGGTCACGCTGGTACCTCTCGCAGTACGCCGCGGGTTCTTTTTGGGCACGCTCCTGACCGAATACGTTCGGGTCATCGGAGAATCGTCAACAACGGGATCCTATGTCGTCACCCAGAGGGCTTTTGTTCGACGGAATCACCGTTTGCTCATCCGTTGCCGCGAGTTCACCTGAGTAGGCGGAATTTACCCGTCCGCCTCACTGGGACTTCAACTCACCTCAGCTCTCGCGGACTTCCTCACTCGGACTTCAGAAGCCGCGCCGAGCGATTCCCGAGCTGAATGCGGACCGCCTCCTTGCGTGCCAGCTGCCGGATGGACCGGCCCCGCGTGCCGAGCAGCGCCGCGACCCGCGCGACCTCCGTCCACACCCGCGCACGGTCGCCACCCGCGATAGCGGCCGCGGAAAGCAGCCGGCAGGCCTCCCCGATATCGCCGCGCCGCGCCCGGATCTCGGCCATGCCGATAATGACGTCCACCGGCTGTCTTCGGCGCAGTATCTCGGTGCCCACCCGCAGGGCGTCGTCGTGCTTGCCCGCCGCGAAGTGGCGGTCGAAGTCCTTGGTGAGGTACTTGCCGTGCCGGGAGAGCACCGCGGCGAACCTTCGCGTGGCCGCGGATCCGGAGCCGTCGGCGTCGAGCAGGCCCTCCTCCGCCTCCTCGGTCGTGGCGAGGTTGTCACCGGCCGAGGGCCGCGCGGTCTCGCCGAGCACGGGCAGTCCGAGCGCCGTCGTCATCCGGGCGGCGAAGGCGGGGATGTCGAACAGCTCCTCGACGTCCTGGTACTCGGTCTCAGAGATCTCCTCGTCCAGTACACGGCGCAGCGCGTCGAGCGCGGCCTCGGGCGTGTACTCGGTGAAGGAGCGGTACCCGGGCACGCCCTCCAGCACCTCCCGGGAGCCGACCCCGTGGTAGGTGACGGTGCGCAGCCGCTGCTGCACCGCCTCGACCACCGACAGCGGCATCGGGTCGTCGACGCTGGACAGGAAGAAGACGTCCGAGGCGGCCAGTTCCTCTCGCACACGGTCGCGCGAGAGCGCTCCCATCCACTCGACGCGGTCCGACAGCAGCGTCGAGGAACCTATGCGCCAGGTCTTGTGGCCGATCCACGCGAAACGCCAGGGCAGACCCTGCACATACGCCATTTCCGCGACCCGGGAGAACAGGTCGAGGCCCTTGCGGTCCTGCATGGAGCCGACCATCACGATCCGCGGCCGCTCGCCCGGAGTGCGCCGCGCCCGGGCACGGTGGGTGTCGCGCGGGACCGTGTTGTAGACCACGACCGGGTCGCTCACACCTAGCTGGCGGAACATGTCGGCCTGGCCAGTGGAGACGCACAGGACTTTCAGCTTCGGCAGCAGGGTGAGCATCTCCTGGTGCCGCAGCGTGTGTTGCCCGCCCTCGAAGTTCATGACGTACTCGGTCTCGTGGGCGTACAGCACCACGGACTTCCCCATGTCCTGCAGGGCCTGGACCAGTTCGTTGGCCAGCGGTGAACGCCAGAACGGCGCCAGGCTGTTGACCAAGACCACTTCGGCGCTCTCCAGGTCCGCCATGACGTCCTCGGCGCGGGAGTAGGCGCCGAGGTCGAAGTAGCGGACATCGACCGGGCTCTGCGCGAGCAGGGCCTGGGTGTAGGTGAGGACGGGGATGGCCACGCCGGTGACGTAGGAGAAACCGAGGCCGAGCACGGCCAGCGAGCGTGGCCGGTCCATCCGTTGCCGCACGGTACGCAGCGCTCTCTCGGCCCGCGACAGGCTTCCGTGGGCGTCGTCGGCCGACCCCCACCGCGGGGGCGCCGGCGGCTCCGCGGGCACGGTGGCCTGCTCGACGAGACGCAGGACGCGAGCGGCCACGTCGTCGTGGAAGGTGATGAAGTGTTCGACGGGTTCGCCGTGCACGTTGGCCGCGAACTTGCCCGAGCGCTGCAGGTCGGCGACGACGTCGACGAGTTCTCCGACGGTGCCGACGTTGCGCAGCAGGGGGTGGTTCATCGTGGGGAAGACGATGTTGAGCTGGGGCGGGCTGAAGAGGATCAGCGGCGTGCCCGCTCGCAGCGTCTGCAGGTAGGTCGTGGAGAAGAAGGTGACCGCGAGGTCGTATCCGTCGAGCGCATCGACGCCCAGCAGCGCCTTTTCGTTGAGGATCGTCACGTCGGGCAGGGTCTGGAGCCACTTGAGATGGCCGTCGAGCGTGGACGGGTGCGGCTTGATCTCGACCTCGCCGAACTCGGCGAGGGCCGCGCACAGGTCCTTGAGCTGTTCCCGGTGGGCCCCGCGGGAGAGTTTGCGCTGGTCGCTCAGCGGCTGGTCGAGGACCACGATGCGCAGCGGTTCACCGGCGTCCTTCGCGTGCCGGTGGGTGGTGGAGCGGGCCGCGCGCAGGAGGGCCGGGTCGTCGCTGTGCCCGAGTGCGCCGGTGATGTGGACGGGAGGGTTGGCGTCCGCGGAGCGGAACATCAGATGGTGGGCGGTGGCCGGACCCCAGACGCAGACGGCGGCCGGGGAGGAGGAGCCGTAGTACCAGTTCTGGTCGTGCAGCCCGGCGTCGGTCTTCTTGAAGCGGAAGTCCAGGTGCCCGTCCTGCAGGAGGATCAGCGGCACCGTGCGGCCCAGCGCCCCCGCCACCCGGCGGCCGCGCTGTGACTGGTCGTTGAAGAACACCAGCCGGTCGATGTGCTCCTGCTCGGCGAAGGCACATATTCGATAGCCGAGTTCCTCCAGGAACTCGGCGTCACTGAGCGCCTCGTCCACCATGAAGAGGTTGCGCACCGCGAGGTCGTCGAACCGGGCCGCGGCCTCCTCCTCGATCCACCCGGCGACCGCTCCGTCCCGGTCGGCCGTGACCAGGTGGAAGGAATGGGCCTCGGCCCCGGGCGCCCGCATGACCTCAGCGGCTAGGCCGACGCCGTTGCGGTTCTCGACAAAGACAGCGATGCGCATGGATGTGGTCCACTCCCAGTACTTGGATAGAACGGAAGGCGCTCATGCTGAAGGCCCCGTGCGTACCGGAGGACCAGGCATACCTTCTTTCGTGTGAAGGAAACATGACCTTCTTCCCCTGCCAGCCGACTGTCAGGGGAACGGAAGGTGAAGGAATTGTTGCTGTTGTGTGATGGGGTCCCTAGGGCCTGTCCGGCGGGCCCTAGCGGTGCACGGCCTTGCGGATCGCCCTGGCCCTCCGCACAACCCGCCGCGCGGTCGAGTTGCGCGGCAGGAATGCCAACCGCTGCGGAATGCCCCCGGGCAACCCCAACGAAGTAAGCCGCTTCCGCTTGAAGTACCGCCGGGTCCGCGGCACGAAGTGCTTCGCGAGATACCGCTCCGCCACCGGCCGCAGGCTCGGGTAGATCTGCGGCTGCATGCTGAAGCCCACCGCGGTGACCAGGCTGTTCAGCTCGTCGGCCGGGATGGCCTGTTCGCCCGCCCGCTCCTCCAGGTCCGGCAGGACGGCGTCGGCCAGCACGGCCGGGACACGGTTGCTGTTCTGGTAGGGCGCCAGCCGGTCGAGCAGCGGCTCCGTGCCGATGCGGGCGACCGGGAGGTCGTAGAAGGAGGACGCCGTGAAGAGCGCGGTGGAGAAGCAGCCGACGACCAGGCCGGGCCGGGCCCTTTCGAACAGCAGCTCGGCCAGGACGGGGGTGTCGAGGACGGTGAGGTCGACGCCCAGTTTCTCGGCCTCGGTCTCCAGGATCCGGCTGTAGCGGGCCGGGGCGGTGGGGTGCGGCTTGAAGACGACCGCGCGGTGGCCGCGGGCGACCGCGCCCCGCATCATCCGCACGTGCAGGTCCTCTTCCTCCTGGGGGGAGAGGATGTTCAGTGCGGACAGGTACTGGCCCAGCAGGAGCGCCGCGTTGTCGGGCAGGATCGGCAGCTCGGGGACGGTCGCGGTGAGTTCGCCCATCACCTTCAGGAATGCCGTCGTGGGCACCACGTGCGGCGGTACGTCGAACTCGGTGAGGAGCATCGGCGTCAGTCCCGGCACCAGGTCCAGGTGCAGGAGTCGGCGCACCCGGGTGCCGACCAGTGGGTCGATCTTGTTGCGGGTGGGGCCGTAGCTCATCAGGCCGTCGGCGTAGACGTCGACGGGGGCGCCGGTGAACAGCTGGGCGACGGTGAGGGCGGGGGTGACCTGGATGGACTCCAGGGCGAGTTCGACGCGGTCGTCGCCGAGGTTCCACAGCAGGCGCAGGTAGCGCTCGAAGAGCGGGATGTCGTCGGCGCGCGGTGTCCAGGCGCCGGGGTGGAAGGGGCGGATGGCCTCGTTCCAGGAGACGACGTCGTCGAAGTGGCTGCGCAGCGGCTCGAAGCCCGGCATCTCGTCGAGCGGCGTGGTGGTCTCCGGGGTCGTGGAGTTGTTGAAGACCAGGAGTATCCGTCGGTCCGGCTCCGTGAACAGGTCGGAGTCGATCGCGGCGGCCAGGGTGGCGGCGCCGTACAGCGTCGAGGCGCAGAAGATCTGAGTCGTACGGGGCATCAGGCGGCCGCCTTCGCTGTGGTGGCCCGGCGCCGCAGTCGCCGAAGCTTGGAGGAGCGGCGCATGTCCATGGTCTCGAGCACGTCACCGAGCGCGTCCTGCGGCATGCGCTTTATCGCCGCCGCGCTCATCGCCCGCAGCTGCTTGGCCACGGCCGGTTCCCACTTGGACTCGTCGGAGAGATGGTGGGCGATGATCGCGCAGTAGGTGCGCACCGCCTTCGGCAGCAGCCGGCCGGCGTCCGGGTCCGCGGCCGTCTCCTCGATCACCTGGTCGAAGGCACGGATGAAGTCGAGCTGGCGGACGTCGCCGATCTGCGTCAGGGAGGAGGCGACCCCGCGCCGGTAGAACACGCCGAGCAGGCTCACCACGGCGAACGACTCCGCCTCGCGGTGCAGCTTCCAGATCCACGGCCGGTCCTCGGCCGTGCGCAGCCCGTCGGTGAAGTGCAGCAGGCCCTTGTCGAGCAGGCGGCGGTGGTAGGCGCCGGCCCAGGCGAACGCGTAGTCGACGGAGGTCGAGCGGTCGGCGGGCAGGATCGCCTCGCGCGGGTTCATCACCTCGTAACGCCGTCCGACCGGGACCCGGTGCACGGAACGCGCGCGGGCGGTGGCCTGCACATGGTCGGTGCGGACGAAGTCGCAGCCCAGCTCCTCGATGGCGGACACCAGTTCGGAGAGGTAGCCGGGGGCCAGCCAGTCGTCGCCGTCCAGGAACGTCAGGTACTCGCCCCGCGCGGCGTCGAGGCCGGTGTTGCGGGCGGTGGCGAGCCCTCCGTTCACCTCGTGGCGGACATAACGGACCTGGGCGACATCCGAAAGTTCCTCGGCCGCTCGTTCGAGAATCGCCGGGGTTTCGTCCTTGGATTTGTCGTCCACCAGCACGAACTCGAAGTCGCGCCGGGCGTTCATTCGAAGGCTTCTGAGGGTGTCCGGGGCGTATTGCTGCACGTTGTAGAACGGCACGATCACGGAAAGCTTTGGCACCTGCGAAACGTTAGGAGGCTGCCCGGCTGCGGAACTTTCCGGTGAGGGTACGGAGGGTGAACTCAATGTGTCGGAACGGTGCATCCCGTGTTCTTTCCGCTCTCCGGCGGGCCAGTTCGGCTCGCGGTGGGCTGTTGTTAACTTTTCGTTGATTCACGGTTGGGCCGGACCTAGAAATTGCTTCCTAGCGTCTTCCTCGTGCCACCAAGCAAAACGAAGCCCCCGCGAATCGCCGTCCTCGCGGACTCGGACACCCGCTGGAAATGGGGTGCGCTGACCGCGGACCGCATCGCTCCGGGCCCGTCCATGGAAGCCGCAACGCGCGAGGACGCGCAAGTCCGCCCCGCGTTGAGCGGATTCCTGCTGCGCGGCCGGGCCACGCCCACTCCGCGCCAGCTTCAAGAGGTGGGGGTGCGCGCCGATTCCCTGCGGGAGGTCACGGCCGTCGAATTCCTGCGCGCCATGGCCGAGGAGGAGTACGACCTCGTCGTCCTCGCCCTCGTCGGCGGCGGCGTCCAGGCGATGCTGCACGGCCTCAAGCGTGTGTGGGAGGGCCGCGAGAAGCGTCCCGTCGTCGTCACCGGCTACGTCGGCGTCGTCTACGAGAAGCTCGCCGACGGCCTGCTCCTGCGGCACGGCGCCGACCTCGTCCTCGCCAACTCCCGCCAGGACGCGGAGCGTTTCCGCGCGGTGTACGAAGGAGTGGGCGCCGACGCCACGTCGGTGACCGAGGTGGCACTGCCGTTCCTGGGAGGCGCCGCCTACACCGGTGAGCACGACCCCTCTGCGAAGCAAGAGCGAAGGCCCTACACCGTGGTCTTCGCCGCGCAGCCGTCCGTTCCGGTCAGCCGCAAGGACCGTACGTATCTGCTGGAGCGGCTCGTTCGGCACGCGCGGCTGCACCCCGAGCGCGAGGTGCTGCTCAAGCTGCGCTCCAGGCCGGGCGAACACACCACGCACATCGAGGAGTTGCCCTACCAGAAGCTGGCGCAGCGGCTGGACGTCCCGTCCAACTTCCGCCTGGTCTACGGCAACATGGGCGAGGTCCTCGACCGGACCGACCTGCTGGTGACCATCAGCTCCACGGCCGCCCTCGAGTCCCTGCACCGCCGTGTCCCCACCGTCGTCCTCACCGACCTCGGCGTCCGTGAGGTGCTCGGCAACCACCACTTCGTCGGCTCCGGGTGCCTCGCCTCCTGGGACCAGCTCGACGCCGGACACCGGCCGTCGCCCGACGAGGAGTGGGTGGCCCGGCAGGGCGTCGCCGCGGACGGCTCCTACGCCACCGCCTTCGACGCGGCCCGCGAGCGCATCGCCAAGCTGCTCGCCCAGCCCGCCGGCCTGCCGCCCCTCATCCCGTACTACACACCCGCGACCGCCCCCGGCTACCTGCCCGGCATCCTCGCCCGCCACCACCTCGGCCCGGACGGCAGCCCGCTGCCCGGTGCGCCCGCGGCCGACAAGGACCCCGGCCCGGTCCGGCAGATCGTGCGCCGGGCGGCGCGCGGCGCCTACCGGCACGGGGTGCAGCGGGTCGCGCCCGTCATCCGGCGGATGGGCGAGCTGTGAGCCGCCGCCCCAATCCGACTTCAAGGCCCACTTCAAGGAGCTGAACCCATGTCCAACCCGGAAGCGGGCCAAGGCGCTTCGGTGCGCCGGGTGCTCGCGGTGATCCCCGCGCGCGGCGGCTCCAAGGGCGTCCCCGCGAAGAACCTCGCCCCCGTCGGGGGCGTGCCGCTGGTGGCGCGGGCGGTGCGCGAGTGCCGCGCGACCCGCCTGGTGACGGACGTGGTCGTCTCCACCGACGACCAGGCCATCGCGGCGGCGGCCCGCGAGGCCGGCGCCGAGGTCGTGCTGCGGCCGGCCGCCATCGCCGGCGACATGGCGACCTCGGAGGCCGCGGTCCTGCACGCGATGGACGCGCACGAGGCTCTGCACGGATCGGCCGTCGACGTGGTGCTGCTCGTGCAGTGCACCAGCCCGTTCATCCTCCGCGAGGACATCGACGGGGTGGCCGGCGCGGTCGTGGAGAACGGGGCCGACACGGCGGTGACCGTGGCACCCTTCCACGGCTTCATCTGGCGAGACGCCGACGACGCGGCCGAGACGGCCGATCAGGCCAACTCCGAAGACGTGAGCGGCGGTTACGGCGTCAACCACGACAAGTCCTTCCGCCCCCGCCGCCAGGACCGCCCCCAGGACCTGCTGGAGACCGGCGCCGCCTACGCGATGGAGGCGGCCGGCTTCCGCAAGCACCAGCACCGCTTCTTCGGCCACACGGAGCTCGTACGCACCGACCCGGCCCGCGTGCTGGAGATCGACGACCCGCACGACCTCGCCCGCGCCCGGGCCCTCGCGCCGCTGTTCGACGCGGACCTCCCCGGCGCCCTCCCGACCGCCGACGACATCGACGCGGTCGTACTCGACTTCGACGGCACCCAGACCGATGACCGGGTGCTGATCGACGCCGATGGAAAGGAGTTCGTCTCCGTGCACCGCGGAGACGGCCTCGGCATCGCCGCCCTGCGCAAGAGCGGGCTGGACATGCTGATCCTGTCCACGGAAGTGAACCCGGTCGTCGCCGCCCGGGCCCGGAAGCTCAAGATCCCGGTCCTGCACGGCATCGACCGCAAGGACCTCGCGCTGAAGCAGTGGTGCGAGGAGCAGGGCATCGCGCCTGAGCGCGTGCTCTACGTCGGCAACGACGTCAACGACCTCCCGTGCTTCGCCCTCGTCGGCTGGCCCGTGGCGGTCGCGAGCGCCCACGACGTCGTGCGCGGCGCCGCACGCGCGGTCACCACCGTCCCCGGTGGCGACGGCGCGATCCGAGAGATCGCCAGCTGGATCCTCGGCCCCTCTCTCGACTCCCTCAACAAGTAAGGAAAGTTCCTGCCATGAGCACCAACTCCCGTCTGCGTCAGTTCGGTTCGAAGACCGCCGGCCCGGGCCGGCCGGTCTACATCACCGGCGAGATCGGCATCAACCACAACGGTGAGCTGGAGAACGCCTTCAAGCTGATCGACGCGGCCGCCGAGGCCGGTTGCGACGCCGTCAAGTTCCAGAAGCGCACCCCGGAGATCTGCACCCCGCGCGACCAGTGGGACATCGAGCGCGACACGCCCTGGGGCCGGATGACGTACATCGACTACCGCCACCGCGTGGAGTTCGGCGAGGACGAGTACCGCCAGATCGACGACTACTGCAAGACCAAGAACATCGACTGGTTCGCCTCCCCGTGGGACACCGAGGCCGTCGCCTTCCTGGAGAAGTTCGACGTCCCCGCCCACAAGGTGGCCTCCGCCTCCCTGACCGACGACGAGCTGCTGCGCGCCCTGCGCGCCACCGGCCGTACGGTCATCCTCTCCACCGGCATGTCGACCCCGAAGCAGATCCGCCACGCGGTCGAGGTCCTCGGCAGCGACAACATCCTGCTCTGCCACGCCACGTCGACCTACCCGGCCAAGGCCGAGGAGCTCAACCTGCGCGTGATCAACACCCTCCAGCAGGAGTACCCGAACGTTCCGATCGGCTACTCCGGCCACGAGACCGGCCTGCAGACCACGCTGGCCGCGGTCGCCCTCGGCGCCACCTTCGTGGAGCGCCACATCACCCTGGACCGCGCCATGTGGGGCTCCGACCAGGCCGCCTCGGTCGAGCCGCAGGGCCTCACGCGCCTGGTGCGCGACATCCGCACCATCGAGGCCTCCCTCGGTGACGGCGTGAAGAAGGTCTACGAGTCCGAGCTCGGCCCGATGAAGAAGCTGCGCCGCGTCAGCGGTGTCGTCGCCGAGGCGGAGATCGCGGCGGCGGCGGGCGAGCCCGTCTCGGTCTGAGTCCGGTCCGAACCCGGTCGAACCCTGTCGAACCCGGTGTCCGAACCCCGTCCGAACCCGGTCGAACTCTGTCGAACCCGGTGTCCGAACCCGGTCCGAACCCGTTTTGAACCACCCCCCACCAGAGAATCCCTTACGACGGGACGGTCGTATTTAGATGAGCCCCCGCGCCGGGTCCGCCGGCCCACGCACTCTCGCCTTCGTGGAGAGTCCGGTACAGCTGCTGAACGTGCTGGAGTGGGCGCACGCGCATGCGCCCGGCGCGGGGCTCATCCTCGTCGTCCTGTCCCCGATCGACCCCATGACCCGCGGCCAGCTGCGCCGCATGTCCGAACTCGCCCGCGAGGAGGGCCACGAGGTCCGCTGGGAGGAGGCGCGGGGCGGTGCCATGGCCCCGTTCCAGACCATCGGCGGCCTGGCCGGCATGCTCCGCAAGGCCGACCGGATCGTCCTGGGCGACCCCTTCTCCCGCTACGTACAACTGCTGCTGACGATCACCAAGGCCCGCGACCTGGTCGTCGTCGACGACGGCACGGCCACGATGGAGTTCGTCGCCCAGCTGGCCAGCGGTGAGCGCCTGGTGCGCTGGCACCGCAAGGGCGGCCGCCCCGGCCCCCGCGACCTGGTCTTCGCGCCGGTGTCCTCCGCGGCCCGCAAACGTCTGACCCCGGGGGAGAACCGCAGGGTGGAGATCTTCTCCTCCATGCCCATGGACGAGATGCCTCCGGGCGTGACGGTGACCGCGAACTCCTTCGCCTGGACCCGCTCCCGCTTCGGCCCGCCCCGCATCACCAAGGGCGCCGACATGGTCGGCACCTCGCTGGTGGAGACGGGCGTGGTGGACGGCGACCGGTACCTGGAGGCCGTCGCCTCCCTGGCGAAGACGCACGGCGCGACCCGCTACTTCGCCCACCGCCGGGAGAGCACGGACAAGCTCCACCGGCTGGCCGTGGAGACGGGCCTGGAGATCGTCCGCCCCGACCTCCCCCTGGAACTGATCGCCCGCCGTGGCCCGGTCGGCCGAACGATCCTGAGTTTTCCGTCGACCGTCGTCCACACCCTGCCGCTCGCGCTGTCCGGCACGGAGGTCAAGGTGGCGGTGTGCGACATCGACCCCGAGTGGCTGACGGAGACCGCCTCGCCGCGGGCCCAGGGCTTCCTGTCGGGAGTGACGGGTACGGCCCGCGACGTGCACCGGCTGTCGGCGGTCACCGCGGTGTGACGTGCTTCCTGCGACGTGCTTCGCTTCCTGCGACGTGCTTCCTGCGACGTGCTTCCTGTGACGTACTTCCCTATGTCGGCTTTCTCACCAGCAGGAACGCCCGAGGCCGCGTCTCCTCCTCGTACGGCTCCCGCAGCACCCGCGCGTGCATCTGGAGGCCCGCCGCGGTGAGCTGGTCGGCCACCATGTCCGGCGTACGAAGGTAGAAGTCGAGCGAGATCTCCTGGCCGAACCGCTCCGTCAGGTGCAGGTGCTCCTCCTTGTCGCCGGCCTGGAAGACGAGCAGCACATGGCCGCCGGGCACCAGCACACGGTGGAACTCGGCGAACGTCTCCGGCAGGCGGTCGTCCGGGACGTGGATGATCGAGTAGAGCGCGGTGATACCGCCCAGCGTCCCGTCCGGCAGGTCCAGGGACGTCATCGAACCCACGTGAAAGCGCAGGTCGGGGTGGGCCCGGCGGGCCAGCTCCACCATCCGGGGCGAGACGTCCACTCCGAACACCGGCAGGCCGAGCGCGTGCAGCCGCGCGGTGACGTGCCCGGGGCCACTGCCCAGGTCCGCCACGGGGGCCGACCCGGTGGCGGACACCAGCTCGGCGAAGGCCGTGACCAGCGTGCGGTCCAGGGGTCTGCCGTCGAGCCAGTCGGCCAAGCGCTCGCTGTAGGGGGCGGCGATCGCGTCGTACGACGCACGGACGGCCGCTATGAAATCCGGGCTTTCGATACTCACGCTGCCGCACCCTACTGAGGCGACCAACACGCCCACCCGACCTACAGATGAACAGTCCGACAGGTGAACAGACAGGCGTCTCACACGCGAGGCGTGGTATGCGTGAGGTAGTGGATGGGTGTCATGCGGCGTGTCACCGGCGTCACCCGGCATCCACTCGCCCGAAAAGTCGGGCGAGTGTACCCATCCGGAACGGTACATATGCGTTCGGCGGTCAGATTTTCTTCCCCTGACGGGCTGATCTTTTGTTGATCGAGGTCAGTCGACCGCCCGGGCGTCCTACCCTTCAGAGGGTGAACGACTTGATGTCACTACAGTCCGAGGCCGATCTTCCCGGGGAAGCTCTGCTTCCCGGCGCGCTGCCCGAGGCGCTCCGTGACGAGCTCATCGCCTTCCGCCGCGATCTGCACATGCACCCGGAACTCGGCAACCAGGAGTTCCGCACAACCGCGGCGATCAAGGAGCGGCTGGAGAAGGCCGGCCTGAAGCCGCGTGTGCTCGCCATGGGGACCGGTCTCGTCTGTGACATCGGCGACTCGGACGAGCAGCCCGTGCTCGCCCTCCGTGCCGACATCGACGCCCTGCCCATCCCGGACATGAAGACCGAGTGCCCGTACCGGTCCACCGTGCCGGACCGCGCCCACGCCTGCGGCCACGACGTGCACACCACCGTGGTGCTGGGCGCCGGGCTCGTCCTCGCCGACCTGGACAGACAGGGGCTGCTGCCCCGGCCCGTGCGGCTGCTCTTCCAGCCCGCGGAGGAGGTGCTGCCCGGCGGCGCCGCCGACGCCATCGACTGCGGAGTGCTCGAAGGGGTCGGGCGGATGATCGCCGTGCACTGCGACCCCCGGGTCGACGCCGGGAAGATCGGGCTGCGGGCGGGGGCCATCACCTCGGCCTGCGACCGGCTGGAGATCGCCCTCGAGGGCCCCGGCGGCCACACCGCACGCCCCCACCTGACCACCGACCTGGTGACGGCCGCCGCCCGGGTCGTCACCGACGTGCCCGCCATCGTCGCCCGCCGCGTCGACACCCGCGCCGGACTGGCGGTGACCTGGGGCCGGATCGAGTCGGGCCACGCCCCGAACGTGATCCCGCAGCACGCCGAGCTCTCCGCGACCGTACGGTGCCTGGACATCGACGCGTGGCGGCAGGCCCCCGACATCGTGATCGCCGCGATCGACGAGGTCGCCAACCTGCACCGCGCCAAGTCGGAGATCAACTACGTGCGCGGGGTCCCGCCCGTGGTCAACGACGCGGGGACGATCGAGCTGCTCCGGGACGCCATGACGGCCCGCCTCGGCGCGGACTCCGTCGAGGGCACCGAGCAGAGCCTCGGCGGCGAGGACTTCTCCTGGTACCTGGAACACGTGCCCGGCGCCATGGCCCGCCTCGGCGTCCGCCCACCCGGCGAGCGGACCGTGAGCGACCTCCACCAGGGCGACTTCGACGTCGACGAGTCGGCGATCACCGTGGGCGTGGAACTCTTCACCGCGGCGGCGCTCATCGACGGCGGCATCTAGTGCCGCGGCAGGCAACGTTCGCCCCGTCGCGACGCCCGGCACGCACTCTCGCCGCACCGGGCACAGACCCAAGTACATCCAGTACGAGGGCCTGCGCCCGGCACGCCGAGAGCACGCACCGGACGCCGCTCCTTGACGGGCAAACGTTGCCTGCCGCGGCACTAGTCCTGCTGGAGTACTAGGACGCGATACGAGCACTCACTGCTCGCCCCCCTTCCGGTACGGAGAGTCACGGGACCGGAGCGGTGCGGCGTCCCAAGCACACCTTTCGATCCGGTGGTTCACAAGGACGTAACCGGCCATCGGCACGAATGGATAACGGCCAGGCGGAACCCCGTTCCCAGGAGTGTCTACGCGCGTTACTCTGCGCCGAACTCAGCACCCACTGCGGGGCTTGGAGAATGGGGAACTTCTGATGCGTCCGATATCCAAACTGACCCGCGTCGCGGTGGGGGTCGCGTCGCTCGCACTCGCCGCCACGGCCTGTGGTGGCACCAGCAGTGAGAACGAAGACAGCGGCGCCCAGAAGGAGGACCTCGGGCTCGCCATCGCCTACGACATCGGCGGCAAGGGCGACCAGTCCTTCAACGACGCCGCGTACGCCGGCCTGGAGAAGGCCCAGAAGGAGTTCGGCTACAAGACCGACGACGTCGAGCCCAACGAGGGCGAGACCGACGCCGACAAGGAGCAGCGCCTGGCCTCGCTGGCGCGGCAGGGCTACAACCCCGTCATCGGCATCGGCTTCGCCTACGGCCCCGCGATGAAGAAGGTGGCCGCCAAGTACCCGAAGACCACCTTCGGGATCGTCGACTCCGTGGTCGAGGAAAAGAACGTCGCCTCCCTCGTCTTCGCCGAGGAGCAGGCCTCCTACCTCGCCGGCGTCGCCGCCGCCAAGGCCACCAAGACGAACACCGTCGGCTTCGTGGGCGGTGTCGACATCCCGCTGATCCACAAGTTCGAGGCCGGCTACAAGCAGGGCGTCCAGGAGACCAGCGGCGGCAAGGTCAAGGTCGTCTCGCAGTACCTGACCCAGACCGCCGAGGAAGGCGGCTTCGCCAGCCCGGACAAGGGCAAGGCCGCCGCCGAGGGCCAGATCGAGAAGAAGGCCGACGTCGTCTACCAGGCGGCCGGTCTGTCCGGTCAGGGCGTGATCGAGGCCGCGGCCAAGGCGAAGGTCTGGGCGATCGGCGTCGACTCCGACCAGTACCAGCAGGCCGCCCTCGCCCAGTACAAGAACTACATCCTCACCTCCGCCCTCAAGGACGTCGGCGGCGCGGTGTACGCCCTGGCCAAGTCCGTCAAGGACGGCAAGCCGCTGACCGGCGTCCAGACCTTCGACCTGAAGGTGAACGGCGTCGGCCTGGCCGAGACCAACCCCGAGTTCGCGAAGATCGCGGGCCTCTCCGACGCCGTGGCCAAGGCCAAGGCGGGCATCATCGACGGCTCGATCAAGGTCAAGACCGAGTAGTACACCGAGTAGTAGTTCGAGTAGCGGACCGGGTAGTACACCCACTACCGCGAGGTCATGAGCGGGCGGGCGCCGAGAGCGCCCGCCCGCTTCGGCGTTCCCGGCACAACCGTGCTGTTCACTCATTGCGACGCGGGCTGTCAGACTTTGGTCGCCGTGGAGTCGACCATCGGCGGATTACGCGGCCGTCCTGGGCGGCGACAGACTCGCAGACATGAACTTCCGTCAACGTCCGGTTTCCCCCACGGCCGATGCCACCGTGGTCGCTGACTCCCCGCTGGCCGTCATCCTGGTGTGCACCGTGGGCGGGACGGTCATCGGCGGACTCGGTGAACTGGTCTGGGAATGGCTGACGGCCCAGTCCTGGGGGCCACGGATAGGACCGACCAAGCTCCTGACCGTGCTCCCCAGCCCTTGGCCCACCATCGTCGTCGCCGCTGTGGGGGCAGTGGCCGGGCTTCTGCTGGGAGTCGTCGCGGCCCACGAGTCCTTGTCGGTGACCGTCTCGGCCGAGCGTGTGGTCCTGACCATCCAGGACGGACGACGGGAGTTCCCGTGCGACGAGATCGGCCAGGTGCTCTTGGCGAGGAAACAGCTCATCCTGCTTGATCAGAACGGCCAGGAGCTCACACGCCAGGATTGCGATCTGAACCCACGACGCCTTGTCAGCGCCTTCGTCCGGCACGGCTACTCGTGCGCGGAAGGCACGCCCGACAGCACCATCTGACGCACCAAGGTGGCGGCGCGGCCGGAACGACATCGCGGAACTCCACCGGGACGGCAGCCAACAGGTGAAACAGAGGACCAGAAGCGTGGGAATGAAGACGCCACCCGATCCACCGACCGCCAGGGATGTCGCCCAGGTCGGCTCGGGCGCCGCTCGGCACCGGGTGGCCCCGGTGGTGACGCTGTTTCTCATGGCTCCCTTGCTGGGCGAGGTGGTGGGCGCGGCGTTGCGCCTGAGTTATTTCGTGGAGCCCTTGCGGGTGGTCTCGATCCTGTGCTTCTACGGTGCCGGTGTCGTCCTGGTGCGCGAGATCGCGCAACGCCTGCGGCTCAACGGGTGGGGGACAGTTCTGCTCGGTGTCGCCTACGCGCTGATCGAGGAAGGCCTCGCCCTGCAGACGATCTTCAATCCGCAGGGGATGGACGGCGAGACGATGTACGGCCGCGCCGCCGGGGTGAACTGGTTCTGGGCCGTGCTCGTGTGCGGGTACCACGTCGTGTGGAGCGTGCTCATTCCCATTGGCGTGGTGCATGTCCTGTTCCCCCGGGAGAGCGGGTCCCCGTGGTTGTCGCCACGGAAGTTGCCGGTCTTCGGTGGGGTGTTCGCCCTCGGTACGGCGCTCTTCACGCTGATTTCTCTTCTGCGGTCGGATTTCCGCCTCTCCATCGTCGAGATCGGCGCGGTGCTCGCGATCGTGGGACTGCTGATCGGTGCCGCGTCGCGCTGCCGGGCCCGAGACACACCGCGTGTACCGCGGCGGCTGCCCGGGACGATGCGCGCCGGGTGGACGGGGCTGGGCTTCGGACTGGTCTGGTTCGCCTTCCACCTGATGGCATTCATCGGCGGCGGCATACCGTTCGTATGGTGGGTGCTCGCAGCCGTGCTGGTCGCCATCGCCGCCGCGGCGATCGTGGCCCGCTGGATGCGGCACGGCTGGACGGCGCGGCACCAGTTGGTGGCATCCTTCGGCGCGGTGCTTGCCGCTGGACTGTTCGGACTGCTGCTGGTTTGCCTCGGGGACCACTTGGTGGATGTGGTCTTCGAGGTGATCGTGATCGGCGGGCTCGTCGTCGGCTACCTCTGGGCTCGTCGGCGAGCCGGCCCGGCAGCTTCACCATGAAGCAGTAGTCGACCGTGGCCTCACGACCGGCAATCCTGTCCCGACCTCGAAGTCCGGGTGGCGCTGGTCCGGATCCGGCGCAGTGCGGTGCCGGCTCACTTGCGGTCGTCAATGGTGCCAGGCGTGGCCGCCGGTGTTGTGCACAAAGCGTTCACTCGCATCACCGACCCGGCCGTCCGCAATCTGCCGACGATCGGTGCCGTCGTCCTCGCTCGCGTGGCCCATCGCCCCGCTCACCTGCGCCGAAAATAGAACCGTCGCTTCCCTGAAACCTGATCCGCCGGACAGGCGCGCGTCGCCTCGGCCACGGCCCGATAACAAGGTGGACAGAAGGGGTTTTCAGGCAGGTCTACGCGCGTTAATCTGCGGCGAAGCCAGCGCCGCAGCCGAACCGTCCGGCGCTTGTACAAGCTTGTACGACAGGAGCACCACACATGCGCCGGATTTCCCGGATCTCGGTCGCAGGCGCAGCGACCGCCTCTCTGGCCCTCGCCCTCGCCGCCTGCGGCTCCACCTCGACGTCCGGCTCGTCGGACGAGAAGGGCAACATGGGTCTCGCCATCGCGTACGACGTCGGCGGCAAGGGCGACCAGTCCTTCAACGACGCGGCGTACGCGGGCCTGGAGCAGGCGAAGAAGGAGTTCGGCTACGACACGGCCGACATCGAGCCCACCGAGGGCGAGACGGACGCCGACAAGACCCAGCGCCTGGTCTCGCTGGCGAAGCAGGGCCACAACCCGGTGATCGGCGTCGGCTACGCGTACGCGCCTGCCGTCAAGGAGGCCGCGGCGAAGTACCCGGACACCACCTTCGGCATCGTGGACGACTCCACGATCAGCGCGAAGAACGTCGCCGACCTGGTCTTCTCCGAGGAACAGGCCTCCTACCTCGCCGGTGTCGCCGCCGCCAAGAACACCAAGAGCGACGTCGTCGGCTTCGTCGGCGGCGTGGACATCCCGCTGATCCACAAGTTCCAGGCGGGCTTCGCGCAGGGCGTCAAGGACACCGACCCCAAGGTCCAGGTCCTGTCCCAGTACCTCACCCAGACCGCCGAGGAGGGTGGCTTCGCCAGCCCCGACAAGGGCAAGACGGCCGCCGAGGGCCAGATCGAGAAGAAGGCCGACGTCGTCTACGCGGCCGCCGGTCTGTCCGGCCAGGGCGTGATCGAGGCCGCCGCCGCCAACAAGGTCTGGGCGATCGGGGTCGACTCCGACCAGTACCAGCAGGAAGCCCTCGCGAAGTACAAGGACTCCATCCTGACCTCGGCGATGAAGGACGTCGCCAAGGCGGTGTACAGCCTGGCCAAGTCGGTCGAGGACGGCAAACCCGAGACCGGTATCGTCAGGGGCGATCTGAAGACCGGCGAGGTGGGCCTGTCGAACTCCAACCCGAAGTTCGCGGATGACGCCGAGGTCCAGGAAGCCATCAAGACGGCCAAGGAGAAGATCATCAGCGGCGAGATCAAGGTCAAGAGCAGCTGATCGTGCAACACCCGAGCAGTTGACTGAGCAACACCCCGAGCAGCGTGTAACCCCGGGGTTACGTCCGCTCAACGGGGTACGGGGAGGCTGTCTCCCCGTACCCCGTTGTCACGGGCGTCGGGCCCCTTTCGATGCCGTAGGGGCGCTACGCGCGTAGACGACCCCCGTCCCCAGGAGAGTGCGCCATAAACGCGTCCAGCAGCCCTCCGGCCGGAGCGGCGGTCGCCGGTCAGACGACCGCCGTCGAACTCGCCGGGATCACCAAGCGTTTCCCGGGCGTCGTGGCCAACCACGACATCCATCTCACCGTCCGCAAGGGCACCGTCCACGCCCTCGTCGGCGAGAACGGCGCCGGCAAGTCGACCCTGATGAAGATCCTCTACGGCATGCAGAAGCCGGACGAGGGCACCATCGCGATCGACGGCGAGCAGGTGAGCTTCTCGTCGCCGGCCGACGCCATCGTCCGGGGCATAGGCATGGTGCACCAGCACTTCATGCTCGCCGACAACCTGACGGTGCTCGAGAACGTGGTCCTGGGCAGCGAGAAGCTGTACGGCATCGGCGCCCGCGCCCGCCGCAAGATCAAGGAGATCTCCGAGCGCTACGGCCTCGAGGTCCGCCCCGACGTCCTGGTGGAGGAACTCGGCGTCGCCGCCCGCCAGCGCGTGGAGATCCTCAAGGTCCTCTACCGCGGCGCCCGCACCCTGATCCTGGACGAGCCGACGGCCGTCCTGGTGCCGCAGGAGGTGGACGCGCTCTTCGCCAACCTCCGCGAGCTCCGCTCCGAGGGACTGTCGGTCATCTTCATCTCCCACAAGCTGGGCGAGGTCCTCTCGGTCGCCGACGAGATCACCGTCATCCGCCGCGGCACGACCGTCGGCACCGCCGTCCCCGCCGAGACCACCCCGCGCCAGCTCGCCGAGATGATGGTCGGCAGCGAACTGCCCACGCCCGAGACCGCCGAGTCCACGGTCACCGACCGCCCGGTCATCACCGTCGACAAGCTGCGCCTGGAGGCACCCGGCGGCAAGGCCCTCCTCGACGACATCAGCTTCACCATCCACGCGGGCGAGGTGCTGGGCATAGCCGGCGTCGAGGGCAACGGCCAGACCGAACTGGTCGACGCGCTCATCGGCCTCAAGCACGCCGACTCCGGCAGGATCACACTGATCGACGAGGAGATCACCGCCTGGCCCACCCGCCGGCGCCGCGAGCAGGGCATCGGCTACATCCCCGAGGACCGCCACCGCCACGGCCTGCTCCTGGAGGCCCCCCTCTGGGAGAACCGCATCCTCGGCCACGTCACCGAGAAGCCCAACGCCAAGGGCGTATGGCTGGACCCGAAGGCCGCCCAGGACGACACCCGGCGCATCGTCGAGGCGTACGACGTCCGCACCCCCGGCATCGACGTCACCGCCGCCTCCCTGTCCGGCGGCAACCAGCAGAAGCTGATCGTCGGCCGCGAGATGAGCCACAAGCCGCGCTTCCTCATCGCCGCCCACCCCACCCGCGGTGTGGACGTCGGCGCGCAGGCCGCGATCTGGGACCACATCCGTGAGGCCCGCCGCGAGGGCCTGGCCGTGCTGCTGATCTCCGCCGACCTGGATGAGCTGATCGGCCTGTCCGACACCCTCCGCGTGATCTACAACGGCATGCTGGTCGCCGACGCCGACCCGGCCACCATCACCCCGGAGGAGCTCGGCTCCGCCATGACCGGTGCCGCGACCGGCCACCTGGAGCACGAAGAGACCGCCGAGCCCGGCGCACACATCCCCGAGATCCGTAAGTCTCCCGAGGCTCCGGAAGACGAGGCCCGCTGATGAAGAAGTTCGACAGGGAGCGCGTGCTCCTCGCGGTGGCCGGACCGGTCATCGCGCTCGCCGTGGCCTTCGCCCTGAGCGCGATCGTGCTGGTCTCCTCGGGCAAGAACCCGGTCGAGCCGTTCTCGATCATGTTCGAGCAGGCCTCGTTCTCCGACATCCAGGTCCTGATCATCAACCAGGCCTCGATGTACTACATCGCCGCGCTCGCGGTGGCCATCGGCTTCCGGATGAACCTGTTCAACATCGGCGTCGACGGCCAGTACCAGCTCGCCGCCATGATGGCCGCGATCGTCGGCGCCCACGCCAACCTGCCGGCCGCCCTCCAGGTCCCGCTGCTGCTCCTGACCGCCGCCTGCACCGGCGCCTTCTGGTCCGGCATCGCCGGTGTCCTCAAGGTCACCCGCGGGGTCAGCGAGGTCGTCGCGACGATCATGCTCAACGCGATCGCCACCTCCGTCATCGCCTACCTGTGGCTGCCGAACGTCTTCGGCGTCAAGGTCGGCAACAACAACACCACCGGCGACATGCACTCCTCGGGCTGGGTGCCCGGCATCGACATGGGCGCGGCCGGCGAGATCTACGGCCTGGTCATCCTCGCCGTGCTGCTCGGCATCGGCTACTGGGTCGCCCTCAACCGCACCCGCTTCGGCTTCGACCTGCGCGCCTCCGGCGCCTCGGAGTCCGCCGCCGCGGCCAGTGGTGTCGACCCCAAGCGCATGGTGCTCACGGCCATGCTGCTCTCCGGCGGCATCGCCGGTCTCGCGGGCCTGCCGATCCTGCTCGGCGACGCGCACACCTACAACCTGAACTTCCCCACCGGCATCGGCTTCCTCGGCATCGGCATCGCCCTGCTGGGCCGCAACAGCCCGGTCGGCATCGCCTTCGCCGCCCTGCTGTGGGCGTGGCTCGACAAGGCCTCGCCCGAGCTGGACTTCCACGGATACGACAAGGAGATCGCGGTCATCATGCAAGGCCTGATCGTGCTCTCGGTCGTCGTCTCCTACGAGGCCGTCCGCGAGTGGGGCCTGCGCCGCCAGCAGCGCCGGGTCGGCGCGGAGCTGGCCGCCGGTCACGTCCTCGGCTCCTCCGAATCCACCGACGGCAACAACTCCCTGAAGGAGGTGGCCGGCCGATGACCACCGTGACCGACCTCAACCAGCCCACGCTGCAGCCCGCGGCGCCGACCGGCCGCCGCCTGTCGTGGCCCGTCCTGCTGCTGATCATCGCCGGCGGACTGGCGCTCACCTCGATCGTCCGCCTCATCACCGGCGCCGACGGCATCACGAACGTCAGCCAGATGTCCACCGCGCTCCAGCTCGCCGTGCCGATCGGCCTCGCCGGCCTCGGCGGCCTGTGGGCCGAGCGCGCGGGCGTCGTCAACATCGGCCTCGAGGGCATGATGATCCTCGGCACCTGGTTCGGTGCCTGGGCCGGATTCCAGTGGGGCCCGTGGACCGGTGTCCTGGTCGGCATCATCGGCGGCGCGATCGGCGGCCTGCTGCACGCCATCGTCACCGTCACCTTCAACGTCAACCACATCGTCTCCGGTGTGGCCATCAACATCCTCGCCCTCGGCGCCACCCGCTACCTCGCCCCCCTCGCCTTCGAGGGCCACCAGGGCGGCTCCGCCAAGCAGTCACCGGCGGTGGACTCCCTCGGCGACTTCACGGTTCCCGGCCTGTCCGACGCGCTCAGGGACCTCAACGAAAAGGGCTGGTTCCTGATCTCGGACATCGCCGGCCTGCTCGGCGGGCTGGTCACCAACGTCTCCTGGCTGACCCTGATCGCCGTGGCGCTGGTCCCCGCCAGCTGGTGGATCCTGTGGCGCACCGCCTTCGGCCTGCGCCTGCGCTCCTGCGGTGAGAACCCGGTCGCCGCGGAGTCCCTCGGCGTCAACGTCTACAAGTACAAGTACCTGGCCGTGATCATCTCCGGCGGCCTGGCCGGCCTAGGCGGCGTCTTCCTCTCCACCGTGGCCAACCCCTTCTACCTGGAGGGCCAGGTCAGCGGCCGCGGCTACATCGGTCTCGCCGCGATGATCTTCGGCAACTGGATGCCGGGCGGTCTCGCCATCGGCGCGGGCCTGTTCGGCTACACCGACAGCCTCAACCTGCGCGGCGGCTCCGTGAACGTCCACGCGCTGCTGCTGCTCGGCGCGCTGCTGCTGATCATCGGCGCGATCTGGCTGGTGGTCCGGAAGAAGTACGTCCAGGCCGTGATCACCGCGGTCGTCGGCGCCCTGGTCTTCGCCTGGTACGCCGCCACCGACGAGGTCCCGAACCAGGTCGTCTCCGCCACCCCGTACGTCATCACGCTCGTCGTCCTCGCCCTGTCGGCCCAGCGCCTGCGGATGCCGAAGGCGGACGGCATGCCGTACCGGAAGGGACAGGGCAAGTGACCGACGTCGACTGGGAGGCACTGCGTACGGCGGCCCGGGACGCCATGTCCCGGGCGTACGCCCCGTACTCGGGCTACCCGGTCGGCGCCGCCGCCCTGGTCGACGACGGCCGCACGGTGACGGGCTGCAATGTCGAGAACGCCTCCTACGGCATCGGCCTGTGCGCCGAATGCGGGCTGGTCTCGCAGCTGCAGCTCACCGGCGGCGGCCGGCTGACGCACTTCGTGTGCGTGGACGGGCGGGGCGAGGTCCTCGTCCCGTGCGGCCGCTGCCGCCAGCTGCTGTACGAGTTCGGCGGCCCGGGCATGCTCCTGGAGACCCCGGCGGGCATCCTGCCGCTGTCCTGGATGCTGCCGCAGGCCTTCGGGCCGGGGCATCTCACCAAGTAACTCCCGTGCGGCCCCTCTGAGTCGCTCGCGCCAGTCGCTCAGGGGGCCGCGCGGTTTCTGAATGTTTTTCGGAAGGAAGGCCAAGCCATGGCCATGGACGCCATCTCCGTCATCCGCACCAAGCGGGACCGCGGTGAGCTCAGCGACGAGCAGATCGACTGGGTCATCGACGCGTACACCCGCGGGGAGGTCGCCGACGAGCAGATGTCCGCGCTCGCCATGGCGATCCTGCTCAACGGCATGAACCGCCGGGAGATCGCCCGCTGGACGGCCGCGATGATCGCCTCCGGCGAGCGCATGGACTTCTCGACGCTGTCCCGCCCGACCGCGGACAAGCACTCGACGGGCGGCGTCGGCGACAAGATCACCCTCCCGCTGGCCCCGCTGGTGGCGGCGTGCGGCGCGGCGGTCCCACAGCTGTCGGGCCGGGGCCTGGGCCACACCGGCGGCACGCTGGACAAGCTGGAGTCGATCCCCGGCTGGCGGGCACTGCTCTCGAACGAGGAGATGCTCTCGGTCCTGGACGGCGCCGGCGCGGTGATCTGCGCGGCGGGCGACGGCCTGGCACCGGCGGACAAGAAGCTCTACGCACTGCGCGACGTGACCGGCACGGTCGAGGCGATCCCCCTGATCGCCTCCTCGATCATGTCCAAGAAGATCGCGGAGGGCACGGGCTCGCTGGTCCTGGACGTGAAGGTGGGCACGGGCGCCTTCATGAAGACGCTGGAGGACGCCCGCGAACTGGCGTCGACGATGGTCGGCCTGGGCACGGACCACGCGGTGAGGACGGTGGCCCTCCTGACGGACATGTCGACGCCGCTCGGCCTGACGGCGGGCAACGCGCTGGAGGTCAGGGAATCGGTCGAGGTCCTCGCCGGCGGCGGCCCTTCCGATGTGGTGGAGCTGACCCTGGCCCTGGCGCGCGAGATGCTCGACGCGGCCGGCGTGAAGGACGCCGACCCGGCGAAGGCCCTGGCCGACGGCTCGGCGATGGACGTCTGGCGCCGAATGATCGCGGCCCAGGGCGGCGACCCGGACGCGGAGTTGCCGGTGGCGCGTGAGCAGCACGTGATCAAGGCCCCGTCCTCGGGCGTCCTGACCCGCCTCGACGCCTACGACATCGGCATCGCCGCCTGGCGCCTGGGCGCCGGACGCGCCCGCAAGGAGGACCCGGTGCAGGCGGGCGCGGGCGTGGAGATGCACGCCAAGCCGGGCGACACGGTGACGGAGGGCCAGCCTTTGCTGACACTCCACACGGACACGCCGGAGCGGTTCGCGTACGCGCTGGAGGCGGTGGAGGGCTCGTACGACATCGCGGCGCTGGGGACGGACTTCACGGCTTCGCCGGTGGTGCTGGAGCGTATTGCCTGACGCGCGGTGTCCACCGACGTGCCGTGTCCACTGACGTGCGGTATTGCCTGACGTACGGGAGAGAGGCCGGGCCTTCCTCGCAGGTCCCGGCCCTTTCCGTAGGCCGGCGGCCCGTGGGTCCGCGTCAGCCGAGCAGCGCCGCCACCGCCACCAGCACCGGCACGGACAGCACCGTCGACAGCAGTATCGAGTCCCGCGCCAACCCCTCGCCGACGCGATAGCGGCTCGCGTACGTGAAGAGGTTCTGGGCGGCGGGGAGAGCCGAGGTCACCACCACGTCGAGCAAGGGCGCCCCGTGCAGCCCGAACACCCCCGCCGCCAGCGCCCAGGCCACCACCGGCTGGACCACCGACTTCAGCGCGACCGACAGCAGGACCGGGTGGCGGTCGGCGCCCCGGCCGGGCATCGCGCTGCCGCACAAGGAGATGCCGAAGGCGAGCAGGACCGCCGGGACGGACATGTTGCCGATCAGGGTCAGGGGGTCCATGACGGGGGACGGGACGCGGATGCCGGCCGCCGAGACCGCGACCCCGGCCAGTGAGCCCGCCGCTATCGGGTTGCGCAGGGGCGTCAGCAGGCGCTGCCACACAGGGCCCTTGTCGCTCTCGCCCTTGCCCGCCAGGTCCAGGATCGTCAGGGCGACGGGCGTGAGGACGAGGAGCTGGAACAGCAGCACCGGCGCCACCAGCGAGGCGTCGCCCAGGACGTACACGGCGATCGGGATGCCGAGATTGCCGGAGTTGACGTAGCTGGAGCACAGCGCGCCGATCGTCGTCCGGCCCAGGCCCCAGCCGCGTACGACACCCACCGCGACGAAGATCCCCGCCGCCGCTGCCGTGCTCAGCGCGGTCACCAGCAGACGGCTTGAGAAGATCAGCGACAGGTCGGTCCGCGCCAGCGTCGTGAACAGCAGGGCAGGTGAGGCCACGTGAAAGGCGAGCCTGGTCAGCACCTCGCGGCCGTGGTCGCCGAGGTGGCCGCCCCGGCCGATCGCATAGCCGACGCCGATGACGACGGCGATCACCGCGAAGCCCGTCAACACCCCCTGCACGGAATCTCCCCGCAGGTGAGGAGTCCGTCGGCCGGGCAGGGAGACGCTGATCTGTGGGGCATACACCCAACCCTCCGGGGAAGGCGGGGCGCAGGTCAATGTGATCTTGATCGGCTCAGCGGAGTTCCGAGGAGTTCCGATGAGTTACGCCCACCCGCCAGGTCTACAGATCGTGGACGCCATGACACCCGCTGTACTCATGCTGACCGGCCCCGTCACCAGGGACGAGGTGACCGGGCTGTGCGACGACGTACGGGCGCTGCTGGAAGCCACGGGGGCTCGTGGGCCGAGCGTCGTGGTGTGCGATGTCGGAGGGCTCGGGCCGCCGGGGCTCGGCGCCGTCGACCTGCTGGCCCGGATGGAGCTCACGGCCCGGCGGGCCGGGGGCAGGATCCGGCTGCGCGACCCCGACCCCGCCCTACGCGCCCTCCTCGACCTGGTCGGCCTCCGCTTCGAGGTGGAGAGGCAGCCCGAACAGCGGGAACCAGCGCTGGGTGTCGAGGAAGCAGTGGAACCCGGTGATCCGGCCCTCTGATATCTCCAGCACCTGCACCGCCCACGGGGTGAAGCCGCCCTTCTCCGGGTCCGGCTTGTACTGGGCGAACCCGGGCAGGCCGTTGACCTGGACGGGTAGCAGACGCGAGCCCGCGCAGGGGGCGCCGAGCGTCGTCATGAAGCCCGTGATGTCCTGGTGGCCGGTCAGCCACAGGTCGAACGGCGGCATCGTCATGACGGCGTCCTCGGCCAGCAGAGCCGTCAGCGCCGTCATGTCATAGCCCTCGAACGCCGCCACATAGCGCTCCAGGAGCTTCTGCTGCTCCTCGTCCAGCGGGTCGGAGACGACCGCGCCGGCGCCCTGCCCGTCCCGCTCGGCGAGCGTCGCCCGGGCCCGCTGCAACGCGCTGTTGACCGAGGCGACCGAGGTGCCGAGCAGCTCGGCGACCTCGCTCGCCTTCCAGGCCAGCACCTCGCGCAGGATCAGCACGGCGCGCTGCTTGGGCGGGAGCTGCTGCAGGGCGGCCATGAAGGCCAGCCGCACGGACTCCTTGGCGATGGCCGCCTCTGCCGGGTCGTCTGTCGTGGGAAGCACGCGTGCGTCGGGCATGGGTTCCAGCCAGGTGTTGTCCGGGCGGGGGGAGAGGGCGGCCTGGGCGAGAGGGGTGGACTCGGTGAGGTCCATGGGCCGGGCGCGTTTGTTGCCGGCCGTCAGCATGTCCAGGCAGACGTTCGTCGCGATGCGGTAGAGCCATGAGCGGAGGCTGGAGCGGCCCTCGAACTTGTCGTAGCTGCGCCAGGCTCGGACCAGCGTGTCCTGGACCGCGTCCTCGGCCTCGAAGGAGGAGCCGAGCATGCGGTAGCAGTAGCCGGTCAGTTCTGTTCGGTGTTTCTCGAGTCTGACGTCGAGGTCTGCCGTCGTCGCCGTGCCGTTCGTCATCGTCCACCCACCCCTGTGGCCGTACCTGTCCGCGCGCGTGTTCACGCTCGGCACTTTGGAAGCTACCGCAGGGCACTGACAATGGCGCCCGGAGCGGGGGAATACGCAGGTCAGACACCCCATGTCGTTGGGGGTCAAGTGGCAGGGGTGTGGGCGTGGTGTGACCAGGCGGTCGCTTCGTCGTAGAGGGTTCGGGTCTTGAGGCATCCGTGGAGGATGCCGACGAGGCGGTTGCCGAGCTGCCGCAGGGCGGGGTTGTAGCCGGCTTCGCGGGCGCGTTGTTTATCGTAGTAGCGACGGGCGCCGGGTGATGCCCGCAGGGCGGAGAACGCCTGGGTCTGCAGCGCGTCGGCGAGGCGGTTGTTGCGGACGTAGCGGGCCTGGACGGTGTGGCTCTTGCCGGAGGCCCGGGTGATCGGGCTGGTGCCGGCGTAGTTCTTGCGGGCCTTCGCGGACGCGTAGCGGGTGGGGTCGTCTCCGAACTCGGCGAGCACCCGGGCGCCGGTGATCTCCGCGATGCCGGGCATCGAGAGGTAGATCTCAGCGTCCGGGTGCTTCAGAAAATGGGCCTTCACCTGCTTTTCCAGGTCGGTTATCTGCTCGTTGAGGGCGATCAGCAGCTTCGCGTGGGCGGTGGCGGTGGCCGCGTAGGCGGCGGTGACCGGCTCGGGCAGGCCCAGCTGCCGTTCGCGCAGCGCGGTGACGATCGTGGCTGCCTTCGCGTCACGGTTGTGCCGGCGGGCACGGGCCAGGACGGCGGTGATCTGGGCGCGGGTCAGCTTCGCCCCGGCCTGCGGGGTGGGCGCCTTGATCAGCAGTTCCAGCGCGTCCGTGCTGGTCAGCGTGAGACCCGCGTAGGCGTTCAGGGCGGCGGGGAAGTACTCGCGCAGCGTACTGCGCAGCCGCTGGAAGGTGCGGGTGCGTTCCCAGATCAGTGTCTGGTGGGCACGGGCGACAACCTTGACGGCCTGAGCTTGCTCGCTGTCTCCCGCCACCGGCCGCAGCTGGGCCCGGTCGATACGGACCATGTCGGCCAGCGCGTGCGCGTCGCCCTTGTCACTCTTGGCACCGGAGGAGGCGTACCGCTCCTTGAACCGGGCAGCCTGCCGGGGGTTGATGGCGTAGACCTGGTAGCCGCAGGCGATCAGGGCTTGCACCCACGAGCCGCGGTCGGTCTCGATCCCGACCACCACCCCGGCCGAATCCAGGTCCTCGCCGCCGTGCCTCGCGATGAGCTCGTGCAGCTTCGTGATCCCCTCCACACCCTCGGGCAGCCTCGCCGCAGCGAGTTTCCGGCCCGCCTCGTCCTGGACCTCGACGTCGTGGTGGTCTTCGGCCCAGTCATCGCCGATCAGCAGCAACTCGCCCTCCCGGTCTGGTACTTCGCTCGTGCAGCCTGCGGAAGGCGCGGCACGCGGCCTAATGGATCCAGTGCTCACGCCCCACTGCCCGGCGGGCACGCCACCCCATCAACGGTCTGGCCTCCCGGCCGACCAGCAGGGGCACGGTCTGACCTCAGAAGTCGGATACTTCCGGCGGCGTGAGTGCTCACCTGCTGGCGGCTACGGCACCGAGTCTCTACGACCCGACAGCTCCCATTAGGCGGCTCCGCTCTCGCGGTGGTGCACCTTTCGAGGTGCCGAGTCGGGTGGTGGGTGGGCATAGGCCCGGGGGTCCAGGGGGCGGAGCCCCCTGGTGGGGGCGACACCCTTCCTCAGCGCACCGCCACCGGCACCGGCCCCCGCCGCGCAGCGACCCGCGCCGCACGCGTCCCGAGCACCGTGATCGTCACCACGCCCACCACCGCCAGCAGACCGACCCCCACCGTCCCGGCCCAGCCGCCCGCATGAAACGCCACCGCCCCCACCATGCTCCCCGCGCTGGAGCCGACGTAGTACGCCGACTGATACAGCGCCGACGCCTGCGCCCGCCCCCGTGTCGCCGTCTTGCTGACCGCCGACGACGCGACCGCGTGCCCCGCGAAGAAACCCCCGGTGATCAGCACCAGCCCCAGCAGCACCAGCGGCAGCGACCCGGCCAGCGACAGCAGCAGCCCCGAGGCCGTCGTGCCGCCCGCCGCGTACAGCGCACCCCGCCGACCCAGCCGGCCCACCAGCCGCCCCGCCGTCGACGCCGACACGGTACCGACCAGGTAGATCAGGAAGATCGAGCCGACGATGCCCTGAGGCAGCCCGAAGGGAGCCTCCGACAGCCGGTACCCGATGACCGTGTACACGCCGCCGAACACCGTCATGAACAGCGCCCCGATCGCGTACAACCGGCGCAACAGCGGGTCGGACAGGTGGTCACGGACCGTACGCGCCAGAACCCGCGGCCGCAGCGACCCCGCCACGAAGTGCTTCGGCGCCGGCAACAACGCCCGGAACGCCACCGCACACGCCACCGCGATCGCGCCGATCACGCCGACGGCCACCCGCCAGCCCCACTCCTGCGCGACCCACCCGGTGATGACCCGGCCACTCATCCCACCGACACTGTTGCCCGCGACGAACAGTCCGATCGCGGTGACCAGCGCCTTCGGCCGGACCTCCTCCGCGAGATACGCCGTCGCCGAGGCCGGCAGACCGGCCAGCGCCGCGCCCTGCACCGCCCGCAGCGCGACCAGCGCGGTCAGCGAGGGGGCGAAGGGGACCAGGAGACCCACGGTCACCGCGACCGCCAGCGAGGCCGTCATCACCGTACGACGGCCGAAGCGTTCCGACAGGGCGCTCATCGGCAGGACGAACAGCGCCAGCCCACCGGTCGCGGCCGCCACCGTCCAGCTCGCCTCGCTCGCCGCCACCCCGAACTCGCCCGAGATCAGCGGCAGGAGCGCCTGTGTGGAGTACAGGAGGGCGAAGGTCGCGACACCCGCGAGGAAGAGGGCGAAGCTCATCCGGCGGTAGCCGGGGCCGCCCGGGGCCATACGGGAGTCGACGACAGGTGCAGGGGATGCGGCGCCCACGATGGTGGACGCCCCGGTACTGGCGGGAGACATGCTTCGAAGCTACGTACGCCCCCACTGATCCGTCCAATGCACGGAAACGCCATAATCGTTCCCATGGTGCATCAACGCAGCTCACAGGCTCACCTGTCACCATCCGGTGACACAGAAGACATGACCGGGACAGCGGACATGTCGAGGCTCCTCGCCCCCCGCCTCGCCTACTTCGCCGGCGTGGCCCGCACCGAACACGTCACCCGCGCCGCCCAGGAGATGCAGGTCCCGCAGTCCACCCTCTCCCGCGCGATGGTCCGCCTGGAACAGGACCTGGGCGTCGACCTGTTCGCCCGCCGCGGCCGCACGGTCTCCCTGACCCCCGCCGGCCGCACCTTCCTCGGCTCCGTCGAACGCGCCCTCGCCGAGATCGAGCGCGCCGCCGAGGAGGTCCGCGCCGACGCCGACCCCACCGCCGGCAAGGTCGCCTTCGGATTCCTGCACACCATGGGCGCCGAAACCGTGCCAGGCCTCATCCAGGCCTTCCGCGCCGACCACCCGCGCGTCCGCTTCAGCCTCGTCCAGAACTACGGCGAGGCGATGATCGAACGCCTGCGAGCGGGCGAACTGGACCTCTGCCTGACCTCCCCCGTCCCCGACGCCCCCGACCTCGTGGCCCGCCGCCTCGACGAACAGAAACTCCGCCTCGTCGTCCCGGCCGACCACCGCCTCGCCCCCCGCAGACGCGTCCGCCTGGCCGAGGCCGCCGACGAAACCTTCGTCACCCTGGAACCCGGCTACGGTCTGCGCCGCATCACGGACGACCTGTGCCAGGAGGCGGGCTTCCGCCCCCGCGTCGCCTTCGAGGGAGAGGAGGCGGAGACCTTGAGGGGCTTGGTGGCAGCGGGCCTGGGCGTCGCGCTCCTGCCCCCGCCGGCAGTCCCACGCCCGGGGGTGGTGGAACTGACGGTCACGGCCCCAAGGGCGGCGAGAGAAATCGGCGTGGCCTGGCTGGACGGCCACCCGGACACCCCGCCGGTGGCAGCCTTCAAGAAGTTCCTGCTTTCGAGAAGAGGGAATTTGCTGCCCACCTAGGGGCGCGGGGCTGTGTTGAATATGCGGCTCCGCCGCGTGGGCGCGACCAGCCCCCCACAAACCCGCACACCCTACCGAACCGAGGGATCAACGGCGAAGGGACCGCCCGAAGCCGGAGGCAAGCGGCATCCGCAACCCCAAAGGAGGCGGAGCCGCCAACGCATCCCGAACAGGCCGAGAAAACGCCCGCCCGAACAACGCCCCCATCACAAAGTCCTCAGCCAACGCATGCACTTCATCCCGATGCTGATGCAACCCGTGCCCATCGGAGTGCACCTCGAACCGGCACACCTCCCGGTTCGCCTTCTTCACCCGGGCCGCCAGCCGGAACGACAACTCCGGATCCGTACGCTCGTCATTCGTGCCGTGCACGACCAGCACCCGGCGCCCCACGAGCTGCTTCACCGGTTCGGGCGGTGCGGCCACGTCCTCCTCGGGCAGCCAAGGGGCCATCGCGACCACGGAGTTGACGGCCTCGTGTCCGCCCGCGTGCAGTGCCGCGCGGCCGCCCATGTCGACGCCGGCGAGGCAGACGGGGACGTCGCCGTAGCGCCGTACGGCCTCCTCGACGGCCCAGGACGCGTCCTGGGCCAGATGGGCCTCGCTGCCGTTCCAGCCGCGATAGCGGTAGTGGACGACGTGCGCGGCGAGCCCCTCCTCGCGGCCCGCGCGGACGAGCCGGCGGCCCAGCGTCCGTACGGAGGCCGTCGCCAGGATGGAGGACGGTCTGCGGTGGGAGACCTCGTCGCCGCCGGGGAGCAGCAGAACCACCCCGCTCACCGCCGTCGGCTCCGGACCGAGCGCCCGCCCCAGCCGGGCCGTGCGAACCGGCGTCGCTTGCTGTGCCATGACAGAACAGTGTCAGAAGAGATGGTGTACGCCACTAGTCCGTGCGGTCACCGTTACGTATCGGCGGATTCGTACACCGAGCGATCTACGCGCGTAGGAGGTAGAGTGCGGAGATGACGAGCCAGACTGCCCCGATGGGAACCACCCCGAGCTCGGACCAGATCCGCCAGGCACCCAAGGTTCTGCTCCACGACCACCTCGACGGCGGGCTGCGCCCCGGCACGATCGTCGACCTCGCCCGGGAGACGGGGTATGCCCACCTGCCCGAGACCGACCCCGACAAGCTCGGCGTCTGGTTCCGCGAGGCCGCCGACTCCGGTTCTCTGGAACGGTACTTGGAGACCTTCTCGCACACCGTCGGCGTCATGCAGACCCGCGACGCCCTCGTCCGCGTCGCCGCCGAGTGCGCCGAGGACCTCGCCGAGGACGGAGTCGTATACGCCGAGGTGCGGTACGCCCCCGAGCAGCACCTGAACGGCGGGCTCAGCCTCGAAGAGGTCGTCGAGGCCGTCAACGAGGGCTTCCGGGAGGGGGAGCGCCGGGCCAGGGCGAACGGTCACCGGATCCGCGTCGGCGCCCTGCTCACCGCCATGCGGCACGCCGCCCGCGCCCTGGAGATCGCCGAACTCGCCAACCGCTACCGCGACTTGGGTGTCGTCGGCTTCGACATCGCGGGCGCGGAGGCGGGCTACCCGCCCACCCGGCACCTCGACGCCTTCGAGTACCTCAAGCGCGAGAACAACCACTTCACCATCCACGCCGGCGAGGCCTTCGGGCTGCCGTCCATCTGGCAGGCCCTGCAGTGGTGCGGCGCCGACCGGCTCGGCCACGGCGTGCGCATCATCGACGACATCCAGGTCCACGAGGACGGCTCGGTCAAGCTAGGACGGCTCGCCTCGTACGTGCGGGACAAGCGGATCCCGCTGGAGATGTGCCCCAGCTCCAACCTCCAGACGGGAGCCGCCGACTCCTACGCCGAGCACCCGATCGGGCTGCTGCGCCGACTGCATTTCCGCACGACCGTGAACACGGACAACAGGCTCATGTCGGGGACCAGCATGAGCCGGGAATTCGAGCACCTTGTCGAAGCATTCGGTTACACGCTCGATGACATGCAGTGGTTCTCCGTCAATGCGATGAAATCCGCATTCATTCCTTTCGATGAAAGACTCGCCATGATCAATGACGTCATCAAGCCTGGGTATGCCGAGCTGAAGTCCGCATGGCTGTTCCAGCAGACCGCTTCCACCAGCGGCTCTGTGGGCGCGGAGGGCTGATCGAGGGGAGACCGGGGCGCGGCGTACGGGCGGGCGTTCACAATCCATCCGCATTTCGATGTTTGCGGTGTGTGGCTGGGCATGTTTACGGTCGTGGGCCGCTCATATCCCCGTGACTCCATTTCGAGGACGCATTTCATGAAGCAGTCTGCTGCCAAGACCCTCGGTGTCGCCGCCCTCGGTGCCGCCTTCGCCGCCGCCGGTGCGGGTGCCGCGAACGCCGCGCCGGCCGTGCCGGACGCCACCCAGGCGCTGAACGGCATTACCAAGACGCTCCCGACGGAGAACGTCGGCAAGACGCTCCCGGCGAAGAACGTCGGCAAGACGCTGCCCGCGGGGAACCTCGGCAAGACGCTGCCTGCGGGGAATCTCGGCAAGACGCTGCCGACGAAGAACGTCGGCAAGACGCTGCCCGCGGGGAACGTCGGCAAGGCGCTGCCCGCGGGGAACGTCGGCAAGGCGCTGCCGGGTGCCGGAGAGGTGCTGTCCCAGGCGCAGCCGGCGCTCGCCGGGGGTCGGAACGCCGTGCAGCCGGCCGCCCAGAAGGGCACCGGCGGTCCGACCGCGCCGGTCGCCGGTCTGCTCGGCGGTCTGCCGGTGAAGGGCCTGCCCACGCAGGGCCTGCCCACGCAGGGCCTGCCGGCGCAGGGTCTGCCCACACAGGGTCTGCCCCTGAACGGCGTTCCGCTCGTCTGATCGGCGTCGCCTCCGTACGCGCCGGTGGGGCGCACCCTCGGACACGGGGTGCGCCCCACCGGCGTACGGCTGTCCGGGCGGTCACCAGGCCGTGCGGGCCGCCTTCCCCTCCGAGGGGAACAGGATCCACAGCGCGATGTACAGCAGGAACTGCGGGCCCGGCAGCAGGCAGGAGACCAGGAAGATCACGCGCATGGTCGTCGCGGAGGTGCCGAAGCGCTGCGCCAGCGCGGCGCACACTCCGCCGATCATGCGGCCGTTGGTGGGGCGGGCGAGGCGGTTCATATCGGCTCCTTCGTCTGCGCGTCTTCGCGTCTTCGCATGGACCGGTTGGCTGCCCATCTACCGACAACACTACGGACCCGAAACGGACGTAGCGTCGCTCTATGGGGCGATCCCGACCCTGGGAATCGTCGGGGTCCGACCCTGAAGTGCTTCCTCCTGGTGGAGGGAACCGCGCCGGGCGCGCTCCTTCCTGCGGCGGAGCCAGGCACGGGCCGCCGGCACGAACGCGGCGTGGGCCAGGCCCACGCCCGCCGTGTTCAGCAGGAGCGAGTCGATGTCGACGACCTGCCCGGGCACCGCCGTCTGGAGCAGCTCGATGCCCAGCGAGATGAGGGCGCCGGCGGCGGTCGTGCGCAGGAAAGAGGCGAGCGGGGAGACCGCGAGCCTGCCGTGGACCATGGGCAGCAGGACGCCCAGTGGGGCGAGCAGCCCGAGCCCTTCGACGATGCGCCGGGCGCCTTCCTGCCAGCCCAGCGCGAGATCGGACCGGATGCCGGCCAGCGGATGCAGGTTGGGCGGCATCACCCAAGGGACGTCCAGCGGACGCAGCGTGAACCAGGCGACGAACGCCAGGTGCGCGACGAGGAGGGCACCTCCTGTCACACGGATGCGAATCGCGGCGCTGCCGCCGATGGAGCCTTGACGCTGCACGATCCCCTAGACGCGGCCTCCGGCACGGTCGGTTCCGGGATGCCCAGGAGCACGGCATGAGGCTTGCGCCACACGCCCCTTTTCAGGCTCGTGCGTCCTCGTACGTCAGGGCCCCGCGACCTCGCCCGACGGCGGCTCCTTGCTGCCCGGCCGGGAGCGGACCTCGTCCGTGCACTCGTAGCGGCGCGGCGGCTCGCCGTCAGGCCCGCCGAGGATCACCGAGCCGTCGCCCTCGGCGGCCGCCGAGTCGGAGAACGTGCAGACCAGCTGGGCGAGGGCGTAGGAGGTGAGGTCGCCGGGCGCGGTGCTCAGGCGCAGTGTGTCCTCGGGGTCCCCGAGGCGCGGCCCGCTCACCGTCATGCCGCCGCGCACGTCGGTGCTGTACCCGGCCTCCTTCTCCGCGGACGAAGGCGTCTCGGCGAGCTCGTCGAGCAGGCCCTGCGCCACCAGCACCCGCCGCTGGGAGTCCGCCGTACCGTCCGGGACGCGCACGGTCCGGTCGACGGCCACCAGCGACGAGCCGCACAGCAGGAACACCTGCACCGGCAGCCCGCGCGAGGCCTGCGTCGAGATGTCCGGCTCGGTCAGGGAGCAGCGCACCCGGGAGGGCGCGGGACCGAAGTCCGTCGGCACCTCCGTGGCCCGGATGCCGCATCCCGCGAGGAGCCCGGCGAGCACGGGGAGCGCGAGCAGGTGTCGTACGTTCCGTCGTACGTTCATCAGGTGTCCCCCTTGCCCTTGTCGCCTTCCTCGGTCTCCTCCATCAGTGCCGAGGCGTCCCGCGGCAGCCGCAATGTGAACACCGCGCCGCCCTCGGGGGAGTTGGCGGCGGTTATCTCGCCGCCGTGGATGTGCGCGTTCTCCAGGGCGATGGACAGGCCCAGGCCGCTGCCCTCGGAGCGCGGCCGGGAGGCGCTGGCCTTGTAGAACCGGTCGAAGACGTGCGGCAGGACGTCCTCGGGGATGCCGGGCCCGTGGTCGCGCACCTGGATGACGACCTCCGCGCCTTCTCGTTCCGATTCGCGTACGGCGACCCGCACCGGGGAGCCGCCGTGTTTGAGGGCGTTGCCGATCAGGTTCGCCATGATCACGTCCAGCCGGCGCGGGTCGAGGCGGGCGTGGATGCCGCGCTCGGTCTCCAGCTCCACCGCGTCCAGCCAGGCCCGCGCGTCGATGCACGCGGTGATCTGGTCGGCGACGTCGACATCGTCCAGGACGAGCCGCGCGGTGCCCGCGTCGAAGCGGGTGACCTCCATGAGGTTCTCGACGAGGTCGTTGAGCCGTCGGGTCTCGCTGACGACGAGCCGTACGGCGGGCTCGATCATGGGGTCCATGGACCCGGTCTCCGCCTCCAGCTCCTCCTCCAGCACCTCCGTGACGGCGGTGATGGCGGTGAGCGGCGTACGCAGTTCATGGCTCATGTCAGCCACGAAGCGCCGGGACGCATCGTCCCGTGCGGCCATGTCGGCGACCCGCTTCTCCAGCGCCTCGGCCGCGTTGTTGAACGTCCGGGAGAGATCGGCGAGTTCGTCGGTGCCGGACACGCGCAGCCGGGTGTCCAGCTTGCCCTCGCCGAGCCGGCGGGCGGCCACACCCAGCCGGTGCACCGGCTTCAGTACGGTCGTCGCGGCGGCCTGCGCGAGCAGCGCGGAGCCGATCAGCGCGAGGCCGGTGGCGATGCCGAGCGACCAGGCCAGCGAGTTGAGGTCCTTCGCCTCCGGCTCCAGCGACTTCAGCATGTAGCCGGTCGGCCCCCCGCCGATCACCTTCGTGCCGGCCACCAGATACGGGGTGCCGTGGTTGACGACCCGCTGCCAGTACAGGTGGTACGCGTACTTGTTGGTCGAGTTGACCGTCTGTTCCTCGTTCACCGCCTCGCGCAGCGACGCCGGCACGTCCTGCAGCGAGAAACCGTCCAGCGCGCCGGAGTTGCCGTACACCGTCTTGCCGCTCGCGTCCTCGGCGACGAGCAGCACGCTGAAGCGCTGGCTGCTGTTGGCCATCTGGCCGGCGGTGTGCTGCAACTCGTCCTGCGACGGGCTCTGCGGCAGCGCGCCCGCGCGGTTCTGCATCTCCTGCTCGAAGTCGCGCAGCACGGCGTCCTGGGTACGGGTGAGCACGGCCTCGCGGTTGAGCCAGTAGGCGATCCCGGACGCGGACACGGCGGCGGTCAGCGCCACCAGGCCGAAGACGACGACCAGGCGCAGGCGCAGGCTGGTGAAGCGCAGCCGTGACCAGCTTCCCTTACGAGCCGCGGTCCAGCCGCGGAACCCCCCTTGAGCTTCGGTCACTGAGGACTGTCCAGCCGATAGCCCACGCCACGCACGGTACGGATCAGCGTCGGGGACGACGGCACGTCCTCGACCTTGGCGCGCAGCCGCTGCACACAGGCGTCCACCAGCCGCGAGTCGCCGAGGTAGTCGTGCTCCCACACCAGCCGCAGCAACTGCTGCCGCGACAGCGCCTGCCCCGGCCGCCGGCTCAGCTCCAGCAGCAGCCTGAGCTCGGTCGGCGTGAGCTGGAGATCCTCGCCGTTCTTGGTCACGGTCATGGCCGCGCGGTCGATCACCAGGCTGCCGAACGTGGCCGCGTCGTTCGACTCCCGCTCGCCGCGCCGCAGCACGGCCCGGATCCGGGCGTCGAGCACCCGCCCCTGGACGGGCTTGACGACGTAGTCGTCGGCGCCGGACTCCAGCCCGACCACGACGTCGATGTCATCGCTCCGCGCGGTCAGCAGAATGATCGGCAGCTGGTCCGTGCGCCGGATGCGCCGGCACACCTCGAACCCGTCGATGCCGGGCAGCATCACGTCCAGCACGATCAGATCCGGCCGCTGCTCGCGCAACAGCTTCAGACCGTCCTCACCGCTGGCAGCGGTGGCCACCCGGTGACCCTGGCGCGTCAGAGAGAGCTCCAGGGCCGTCCGGATGGCGTCGTCGTCCTCGATCAGCAACAGGGAAGGCACGGGCTCATTCTGGCCCATGGGGGCCCGGGGTTTCGACACTTGTCTTCTTACCGGCCGGTACCTGTATTTCTGCGGGCCCTTGGCGCTCTGTTCTGTGTGGGGGCTGTGCCGAACCCGAGCAACATCCGGAGAGGTTCCCTGTGACAGGTCTGTGACAGTCGACGGACACGGCCATGAAGTGGCCCGGGCAAGCTTTTCGGCACAGGCAAGGAAGCACGACGCAACAAGCCGAACACCGGTAAGTCCACGACGGGGGGCGCGAGATGAACACGCTGCACAGCAACAGCACCAGCGCAGTGATCACGCGTCTGCACGACGTGAACGCGAACGTGAACCGGGGTTCCGAGAAGTCCGGTGCCGTGAGCGGGCGGGGGTGCGCTCGCGGCACCGGGCGTCAGCACACCGCTTACATGGCGGTGGTTGACGTCCGCACGGGGGAAAGCAAGGGGGCTCACGGGGGAGCCGCGTACGGGGAGGTCACGGGGGAGCGTCGTTCGCCGTCGGAGACGGTAGATGCCGAAGCGGCGTTTACCGCCTACGTCCAGGAGCGCCGCGCCTCCCTGTACGCAACCGCCTACCACCTCACCGGTGACCGCTTCGAGGCCGAGGACCTGCTGCAGAGCGCGCTGTTCTCGACGTACAAGGCGTGGGACCGGATCAGTGACAAGGCGGCGGTCGGCGGATACCTCCGCCGCACCATGACCAACCTGCACATCAGCGCGTGGCGCCGCCGCAAGCTGAACGAATACCCGACCGAGGAACTGCCGGAGACGCCCTCCGACACGGACGCGATGCGCGGCACCGAACTGCGCGCGGTCCTGTGGCAGGCGCTGGCCCGGCTGCCGGAACTCCAGCGCACCATGCTGGTCCTGCGCTACTACGAGGGCCGCACGGACCCGGAGATCGCGGAGATCCTCGACATCAGTGTCGGCACGGTG
Source organism: Streptomyces sp. NL15-2K (assembly GCF_030551255.1). Taxonomy (GTDB): domain Bacteria; phylum Actinomycetota; class Actinomycetes; order Streptomycetales; family Streptomycetaceae; genus Streptomyces. The sequence continues at coordinate 7,246,652 of NZ_CP130630.1, forward strand.
AAGTCCAGCATCTGGCGGTCGCTCCGCCGGCTGCGCGAGGACGAGGTCCTCAGCTTCGGCCGTGACGAGGAAGACGCCTTCGGGGAGCTCGTCGCCTGAGGGTCTGGGGGGGAGCAAGTACGGGGGAGCGGTAACTGGGGGAGCGGTAACTGGGGGGACCGACGGGGGTCACGGGGGACCAACGGGGTCACGGGGGAAGCACGGGGGAGCACCAAGAGAGCGGGACTGGAGGGCCGGGGGGTCCGTCCGGTCCCGCTTTTGCGTGCGTGCGTCTGCGCGGGCGTACGTCCGTCATCCCTGCCTCCGTACGACCGTCAGGCCGCCGTACGCGCCGTCGCGCTGCGTCCCGCGGCCGCGGACGCCAGGCGGCCCATCGCCTCGTCCCGGTCGCAGGCGTACGCCCCCAGCGCCGTCTGACGGGCCACGATGGAGCGCTCGGCGCGCATCAGGCGCCAGCCGCGTCGCAGCAGGAAGGGGACCGACTTGCGGCCCTCCCGCAGATCGCGGAGGAAGCGGCGGCGGAAGGTCCTGACCGGGCCGCGGCTCAGGCACAGCGCGTCGGCCAGGACACCCAGCTCCCGGCAGCGCGTGACGATCTCGGCGGCGAAGATGCCCTCCGCGATGAACACGGGGGTACGCCCCAGCTCCACCGACTCCTCGCCGGTACGGGCGCTCAGTGAGATGTCGTAGACGGGAACCTTCGTCCGGCCCGTGCGGCACAGGTCCACGATCGCGGTGATCGTCGTGTCCGCGTCCCACGAGTCGGGGTGGTCCCAGTCGATGTCCGAACTCCCCGCCACCAGCGGCAGCGTCGGGTCGTCGCCCTCCTTGTAGAAATCGTCGAGCCGCAGCACCGGAAGGCCGGAGCGGGCCGCGAGGAGGGACTTGCCGGAGCCGGAAGGGCCGCAGAGCAGCACGACTCGCGTCGGTATGGGTGGTTGGGAGCTCACGGGACACCAGTGTGAGGCATCGACCGGGCCACGAACGACCCCGCGGTTCGGCTTTGAAGCGCGCGTCACACCTCCACTACTGTTCGTGCGGACTTGATTACCCTCTGCATGAAAAGGTGGCAGCGATGGCCCGACACGCGTCCCTCCGCAACCCGACCGCCCGGCGTGCGCTCGTCGTCCTGGCGACGGCCGGCATGGCCCTGGGAGCAGGCGCGGCAACGGCCTCCGCGGACGCCACGACAAGCGCCGGCGCGGACCGCGACCGCCCCACCTCGCGAGGCGAACTCCACCCGCAGGCCGCCCCCGAGTCGGCCACCGGTCTGGTCGGCCACGTCACGGGCCCGGTCTCGCAGTTCCAGCCCAACCCGCTCGCGGGCACGGGCTCCGACCCGCTCGACAACAGCGTCGACACGACAGTGGGCGACTTCAGGCCGGTCTCCACGAAGAGGCTGACCGGACCGGTCGCGCAGGCGCCGTCGGTGGGCAGGATCCCGGTGGTCGGCCCGGTGACGCGGCTGCCGCGGGGCTGAGGGCTGCAGCGGCGGAGAGTCGCGCCTTCCCTGGGTGGAGGGGAGGCGCGGCTCTCTCTTGTTTGCCTGGTGGCGGGTCAGGCGGTTCGACCGAGGTGGGTGACCATGATGCGGATTACGTCATCGTCGATGATGTAGAGCACCCGGTAGTCGCCGACGTGCAGGCGGCGTACATTCTGCGACCCGTAGGGAATGGAGTCGCGCGGACGGGGTTGGGTGGCCAGGGTGTCGACGGCCTCATAGACGGCGGCCAGTCCAGCCGGGTCGTCCTTGAGGAACCGCGCGGCCGCGTTGGTGGCCTGCGGTTCCCAGATGATCTCGTAGGTCACTTACGCAGCCCCAGCATCCTGCCGACTTCCTCGTGAGGGATGCCCGGGCCAAGCGTGCCGCGCTCCTTCTTCAGCTCGTACTCGGCCACAGCCAAGGCGTCTTCCAGATCCTCTATGACTTGGGGTGAGATGAGGAGGGCGGCGACGTGGCCGTGGTCGGTGAGGGCGATGGTCTCGCGGCCGTGGGCGGCGCGACGGACCAGGTCGCCGAGCTGGGAGCGGGCTGCGCTGATCGCGATCTCAACCATGCGCACATGGTTGCACATGGTGCATCTTGTGAGCAATCCATAAGTCGAAGTCGGCCTGCAGAACATGTTCCGCGGAAACGGACGGAACAGTGCCGGATCCGCAAGGTAGCCTCGCTCGACATCCGCAAGACCTGCGGTGATCGCCAACGGTGACTGAGGGGGATCCGTGCCTTACCCGGTCCAGGCTCGGAGGCTGGCCATGAAGCTGACCGAACGGTACCGCCCAATGAATATCGCGGAGGATGTGGCGGACCATCCCAACGAGGAACGGATGTTTCTGAGCCGCGCGGTCGCGGCCCTCTCCTTGCAGTACGAGGCCGGCATGAGCGCCGAGGACGCGGCGCGAGCGATCACCGACGGCAGGGGGGACGAAGGCTTCGACGCTGTCGCCGTCAGGGGCCGGGAGATCTTCGTCGTTCAGGCGAAATGGAAGGACAACGGGACTGCGGGATTCGGCAACTCCGACGTCGCCGCCGTCGTGGACGGGCTGCGCTATCTCTTCAACCGCGACTTCGAGCAGTTCGGGCCGAAGATGGCCCCGCATGTCGACGAACTGACCCGCGCTCTGAAAGCGCCACGCCCGCGCGTGACCCTCGTCCTTGCGCTCGTCAACGGTGAGGTCGGAAAGGAGCTCCACAACGACACCCGGAAGCGGCTGGAGAAACAGATACGGGCCCTGCATCCGCGTGATCCGAGCCTGGTCGAGGTCAAGATCGTCAACCTCCTCGACATGTACCACTTCGCCCTGGAGAAGACCCAGCGGAAGGTCACCCTGGTCTTCGACCTGGACAGTCCGGGCAGGCAGACGAAGCCCTTCCACCTCTACTACGGCACCGTCCCCGCCGCGACGGTGGCCGAGTGGTACGCCGGTGACAACGGCGACTTCCTCACCGACCGCAACGTCCGTGACGCGCTTGAGGACACCGAGGTGAACTCGGGGATTCGCAACACCCTGATCCAGCACCCGGAGCACTTCCTCTATCTGAACGGCGGCATCACCCTGGTCTGCGACAAGCTCGGCGGCAAAGGGGTGGACCCGCCCGCCAAATGGGCGCCCGTGGGGCTGAGGCTGCAGGGCGCGAGCGTCATCAACGGCGCCCAGACCGGGGAGGTGATCCGTGCGGTGGCGGAATCCCATCCCGACGAGGTCGCCCAGGCCCGGGTGCACATCCGGATCATCTCCCTGGAGGACTGCCCCGAGGATTTCGGCGATGCGATCACTATCGCGGCCAACACGCAGAATCCGATCGAGGCCCGGGACTTCAGGGCGCTGGAGCAGGAGCAGGTCGACCTGCAAGAGGACTTCCAGCTGTCGCTCGATCTCACGTACTCCCGCAAGCGGGGCGAGGACGAGCCCAAGCCCGACCGCGGGTGCACGATGGAGGAGGCTGCGTTCGCCCTCGCTGCCGTACATCCGGACCCGGTCTGCGCGGCAGCGGCCAGACAAGATCCGGCGTGGCTGTGGGAGAAGAAGAACTACCAGGAGATCTTCGGCCCGCTGCCGACCGCTCACCGCGTGTGGCGCTGCGTCGGCCTGCTCCGCGCGGTGCGTGCCGAGCTGCGGGAGATCGACCCGGACCAGAGAACTCGCTTGCGGCAGTTGGCCGATTCCTGCGATCTCCTCCTCACCCACGTTCTGTTCCGGGTCTTGGAGACAGGAGATCTCGACGACGAGGACGCCGGGCCGTCGTGGTGGGAGCGGCTGGCCCAAGTGCCGTCGTGGGTACGGCAGTCGGTGCCGCTCCTGCTCGACGTCATCTACGCCGCGTACGGATCCAGGGCCCATCTCGCCAAGGCCGTCGCGTCCACGGAGCGGGTGCCGGAGATCGCGGAGAGAATGTATGAGCTCCTGCTGGCAGCGGACTCGCTCGTGGAGGAGATTCCGGCGGAGGCCGGTGAGCCGGCGGGTGAGTCCGGTCCCGGGTTGGCGAGTCTGGTGACGGCCATGGATCCGAAGCCTCCGGCCGAGGCGGGTGCCCGGGCGCAGTCCGCCGTCGGCAGCCGTAGCGCCCGTGCTGTCACCGTGATCGTCGAGCTGAGACTCATCGAAGAGGGGACCCGCCTGGAGCTCCGCCCCGACACCGAGGCGGACTACAAGAACCTGCCCCGCTGGATCCAGGAGGACCCGCGACGAGGAGTCGCCCATTGGCGGAACAGCAAGAGCGCCCCTCTCGTCTGGGCCGCCGACGGCCAGGCGTACTCACCTTCCCGGCTCGTCCGCCGCATCCGCCGCGAGGCGATGGGCAACGACCAGCAGGTCCAGGGGACGAAGTACTGGTTCACGCCGGACGGCCGCCCACTGACCAAGGTCGTGGAGGAAGCGCCCGACGCGGACAGGGACGCCGAAGCCTGAAGGCATGGCGCGGAGCGGTGAGGAACCGGTTCCGCGCTGGCCTAGTCTTGGGCGGTGCCGCCGGATGACAGCAGGCGGGCGAATTGCGGTAATACGGGACAAGGTGGGCGCAGGCGCGATGGGTGAGGAACAGCTGGGCTTCGACATTCCCGGGGAGGACGGACGGAGGCCGGCGCAGTCGGCCAAGGCGAGGTCGCAGGCGTCCGGCAGGGGGCGCGCGCAGAAGGCGCAGGAGGAGACCTCGGGGCCGCGCAAGCTCCAGGACGACGAGATCTTCGACTACATCTCCGGAGACAAGGTCGTCAAGCACACCCCGATGGAGGAGGTGCGGCAGCGCATCGCCCGCGCGCTGGTCCATCAGTACGGCATCGATCCGCGCGACATGAGGGCCGACTTCCCGCTCCAGGTGGAGAACCGCAAGACCGGCCGCAAGTCGCGCAAGCGGGCGAGCATTGTGATCTTCAAGCACGGCTCGATCGAGCCCGACGCGGAGCCCAGGCCGGAGGACATCCGCCGGATCGTCGTCATCAAGCCGCCCCGCAACGACAGCCGTACCGTCTCCAAGATCCGTACGTTCGCGCGGGCCAAGGAGCAGGTCGACGAGGTCGCCGACCTGATGCACGCGGCCGGGCCGCAGTGCGAGTACGGCATGTGGACGGATGACAAGGACCTCTACTTCATCCACCGCAAACGGCACCGCTTCGAGGACGAGTACCTGCCGCTTGCCAACTGGCCGCGCGGCGACGCCAGCCTCTTCGATCCCAAGGGCAACATCTCCTCGCTCGGCATCATGAAAAGCGCCGACGAGACGATGCTCAAGTTCGCCTTCCGCCGCTGCCACGACTTCATCCACGGCAACGAGGGCCTGCCCAAGGACGCCGCGTTCTGGCAGTTCCTCTACGTCCTGTTCGCCAAGCTGCACGACGAGGAACTGGTCCGGGAGCAGGGCCGTGACCCCCGGTTCTACATCGACCACACGGAACTCGCCGCCCTCGCCGAGAGTGATGAGGGCAGTAAGGCCGTCGCCGACCGGGTACGGGACCTCTTCAAGGAGGTCAAGGAGGCCCACGCGGACGAGAACCAGTTCACCGAGTACGACCGGCTCACCCTCAACGACGCCGCGCTCACCTTCATCACCGGTGAACTCTCCACCTACCGCCTGCACGGCACCTCCCTGGACGCTCTCGGCGCCGCCTACCAGGAACTCGTCGGCGAGAACCTGCGCGGCGACCGTGGCCAGTACTTCACCCCGAACGTCGCAACCCGCTTCATGGTCGAACTGCTCGACCCGCAGCGCGACGAGACCGTCCTCGACCCGTGCTGCGGCACCGGCGGTTTCCTGCGCGAGACCTTGCTGCATGTGCTTCACCGGGACGGGCTGCCCGACTTCGGGCGGGGCCTGTCCGTGCAGGAGAAGGCCGAGTTGGAGACGGCGTACCGCCCGAAGCTCGCGAAGTACGCCAGGGAACGGGTCTTCGGCCTCGACTTCGACCCGTTCCTCACCCGCGCCGCCTCCTTCGGCGTGATGATGATGACCAAGGCCAAGGGCAACACCTTCCAGGTGGACTCGCTCCGGTTCCCCTACGCGGGCACGGACAAGCCTGGATTCGGGCCCGCCAAGGAGCACGAGGACCGCATCGGTATCGGCAAGGTCCACGTCTTGATCACCAACCCCCCCTTCGGCACCGACATCCCCGTCACCGGGCCGACGCTGGACCTGTTCCGGGTGGACGAGTACAGCAGGGTGAAGGACGCGAGCATCGCCTACGACTGGAGCAAGGACAAGGAGAAGGGCGACGGCTCGCTCAAGCGTGGCAAGCCCGCCTCCTCCGTCCCACCCGAGCGGCTGTTCGTCCAGAAGTGCGTGGAGTGGGTCAGGCCCGGCGGACGCATCGGGATCGTGCTGCCCAACGGCATCCTCTCCAACCCGGGCCCCGACGACGAGGCGGTACGGCGGTACATCCTCGACGAGTGCTGGGTGATGGCCAGCGTCGAACTCCCCGTGGAACCCTTCGTGTTCGGCGCCGGCGTCAACATCCTCACCACCATGCTTTTCCTGCGGAAGAAGACCAAGGCGGAGAAGGAAGAGGAGCGGGAGTACGGCCCCACCGACTACCCCGTGTTCATGTCCGTCGTCGAGAAGGTCGGCCACGACCGGCGTGGCAACCGGCTGTACGTACGTGATGCGCGCGGTGAGTACGAGTGGCGGGAGTACTTGGAGAACGACGACATCTGGGTCGGGGACGTGGTCGTGCCCCGGAAGATCAAGCGGCGCAAGCGGATCCTGGACAACGACCTGCTCGCTCTGCGGGACCGGCCCGAGAAGGACGTTGAGGTGCGGGCCAATGTGATCGACGCGTACCACGAGTTCCTGAAGAAGCATGGGCATGAACTTCCCTGGTTGAAGGGGGAGTCGGCGTGAAGGTCGCGGAGGCGGGGAATCCGGCGCGGCGGGGGTGGTTCGACAGGCAGGGGCTGCGGCTTGTTGCTAAGCCTTATCTGTCGGGGGCGTTCGCTACGCAGCGGATGTTGGAGCGGCTGCCCGTGGAGAGCACGGCGCTGAAGGAACTTACGGCGAGGCACGGGGGCATCTTCAGCGGACCGCAGTTCGCACGCGTGTACCTCACCGCGCCCGAGCACAGCGTTCCGTTCGTCGGCAGCAAGGACATGCTGGTGGCTGACTTCAGCACGCTGCCCCGGCTGAGGAAGAGCGACGCTGAGTTGCCGGGGATGCGCTATCTGAAGCTCCAAGCGGGTACGAGCTTGATCTCGCGTTCCGGGTTCAACGCAGGGCGCCGGTCGTATGTGCGCCCGGACATGGCCGGCTTCTGGTCCTCGGAAGATGTCATCAAGGTCGTACCTGACGAGGACAAGATCAAGCCGGGTTATCTGTACGCGTTCCTGTCGAGCCGATTCGGCGAGGTGCTGGTCAGGTCCGGGATCTACGGATCGGCCGTCAAGCACATCGCGCCCAACCATGTCGGTGAGATTCGTGTGCCTCGCTTCGGGGCCGCCGTGGAGAATGAGATCCACGAACTCGTCCAGGACGCGGCCGAGTTGAGGGCGGAGTTCCAGGCGAGGCTGGAGGCGGCGACCAGAGATCTGTTTTCCACGGCCGAGATCGAGGAGCTTTTGGATCTGCGGTGGCATGAGCGCGGGCGGGATCTGGGGTTCGCCCCGCGCCGGGTCACAGCGACGAGTTTGCGTGCGCTGAACTTCCAGCCCAGGGCGCAGAGGATTCTGGAGCGGTTGGGGGAGCGGGAGTGCGTGACGTTGGGGGAGGTTTGTGAGGGGGGCATGCTCAGAACCGGGAAGCGGTTCAAGCGTGTTGAGGCGGACCGGGCCCATGGCGTTCGGCTGGTCGGGCAGCGTCAATCCTTCTGGGTTCGGCCGGAAGGGCGCTGGATCAGCGCAGAACAGGCGCCGGACGACATCCTGCAACAGGACGAGACTGTCTTGATCGCCGCTCATGGCACGTTGGGCGAGAACGAGGTGTATGGTCGGTCGATCCTGGTCACGGGGTCGTGGCTGGACAACGCGTTTAGCCAGGACTTCGTGCGGGTCCTCAGTGGGGACGCAAACGTTCCCGGGGCTTACCTGTTCGCGTTCTTCCGCTCGGACGCCGCATTCCGCGTTCTGCGATCCATGAGCGTCGGGGGGAAGCAGCAGGAGTACCACACCAAGCTGCTCCGCGAACTGCCCATTCCCCTTCTCACCCAGCCTGACCGCGACCGCATCGCCGCCACCGTCCGCTCCGCCTACAAGAAGCGGGACGAGGCCGACCGTAAGGAGGACCTGGCCCTCGCGAGGCTGGAGGAGGCCGTGACGGGCTGAGTCGCCTGTTTCGGAACGGTCATGGAACAACTCCAGGACCGTTCCCAGTCAGGTAACCGCCTTACAGGGAGCTGTCCTTGACGCCGTCGACGAATGGCCGCCAGGCCGAGCCGTCGAGCATCAGGACGGGGCCGGTGGGGTTCTTGCTGTCTCGGACGGGGACCGTGCCGGGGAAGTCGGCGGAGACCTCGACGCATTCGCCCCCTTCCTGGCCGTCGCTGTAGGAGGACTTGCGCCAGCGGGCGGTGCTCAGGTCCGGGGTGACTCGCATGGCTCGTATTTCTCCAACATCGTCTCGATCAGCGCTGCCGACTCCCGTGGCGAGAGGGCGCAGGCTTTCTTGAGATCGTACTCGCGCACGTGCCGCGTGACGGCTTCCCGGTCGTCGATGATTTCCCCGTACCCGGCGCCCTCCTGGTACATGGTGGTCGAGTTGTCCGGGAGGGTCAGCAGGATGAGGGTGCCGCTCATCAGAGCGCATGCTTCCGCCGCGAACGGGCTTACTTGGATGGTCGTATGACGTGTGTTGACCAGTGGCAGCAGCGACGCGAGTTGCCCGCGCATTACTGCGAGGCCGCCGACGAGCTGTCGTAGCGCCGCTTCCCCGATGATCCACCAGAAGTCCGGCGGGCAGTCCCGTCGCAGGATCTCCTGGCGGCCCAAGCGGTCCGCGACCAGGCTGTCGATCTCCTTGGGGCTCTTCCCTGGCTCCCCTGCTGAGAACAGCGCACGCATGTACGCCTCCGTCTGTAGCAGCCCAGGGATGATGCTCGCGCCGAAAGCCTGAATCCGTGTCGCCTTGGCCTCCAACTCCAAACAATGATCGAACCGCCTCGGCGTGTGCTCCCGCTTGACCGCCCCCCACAGCCCCTGGAACAACTCCCCCGTCCCAAAAGCCACATCCAACTTCTCCGAGATCGGCGGCAGCGGAAGCCGTTCCCCCGTCTCCACGCCGTACAAGTGCGTCTTGCTGTAGTTGACGATGTCTGACAACCGATCCAACGACAGCCCTGCCAGCTGCCGTTGGCGGCGCAGCTCGACCCCGTACAGGTCACGCGCGGAGCTGGCGGGTTCGAGGTCGCGGGCGGGCTGGGTCATGGTCGGTGCTCCCTTGCCGTATGCCGTGTGGGCGTGCCGTTCCGTATCTCCGAGGGAACGCGGCACACCATTCAAGGTAATTGCGGTCGGTGACAGTGTGGGCGCGAACAGTGAAACAGGGCAGGTGGCGGCCGTTCCGTAACACGCTTCGGAACACCGTCACCCTGGTCGGTCGATGTCACTCGCTGTGACTCTGGCGGTGCGAACAGCAAGCGCCACCAGGGAGGCACCCGTGACATCCCGACGTACGACAACCCGCCCCGACCGCACCGAACTGGAGAGCACCCGGCTCCCGGTCGGTCAACTCGCCCACGACACGCGGCTGGAGAGGCGCGGGATCGTCATGGACCACCAGGACGGGCTCGTGTGGCTGCGCCCCGAGGGCGGTGGGATGGAGTGGACGGCGCAGCCCGGCGACGTAAAGCCGCTGAACTTCCGCGAAGACGCGGAGGCCCTGATGTGGGCGCGGGTGGCCCACGCCAACGCCCGCAGCAGAGGGGAGGTTCTCTGAGCTGTGAGTGGTCGCCGCGTGGACCCTGCGTGACCGGTTCGGGGCGCGTTGTCAGTAGGGCGTCCTAGAGTGTTCCGTGAGTCAGGTGTCGGCGCATGTGCCCTGGGGATACCCGGGCGGGTGCGTGCGCCGGGACAAGCACGGCGGGAACGGGGAGCGGGGGCAGGGCGATGGCGCGGATCATCCCGATCGGGGAGCCGGCCAACGAGGCCGAGCGCATGGTGCTGCGCCATCTGCGGGAGCAGGCGCCGGACGACTGGATCGTGGTGGCCAACTTCGAGCTGCCATACGGGCCGGGGCGTCCGATGTTCGAGGTGGACCTGGCGATCGTCGCGGATCACGCTGTCTATCTAGCCGACACCAAGGGCGTTCATGGGCGGGTGCAGGTGCGCGGCGGGCGGTGGTATCCGCAGGGGGCGCCGTTCCCCAGCCCGGCGCGCAAGATCCGCAACCACGCCCGGGTCGCCGGTGACCTGCTGGCGCGGTCCCGGGCGGCGAGCGCCCGGCTCGGGTCGGTGTGGTGCGAGGGGCTGGTGATCCTGCCGTATCCCGGTGCCACGCTGCACGACCCGGACGGCCGCGACGAGGTGAGCACATATCACCTCGACGACCTGGTGCCCTTCCTCCGGCGGCACCGGCCGCCCGACCACGGCAGGCGCCCCGGCGGAGATGACATCTCCGCGCTGCGTGAGGACATCGCCCGGGTCTTCCAGGCGGAGACCCGACAGCCGTCCGGGCCGCGCCGCTTCGGTCACTACGAGGTCGTCGAGACGCTGTACGAGGCGTCCCCCGCCGACCTGGCCGACCAGGACGGCGATCCCGCCCGGCGCGTCTCCGTGTACCGGGTGCGGCTGGCCGACCAGCCGCGGTCGGGCACCCGGATTCTCCAGGCGCATGCCGTCGACCCGCTGCTGCCCGAGGGCGCGCGGTCCACGGCATACGCCCGCATCGGTAACCCGGTCCAGGCTCTCAGCAAGCTGCCGGGCAGCCCGTTCATCGTGCCGTGCGAGACGTCTTTCCCACTCGACGAAGGGGACGGGTACGCCGTCGTCCTGAAGGACGTGCTCGCCGAGGCACTGCGGGTCAGGCTCGACGCCCGGGGACAGGCCACGCTCGGCGCGGACGCCCGACGGCGGGTGGTCGACGGGGTGCTCGGCGGTCTCGCCGTCGCGCACGCCCACCGGGTCGTGCACCGCTACCTCAGCCCGGACTCGGTCCTCATCGGGCGCAACGGCACCGCCATGCTCACCGGCTTCGACTACGCGCATCCCGGGCCGCCGCGCCCGCGTGACGAGTCACGGGGCATCGAGGCGTACGCGCACCAGTCGCCGGCCTATCTCGCCCCCGAGTGCCATGAGCGGCCGGGCGTCTTCTCCCCGGCCACCGACCTGTACGCGGCCGGGGTGCTCTTCCACGAGCTGTACACCGGAGAGGAGCCGACTCTCGGCGCGGGCGCCACCCCGCTCGACAGCCTCGACGACGCCGACCGGATCGATCCCGAACTCAAGGCGATCATCCGTGAGTTGCTGACCGCCGACCCGACCGCCAGACCGCCCGCCCGCGAGGCCATCCGCCGTCTCGACAGCGCCGACAAGGGGCGTGCCCGTGCCCAGGTCCGGCGGCCGGGGCGGGCGGAATCCGGTGACTCGTTCGACTGGGACGACCCGCACAGCTACACCGACCTGCCCGAGGGCTTCCGGCTCACCGAGCGGTTCCGGGTGCGCTCCCGGCTAGGGCACGGCCAGTTCGGCGTCGTCTACCAGGTCTACAACACCCTCGACGACACCGACGAGGTCCTGAAGATCATCACCAGGGACCGGGAGTCCGTACGGGAGCGCCTGGAGAGCGAGTACCGCATCCTGCGTAGAATCGCCCCGCACCCCAACCTGGTGCGGCTCATCGACGCGGAGTTCCTGCCCAGGGGCGAATTCCCTTATCTGCGCATGGAATACGCCGAGGGACAGGACCTCAAGCGCGCCCTCGACCAGGGGCGACCCCTCGGCCCGGCGGACGTGCGCAAGCTCCTCGACGACTGCCTCGCGGGCCTTGCCCATCTGCATGCGGGCGGTGTCTTCCACTGCGACATCAAGCCCAGCAACCTGCTGTGGACCGCCGACGGCGCCCGCATTCTCGACTTCAACGCGGCCGTGTCCGCCGACTCCACCCTCACCCCGACCCTTGGTTCACCCCGCTACCTCGCCCCCGAGGCCACCGGGCTCACCCGGCCCAGCCGTGAGGAACTCACCGACCTCGACCTGTTCGCGCTCGGCATCTCCGCCTACGAGGCGCTCACCGGCGGCTACCCGTGGCAGGGCCGCGGCACCCCACCGCGTGGCGGACAGCCACTCGACCCCCGTCGGCTGCCCGGCCTCGCCGACCTCGACCCCGGCTTCACGTCCGTCCTGCTGCGCGCCCTCGCCCCCCGCCGCCACGAGCGCTACCGCGACGCCGACGAATTCCGCGCCGCCCTCGCCAAGGTCCGCGAAGTGCGCCTCGTGCCGCCCGCCCCGGAACCGGAGGAGACACGGCGGCCCGCACTGGCCGACGGCGGCACCGCCGAGGCCGGTTCCAACCCCTTCGTCAGCCATCTCCAGACCCTCTACAGTCAGAGCGACCGAACCAACGCAGGCACCCGCGGCCTCGACCCGGCCGCCTACCCCCTCTATGTCGCCACCGCCCTCGACAACCAGCTCCGCCCCGATGTTCTGGCCGGCCTGCACCGACTTGTCCTGATCACCGGGAACGCCGGGGACGGCAAGACCGCCTTCCTCCAGCACCTCGCCGACGAGGCCCGCAGGCGCGGAGCCCGGTTCGGTGAGGCGCGCGCCAACGGCGACGACTTCACCCTCGACGGCCGCTCCTTCCACACCAACCACGACGGCAGCCAGGACGAGGGCGAGCACGACAACGACACCGTTCTCGACACCTTCCTCGGCCCCTACCGGGGCGCCACCGCGGACGCCTGGCCCGACGACCAGACTCGGCTCGTCGCCGTCAACGAGGGCCGTCTCGTCGACTTCGTCACCCGGCACCAGGAGCGCTACCCGCTGCTCGCGGACACCGTCCGGGAAGGACTGACCACCGGCCGTACCGACCACGGCGTCGCCGTGGTCAACCTCAACGCCCGCGACGTTCTCGCCGACCCCGACGGCACCGGATCGATCATGCATCGAATGATTGGCGTGCTCACCGACGAACGGCACTGGCAGGCCTGCGGCTCCTGCCCGCTCGCCCCGCGCTGCTACGCCCCGCACAACGCCCGTACCTTCTCCCACCCCACCGCGGGTGCCCAGGTCACCGAACGGCTCGCCACCCTGTACCGCATGGCCCACCTGCGCGGACGCCTCCACATCACGCTGCGCGACCTGCGCTCGGCCCTCGCCTACACCCTCACCTCCGGCCGCGACTGCGCCCAGATCCACGCCCTGTACGCGCGCGAGGAACCCGAGGCGGCCCAGGAGATCCTCGACAGCCTGTACTTCACCAGCTGGACCGGCATCCACACCGGCGGCCACCCGGACGCGGGCACGGGGGCCGGCTCCGGCGCGTCCGCTTCGGCGGCGCGTACCGGCGCCCGCTCCGGCCGTACACCCGAGAGCGGCACACCGCGACCGGACGAACGCGACCGTCTTCTCACCCAGTTGCGGGACCTGGACGTCGCCGCCGTCCCCGACCCCCAGCTGGACCGGCGGCTCGACTACACCGGCCCGGCCGCCGGACACACCCTCGTCTCCTTCGACCAGCGCGGCGACCTCGACGAGCGCCTCCTCACGGACGCCTTCCACGCCCTGCCCCGCACCCACCAGGCCGACCGCGCCCAGATCTCCGCGCACAGGGCCTATCTCGCCGCGGCCCGGCGCCGCTTCTACTTCGAAAGCCTCGACGACGCCCGCTGGCGCACCCTCCTGCCCTACCAAGCGGCCGACCGCTTCCTGAACCTGCTCTCCGGCGGACAGCCCGGCCCCGAGGAGCTGGCCCGTCTCATCGAGGCCGTCAGCCGTGGCGAGGGCATGCCGCGCGGATTCGGTCAGACCGACGGCCGCGACTTGGCGCTCCAGGTACGGGCCGTCCCCGGCGGGACCGTACGCAGCCACCGGCTGTTCCCCGCCAAGCACTTCACCATCGGGGTCGACGGCCCGCCCGCCTCCCCTTACGTCGAGACCGGCCCCCGTCAACTCGTCGTACGCCATCACTCCGAGGACGGCCGCCCGCACCGCGCCCAACTGACAGTCCGCCTCGACCTCTACGAGCTGCTCGACCGGTTGCACCGCGGCCACCAGCCCGGCGTCGAGGACCGCCAGGGCCAGAACCTCGCCCTTGCCGTCTTCAAGAACGCCCTGACCGCGACCTCCTACCAGGAGGTCCTCCTCAACGCCCCCGGCTCGCCGCCCTACCGGCTGCGCCGCCTCCCGGACGGCTCGCTGCGCCTAGCACCCGCCGCCCAGTCGGACACCCAGCCCGGCACACCTTCGCATCCGGCCCCGGAAGGAGCACGCTGATGGCGCTGCGTCGCCGAGACACCGAACTCAAGCACTTCGGTGTCTCCTACTTGGACTTCAAGCGGGTGCAGATGGACCGGGTCCTCACCGGATTCCTCATGCGGCTCAACCACAAGGGCCTCGCCAGCCGCCTGGTGCGACGCAACGGCCTGTCCGCCAAGGAGTTCGCGGGAGAGTTCACCGACCCCGCCAACGCGGACCGCTTCCAGGGCTTCGCGGACCACCCCGACATGGCCCGGCGCTGGGTGGAGACCCAACTGCTGGACATGGTCAACCGCGGCAGACCCACCCAGGCCGTCGCGGGACTGCGTCCGCTGCACGGACTCACCTACAAGTTCCGCGACACCTACCACTCCCGGGCCTACGGCGCCGACGCCCAGCTGTACGAGATGCTCCGGCATGCCCGCGGCCCGTACGGCAGACTCGCCCTCGACCAGCTGCGCGAGTTCTTCTTCACCGGGCTTGGTACCGCCGCCGAACCCGACCGGAAGACACCGGTCGACGTCGAGACTCAGGCCGTTCTGCACCTCAACAGCCAGGTCAGGGGAGACAGCCCGCACCAGGCCAAGGGCTGGTACTCCGCACCTCCGCTGTGCGTCGGGCAGGCGGATCTCCTGGCCGACGACGTGATCCGGCTGATGTCCCTGAAGGACCTGCTGCCCCGCGTCACCATGGTCGAGTACTTGAAGATCCTCTTCGCCTTCCACCTGGCCCTCGGCCAGCTCAAGACGATGAAGCTGTTGCCCGTCGCTGCGGCCCGGTCGGCGGCCGATCCCGCCTGTGGTACCGACCGCTGCCCGGCCGCCGGCGCGGCGCCCGACCCGCTCGCCGGATGCCCCTTCCGCGTCGGGCTGCTCGTCGACGTGGCCGGTGTGCCCGGCACCCCCACCGCAGTACTCGCCGAACACAGCGCCGAGTACTGGCTGCGCCGCATCCCGGACTTCCTGCGGGCCGCGTACACCATCCGCAAGCTGGACGACTTCGCCGAGCACCTCGTCGGCCAGGGAAAGGAGAGCCGCCCGCAGCGAGGCCACTTCACGGTGTCAGAGCTGCTCCGCTTCGGCACGGACGACTACCGCAGACAGCGCGACGAGTTCTTCGGCGCCCGGCTGACCGCGATCCTCGACGACACGTCGGTCGAGGAACAGCCCGAGGAGGTCAGGCCGCTGCTCGACGAGTCCATGGGACTCGCACCCTTCGAAAAATACCTCGAACTCCTCATGGCCTACCGGGGCCGTTACCACCACAAGTACGTCGTCGACACCATCGATGCCTTCCTGCTCAAGAACCGCTCCGGTGCGGCCATAGCGCAGCCCCACGGCGGCCGACGCCGCTTCGTCCTCGACAGCGCGCTGTTGGAGGTGCTGGTCCAGGTGGCGCTGCTGCGCCGAAACTCCCGCGGCGGCTCCTCCCCGTACACCCACCACACTGTCTCACTCCGGCTCGACGAGTTCCTCGCCCTGCTGCGCGACCGGTACGGGCTGTACGTGGACCGACTGCCCATGGCGGACGGATTCGGCCCCGCGGGCCTG
The DNA here is from genome assembly GCF_030551255.1 of Streptomyces sp. NL15-2K. Lineage (GTDB taxonomy): Bacteria > Actinomycetota > Actinomycetes > Streptomycetales > Streptomycetaceae > Streptomyces. Next base: position 7,262,536 of record NZ_CP130630.1, read on the forward strand.
GAGGAGGAGGCCGCGCTCAGGGCCAACACCGAGGCGTTCACCACGCGGATGCGGGAGATCGGCTTCTACGACGACCTCTCCGACGCTTATCTCACCCAGGTGATCACCCCGAGGTTCTCCATCACCGAGGACGGCACGGTGACCACCGGCGGACGGTGAGAGGGACCAGGCGGACGGTGAACAGGACAGGCAAGAGGGAGACGGGGGAGACAGGACCATGACAGGCGGATTGGTGGAGATCACCGAGACCGATTGGCGACGCGCGCTCGAACACGTCGCGCTGCCGGGCCTCGCCGACCTGCTGCGCACGCGCGAGGCCGGCCACTGCATGCGGGTCGGCGGACTCGACGCCGACCTCGCCGCACGCCTGACCGGCGGCCTGCGCCAGGCCGTTCCCGACGCCCAGGTGTACGTCCTCACGGCCGGGCCCGCCGACGCGCGCGGCGACGGCATGTCCGTCAGCAGCACGAAACTCGTCGAACTGCGCAACCCCGACGAGCAAGGCAACCTCAGGCCTCCGCTGCTGGTGTTCGTACCGCCCGGGACCAAGGCCAGCGCGGAGGACTCCTTCTCGGTCGCGACCTTCGAGGAAGTCTCCCTCCGGGAGGTGCACACCCGGCTCCGGCGCAACCTCCTCAAGGACGTGCCCGAACCGCTGCGCGCGAGCGTCGAGCGGTTGCTCGCCGAGACCTCCGAAGCCTCGGACCGGGATGCGGCCCGATATCTGCTCACCCTGCGGGAGAATCAGCACGACCCGCAGGCCGCCGGAGCCGCCGTCCATCTGCTCGGCCTCATCCCGGACTTCCAGCTCTTCACCGACCCCTCCCTCCTCGTCACCAAGATCCAGCGCAACCGGCGTACCGTCGAGCGCCTCACCGACGGCCCCGCCACCGACCGGCAACGCGTCCTCGCCCTCGGCCTGCCCCGCAATTCCGACGAACACCAGCGCTTTCTGCGCCGCCTCGTCGACTTCGCCGCGGCCACAGGCCTGTCGGACCCCCGGCACTGGTGCCGGGCCATCGCCGTCGACCCGGACAACTGGCCGTTGGCTTTCCACCACTGGCCGCAGGAGAACGACCCGTCCGACCAGACCGTACGCATCGAGGTCGACGACCTGACCGCACTGCCCAAGGCCGGGGAGAACGCGGAGGACCAGCGCAATCACCCCGCCCTTGACCGGCTCTTCGGCCAGCCCTACCTCCTGCCCGGCGGACTTCCCTCCCTCCCGGTCACCTTCTCCGTGGACCGGGACCAGCGGGGCATCACCGGCCTGAAACGCTTCAAGGTCGAGATCTGCGCGGAAACCGGCGACGAGCCAGGAGACGCGGACGGCGGAGACGCGGTCGTCCCGCTGACCAGCCCGACCGGGCTGACCGTGACCGTCCCGGCCGGCGCACGCATCAAGCCGCAGTACAAGACAAGCATCAAACTCCGCAAGGGGCGCCGTGCGCCGGACTGGGCGGAGGGCTGGCACTTCGTCCGTGTCACCCCGCTCGACGGGAACGACGACCCCATGCACGTCGCCGGCAGTGAGCAGGCCGTCGGCCGCCGCCCGTACGAGAGCGACCGCTTCTACGTCGTCCCCGAGGGCGAGTTCGACGAGCCGCCCACCCCCCGGGGCCACCATGCGCCCGGCCTCGCCCAGGCGATCAACCGGCTGCGCTTCACTGCGCTCGCCGAAGGCCGCGACCCGGCGCGGGTGCAGTGCCGCGAGACTGGCTGGGGCCCGCGCGGCACCAGTCTGAAGACACGCTCACTGCGCGCATCCTTCGGCCCCGCCGGAGTAGTCACCATCGACTTGCCGCGGCTCTTGGCCGAGGCCGAGCAGCACGTCCTGCGGGCCCCGCACATCCTTCACGGACCCCAAATCGATGTGGACGCGGCCGGAGCCGCCCGGCTCTCCGTAACGGGGGACGGGGGTCCGCAGGCCGAGGGCGACACCGGGTCCACCACCGCCCCCTCGCCCACCGAACCGTCGTACGACCCCTTGGACGGCTCCACCGAGGGGCCGGGCGAGGGATCGTTCACCGGTTACTTCCGCGCGCGAGCAGAACTCTTCGGACGACTCGCCCTGTCACAGGCCACGGACGGCGCGTCGGACGTCCTGGTCGTGGAGGGCGCGGACCCGCGCGTGCTGCGGGCCGACGTCGAGGCATACGCGGAGGCATACCTCATCGCCGTCTCCGCCTGCCTGCGAGCTTTGGACCGGCCCAACGCCGCGCACGCCGATCAGCGGCGGGCGCGGCTGCACAGCCTGCTGCGCACCGACACCGTCACGGTCCGACTGCACGACACGGACGGCAGCCGACGCACCGTCGTCCTGGTCGCCCCCACCCACCCGCTGCGCGTGTTGTGGTGGAGCGGACAGGCCGCCCTCGCCGACCAGTGGCTCGAACAGCTCCGCGACGCCCGGGAAGGGGAGGTCAAGGCGCGGCTGGACAGCCTGGAACGGCAGCTGGCCCCCTTGGGCTACCCCCTCGCCGTACCGCTGGACTCGGGGGAACTCGCCTTCGCCAGCAGCCCGTTGACGGACTACTGGCAGGTCTGTCTGCCCAGTGAGGCCGACGACCCCCGAGAGGTCCTGGCCCGGGTCGCGGGCGCGCTCGGCGTCGACGTGGCGGCAGCGGCGGGTGGGGTGACCGGCGCGGAACTCGCCGACCGGGTGGAGAAGTACATCCGCCTGCACCCCTACGCCGACAGCCTGGTGATCAACACACTCGGCGCCGGCCACGGGGAACTCGTCGCAGACATGCTGGTCGCCCTTCAGGAGCGCCGACACCTGTCCCACCTGCACTACACGGTGCGGCTGTTCGCCACCGCGCCCGACGACCCGTGGACGGGGTCCGCGCTGACCGACCTGATGGCTCCGGCGAGCGGCCCGCGTTCCGCCGCTGCGGAGGCCTTCGCCACCCCCGGGGACCCACTGCGGCCCAAACTGTCGGTGGTGGTGCGCGGCGCCACGGAACTCCTGACGGCCGCCGACGACTTCCCTGCCCACCTCACCTTCCTGTTCAACCCCTTCGGTGGCGAGAGCCACGACATCGCTCCCGGCCGCGACGGCACCGGACGGGTCGCCGTGCACGGGCTCGTCCAGGAGATGAGCGGCGACTATCAGGAGGACGACGACAACGTCGAGTGGACCCGCCGTCCCCGGCACGGCGTCACCGCCCCCGTGCCGGGCGCCGAGACGACCGGTGACCTGCTCGCGGCCCTGCCCCGGACGCTGTCCGCCGCCCTGGTCGCGGCCAGTGCGGGCGAGCACCGGCCCGGCATGCTGCCGCAGATAACGGTCCGGCTCGACCCGGACGACCGGGCCCTCCTGCACGACGTGCACCGGATCAGCGACTGGGTCGTGACCGTGGACCGCACCCTCGGCGCGGAGTACTTCGACCACGGTCGGCGCGGGCGCACTGAGTACGTCATCGACCACACCACAACGTCACACAGCGGGCTCGGCCACCAGATCGTCGTCTCCTCCCGGTCGCTGGACGAGATGCGCGCCCTGCTCGGCCCGGTGCTGGCCGACAGGTCGCTCGACATCCCCGAACGGCACATCCGTACCTTCTTCGACCAGCTGCGGGAGCTGTCCGGCAGCCTTGTGTTCAAGCTCGCCGCGCTCGGTGAGAACCAGCGCACCGAGGTCCTCGGCCTGGCCCTCGCACGCCGGTACCTCGGTGCGCGGGACGCGCTGCGCGATCAGATCCTCGTCCCCCTCGACGCCCACCCCGAGCTCTACGAGGAGGAACGCGGCCGGGCGGCGGCCGGGGACACAGACGTACGGCTCCAGCGCACCGACCTCGCCTTGTTCGACCTCGACGCCGAGCGACGCACCATCGTGTGTCGTCTCCTGGAGGTCAAGTGCCATACTGGCGGTGGTCTCGGCGCCTACCAGGGCAAGCGCCAGCACATCATCCGCCAGACCGAGAACACCGAGCGGATCATCGCCGAACGGTTCGATCCGGTGCGAGGACGCACCGACCGCCCGCTGCAGAACGTGGCGCTGCGCACGCTGCTGGAGAAGTACCTCTCTCGCGCGGGCCGTTACGGTCTCTTCGGCGAGCGTGCGATGGCCGAGGCACGGTGGCTGCTGGACCGCCTCGATCACGGCTACCGCCTCAAATTCACGCGTACCGGCCTCGTGTTCGACCTCTCCAAGGACGGCTTCGACACCGATCACGACGAAGGGGTGTCGTTCCACCGGATCGGCCGCGACCACGCCGTGCGGCTGCTCGACGACATCGAGACGGAATACCGATCGACCCCGGAAAACTCCGAACAGGACTCCGCGGCGCACGAGCCGGTCCTGCCGGGCTTGGAGGACCTCAGCGCACAGGACGGGGATGCTGTCCCAGTCACGGCCACTGTTCAGCTACGCCCGCGTGCACGTACTCGGGAGATCCCCGAGGAACCCGCCCCCTTGCCCGACGATCCCGACGATGCCGCGTCGGAGTTCCGGGAGGCCGTCGGCGCTTCGGGAGCCGATGCCCTGGCAGCGACAGAGGGCACCGAGGCCGTACCAGGGAACACTGAGGTTGAGCCGGAGGAAACCCCGGATGCCCCGGGGGCCGTCGCCGGAGAACCGGGCCAGGGCGGTGGGGCGCCCGATGGCTCATCGGCTGATGCATCCGATGCCTCGGAGACCAAGGGCCCGGACATTGTCCTCGGCGTCTCGCGGCCGTCCCCGCAATTCGGTCTCCTCGGCATGAGCGCGGGCCGCACCGTTGGTCTGGATCTCAACGAGACCCATGCGATCAGCCTGTTCGGTGTGCAGGGCGGCGGCAAGAGCTACACCTTGGGCTCGGTTCTGGAAATGGCGAGCCTGCCGGTGTCAGGGGTCAACCGTCTGGCGAGCCCCCTGGCCAGCGTCGTCTTCCACTACAGCGAGACCTCGGAGTACGAGCCTGAATTCCTGAGCATGATTCACGCCAACGACGATGAGGGGCAGCGGGAGGCTTTGCACCGCCGGTACGGTGCGCGGCCTGCAGCTCTCTCCGACGTCGTATTGCTGGTTCCCGAGGAGTATGTGGAGGAGCGCCAGGCCCGCTACCCGGGTGTCCTCGTGCGCCCCCTGGCCTTCGCCGCCGCCGAACTGAAGATCGCCCATTGGAAGTTCCTCATGGGAGCCGTCGGCAACCAGTCCGGCTACATCCGGCAGATTGGCCGGATCATCAAGGCGAACAGGGCCGACCTGACCCTCGAGGCGGTCCGTCGCGGGGTTGATGAGTCGACACTTGACGATCACCTGAAGAGAAAGGCCAGGGAACGGCTCGACCTGGCAGGTGACTTCATCGACGACTCGGCGCGCATCAAGGACCTTGTGCGGCCGGGCCGTCTGATCGTCGTGGACCTGCGCTCCGACGACATCGAGAAGACCGACGCCCTCAGTCTCTTCGTCGTTCTGATGCACCTGTTCTCGGAGGTGACCGATGACGGCCGCCCCTTCAACAAGCTGGTCGTCTTCGACGAGGCGCACAAGTATGCGGACAGTGGCGACTTGGTGACAGGACTCGTGTCCAGCGTGCGTGAGATGCGGCACAAGGGCATGTCGGTGCTTGTGGCCAGTCAGGATCCACCGTCGGTGCCGTCTGAGCTCATCGAGCTCTGCACCCACATGGTGCTGCACAGGTTTACGTCACCGGCGTGGCTGAAGCACTTGCAGAAGGTCAATGCAGCACTGTCCGGGCTCAATCCCGAGAAGCTGGCGGCCCTCAGACCGGGTGAGGCGTATGTGTGGTCAGGGAAGGCGACGGATGAGGCATTCGTCAGGGGGACGGTAAAGGTCGACTGCCGACCGCGAGTGACACGGCACGGAGGTGCGACGCGGACTGCGGTGGGCCGGTGAGGTGGATGACGGAGCAAGAGGGCCGCGCTCCTCCGGACGGAGAGGAGCGCGGCCCTCTGTTTCATGAAGGGCTCAGTACGACGAGCCGGACGCGCCCAGTGAACCCGTCGGGTGCCAGACCGTCTTCGTCTCCAGGAACGCCGTCATGCGGTCGATGCCCGGCGTCTGCGCGTAATCCACAGGCTGTGGACGGAGAACCCGCTTGAGGTTGTCCGCCGCCGCGATCTCCAGCTCCTTCGCCAGTACGTCGTCGGCGCCGGCCAGGTCGATCGCGTTGACGTCCTGGTGGGACGCGAGGGGCGTCGCGATCTCCGCCGTACGGCCGGAGAGGACGTTGACCACGCCGCCGGGGAGGTCCGAGGTGGCCAGTACCTCGCCGAGGGAGAGGGCCGGGAGCGGGGACTTCTCGGAGGCCACCACGACCGCCGTGTTGCCCGTCGCGATCACCGGGGCGACGACCGAGACCAGGCCCAGGAAGGACGACTCCTGGGGCGCGACGATCGCCACCACGCCCGTCGGCTCCGGAGTGGAGAGGTTGAAGAACGGGCCCGCCACCGGGTTGCCGCCGCCGACCACCTGGGCGATCTTGTCGGTCCAGCCGGCGTACCAGACCCAGCGGTCGATCGTGGCCTCGACCACCGCGGCCGACTTGGACTTGGAGAGGCCTTCGGCGTCGGCCACTTCGCGCGTGAACTGGTCGCGGCGGCCCTCCAGCATCTCCGCGACGCGGTACAGGATCTGGCCGCGGTTGTACGCCGTCGCCCCGGACCATGCCCCGAATGCCTTGCGGGCCGCGACCACGGCGTCCCGGGCGTCCTTGCGGGAGGAGAGCGGTGCGTTGGCCAGCCACTTGCCCTTCGAGTCCGTCACCTCGTACACCCGACCGCTCTCGGAACGCGGGAACTTCCCGCCGACGTACAGCTTGTAGGTCTTGAAGACGGACAGTCGTGCATCAGACATCGAGGTACGCCTCCAGGCCGTGGCGGCCGCCCTCGCGGCCGAAGCCCGACTCCTTGTAACCGCCGAACGGCGAGGTCGGGTCGAACTTGTTGAACGTGTTGGACCAGATCACGCCCGCGCGGAGCTTGTTCGCCACCGCCAGGATGCGGGAGCCCTTCTCCGTCCAGATGCCCGCCGACAGGCCGTACGGGGTGTTGTTGGCCTTGGCGACCGCCTCGTCCGGGGTGCGGAAGGTGAGGACGGACAGCACCGGGCCGAAGATCTCGTCACGGGCGATGGTGTGCGCCTGGGTGACGTTCGTGAACAGCGTCGGGGCGAACCAGTAGCCGGAGGAGGGCAGTTCGCAGGCCGGGGACCAGCGCTCGGCACCCTCCGCCTCGCCCTGCTCGGTGAGGGCGGTGATCCGGGCCAGCTGCTCGGCGGAGTTGATCGCGCCGATGTCCGTGTTCTTGTCCAGCGGGTCGCCGAGGCGGAGGGTGGACAGGCGGCGCTTGAGGGAGTCCAGGAGCTCGTCCTGGATCGACTCCTGGACCAGCAGGCGGGAGCCCGCGCAGCAGACCTGGCCCTGGTTGAAGAAGATGCCGTTCACGATGCCCTCGACGGCCTGGTCGATCGGGGCGTCGTCGAAGACGATGTTGGCGCCCTTGCCGCCGAGCTCGAGGGTGAGCTTCTTGCGGCTGCCGGCGACCGTGCGGGCGATCTCCTTGCCCACGGCCGTGGAGCCGGTGAAGGCGACCTTGTCGACGTCGGGGTGCGCGACGAGCGCGGCACCCGTACTGCCGTCACCCGTCACGATGTTCACGACGCCCTTCGGCAGGCCCGCCTGGCGGCAGATGTCCGCGAAGAACAACGCCGACAGGGGTGTGGTCTCCGCCGGTTTCAGGACGACCGTGTTGCCGGTCGCCAGGGCCGGGGCGATCTTCCACGCCAGCATCAGGAGGGGGAAGTTCCAGGGGATGACCTGGCCTGCGACACCGAGGGGCCTGGGGTTCGCGCCGAACCCGGCGTGATCGAGCTTGTCGGCCCAGCCCGCGTAGTAGAAGAAGTGCGCGGCGACCAGGGGGAGGTCGGCGTCCCTCGTTTCCTTGATGGGCTTGCCGTTGTCGAGGGTTTCCAGGACGGCCAGTTCGCGGCTGCGTTCCTGGATGATCCGGGCGATGCGGAAGAGGTACTTGGCGCGTTCGGAGCCGGGGAGCGCCGACCACTTCTCGAAGGCCTTGCGGGCGGCCTTGACCGCGCGGTCGACATCCTCCGCGTTGGCCTGGCTGTACTCCGAGAGCACTTCTTCGGTGGCCGGAGAGACTGTCTTGTTGAGATCCCCACCCGAGCTTTCGACGAACTCCCCGTCGATGAAAAGGCCGTACGACGGGGCGATGTCGACGATCGCGCGCGATTCGGGCGCGGGAGCGTACTCGAATGCCATGAGTCAGTCCACCGTAACGTAGTCGGGGCCGGAGTAGCGGCCGGTGGCCAGCTTCTGACGCTGCATCAGCAGGTCGTTCAGGAGCGAGGAGGCGCCGAAGCGGAACCAGTGGTTGTCCAGCCAGTCCTCGCCGGCGGTCTCGTTGACCAGGACCAGGAACTTGATCGCGTCCTTGCTGGTGCGGATGCCGCCGGCCGGCTTCACGCCGACCTGTACCCCGGTCTGGGCGCGGAAGTCGCGTACGGCCTCCAGCATCAGGAGGGTGTTCGCGGGGGTGGCGTTGACGGCGACCTTGCCGGTGGACGTCTTGATGAAGTCCGCCCCGGCGAGCATGCCGAGCCAGCTGGCGCGGCGGATGTTGTCGTACGTCGACAGCTCGCCCGTCTCGAAGATGACCTTCAGGCGGGCGGAGGTCCCGCAGGTCTCCTTCACGGCGACGATCTCGTCGTACACCTTCATGTAGTTGCCCGCGAGGAACGCCCCCCGGTCGATGACCATGTCGACCTCGTCCGCGCCCGCGGCCACGGCGTCGCGCACGTCGGCCAGCTTCACCGCGAGCGCGGCGCGGCCCGCCGGGAACGCGGTGGCGACCGAGGCGACCTTCACGTCCGAGCCGGCGACGGCCTCCTTGGCGACGGCCACCATGTCGGGGTAGACGCAGACCGCGGCCGTCGCCGGCGTCGTGCGGTCGGTCGGGTCGGGGCGGACCGCCTTGGCGCCGAGCGCCCGGACCTTGCCCGGGGTGTCCGCGCCTTCCAGCGTCGTCAGGTCGACCATCGAGATGGCGAGGTCGATGGCGTACGCCTTGGCGGTCGTCTTGATGGAACGGGTGCCGAGCGAGGCGGCGCGCGCCTCCAGGCCGACCGCGTCGACGCCGGGCAACCCGTGGAGGAAGCGGCGCAGCGTGCTGTCGGACGCGGTCACTTCGGTGAGTGCGTGCGAGGCAGGTGCATGGGTGGGCATGGTCACCAGACGAGCATATCTACGCGCGTAGCGGCTGTACACCCCGGGAGTGCGGCTCTGTGAAAGGCCGGGGAGGTGTCCCACCTGCGGCACGGCGTGCGGTGCACGCATGGGCGATCGGATCCAGCGCGGCGGGCTGAGGCAGAATCGGGGCCATGACGACCCCGGATCATCAGTCACCGTCGCCGCAGCCCCCGGTACCGCCGTCCAGGGACCGGGTCTATCGGTCGCCCTCGGGTATCGCCGGTGGTGTCCTGCTGCTCGGCATCGCCGCGTGGCTCGGTATCGACGCGATCGTCGCCGGGGACGGGCGGACGCCTTGGCTGGCTCTTGCCGCGCTGATTTTCGTGGTGCCGTTGATCGCGGCGTTCACTCTGCGACCCGCCGTGTTCGCAGGGGACGACCGGTTGCGGATTCGTAATCCGTTCCGGGTCATTGTGCTGCCCTGGGGCGAGGTCGAGTCGTTGCGCTCCGGGTATTCGAACGAGGTGGTGGCCAAGTCCGGCAAGAAGTACCAGCTGTGGGCCATTCCCGTCTCGCTGCGGGCGCGCAAGCGGGCGGCTCGGCGGGAGGCCCGGAGGGGCGCGGGGGACGACGGTCGTGGCGGCGCGTCCGGGGGCATGCGGGGCGGCATGTTCGGTGGGATGGGAGGCGGTGCCTTCTCGGGGCGGACGCCGGTGCCGGACGGGCCTGTGCGGGCCGAGGCCGACAAGATCATGGACGAGCTGCGGGGGCTGCTGGAGGCGCGCGGGAAGGCGGAGGCGGCCCAGGGTGAGGTGAGCGTGCGGTGGGCTTACGAGGTTGTGGGGCCTGCGGTGGCTGGGGCGGTGTTGTTGGCGATTTTGGTGGTGGTGGGGTGAGTGTGGTGGTGGGGTGAGTTGGGTGGGGTGGCGCGGGGAAGTGGACGCCGCGGCCACCCCGATGCGTGCGGCTCGAGTGTCGAGGGCCTCAGATGCCGGCCGCTGTCGACAGGTCTCGCTTGATCGTCGCCAGCAGGGTCGTCGCCTTTGCGCGGGCCGTGGGGAGGTCGGCGTGTGTGGCGACGGGGACGACCACTTCCAGGTAGCACTTCAGCTTGGGTTCCGTGCCGCTGGGGCGGACGATGACGCGGGCGCCGTCGAGGGTGTAGCGGAGACCGTCCGTGGGCGGGAGCCTGTCCGTGCCTTGCGTGAGGTCCTCGGTGCGGGTGATGGGGAGACCCGCGAGGTGGGTGGGGGGCTGCTCGCGCAGGCGTCGCATCGCGTTCGCGATGAGGGAGAGGTCCTCCACCCGGACCGAGAGCTGGTCGGTGGCGTGCAGGCCGTGTTCCACCGCGATGTCGTCCAGGAGGTCCAGGAGGGTGCGGTTCTGTGACTTGAGGACGGAGGCCAGTTCCGTGATCAGGAGCGCGGCCGTGATGCCGTCCTTGTCCCGTACGCCGTCCGGGTCGACGCAGTAGCCGAGGGCTTCCTCGTAGCCGTAGCGGAGGCCTTCCACGCGGGCGATCCACTTGAAGCCGGTGAGGGTCTCTTCATAGGGGAGGTTCGCCTTTTCGGCGATCCGGCCGAGGAGGGAGGAGGAGACGATGGACTCGGCGAAGGTGCCGTGCGCTCCGCGGTGGATCAGGTGGGTGGCCAGGAGGGCGCCTACCTCGTCGCCTCGGAGCATGCGCCAATCGGTGGCGGTGGCGGTGGCGGTGGCGGTGGCGGTGGCGGTGGCGGTGGCCGTGGCCGTGGCCGTGGCGGTGGCGGTGGCGTCCTTGACCGCTACGGCGAGGCGGTCCGCGTCCGGGTCGTTGGCGATGATCAGGTCGGGGTTCGTCTCGCGGGCCTTGGCGAAGGCGAGGTCCATCGCGCCGGGCTCTTCCGGGTTGGGGAAGGCGACGGTGGGGAAGTCCGGGTCGGGCTCGGCCTGTTCGGTGACGAGGGCGGGGGCGGGGAAGCCGGCGCGGGCGAAGGCGGCCAGGAGGGTGTCCTTGCCCACGCCGTGCATCGCTGTGTAGGCCGTGCGGGCGGTGCGGGGGGAGTCGGGGGCGAGGACCGCGTCCGTGCGGGCGAGGTAGGCGTCGAGGACGGTGTCGTCGAGGGTTTCCCAGCCGGTGGTGGGGCGGGGGACGGTGGTGAGGCTGGGGACGGCGTCGATCTCCGCCGCGATCTCGGCGTCCGCCGGGGGGACGATCTGGGAGCCGTCGCCGAGGTAGACCTTGTAGCCGTTGTCGCGGGGTGGGTTGTGGCTGGCGGTGACCTCTACGCCGGCCACCGCGCCGAGGTGCCTGATGGCGAAGGCGAGGACCGGGGTGGGGAGGGGGCGGGGGAGGAGGGCCGCGCGGAGTCCGGCGCCGGTCATGACGGCGGCGGTGTCCTGGGCGAAGTCGGCGGACTTGTGGCGGGCGTCGTAGCCGATGACGACGAGGCCGTCGGTGTGGCCGTTCTTCTTGAGGTACGCGGCGAGGCCGGCGGCGGCTCGGATGACCACGGAGCGGTTCATGCGCATCGGGCCGGCTCCCAGTTCGCCGCGGAGGCCTGCGGTGCCGAACTGGAGGGTGCCGCTGAAGCGTGCGGTGAGCTCTTTGACGTCCTGGGCTTCGATGAGCTTGGCGAGTTCGTCGCGGGTTTCCGCGTCGGGGTCCTCGGTCAGCCATGCCTTGGCCCGGGCGATGAGATCGTCGTGCACGGTCGGTCAGCCTCTCGTTTCGGTTCGTGCGGGTGCGGTTGCCTCCGGCGGTTGGGCCGGGGGTGCCTGCGGCGGCCTGTGCGTGTGCCTCCGGCGCTTGGGCGGGATGCCTGCGGCGGCCTGTGCGGGTTCGGTGGGGGTGCGGGTAGCGCCTGCGGGTTCGGTGGGGGTCGGGGCCGTGTCGGGGGGTGTCCGTCCTCGGAACGGCGCGGAATCGGTCACTTACCAGCGTGCCCGTGTTGACGCGCCAACCGCTGCGGGCGGACACCCCCCCGACACGTCCCCTTGCCGCCGTACGCGACTGCGGGTCCGCTCAGCTGCGGCAGCCGGTCCCGCCCAGCTGCGGGCCCCGTAACGCCGGGCTGCGCGACCCACCCCCGGTCGGCACCCACGCCGGGTGACCGGACACGCAGGGTGCCTGGACCTACCCCCGGCCTACAACCGCCCCAGCACCTGCGCCAGCAGCGACCCCATCCGCGTCGCGCTGTCGCGGCCCGCCTGGAGGACCTCCTCGTGGTTCAGCGGCTCGCCCGTCATGCCGGCGGCGAGGTTGGTCACCAGGGAGATGCCCAGGACCTCGGCGCCCGCCTCACGCGCGGCGATCGCCTCCAGGACCGTCGACATGCCCACCAGGTCCGCGCCTATGACCCGGGACATGCGGACCTCGGCCGGCGTCTCGTAGTGCGGGCCGGGGAACTGGGCGTAGACGCCCTCCTCCAGAGTGGGGTCGACCTCCTTGCACAGGGCGCGCAGGCGCGGGGAGTACAGGTCGGTGAGGTCGACGAAGTTGGCGCCGATGATGGGGGAGGCGGCCGTCAGGTTGATGTGGTCGCTGATCAGGACCGGCTGGCCGGGGCGCATGCCCTCGCGCAGGCCGCCGCAGCCGTTGGTGAGGATGATCGTCTTGCTGCCGGCGGCGACGGCCGTGCGGACGCCGTGGGCCACGGCGGCCACTCCGCGGCCCTCGTAGTAGTGCGTACGGCCGAGGAAGACCAGGGCACGCTTGTCGCCGATGGTGTACGAGCGGATCTTGCCTCCGTGGCCCTCGACCGCGGGGGGCGGGAAGCCGGGCAGCTCGGTGACCTGGAACTCGGCGTCGGGGACACCCAGGGCGTCCACGGCCGGCGCCCAGCCGGAGCCCATCACGAGGGCGACGTCGTGGGTCTCGGCGCCCGTCAGTTCGCGCAGGCGAGCGGCGGCGGCGTCGGCGGCGGCGTGGGGGTCGCCCTGGAGGTCGTCCGGAAGAAGAGATGCGTTCACGCGCACGAGAGTAGCCGGTCAGGGCCTACGCGCGTAGATGAGAGAGCTCATGGGATGGGGATCGTTGTCTCGTCGTTTCCAATGAGGGCGTACGTGCGACGGCCGGTGTGGTCAGTCACCCGTGACGAAAATGTCCTTGTCGCTGAAGACTTCGACAATGAAGATCAGGAGTCGGCCCACGCTGACGGTGTACTCGATGAGGATGTTCTGCGTCAGCCGGATCGTCCGGTCGTCTCCGGTGGAGCTTATGGGCCGGGACAGGTCGGGAAACGGGTCCTGGGCGAGCATCGAGATGCCCTTGTCGAACGCGGCGCGCTGCTGTTCGTCGAGCCGGTCCCGAGCCGCTGCCGCCTGCTCGGTGTAGTGAACGGTGTACACATTCCTGCCGGTCATCGCGCTCTCCAGTTTCTGCGTCGATCCCGGTCCAGTTTGGGGTGAGATGCCCTCAGCACGGCCGTTTCCGCAGCTCCATCACGTAATCGTGTGGTGCTCCCGCCGACTCGGCGGCATCGGCGATCTCCCCGAGATAACGGGCCGACGGCAGGCCCCCCTCGTAGCCGTTGAGGACGTACGTCCAGGCCTGTTCCTGGCCGTCGAGGGTGTGGACGTGGACCCGCATGCGGCGGTAGATGTCCAGGCCCGCGCCCTCCCAGCGGTCCATGGAGTCCTCGTCCATGGGGGCGATGTCGTAGAGCGCCACGAAGACCTGGGCGATGGGGTCCTCGACGATCGTGGCCACGGCGCCCTCCCAGCCCATGTGCTCGCCGCCGAAGGTCAGCCGCCAGCCGTTCAGCCAGCCTGTCGCACGCAGTGGTGAGTGCGGTGCGCGGCGGGTCATCAGCCGCGCGTCGAGGTTGCCGGCGTAGGCGGCGTAGAGCGACATGCGTCGAGGGTACGGCAGGGGTCGCGGGTGCCTCAGCCGTCGCGTGGGCCCCGGGGGAGTGGCGTTTGGTGGCGTGCGGGACAATGGAGTACGTGACTCGGATCGTGATCATCGGTGGCGGACCCGGCGGCTATGAAGCGGCGCTGGTGGCCGCGCAGCTCGGCGCGGAGGTGACCGTCGTCGACTGCGACGGTCTGGGCGGGGCGTCGGTGCTCACCGACTGTGTGCCGTCGAAGACCCTTATCGCTACGGCCGAGGTGATGACCACCTTCGATTCGTCGTACGAGGAACTGGGGATCATCGTCGCCGACGACACGCCGCCCATGGAGCAGGCCGCTCGGGTGGTGGGAGTCGATCTCGGGAAGGTGAACCGAAGGGTCAAGCGGCTCGCGCTGGCTCAGTCGCACGACATCACGGCGTCCGTGACGCGGGCCGGGGCTCGTGTGCTGCGGGGACGCGGGCGGCTGGAGGGGATGCAGGCCCTCGACGGGTCGCGGAAGGTGATCGTGCGGGCCGCGGACGGGAGTGAGGAGACCCTCGTCGCGGATGCCGTGCTGATCGCCACCGGGGGGCATCCCCGTGAGCTGCCCGACGCGCAGCCCGACGGCGAGCGGATTCTGAACTGGACGCAGGTGTACGACCTGACCGAGCTGCCCGAGGAGCTCATCGTGGTCGGGTCCGGTGTCACCGGTGCCGAGTTCGCGGGGGCCTATCAGGCGCTCGGGTCGAAGGTCACGCTCGTGTCGTCGCGGGAACGCGTGCTGCCGGGCGAGGACCCGGACGCCGCGGTCGTGCTCGAGGACGTCTTCCGGCGGCGTGGCATGAATGTGCTGGCGCGCTCGCGGGCACAGTCGGCCAAGCGGGTCGGGGACCGCGTCGAGGTCACGCTGTCCGACGGTCGGGTCATCACCGGCTCGCACTGTCTGATGGCCGTCGGCGCCATTCCGAACAGCGAGGGCATGGGGCTGGAGGATGCCGGGGTCCGGCTGCGCGAGTCCGGGCACATCTGGACCGACAAGGTGTCGAGGACCACGGCTCCCGGTGTGTACGCCGCCGGTGACGTGACCGGGATCTTCGCGCTCGCTTCGGTGGCGGCGATGCAGGGGCGTATCGCCATGTATCACTTCCTGGGTGACGCGGTGAACCCGCTGAATCTGAAGACCGTGTCGTCGAACGTCTTCACCGATCCCGAGATCGCCACGGTCGGGTACAGCCAGGCCGACGTCGACGGCGGGAAGATCGACGCCCGGGTCGTGAAGCTGCCGCTGCTGCGCAACCCGCGCGCGAAGATGCAGGGCATCCGGGACGGCTTCGTCAAGATCTTCTGCCGGCCGGGCACGGGGATCGTGGTGGGCGGTGTGGTCGTGGCGCCGCGCGCCTCGGAACTGATCCATCCCATCTCGATCGCCGTCGACAACAATCTGACGGTCGAACAGATCGCGAACGCGTTCACCGTTTACCCCTCCCTCTCGGGGTCGATCGCCGAGGTGGCGCGGCAGCTGCACACCCGTAAGACCGGGGATGGCGGCTGACGACCGAAAGCGATTCCCCGCTGGTCACGGGGAGTTGTCGGGCATGCGTGCGGCATAGGTGCCCGGGTTGGGCCCTATACCACTTGCCGTCCTCTTGTGCGAACAACTTCTGCTATTCGGTGCAAACTGCTGAAACCAGACGGTCGTTGGGGTTACTGTCAGTTTCGTGTTCGCTGCAGAACGTCGCCAATTGATCCTCGAAATGGTGCGAGCGAACGGGGCCGTGTCGCTCCGTGAGCTCGCCCGCGTCGTCCAGACCTCCGAAGTGACCGTACGGCGGGACGTGCGCGCACTGGAGGCAGAAGGACTCCTCGACCGCCGGCATGGCGGTGCGGTATTGCCGGGCGGGTTTACGCGGGAGTCCGGCTTTCCGCAGAAATCACATCTCGCGACCGCCGAGAAGACGGCCATCGCCGATCTCGCCGCGAGCTTCGTCGAAGAGGGCGAGGCCATCGTGGTCGGGGCGGGGACCACCACGCAGGAGCTGGCCCGCCGGCTCGCGCGGGTGCCCGGGCTGACCGTCGTCACCAACTCGCTGTTGGTGGCCCAGGCGTTGGCCCATGCCAACCGGGTGGAAGTCGTGATGACCGGCGGTACGCTCCGCGGTTCGAATTACGCCCTCGTCGGCAGTGGTGCCGAGCAGTCCCTTCAGGGGCTCCGGGTCTCCCGGGCCTTCCTCTCCGGGAGCGGGCTGACCGCCGAGCGTGGGCTGTCCACGTCCAACATGCTGTCCGCGTCCGTCGACCGCGCGCTGGTTCAGGCGGCCGCCGAGGTCGTCGTCCTCGCCGACCACACCAAGCTCGGCACGGACACCATGTTCCAGACGGTGCCGACGGACCTCATCACCCGTCTGGTGACGGACGATCCGCCCGCCCACGACGACCGCGCCGCCACCGAGCTCCAGGCCCTCGCCGACCAGGGGGTGCAGATCGCCGTGGCCGGGGCGACCGGGAACCCGGGGGGTGACGAGGTCCCGGCGCGTCGGCAACAGCGCCGGGACGTGCCCCTTCCGAGCCCGCGCCGCGGTCAGGTGCCGGGCGCCGGGCCCGGGTTGCGGACGGCCCCGGTGCTCGGCGATCAGCCTCCCGGTGCGGAGCGGGCGCGGGTCGCGGACCTGCGCCGTCGCTGACGGGACGACAGCGGTACGGCCGCGCCGCTGACCCGGAACCGGAGGACGCCGCCTGGGTGGGGCCTGTCCGGCGGATCAGGCCGCAGAAAATCGGCGGCGACCTATCAACGCCGGTGAGCGGGGTCTGGTGCGTCCAGCTGCAAGGCGGAGGAGGGAGTCGACGCGGAGCGATGGGGGTCCCCCCGCGCGAGCTCTGTTCGAGCGTGGGGGAGAGTGACGACAACGCGGCAGATGGGCGCCCGCCGCGATGGGGGTCCCCCCGCTCGAGCGAAGCCGAGAGTGGGGGAGGCTAGTGTCACTGCGACCCCGCGTCTGCGGCATGATCCGCCGGACAGGCCCTAGCGGTGGGGGCGGGCGCTGACCTGACCGCGGTGATGACGCTGTGCCCGCCGACGCGGGACGGGGCTATGGGCTGGCGGCCGACGGGGAGGGCCTGCGGCTGGCGGCCGACGGGAGGGCGGGTCCGCCTTCTCGCTGCCCGAGGATCCCTCCCCGCGGATCCGGTGGTGATCTACGACCGTCCTCTGGACCACCGCCGACCGGGATCATGCCGGCGAAAACGAGGCGCCCGGCGGACCATGCAGTCGGTCCGCCGGGCGCCTCGGGATGTCGTAGAAGCCGGGATCAGTCCTTGATCTCGCAGATCGCCGCGCCGGACGTGATCGACGCCCCGACGTCGGCGGACAGGCCCTTGATGGTGCCGGACTTGTGCGCGTTCAGCGGCTGTTCCATCTTCATCGCTTCGAGTACGACGATCAGGTCGCCCTCCTGGACCTCCTGGCCCTCCTCGACCGCGACCTTGACGATCGTGCCCTGCATCGGGGAGGCGAGGGTGTCGCCGGAGGCGGCCGGGCCGGACTTCTTCGCCGCGCGCCGCTTGGGCTTGGCGCCCGCTGCCAGACCGGTGCGGGCCAGCGACATGCCGAGCGAGGACGGCAGGGAGACCTCCAGGCGCTTGCCGCCGACCTCGACGACGACCGTCTCGCGGCCCGGCTCCTCGTCCGTGTCCACGTCGGCGGGGGCGGTGAAGGGCTTGATCTCGTTGACGAACTCGGTCTCGATCCAGCGGGTGTGGACCGTGAACGGCGCGTCCGAACCGGTGAGCTCGGGGGCGAACGCCGGGTCCGTGACCACCGCGCGGTGGAACGGGATGGCCGTCGCCATGCCCTCGACCTGGAACTCGGCAAGGGCGCGGGCGGCGCGCTGGAGGGCCTGTTGGCGGGTGGCGCCGGAGACGATCAGCTTGGCCAGCAGGGAGTCCCAGGCCGGGCCGATCACGCTGCCGGACTCCACGCCCGCGTCCAGGCGGACGCCAGGGCCGGTGGGCGGGGCGAACGTGGTGACCGTGCCGGGGGCCGGGAGGAAGTTGCGGCCGGGGTCCTCGCCGTTGATGCGGAACTCGAAGGAGTGGCCGCGCAGCGGCGGGTCGTCGTAGCCGAGTGCCTCGCCGTCGGCGATGCGGAACATCTCGCGGACCAGGTCGATGCCGGTGACTTCCTCGGTGACCGGGTGCTCGACCTGGAGGCGGGTGTTGACCTCCAGGAAGGAGATCGTGCCGTCGGCGCCGACGAGGAACTCCACGGTGCCCGCGCCGACGTAGCCGGCCTCCTTGAGGATGGCCTTCGACGCCGCGTACAGCTGCGCGTTCTGCTCGGCGGACAGGAAGGGGGCCGGGGCCTCCTCGACCAGCTTCTGGTGGCGGCGCTGCAGCGAGCAGTCACGGGTCGATACGACGACCACGTTGCCGTGCGTGTCGGCCAGGCACTGCGTCTCCACGTGCCGGGGCTTGTCCAGGTACCGCTCGACGAAGCACTCGCCCCGCCCGAAGGCGGCCACCGCCTCGCGGACGGCGGAGTCGTACAGCTCGGGCACCTCTTCGAGGGTGCGGGCCACCTTCAGCCCGCGGCCGCCACCGCCGAAGGCGGCCTTGATCGCGATGGGCAGGCCGTGCTGTTCGGCGAAGGCGACGACCTCCTCGGCGCCGCTGACCGGGTCGGGCGTACCGGCGACCAGGGGCGCGCCGGCGCGCTGGGCGATGTGCCGGGCGGCGACCTTGTCGCCGAGGTCGCGGATGGCCTGCGGCGGCGGGCCGATCCAGATCAGGCCCGCGTCCAGCACCGCCTGCGCGAAGTCGGCGTTCTCCGAGAGGAAGCCGTAGCCGGGATGGACGGCGTCCGCGCCGGATTCGCGCGCGGCGCCCAGCACCTTGGCCATGTCCAGGTAGCTGGTCGCCGGGGTGTCACCCCCCAGGGCGAATGCCTCATCCGCGGTGCGGACATGCAGAGCGTCCCGATCCGGGTCGGCGTAGACGGCCACGCTCGCGATTCCGGCATCCCGGCAGGCCCGGGCCACGCGGACAGCGATTTCGCCACGGTTGGCGATGAGCACCTTGCGCACGATTGAGGCTCCCTCCTTGAAACAAGCCGAGTTTAGGGACTGCCGACACGACACTTCGACCCGTCCCCATTGGTGAGCTTGCCCACACGGAGCGTGATGCGAGGCTTGCTCGACCCGCGAAATCCCTTGTCGCACCTCGGTACGCAGGACTCCTCCGGGAAACCCTAGCCCTCCTGTGTGGTCAAGGTCTCTGTGGTGGCGTGCTGCGGCCCACTCTGTTTCTTTGTGGAGTCCCTACGAATGGCCCAATGATTCTTTGCCCTCCGCCGGACTCTTGTCCCCGGGTTTACCCGTTAGTAGCGTTCACGATGTCCGAACGTACTTCGGGTAACCGCAGTCTTGCTCGACTGTCTCTGGAAGAGCTCTGAAAGTGGGTGGGGACCGGTGGTGCGCAGACCGGTGGCGTGGGTCGTGGCGGTCGTGCTCTTCGCCGAGGCGCTGGGCATCGCCCTGCTCAACTGGTACCTCGGGACCGTCGTCGACCGGCAGAACATGTCCCTCGCCGGTCTCGACCCGCATCTGATGTCCTCGTCGTCGAAGATCGGCGGGATCGTCTTCGGCCTCTACTTCGCCCTGTGCGGCCTGGTCGCGCTCCTGGTCGCCGTGCGCGGCCGCCGCCCCGCCGGGCTCGGCCGCATCCTGCTGATCAGCGCGGCCGTGGTGCACGGGCTGCTGGGCGCGTTCGCGTGGGGACTGGTGGGCTGGCCGCAGTTCCTGTTCATGATGCTGGTGCTGGCCCTGATCGTGCTGCTCCTGATGACGTACGACGGTCAGGGCGGGCCGGAGCCCGCCGATGCGACGCCGGACGGCACCAAGGGCGACGGCGGCTCGCCGATCACGCCTGGGCCGGCGCCCACAACTCCGTGATGCCGATGCCCAGATCGGCCAGCAGCCGGCGGACGAGGGGCAGGCTGATGCCGATCACGTTGCCGTGGTCGCCGTCGATGCCGTCGATGAACGGGGCCGAGCGGCCGTCGAGCGTGAACGCCCCGGCGACGTAGAGAGGTTCACCCGAGGCGACGTACGCGGCGATCTCCTCGTCGGTCGGGTCGCCGAAGCGGACGACGGTGGAGGCGGTGGCGGAGGCGTACCGGCCGCTGAGCGTGTCGTAGACGCAGTGGCCGGTCTGGAGCGTGCCGGCCCGGCCGCGCATGGACTTCCACCTGGCCGTGGCCTCCTCGGCGTCGGCGGGCTTGCCCAGCGCCTCGCCGTCCAGCTCCAGGACCGAGTCGCAGCCGATCACCAGAGCGCCCTTGACCTCGGGCTTCGCCGCCACCACGGACGCCTTCGCCTCGGCGAGGGCGAGAGCCAGGTCGGCGGGGGTGGGCGCGGTGACGGCGTCCTCGTCGACGCCGCTCACGATCACTTCGGGGTCGAGTCCGGCCTGGCGCAGCAGACCGAGCCGGGCGGGAGACTGGGAGGCGAGGACGAGTCGGCGGCGCGGCTGATCAGTCATACGGTCAGCGTATCGGCGACCCTCATCGGACGCCGAGCACGATCATCGCGAGCACCATGGCGACCGCCATGAAAACGCCCAGCCGCCGAAGCATGTCCTGCATGTCGCGCAGTTCCTTCGGCGGCTCGTCGTCGGGGTCGGACCACAGCATGCGACCAGCGTGCGCTGGGCTGGAAGCCGTTTGCCTGAGTATGCGTACTCAAATCGGCGCCCGGTGTTGCTCCACTGCGCGCGGTTCCCCGCGCCCCTCAGGGCGTTGCCGCTTACCCCGGCCAGAAAGTGCGCGCCCACGCCGTCGGGCCCGGCTGCGGCAATCTGTGTGCTGCGATGCGGGACGGGTCCGACCAGGCGTCCCGGGCGGTGGACGCGCCGGGCGGCTCGGCGGGTGCCGCCGCGGCGCGCGCGCGGACCACCGCCAGGGCGGCGGCCAGCTCCTCCGGGGTCGGATTGCCCCGTACGACCTTGATCGTCATGACGGTTCCCAATCGATCGACGTGGGCCTAGAGGGGGATGTTGCCGTGCTTCTTCGGGGGCAGGGATTCCCGCTTGGTGCGCAGTTGACGCAGGCCCCGTACGACATGGCGGCGGGTTTCGGACGGCATGATCACGGCGTCGATGTAGCCGCGCTCGGCCGCGATGTAGGGGTTGAGGAGGGCGTCCTCGTACTCCTGGATGAGCCGCGCCCGGGTCGCCTCCAGCTCACCGGCGGCCTCCGCCTCCGCGATCGTGCGGCGGTGCAGGATGTTGACCGCGCCCTGGGCGCCCATGACGGCGATCTGGGCGGTGGGCCAGGCCAGGTTGAGGTCGGCGCCCAGGTGCTTGGAGCCCATGACGTCGTAGGCGCCGCCGAAGGCCTTGCGGGTGATGACCGTGATCAGCGGGACGGTGGCCTCCGCGTAGGCGTAGATGAGCTTGGCGCCGCGGCGGATGATGCCGTCGTGCTCCTGGTCGACGCCGGGCAGGAAGCCGGGGACGTCGACGAAGGTGATGACGGGGACGTTGAAGGCGTCGCAGGTGCGCACGAAGCGGGCCGCCTTCTCGCTGGCCTTGATGTCGAGGCAGCCGGCGAACTGCATCGGCTGGTTCGCGACGATGCCGACCGGGTGGCCCTCGACCCGGCCGAAACCGGTGACGATGTTCGGCGCGAACAGCGGCTGCGTCTCGAAGAACTCGGCGTCGTCCAGGATGTGCTCGATCACCGTGTGCATGTTGTACGGCTGGTTCGCGCTGTTCGGCACGATCGTGTCCAGCTCGGCGTCCTCGTCGGTGAGGGCGAGGTCCGCCTCCTCGGGGAAGACCGGGGGTTCGCTGAGGTTGTTGGACGGCAGGTACGACAGCAGCTGCTTGACGTACTCGATGGCGTCCTTCTCGTCGCCGGCCATGTGGTGCGCCACGCCGGAGGCGGAGTTGTGGGTACGCGCGCCGCCCAGCTCCTCGAAACCGACGTCCTCGCCGGTGACGGTCTTGATGACGTCCGGGCCGGTGATGAACATGTGCGAGGTCTGGTCGACCATGACGGTGAAGTCGGTGATCGCGGGGGAGTACACCGCGCCGCCCGCGCAGGGCCCGACGACCAGGCTGATCTGCGGGATCACGCCGGAGGCGTGGGTGTTGCGGCGGAAGATCTCGCCGTAGGCGCCGAGGGAGGCGACGCCCTCCTGGATGCGGGCACCACCGGAGTCGTTGATGCCGATGACCGGACAGCCGGTCTTCAGCGCGAAGTCCATCACCTTGACGATCTTCTGGCCGTAGACCTCGCCGAGGGCGCCGCCGAAGACGGTGAAGTCCTGGGAGAACACGGCGACGGGGCGGCCGTCGACGGTTCCGTACCCGGTCACGACCCCGTCCCCGTACGGGCGGTTCTGGTCCAGCCCGAAGTTGGTGGACCGGTGCCGCGCGAACTCGTCGAGTTCCACGAAGGAGCCCTCGTCGAGCAGCAGTTCGATGCGCTCACGGGCCGTCAGCTTGCCCTTGGCGTGCTGCTTCTCGACGGCGCGTGCGGAGCCGGCGTGCGTCGCCTCCTGGATGCGGCGCTGGAGATCCGCGAGCTTGCCCGCGGTCGTGTGGATGTCGATCTCGTGACGCTCTTCCGGCTCGGACATCGGGATGTGGCTCCCTGCCTGCTCAAAAGGGGGGACGGTTACTCATCCGTAGAGTAGTGGGGGGTCCACCGATCGGCAGTGCGGCGTTTACCACACCTAGTCTGGCTTGCATGACGCCACGAGATGCAGCAGACGGCAGCCGTTGGTCCGACCTGGACCGTCCGCCCTTCAACGCCGCGGCCCTGCGGCGCGGACTGGTGCGGGAAGGCTCGCTGTGGTCGGGAGTGGACGTCGTGCCGCGCACCGGCTCCACCAACACCGATCTGGTGGCCCTGGCGGCTGCGGGCAAGGCGGCCGAGGGCGCGGTCCTGGTCGCCGAGGAGCAGACCGCCGGTCGGGGACGCCTGGACCGGCAGTGGACGGCACCGCCCCGCTCAGGCCTCTTCTTCTCCGTCCTGCTCAAGCCCACCGAGATCCCGGTGGCCCGCTGGGGCTGGCTCCCGCTGCTGACCGGGGTGGCCGTGGCGACGGGGTTGTCGCGGGCGGCGGGCGTGGATACGGCGCTCAAGTGGCCGAACGACCTGCTGGTGACCGTGGGCGGAGAGGAACGCAAGGCCGGCGGGATCCTGGCGGAGCGGGCCGGGGACGACGGCGTCGTCGTCGGGGTCGGCATCAACGTCACGCTGCGCGAGGACGAGCTTCCGGTGCCGCAGGCGGGCTCGCTGGCGCTGGCCGGGGCGGTGAGCACGGACCGGGATCCACTGCTTCGGGGGGTACTGCGGGCGCTGGAGGACTGGTACGGGCGGTGGCGGGCCGCCGGGGGCGACCCGGCGGCGAGTGGCTTGCAGGAGACGTACGCCGCCGGGTGCGCGACCCTCGGACGGAGGGTTCGGGCCGAGCTGCCGGGGAACCGGTCGGTCGTCGGTGAGGCGGTGGCCGTCGACGGCGACGGACGGCTGGTGATCGCGACGGAGGAAGGGGTGCAGGAACCGGTGGGAGCGGGGGACATCGTGCACTTGCGGGCGGGATGACCTCCGTATTGTCGGACCACTCGCGGAGTGAGCTACCGCACACCTGCCGTAGAGTTGAGGCCGGTCGATACCTGACCGTGACAGATCGGAAGGGCAGCAGGCGTGACCGTCGACGACACGGGCTCCGGCGCGGACGCGGACGGCCGGGAGGAGCGTCCCCCACTCTCGAGTTCGCTCGAACGGGGGGACCCCCACGCCGCCGACCCCGGCGAGGACTCCGGCGAGGACCCTCTCGCCCTGCGTATCGAGCAGCTCATCCTCGGCGCCGAGCGGCGCTACACCCCCTTCCAGGCGGCCCGTAGCGCGGGCGTCTCGGTGGAGCTGGCCACCCGCTTCTGGCGGGCCATGGGCTTCGCCGACATCGGGCAGGCCAAGGCGCTCACCGAGGCCGACGTCCTCGCACTGCGCCGGCTCTCCGGTCTCGTCGAGGCGGGGCTGCTGAGCGAGGCGATGGCCGTGCAGGTGGCGCGGTCCACCGGGCAGACCACCGCCCGGCTGGCCGAATGGCAGATGGACACGTTCCTGGAGGGGCTGACCGAGCCCCCGGAACCCGGGATGACGCGCACCGAGGTGACGTACCCGATCATCGAGCTGCTCCTGCCCGAACTGGAGGAGTTCCTCGTCTACGTCTGGCGGCGCCAGCTCGCCGCCTCGGCGGGCCGGGTCGTCCAGACCGCCGACGACGAGGAGATGGTCGACCGGCGCCTCGCCGTCGGCTTCGCCGACCTCGTCGGATTCACCCGACTGACCCGCCGCATGGAGGAGGAGGAACTCGGCGAACTCGTCGAGGCCTTCGAGACCACCGCCGCCGACCTGGTCGCCGCGCGCGGCGGACGGCTCATCAAGACGCTCGGCGACGAGGTGCTGTACGCCGCCGACGACGCGGGCGTGGCCGCCGAGATCGCGCTGCGCCTCATCGAGACCATGGCGAACGACGAGACGATGCCGGAGCTGCGCGTCGGCATCGCCTTCGGCACGGTGACCACTCGAATGGGCGATGTCTTCGGTACGACCGTGAACCTCGCGTCCCGGCTGACGTCCATAGCCCCGCGCGACGCCGTCCTCGTCGACAGCGCCTTCGCGGAGGAGCTGATCCGTACCGCGGAGGCGCCCGCCTCGGAGGCGGAGGCGGCCGAGGCCGTGGCCGCCGCCGAGAAGGAGGGCGAGGAGCCGCCGACGTACCGCTTCGCGCTCCAGCCGATGTGGCAGCGGCCGGTGCGTGGGCTGGGCGTGGTCGAGCCGTGGCTGCTGACTCGGCGGGACGGCGGGGGGTAGCCGCGGCCGCCGCGGGTTCTTTCGTCGGTCGTGGCGGGCGATCGGCTGGCTGGCTAGTGCCCCGGCAGGCAACGTTTGCCCGTCAAGGAGCGGCGTCCGGTGCGTGCTCTCGGCGTGCCGGCCGGAAGCCCTCGTACTGGACGTACTTGGGCTTTCGGCCGGTGCGGCGAGAGTGCGTGCCGGGCGTCGCGACGGGGCGAACGTTGCCTGTCGGGGCACTAGTCGAGGCACACGTTGATCAGCGGTAGGCACAGGCCGGGCCGGTCTGGGTGATCCGACTGGTCCGGCTGGTCCGGCTGTGGGGCCGGGAGCGGCGAGGTGCGGCTCGGGGGCGGGGTAGGTGCCGGGCGTGGGGCCGTGGGCGTCGAGGCCGGTGGCCGGGGTGCGGTGGTGGGTCGTGCGGTGGTGGGTCCTGCGGCGGTGCCGGTCGCGGTCGGGTTCGGGGCGTCCGGGATGGTCGTGGGGACGGTTGCTGGCCGTCCCTGGGCGTCGGTCGCGTACGGCGTGGGGGACAGGGACCTGACCCGGTGAGGTGTCGTGCCCGTCCCGCCCCCCGGTGAGGTCGCCGTCGGGCTCACCTCGGGGGTGCTCCCCGTGGGGGCGGCGGAGTTGGCGGGGCTGTCCGTGCCGGTGTCCAGATCCGGGCTGGGTTCGGCCTCCGAGGTGCTGAGGCTCTGGACGTTCGTGTCGGGTGTCAGGCGTACGAGGCTCAGTACCCCGGCCGCCACGGCCAGGCCGCCGGCGGCGAGCAGCATCTTGCGGGGGCGGGGCTTGCGGTGACGGCCGCGGGGGCTTCGCAGACGGGTTCCGGGGTCGTACGACTCGGGCTGTGCGGTCGCCGTGACCTGCGTGGTCGCTCTCTCCGGCCTCTCCTGCGTGTTCGTCGTCATCTCCCTCGACCCCTCCCCGATGCGCTCACGCCCCCTGTACGCCGTGGCGGACGCACGTTATGCGCTCTCGTGGGCGGTGGGGTGGCAGTCGGGCGGTATGTCACTCGAACGGGGTCTCGGGCGTCGATATGATCTGGGCAGTGTTGTTAACACACGTTAACCGGGAGGGTGTCATGGGCGGTGTCACGGGCGGTGTCACGGGCGAGGAGCGGTTCGGGGAGTTCGTGCTGGTACGGCGACACGGGGGCGAGGGCGGGCACGGGGCCGAGGGCGCCGGGCATGGGCATGTCGCGGAGCTGGTCCTCGATCGGCCCAGGGCCATGAACGCCGTCTCGACGGAGATGGCCCGGTCCATCGCGGCGGCCTGCGCCGCGCTGGGCGGGGACAGGAGCGTGCGGGTGGTCGTGGTGACCTCCACGCATGAGCGGGCTTTCTGCGTCGGGGCCGACCTGAAGGAACGCAACTCCTTGAGCGACGCCGAGCTGGTGCGACAGCGGCCGGTGGCGCGGGGGGCGTACACCGGGGTGCTGGAGCTGCCTGTGCCGACGATCGCGGCGGTGCATGGGTTTGCGCTCGGGGGTGGGTTCGAGCTGGCGCTGGCTTGTGACCTGATCGTGGCGGATCGTACGGCGGTGGTGGGGTTGCCGGAGGTGTCCGTGGGGGTGATTCCGGGGGGCGGTGGTACGCAGCTGCTGCCGCGGCGGGTGGGGGCGGCGCGGGCGGCCGAGCTGATCTTTACCGCGCGGCGGGTGGAGGCTGTGGAGGCGGGGGAGCTGGGGCTGGTGGATCAGGTGGTGGAGGAAGGGCGGGATCGGGAGGAGGCGTTGGTGCTGGCCGGGCGGATCGCGGGGAACTCGCCGGTTGGGCTGCGGGCGGCCAAGCGGGCGTTGCGGTTGGGGCAGGGCTTGGATCTGCGGGCCGGACTGGAGGTCGAGGACGCGGCTTGGCGGGCGGTGGCGTTTTCGGGGGATCGGGCGGAAGGGGTTGCGGCGTTCAATGAGAAGCGGCGGCCTTCTTGGCCGGGGGAGTGATTCGGACGTGTGCTTTTAGGGTGCCGGGGGCGGGTCTGGGCCGGTTGGTGGTGCCGTCTGTTGTCTGGTTGCCCCGGGGTGGGGGCTGGGCGGGGGTGGGTCGCGCGGCCCGGCGCTGCGGGGTGCCGCCTGCGCCCACCCGTGCCGCCCCTGGGGGCACCTCCCAGGCCCTTAAGGCACTGGGGGAGGCACGAATGCCCGCAGCCAGCGGGGCGCGATCGCTTGTGAGGGTCACCTCTTGGCCGACCGAGTCAAATGGTGGGTGGGCATAGGCCGGGGGTCTGGGGGCGGAGCCCCCAGCGCACGACTGTCCGCAGGCTGGCGGCGTCGGCTGTGCCCAGTGGCTCCCGCACCCGGCGCCGGCTGTCGCCGGCGGTCACCCCAGCGCCGCGTCAAGTGACCGGTTCGTCCCGATTCTCCCTAGCCTGGAGTGATGGGTGAGGACAGTCGGCTCGCCGCCGTGGTGGCGTTGGCTCAAGGCATGGCGGCGGCCCGTTGCTCGCGGGAGGCCTGGTGGGCCGCCGCCCATGGGGCGTGCCGCGCGCTCGGGGGGAGTTTCGCCGCGCTGTCCGTGTGGGAGCGGGAGCTCGGACGGCTCAAGGTCCTGGTCAACGTGGGTGAGCGGGCCGAGGGCGAGGAGGAGTTCCCGGACGACGAGGCCTACCCGGTGCACCAGTTCGCCGAGATCACCGAGTTCCTGCACGAACGGTGGGCCGGCGGCGGCGAGCCCAACGCCTGGGTGGAGACGGCGGAGGGACCGGCGGCCGGCCGCCGCCCCGGTTACGTCCACCAACGCGTCGCCGCCCTGCGCAGGAGAGGCCGCGGCTCCTGCGTCGTCGCGCCGATTGTGCTGCACGGGCGGGCCTGGGGCGAGCTGTACGTCGCCCGCCCGGTCGGCGCCCCCGTCTTCGACCGCGCCGACGCCGACTTCGCCACCGTCCTGGCCTCCGTCGTCGCCGCCGGCATCGCCCAGACCGAGCGGCTGGAGGAGGTCCGCCGACTGGCGTTCACCGACGCGCTCACCGGTCTCGCCAACCGCCGCGCCGTCGACGCGCGCCTGGACCGGGCCGTGGAGCGGCACCGTAAGGAAGGCGTCGTCGTCAGCCTCGTCGTCTGCGACCTCAACGGGCTCAAGCGCGTCAACGACACCCACGGGCACGCCGTAGGCGACCGGCTCCTCGAACGCTTCGGATCCGTCCTCTCCCTCTGCGGCGCCATGCTGCCCGGCACCATCGCCGCCCGCCTCGGCGGCGACGAGTTCTGTCTGCTCGCGGTCGGGCCGCCCGCCGACGAGGTCGTCAAGGCGGCCGACGAACTCTGCCGCCGGGCGGCCGAGTTGGAGCTGGGGGAAGGGGTCGCCTGCGGGGTCGCGTCCACGGGGGATCCCATCGGGGAGGTGCGCTCGGCCCGCCGGCTGTTCCGGCTCGCCGACGCGGCCCAGTACCGGGCCAAGGCCGAACGGTCCACCCGGCCGGTCGTCGCCGGACGCGAGGGCCCCGACGATCCCGTCGTACGACTGGCCGACGAACCCTCCGTCGAGCCGACCGCGGAGCGCCGCCGCTTCCGCGGACGTCACTGACGATGTTCACGGTACTGAAGGGTGACCCATCGGTAAGGGGTGAACCCGGCCCCCACTGGTGACATTCTCGAATTCACTGCGTACGCTCCTGAATATGGATATGCACACTGTGGTGGTGGGGACGTCCGGCGTGACCGCGTCCGACGTTCTCGCCGTGGCGCGCGCCGGCGCCCGGGTCGAGCTCTCCGAGGAGGCGGTAGCCGCCCTCACCGCGGCCCGGGAGATCGTGGACGCGCTGGCCGCCAAGCCCGACCCCGTCTACGGCGTGAGCACCGGCTTCGGCGCCCTGGCGACCCGGCACATCAGCCAGGAGCTGCGGGCCCGGCTGCAGCGCAACATCGTCCGCTCGCACGCCGCCGGGATGGGACCGCGGGTCGAGCGGGAGGTCGTACGCGCCCTCATGTTCCTGCGGCTGAAGACCGTCTGCTCCGGGCGCACCGGCGTCCGCCCCGAGGTCGCGCGGACCATGGCCGACGTCCTCAACGCCGGCATCACCCCGGTCGTCCACGAGTTCGGCTCCCTCGGCTGCTCCGGCGACCTGGCCCCGCTGTCCCACTGCGCCCTGACGCTCATGGGAGAGGGGGACGCCGAAGGGCCCGACGGGGTCGTACGGCCGGCCGGCGAGCTCCTCGCCGAACACGGGATCCAGCCCGTCGCACTGCGCGAGAAGGAGGGCCTCGCCCTCCTCAACGGCACCGACGGCATGCTCGGCATGCTGGTCATGGCCCTCGCCGACCTGGAGACGCTGTACAAGTCGGCCGACGTGACAGCGGCCCTGTCGCTGGAGGCACTCCTCGGCACCGACAAGGTCCTCGCCCCCGAACTGCACGCCATCCGCCCGCACCCCGGGCAGGGCGCCAGCGCCGCCAACATGCTGGCCGTACTGAAGGGTTCGGGCCTGACAGGGCATCACCAGGACGACGCGCCCCGCGTCCAGGACGCCTACTCCGTGCGCTGCGCACCGCAGGTCGCCGGCGCCGGGCGGGACACCATGGCCCACGCCCGGCTGGTCGCCGAGCGCGAGCTGGCCTCCGCCGTGGACAACCCGGTCGTCCTGCCCGACGGGCGCGTGGAGTCCAACGGTAACTTCCACGGCGCCCCGGTGGGCTACGTCCTCGACTTCCTCGCCATCGCCGCCGCCGACCTCGCCTCCATCACCGAGCGCCGCACCGACCGGCTGCTCGACAAGAACCGCAGCCACGGTCTGCCGCCGTTCCTCGCCGATGACGCCGGCGTGGACTCCGGGCTGATGATCGCTCAGTACACGCAGGCCGCGCTGGTGAGCGAGATGAAGCGGCTCGCCGTACCGGCGTCGGCGGACTCCATCCCGTCCTCCGCCATGCAGGAGGACCACGTCTCCATGGGCTGGTCGGCGGCGCGCAAGCTGCGCACGGCCGTCGACAGTCTCACGCGCGTCATCGCCATCGAGTTGTACGCCGCCACGCGCGCCGTCGAACTGCGTGAGGGGCTGACCCCGGCGCCGGCGTCACGGGCGGTCATCGACGCCGTACGGGAGGCGGGGGTGGAGGGCCCGGGACCGGACCGGTTCCTGGCGCCCGACCTCGCCGCCGCGGACGCGTTCGTGCGGGCCGGGCGGCTGGTCGCGGCGGCGGAGACGGTCACCGGGCCGCTGCGGTAACCGGTCAGCGGGCCGCTGCGGTAAGCAGAACGGGCCTTGTCGGTCGGGTCGGCGAACCGGCAAGGCCCGTCGGATCACTTGAGCTTGGCCGCCTGCGCGTCGATCACGGCCGCCGGGACGTCGTACGCCTTGCCGGAGGTGACCAGGGCGAGGTTCACCGTGTAGTACGTGGCGATGGTGTTGCCGTGACGCACCACCTCGGTGTGGAAGACGCCCGTCCCGTCGCCGTCCATCGCGGATTCGGCGGCGAACGCGACGGACTCGTCACCGGCGCCCGAGGCCTTCTCGGGGGCGATCTTGGTGATCTTCGTGTCCGTGCCCTCGGCGCTGAAGCCGAACCCGCCGGAGCAGGCCGTGACCCCGTCGGAGACGGCCTTGAAGGCCTTTTCCGCGCCGTCGCCCTCGTACGAGGACAGGCCCACGTAGGTGGCGGCGAGGTTGAACGCCTCGCTGAAGTCGCCCTCGGCCAGGTCCTCCAGGGACGTGGAGGCGGAGTCCGACGGAGCCGCCTGGGTGACGGTGTTGCTCGCCTGCGCGTCCGTGTCCCCCGGCGGGAGCGCCGCCATGGAGTGGGCGACGGGCTCGCACTCCGCCTTGTCGACCTTCAGCACGCTCTTGGAAGCGGGCAGGGTGTCGTCACCGGAGGTGACCTTGTAGCCCTCGATCTCGCCCTCGGCGAGCAGCAGCTTCTCCAACTCGGCCGCGCTGTACGCCTTCGCGGCGACGGTGGGTGAGGAGGAGGACCCGGAGTTCGCGGAGTCCTTGGAGTCGTCCGACCCGTCGCTGGAACAGCCCGTCATAAGGGCGAGCGACAGAACGCTCACGGCAGCCGTGGCGCTCATGCGCGCGCCCGTTGATCTCTTCATGGGCGGACTATGAAGGTTTTCTGAAGATCGCGTCAAGCGAGTTCAAAAACCGAGACGTTCCCGGCGAACCGAGTACACGACGAACCCGGCACCCAGAGTGAGGAAGAGGGTGCCTCCGACGACGTACGGGGTGGTGTCGAAGCTGCCCGTGTCCGCGAGTTGCGTGCCCTCGGCGGTCGTGCTCGACGTGCTGGACGTACTCGTGGACGCGGCCCGCGCCTGGGTCGTGACCTGCGACGTCGGGGTCGCAGAGGGGTCCGTTCTGGCCGGGTGGTCCGCCGTCGCGTTGGCGGAGGGGACGAACCACAGGGCGCCCAGCAGGGTCCCCGCGGCGGTGGCGGTCAGCAACGGACGGCGAGCGGATGACACGGAATATCGATCCCCTTGTGGCGCTGGCGAATTGGCCGTGTGGGGCGATGTTAGTGAAAGGCGCGGGTCACGGGAAAGTCACGGGAGCGACGGGCCGTACGCTCCGGGCATGAGCACTGAAGAGACATCACGTTTTGTGCGCCTTCGCGTGGAAATTGTCCTGGAGGTCGACGACGCCGGCGCCGTGTCCGAGGCCGCGCTGGGGCGGATCGCGAAGGACGCCGATATGCCGGCCGAGGAACGGGTACACGCCGAGAGCGCTGTGACAGAAGACACCGCGGAGGCCCTCGCGTATCTCGTGGACCCGTTCGACCTGGTCAGCGGGGTGCCGGGGGTCGAACTCGCGCAGGCCTCCTGGAGCAGCGAGCAGATCGACTACGACCCCGATTCGCCGGAATGGGACATCGACGAGGATGATGTCGACGAGGACGACGACGAAGTGGACGTCGTCGACGACGTCGACGACGGACAAGAGGCGGCCGGCTGAGCCCGCTTGGGGAAATCGTGACCCCGGGCGGAAACCGCCGCCCGGGGTTTCGTCGTCTCAAGAGGCGCACGGACCGACACTCCCACCACCCGCCACGCGGACGTGGTGTGCCCCACACCTTCGAAGAATGTGGAACGGGACGAACCGGTCGTAGCGTTGAAGGCTTATGGGCGGGGACTCTCGGCTCGACGGGGCTCTCGGTGTTTTGGGGATTCGGCAACGATGGAGAAGCGTGTGATGACGGTCGGTAAGCGGCGCAAGGGCCTGACGGTCGCGTCCGCACTGCTCGGCGGTGTGCTGGTGCTCACGGCGTGTTCCGGCGGCGGCGACGACGCCTCCGGGAGCGACGGGGGCGGCGACAGCTCACAGTCCAAGGTGGACGAGGCGGCCGCCAAGAAGACCTCCGAGGCCCAGATCAAGATCACGCCCAAGGACGGCTCGGACAACGCCTCGATCAACAACTCCGCCGCCGTCACCGTGAGCAAGGGCACGCTCACGGACGTGAAGATGACGACCACCGAGGGCACCGAGGTCAGCGGCCAGATATCCGCGGACAAGCTCACCTGGAAGCCCAGCGCCCAGCTGGAGCGGTCCACCACCTACAAGGTGACGGCGGAGGCGAAGGACGCCGACGGCCGCGTCGCCCACGAGAACGCCTCGTTCACCACGGTCTCCCCGGCCAACAGCTTCATCGGCAACTTCACGCCGGACGACGGCACCACGGTCGGCGTCGGCATGCCCGTGTCGATCAACTTCGACAAGGCGATCACCAACAAGGCGGCCGTCCAGAAGGGCATCACCGTCTCCACCACCAGCGGCCAGGAAGTCGCCTGCCACTGGTTCAACGCCAACCGCATGGACTGCAGGCCCGACAAGTACTGGCAGGAGAACTCCACCGTCACGCTGAAGCTGGCGCTCGACGGTGTCGAGGGCGCGGACGGGGTCTACGGCGTCCAGCAGAAGACGGTCACCTTCAAGATCGGCCGCAACCAGGTCACGTACGTCGACGCCAAGACCAAGCAGATGAAGGTCACGCAGGACGGCAAGACGGTCAGGACCATCCCGATCTCCGCCGGCGCGCCCGACAACAAGACGTACGAAGGCCAGATGGTGATCTCCGAGAAGTTCAAGGAGACCCGGATGAACGGCGCGACGGTCGGCTTCACCGACGACGACGGCAAGGGCGAGTACGACATCAAGGACGTGCCCCACGCCATGCGTCTGTCCACCTCCGGCACCTTCGTCCACGGCAACTACTGGGGCGCCAAGTCCATCTTCGGCAGCGTGAACACCAGCCACGGCTGCGTGGGCCTGTCGGACACCAAGGGCGCGAACGACCCGAACACGCCGGGTGCGTGGTTCTACAACAACTCGATCATCGGTGACGTGGTCGTCGTGCAGAACACCGGCGACAAGACCATCGCGCCGGACAACGGGCTGAACGGCTGGAACATGAGCTGGGAGCAGTGGAAGGCCGGCTCCGCCGCCTGACGTCCCCGCAGTTTCAGGCCCGCACCCTCAGGTTGACCCGATGCCGCCCCCAGGGGCGGCATCGGTGTTTTCGGCATCGGTGTTTTCCGGGGGCTCATGGTCGCCCACAGCCTTCTCATCCATCTCTTATGTCAGCCTTATCCCTTCATCACGCGCCGTACCTAGCTTTCGGCCATGTTCTTCACCTACCTGAGGCGCGAGCTGCGCCGCCGCAGAAAGGCGGCCCTCGTCGTCGCCTCCGGGCTCGCGCTGGGCATCGCGCTGGTCATCGTGGTCAACTCCGTGTCGTCCGGCATGGGCAAGGCCCAGGACAAGGTCCTCCAGTCGTTGTACGGCCTGGGTACGGACATGACAGTCACCAAGGCGGCCGAACCCACCGCCGACAGCTCCGATCGCCCGCGGTTCCAGTTCGACGCGCAGGGCGACGGCTCCGGCGAGGAGCAGAGCAGCGATCGCGTCCTGGTACGGGGCTTCCAGACCCTGGCGACCTCGACCGTCACCAAGGTCGGCGCGCAGAGCGGGGTCTCGGACGCGGTGGGCGGGCTGAGCCTTCAGGTCGTCAAGGTCAGCGGGGAGTTCACCCCGGGGCAGTTCCAGCAGAACGGGGAGGGTGGTCAGCAGCCGGGCGGTCCCGGCGGGGGCGGTAGCGGTCAGCCGCAGGGTGAAGTGCAGGGCGGTGGCGCGAACTTCGACGTCAACAGCTACTCGGTGTACGGCACGGACGTCACCAAGCCGGCTCTCGGACCGTTGACCTCCTCGAAGATCACCAGCGGTCGTACGTTCGAGTCGTCGGAGGCCGATGCCGAGGTCGCCGTCGTCGACTCGGCGTACGCCAAGGAGAAGAAGCTGAAGGTCGGCAGCACGGTCACCATCAAGGACACCAAGTTCAAGGTGATCGGCATCGCGACCGCGGACAGCGGGGACGCGGCCGCCAACCTCTACATCCCGCTGAAGCCGGCGCAGACGCTGAGCGACTCGAAGGACAAGGTCACCACGATCTATGTCCAGGCGACCGACTCCCAGAAGATCGACAGTGTGAAGTCCGAGGTCCAGAAGAACATCTCGGGTACGACGGTGACGACCTCCGCCGATCTCGCGGACACGGTGTCCGGGTCCCTGTCCACGGCGTCCTCGCTCGCGACCAGTGTGGGCAGGTGGCTGTCGATCGTGGTGCTGGTGGCGGCGTTCCTGGTGGCCGGGTTGCTGACGTCCTCGGCGGTGTCCCGGCGGGTGCGGGAGTTCGGGACGCTGAAGGCGCTGGGATGGAAGTCGGGGCGGGTCACTCGGCAGGTGGTGGGTGAGGCCGTCGTCAACGGGCTTGTCGGTGGGGCGTTGGGGATCGCTCTCGGGCTGGCGGGGGCGTATGTCGTGACCGCCATCAGCCCCACGTTGCAGGCGGAGTTGGGCGGCGGTACCGGGGGTGCCGGGGGTGGCTTCGGTGGCGGTCCTGGGGGAGGGGGTGGCTTCGGTGGTGGTCGGCAGGCTGCGACCAGGACGCTTGAGGTCGCGCTCACCGCGCCGGTCAGTCTCGCCACGATCGGCCTGGCGGTTGGCCTTGCCGTGGCCGGGGGGCTGATCGCGGGTGCCTTTGGTGGGTGGCGGGCTTCTCGGTTGCGGCCTGCGGATGCGCTGCGGCGTGTCGAGTAGCTGACGTCGGCTGGGGCTGGGCGGGGGTGGGTCGCGCGGCCCGGCGCTTACGGGGTGCCGCCTGCGCCCACCCGTGCCGCCCCAGCGGCACGACTGCCCGCAGGCTGTGACAACTACCAACCCTCATACCTCTCCCAGGAGTTGCACCCATGTACGAACTCAAAGACGTCACCAAGCGCTACACCCGGGGCAAGGAAACCGTCGACGCCCTCGTCGGTGTCGATCTGACCATCGCCGACGGCGACCGGCTCGTCATTCAGGGGCCCACCGGTGGCGGCAAGTCCACATTGCTGCAGATGCTAGGTGGGCTGGACCGGCCGACCTCCGGGGAAGTCGTGCTCGACGGCACGGACATGGCCCGGTTGTCCGAGGCGCGGCTCACCAAGGTGCGCAGCGAGAACATCGGTTTCGTCTTTCAGAGCTTCAACCTCATCCCGACGCTCACCGCACAGGAGAACGTCGAGACCGCCCTCGTACCGCTCGGCGTGAAGACGAAGGAGCGGCGCGAGCGGGCCGCCGAGGCGTTGAGGTCGGTGGGGCTCGGTGAGCGGCTCGGGCATCTGCCCGGCGAGATGTCCGGCGGTCAGCAGCAGCGCGTCGCGATCGCTCGCGCGCTGGTCAAGCAGCCGAAGGTGCTGCTGGCCGACGAACCCACCGGAAACCTCGACGAGTCGATGCGCGACGAGATCATGGACGTACTCGAACGCATGTGGAAGGAGCTCGGGCTGACGTTCATCATGGTCACCCACGACTCCTCGATCGCGAAAAAAGCCCCGCGGGTGGCGACGATCCGCAAGGGGAAGATCACGGTGAAGGAGAACGCCGCCTCGTAGCCGTCTCATCGCCGCCTCTTAGCCGTGTCATAGGGGAGAATTTCGGAACTGGCCGAGGATATTCGCTTCCCCGGCGATCGTGTAACAGACCTTTCCTGTCAGCCGCCTGTCTATTGAGGTGCTTGAACGCCCCCCGGCATACTGCGAGTTCCGGGGGGCGCGCACGAGCGTGCGAGTCTGCCCCCGGCCGGGTGAACGGGGAATTCGCCCGGTTCTTCTGCAAGGGGGAATCTTGCGCAGACAAGTGAAAAGAGCGTGCGCGGCCACGGTCGCCACAGCGGCCGCGGTGGCCCTGGCGGCGGGCATGACCAGCCCGGCGTCGGCGGAGGGGGAGTCACAGACCACCGGCGCCACGAAGGCCTCGCTCACGGCAAAGCACCGCATCACCCTGATCACGGGTGACCGCGTCACCGTCGACTCCAAGGGCCGGGTCGTGGGCCTGGACCGGGCGAAGGGGCGCGAGCACATACCCGTCCAGATCCGCAAGGCCGGCGGCCACACGCTCGTGATCCCGGCCGACGCCGCCCGCCTGGTCACCACCGGCAAGCTCGACCAGCGGCTCTTCGACATCACCGAGCTCAGCAAGTCCGCGACCCGCAAGTCCCAGGCCAAGGGCCTGAAGGTCATCGTCGGCTACAAGGGAGCCGCCACCGGCGCCAAGGCCGACGTCCGTGACGCGGGCAAGCTCCGCCAGACCCTTGAGACCCTGAACGCCGACGCCGTCCAGACCCCGCACGAGGACGCGCCCGAACTGTGGGACGCCGTCACCAACGGCGACAAGACCGCCTCCGGCATCGCGCAGGTCTGGCTGGACGGCGTCCGCAAGGCCAGCCTCGACAAGTCCGTGCCGCAGATCGGCGCCCCCAAGGCGTGGGCGGCCGGCTACGACGGCAAGGGCGTCAAGATCGCCGTACTGGACACCGGCGTCGACGCGACCCACCCGGACCTCAAGGACCAGGTGATCGCGGCCAAGAACTTCACTCCGTCCGCGGACGCCACCGACAAGCAGGGCCACGGCACGCACGTCGCGTCCATCGCGGCGGGCACCGGAGCCAAGTCCGGCGGCAAGTACAAGGGCGTGGCGCCCGGCGCCGACGTCCTCAACGGCAAGGTCCTCGACGACAACGGCTTCGGCGACGACTCCGGCATCCTCGCCGGCATGGAGTGGGCGGCCGAGCAGGGCGCCCAGGTCGTCAACCTCAGCCTCGGCGGCACGGACACCCCCGAGGTGGACCCGCTGGAGGCGGCGGTCAACAAGCTGTCCGCCGAGAAGGGCATCCTCTTCGCGATCGCCGCGGGCAACTCCGGCCCGGAGTCGGTCGGTTCGCCGGGCAGCGCGGACGCCGCGCTCACCGTCGGCGCCGTCGACGACAAGGACAAGCTTGCCGACTTCTCCTCGACCGGCCCGCGCCTCGGCGACGGCGCCATCAAGCCCGACGTGACCGCGCCCGGCGTGGACACGACGGCAGCGGCCGCCAAGGGCAGCGCCATCGCGCAGGACGTCGGCGAGCAGCCCGCCGGTTATATGACCATCTCGGGTACGTCGATGGCGACCCCGCACGTCGCGGGCGCCGCCGCGATCCTCAAGCAGCAGCACCCGGACTGGACGTACGCCGAGCTCAAGGGCGCGCTGACGGGTTCGACCAAGGGCGGCAAGTACAACCCGTTCCAGCAGGGTTCGGGCCGTATCCAGGTCGACAAGGCCATCAAGCAGACCGTGATCGCCGACCCGGTGTCGGTGAGCTTCGGCACGCAGCAGTGGCCGCACACCGACGACAAGCCGGTGACCAAGCCGCTGACGTACCGCAACCTCGGCACGAAGCCCGTCACGCTGAAGCTGGCGTCGACCGTCACCAACCCCAAGGGCCAGGCCGCTCCGGCCGGTTTCTTCAAGCTCAGCGCCACCACGGTGACCGTCCCGGCGAACGGCAAGGCCTCCGTGGACATGACCGTCAATACCAAGCTGGGCGGCACGGTCGACGGCGCGTACTCCGCGTACGTGACCGCGACGGGCGGCGGCCAGAGTGTCCGTACGGCCGCGGCCGTGCAGCGCGAGGTGGAGTCGTACAACCTCACCGTCAAGCACATCGGCCGGGACGGGAAGCCGACGGACAGCCACAGCACCGTCCTGTTCGGCTACTCGGGCCTGGGCAACGGCCGTTTGCTGGATGTTCCGGTCACCGGCTCCGGCACGACGACCATGCGCGTACCCAAGGGCGCCTACCTGCTGGACGGCTGGATCGCTGAGGACTTCGCCGAGATGAAGGGCGGCCTCGACTGGGTGGTCCAGCCGAAGCTGACCGTCACCAAGAACGCCTCGGTGACGATCGACGCCCGCAAGACCAAGGCGGCGAAGATCACGGTCCCGGACGCGCAGGCCAAGCCCTCGTCCGCGATGATCAGCTACTTCTACGAGCCCGGGTCCGTCGGCGTCGCCGTCGGCACCGGCACCTTCGCCGACCTGCGCATGGCCCACCAGGGCCCGGAGGCGACCGGTCTGACGCAGACCTGGAGCGGCCAGTGGACCAAGGGCGCCGCCGCCGAGTACGACGTGGCCACCACCGCCAAGGTCAAGAAGATCCAGGGTGACAAGGCCCGCCACTTCAAGGCGAGCGAACTGGCCACGGTGAAGAACAACCTCGGTGCCGCCGCAGCCGGCAAGACCGGTGGGCTGGTCAGCCTGGGCATGTTCGCCGAGGAACTGATCATCAACCCGCCGGTTGAGCAGAAGCTGCCGGGTGCGCGCACGCTGTACCTCTCGACGTCCGACAAGATCAAGTGGTCCTTCGACTTCGAGCAGTACGCCGGCAAGGACGCGGACGGCTTCACGATCCTGGACGCGTACTACACGCTGGGGAACCCGCAGACCTTCAAGGCGGGCCAGAAGTACACGAAGACCTTCAACACCGCGGTCTTCGGCCCGAAACTGAACGCGGAGTTCGGGCTCTTCCGCGAGGGCAACGGCATCTACGGCTACCTGCCGCTGTTCGCGGACTCGGCGGGCCACGCCGGTTCGTCCGACTTCACGGCGGTCGCCACCACGCTGTACCGCAACGGCGCGAAGGTCGGCACGAACGACGACCCGCTGTTCGGCGAGAAGCTGTTCAAGGTCCCGTCCGGTGACGCCGAGTACAAGCTGACCACCTCGGTCAAGCGCAGCGTCAAGGTCGCGGCCGCCTCCACCCGGATCGACGCGAGCTGGACCTTCCGCTCGAAGAAGCCGGCGAGCGGCGAGGTCAAGCTGCCGGCGTCCACGGTCCGCTTCAACGCCAAGACCGGCCTGGACAGCCGCGTCGAGGCCGGCAAGACGGTGTCGATCCCGGTCACCGTCGAGGGCGCGGCCAAGGGCTCCAACCTGAAGTCGCTGACGACCTACGTGTCGTACGACTACGGCCAGACCTGGAAGAAGATCCCGGTCAAGAACGGCAAGATCACGGTGAAGAACCCGGCGAAGGGGAAGGCCATCTCCTTCCACGCCAAGATCGCCGACAAGAAGGGCAACAAGTCGACGATCTCGATCTACAACGCGTACTACGGGAAGTAACCTCCCGCACGCGAGCGGCCTGTCCAGGACCCCGTGTCCTGGGCAGGCCGTTGCTCTTGCCCGGCCGCGTCATACGGCTCCGCCCCCAGTTCGCACCAGACGGTCTTGCGGTCCGCCCCCTGTTCCACGCCCCACCGTCGCGCGAGGGCGTCGAGGAGGGCGAGGCCGCGGCCGGACTCGTCGGTGGTGGTGGCGTGCTGGAGGACTGGCAGGGCGCGGGGGTCGGGGTCGGTGACCTCGATGCGGGCGTGGCCGTGGCCGGTGGTGAGGACACGGACGGTCACCGGGGTGCCCTCTCCGAGGTGGTCGATGACGTTGGTGACCAACTCGCTTGCGCAGAGGCGGATGTCGTAGCTGTGGTGGCGGAGATGGTGGCGCAGTTCGGGGACGGCTTTCGGGGTGGCGAGCAGGCTGAGTTCGAAGGTCACCGTTCGGCCGCCTTGCGGAGGAGGGCGGCGAGTTCGCGGGCCGTGGCGGTGTTGCAGTTCCCGAGGGTGATGAGGGCGGCTGCGGGCGGATCGTAGGCCGCCGCGAAGGTCGTGAGGTCCACGCGGAGTGAGGGGAGCGTGAGGCCGTGCAGGGCGAGGGCGGTTCGGAGTTCTTCCAGGCAGAGGGTCGCGTCGTACGGGGTTGGCATGGGCGGACATCTCCTGTGCGCTCTGTGACGAATCGCTCACAGAATGGCGTCGGGCTGGCTACCGTAAAAGGGGTTTCGCGTTCGCGACCCGGAGTGCGGAGGAGGGCGAACGGTGGTACGGCGCAAGGACATCGACGGCTCGATGAGCGTTCCGACGTTCTACGGCAAGGAGTTGCGGTGGAAGCGGGAGGCGGCGGGGTTGTCGTTGGAGGGGTTGCTGGAGGGGAGCTTCTTCGGCAAGACGTATCTCAGCGACATCGAGCGCGGGGAGCGCAGGATGCCGGTGGAGTTGGCCCGGCATGTGGATCGGGTGCTGGGGACGGACGGGTTCTTCGAGCGACATTGTGAGGATGTGCGGAAGGCTCGGCGGGGGCCGCACGCCGCGTACTTCGAGAAGGTCCTGGAGGCGGAGAAGCACGCGGAGGCCATTGAGGAGTGGTGCCCCATCACCTTCCCTGGGCTGCTCCAGACAGCCCCGTACGCGCGGACGCTGGTCCGGTCGGCTCACCCGGCGGCCTCCGACGAGTGGGTCGAGGAGAAGGTGACGGCCCGTCTCGCCCGCGCCCGCCTCTTCGAGGACGACCACTCCACCCCGGAGTACTGGGCGATCCTGCGCGAGTCGCTCATCACCGAGCCGATCCTCCCGCCGCTGGAGATGGCCGAACAACTCGACCAAATCGTGGAGTTGGCCGAGCGGCGCCGGATCACTCCGCAGATCGTTCCGCGAACGTGCGGCCCGTATCCCCTGATGGCCGCTTCCGTCAAGGTCATGACCTTTCCAGACGCACCGCCGCTGATCTACATCGAGGCGTCGTACAGCGGGGACACCATCGACGATCCGGCCCTCGTGAAGCAGTACCGCAAGGCATACGATCGGCTCAGGGCCGTCGCACTGTCACCGGAGGCGTCCCTGGCCATGATCAAGGCAGCGGCAGAGGATTACCGAAATGGCAAGCAACCGGATCGACTTGAGTGACGCGCTCTGGTTCAAGAGCAGCTACAGCAACGGTGACGGCGGGGATTGCGTCGAGATCGCGGGCGACTTCCCCGGCGCCGCCCTCTGGCGCAAGTCGAGCTACAGCAACGGCGACGGCGGCAACTGCGTCGAGGTAGCCGACGGCCTCCCCGGCCTCGTCCCCGTCCGTGACTCCAAGGCCCCCGAACGCCCCGCCCTCCTCCTCACCGCCCACGCCTGGGCCCCCTTCGTCGCGGCGCTCAAGGCGGACGACCTGCCCGCCTGAACAAGAGGGGCAGCCGCGAGGAGGCCGCTCAGAGGAAGGTCACCTGCATGATGTAGAGGCACTCGTGGCGGGGCACGATGAGGTAGTTGAAGAATCCGCCGGGGACGTGAGCGAAACCGCCTTTCGGCCCCTCACCCTGATAGCCGGTTCCGTCGAGGTAGAACGCGGCGGCAGCCCGGACCAGCTCATCCGCCTTCTTCTCGACCTCGGCAACGAACGCCGGCGCGGCTCCGCCGATCACGTGCCGTTCGTCGGGGTCGTACTCCCACGCCCACGTCACGCCGACACCGCCCGCACGGCTTCGTCCTCGACGGCGGCCAGTTCGTTCATGGCGTGCCGGAACGCGGGATCGTCCTTGCCGGTGGTGCCGTGCACGGTGGTGAGAGCGGCGCGGTGGCGGACGGCCAGGTCGGGGCGGCGCTCGATCTCCACCTGTGCGTGCCAGTGTGTGAGCCACGCCTGGAGGTGGCCGATCTTGCCGTCCTGGATCGCGGTGGCGAGCGCTTGCTCCTTGTGGCGTTCCATGTCGCCGAGCCGGTGAGGAGCCACCCTGGCAAGGGCGGTGCGGACGGCTTCGGGTGTTCGTTCGGGCCGGGGGATCAGATCTTGTCCCCCGTGATCGGGCTGCGTGGTCACGTGCGTTCCTCCGGCTTGGTCTCCGGGTGTCCACGGTACCGGCGGGGGAGTGTCCGGATGGCGCCTTGGCAGCGTGTGATTCCGTGGTGCCATGACGACTCAGACGGTCGAGTACATCCGGTACCGCATCCCCGAAGAGCAGTCGGCGGAGTTCCTCTCCGCCTACACCCGCGCCGCCGCCCAGCTGGCGGCGGCACCGCAGTGCGTCGACTATGAGCTGGCCCGCTGCGAGGAGGACTTCGAGCACTTCATCCTGCGTATCACCTGGACCTCCTCCGAGGACCACCTCGAAGGCTTCCGCAAGTCCGAGCTGTTCACCGACTTCCTGGCCGAGATCCGCCCGTACGTCGCCAGCATCCAGGAGATGCGCCACTACAAGCCGACGACCGTGCGCGGAACCGGCGCGGCCGTCCCCACGCTGTACGACTGGGCGGGCGGCGCGGAGGCCTTCGCCCGCCTCACGTCGGTCTTCTACGACAAGGTCCTCGCGGACGAGCTCCTGGCGCCGGTGTTCGCGGGGCTCGCCCCCGAGCACGCCCAGCACGTGGCCCTGTGGATGGCCGAGGTCTTCGGCGGTCCGCCCGGCTACTCCGAGACGCAGGGCGGCCACGGCCACATGGTCGCCAAGCACATGGGCAGGGGCATCACCGAGCCCCAGCGCCGCCGCTGGGTGAATCTGATCCAGGACGCGGCGGACGAGGCGGGCCTGCCCACGGACGCCGAGTTCCGCTCGGCCTTCCTCGCCTACGTGGAGTGGGGCACGCGGCTGGCCGTCCACTTCTCCGGCCCGGACGCGAAGCCGCCGGTGGAGCAGCCGGTGCCCAGGTGGAACTGGGGTGCGGCACCGCCGTACCAGGGCTGACACCTCTCAGCGTGACGAGGCCCCGGTTCCCGCCCGCGTCGCGTCCGCGCCCCAGCTCGCCAGCAGGCGCAACGCCTCCGCCGACGGCGATCCCGGCTCGGCGTGGTACGTGATCAGGGTCTGCTCGCTGTCGTCGGGGAGGCGGAACGACTCGAAGTTCAAGGTCATCTCCCCGACCAGGGGGTGCCGGATGCGCTTGACGCCGTAGCCCTTCTCCTTGACGTCATGCGTGGCCCACAGCTGCCGGAACTCCTCGCTCTTGACGGAGAGCTCGCCGACCAGTGCGGACAGGCGCGGGTCGTCGGGGTGGCAGCCGGCGTCCATGCGCAGGTAGCTGACCATGTCGGACGCCTTCTGGTCCCACTCCACATACAGGTCGCGGTATTCCGGCCTCAGGAAGACCAGCCGCGCCCAGTTCCGGTCCTGCGGCGGCAGCTCCGACCAGTCGCCGAACACCGCCGCGGCCATCCGGTTCCAGGCGAGGATGTCAGATCGCCGGCCCGAGACGTACGCCGGGAAGCCGTCCATCATGTCCAGCAGCTGCCGCAGCGGACCCCGCACCTGCTGGGTCCGTACCGCCTGCTTCTTCTTGTGCTGCTTCGGCTTCGCGAGATGCATGAGGTGGGCATGCTCGGCATCGGTCAGCCGCAGCGCGCGGGCGATGGAGTCGAGGACCTCCGCCGACACGTTCCGCCCGTTGCCCTGCTCCAGACGCGTGTAGTACGCCACGGACACCCCGGCCAGCTGCGCCAGCTCCTCCCGACGCAGCCCCGGCACCCGCCGGTGCCGCCCGAAGTCGGGCAGCCCCACGTCCTCCGGCTTCAACCGGGCGCGCCGGGTGCGCAGGAACTCGCTGAGCTCGGCACGCCGGTCCAGGCCGCCGGCGGGCTCCGGCACGGTTTCGGGCTGTTCGTCCATGCATCCAGTATTCACGGTCGTACGAACGTCGTACGCGCGGCAGCCTGCCCCCGCCAGTGGTAGGCACAGCGGACGTACGCAGAACTGTGGGCTGGGTGTATGCCGGACGGTGCGGCACGCTGATCAGGCGTGCCCGGCCGGAAGGCAGTCGGGTGCAACCTCTTTGCTAGGAGAACCACCGGCATGACCACTGTCGCCGCATACGCCGCACCCGCCGCCAAGGCTCCCCTGGAGCGCACCACCATCGAGCGTCGTGCGGTCCGCGAGTTCGATGTGCTGATCGACATCAAGTTCGCCGGCATCTGCCACTCCGACATCCACCAGGCCCGGGAAGGCTGGGGCGAGGCGATCTTCCCGATGGTCCCGGGGCACGAGATCGCGGGCATAGTCTCCGAGGTCGGCCCGGGTGTCACCAAGTTCAAGGTCGGCGACCGGGTGGGTGTCGGCTGCCTGGTCGACTCCTGCCGCGAGTGCGACAACTGCAAGGCCGGTCTGGAGCAGTACTGCACCGGCGGCAGCGTGGGCACGTACAACGCCCTCGGCAAGGACGGCGAGCCCACCTACGGCGGCTACTCCGAGAAGATCGTCGTCGACCAGGCCTTCGTCGTCCGCATCCCCGACGGCCTGTCGCTGGACGTCGCCGCGCCGCTCCTCTGCGCCGGCATCACCACGTACTCCCCGCTGAAGCACTGGAACGCCGGCCCCGGCAAGAAGGTCGCCGTCCTCGGCATGGGCGGCCTCGGCCACATGGGCGTCAAGATCGCGCACGCGCTCGGCGCCGAGGTCACGGTCCTCTCCCAGTCCCTCCGCAAGCAGGACGACGGCTTCAAGCTGGGCGCCGACCACTACTACGCCACCAGCGACCCGAAGACCTTCGAGGAGCTGCGGGGAACCTTCGACCTGATCCTGTCGACCGTCTCCGCCCCCCTGGACCTGGACGCGTTCCTGTCCCTGCTGAAGACGGACGGCGCCTTCGTGAACGTCGGCGCCCCCGAGGAGCCCGTCAAGCTCAACCTCTTCTCGGTGATCGGCGGCCGCAAGACCCTCGCCGGCTCCAACATCGGCGGCATCCAGGAGACCCAGGACATGCTGGACTTCTGCGCCGAGCACGGCTTCGGCGCGGAGATCGAGCTGATCAGCGCGTCCGAGATCAACGAGGCGTACGAGCGGGTGCTGAACAGCGA
This sequence comes from Streptomyces sp. NL15-2K, assembly GCF_030551255.1. GTDB lineage: Bacteria > Actinomycetota > Actinomycetes > Streptomycetales > Streptomycetaceae > Streptomyces. The sequence goes on from NZ_CP130630.1 coordinate 7,307,235, forward strand.
CGTGCGGTACCGGTTCGTGATCGACACGGCGACGATCTGATCCTTCCGCTCTGCGGTGGGGCCCCGGCGGATGATCCGCCGGGGCCTTCAGCGTGCCGCCGTACGGCTGTCCCCACGCCCCAGCAGCCACAGCAGATACGGCCCACCGACGAGGGACGTGAGCGCCCCGAACGGGATCTCCAGCGGCGGGCCGAACCAAGGCACCTGCTACGACGGGACGGGGGCGCCGGCGTCCGGCTCGTCGATCCCCGGTTCCTGTGACGGCTCGCTGAGCTGCTCGCACACGTAGTTCCAGACCACCGCGATCAGTGCGGCGATCGGTACGGCCAGCAGACTGCCCACGATGCCGGCCAGACCGCCGCCCAACGTCACCGCCAGCAGGATCACAGCCGCATGGAGGCCGAGCCCCCGACCTTGGATCATGGGCTGGAACACGTTGCCTTCCAGCTGCTGCACCACGACGATGATGACCAGCACGATCAGCGCGTCCGTCAAGCCGTTGGAGACCAGCGCGATGAGCACCGCGACGAAACCGGCGAACAGGGCGCCGATGATCGGCACGAACGCGGAGACGAAGGTCAGCACCGCCAGCGGGAGCACCAGCGGTACCCCCAGAATCCACAGGCCCAGGCCGATCAGGACGGCGTCGAGCAGACCGACGGCCGCCTGCGAGCGCACGAACGAGCCCAGGGTGTCCCAGCCGCGCGCGGCCACGGTCGGAACGTCGGTGGCGAACCGCCCGGGCAGCTGACGGGCGAGCCACGGCAGGAACCGCGGGCCGTCCTTGAGGAAGAAGAACATCAGGAAGAGCGACAGAACCGCGGTGACCAGGCCGTTCACCACGGTGCCCACTCCCGTGACGACAGTACCGACCATGCTGCCGAGGCCGTCCTGAGCCCGGGCGACCGCGGTGTCGAAGGCCTTGTTGATGTCGGCGTCCCCGAAGTTCAACGGCGGCCCGGCGGCCCACTCGCGCAGTTTCTCGATGCCTTCGACCACGCCGTCGGTCAGCTCGCCGGACTGGGACGCCACCGGTACTGCGATCAACGCCACGACGCCCGCCGCGACCAGGAGGAACAGCACGGTCACCGCCGACGCGGCGAGGGCGGGTTTCCACCCGTGACGACGCAGGAAACGAGCCAGGGGCCAGGTCAGTGTCGTCAGCAGCAGGCCGATTATGAGGGGCCAGACGACCGACCACATTCGTCCCAGAAGCCACAGCGTCACCGCCAGCATCACCAATATCAACAGCAACTCAGCGGAGACACGCGCCGAGGTGCGGAGCGCGGCGCGGGCTTTCGTGGAACTCAACGTGGCAGTCACGGAGGCACCCTATTGGTACTCATGTCACACCAGCATCACGGTCACGCTGCGACGACGGGTCGCGCGCGGGCTCCGGCGCCGCAACGAGTACTGACTGACGACCGAATCGTCCGGCCGGCTACCGACCGTAACCGCTCGCTGGCGTTTTTGTCAGCGGGGAGGCCTGCCCGCCCATGTCGAGACGGAACGGCGGGTACGCGTCGGTCATCAGCGCGGCATAGGCAGTCACCCGCACAACCCAGCGCGCGAGGCCGAGCAAGAAGTCGAAAAGGTGAACCGGGTAACGGGCGGTAACCGCCAGGATGATCACGGCGACCAGCGAGAGGAACGGAATCAGGCCGCCGTCATACCAACCCTCCCCTCCCTCCCGGCCCCATCCCCAGCCGCCGACGAACATTCCGACGACGATGTACTGCGGGATCGCCAGCAGCCACCACTTCACCAGGACCAGTCCGCGGGAGAGACGCTCGGGATAGGCGACGTCGAGATGCGCTGGATAGTCGGCTACCTCCGCGAGGGTGAACGGCGGGTATCGGTCGGTGCCGAGCGCGGTGTGGGCGTAATAGCTGACACGCCAGTTCCAGCGCAGTACGCCGACATTGAAGTCGAAGAGGGACCGGGGGTATCGGGCGGTGAACAGGATGGCGAAGAACGCGATGATCGTCACGAAGGCGAACGCGATCCACAGGAAGAACAGCACGATGTAGTGCGGGACGGCGAGAAGCCACTTCACCAGCCACAGCCATCTGGACAGCCGGGGATCGAGAGACGCCTCGAGACGCACAGGTGACACGGTGACGGGAATCATGGCGCGCGATTCCTTTGCCTGATCATGAATTCAGGCTCGCACGCGCAGGGGAAGGCCGCGACTTGGGTGGATTGCCCGGCCACACGGCGGCCGGCCGACGCCTGGAGCGGTCTACGCGTCCGTGACTCCTGGGGCCGGCGCGACGCCGGGCAGGCACGCCGCCCCAGGTACTGCCGGTGTCAAAGGCCGGCCGGTGTGGTTGGGCGCCTGCCGGGCGCCCGCGTCGGTCATCCCGGCGAGCTGCTTCTTGTACTGCGGGAAGGCGTCCGCGAGGTAGCCGGGCACGAGGCCGGCGTTGTCGGCGCGAGTCGTCGCCGTGGGGACGATCCCCAGGGACAGCAGGTCGTCGAGCCGGCCGGTGCTGAGCACGGCGACCTTCTTCGGCTCGGTATCGAGGGTGGTCCTGCCCTGGAAGTGCGTGACCGCCCGCGGGAAGGTGCCGTCGGTGTCCTTGTCGGCGCCCATGCCCTCGGCGAGCGTGCTCGGCGCGGCGGACGGCCCTCCGCTCTCGCCCGCGCCGATCACCTGGCTGCGCGAGCCGTCCTCCTTCTTGGCGCCCGTACTGTCTCCGCTGTCCGACGACGAGCAGCCGACGAGCAGCCCTCCGACGACGGCCGTGGCCAGGACGGCCTTCACTGCTGCTGCTGAGGGCACGACCACTCCGCCGATCGGGTCGGTTTGCTAAGGCAAGCCTTACCTTAACCGACCGGCGCGTTACGTTGGATGGGAGGAGGCCCGCGATGACCGTTCAGCTGAATCACACCATCGTCGCCGCACACGACAAGCACGCCTCGGCCCGCTTCCTGGCCGACATCCTGGGACTGGAAGTGAGCCCGCAGTACGGCCCCTTCATCCCGGTCGAGATACCGAACGGCGTGACCCTCGACTACCTGGACTCGCCCGGCGACATCACACCGCAGCACTACGCCTTCCTCGTCTCCGAGGACGACTTCGACACGATCTTCGCCCGCATCCGGGAGGCCGGCCTGACCTACTGGGCGGACCCGTACCACCGCCGCCCCGGCGAGATCAACCGCAACGACGGCGGCCGGGGCGCGTACTTCGACGACCCGAACGGCCACAACCTGGAGATCCTGACGAGGCCGTACGGCAGCGGATCCTGACGAGGCCGTACGGCAGCGGATCCTGACGAGGCCGTACGGCAGCGGCCCTGACGCAGCCGTTGGTCCGTCTACTCGGTGTCGCCGAACGTCCACACCGCCCGGGTGCCCGGCCCGACAGCGAGCGTCGACCGGCCGATCCGCTCCTCGTGAACGTGCGGGACGGCCCCGTTGAGCGAGAACTCGACCTGCCGTAGACCCACTTGGTCGCGCGGTACGGCGTCGAACCGGAGCGTCGTACCGCCTCGGTGCGCCACCACGCCACCACCGTCGCCCGCCGGGGACCCGCCCGTCACGGACCGGACGACGAACCCGCCGGCGCGCAGCAACGGCACGGTGTTGGCGAGGTCGCGTGCGGTGACCCCGAGGTGGACGGACGTCACGTCCCGCATCAGGTGATCGCGGTAGTCGTCGGACAGGTACCGCTCCCGGCCGACGTCACCGGGGTAGTCGGCCGGCTCGGTGTTGCCGCGCGGGTCGGCGAAGTACTCCGGCAGGTACTCCATCCCCCAGGCCCCGAACGCGTCGTACTGATCGGTGGTGAAGACGGCGTCGAACCACGGCACCGGCACGCCGTCGCCGAAGTCCCGCGTCTGCCGGAACTCGACCGGATCCGCCACCCCTTGGTCCCGCAGCCGCCCGAGCATCGCGCCCATGTCCCCGGCCCGCTCCGTCGACACACCCATCCCGGCGGAGCCGAGCAGGCCGTCCTGGCCGGGCAGATCGCCGACCCCGAACAGTTCGAGGTAGGTCTCGCGGCCCAGGAGATAGCGGCCGGTCCAGGTCTGCCCACCGGCACCGGTCGTGGTGCGCACCTGGAAGTTGGCGAAGGTCCGCAGATAGGCGGAGTGCTCGATGGCGTCGGCGGTCTCGCGGTCGAGCACCGCGTAGGCGTGGTTGTAGTACAGCAGCTGCCGGCCGGTCGCGGGCCGGCTCTCCTCGGCCGCCGCGGCTGTCGCACCACCCCCGAAGGCTCCGGTGAGGACCACAGCGAGAACCAGGATCATCCGCAGCGTTCGACTCAGCAGCATGCGAGGGAGCGTAAGCGCGGAACGACCGCGTCCGCTGTGGATTCGGCGAATGACCCAGGCGTTCGGTCGGATGACAGCGCGTGTTTTGGACATGCGCTTTTTCCGCGCTGCATCAGCCCTGTACGGGCGTTTACCGGAGGGCAACAAGCGCTGGGTGAACGGAGCACTTCAGCACCCCGACCGGGACCCGAAGCGCCGTCAGTTCGTAGCCTCGGAGCAGGACCCCTACGGTGTGATCCTTTCCTGCATCGACTCCCGGGTGCCGCCGGAGCTCCTCTTCGACACCGGCATCGGCGACCTCTTCGTGATGCGCACCGGCGGCCAGGTGGTCTCACCGGTGGTCGTCGGTTCCGCCGAGTACGGCCCCCTGACGTCCGGGACCCCGCTGATCGTCGTACTCGGCCACCAGCGCTGCGGCGCCGTCAAGGCGGCGCACAAGGCACTGAAGGACGACAAGCCGCTGCCCGGCAACCTGCAGTCGATCGCCGAGGCACTGCGCCCGGCGTACGAGGTGATCTCAGGAGAAACACGCCGACCCGGTCGACGCCATGACCCGCGTCCACATCAAACAGACCTCCGCCGACCTGCGGACCAACCAGGACCTCGCTCCGCTGGTGCGGAACGGCGAACTGGCCGTGGTCAGCGCGTACTACTCCCTCGACACCGGACGGGTGGAGGTGCTGACGGGGGCGCCGTCTGCCTGAGGACCCCAGCGGCTCAGGCCCGCAGCCCCTTGAGCCCGTCGTAGGCGGCCATCACGATCTCCAGTCCCCGGGTGTCGTCGGCGGGTTCGCGCATCTGGTTCGTCACGTACGCCACCGCCATCCGGGCGTCCGGCTCGATCATGACCAACGAGCCGCCCCAGCCGCCCCACCCGTAGGTGGTGCCGAACATCCCGTAGCCCAGGCCGTAGCGCATCGGCCTGCCCAGGATGCGGTCCTCGCCGCTGAACTGCTCCTCCCACGCACGGTCACAGCCCGCCCGCGACAGCAGCCGCACCCCGCGCACCGCACCTGAGCAGGCCATCACCGACTGCACCAGGGCGACCGAGCGGGCATTGCCGAATCCGCTCGCCGCGGGAATCTGCGCGCGACGCCAGGCCACGCCGTTGCCGTCGCGGACCCGTATCCCGGTTCCGGCGGCCGGGTTCGCGTCGTCACCGGTCGCGCTCGCGGTGTAGTCCTCGTCCCGGGACGGTGGCGGCACCGTGAGCGCCACCCGGTGGTCGTCCTCGGCCGGCAGCCCGATGTGGAAGTCCGCGCCCAACGGCCCGGCCACCTCGTCGGCGAAGAACTCGCCCAGGCTCCGGCCGGTGATCCGGCGTACGACCTCGCCCACCAGGAAGCCCTGAGTGATCGAGTGGTATCCGGCGGCGGTGCCGGGTTCCCATCGCGGAGCCCGCGCGGCCAGCCGCGCCGTGACGGTGGGCCAGTCGTAGAGCTCGTCCACCGGCCCGTCCCAGTCGGGCAAGCCGGCGGTGTGCGCGAGCAGGTGCCGCACCAGCACCTTCTCCTTGCCGGCCGCGGCGAACTCCGGCCAGTACCGGGCGACCGGCGCGGCCAGGTCGAGCTCACCACGGTCGGCGAGGACAAGCGCGCACAGCGCCGTCATCGTCTTGGTGACGGACCAGACATTGACGATCGTGTCCCGCTGCCACGGTGTCGTGCGGTCCGCGCCGGCGAACCCGCCCCACACGTCCACCACCGGCTCACCGTCCACGAAGACCGCCACCGAGGCGCCGGCGTCTCCGTCGTCCAGCAACGCCGCCAGCGCACCGGGAACGGCGGTGAACAGATCATCGTATGAGCCCTGGATGTCGGCCATGAGGGGCATTCAGCCCGCATCGGCCCGCTGGGGCAACTGAATTCCCGGGCTCAGGAGGTCCCGAGGCCCGCCCGAAGCCGTTAGCCCTCTGCGCGGGCGACACCGATCGGGCAGGACACCCCGGTCCCGCCCAGGCCGCAGTACCCGTTCGGGTTTTTGCTGCTTGAAAGATACTGCTGGTGATACCCCTCCGCCGGATAGAACGCGCGGCCCTGAGCCGGGAGGATCTCCGTCGTGATCGTGCCGTGGCCCGCGCCCGTCAGGACCTTCTGGTAGGCCTCGCGGGAGGACTCGGCCGTCGCTGCCTGCTCGGGCGAGTGGGTGTAGATCGCCGAGCGGTACTGCGTGCCGACGTCGTTGCCCTGGCGGAAGCCCTGCGTGGGGTCGTGGGACTCCCAGAAGGTCTTCAGGAGGCGTTCGTACGAGACGAGCTTCGGGTCGTGGACCACACGGACCACCTCCGTGTGGCCGGTCAGGCCCGAGCAGACCTCCTCGTAGGTGGGGTGCTCGGTGTAGCCGCCCTGGTAGCCGACCAGCGTCGTCCAGACGCCCGCCGGGAGCTGCCAGAACTTGCGCTCGGCGCCCCAGAAGCAGCCCAGGCCGAAGTCGGCGACCTCCAGGCCCTCGGGGTAGGGGCCGAGCAGCGGGTTGCCGAGGACGGTGTGGCGGTCGGGGACCGTGAAGGCCGGCTCCGGGCGGCCGGACAGAGCCTGCTCGGGGCTCGGCAGCTGGGGCGTACGGCTGTGCAGGAACATGCGGTCTCCAATCGGGGCCCGGGGCCCATCACGGCTCCGAGCACTTCAACGTGCGGGGACAGCTGTGAATTCCTGCCGTCCTCAGTGCGGCAATGTCAGTGCGGCAACGTCGCCGGGCTGCCGCCGTTCGCCTCGTAGCCCGCCACCGCCAGCGCGCGGTAGACCGCGAACTCGGCGGCCGGGTCGGGGGACAGGGTCCAGGGCAGGGCGCCGACATGGCCGTCGATGTGGACGAGCTGGCTCATCGCCTCCGCCCAGCGCTCGCCGCGGACCAGGAAGAACACCAGGAGGTGACGGACGTGGGCCAGCATCGGGTCGTCCGGGCGGGCCGAGTGGACGGCGTACAGCGCGCCGTGCACCGCCTTGGTGACGACCTCGCTCTGGTAGAAGCCGCTGACCAGGTTCACCTCGGGGAGGTGCTCGAAGACCGCGAAGAGGGGCATCGCGGCCAGGAGGGAACCCCGGGGGGCCCGGGCCGCCGCCGCTTCCGCGAAGGCGTACGCCTGCTCGCGCGAGCCGTGCCACTTCTCGCACCAGTAGTGCAGCGCGGCCAGATGCGCTCCCATGTGGGTCGGGGCGCGGTCCAGGATCTTCAGCCAGAGTTGTTCGAACTCCGGCTGGGGGTAGGCCAGTCCGCGCGCCACCGACAGTTCGATGATGTACGGGATCGGGTCGCCGGGGGCCAGCAGCGCCGCGTCGCCGCAGGCGGCCTTCGCCTCCTCCATGATGATCCGGAACTCGTCCGTGCCGGGTGTCGAGGTCCGCCACGCCTGCTGGACCAGGAACTCCGCGTGCACCGCCGCGCCGCCCGCGTCCTTGGGTGCCTCCGCCCGCCACACCCGCAGCCACTGTCCGCCGGGCGTCTCGCTGACCCCGCCGGGCCGCTGCTGCAGCTCCAGGGACGCGGCCCCGGCGAAGGCCTGCATGCGCTGCCAGCGCCGCTCGCCCTCGGTCTCGGTGCCGGCGAGGAGCTGCGCGGCCGCCCGATGGTCCTGGGTGCGCTGCACCAGGTCCAGGACGTCCAGCAGATCCTGGTCGGGGCCGGGCATACGGATGTCCAGCTCCTCCTGCGGCGCGAAGCCGTAGTTCGCGGGGTCCGCGGCGTCCGGGTGGCCCGGGTGGACCTGTTCGATCATGCCGCGCCTGCGCCGCATGAACGGCAGCAGCACGAAGCCAAGCATGACCAGCGCGATCAGGACCCAGAGAATCTCCATGTCTCAAGGGTTCCAGACGCCGCCGACAAATGGCCAACCTGGTCGCCGACCCTGTGGAAAACCCGCGCCGACGCCGCCCGTGTCCCGCCGTCCGGCGCCCGCCCGGCGAGCGCATTACCCTCGCACCCATGAGCGACAGGCACATCAGTCAGCACTTCGAGACTCTCGCGATCCATGCGGGCAACACCGCCGACCCCCTGACCGGCGCGGTCGTCCCGCCGATCTACCAGGTCTCGACCTACAAGCAGGACGGCGTCGGAGGCCTGCGCGGCGGCTACGAGTACAGCCGCAGCGCCAACCCGACCAGGACCGCCCTGGAGGAGAACCTCGCAGCCCTCGAGGGCGGCCGCCGGGGCCTCGCGTTCGCGTCCGGACTGGCGGCCGAGGACTGCCTGTTGCGTACGCTGCTCAGTCCCGGCGACCACGTGGTCATCCCCAACGACGCGTACGGCGGCACGTTCCGTCTCTTCGCCAAGGTGGTCTCCCGGTGGGGCGTGGAGTGGTCGGTCGCCGACACCAGCGACCCGGCCGCCGTTCGAGCCGCCATCACCCCGAAGACCAAGGCCGTGTGGGTGGAGACCCCCTCCAACCCGCTGCTCGGCGTCACCGACATCGCCGCCGTCGCCCAGATCGCCCGGGACGCGGGCGCGAAGCTCGTCGTCGACAACACCTTCGCCACGCCGTACCTCCAGCAGCCGCTCTCTCTCGGCGCGGACGTCGTGGTGCACTCGCTGACCAAGTACATGGGCGGCCACTCGGACGTCGTCGGCGGCGCGCTGATCGTCGACGACGTGGATCTGGGCGAGGAACTGGCGTACCACCAGAACGCGATGGGCGCGGTCGCCGGGCCCTTCGACTCCTGGCTGGTGCTGCGCGGCACGAAGACGCTGTCGGTGCGCATGGACCGGCACAGCGAGAACGCCACGAAGATCGCCGAGATGCTGACCCGGCACGCGCGCGTGACGCGGGTGCTGTACCCGGGGCTGCCGGAGCACCCCGGCCACGAGGTCGCCGCCAAGCAGATGAGGTCGTTCGGCGGCATGGTCTCCTTCCAGGTCGAGGGCGGCGAGGAGGCGGCCGTCGAGGTCTGCAACCGCGCCAAGGTGTTCACGCTCGGGGAGTCCCTCGGCGGTGTCGAGTCCCTCATCGAGCACCCCGGCCGCATGACGCACGCCTCCGCTGCCGGCTCGGCCCTGGAGGTACCCGCCGACCTCGTACGCCTCTCCGTGGGCATCGAGAACGTCGACGACCTGCTGGAGGACCTTCAGCGGGCGCTCGGCTAGGGCGTGTCCGGCCTGGTCACCAGACCGTGACCGGTGGAGTCGTTTCCGACGGCGGCTCCACCCAGGGGCGTGCCGTCAGTGCCCACACCACGAACGCCACGGTCACGGCGAACAGCAGCAGCCACATCACGCGGCGTGCCGTCCTCCTGCGGCGCAGCATGCGGCCGCCGCGGCGCAGGACGTCCGAGTACAGCTCCGACGGCACCGGCGGCATCGCCTGCTCCATGATCCGCCGTACGGCGGCCTCCCGTTCGGGCCGGTTCATCCGCACCTCCTGGTGCCGGGCCGTCGCCGGCCGGGGGTACTCACTTCCCCTGTCGGGCGCCGATTTCGCGGCCGCCCGGCCCTCTGCCAGGCCCACGCACCCGCCTCATGACGGCGCCACCGTCGCCCCCGCCACGCCCGTCGGCGCCGGGCCTTTGGGCGGGTGCAAGAGGGTTGCCGTCGCCCGGTCGCAGATCGTTCGGACGCGTTCCGGGGGTAAGCCGAGCAGGGCCGCCGCCTGCTCCTCGGCGACTCCCTCGTACAGCCTGAGCACCAGGATCAGGCGTTCCTGCGGGGCGAGCCGGGACAGGGCGCTGTCGGGGTGCGGGCGCGCCCGGCCGAGGGCGCCGTACTGGTGCCATGCCCCGCGCGCGAAGCGGGTGGCCAGGTACTGGCGGGCCCGGTCGTAGGGATCCTCGCCGCGCAGCCGGTCCCAGCAGGCGTACGTGTGGGCGAGGGCCAGCGTCAGCAGGCGCCGTGCGCGGGGGTTGTCGTGCCGTGCCTCCGCCGTGAGGAGTGTCGCGGTGTGCAGCAGTCGCCCGGCCGCGCCCGCGACGAACGCCTCGAACTCCCGGGCCCGGCGGGCGTCCTGGGACGCATGCCGTTGTCGCACCGCGCCTCCCGCCTGAGGCCGATCCTGAGGAAAACGGGCCCGGCCGCGCGCGGATGCGAAACCGTGTACGACGGGGACCCGGTCTCATATGAGGCCAGGCGTGGCCTCGCGGTCAAGAGCTGTGCCAAGGCCGCCGGTGCTCTCCCACGGGCCCACGCGCGCGTGCAGGGCGCTCAGGAGGGCGACGGCTGCTCCGCCCCCGGTACCCCAGGTACCCCATGGGCCGCCATCCGGGCGGAGAGCGCGGTGTTGAAGCGCGTCAGGAGCGTGCAGAACGCCTCACGCTCCTCCGGCGTCCACTCGTGCGTCAGCTCGGCCATCAGCTGACGCCGGGACGAGCGCACTTCCTCCAGTCGCGACTGCCCGCGCGGGGACAGCTGGAGCACCACGGCCCGTCCGTCCTCGGGGTGCGAAGTGCGCTTGACGAGCCCGGTGTCGACGAGCGGAGCCACCTGCCGGGTGACCGTGGACGAGTCGATCCCCATGCTCGCGGCGAGCGCCTTGACGCCCATCGGGCCCTCTTTGTCGAGGCGGTTGAGCAGCAGATACGCGGCGCGGTCCATGGAGTTGCGCACTTGCCCGACCCCGCCGAGCCGGGTCTGTTCGGCACGGCGGGCGAACACCGCCACCTCGTGCTGCAGCGTGTCGAGAAGACCGCTGTCACCGATGATCGTCATGTCCATCGACATTTCAGGTGTTGTGGGCATGGCCGGGGGCTCACTTCGTGGAGGGCTGGCTAATGGGGGAGCTGATTGGGGGACAGGGTACGCGGCCGGGACGCGGGGCGTACCGGCGCTGCGTAATCCGGTCTCGGAGGTTGGTCACAGCGGCGTCCGCCGCGTGTGAACTGCGAGACTTGAGTCATGAACTACCGCGGGGCTTCCCTTTCCTTGCCGTCGGTCACCCTCGACGACGTGCGCGGTGCCCAGAAGATGCTCTCGGGCGTGGCGCGGGTGACCGCGATGGAGGGCAGCCGGCATCTGACCCAGCTGGTGGGCGCCCCGGTGCACTTCAAGTGCGAGAACCTCCAGCGGACGGGATCGTTCAAGCTGCGCGGTGCCTACGTCCGTATCGCCGGGCTGCTGCCCGAGGAGCGGGCCGCGGGGGTCGTGGCCGCGAGCGCGGGCAACCACGCGCAGGGCGTCGCCCTGGCGTCCGCGCTGCTCGGCGTGCGCTCGACGGTGTTCATGCCGAAGGGCGCCCCACTGCCGAAGATCAGCGCCACGAAGGACTACGGCGCCGAGGTGCGCCTGCACGGCCAGGTGGTCGACGAGACGCTGGCCGCCGCGCAGGAGTACGCGGCCGAGACGGGCGCGGTGTCCATCCACCCCTTCGACCACCCCGACATCATCGCCGGTCAGGGGACGGTCGGCCTGGAGATCCTGGAGCAGTGCCCGGAGGTGCGGACGATCGTCGTCGGCATCGGCGGGGGCGGGCTCGCGGCGGGTATCGCGATCGCGGTGAAGGCGCTCAGGCCGGACGTGCGGATCGTGGGCGTGCAGGCGGCGGGCGCGGCAGCGTACCCGCCCTCGCTGGGGGCCGGGCGCCCGGTGTCGATCGAGAACCCGGCGACGATGGCCGACGGCATCAAGGTCGGGCGGCCCGGCGACGTGCCGTTCGGGATCATCGGCGATCTGGTGGACGAGGTCCGCACGGTGACGGAGGACGAGCTGTCCACCGCGCTGCTGCTGTGCCTGGAGCGGGCCAAGCTGGTCGTCGAGCCGGCCGGGGCGAGCCCGGTCGCGGCGCTGCTGAGCGATCCCGGTTCCTTCGAGGGGCCGGTCGTGGCGGTGCTGTCCGGCGGCAACGTCGATCCGCTGCTGCTCCAGCGCATCCTGCGGCACGGCATGGCCGCGCAGGGCCGCTACCTGGCCGTACGGCTCCGGTTGACGGACCGGCCGGGCGCCCTCGCGACGCTTCTCGGGGCGTTGTCAGTGGTCGACGCTAACGTCCTCGATGTGAGCCACGTACGGACCGACCCACGGCTCGGGCTCACGGAGGCGGAGGTCGAGCTGCACCTGGAGACGAAGGGCCCGGCACACTGCGCCGAGGTCGGAAGGGCCTTGCGCGACGCGGGGTACACGGTCATCGGCTGAGGTCAGGCCCTCTGCGTCACTCGTTCGGGCAAGTCTGTTGAGGGACGCGATACATCGCGTTATGGTGTGTCTCGTGTCACCGATCCCGCCATACCTGACGAACGAATCACTGACGAACGAATCCCCAACGACGTGGAGACTCATATGCCAGGCGCCATCTATGCCGAAGGGCTGGTCAAGACCTTCGGCGACGTAAGGGCTCTGGACGGCGTCGACCTCGACGTCCCGGAGGGCACCGTGCTGGGCCTGCTCGGGCCCAACGGCGCGGGCAAGACGACGACGGTCCGCTGTCTGACGACCCTGCTGCGCCCCGACAGCGGCAAGGCGGTCGTCGCCGGCATCGACGTGCTCAAGCAGCCGGACCGGGTGCGGCGCTCGATCGGCCTGTCCGGCCAGTTCGCCGCGGTCGACGAGTACCTGACCGGCCGCGAGAACCTCCAGATGGTCGGCCAGCTGTACCAGATGAAGGCCAAGGCCGCGAAGGCCCGGGCCGCCGAGCTGCTCGACCAGTTCAGCCTCGCGGACGCCGCCGACCGCCCCGCGAAGACCTACTCCGGAGGCATGCGCCGTCGGCTCGACCTGGCCGCGGCGCTTGTCGTGTCGCCGCCCGTGATGTTCATGGACGAGCCGACGACCGGCCTCGACCCGCGCAACCGCCAGATGCTGTGGGAGGTCATCAAGCAACTGGTCTCCGGCGGTACGACCCTGCTGCTGACCACCCAGTACCTCGAAGAGGCCGACCACCTCGCCCACGACATCGCCGTGGTCGACCAGGGCCGCGTCATCGCCCGTGGCACCTCCGACCAGCTCAAGGCCCGCACCGGCGGCGAGCGCGTCGAGGTCGTGGTGCACGAGCGCGAGCACATACCGACCGCCGTCGAGGTGCTCACCGGCTTCGGCAAGGGGGAGACCACCGTCGAGGAGCACACCCGCAACATCACCGTGCCCGTCACCGGCGGCGCGAAGCTGCTCGCCGAGGTCATCCGCGAGCTGGACGCCCGCGGCGTGGAGATCGACGACATCGGGCTGCGCCGCCCGACGCTGGACGACGTCTTCCTGTCCCTGACCGGTCATGTGGCCGAGGCCGAGGCCGAGGAGAACGGCGCGGCGGCGGACGCCCTGGACCCCCACGCCCGCAAGCACAACAAGGAGGCCGACAAGTGAGTGCCGTCACCGACGCCGCGCGGAACGCGGCGCCCGCCCACCCCCTCGGCCAGTCCGTGCGCGACTCCCTGGTGATCACCCGCAGGAACCTGATTCGCATGAGTCGGATTCCCGAGATGATCATTTTTGGGCTGGTCCAGCCCATCATGTTCGTGGTGCTGTTCACCTACGTGTTCGGCGGCTCGATACAGGTCGGCTCGTCCACCTCCACCCAGGCCTATCGCGAATTCCTGATGGCCGGCATTTTCGCCCAGACCGTCACGTTCGCCACGGCGGGTGCCGGTGCGGGCATCGCCGACGACATGCACAAGGGCCTCGTCGACCGCTTCCGCTCCCTGCCGATGGCACGTGGTGCCGTGCTGACCGGCCGCACCATCGCGGACTCGGTGCAGACGGCGCTCACCCTCGTCGTCCTGGCGGTCGTCGCCCTGGTCGTCGGCTGGCGCACGCACGAGAACTTCGGCAAGGTGCTCGCCGGATTCGGCCTGCTCCTGCTACTCGGATACGCGTTCTCGTGGATCGGCGCGCTCATCGGCCTGTCCGTGCGCACTCCTGAAGCGGCGACCTCGGGCGGCCTGATCTGGCTGTTTCCGCTGACGTTCATCTCGAACGCGTTCGTGGACGCGAACCAGATGCCGACCTTCCTGCGGCACATCGCGGAGTGGAACCCGTTCAGCGCCAGCGTGCAGGCGTGCCGCGAGCTGTTCGGCAACCTTCCCCCGGGCTTCCAGGCGTCCGACGCCTGGCCCATGCAGCACCCCGTGTGGGCCTCGGTGATCTGGTCGGTCGCGATCATCCTGATCTTCCGTACGCTCGCGGTCCGGAAGTACCGTTCGGCGACGGCATGACGACGCCCCCGGCGTCGCTCGGACGCCGGGGGCTCGCCAGGGATGTGTCGGTCAGCGCAGGGCTCAGGCGCTGTAGAGCTCAGGCGCTGTAGGGCTCGGCCTTGAGGATCGTCACCGAGGCCTTCTTGCCGTTGGGCAGCTCGTACTCCGCGTCCTCGCCGACCTTGTGGCCGATCACGCCCGTGCCCAGCGGGGACTGGGGGGAGTAGGTCTCGATGTCGGCGCTCGCGTACTCACGCGAGGCCAGCAGGAAGGTCAGCGTGTCGTCCTCGTCACCGTCGAAGGCGATCGTCACGACCATGCCGGGCGCCACCGCACCGTCCGCGGAGGCCGGTGCCTCGCCGACCTTGGCGTTCTCCAGGAGCTGGGTCAGCTGGCGCACACGGAGCTCCTGCTTGCCCTGCTCCTCCTTGGCCGCGTGGTACCCGCCGTTCTCGCGCAGGTCGCCCTCCTCGCGCGCGGCCGCGATCTTGGCGGCGATCTCCGTGCGCGCAGGACCAGTAAGGTACTCAAGCTCATCCCTGAGCTTGTTGTACGCCTCCTGGGTCAGCCAGGTGACGTTCTCGCTGGTCTGGGTCACAGGTGCTCCTCGTCGGTACTGGGAATACAAAGCATCGCCCTACCCAGAAGCATGTTCCTCCATGGAAGGGCGAAACCACGAGCCTAACAATTCAGAGGCGGAAGGGGGAGGACATAAGCCCTCAGAATCACGTCAACGCAGGTCAGCCGGTACGTATTCCGAATGATGTCACCCGGTGTCGACCGACTTCAGCCGGTCGACGGCCCTGCCGGGTCAGTCGGCGTGGCAGCCGAGCAGCTCGGCCGTCGTGCCCGGTGACGTCGTACGGAGCGTGACGACCTTGTCGATGCGTGTGGCGTCCCCGTCGAAGCGGAAGTCGGCCCGGCCCACCTCGGCGCCGTCCTCCGCCTGGGAGCGCACCGTGCAGTAGCCGCCGGCGTCGGCGTCCTTGCGGACCTCCAGATGCACCCGCACCGAGTCCTTCGAGGGTTCGAAGGTGATCACTTCAGCGCTGATCTCGTTCTTGCCGACGTAGTAGTACGCGAAGTAGCCGACCAGGGCGAGCAGCAGCGCCCCGAGGACGGCACCGATGGCCTTGAGCCTGCGGTCGGCGCGCTCGTCCGAGGAGCGGCCGTAACGGCTCTCGGGCAGTCGCGTGGTCGCCGTACTCATGATCGTCCTCTCGGCAAGGCCTTCGGCACCGACGGCACGAAGGTCCCGATGGGGCCCCGGAGCCGCGGCCCCGGAATTATTCGCCCCCCGATTCGGTCACTATAGAAGCCGCCGATCGCACCGGTTCATGCCGGGGCGCCGACTTACAAGGATTGAGTCTTGACTGACCAGCTGCGACTGATGGCCGTGCACGCCCACCCCGACGACGAGTCGAGCAAGGGCGCGGCCACCATGGCGAAGTACGTGTCCGAGGGGGTGGACGTGCTGGTCGTGACCTGCACGGGCGGGGAGCGCGGCTCCATCCTCAATCCGAAGCTGCAGGGCGACAAGTACATCGAGGAGCACATCCACGAGGTACGCAAGAAGGAGATGGACGAGGCCCGCGAGATCCTGGGGATCAAGCAGGAGTGGCTCGGCTTCGTCGACTCGGGACTGCCCGAGGGCGACCCGCTGCCCCCGCTCCCCGAGGGCTGCTTCGCCCTGGAGGACGTCGACAAGGCGGCCGGTGAGCTGGTGAAGCAGATCCGCTCGTTCCGCCCCCAGGTGATCACCACCTACGACGAGAACGGCGGCTACCCGCACCCCGACCACATCATGACCCACAAGATCTCGATGGTGGCGTTCGAGGGGGCGGCGGACACCGAGAAGTACCCGGAGCAGGAGTACGGCCCGGCGTACCAGCCGCTGAAGCTGTACTACAGCCAGGGCTTCCACCGCGCGCGCACCGAGGCGCTGCACCACGCCCTGCTGGAGCGCGGCCTGGAGTCGCCGTACGGGGACTGGCTCAAGTACTGGAAGGAGTCCGGCCGCAAGGAGCGCACGATCACCACGCACATCCCGTGCGCCGACTTCTTCGAGATCCGCGACAAGGCCCTGATCGCGCACGCCACGCAGATCGACCCCGACGGCGGTTGGTTCCGCGTCCCGATGGAGATCCAGAAGGAGGTCTGGCCGACGGAGGAGTACGAGCTCGCGAAGTCCCTCGTCGCTACCTCCCTCCCCGAGGGCGACCTCTTTGCGGGCATCCGCGACAATGCCTGACATGAGCGCAAGCGCAAGCCTGGCAATGACACAGCTCGCCGCCCTCGCCAAGGAGGTCGACGAGGACAAGGTCACCCCCGGTGTCCTCGGCTTCATCGTCTTCGCGGTGATGGCCCTGGCGGTGTGGGCCCTGATGAAGTCGATGAGCAAGCACATGGGCAAGGTCGACTTCGAGGAGGCTCCGGAGGCTTCGGGGGAGGACGCGCCGGCCGCCGGCAAGGGCAAGGCGACGACGTCCTGACCGCATGACTCCGTGACACCCACCGGGTGTCACGGCGTCATGCCGCACGTGAGCGCCTGCCGCCCGGGCAACACCTGGCAGGGCAGTGGTCGGCGCCCACGCGGTCAGTCCTTCTCCGCCGCGACCGCCACGCCCATCACCTCCCGGGAATGCCTCCCCGGCACCATCCCCAGCCGCCACGCCTGCCAGCCCGCCTCCAGGCTCACCCCCCGCTCCAGCAACAGCTGAAACGCCTCGATGTAGTCGTCCAGCTTCTCGTCCCGAGCCGGATGCACCGCCCGCCCCAGCTGAGCCAGCTCCTCCTGCGCCACCGCCGTACCGACCTCGACGCCCCCCGCAGCGGCATACGGCAGCAGGGTGCACCGGAGGAAGCGCGCCCAGTCCTCCCCCCGCCGATCCCCGTACGACGTGAACAGCCCCACCGCCTCGTCGCACAAGGCCAGCGCCTGCGGCGTACGGGCATTGCCCGCGTCCACCACAGCCAGCTCCAGGCACGTCCACGCCTCACCATGGCCGACGCCGATGCGCTGGAAGTCGGCCCGGGCGTCCACCAGCAGCTGCCGAGCGAAACCCGAGTTGCGCAGCGAACCCGTCTGCGCCGCCCGTTGGTCCCGAGTCACCCGTGCCGAGTGATGCCGGGCGCAGGCGAGCCCGTACACATCCCGTATCCGCGAGAACATCGTCCTCGACCGCTCCAGTTCCCGTACCGCCCGGTCCAGGTCGCCCGACTCCTCCAGGGCCTGCCCCAGGTAGTACACCGTCCACGCCTCGCCCCGCGCGTCCTCGTTGTCGCGATGGCGGGCGGCGGCCTGGCGCAGGGCGTCGACGGCCGCCGACGCGTCGCCGGCGACCAGGCGGGCCCGGGCCAGCTGGGTCAGGGCCCACGCCTCGCCGCGGGCGTCGCGGGTGCGGCCGTACAGGTCGAGGGCCGTGGTGAGCTCGGCCTCCGCGCGCGGTACGTCGCCCATGCGCAGGCCCAGCTGGCCGAGCTGGAAGTGGGCCCAGGCCTCGCCGTGCACCGACTCGCCCCGCCGGTGCAGGACCAGGGACTCGGTGAGCAGGTCCAGAGCCTGAGCCAGCCGCGCCCGGTCCCGCTCCACCGCCGCCAGCGCGTGCATCGTCCAGGCGCGGTCCGTGGCCAGTTCGGGGGGCGCCTGGAGATCCAGGGCCTCACGGAGCCTCGCCGCCGCCTCGGTCAGATTGCCCTGGTGGTGCAGGGTGATGCCGAGGGAACACAGAGCGCGGGCCGCGCCCGCGTCGTGATGCGCCTCCATGTACAGGTCCACGACCGACGTCAGTGTCGTGCGCGCCTTGTCCAGCTCGCCCAGCTGCCGCGCCGCGATACCCGTGCGCCACTGCACCGAGCGGACCAGCAACCCCTGGTCCACCGCCTGCGCCAGCTCGCTGATCTCGCCCAGGCGGTAGAGGTCGCCGCGCAGCAGGCAGTAGTCGCACAGGGCGCCCAGCAGATTCAGCACGGCCGCCTGGTTCACGCCCTCCGCGTGCCGCAGCGCCGCCGTGATGAAGCTCGACTCGTCGTCCAGCCAGCGCAGCGCGTCGTCCAGGGAGTGGAAGCCGTGCGGGCTGAAGCGGTCCGAGCGGGTCGACATGTTGCCGTCGACCAGGCGGAGCACCGAGTCGGCCAGGTCGGCGTAGTTCACGATCAGGCGTTCCTGAGCCGCCGTACGTTCCGCCGGTTCCTCCTCGTCGAGGAGGCGGGCGTGGGCGAAGGCGCGGACCAGGTCGTGCAGGCGGTAGCGGCTGCCGCGCACGTGGTCGATCAGGCCCGCCCGGGACAGGGCCACCAGGTGACGGGTCGCCTCCGCCTCGTCCGTGGCCAGGAGGGCGGCCGCCGCCGCGGCACCGAGCGAGGCGCGGCCGGCCAGCGCGAGGCGGCGCAGCAGCCGTCGGGCGGTCTCGGACTGGTCGGTGTAGCGCAGCCAGAGCACTCTCTCGGCCGGCTCGACCGGGCCGTAAGCGCCCAGGTCCGTGGCCAGTTGGAGGGGCGAGCGCGGGCCCAGGGACGAGCCCGCGATGCGCAGGGCCAGCGGCAACCCGCCGCACAACTCCCTGACCCGGTCGGTCGATTCGGCGTCGTAGGGCCCGACGCTGTCCTGCGCGGCCGCGCCCAGCAGCTCCTCGGCGCCGGGGGCGTCCAGGGTCTCGACGGGCAGGTGGTGCACCCGGGCCGGCAGGTCGGCGGGCAGTTCCAGACCAGCGCGGGCGGTCACGAGGACCAGGCTGTCGGAGCGCTCCGGGACGAGCGTGCGGACCTGCTGGGGGTCCGAGGCGTCGTCCAGGACGATCGTGACCGGCAGACCGGTCAGATGCTGGTGGTACAGCTCGCTCAGCCGCTTGACCTGCTGGTCCGCGGAGGAACGCTCACGGAAGAGCAGCTGCTCGCGGGGCGCGCCGAGCCGGTTCAGCAGGTGCAGCAGCGCGTCGCGGGTGGACAGCGGCGGCTCCTCCGGGCTGTCGCCGCGCAGGTCGACCACGCAGGCGCCACGGAAGTAGTCCTTCAGGTCGTGGGCGGCGCGCACCGCGAGCGTCGTACGGCCGCTGCCGGGCGCCCCGTGCAGGACGACCACCGTCGGCTGGGTCTCCGTACTCGCCCGGGCCGCCTGCACCCACTGCCGGATCCGCGCCATCTCCTGCCGTCGGCCCGCGAACGGGCCGACCGGCTCCGGGAGTTGACCGAACGACTGCTGGAGCAGGCTCCGCCCGCGCGCCGCCGCGCTCTTGTCCGCGCCGATCAGCCGCGGCCCCTGCGCCTTCTTCTTCGGGCCGGTGGACGCGCTGAGCACCCGCTGCTGGTCGAGGAACGGCCGGATCCCGCGTACCTCCAGCGCCGTCAGCCACTGCAGGCGCAGCTGCTCGGGGCCGCCCGGCTGGGTGAGGGCGCCCGCGCGGTGGTGCGCGGCGGGCAGATGGGAGCCGGCCACCTTCACCACGGTCGCCGCCGCGCCGACGACGCCCACGGTCACGCCCGCGCCCAGCGCCGTGCCCGCGCCGGTGCCGAGGGCCAGGTCGGCGACGGTGGCCGCGACGGCGGCGACACCGGCCACCAGCAGGGGCGTGCCCCCGCCCTCCTGCGCGTACCGCTGCCCGAAGGTGAGCTGCCCGGCCTTCGCCTCGTCCAGGGCGCGCGTGTAGGCCTCGTACTCCTCGGCGGCCGTCTGTGCCATGGCGTCCAGAGCCCCGCGCGCCCGCGACAGCAGCACACCACCGTCTGTGCGCCCTCCCGAGCGCCGCACCTCCTCCTCCACGGCCCGCGCCAGCAGCCGTTCGGCCTCCGCGCGATGACTGTCCCGCATGTCATGTCCCCCTCCGGCGGCAACGGCTTCCTTGGTCAAGTGTGCTGCGGACGGCACGCCCTGGGGAGAGGGCCGGAGGATCACATACCGGAGGGACACATATCCGGAGAGACACCTTT
The DNA here is from genome assembly GCF_030551255.1 of Streptomyces sp. NL15-2K. Lineage (GTDB taxonomy): Bacteria > Actinomycetota > Actinomycetes > Streptomycetales > Streptomycetaceae > Streptomyces. Next base: position 7,327,486 of record NZ_CP130630.1, read on the forward strand.
CCCGGAGGAACACACGCGCAAGGGGCACGGGCTGTGTGCTGTCCGGCGACGCAGGGGGTACTGCGGCAGGATGGACACCATGCCGAACCGACTGGCGAACGAGACGTCCCCGTACCTCCTTCAGCACGCCGACAACCCCGTCGACTGGTGGCCCTGGTCGGCCGAGGCCTTCGAGGAGGCACGCAAACGGAACGTGCCCGTCCTGCTCAGCGTCGGCTATTCGAGTTGCCACTGGTGTCACGTCATGGCCCACGAGTCCTTCGAGGACCAGGAGACCGCCGACTACCAGAACGCCCACTTCGTCAACATCAAGGTCGACCGCGAGGAGCGCCCGGACGTCGACGCCGTCTACATGGAGGCCGTGCAGGCGGCCACCGGGCAGGGCGGCTGGCCGATGACCGTGTTCCTCACGCCGGACGCCGAACCCTTCTACTTCGGCACGTACTTCCCGCCCGCCCCGCGCCACGGCATGCCCTCCTTCCAGCAGGTCCTCCAGGGCGTCCGGGCGGCCTGGTCCGACCGGCGGGACGAGGTCACGGAGGTCGCCGGGAAGATCGTGCGGGATCTCGCCGGGCGGGAGATCTCCTACGGCGACGGCCGGGCACCCGGCGAGGAACAGCTCGCCGCGGCCCTCCTCGGCCTCAGCCGGGAGTACGACCCGCAGCGCGGCGGATTCGGCGGGGCGCCGAAGTTCCCGCCGTCCATGGTGATCGAGTTCCTGCTGCGCCACCATGCGCGGACCGGGGCCGAGGGCGCCCTGCAGATGGCCCAGGACACCTGCGAGCGCATGGCCCGCGGAGGGATCTACGACCAGCTCGGCGGCGGGTTCGCCCGCTACTCCGTCGACCGCGACTGGATCGTGCCGCACTTCGAGAAGATGCTGTACGACAACGCCCTGCTGTGCCGCGTCTACGCCCACCTGTGGCGGGCGACCGGCTCGGAACTCGCCCGCCGGGTCGCCCTGGAGACCGCCGACTTCATGGTGCGGGAACTGCGCACGAACGAAGGCGGGTTCGCCTCCGCGCTCGACGCCGACAGCGACGACGGCACCGGCAGGCACGTCGAGGGCGCCTATTACGTGTGGACGCCCGAGCAGCTCACCGACGTCCTCGGACCTCAAGATGCCGAGCTCGCCGCCCACTACTTCGGCGTCACCGAGGAGGGCACCTTCGAGCACGGCGCCTCCGTTTTCCAACTACCGCAGCACGAGGCCGTGTTCGACGCCGAGAAGACCGAGACCGTCAAGCGCCGCCTTCTCGAGGCCCGAGCGGCCCGCCCCGCCCCCGGCCGGGACGACAAGGTCGTCGCCGCGTGGAACGGCCTCGCCATCGCCGCGCTCGCCGAGACCGGCGCCTACTTCGACCGCCCCGACCTGGTCGAGGCCGCGCTCGGCGCCGCCGACCTGCTGGTCCGGCTGCACCTCGACGACCACGCCCGCCTCGCCCGCACCAGCAAGGAGGGGCACGTCGGTGCCAACGCGGGCGTGCTGGAGGACTACGCCGATGTGGCCGAGGGCTTCCTCGCGCTGGCCTCCGTGACCGGCGAGGGCGTGTGGCTCGAATTCGCCGGGTTCCTGCTCGACCACGTCCTCACCCGCTTCGCCGACGACTCCGGCGCCCTCCACGACACCGCCGCCGACGCCGAGAAGCTGATCCGCCGGCCGCAGGACCCCACCGACAACGCCGTCCCGTCCGGCTGGACCGCCGCCGCGGGCGCCCTGGTGAGCTACGCCGCCCAGACCGGATCCGAGCCCCACCGCACCGCCGCCGAAAAGGCACTCGGCGTCGTCAAGGCCCTCGGCCCGCGCGTCCCCCGCTTCATCGGCTGGGGGCTCGCCGCCGCCGAGGCCCTGCTCGACGGGCCCAGGGAAGTCGCGATCGTCGGCCCGGCGCTCGACGACCCGGGCACCAGGACCCTGCACCGCACGGCCCTTCTCGGCACCGCACCCGGCGCGGTCGTCGCCGTCGGCACTCCGGACAGTGACGAGTTCCCGCTGCTCGCCGCCCGCCCGCTGAGCAACGGTGAACCGACCGCGTACGTCTGCCGTAACTTCACTTGTGACGCTCCGACGACCGATCCGGACCGTCTGCGGACGCAACTTGACGTCTGACGGCGGCCGTTGGCAGGGCCCTGAGCGGCCGTTATCCGGAACGGAAGGGTTCGTTCAGGGTGCCCAAATGGGCTTCGTGTTCGGATACCTCCCAGTAGCCGCCCCGCCGTTCCGAAACAAACTAGTTATCTGAATAGCTCCCACACTTCACAGTTCCCCCTTAATCTCTGCACAGTGGCGCGGCGGAGGGGGGCTTCCGCCGCGACAGGGGGTTTGGGTACTGGGGGGGATAATTTGCTTACGTCTGTCTTCATCGCTGCCGTCTCGCTGGCCTTGTTCTGGATGGCGGCCTTCACCTTGTGGTGGCAAATGCACGCGTGGCGTACGCCCGAAGTGCTCGCCTCCACCCGCTTCAGCAGCCCGGAGGGCGGCGAGCAGCTGTCCTTCTCGCTGCTCCTTCCGGCGCGGCACGAACAAGCCGTGCTCGACCACACCATCCAGCGGCTGCTGGAGTCGAGCCACACCGACTACGAGATCATCGTGATCGTCGGGCACGACGACCCGGAGACCACGGCGGTCGCCTGCGACGCCGCGGAGCGCGATCCGCGCGTGAGGGTCGTCGTCGACACCCACGACAAGAAGAACAAGCCCAAGGCCATGAACACGGCGCTGCCGCACTGCCGCGGTGACGTCGTCGGGGTCTTCGACGCCGAGGACCAGGTCCATCCGGAGCTCCTCGCCCACGTCGACCACGCCTTCCGGGCCACCGGCGCCGACGTCGTCCAGGGCGGCGTCCAGCTCATCAACTTCCACTCCAGCTGGTACAGCCTGCGCAACTGCCTGGAGTACTTCTTCTGGTTCCGCTCCCGGCTGCACCTGCACGCGCAGAAAGGGTTCATCCCGCTCGGCGGCAACACCGTCTTCGTACGGACCGATGTGCTGCGCGAAGCCGACGGCTGGGACCCCGACTGCCTCGCCGAGGACTGCGACCTGGGCGTGAGGCTCTCCAGCGTCGGCAAGAAGGTCGTCGTCGCCTACGACTCCGACATGGTGACCAAGGAGGAGACCCCCGGTTCGCTGATGTCGCTGCTGAAGCAGCGCACCCGCTGGAACCAGGGCTTCCTCCAGGTGTACCGGAAGAAGGACTGGAAGCAGCTCCCGGGCTTCGGGCAGCGGCTGCTCGCCCGCTACACCCTGATGACGCCGTTCATGCAGGCATTCACCGGCGTCATCATCCCGCTCAACGTGGCGATCGCGCTCTTCCTCGACGTGCCCGTGAGCATCGCCTTCGTCACCTTCCTGCCGCTCGTCACCGCCATGGTGACCTTCGTCTTCGAGCTCGTCGGACTGCACGACTTCGGCAAGCAGTACGGCCTGCGCGTCCGCTTCGTCCACTACCTCAAGCTCATCGTGGGCGGCCCCTTCTACCAGGTGCTCCTCGCCGGGGCCGCCGTCCGCGCCGTATGGCGTGAGCAACGCGGCCGCAACGACTGGGAACTGACCACGCACGTCGGCGCACATCTCACCGGACCGACCGGTACCGCAGTGACCCGAGAGGACGTCCCCGCGTGACCTCCACCCTTCCCGCGGTGACCACTCCAACGGTCCCCGCGCAGAGACAACCTGTGCCCAAACCCGGTCCGGCCGAACGAACGGCCCCCCCGAGCCGGCTGCGTTCCTCCCGCTCCGACCTCCTGCTGTGCGGCGTGCTCCTCTTGGCGATCATGGTCGTGCAGGGCTGGAACATCAGCGACTACCCGACGCTCAGCGACGACGAGGGCACCTATCTCGCCCAGGCCTGGGCGGTCCAGGAGGGCAGGGGCCTCGCCCACTACACCTACTGGTACGACCACCCGCCGTTCGGCTGGATCCAGATAGCCGCGCTGACCTGGATACCCGCCAAGCTCAGCCCCGAGTCGATGACGGTCGGCTCGATGCGGGCGACGATGCTGGTGATCAGCGGCATCAGCGCGGTCCTGGTCTACGTCCTGGGCCGCCGCCTGTCCCTGCCCCGCTGGGCCGCCGGGCTCGGCATGGTGTTCTTCGGGCTCTCGCCCCTGTCCGTCGTCCTCCAGCGCGAGATCTTCCTCGACAACCTCGCGGTGATGTGGACGCTGCTCGCGTTCACCCTCGCCGCCTCCCCGAGCCGCCACCTCTGGCACCACTTCGGGGCGGGCATCGCGGCCGCCACGGCCGTCCTCACCAAGGAGACGATGCTCGTCATCCTGCCCGCGCTCCTGGTCACCATGTGGCGGCACAGCCACCGCGACACCCGCAAGTTCGCCCTCACCGGCGCCATCACGGCCTGCACGCTGATCGGCTTCTCGTACCCCCTCTTCGCCCTCCTCAAGGGCGAGTTGCTGCCCGGCAGCGGGCACGTCTCCCTCTGGGACGGCGTCAAGTACCAGATGACCAGGCCGGGTTCGGGCTTCATCCTCGACCAGGGCTCCGGCTCGTACGGCGTCCTGCAGTCGTGGCTCTACTACGACCGCATCCTGCCGCTCGGCGGCCTGGCCGGCGCGCTGCTGCTCCTGGCCACCTGGCGCTGGTCGGTCACCGCCCGCGCGCTGGCCGGACCGGCCCTGACGGTGGCGATCCTCGCCGCGCTGGCCCTGCGCCCCAACGGCTACCTGCCCGCGATGTACGTCATCCAGGCACTGCCCTTCCTCGCGCTCGTCGTCGCCGGAGGAACCGCGTCCGTCGCCCACGGCGTGCTGCGCAGGTGGCGGGCGGACGGAGAGAAACGGTACGTCACCGGCGGGCGGTACGCGCTCGCCGTCGTCCTCGCCATCGCCGCCGGCGCCTACGTCGTACCGCGCTGGTACGACGGCGCCCACACCGCCGTCACCCTCGACGCCAACGCCCCCTACAAGGCCGCCTCCAAGTGGCTGAGCAGCGAGGTGGAGAACCCGAAGGACACCCGGGTACTCGTCGACGACGCGATGTGGCTGGACCTGGTGCACGCCGGGTACCGGCCGGGTCTCGGCGTCATCTGGTTCTACAAGGCCGACCTCGACCCGGCGGTGACGAAGACGATGCCGCGCGGCTGGAAGGACATCGACTACGTCGTCGCCTCGCCGACGGTACGGCGCGACGCGGTCGACCTGCCCAACGTCAAGGCGGCCATCCAGCACTCGACACCGGTCGCCGTCTTCGGCACCGGTGAGGACCGGATCGAGATCCGGCAGATCCAGACCACCGGCAGCGCCGCAGGAGGCGACCGATGAGCCAGGAATCCATCGTCCCCGGAGAACTCGACGATCCGGCCTCACGGGCCGTCGAAATACCGGAACCGGGCGCCGTCACCATCGTCGTACCGACCTTCAACGAGTCCGCCAACGTACGGCAGTTGCTGCGACAGATCACCGAATCGGTGCCCTCCCGGCTGCCGTGCGAGGTCGTCTTCGTGGACGACTCCACCGACGACACCCCCGAGGTCATCCAGGAGGCGGCGAAGGACTGCCCCTTCCCGGTCACCGTCCTGCACCGGGACGAGCCGGTCGGCGGGCTCGGCGGCGCGGTCGTCGAGGGCATGAAGGCGGCCACCTCCGACTGGATCGTCGTCATGGACGGCGACTGCCAGCACCCGCCGTCCCTGGTACCGGAGTTGGTCGCCACCGGCGAGCGCGCGAACGCGGGCCTCGTCGTCGCCTCCCGCTACATCAAGGGCGGCAGCCGCGCCGGACTCGCGGGCAGCTACCGCATCGCCGTCTCACGCGGCGCGACCTGGCTGACCAAGTCCCTCTTCCCGCGCAGGCTGCACGGCATCAGCGACCCGATGAGCGGCTTCTTCGCGATCCGCCGCAGCGCGGTCACCGCCGACGTCCTCCAGCCGCTCGGCTACAAGATCCTCCTCGAACTCGCCGTGCGCAGCCGTCCGCGCGGCGTCACCGAGGTCCCGTTCGTCTTCCAGGACCGGTTCGCGGGGGAGTCCAAGTCGACCGCGCAGGAGGGCTTCCGCTTCCTGCGCCACCTGGTCGGCCTGCGCTCCGCCTCGCCGGTCGCCCGCATGGTCGGCTTCGGCCTGATCGGCGCGACGGGCTTCGTGCCCAACCTGCTCGGCCTGTGGGCGCTCACCGCCGGCGGCATGCACTACGTACCGGCCGAGATCCTCGCCAACCAGCTCGGGGTGGCCTGGAACTTCCTGCTCATCGAGCATCTGCTCTTCCGCGACCGGCGCCGGCACCGCCAGTGGTGGGACCGCGCCGGCCGGTTCGCGCTGCTCGCCAACGCCGATCTGCTGCTGCGCATCCCGCTGATCGCGCTGTTCGTCCACCGTTTCGGAATGGGCGTGCTGTCCGCCACCGCGCTCGCGCTGGTGACGACCTTCGTCCTGCGCTTCATGGCGACCGAAGCGCTGGTCTATCTGCCGCGCAGGGGCCGCGGGGGCCTCGACAGCGGTCATACCGCAAGGAGAGCCGTGTGAACAGACATCGTTTGACCAGATACAGGCGAAGAACCGCACTCGTCGGCGTGGGCGCGCTCACCGCCGGCCTGCTCCTCACCTCACCCCAGTCCGCCTCCGCCGCCAACCTCGTGAAGAACGCCGGCTTCGAGACCGCCGGCACGGCCGACATGCCGTACTGCTGGGAGAAGTCCGGCTGGGGCGACAACGACTTCACCTTCTCCACCGTGAACGACGCCCACTCGGGCTCCAAGGCCATGAAGGTGGAGCTGACCCGCCGGGTCAACGGCGACCGCAAGGCGCTGATCACCGAGTCCACCGAGTGCGCGCCCGTCGTCACGGCGGGCAAGCAGTACGACCTCGGCCTCTGGTACAAGTCGACGACCCCGGACACCTCCCTCACGCTCTTCCGGCACGACGCCACGGCGGGCTGGCAGTACTGGACCGACCTCAAGACGCTGGACATGGCCGGCAGCTGGACCCAGGCCACCGTCCGCACCCCCGAGGTCCCGGCCGGCACCGACCGCATCACCTGGGGCGTCTCCGTCTACGGCACGGGCTCGGCGACCACCGACGACTACTCGATGGAGCAGGTCGCCGACCCGGTTCCGGACCCGGTGTGCACGGGCACGCCGGCGGAGTGCGCCAACGGCAAGTGGGACGTGCTGCCCATGGAGAACCCGGTGCGCTCCATGCACTCGGTCGTCCTCCACAACGGCAAGGTGCTGCTGATCGCGGGCTCCGGCAACAGCGAGGAGCAGTTCAACGCGGGCACGTTCACCTCGGCGGTGTACGACCCGGCGACCGGTAAGTACAAGATCATCCCCACCCCGAAGGACATGTTCTGCGCCGGGCACGTCCAGCTCCAGGACGGGCGGGTGCTGGTGATGAGCGGCAACAAGGCGTACCCGGTGCCGGGCGGGCACGGCTACGAGGGCTACAAGGACTCGTACATCTTCGACCCGGCCACCGAGACGTACACCAAGACCAACGACATGAACGACGGCCACTGGTACCCGTCGGCGACCGCCCTCGGCAACGGTGACGTCATCTCCTTCGGCGGGCTGAAGGAGGACTCCACCGGCTCGGTCACGGCGGAGCTGTGGTCGGACGCCGAGCAGCAGTGGCTGCCGACGTGGAAGGTCAACCAGACCTGGTCCTACTGGGGTCTGTACCCGTCGATGATCCTGATGCAGGACGGCCGCCTCTTCTACTCGGGCAGCCATGTCTTCGGCAACAACATCCCGGGCACGGGATCGGCGATCTACGACTACGACGCGAACACGATCACGCAGATCCCCGGCCTGCAGAAGAAGGACGAGCGCGACCAGTCGGCGAGCGTGCTGCTGCCCCCGGCGCAGGACCAGAAGGTCCTCACCCTCGGCGGCGGCAACATCGACTCCAACCCGGAGGGCAACCGGCTGACCGACGTCATCGACCTGAAGTCCGCCAACCCGGCGTACGTCGCCGGGCCGCCGATCCCGCAGGGCACGGTCGACTTCGGCAACGGCCCGGTGCCGCAGACCGGCAACCAGGGCAAGATGTACGTCTCCGCGGTCCTGATGCCCGACGGCAAGGTCCTGGAGACCGGCGGCGCGCTGCACAACCGCGCCGACCCGGTCTTCGAGACGTCCATCTACGACCCGGCGACCAACACCTTCGATCCGGTCGCCGTCGACCCGCAGGCCCGCGGCTACCACTCCTCCGCGTTCCTCCTCCCCGACGGCCGCGTGATGACCACCGGCGACAACCCGGGCAACGGCACCTGGAACCACAAGGTGTCGATCTACACCCCGCCCTATCTGCTCAAGGGCGCGCGTCCGGCGATCACTTCGGTGATCGACACCGAGTGGAACTACGGCGACACCCAGCGGATCACCGTCGACCGGCCCATCGCGAAGGCCGAGCTGATCCGCCCGGCCGCCGTCACCCACTCCTCCGACCCCAACCAGCGGTTCGTGGACCTGCCGCTGTCGGTGGACGGCAACAACATCGACCTGAACGTGACGAGCAACCCCAACCTGGCCCCGCCCGGCTGGTACATGCTCTTCGCGGTCGACGCCAACGGCGTGCCGTCGGTGGCCAAGTGGGTGCACCTCCAGGGCCCTGCCGCGCTCAGCGCGACGGACGGCTCGGCGCACGTCCACTCCTTCGCCGACTCCCTCGAGGGCACGGTCACCGAGCCCGGCAAGAAGAAGACCTCGCAGAAGGTCAGCCCGACCGTCTCCGGCTGCGACCGGCACTACGGCTCGATCAACGTCTGCGTGCCGACCGCCTTCCCGGACGAGGTGAAGGCGACGACGGCCGCCCGCTGCACCTGGCTGGCGAAGAACGACTACGGCCGCCTGAAGGTCAACGGCAAGGACGACCCGCTGCGGCTCGACCGCAACAAGGACGGCGTGGCCTGCGGGAAGGGGGACATCAGGCGCCGCTGAGGATCATCGCGCCCAGCGTGAGCTGAGCGCCCCACTGCAGCAGTACGGCCCCGACCCTGGCGCTAGGGGGCTTCTGATGGATCTCCGCGGCGTCGCGACGCCCGGCACGCACTCTCGCCGCACCGGGCGGAAGCCCTAGTAGCTCCGCTACGAGGACTTCCGCCCGGCACGCCGAGAGCACGCACCGAACGCCGCTCCTTCTTCCGCGGAGATCCATCAGAAGCCCCCTAGCCCACCAGGTTCGGGGCCACAGCAGTGCTCGCCGTAGGTCGGGCAGCGGCTGCCGCGCCCGGTGATCGGGCCGCGTCTCAGCTCTCCTGGGTGCGCATGCTCAGTGCGTTCTCCACGATGGCCACCAGCTGTTCGTGGTGCGCGCCCTTCCAGTACGCCCGCCCGCACTGCCGGCACTGCGCGAAGACGTCGTACGACCGCTGCGTCCCGCCCCGCAACTGGTCCGCCACCTCCTCCTTGGTGGCCTCCTTCAGCAGGCCGTTGCAGGCGGTGCACCGGGTCCACGGCTGCAGTTCGGGCCGGAAGCGGTCCAGGACGTCCCGGAGCTGGTCCTCGGGCCGGGTGCTGTAGACGAACGCCCCCGCCCAGAGCTCGCGGCGGCGCAGCAGGCCCCGGTCGCGGCTGAGCATGACCCGCTTCTCGGCCGCCGAGCGGGAGGCGAGGGCAGGGTCGCCGATGTCCGTCGACTCGTACGCCGTGTCCACGCCGAGCAGGCGCAGCCGGCGGGCGAGGGTGCCGAGGTGGACGTCGAGGAGGAAGCGGAGGGGAGCGCCGGGGACCTGCTGGGGGCGCTTCACGGGCCTCACCTCCACGCGGTCGCCGGCGACGGGGACGTACGAGGTCGGCACCTCGCCGGCGTTCACGACGAGCGCGCCGGCCTCGGTCAGCGGGACGCCGAGGGACTCGACGACATGGCCGAGGGTCGAGACGCCGTCGGTGACGACGGGGGTGGCGCCCAGGCGCCGCCCGTTGGGCAGGAACGGGCGCAGCTCGGGGGCGAATTCGACGTGGATCTCGGGACCGTTCACCTGGTCAGGATGTCACGCCCGAGGTCCCTGGCCTCGGGACTCCTTCCCGGTGAGGCCGTGTTCCAGCACGTCCAGCGCGCGGTCGGCGAGTTCGAGGGGATCGTCCCGGAAGTCGTTCTCGGCCCAGTACAGTGTGATCTCCGACAGCCCGCCGATGAGGGACATCGCGTAGACCCGCACCTCCAGGCTGTCCTGCGCGTGGCCCGTGCGCGCCGCGACGGCCTCGGCGAGCAGCTTGCCGGTGGCCGACATGCTCTCCAGCATCCGGGAGCGCACCGCGGGGACCTGGACCAACAGCTGTGCCCGGAGCCGGCTGACGTCGGGTTCCTCGGTCGTTCCGAAGTCGACGGCCTTGCGCATGATGTACCGCACGGAGTCCATCCACGGCTCGTCCGCGGGCCGGGCGCGCAGCTCGTGCAGCAGGATCTCGTCGTACTCGTCCGTGAGGACGATGTCCTCCTTCGTGGGGAAGTAGCGGAAGACCGTGGACGGCGACACCTCGGCGCGCTCGGCGATCTGCTCGATCGTGGTGGCGTCGTACCCCTGTTCCTTGATCAGCGCGTACGTCGCGTCGCGGATCGCCGTCCGGGTCTTGATCTTCTTCCGCTCACGAAGTCCCAGCTGGGGACGGTCGGTGGCGGAAGAGGTGCGTGCGGGCGTCATGAGGGTCATTGTCGGGCATCGGCCCGCGGCGCGACCATGTCCGGGTTCTCGGGACGTTTGATGGCGGGGTTTGGAGCTGCTGTCGCTGGAGTGTGCTCAAGCGTGTTCTGGTGAGCAGGAGGCAATGCCGGTTGTCTTGGCCGTGCGCGCGTCGGCCATGGGTCGGCCCTTTCATGCGAGAACGGGTGTTCTTGCGTCGAATGCGTGACCTTTGCTGGCGGGCCTCGTTGGATGCGGTGACGGGGTCTTCGGATGGAGCCGGGCAGGGGGTGACGGGGTGGGCGGGCTGCGGTCACTGGCCAAGCCGTTCGTCGCGACCGGCCCGAGCGGTGCGTCCGTGCGGACCCGCCTCAAGCATCTGACGCCGCAGGACGAGAAGGTCCTCGAGCTGGTCGGCGCGCATCTCGGCGCGCTCGCCTCGAAGGACCTCAAGGCCCGCTGCGCGCACGGCTTGGAGCACTCCGCTGACACGTGGGCGGCGCGCAAGCGGGAGCTGACGGCGATGTCGTCGTCGCGGTGGGCCGGCAGCATCACCAAGGCCACCCACGATCAGTGGGCCCTCGCCCGCCGCTGCCAGTCCGCCCACATCCAGGGCCTGCAAGCGGGCATCGCCACAATCACGCACCGGTTGTCGCTCCCGGTCGGGCAGAAGGGCAGCAAGAAGACGCCGGGCGGCTACCGTTCTCGTCAGCAGTGGCACGCCAAGACCCGCCGCCTGCACGTCCTCGAGGACCGGCTGGCCGCCGAGCAAAGTGACCGCGAGGCCGGCATCGTGCATGTGGTCAGGGGCGGCAAGCGCCTGGCCCGCACCCGCCACCACCTCGACACCGCCCAGCTCACCGAGCACCAGTGGCGTCGGCAGTGGAAGGCCGAACGCTGGTTCCTTACCGCCGACGGTGAGTCCGGGAAGCGATACGGCAACGAGACCATCCGCGTCAGCCCCCAGGGCGAGGTGAGCATCAGGCTGCCCGCCCCGCTGGCAGACATGGCGAACGCCAAGCACGGGCGTTATGTGCTTGCCGCCCGGGTGAGCTTCCCGCACCGGGGGCAGGAATGGGCCGACCGTGTCGAGGCGAACCGGGCCGTGGCCTACCGCATCCTCCCCCACTCTCGGCTTCGCTCGAGCGGGGGCACCCCCATCGACGTCACACGCGCGCGCTGGTACCTCACCGCGTCCTGGCAGTACCCGCCGACGCAGACGATCCCGCTTCAGGCTGCCCTGGCCGAAGGCGTGATCGGCGTGGACACCAACGCCGATCACCTCGCCGCCTGGCGCCTGGATGTCCACGGCAATCCGATCGGCACCCCGCGCCGCTTCTTCTACGATCTGTCCGGCACCGCGCAGCATCGCGACGCCCAGGTCCGTCACGCCCTCACGCGGCTACTGAACTGGGCGAAGACCTGTGGCGTCACAGCGATCGCGGTGGAGGACCTGGACTTCGGCGCGGAGAAGACCCGGGAGAAGCACGGTCGCAAGAAACGCTTCAGACAGCTGATCTCCGGCATGCCCACCGGCAAGCTCCGCGCCCGGCTGACCTCGATGGCCGACCACACGGGCATCGCGATCATCGCCGTGGACCCGGCCTACACCTCCCGATGGGGCGCCCAGCACTGGCAGCGTCCACTGACCTCGAAAAACCGCACCACCACTCGCCACGACGCGGCCGCCGTGGCGATCGGCAGGCGCGCCCAGGGACACCCGATCCGGCGACGGACGGCACCGCCCCACCCCGACCGGAGTGATCGTCGTGGGCATCGGACCGTCCAGGCCAGACCGGAGGTCCCCGGGCGTGAGGAAACCCGCCCCCGCATTCCCGGACCACGCACCAGATGCGTGCCGCCCGGATGCGGAGCGAACGCGGGGGACCAGAACGCCCAACACCGTTCGGGGCGTTCGGCTGAGCATGCGTCCTGGCAACAGGACTCACTCCCGCTCAGTCTTTAGGAACGGTGTTCGGCAGGAACGCCGCGGCCGGCAGCGCGGCGACGAGGGCGGCGATTCCGCACACCAGCAGGACGACGCCCATGCCTTGGACGTACGCGCTGCATGCTCGCGACGAGGGCGGCGAGGGCCCACCAGCGTCGAGGGTCCGGAGCGAAAGTGTCCATGAAGTGAGAGTAGCTCTCAAAACATAGAGACTGTCAATCGCTACTGGCTCCCGGCATGCAAAAAGGGCCACGGCTCGGAAGCCGTGGCCCTGGAAAGGTGCGAAGCGATCTACGGGTGCTGGTACGCCACCAGCGAGATCCCCACGTAGTGCACCACGAACGCCGCCAGCGTGAACGAGTGGAACACCTCGTGGAAGCCGAACCAGCGAGGTGACGGGTTCGGTCGCTTGATGCCGTAGATCACCCCGCCCGCGCTGTAGAGGAGGCCGCCCACGATCACCAGGACCAGGACCGCGATGCCGCCGGTGCGCATGAAGTCGGGCAGGAAGAATACGGCCGCCCAGCCCATCGCGATGTAGCAGGGCGTGTAGAGCCAGCGCGGGGCGCCGACCCAGAAGACGCGGAAGATGATGCCCGCCGCCGCGGCGCCCCAGATGCCCCACAGCAGCCACTGTCCCTTGGCGCCCGGCAGGAGCAGCATCGTCAGCGGCGTGTAGGTGCCCGCGATGATCAGGAAGATATTGGCGTGATCCAGTCGGCGCAGAACGCCGTCCATTCGCGGGCTCCAGTCGCCCCGGTGGTACAGCGCGCTCACGCCGAACAGCAGGCAGGCGGTCAGGGCGTAGATGCCGCAGGCGAGGCGGCCTCTGGGGGAGTCGGCGAGGGCGGTGAGCGCCAGGCCCGCTATGAGTACGGCCGGAAACATGCCGAGGTGCAGCCAGCCACGGAGCTTGGGCTTGACGGGATGCGGCAGCGGGAGCGCGACAGGACCGCGGCCGGCGGCCGGCGTGTCCGTGGGCGCATCGGGGACGGACGCAGTCATGCGGGGCATCGTACCTACGGAACCGTAAGTTACGGACCGGTGTGCGAACAAGAGTGGCCATCGTCTCACGGACAGGAGTGGCCGTCATCTCCCGGGAGTTGAAGCGCTTGTGACCGCTCTCTGAAGCGGACGTGGCCAGCCTCACGTTCGCTCACCTGTGAGGCCCTCTGGACAGATGGGCACTCTCGTCGGATGATCAAATGAGTGCGGTCGGCACCGGATGAGCGCCCAAGATCGCATCCGGGTCGCAGCCCCCACGGGGCCTCCAACAAAAAATCCCTCATTTAGGAGCAATCGTGGCGCGCGACATAGCGGCTCCCCCTGTCGTTCCCACCACCCACAAGGAACTGATCTCGTGGGTGAACGAGATCGCAGAACTGACGCAGCCGGACAGCGTGGTCTGGTGTGACGGATCCGAGGCCGAGTACGAGCGACTGTGCGAAGAGCTCGTGGCCAAGGGCACCTTCAAGAGGCTCGATCCGATCAAACGCCCCAACTCCTACTACGCCGCCTCCGACCCGACCGACGTCGCGCGCGTCGAGGACCGGACCTTCATCTGCTCCGAGAAGGAGGAGGACGCGGGCCCGACCAATCACTGGAAAGCGCCTTCCGAGATGCGGGAGATCTTCCAGGGCTCCGACGGTGAGGGCGGCATCTTCCGCGGTTCGATGCGCGGCCGGACGATGTACGTCGTCCCGTTCTGCATGGGCCCGCTGGGCTCGGACCTCTCCGCGATCGGCGTCGAGATCACCGACTCCGCCTACGTCGCCGTGTCCATGCGCACCATGACCCGCATGGGTCAGCCGGTCCTGGACGAGCTGGGCTCCGACGGTTTCTTCGTGCGTGCCGTGCACACGCTCGGAGCACCGCTGGAAGAGGGCCAGGAGGACGTCCCCTGGCCGTGCAACAGCACCAAGTACATCTCCCACTTCCCCGAGACCCGCGAGATCTGGTCCTACGGCTCCGGCTACGGCGGCAACGCCCTGCTCGGCAAGAAGTGCTACGCCCTGCGCATCGCCTCCGTCATGGCCCGCGACGAGGGCTGGCTCGCCGAGCACATGCTCATCCTCAAGCTCACCCCGCCGCAGGGAGAGTCCAAGTACGTCGCCGCCGCCTTCCCGAGCGCCTGCGGCAAGACCAACCTCGCCATGCTGGAGCCCACCATCTCCGGCTGGACGGTCGAGACGATCGGCGACGACATCGCCTGGATGCGCTTCGGCGAGGACGGCCGCCTGTACGCCATCAACCCCGAGGCCGGGTTCTTCGGCGTCGCGCCCGGCACCGGTGAGCACACCAACGCCAACGCGATGAAGACGCTGTGGGGCAACTCGGTCTTCACGAACGTGGCGCTGACCGACGACAACGACATCTGGTGGGAGGGCATGACGCAGGAGACTCCGGCCCACCTGACGGACTGGAAGGGGCGCGACTGGACCCCGGACTCGGACGAGCCCGCCGCCCACCCCAACGCCCGCTTCACCGTCCCCGCCTCCCAGTGCCCGATCATCGCGCCCGAGTGGGAGGACCCCAAGGGCGTGCCGATCTCGGCGATCCTCTTCGGCGGACGCCGCGCCAGCGCCGTACCGCTGGTCACGGAGTCCTTCGACTGGAACCACGGCGTCTTCCTCGGCGCCAACGTGGCCTCCGAGAAGACCGCCGCTGCCGAGGGCAAGGTCGGCGAACTGCGCCGCGACCCCTTCGCCATGCTGCCGTTCTGCGGCTACAACATGGGCGACTACATGGGCCACTGGGTCGACGTCGCCAAGGGCAGGGACCAGTCGAAGCTGCCGAAGATCTACTACGTCAACTGGTTCCGCAAGAACGACGAGGGCAAGTTCGTCTGGCCCGGCTTCGGCGAGAACAGCCGCGTCCTGAAGTGGATCGTGGAGCGCCTGGAGGGCAAGGCGGAGGGCGTCGAGACCCCGATCGGCATCCTGCCGACCAAGGAGGCCCTGGACACCGACGGCCTGGAACTGGCCGGCTCCGACCTCGACTTCCTGCTCACCGTCGACAAGGAAGTCTGGCGCGAGGAGGCCGCCCTGGTCCCCGAGCACCTCAACACCTTCGGCGAACACACGCCCAAGGAGCTGTGGGACGAGTACCGCGCGCTGGTGCAGCGCCTGGGCTGAGACAGCCCTCCCCACCTCGTGCACCAAGGACCGGCGAGGTTCCGTACAACGGCGTGCGGGATCCCGGGCCTGTCGTCACCTCCCCGTCCGCCCCGACGGGAGGGAGGTGACGACAGGCCCTCGCCTGTGCGCTCACTTCGAGCGGTCCTCCAGGTACCGCGTGTGCGACTCCTGCCGCCGCGCCTCGGTCTCGCGCACCGCCGCGGCCAGCTGTTCGGCCTCCTGGTGGAGGAGCGTGAGCTGCTTCTCGAGATGCCGTTCCGGTGGCTCCTGCCCCGGCGCCAGCCGCGTCCACCACCGCGTCCGTACGAACGTGTCGACCGCCTCCGGCACGTCCTGCCGTACCGCCCGGGACAGCGCGTGCACGCTCTCCGGGTCCTGGGCGAGGATCTCGGTGACCCAGCCGGGGTCCAGCAACGCGGTCAGCAGCTCGGTCAGCTCGGTGAGCCGGCCCGCGGCGGCGGGCGGCAGCTCGACGTTCGCCAGATAGCCCCTCAGCCGCTCGAAGTCGGCCCGCACCTCGTCGAGCTGGGCGGAGGGATCCGGGAAGTCGGGCAGCGGCGGCCGCTCCGGCGGGGCGATCAGCGCACCCGCCCCGTACAGACCGGCGACGACCACGGGCCAGTACGGCCCCGCCACGCCCCCGAAGGTCAGCACCACGCCGACCAGCCCGCACGCGCTCCCGGTGATGTTCTTGCGGGACTCGAGAAAGCCGAGGAACTTACTGGTAGCCACGGATCTCCTCGAAGGCGCCGTCCAGCGAGCCCTGCTGGGCGTCGAAGAGGCGGCCGCCGGTCAGCTCGGCGATGTGCTCCAGTTCGGACTTGTCGGAGTCGCCGAAGAGGATGGGGAAGACGGGGATGTCCTGGAACGTGCTCCTGAGCCCCGTGTAGAAGCGCTCGAAGTGCTCCGCGTCCTCGCCCGTCGTGTTCTCGCCGTCCGTCATGAGCACGATGGACGAGAACGTGTCACGGTCGACGGACAGATGCTCGTACGCCGCCTCCAAAGACGTGTAGATCGCGGTGTCGCCCTGGGCGGTGAGCGCCTCGGTGTCGCGGCGGATCGCGTCGAGGCCGGTCCGCGGATCGGCGGGGTCCACGACATGCGTCCGTACGCTCTTCACCGCCGACCCGAACGGCATCAGCGTGACCTCCTCGCGCTCACGGAAGTCGCTGGTGAGCCCGGTGAGCGCCGTCTTGAGCCGCTCCAGCCGGTCCCCCTTCATCGAGCCCGAGGTGTCCAGGACGTACACGGTCGTGGACGGGCGGCGCAGCTCGTTCTCGTAGGAGTCGAGCAGGCCGTCGGCGACGGACCGGCTGCCGGGGAAGGGCAGCTCGCGCCGGCGGTCGGTGTCGAGACCGGCCGCGGGCGCCACGGAGGCGACGACCGGGCGGCGGTGCGTGCGCTCGCTGATCTCCCGCTGGATCTCCGGCGTGCGCAGGGCCTCGGTCAGCCGGCGCACGTCCTCGCGGGTGGCGGCCTTCGTGGCCGCGAGGGAGGAGAGCGGGTAGTCGGCGGTGACGACCCCGTCGCGGGGGCGGATCACGGTGAGCCCGGGGATGCCCTTGAGCACGGACTCGTAGTTGAGCAGGGCGTCCACGTTCCCGCGCCGCTCGTAGGCGGTCGCCAGCCAGCCCGACGAACCCGACGTCAGCTTCTGCCCCTGGAAGAACTCCTTCAGCCGGGGCGTGGCCTTGGTGACGTCCGCGTCCGTGAGCGCGGACTGGGCGCCGGAGAGGGCGGAGGCGACCGAGACGAGCGTGGAGAAGCCGGAGTTGGAGCGGGCCGGGTCGGTCATGCCGTACGTCAGCTTCCCGTCCTGGACGGCCTGCTCGATCCGGGACCAGGTGACGTCGTCCGGCTGCCAGCCCAGCTTCAGCACGGTGGCCGTCTTCACCCCGATCGCGACCGGGCTCGACATGACCGGGGTCTCGGAGACCACCTTCTTCGCCGCGTCGGGACGCAGGCGCAGATAGTCGTTGGACGACAGCCACAGAGCGTCGTACCGCCCGTCCGCCGTGCCCTTCGCCAGCAGCTCCACGGCGTCCAGGGTGCCCATGTAGGTGGGCCGGACCTTGATGCCCGTGTCCTTCTCGACCCGGTCCAGAACCGGGGTCATGTCGCTCAGCTCGCTGGAGGCGAGGACGCGGAGGGTGCCGGGCTCGGGGGCGGCGGGGTCGTCCGGCTTCTCCCCCGTGGTGCAGGCGGTCAGCAGGGCGATCGCGGCGACGGCGACGGCCAGGGGGCGTCGCAGGCCTCGTCCTGTGCCTGGTCCCATGCCTCGTCTCATGTGAGCCCGCCTTCCAGCGCGCCCTGGGACCGGCTGCGCTCCAAGTACGTGCTCGCGTTCTGGAGTTCGGAGGTCAGGGACTCCACGGTGGCCGCCATCGCCTCGGTCGCCTGGACCTTGTAGGTGTCGATGGCGTCGAGGGTGCGGTAGATCTGCTGGAAGGCGGTGCGCAGGGTGTCGGCGCCGACGGCCGGGTCGGCGGCGATCCGCTGGATCTCCCCGCTCTGGGTCGCCAGCATCTCGGCGTTGCCCCGGATCAGATCCTCCGTCGTCCCGCGCAGGGCGTTGACCTGGTCGACGACCTTCTTCTGGTTGTCGAGCGCGGAGGCCAGCATCACGGAGATGCGCAGCGCGGACACGGTGGTCGTGGCCGCCCGGTCGACGCCCTTGATCAGCTCCTCGTTGTTGCGTCGTACGACGTCCATCGCGAGGTAGCCCTGCGCGCACACCGCGAGCTGGGTGAGCAGGTCCTGGTGCTTCTGCCGGACGGGGAAGAGCACGTCCGCCCGGAGACTGTCGCCCTGCTGCGGGTCGGTGGACTCCACACCGGTGATGTGCTGCTCCACGGCCGTGTCCAGGGCCTCGGTCAGCACGACGTACTCCTGGAGCTTGCCCATGGTCTCCCACAGACGGACCCGCTCGGTCTGCAACGCGGCGTTGTCACGCCGCAGTTCGTCCTGCCCGCCCCGCAGCGACCCCACGATCTTGGTCAGTGTCCCCTGCGCGGAGGCGTACTTGGCGACGTGGTCGCGCAGCTTGTTGCCACCGGGCAGCCGGGACAGGAACTTCCGTCCCTTGGCGGCGGGCAGGTCCCGCGGATCCAGGTCCTCCACCACCCGCCGGAGTTCGACGAGCGAACCCGCCACCTGGGACTGCGCGTCGCCGCCCTTGGCCGGCAGGCTGCGCACGGTCCGCTCCAGCATGCGGTTGGACTGTGCGGCGGCGCTGCGCATCTCCCCGGCGCCCAGTGCGGTGATCTCCCCGACCTTGCCGGCGAACTCGGGGGAGCGGGCGTCGAGGGCGGCGAGGCCCTCGACGTACGCGGAGGCCTTCTTGGCCATGTCCGTACGGACGCCCTCGTCGACGGGGACGAGTCCGCCGGCCTTCTCCCGGGGTACGGGCGTGACGGCGTCGGGCGGGGTGAGAGTGAAAGTGTCGTCGGTGTTGTCGGTCATGTGCGGTTTCCCCCTATCCGCGCGCCCGGCGCGCCATCTCGTGCAGCACCTCGGAGGTGGGCACGGGCGCCTGCCGGATGCCGGTCAGCTTCTGGTTGAGGTACGCGGCGTGGGCGCCGGTGGCCTTGGTGAACTCGGCGGTGGCGCCCTGCGGCCGGAACCCGTGCCGGACGGCCAGTTCGCGCAACTCCGGGTCGTTGCTGAGGAGTTCACCGAACGCGCGACCGTTGTCGGTGAGCGGTACGACGGTGTGGTCGCTGTTGGCGGTGGTGTCCGGGTAGAGGACGGTGAGGTCGTCGAAGCTCTGCTTGTCATGCAGCAGGGCGGCGACCTGGGACTCGTAGACGAGCACGAGCGGGTTGCCGGCGCCGCTGACGAAGTCCCGGAAGGCCGCGTCCGTGCTGGACTGCTGGGCACCCTGGACGCTGACCAGCTTGCGCATCAGCGGCGCGGTGCGGTCGACGTCGGCCTCGCTCGCGGCCACCTTGCCGCCGGCGGCGACGTAGGAGGTGGCGGCGAGGTAGAGGGCGCCGGAGTTGGAGGTCTCCGGGTCGGTGGTGGCGATGTAGAGGGTGCCGGTCAGCTCGCCGTACTTCTCCGCGCCCTTGAGCTGCTGCCAGGTCCGGTCGCGTTCGGCGGCGTCGAGGTAGGCGCCCATCTTGAGGGTGCCGCGGTTCTTGTCGAGGACGGCGAGCCCGTTGTCCGCGAGCACCTCGGCGGCGCCGCGGTGCGCCAGGACGACGAGCGGCGAGTAGAAGGGCACGGGCAGGGGCTGCCGGGCCTTGTACTTCGCGGCGAGTTCGTCGGCGGGCGCCTGGCTGGACGGGAAGGCGAGGTCGTAGCCCTTGAGGTCCAGGCCCTCCATGGCCCAGGACCCGGAGGTCTCGGCCTGCACGGTGTAGCCCTTGGCGGCGAGGGCCTTCACCACGTCGGGATCGGCGAAGAACTCCGCCTTCTCCGATCCGATCATTGCGCGCACGGTCTTCGTTGCCGTGCTCTTGTCCCCGTTGTCCCGGCCCGCTACGACGGCTGCCACCACTCCGCCGACCAGCAACACCGCAAGGACGATTCCTGCGATTCGTCTCACGTCGGGGAGCGTGCTCGCGGAACCCAACATTCCCAGGCGAATCCGGTGAACGGGGGGTGGCCACGCGGACCCGGTATGCAACAGGAATGCGCCATTCCGCTGTGACGCGGGTCAGCCACCCCTCTCCGCCGCGACGGCGCTCAGCCACGACGGCGTCTTTCGGCGGTGCCGAACAAGCGCGACCCGTACGGTGGCCGAGGGCGCCTCGAAACCAACGCCCAATCGAAGCCCCGGCTCAAGCCAACGCAGTGCATGGCACCCGGTCCGCGCGTCGCTGCGGGTGCGCGCGGACCGGGGCCGATCGGGGGGTGCCCTTCTCGGGGCTCGGTGAGGGTCAGTGGGACGCGAGTTCGCGGGGCTCCAGGGCTGCCGCGTGTGCGTCCATGCGCTCGGCGGAGAGGATCGCCGCCGCGGTGTCGGCGCGGGAGGCCGCGACGACCAGGGCTCGGCCCGCCAGCGCATGCGCCCGGCGGTGTACGGCCGTGAGATTCGACTGCCCGCCGACCGTCGTGAGTGGCGCCCGGGCCGGCGCACGTCCTGCCCGCAGCCGGGTCACCTGCTCGGCGAGCCGGCCGGCCGCGGTGTCCAGGTCGGCGGACGGCGCCAGCGCGCGCAGCTCGTCCGTGACGGCGAGCAGCGCGGCGAGATGGGCCGCGAGCTGGATGTCCAGCTCTTCCTCGCGGGAGCGGTGCGGGAAGTCGGAGGTGGTGTCGGCCATCGTGCTGTGGACCGACTTGGTGCGGATCGGTTCGTACATGGGATGGCCTCCTGTGCTGTCAGGAAGCCATCCTAGCTTAGATCTCGTCTAAAGTTGAGTGACTCACAAAACAGGATCGCGTGCACACGTAGGGTGAACGGCCTGCCCCTCGGTCTTCACGGCTGGCTGTAACCGTCCAGGAAGTTCCCGATCCGAGTGATCGCCGATCGCAGGTCCACCGTGGTCGGCAGGGTCACCACGCGGAAGTGGTCCGGCTCGGGCCAGTTGAAGCCGGTGCCCTGGACGACCATGATCTTTTCCTGGCGCAGCAGGTCCAGGACCATCTGCCGGTCGTCCTTGATCTTGAAGACCTCGGGGTCGAGGCGCGGGAAGAGATACAGCGCCCCCTTCGGCTTCACACAGGTCACACCGGGGATCTGGGTCAGCAGCTCGTGCGCCACGTCCCGCTGCTCGCGCAGCCGCCCGCCGGGCAGGACCAAGTCGTTGATGGTCTGCCGCCCGCTGAGCGCGGCGACGACCCCGTGCTGGCCCGGCATGTTCGCGCACAGCCGCATGTTCGCCAGGATCGTCAGGCCCTCGATGTACGAATCGGCGTGCGCGCGCGGCCCGGAGATCGACATCCACCCGACTCGGTACCCCGCCACCCGATACGCCTTCGACATGCCGTTGAAGGTCAGGGTCAGCAGATCCGGGGCGACCGCCGCGGTCGGCGTGTGCGTGGCATCGTCGTAGAGGATCTTGTCGTAGATCTCGTCGGAGCAGACCAGCAGGTTGTGGCGGCGGGCGATGTCGGTCAGCCCGCGGAGCATCGCCTCGTCGTACACGGCCCCCGTCGGGTTGTTGGGGTTGATGATGACGAGGGCCTTGGTGCGGTCGGTGACCTTCCGCTCCACGTCCGCGAGGTCGGGCATCCAGTCGGACTGCTCGTCGCACCGGTAGTGGACCGCCGTACCACCGGACAGGGACACCGCCGCGGTCCACAGCGGATAGTCGGGCGCGGGAACGAGCACCTCGTCCCCGTCGTCCAGCAGCCCCTGCATCGCCATCACGATCAGCTCGGAGACGCCGTTGCCGATGAAGACGTGCTCGACGTCCGTCTCGATGCCGAGGGTCTGGTTGTGCATGACGACGGCCCGGCGGGCGGCGAGGAGCCCCTTCGCGTCGCCGTAGCCATGGGCCGACGACACGTTCCGGAGGATGTCCTCCAGGATCTCGGGCGGACACTCGAACCCGAAGGCGGCCGGATTCCCGGTGTTCAGCTTGAGGATGCGGTGCCCTGCCGCTTCCAGGCGCATCGCCTCCTCGAGAACCGGGCCCCGGATCTCGTAACAGACGTTGGCGAGCTTGGTCGACTGGATCACCTGCATGTCTGGGAGCTTACGGCCCGGTAACGCATCGTGGGCGGTGTTTTCCACCACGTGAGACGCGTCGGTTTGGGTGGATATGGCCGACGGGTGTCCCAGTAACCCCTCCCGTCTCTACAATGCGCGGCCATGTCCAGCCCACCGGAGTACGAAAACGGGGCGTACGGCGCCAATGGTGCGACCGGCGCCCACGGCGCGAGCGCGGGCGACGGGCCGTGGGAGGTGCCGAACGTGTACCACCCGCTGGCCGAATCGATGCCCGCGTACGAGGGATACGCCGATCCGGCGGCCGCGCACGGCTGGCAGAACGCGTACGACCAGACGAGTGAGCTGCCCGCGATCGGCGAGACGGGCGAACTGCCGCCGGTCGGTGAGACGGGCGAACTGCCTCCGGTCGAAGAGATCGGCGAACCGCCGACGGTGGCCGACGACGAGCCGGTGGTGGCCCGTGGTGCCGGCCCTGGCCGGCGGCGGGCGCGACGGAAGCCGAGCCGTTGGCGGTCGCGCCGCGCGGTGGTCGCCGCCGGTGCGGCAGGCGCGGTGTCCGTGGCGGCGCTTATCGCCGGGTTCTCGTTGGCGGGGTCCTCCTCGGACGGTCCGAAGGTCAAGGAGGGCGGTACGCGGACGGCGCCGGACGAGTCCACCGGCCCGGTCGGCTCCTCGTCCGCAGGCGGACCAGGGTCTTCCGGTGCCCCGGACACCGCGGGGCCGGAGGGTGCGGCGTCAGCGGGAGCCGACACCTCGAAGGGCGCCGGCTCGCCGGACGAGAAGGAGTCCGGGGAGCCCTCGGCCACGTCGTCCACGGACCCGACCAGCACGACCACCCCGAACCTCACCTCCACCGCCTCCGCGTCGGGCGGCTCAGCCCCGGGCAACTCCGAAGGCAAGGGGCGGGGACCGGGCGCCACGAAGAAGCCCAGGTAGTTCCCTCCCGCGAAAGCCCGCGAAAGCCCGCGGAAACCCGCGAGAACCCGCCAACTCCCGGCCTGAAACAACTCCTTGCCCCCACGCGCCCCTCCATTAACAATGCGCATGACAAGACTGCGGGTGGCCGGAAGATCTCCGGTCACCTTCGTCGTACGGAGGGGACCCCATGAGAAAGCCTCTCGTCGCCGCGCTCTTCGCCCTGGTGATCGCCGGGGCGGGCGCGGCGCCCGCGGTAGCGGCACCCGAGCCCGCCGCACCGGCGGCATCCGCCGCCTCCGCGGCATCCCCGGCCAAGGCGGACACACGGTCGGCCGCGTCGCCCACGCTCCAGGCCGTCACCCTCGCCGGAACCGTCGCGCTCAGCAACTGCTCCGGCTCGGTCGTCCGTTTCCCGAACTCCCTGGACACCGCCCCCGCACTGGTGCTCACCAACGGGCACTGCCTGGAGAGCGGCTTCCCGGAGCCGGGTGAGGTGATCGTCAACCAGGCGTCCAGCCGCACCTTCGGCCTGCTCAACTCCGCCGGCACCCGGGTCGCGACCCTGCGCGCCAACAGGATCGCCTACTCGACGATGACCGACACGGACGCCACGATCTACCAGCTCACCACCACCTACGCGGCCATCCGGAGCTCGTACGGCATCAGTCCGCTGACCGTCCAGGCAACGCACCCCACCGCCGGCACCGCGATCACCGTCGCCTCCGGCTACTGGAAGCGGCTCTACAACTGCAACATCGACGGGTTCGTGCACACCATGAGGGAGGGCGACTGGACCTGGAAGGACTCGGTCCGTTACACCTCCGCCTGCGACACCATCGGCGGCACCTCGGGCTCGCCGGTCGTCGACCAGGCCACCGGCAACGTCGTCGCCGTCAACAACACCGGCAACGAGGACGGCGAGCGCTGCACGGTGAACAACCCGTGCGAGGTCGACGCCAGCGGCAACGTCACCGTCCACCAGGGCATCAACTACGCCCAGGAGACCTACCAGTTCCCGGCCTGCTTCACGACCCGCAACGTGCTCAACCTGAGCGCCTCCGGCTGCGTCCTGCCCAAGCCGTAGGGACTCAGGCGGTTCTCCTCACCGCCCGCCCCGCCAGCACGTCCGTCCGGCGGCCGTCCTCGATGACGAAACGGCCGTCGATCAGGACGTACGGGATGCCCGTCGGCAGCACGCGCGGGTTCTCGAAGGTCGAACCCGCCGCCACCGTGGCCGGGTCGAACAGCACGAGGTCCGCCTTGTAGCCCTCGCGGACCAGCCCGCGGTCCGGCAGGCGCAGCCGGGCCGCCGGGCGTGCGGTGAGGTGGGCGACGCACTCCTCCAGCGACAGCACCCCCAACTCCCGTACGTACCGGCCGAGATACTGCGGGAACGTGCCGTACGCGCGCGGATGCGGCTTGCTGCCCTGGAGGATGCCGTCCGAGCCGCCGGTGTGGACGGGATGCCGCATGATCGCCCGGACGTTCTCCTCGTGGCCGACGTGCTGGAGGATCGTCGAGCCGAGCCGGTCGTCGAGGAGAAGCCGACGGGCGGTGACCCAGGGAGCCTCGCCGCGCAGATCGGCGGACTCCTGGACCGTACGGCCGACGTGGTCCGTGAGGGCCGGGTCGGTCACGCCGGAGATCTCGATCGTGTCCCACTCGACGGGCACCCCGTGACAGCCGTCCGCCCCCACGACCTCCAGGTGGTGCCGGATGCGCCCGGCCGTCTCCTCGTCCGTCAGCCGCTTGAGGATCTCCTCCGGCCCGCCCTCGCCCGCCCAGCTCGGCAGCAGCGCGGCCAGCGTGGTGGAGCCCGGTGTGTAGGGGTAGGTGTCGAGGCTGATGTCGGCTCCGGCGGCCAGCGCCTCGTCCAGCAGGGACAGCAGCTCGGGCGCGCGGCCCTTGTTCACGCCGAAGTTCATGGTGGCGTGCGCCAGGTGGAGCGGGCAGCCGGCCTCCCGGGTCAGGGCGACCATCTCCTCGTACGCCTCCAGGGCGCCCGCCCCGTACGAGCGGTGATGGGGGCAGTAGTAGCCGCCGTACTCCGCCACCACCCGGCACAGCTCGGTCAGTTCGGCGTCCTTGGCGTACATGCCGGGCGTGTAGGTCAGCCCGGACGACATACCGACCGCGCCCTGCTCCATGCCCTCGGCGACCAGCTGCCGCATGCGGTCCAGCTCTTCGGGCGTGGCCTCCCGGTCCTCCCATCCGACGGCGAGGGCGCGGACCGTGCCCTGGGGGATGAGATAGGCCGCGTTCACGGCGATCCCGCGATCCAGCCGGTCCAGGTACTCGCCCACCGACCGCCAGTCGAAGTCGATGTCGTCGCCGTACCCGTTCCAGCCGGTGATCGCCCGGCGCACCTCGGCGAGCGTACGGTCGTCGACCGGCGCGTACGACAGCCCGTCCTGGCCGATGACCTCCAGGGTGACGCCCTGCGCGGCCTTGGCGCTGTGGTCCAGGTCGCGCAGGAGGGCCAGGTCGCTGTGGGCGTGCATGTCGATGAAGCCGGGGGAGAGGGCGAGTCCCTCGGCGTCCAGCTCCCGCCGCGCTTTGGGGCGTTGGCAGCCCGCCGCCGCGGCCTCCTGGACGATCGCGACGATCCGGCCGCCGTCCACGACCACATCGGCGCGGTACGACGGACCGCCGGAGCCGTCGACGACGTCGGCGTCCCGGATGACGAGCTCTTCCATGACCGGCCCTCTCTCCAGAGCCCTCTACAGGTCTCTACAGCTCTCTACAGGTCTCTACAGCTCTCTAGAAGAACGTGCGGATGTAATCGACGACCGTGCCGTCCGCCTCGGCGACCGGAATCAGCTGCCACTTGTCGAAGGACGTGCAGGGGTGGGACAGACCCAGTCCCACCCAGTCGCCGACTTCCAGGTCCGCCCCGGGGGAGGTGCGCAGCCATGCGTGCTGGTCGGACAGGGCGGTCACCTCGATCCCGGTGGCGGGGCACTCGACGCCGTCCCGGCGGACGACCTGGGCGAAGGGCAGATCGAGGTCGTACGCCGCGTCCCGCTTGCCCGCGTTGAGGAAGGCCTGCTCGGCGGAGGGCCGGGACACCACCTGCGCCCAGAGACGGAAGGCCGGTTCCAGCGCGCCCTCCTGGGGGACGCGGTTGAAGGGGGTGATCTTCTTGTAGTGGCCGTCGTCGTGGGACACGTACGCGCCCGAACGCAGCAGCTTCAGGACGGGAGCGGACAGTTCGGGGATCTCGGCGAAGACGTCGGCCACCGCGTCGAACCAGGCGCTGCCACCGGCGCTGACGGCGATTTCCTCCGCGTGTGCGAACCGCCCCGCCTTGTCGAAGTCCACGGCCAGGGCGACCAGCCGCCGCAGCCAGGCGTGCACCCGCTCGGGGTCGGCCTGCGGGACCTCGCCCTCGTAGCCGGCGACGCCGACGAGGCGCAGGGTGCGCGTGGCCGCCACCGCGTCGGCGACCGTCGCGCACTCCGCCTCGGTACGGACGCCGGTGCGGGCGCCTTCGCCCGCGGCGAGCTCGACGACGACGTCGAGGGGGCGGTCGGCTCCTCGCAGCGCCGCGTCCATGAGGTCCACGCCGCGCACGGAGTCGACGTAACAGATGAGGCGGAAGCCGGGGTCGGCGTCCAGCTGGGCGGAGATCCAGCGCAGGGCGGCCGGGTCGACCAGCTCGTTCGCGAGGAAGACCCGCTGGACGCCGAACGCCCGCGCCACCCGCACCTGGTGCGGCACCGCGAGCGTGATGCCCCACGCCCCGCGGTCGATTTGGCGCCGGAAGAGCTGCGGTGCCATGGAGGTCTTGCCGTGCGGGGCGAAGGCGAGGCCGTGGCGGGCCGCGTACGTCTCCATGAGCTTCAGGTTGTGCTCCAGGCGCTCGGCGGAGAGCGCGAGTACGGGGGTGGCGAAGCCGCCGGTGAAGAGGTTGCGGCGCTGAGCGGCCAGCTCGCCGACGGTCAGCCCGTCGGCGTCCGGCGGGAGACCCTTGAAACGGTGGTCGAGGCGTTCCTCTGCGAGGCGGGCGAGCGCTTCGACGGCCATGGAGCCTCCCTGGTTCGATGCGTTGCGTATTCTGCAACGCTCATTGCGTATATCGCTTACCGCTGTCTAACATCACGGCCAACGCGGGGTCAACGGAGCCGCCGCCACTCGCGCGAGGACGAGGAGCTAGGACCATCGTGACCCCCACGGGACCCTGCACCGCCCCCGACGTCGTGGACGTCGTCGCGCTCGGCGAGTCCATGGTCACGTTCCTGCCCTCCCGCCCGGGCCGCCTCGCCGACGTACCGTCCTTCGAGCGCGGGATCGGCGGCGCGGAGTCGAACGTGGCGTGCGGGCTGGCTGCCGCCGGGCATCCGGTGAGGTGGGTCAGCCGGGTCGGCGCGGACGCGTTCGGCGACCATCTGGTCGAGGCGATCGGTTCCTACGGCGTCGACGTCACGTCCGTACGACGGGATCCGGCGCGCCCGACGGGCGTGTACTTCCGTACGGCGGGGGACAGGGCGACGGACGCGCACGAGGTGGCGTACTACCGGGCGGGGTCGGCGGCGTCGGCGATGTCCGTGCAGAACGTGGACCTCGGGGCGGTACGGGCGGGACGGGTGCTGCACCTTTCCGGGATCACGGCGGCGCTGTCCGGGGGGTGCCTGGACCTGCTGCGCGAGCTGACGGCTCCCGGGGAGGGCCGCCCACTCATTTCGTTCGACGTGAACCACCGGCCTGGTCTGTGGCGGGACACCGACGGGCCGCGGGTCCTGCTGGAGCTCGCGCGGGGGGCCGACATCGTGTTCGTGGGGGAGGACGAGGCGGAGGAGGCCTGGGGGGTTACGGGTGGGCCGGAGGCGATCCGGGGGGTATTGCCGGAGCCGTCAGTATTGGTGGTAAAGGAGGGGGCGCGTGGGGCGACGGTGTTCGAACGCGAGGACGCGGGCGCGGCGGTGGGTGCGTATGGCGCGCAACCACGCCGTCATGCTGCGGGCATTCGTGCCGCCTGGGGCGGCTCCCGACCCAAAGAGGGGCGGCACCCCGCAGCGCCGGGCCGCGCGACCCACCCCCGGCCAGCGCCGGCGCAGGGCACCGCACAGTCAACGCCCACCTTCGTCCCGGCCCCCCAAGTGGGCGTAGTCGCAGCGGTCGGCGCCGGCGACGCCTTCGCCGCCGGCTTCCTCTCCGCCACTCTCCGCGACCTCCCCATGAAGGACAGAATCCGCCACGCCCACCTCTGGGCCGCCGCCACCCTCACCACCCCCGACGACCTCGCCACACCCCCCACCCGACCCCACGCCGACCGCCTGGCCGCCCTCGACGACGCCGCGTGGGGGACACTTCGACTCGGCCCCGGCTGGACACAGACTGCAGGCCGGGCCGACGAGGAGGTACGCACACCATGAGCCAGACCGTCGACCGCGCGCTGAGCATCCTGCCGCTGCTCGCCGAGGGCCCCGCCGACCTCGGCCAGGTCGCCGACCGCCTCGGCGTGCACAAGTCCACCGCGCTCCGCCTCCTGCGCACCCTGCACGAGCACGGCATGGTCTACCGCCAGTCCGACCAGCGCTACCGCCTCGGCGCCCGGCTCATCGCGCTCGCCCAGGAGGCCATGGAGAACCTCGACATCCGCGAGATCGCCCACCCCCACCTCGTACGCCTCAACGAACAGTGCGGACACACCGTCCACCTCGCCGTCTACGAGGAGGACGAGGTCCTCTACATCGACAAGGTGGAGAGCCGCTACCCCGTACGCATGTACTCGCGGATCGGCAAGCCCGTCGCCATCACGGTCGCCGCCGTGGCGAAACTCCTCCTCGCCGACCTGCCCGAAGCCGAGCGCCGCGCCCTCGCCGACAAGCTCGACTACCCCCTGTACACAGCCCGTTCGACCCCCAACGCCCCCGCTTTCCTGCGGGAGCTGGAGAAGGTGCGCGAACAGGGCTGGGCCACCGACCTCGGCGGCCACGAGGAGTCCATCAACTGCGTCGCCGCACCGATCCGCGGCGCCGACGGCCGGGTCGTCGCCGCGATGTCGGTCTCCGCGCCGAACGTCGTCGTCACCGCCGACGAACTCCTCACCCTCCTCCCACTGGTGCGCCGTACGGCGGACGCCATCAGCGGCGAGTACTCAGGCAAGAGCCCCGTCAAGGAAGTCACCTCATGACCGAGAAGATCGCCCTCACCCCGAAGACGCACACCACCCCGCCCGCGAAGTTCTCGCACGGCGTGAAGAAGGGGAACATCCTTCAAGTCGCCGGCCAGGTCGGTTTCCTCCCCGCCGAGGAGGGCAAGCCCCCGACGCCCGCCGGCCCCACCCTGCGCGAGCAGACCCTGCAGACCCTCGCCAACGTCAAGGCGATCCTGGAGGAGGGCGGCGCGAGCTGGGACGACGCGATGATGATCCGCGTCTACCTCACGGACGTGGACCACTTCGCCGAGATGAACCAGATCTACAACGCATACTTCGAGGAGCAGGGCCTCACCGCGCCTCCGGCCGCCCGTACGACGGTCTACGTGGGCCTCCCCGCCGGGCTCCTCATCGAGATCGACGCGCTCGCCGTACTGAGCGTGTAAGCCGCATGTAGGCGTCTGATAACGAAGTAGGGGCTGGCTGTGTCCCACACAGGATCTTCGACCATACTGCCCGGTGTGGAGCAGCGCATAGGTTCGAGCAGCCAGCCCCTGGAGGGCGCCGGATTCGACCCGGCTTTCATCCCCGGGCTCACGTCGCCCGTGACCGAGGAGCCGAAGGACACGAAACCGGCCGAGGAAAAGGACCTCGAGTCCGAGGACATCGAATCCAAGGACATCGAGTCCGACGACATCGAGTCCGACGACATCGAGTCCGAGGAGGCGGAGTCCGAGGTCGAGGAGCAGGAGGCGCCCGCCGATGAGGAGGAGTCCTCCGACGGCCCCGTCTTCGAGGCCGCCGACCGTCGAGCGAAGATCGTCGCCGACCACAAGGGCGTACGGCTCGCCCTGGACGACCAGGAGTGCGAGTTCCGCTGGGCAGAGATCGGCGCGGTCGAGACGGAGTCCCCCCGCTTCGGCAAGCGGTACACCATCACGGTGCACACCCCTGACCGCCGCTGGTACCCGATCGAGATCGAGGCGACGGCCAGGGCGCGCTTGAAGGAGTGGGACGAGCAACTGGACGCGGTCCTTGACGCCTACTTCGACGAGAACGCCGAGTAGTCAAGGGGCGCGGGGAACCGCGCACCTAGAAGATCACTGAAAATGTTGCGGGTTCTGGCCCCGGCCCGGTAGGGCCGGGGTCAGTCTTGTAGGCATGCAGGGGGAATGGGCCGGGGAGATGGTCGGGCCGGATGTGTGGGAGACCTGCCGGGAGTTGATCCCGGCCGGGAGCGTATTTGCGTTTCTGGCCGAGCACCGGGAGGCACTGTTCCCGCCGTCGATGTTCGCGGACATGTACCCGTCGTCCAACGGCCGTCCGAGTCTGCCGCCGCAGGTCCTGGCCGCCACCGTGGTGCTGCAGAGCCTGCAGGGGCTGTCGGACTTCGAGACGGTCCAGGAACTGCGGTGTGATCTGCGGTGGAAAGCGGCCTGTGGGCTGGGCTTGTACGACATGGCGTTCGATCCGTCGCTGCTGACGTACTTCAGGCGCCGGCTGCGCCACTCGGCCGAGCCGATGCGGATTTTCACCAAGGTCAAGGAGGTCGTGGCCGCGACCGGGGTGCTCAAGGGCAAGCAGCGGCGTGCTGTGGACTCCACCGTCCTCGATGACGCGGTGGCCACCCAGGACACCGTCACCCAGATCGTCTCCGCGATCCGCCGGGTGATCCGTGATGTCCCTGGAGCCCAGGAGGCCGCCGCGGAGCACTGCCGCGCGCACGACTACACCGACCCGGGCAAACCGAAGATCGCCTGGAACGACGAGCAGGCGCGCGCTGCGCTGGTGGATGCGCTGGTCACCGACGCCCTCAACCTGCTCGGGCGCCTGCCCGATCGTGAGCTGGGCGAGAAGGCCGCGAACGCGATGGGCCTGCTGGCCCTGGTCGCCGGGCAGGATGTGGAACCGGCCGAGGACTCCGACGGACGCGATGGCCGCTGGCGCATCGCCCGGCGCACCGCGCCCGACCGGACGGTGTCCACCGTCGATCCCGACGCCCGGCACATCCACAAAAACCGCACCCGCCACCAGGACGGATTCAAAGGACACGTCTCCTTCGAGCCGGAGAGCGGGCTGTTCACCGCCGTCGCTGTCACCGGCGGCTATGGTCCCGGCAACCACGAAGCGGCCGTTGCCCGTGATCTGCTGGACGGGGAGGACGGCGAGTTAACCGTGCTCGGCGACTCCGCCTACGGCACCGGCGAGCTGCGCGAACAGTTGCAGGCCGCGGGCCACACCCTGGTCATCAAGCCACCGCCGCTGCGGCAGGTGATCCCCGACGGCTTCACCATCGACGACTTCCGCATCGACCCAGCCGCCGGCACCGCGACCTGCCCAGCCGGACGAACCGCCAACCTCGGCCAGATCAAAGCCGACGGGGCCCGCACCGCCCAGTTCAAACGCCTCTGCGTCGGCTGCCCCCTGCGCGAGCGCTGCACCACATCCAAGACCGGACGCACCCTCAACATCCACCCCCAGCATGAACTGCTGACCGCCGCCCGCCGAGACGCCGCCGACCCGGCCTGGCAGGCCGAATACCGCAGATGGCGGCCCCCGGTCGAACGCGCCATCGCCTGGCTGGTCGCCAAGGGCAACCGACGCGTCCCGCACCGCGGCGTCATCGCCAACAACCTCTGGCTGCACCACCGCGCCGCCGCCCTCAACCTCCGCCGACTGATCAACCTCGGACTCACCCGGACCGGCACCACCTGGCACCTCACCCCGGCCACCACATAGCGAAAAGGGCCGCCCGGCCCACGGCCGGACAGCCCTCAACAAGATTTTCAGTGATCTTCTAGCTGCAGTACTGGGCTTCCTTCCCAATTGACCGGTACATACAGTCCGCGTTCTCGAGAAGCTGCAACACCGCGTCCCGGTTCCGAGAGGTCTCCCGCTCGATCACCTCATCGGGCGGGTAGAACCCCCCACCCCCACTGGACGACGGATACATCTCGAACGTGTACCCGAAGATCTTCTGGTTGCCCCACAGCCAGTCGTCGATCGACCCGTCGGTGATGTACAGGTCGCTCGACTGCTCCGGCGTATAGCCGTTGCTCGCGGCCATCTTCTGCCCCACCGTGGCGAAGGCATTGCGGTCGTCCGCCGTCATACCCGTCGTGGTGTTCGCGGTGGTGTACCCGAACGGCCACAGCACCAGCTCGCTGTACGTATGGAAGTCGATCCCGGCCTTGATCTGCTGGACCCCGCCGACGACCCGACTCCGTACGAAGTCGGCGACGACCTTGACCTCCGGCGCCGACTCGGCGGCAGGCCCCCGATACGTCTCGGACGACGGCGACCCCGACGACCCTCCGCAGCACCCCCACCGATAGTTCCAGTTCCGGTTCATGTCGGTACCGACGTACGACGAGCCGGAGTTGGGCTGCCGGTTCTTGCGCCACGAGCGGTACGACCCGGTAGCGATGTCGTACTCGCCGCCGTCCGGGTTGAGGTCGGGCACGATCCAGATCTCGCGGTTGTTCACCAGGCCGGTGACCCGGGAGTCGGACCCGTAGCCCGCCCCGAGCTCGCGGATCAGGTACAGCGCCATCTCCACGGTCAAGTGCTCACGGGCGTGCTGGTGGTGGGTGAAGAGCACCTCGGGCTCGGACTCGTCGGTCGCCACGTTGTCGCTGATCTTGATGGCGACGATGTCCCGGCCCTGGTACGACTTCCCGATCACGCGCTTGCTCATGATGTTCGGGTACGCCGAGAGGCGCTGGTTGATCTCCGTGTTCATCTCGGCGTAGTTGTGGTAGCGCGAGTCGGCCGAGGGGAAGTCCAGGAGCCGTACGTCGTCCTCGCCGTTCGACCGGTCCGGTACGGCGCCCAAGGGCTGGACGTCGTAGCCGAGTTGGCGCAGCTTCTTGACCTGGTCGGCGCGGCCGGAGATGAAGACGGAGTGGTCGTCGGCGTCGTCCACGGTCACGCCGGAGCGCTGAAGTGCCGTACGGGACTTGGAGTCCGAGTGCATGTGGACCTCGTACTGGCGGATGTCGTCCGCCGACGGGGCCGGCTTCTTCGCGCTGTCGGCGGTCGCGGAGAGGGGGGCCGCGAGGGCGAGCGCGAGGAGGGCGGCGAGAGCGGCGTAGCGTCTGCCGCCACGGGCGCCCGAACCTCGTATGCGAAGTCGCATGAAGTCTCCTAGTTTCTCCAGGGATTCCGGGATCTCCGGGAGTGGGATCTCCGGAAGTGGGATCTCCGGAAGTGGGGGAGTGGAGCGGGGGGTGGTTCAGCGACGGGCTGGTGCGGGTGTGCCGTTCATCGTCTGCTCGTGGCATGAGCAGGTCAAGAGTGAATAAAGACGCGATGGCGTGAACTGTTCGCCGAGGCGACCGCGCAGTGTACGCGGGTCGACACCGTGCGGCACGGTCCCTGGGGAAGTGCACCCACGCGTGTGACCCGTACATGCATATATGTGGGACGCGAGGAAGAGTGAGGATCGCGCACACGCGGCGCGCGGGAGCCGTACCCTCCGGCTCCTCGGACACCACACCCCCAGAGGACTGGCTGATCATGGGCGGATCAGCGCCACGACGGGACTGTCACCTGCCGGTCGAGACGACCAGCTTCGTCGACCGGCGCCGCGAACAGGCCGAAGGACGCGAGCTGTTGTCCCGGGCCCGTCTGGTCACGCTGACCGGGCCCGGCGGAGTCGGCAAGACACGGCTCGCCGCCCGTATCGCGGCCCGGCTCGAACGCGCCTTCCCGGACGGCGTGCGCTTCGTGCACCTGGCCGGCCTGCGCGACCCCGCGCTCGTGCCGCTGGCCGTCGCCGGCGCGCTCGGACTGCATGACCACTCCGCACAGCCGCCATTGGACGCCCTGGTCGAACAGGTACGGGACCGGCGCCTGCTCCTCGTCATCGACAACTGCGAACACCTGCTGCCGGCCTGCACCGACCTCGCCGCCGCCCTGCTGCGCGGCACCACCGGCGTCCGGATCCTCGCCACCAGCCGTCACCGCCTCGGCCTCACCGAGGAACACCTGCTGGACGTACGGCCGTTGCTGGTCCCCGACCCCGACGGCGGCCTATCCGCCGCCGGCTACCCGGCCCTCGCCCTCTTCGCCGACCGCGCCGCCGCCGTCGTCCCCGGCTTCCGGCTCACCGCGGACAACCGAGCCGCCGTGGCCCGCCTGTGCCGCCGCCTCGACGGACTCCCCCTCGCCATCGAACTCGCCGCTGTCCGCATGCGCGTACTCAGCGTCGAACAGCTCCTCGCCCGCCTCGACGACCGCTACCGCCTCCTCTCCACCGGCAGCCCCGCCGTCCTGCCCCGCCACCAGACCCTGCGGGCCGCCGTCGACTGGAGCCACGAACTGTGCACCGAGCGGGAGCAGTTGGTGTGGGCGCGACTGTCGGTGGCGGCGGGCGGCTTCGATCTGGAGACGGCCGAGGCGGTCTGCGCCGACGGCGAGCGGATCCGGCCGTACGACGTCCTGGAAGCCGTCGCCGGACTCGTCGACAAGTCCGTACTGTGCCGGGAGTCCGGCCCCGACGGCGTGCGCTACCGGCTCCTCGACACCCTGCGGCACTACGGACTCGACAAGCTGCGGCAGCTGGAGGGCGAGGAGCCCGCGGCCCGCCGCCGCCACCGGGACCGTATGCAGACCCTCGCCACCACCTGCGAACACGCATGGTTCGGCCCGGGCCAGCGAGAGATCGTCGCCCGCCTGCGCGCCGACCTGGACAACCTGCGGGCGGCGCTGGACTTCAGCCTCACCGCCCCCGGCGAGGCGCTCGCCGGACTCCGGCTCGCCGGTACCCTCTGGTTCTACTGGCACGCCTGCGGTATCCCCCGCGAGGGGCGTTACTGGCTCGACCGCGCCCTTGACGCCAACCCCGAGCCGACCCGGGAACGCGCCCGTGGCCTGTGGGTCGCCGGGGTCCTCGCCGGCTGCCCGGAGGACCTCACCCGGGGCCTGCGCCGCGCCGAGGACGCCCGAGCGCTGGCCCGCCGCCTGGGCGACGCAGCCGAGGCCGCCCACGCCGACTACGTCATCGGCGTCATCCACCTCTTCGCCGACGACCTCCCCGCCGCCCTGGCCCACTTCGAAGCCGGCGTCGCCCGAGGCCCGGCCCCCGGGCAGCACCTCAGCCTCGTCGGCCTCGACCAGGTGGAACTCGCCTGCGCCCTCAACTTCATGGGCCAGGCCGACCGGGCCGTCGAAGTCTGCGAGAAGGCCCTGCGCCTCTGCGAGGAACACGGCGAGGAATGGGTCCGCTCCTACGTCCTGCGCATGCTCGCCCTCGCCCACACCGTGAAGAAGGACTGGCCGCGCGCCGAACGGCACGCCCGCGAGGCCCTCCGCGTCAAACTCGCCCTCAACGACGTCCTCGGCATCGCCCTCACCCTCGACCTGGCCGCCCTCATCGCCACACACGGCGGCGCCCACGAACGCGCCGCCGTTCTCCTCGGTGGCGCCGACCGCGTCTGGACCGCCGTCGACCGCAACCGCTGGGGCTGCCAGGCCCTGGCCACCACCCGCCGGGACAGCGAACGCCGCGCCCTCGACGCCGTAGGACGGTCCGCGTTCACCCAGGACTACGAGCGCGGCGCCGCCCTCGGCCTCGCGGAACTCGTCGGCTGCGCCCTCCAGGAACCCGGCCTCCCCGACCACCCGCCCACCGCAGAAGGCCCGCCGACCACCGCCCCCGAAATCCGCCTCACCCGCCGCGAGGCGCAGGTCGCCGAACTCGTCGCCGAGGGCCTCGCCAACCAGCAGATCGCCGACCGCCTGGTGATCGCCCGCCGCACCGCCGAAGGCCATGTGGAACGCATCCTCAGCAAACTCGGCTTCAACAACCGCAGCCAGATCGCCGCCTGGGTGACAGCGCAGCGCTGAGGCCCCCGCGGGGGTGCGGCCGGCCGACGCCGTCGGGCTGAGGTCGCCCGACGCTGTCGGGCTGCGGGCATCCGCGCCGCTGGGGGTTCCACCCCCAGACCCCCGGACCTATGCCCACCCACCACCCGACTCGGTCGGCCAGGAGGCACCCACCGCAGACGATCCCGCCGCACCGGCTGCCGCACCGGCCGCGGGCTGCCGCTCCACGTCAGCTGTGGGTTGCTGTTCCGTGCTTGCTGCGGGCAGCTGCACCCGCCCAGCTGCGGGCACGCCCACGCCAGCTGCGGGCATTCGTGCCTCCCCCAGTGCCTTAAGGGCCTGGGGGGACCCCCATGGGCGGCACGGGTGGGCGCAGGCGGCACCCCGTCAGCGCCGGGCCACGCGACCCGCCCCGCCCCAGCCCCCACCCCGGGGCAACCGGACAACAAGCGGCACTGTCAACCGGCCCAGCCGACGCCGTCACCCCGCAACCGTGACCCCAACCGCACCGAGGAAACCCATGACCCACCAACCAACCCCCGGCACAGCCCCCTTCGACCACCGCATGACCACCCTCCGCACCGACGACGACTTCCTGTCCGCCGCCCTCCCCTTCCTCACGGAAGCCCTGACCACCCCCGCCGAACCCCCACCCGTAGCCATCGCAGCCCCCGAAAAACTGACCCTCCTACGAGACACCCTCGGCACCGACGCCAAGAACATCACCCTCATCCCGCACACCGCCTGGTACACCGGCTCCGCCGCCAACGCCATCGCCCAAGCCGCCGCCCACCTCGCCACGCACGCCGCCCCCGGCGGCCGTATCCACCTCCTCATGGAACCCGTCTGGAACGGCCGCCCCGGCCGCTCCCCCCGCGAGACCGCCGAATGGATCCGCTACGAGGCCCTCGCCAACCTCCTCTTCGCCCCCTTCGCGACCACCGCCCTGTGCGTCTACGACACCCGCACCGCCGGTTCCGCCGTCGTCGAAGCGGCCCGCCGCACCCACCCCGACACCGGCGTCTACGAGGATCCCCTCCGCATCGCCGCCGAGCTGGACGCCGTACCCCTGCCACCGCCCCCCGCCGACGCACACCCGCTCACGCACCCGGACGCCGACGCCGTAGGACAGCAGGCGCGAGCGCGCGGACTGCCCCCGGCGGACGCGGAGCTGTTCACCGAGTCCGTCACCGCCGCCGCGGCCGACCTCGCCCCGATCACCGGCATCAGGTTCTGGGGGAAGGCCCCGGCCTGCGTCTGCGAACTGCGCACCGCCCGCCGCGTCGACGACCCCCTGGCCGGCTTCGTCCCGCCACCCACCACCGAACTCCACCCCGATCAGGGACTGTGGTTCACCCGCCAGGTATGCGCGTACGTCGACATCCGTGACATCCATGACATCCGTGATATCCGCGACGGCGGCGAGGGCTCGACGGTCCGCATCCAGTACGCGTAGGTAAGGATTCGGGTAGTCCTCCCCGTGTGCCGTACACCGGGGGGAGGACAACCTGAAGACATGCTGCAACTTTCCGGGGGAGCCCTCCCGGACCCCGATCCTCGGTACGGCCCGTACCCCCAGCCACCCCTGGGGGCGGGCCATCTGAGCGTCGAGTACGACCCCCGCCCCGCCGCCGTCCGCGAGGCCCGCGCGCACGTGCGCAGGCAGCTGGAGGCATGGGGCCTCGCCGACCGGGACGACGTGGTGGACGTGGCCGAACTCCTCGTCAGCGAACTGGCCACCAACGCCCTGCTGCACTCCGCGAGCCGCTTCCGTCTCACCCTCACCGCCGCACACGGGGTGCTGCGCTGCGAGGTCGCGGACTCCGGCCGCCGTACCCCGCAGGTGCTGGAGGCCGGCACCTCGGAGAGCGGCCGGGGGATGTTCCTGGTGGACGCGCTCGCCCGGCGCTGGGGCTGCCACCAGGACGGGCCGGGCAAGACCGTCTGGTTCGAGCTCGGCACGTGCGGGTCCGACGGCTGCGGTCGGCGGCAGCCGTAGTACCCGGCAGTTCCCGGTCCCCGGCGGCCCGCCCAGCCGCCGGGGACCCGCCCCTGTTCGAGTCGGCTCCCTTCGGCTTTCGAGCGGGTTTCGACTGCGTGAGCACATCGAGTGGAGATCGCGCACGCCCCCTTGTGCCCCTGAGCGCTTTGAGCTTTCTTGACCTGCATGGCGGACACCACGGACAACACAGCAACAGGGACGGTCACCTCAACGCCCCGCAAGTCCAGTTGGAAGTACATCGGCCCCGGAATCGTCGTCGCCGCGACCGGCGTCGGCGCCGGCGACCTCGTCGCCACGCTCATCGCGGGCAGCAACTTCGGTTACACCCTCCTGTGGGCCGCCATCATCGGCTGCCTGGTCAAGATCTCCCTCGCCGAGGCGGCCGGCCGCTGGCACCTGTCCACCGGCCGTACCCTCTTCGACGGCTGGGCCAGCCTCGGCCGCTGGACGACGTGGTTCTTCGCCGTCTACGTCGTGATCTGGGGCTTCGTCTACGGCGCGGCGGCGATGTCGTCGAGCGCGCTGCCCCTGCAAGCCCTGTTCCCGGACGTGATGGACCTCAAGTGGTGGGGCATCGCGAGCGGCCTGGTCGGCCTGGTCTTCGTCTGGTTCAACAAGTACGCGGTCTTCGAGAAGGTCATGACGGTCCTGGTGGGCGTCATGTTCGTGGTGACGGTCTACCTGGCGATCAGGGTCACCCCCAACCTGGGCGATGCCTTCGCCGGCCTCCTCCCCGTCCTGCCCGACGAGAAGGACTCGATCCTCAACACCCTCGGCCTGATCGGCGGCGTCGGCGGCACGATCACGCTCGCCGCGTACGGCTACTGGGTCAACGCCAAGGGCTGGACCAACACCGGCTGGATGAAGGTCATGCGCCTGGACAACCGCGTCGCCTACGCCACGACCGGCATCTTCGTCGTCGCGATGCTCTTCGTCGGCGCGGAGCTCCTGCACTCGGCGAACATCGCCATCGCGAGCGGCGACAAGGGCCTCATCCAGCTCAGCGACATCCTGGAGGACAAGTACGGCACGGCGACGGCCAAGTTCTTCCTGATCGGCTTCTTCGCCACCTCCTTCACCTCGCTGATCGGCGTCTGGCACGGCGTGAGCCTGATGTTCGCGGACTTCGTGGAGCGCTACCGGTCCCGGGAGACGGCGGCCGGCGGCGAGGAGATCGCCTCGGGCGAGCGGGAGCGGTCCTGGCCCTTCCGCGCGTATCTGCTCTGGCTGACCTTCCCGCCGATGGTGCTGCTCTTCGAGGGCCAGCCGTTCCGCCTGATCATCATCTACGGCGTGCTGGGCGCGGCCTTCCTGCCCTTCCTGGCCGGCACGCTGATCTGGCTCCTGAACACCTCCCGCACACCGAGCCAGTGGCGCAACGGCCCGCTGAGCAACGGAATGCTGGCGATCTCGGGCCTGCTGTTCCTGGTGCTGTGCCTGAAGCAGATCTGGGACCAGCCGTGGTCGGAGTTCTTCTAGTGGTCGGAGTTCTTCTAAAGGTCACCGGAGGGCGAGCCACTTGGGGCTGACGGCGATCTCCTTGAGCTGTTCCATCGTCAGGGCGGGCGTCTCGCGGGTCGCAGCGGTGTCCTGGGCGCCGGAGTTGAAGGCGCTGACCACGACACGCAAGCCGTCCGTCCTGATGGTGTCGGCGGTCCACATGACGACCCCCGCGCCGCCCTTCTCGCCGGGCCTCTGACTGGTGGTGACCTTCGTACCGCTGGGAAGGGTCTCGGCGTCGGCACCGAAAAGCTGACCCGCCACGTCCGACATACCGGGCTGGACATTGATCTGGACCAGACTCCGCCCCTTGCCGTCGTCGACGACGAGATAGGCGAACTCGGCCTCCTGGGCACCCCTGGCCACCACCTCGAGGCCGTCGGGGAGCAGGCCGGCGAGGGTCTGCCCGATGGTGTCACCGTCGACGCTCACCGGAACGGACTTCTCCGGCGCAGAGGGCCTCGGCTTCTCCGGCGTGGCGGTGGGGCCGGCGGTGGCGGTCGGCGCCGTGGCCACGGAGCGCTGCTCCCGGTCGGGGGAGCCGTCGCCGGGCAGCGAGAGCAGCGCCCCGCCCACACCGACGAGCGCGAGGCCGGCGGTGCTGCCCACGATGGCGGCCCGGCGCCGCAGCCGGAGCCTGCGGCCGCGAGCCTGACCGGCCGCGGTGAGCGCGGCGAGGTGGTGGGGATCGAAGCTGCCGCCGACCTGACGCAGGGCGGCGCCGAGCCGGTCCTCGAAGGGGTCGCTGTGCTGTTCCACGGGCATGGCAAACACCGCTTCCGTTAGGGGTGGGTGTGGTGGGTGTGGGACTCGGGCTTCAGGGGCTGACGTACTCGCCGAGGTTCTCGCCGAGCAGCTCCCGCAGCCGCCCGAGGGCACGGGTGCACCGCGTCCGTACGGCGGCCGAGCTGACGTTCATCGCGTCGGCGGTCTCCTCGATGGACCGGTCCTCCCAGTACCGCAGGACGACCACGGCCCGGTCCTTGGCGGGCAGCCGGGCGAGCGCCTCCAGCAGGGTCAGCCGCAGAGACACGTCGTCGGAGGCACTGTCGCTGTCCGGCCGGTCGGGGAGCACGTCGGTGGCGCGCTCGGTGCTGCTGCGGCGCCGCTGGTGGGCGAGGAACGTACGGGTGAGGACGGTCTGCGCGTACCCGGCGGGGTTGTCGGCCCGGGTCACCCGGTGCCAGCTGATGTAGAGCCGCCCGAGGGTCTCCTGCACCAGGTCCTCGGCGAGATGGGTGTCCCCCGCGGTGAGCAGACACGCGGACCGGTACAGATGCCCGGCCCGCGCCGCGGCGAACTCCGCGTACCGGTCGGCAAGGACCTGTCTCATCTGCTCCCCCTGTTCTGCGCGCCTGCGTTGTCCTCACCTCATTGATGCGGTGGGACCCCGGAAATGTTTCACGGCACGGCGGGGGAGTGGCCGCCGGGCGGTAGGTTGCGTTCGGACCCAGCGAAGCGCAAGGAGCGGACGGACGATGAACCACCCGGGGTACGGACCTCAGCCGCCGCCACACGGCCACCAGCCCCCGCCCCCACCCCCACCCGCATCCGCGCCGCAGGGCTTCGGCCCACCGCCACCGCCACCGCAGTACGCGTACGCGCCGCCGCAGCAGCCGCAACCAGGGCCCACGGGACCGGAGTTCCTCGCGGTGGACCGCCACAACTCGATCGTGGTCGACCCGACGGGCGTCACCTTCGAGGTCAACGGCTTCGACGCGGAATTCCCCTGGCCCGAGATCCGCAGCGCCCACTACAAGGCGAGCCCCTCGGGCAAGGCCCTCATGATGGCCGTAGTGCACCTCGACGGCAGGGTGTACGAGTGCGTCGTAGAGGCGAAACCACGGGAGCGGCTGGGGGAGTGGTTCGGGCAACTGGCGGCGGTGCTGGGGTACTACCGGCCGATGGGGTAGGCGGGATGGGTGGGACAGGTCAGAGCAGGTGATCCGCCTTGCCGGCCTTGATGTCGAGGATCATGGTCCGGAGGGCTTCTCGGGAGTCGGTGAGGTAGGCGTCCTCGGCGCCGGATATGGCGATGTAGGCGTTGCCTTGGGGGTCGGTGCCTAGGCGGAAGCAGGCCGATCCCTCGGCGCAGAACGGCTCTTCCCAGGTGATGTCGGGCATGTTGTCTCCTAAAGCTGGCCGGCGATGTCCCGGATGAAGCCGTACGACTCCTCGGGTGACAGCGCACGGTCCTCCATCCAGTCCAGTTGCGTTCGGTACTTGGACAACTGAGCGTCCTGGTACAGGAATTCCGGCCCGTGCGCGCTGTCGATCTGCACGGTGTCCAATCGCGGCACCGGCCCCTCCAGGTAGATCACGGTCTGCCCGGCGCCCGGAAAGGAACCCGCCTCGAACGGAATGACGCGCAGCGTCACGTGAGGCCGTTCCGACACGGCGAGCAGGTGCTCCAACTGCCCTCGCGCAACCTTGCGCCCCCCGAACTGCATGCGCAGCGCTGCCTCGTGGAGTATGCCGACGTACTCAGTGGGAGTGTCGCCCTCCAGAACCCGCTGGCGCTCCAACCGGTGTGCGAGTCGCAGGGCGACCTCATGCTCGGGCAACGGCGGCAGCGCGGCTTTGAAGACGGCCTGTGCGTGATCACTGGACTGCAGCAGCCCCGGCATGTGGATCAGGTGCACGCTGCGGATCCGTACGGCGTGGTGCTCCAACTCCGCGATGTCGAGAATGCCCGCCGGAAGGCTGCCCCGGTACTTCTCCCACCAGCCCCGCTCGGTGGGTTGGGCCATCTCGGCCAAGGCGTCGATGTACGCCTCGTCGTCACAGTCACAGTTGCAGGCCAGGGTACGCAGCCGCTCGGGGCTGATGGCACGGGTACCCGACTCGATGTTGGAGATCTTGCCGCGGTCCACGCCGAGCAGCCCCGCCGCGTATTCCCCGGTCAGGCCGGCGGCGGTGCGCATCCTCCGTACCTCCGCGCCGAGCCTCTTCTGACGCTCGGTCGGAGACGTCCTCGCGGCCATGCGGCTCCTTTCTCCAAGGGGGAGTCACCCTATCGGTGCTTATGTTCTCCCGATGGTGGGGCAACATAACCCCGCATGCCCTACATTCAGTAAGGCACAAGCTACACACCGCAGTTGGGAGTGCATCGCGCGAGCCTGCCCGCACGCTCCTTCCCTGGGAGGGGTGGGCCTGCGCCAGGGAGACGAGCCACTGACTGCACCAACCGTCGGTCCATACACAAGAGGAGTCCTGCTATGCCCATCTCCCGTTGCCCCCTGGCCCCCACCTACACGGCCGACCCCACCGCCCCCATCCCCGAAACCCTGTCCTACAGCTTCACCCTCCCCGCGGCCCTGGCCAGCCCGTCACTCGCAAGAGCGGCAACACGCGAGGTCCTCAAGGCCCACGACCTGCAAGACATGCTGGACCCAGCCCTGCAAGCAGTGGGCGAACTCACGGCAACAGCAGTCCAGTTCACGGAATCCCCGAACTTCTACCTCTCCCTCCGCTACCGCTCCTCCACCCTCCGCCTGATCGCCTACGACACCCACCCCCGCCACACCCACCCCCACCTCGCCACGGCCTGCGACACCCGCCGCCGAGCCGCCCTCCGCGTCCTGGCCTGCGTCTGCCGGGCCTGCGACGGCACCTGGGGCTTCGGCGAGTCCCCAGAACCCGGCGGCGGGACGCGCACGTGGGCAACACTGCCGAGGGCGAGCGCGGCGTCGTACGGGCGGACCACCGGCTACCGGAAGGGGGCGTGAGCCAGGGGCTACCAGGGTCGGACATCAGGATCCGGCCGCGCCCCGCCGCGTGGTGTAGCCATCCAGACGGCCGGACTCCGGCCGGCCGGCCGCACGAGGCCACCGCCCCGGGTCGCGATGCGATCTGCGCGGGGGCCCGGACGCGTACCCAGTAATTGGCAGATCTGTTCCACCGGCACGGCCACCTCACCTGGGGGTTTCCTTCGCAGGGGTGGAACAGATCTGCCAATCACCCCCGATCCCGGTCGTCGGCCTCGTGTGGGCCGTCCGGAGTTGCCAGTGGTCTGCCAGGACTTGTACGGCCGTGCCGCCGTCCGACCGGCCTCAAGGACGGCGGCCTCGGCCTTACGCAGGGGGGCCGAACCTGGCGGCCAGCCATCAAAGTTCAGTTGCCGTCGCTCCTTCTTGAGGCCGATCCTGTGTGCTCGGTCAACGAGGAGGACATCGTGGGGCTTGTTCTGTTCCCAGGGGACGACGACACCGGCAGTCCGGATGTCTCCTGGTCCTACACCGGCTTCGGAGTGTTCCGGCGGTGGCTGGCGCAGGCCGAGGGATTCGCGCTCGAGGAGATGCACAGCTTCGGCGGACAGCGTCCCTGGAGCGACGTCTCCACCGCGCTGGCACCACTTCTCAACCATCCCGACGAGGCAGGTCCCGACCTCACGCCAGACCAGTGCGCCGCGATGCTGCCCCACCTGCAGGAAATCGTCGATCGGCGGCACGAGGCAAGCGTCGAT
This sequence comes from Streptomyces sp. NL15-2K, assembly GCF_030551255.1. GTDB lineage: Bacteria > Actinomycetota > Actinomycetes > Streptomycetales > Streptomycetaceae > Streptomyces. The sequence continues at coordinate 7,371,575 of NZ_CP130630.1, forward strand.
CCGCTACTCCAACGACACATCGACGACATCCGCCAGCTGTTGGTCGTCCTGCAGTTCTGTGTTGAGAGCGACGTCGACCTCCTCTTCGGCTAACCACTGGCCGGCCTTGCGCATCCATGGCGACTCCGCTCACCATTCTTCTGACAAACGCCCTCACCGCCCAACGGGATGCAGACACAACGTCGTCACCCCGTCCGCGCTGTACTTCGGATAGGCGAGATAGTCCCCCGCCGGGCACCCCTCCGCCCCCGGTTCCGTCACCTGGAACTCCGCGCCGGACGAACCGCAGGGCTCCGGCTTCAGATCCTGGGCGCTCCAGGAACCGTCGTTGCGGGCGCACGAGCCGACCGAGAGCTTCTCCGGTGGATCATCTCCGGCGACCAGCCCTATGACGAACAGCACCGGAATGGCCAGCACGACCAGGGCGAGCGCTGCCAGCGGTATGGCGGCGACCAGGCCGGCAGGGCGTCGCATAACGGACTTGCCCGGGTCAAGCGGTGGACGCCAGCCCCAGGTGGTGGGCTCAGGCAGGGCGCGCAGGGTGGACCTCGCGCTGAGGTTCACCAGCAGGATGAAGGGCGTGATGATCGCCGACAGCGGGCCCCACCAGCCCTGCACCAGGGTGTCCGCCTGCATCTCACGGAAGACGGCCGTTCCGCAGGGCCGACAGAAGACCCCCTGGCGCCGCAGGAAGCGCATGATCACGAGCATGCCTTGATGCCCACGGACCGTCACCGCGGCGGCAGGGGCGGCTCCGCACACCTCGCACGTGGCGCCGCCCGGCATGGCTCCCGGGGGAACCGGGCCGCCGTACGGGTGGGGCTGCGGAGGCATCGGGGGCGTCGCGTACGCCGGATGCGGTACGGGCGGCGGCTGCTGCTGGTACGGCAGGGGAGGCTGCTGCTGGTAAGGGGGCGTGGGCGGCGGTGTGGTCACGAAGCCTCCGTCGACGATCATTCGGCCGGTGATGAACCTTAGCGACCGCCTCAACTCGCCCGTCCAGCACCCGAACCGGACGAGACCGTCGGGGCACCGCTGCCGACAACCGGCCATCCTGAACGCTTGGTCGAGTGTCGGCGTTGCGTCCGGCAATATGCCGATGTGATGATCCCCGCGTGGCAGATCCAGGGGGAAGCGACTCGGCAGCCGGGCACATACCCAGGTCACGTCTGTCCGACTACATCGAGGTGGCGGCGCCGCTGGACGCTGGGCCCGAGGACCGCCCGCAGGCGGATCCGTCGCCTTCGCCGCCCACTCCCAACGAGCCTTCCGAGCCTCCCACCAGCCGAGCCGCCGCCTCGGAGGCCGACGAAGTCGCCCGCAGACGCCGGGAGTTCGCCGTGCTGCTCGGCGAGTTCCGCCGTACCGCCGTACTGCTGCCGATCGTCGAGGACGAGACACCGCTGACCGGGGACTACGTCGGAATCCGCTGGATCTATGCCTTCTCGGACGAGGCGGCGCTCGCTCGATTCGCCATCGCAAGGGGTGAGGGCTCGCGGGAATGGCCGTACCGCCGTGTCCTGGGGGCTCGGTTGCTCGACGCCGCCGTTCCGGCGACGGGCGTCCCGTGCGGGGTGGCTCTGGACGTGGGCAGTGAGGGCGACGGCGTGCTGTTCCCGCCGGTCACCGGAATCGTGCCGGACGCGGCAGCTCTGGACACGGAGACGTACGGGGAGAAATCACGGTGAGCGGGAACGGCGACAAGGATCTGCAGGCGGTCGGCCTCGACCAGATCGCCAAGGGCATCACGCTGACCCTGGAGGAACTCAGGGAGTTCGGCATCGACAGCCTCGCCGGGGTCGGCCGTGGCTTCTCCGAGTTGCAGTTGTCGGGACTGGAGTTGGGCGAAGGCGAGCTGACGTCGGCATTCAAGCCGTTCTGCGAGCGCTGGGAGTGGGGCGTACGCGCGCTCGTCACGGAGGGCAACGACTTCGCCGAGGGCGTGCACCTTTCGGCGGGCACGTACTACGAGACGGACCAGTACGTCGAAGGCGCGATCAAGGTCGTCGCGAACTCGGCGGTGGGCAACCCCTACGCCACCGAGGACCAGGCCACGCAGATGAGTTGGGGAGAGCTGGCCCGCAACAACGCGCTCGCGGACCCCGACTACAGCGCGGAGTCCTTCGACCGGGCGTGGCAGAACAGCGAGCAGGGCTGGAAGGACGCCGGCCGGGACGTCATGACCTCGCACACGATCGGCCCGATGGGGCTGAACCCGGAGAACCTGCGCAGTGCGGCCGGGGTGAGCGACAGCGAGTACGAGCAGGCGCTCGACGGCCCCTTCGGGCCCTCTCCTGAGGAACGGGCGAAAGCGGCCGAGCAGGCACAGCGGGCCGAGCAGGGCGGGGACGCGGGCTGATGGGGATCGGGGACTTCGTCGACTCCGGTCTGGGCAAGCTGGAAGACGGCGTCGACGCGGGCAAGAAGCTCGTCGGCGAGGGCATCGACAAGGGCGCGAACGTCGTCAGCGAGGGCCTGGACGACATCGGCGCCCACGACTGGGCCGACGCGGTCGACGTCGTCGGCGACAACCTCGCCTCGGAACTCGGCGCCACCCCGGGCGAGCAGCAACTCGGCCAGAGCGAGCAGCCGGTCCAGCTGGTGCACGGCAATACCAGCAGCATCCGGCGGACGGCAGCCCACCTGAAGGACTTCCACACCGCCTTCGACACGGTGGGCGAGGGCATGCGGAAGCTGGACTCCTCGCACTGGAAGGGCGAGGCCGCCAAGACCTTCCGCGAGAAGTTCGCCATGCACCCCACCAAGTGGCTGCACGCGGCCGACGCCTGCGACCAGGCCGCCAGTGCCCTGATGGCGTACGCGGACACGGTCGAGTGGGCGCAGCGCCAGGCCCTGGAGGCGATCAACCTCTACAAGGCGGGCAAGGAAGCCGACGACAAGGCCGCCGTCAAACGCGCCCAGGAAATCCTCGACGAGGCCCGCCGCCAACGCAACGACGCCGGCCGCACCGCCGCGCAAACGGTCCGCGCCGCCCTCGCCCACGCACCCGCCGAACCGCCGCCCCTCGACCGGCTGAAGTCCAACGCGGCCGACGGCCTCGGCGCCGTCAACACCGAACTCACTCACGTCGTGGGAGGCGCGGCGAAGGGCACAGCGGGCCTGGTCAACTTCGCCCGCGGCCTGAACCCGATCGACCCGTACAACCTCACCCACCCGGCCGCCTTCGCCCAGAACGTCAGCATGACGCTGTCGGGTCTGGTCTCCACGGCCGCGCATCCCGAGCGCGCGGTGAAGTCCGCGTGGGAGGGCTTCATGAAGGATCCGGCCGAGGGGGGCGGTCGGCTGCTGCCGGAGCTGATCGGCACCAAGGGGATGGGGCTGGCGCGAGGCGGCGTGCGGGCCGCGGCGAGAGAGGGCATGGAGGAGGCCGCGGAACAGGCAGCGCTCAAGGATGCGAAGAGGGGCGCCGACAACTCGGCGGCGGACGCTGCCAGAAACAGCCCCGAAGAGCACGACACAACGAACCCCAGCGAACAGGTCAAAAAGGACCCCACGGACCCGGTCGACCTCACCACCGGCAAGATGTATCTGCCGCAGACGGACGTGACGCTGCCGGGCGCCCTCCCCCTCGTCATCAAGCGGCGCGTGGAATCGGGATACCGTTTCGGCCGCTGGTTCGGCCCCTCCTGGTCCTCAACCCTCGACCAGCGCCTCGAAATCGACTCCGAGGGTGTCGTCTTCGTCACCGAGGACGGCCTGCTCCTCGCCTACCCGCACCCCGCGCCCGGCCTCCCCACCCTCCCCAGCCACGGCCCACGCTGGCCGCTGGACCGCGAAGACGGCGGCTACACGGTCACCGACCCACAGACACGCCGCGTCTGGCACTTCACCGACCGCGCCGACGACCTGGCCGTCCTGGAACAGATCGACGACCACAACGGCAACTGGATCACCTTCGAGTACGACACCGAGGGCACCCCGCTAGGGATCGTGTCCAGCGCCGGCTACGACGTACGCGTCTCCACGGAGGCAGGCAGAGTCACGGCTCTGCGCCTGTCGGCTGCCGATCAGGTGCTGATGCGCTACGGCTACACCGACGGTCACCTGACCGAGGTCATCAACTCCTCAAGCCTGCCCCTGCGTTTCACCTACGACGAAGCCGGTCGCGTCACCTCCTGGACGGACACGAACGACCGCGGCTACACCTACGAGTACGACGACCAGGACCGCTGCGTAGCCGAGGGCGGCACGCACGGGCACATGACCCTGCGCCTGTCCTACGACGAGACAGACCCGGAAACCGGCCTGCGCGTCACCACCGCGACCACCGCCGAAGGCCACACCCGCCGCTACGTCGTCAACGACGCCTACCAGGTGGTCGCCGAATCCGATCCGCTGGGCGCGGTCACACGCTTCGAACGCGACCGCTACCACCGCCTCCTCTCCCACACCGACCCACTCGGCCGACGGACCACGTTCCGCTACGACGAGACGGGCAACCTCCTCACCCTGATCCGCCCCGACGGCCGCGAGGCGAGAGCCCAGTACAACGAACTCGGCCTGCCGGTGAAGGTGGTGAACCCGGACGGCACGGTCCTACGCCAGACGTACGACGATCGCGGCAACAGGACGTCAGTGACAGACCCCGCGGGTCAGACGACCAGGTTCGCGTACAACGAGGCGGGCCACCTGACCTCGGTGACCGATCCGCTCGGGCACACGACCACGGTCCGCTGCGACCTGGCGGGCCTTCCGCTCGACATCACCGACCCCCTCGGGGCAGTGACCCGCTACGAACGTGACACTTTCGGCAGACCTGTCACCATCACCGACCCTACGGGTGCGGTGACCCGCCTCGAATGGACGGTCGAAGGCCGCCTGGCCCGCCGTACAGCCGCCGACGGCACGGCCGAGTCCTGGACGTACGACGGCGAAGGCAACTGCACCAGCCACACCGACCCGCTGGGCGGTGTCTCCCACTTCGAGTACACGCACTTCGACCTGCTGACGGCCCGAACGGGACCGGACGGCGTCCGCTACGAGTTCGACCACGACATGGAACTGCGGCTGACAAAGGTCACCAACCCGCAGGGCCTGACATGGACGTACTCCTACGACGCCGCCGGACGCCTGGTCACGGAGACGGACTTCGACGACCGCACGCTCACCTACACGTACGACATGGCCGACCGCCTCGCCTCCCGCTCGAACGCCCTCGGCGAGGTCATGACCTTCGAGCGCGACGAACTGGGCCGGGTGGTCCGCAAGGACGCGGCCGGCCAGGTCACGACGTACGCGTACGACATGACCGACCGGCTGGCACAGGCGACAGGCCCGGACGGCACGACACTGACCCTGCTGCGGGACCGCTTCGGCCGGGTGCGCTCGGAGACGGTCGACGGCCGCAAACTGACGTACACCTACGACGAATCGGGCCGCCGAACGGGCCGGACGACACCGACCGGCGCGACGACGACATGGTCGTACGACGCGGCAGGCCGCCGCACCGGCATGGTCGCCTCAGGCCGCCCCATCGACGTCACGTACGACCTGGCAGGCCGCGAACTGGCACGCCACGTCGGCGAGACGGTCACCCTGGAACACGGCTTCGACTCCCTCGGCCGCCTGACAGCCCAATCAGTGACGGGCGCGGAGGGACGCACGGTCCAGTCCCGTACGTACACCTACCGCGCCGACGGCAACCTGACCGGCATCGACGACCAACTGTCCGGCACGCGCCGCTTCGACCTGGACGCAGCGGGCCGGGTGACGGCGGTCCACGCGGCGAACTGGACGGAGACGTACGCCTACGACGCGGCTGGCAATCAGACCTCGGCGTCGTGGCCTACCGACCACCCGGGCCAGGAAGCGACAGGCGCACGCGAGTACGTGGGCACCCGCATCACCCGCGCCGGCAACGTCCGCTACGAACACGACGCCCTCGGCCGCATCACCCTGCGCCAGAAGACCCGCCTGTCCCGCAAGCCAGACACATGGCGCTACGAATGGGACGCCGAAGACCGGCTCATATCGGTAACGACTCCGGACGGCACGCACTGGCGCTACACCTACGACCCCCTGGGCCGCCGTACGGCAAAACTCCGTATGGCCGACGACGGCGAAACCGTCGTCGAGCACGTGGACTTCACCTGGGACGGCACCACACTCTGCGAACAGACGACGACCGCCCCGCAGCTACCGAACCCGGTCACCCTCACCTGGGACCACCAGGGCCTGCGCCCCATCGCCCAAACCGAACGCATCACCACCACCGACGCCCCACAGGACGAAATCGACTCCCGCTTCTTCGCGATCGTCACCGACCTCGTCGGCACGCCCAGCGAACTCATCGACGAACACGGCGAGATCGCATGGCACACCCGCAGCACACTGTGGGGCACCACCGCATGGGCCGCCAACAGCAACACCTACACCCCCCTCCGCTTCCCCGGCCAGTACTACGACCCTGAGACAGGGCTGCACTACAACTACTTCCGCCACTACGACCCCGAAGCAGGCCGCTACCTCACCTCCGATCCCCTTGGGCTCACCCCCGCCCCCAACCCGGCCGCCTACGTCCACAACCCGCACATACATTCCGATTCGCTCGGACTTGCCCCAGATTATCCTGGCGATGGGAATTCTCGTCGAGGGATTTTCGACTTCAGAGAGGCGAATCCGAATTATCCACCAGATGGAGCGGCGACCGAGGCGATGAGGTCTGCACCGATCGGCGGGAATATCGATTGTTCGGAAATCGCCGAGTATATTCTCAGGGAGACTGGGGGCCAAGGAAAAATCATCAACTTCACTACACGCAACGACTCCGCTATCAACATCCCTGAAAATTCAGGTAAGGTAGTGCCGGAGTATCGATATCATGATGTCTACACAGATGGGAGATACGTGTACGACCCGGCGATGAGATCAGATCCGATTCCGTACGGGGACTACGAGCGAGCCATTCGATTGTTGAACCCGGGAAAGAAACTTCTCGTCCAAGACGGAGGGTATTCCGGACCCCTCTGGTGATGCATGAATGGATTCCCGCATGTCGGCTCGAAGCATGCAGGCGATGCAAGTACTCAGCAGGTTCGGGGAACTGGCATGGTTTAAGTTGCCTTCAGAGTCTCATCCCGTATACGGCTACCCCCAGGTGCCGTACATGGGATGGCGCTACGCGTCTCCTCAGGAACGGGTCGCGCAGCTCATAGAAGATGCTGTGAGAGCGCTACCGACCCAAGTCGAGTGGACGCTCGACAGAACGCGAAGAAATTGGCTCCTACTGCCCACCCGGATTCTGAACGAGGCTCAAGGTCTTGATAATCCCGCTTTCGCGGAAGTCGTCCACTTGATTAATGTCCAGGATCAGGAGTTCTGCTTCAGGGCACTGTCAGATTTCGAGCTCATCATCGAGCGTCTCCGGCAGGTCTCGATCCCGGAAGACTGATTCGGCGAGGTCGACTAAGGGCCTCCAGTTCCGCACGCCATCGAGGCCGGGCGGACGACGTCACGGTCGTACAAGTCCTGGCAGAACATCTCCGTCGGCTGCACCCTCGGGCAAGAATTCTCGATTCGTGTCGAAGTTAACGGACAGGAGGTTCAGTGGAGAATGCTGGTCGAAGGAGACAGGCCTTGGCGTCTTCGGCTGGAATCTCCCACCGGTGTCGAAGCGATTGTGGCCGGTAGCAATATATTCCGAGATTTCTTCGAAAGCCGTGCTGTTTGCTGCAACGGGGTCCGAGTGGACGTGAGACCATCAGGGCTTTCAGGATGTCTATTGGATGCGCCACTTGACGAGCAGAAAGAACTGGCTGAATTTTGTCAATCCAGCCTGGTGCATCTACTTCCTTACGGCTTCTTTGGGGAAAGTCGAAATGACGGGAGTGTGAAATTGACTCACTATGAAGACCTGTCTCCGTACCGATATGTCAGAGAGTCGATTCCGGCAGGAGTGAGTGCGGTCAATGTGGGCTGGCTGGAGCCAGACAAAGGATACAATCAGGGGAACGTTTCAGCGGGCTTCATTGATTCTCTTGCCCTCATCGTGAGGGGCAACCTTCAAATGAAGATGCGCGGGTGGCACAGCTGTCAGCTTCCACACGTCGGCTATGCAGAGCCCTACCCAACAACTGTTTACGTAGCCGGGAAGAAAGTTTCACTCGGTGGCGCCGAAGTTCGCGTAGTGTCGAAGTCCGGCGAGTGGATGATCGCGCCAGATCTCGTCTTTCATTATGTAGCGGCCCACTCCTACGAGCCGCCGGCAGATTTCATCGATGCTGTCATGGCTCAGCGCATCGCTCCCGTCAGGTGGTGACTTCAGAGTCTACGTACACTCCCACTCATTATCAGACCTACATCGCGTTGGATAGAGGCCGTTGACCGAAACCCTGTGGTGGAGCGATTCCAGCCCATTCTTGCAGGTCGTTCCCGATGCCGCGGAGACGCATGCAGCCTATGCACTACCGCCGACCGGCCTCTTTTACTCGGCCAGGATGGCTGGGCGGGAGATGGCCGATGCTGATGGAGTTTTCACGCAGTTCTACGAACACATGCGACTGCCAGAATACTTTGGCTGGAATTGGGGTGCGTTGCGCGACTGCTTGCTGGATCTGAGTTGGCTCCCGGCGACTCATTTTCTGCTGACCATCGACGATGCCGAGTTCGTGCTCTCCGGAAGTAGTGGCGAGCGTGGCCCTTTTTATAATGCCCTCGTGGATGCCGCCAAGTATTGGGCGGCGAAGCCTGAACTACCTGGCCAGGTAAAGACTTCCTTCCGGACTGTGCTCCTGTGCTCTCCGCGCGCATTGTCCGAGTTGAGTGGCGAAATGACGATCCGCGATCACCAGGAACTCGATGTGACCGTCGTCGCAGTCGCCCGGGTGGGAGTGATGGTCGAAGCCGCTGGTGGGACCGGATTCATCGACCAGCTGAAGCACCCCTCCTGGTGGGACGAGAACATCGCCCCGCCGAGGGTCGGGGACCAGCTGCATGTCGTCGTTCTCGACGCGAGCCGGGAGCCGCCCCGGTTCAGCGCCCTGCGGCGGGACATCGACATCGCGCGGCGGCTGCGGGACGCCGGCCCATGACGGCTACGACGTCCCGCCCCGACTGCCTGCCTGCCGGGATTGTCAACGTGTCCGGCCGATGCGGATGGTTACGGCAACCCGTGGCCGCCCAGGCCCGCCGAGTCCAAGTTGAACGTCACCGCGCCCGGCGTCGTCGTCGCGTCCGCGAAGGCCACCGCGATGATGTCGTACTGGGACTGGACGTCCGAGAGGCGCTGGACCGTCGCGCCGTTGTTGAAGTTCTGCCAGTAGCCCGTGACCGCGAGTTTCGGCACCAGGTCTGCGCTACCGTTCGAGGGAGCCGTCGTCCTCCCCGTCACCGCCGCCGATTTCACCGACTCACCCGCCGCGTTCGTCGCCGTGACCTGGAAGGAGTGCGACGTGGAGGCGGCCAGGCCCGTCACCGTCGCCGACGTGCCCGTCACCGCCGTCACCCTCGCCCCGTCCCGATAGACCCGGTAACCCGTCGCTCCCGACACCGGGTTCCACGCCAGCGACACGGACGAAGCCGTCGTGCTCGTGACGGTGACCCCGTTCGGCGCCCCCGGGATCGTCGGGTCCGGGTCGCCGCCTCCGCCGCCGTCGGGGCCGTACACCGAGATGTCGTCCGCGTAGTACGGCGCCTGGCCGTACCAGCCGTGCGTGTAGATCGTCACCGAGGCCGTCGAGGAGCCTGTGGTGAAGGTTGTCGACAGTTGCTTCCAGGCGGCGGCGTCCGGCGTCCACGTCGAGACGTCCGTCGTGCCCGTGCCCGTCACGCCCAGGTACGCGTATTCGCCCCGCACCCACGCGCTCAGCGTGTACGTCGAGTTCGGGCGGACCGCCACCGTCTGAGCGCACCGGGCCTTGTCCTGCCCCGCGGGCGTCGCCCTGAGCGCGGCCGAGCCGCTGTGTGTCGCCGCGGAGGCCGTCGTACCGCTGCCCGCCGAACAGGTCCAGTTGCTCAGGCCGGACTCGAAGCCGGAGTTCTTCGCGTTGTTGACGTCCGCGGCGGATGCCTGGCCTGTACCTGCCAGCCCAAGGGCAAAGGCTGTGCCAGACCAATGCGTGTCAATAGCGCTCGTTCAACTCACCCTCGCCACGAAAGTCATCGTGGCAAGTGCGCCCCATCTGGCCCGGAATCACCCTCTTTTGTGCCCACGAGACAAGCAGGAAGTCACAGAAACGCTGTTCTCCGGTCATAGAGCCGTGGATACAGTGCTCAGGTAGTTACGCAGTGAAGTCGACCGGGTGCGCCGGAGTCACGCCGACGGACCGACAGGCATGGGGATTCGGGGAGCTGCGCGTGCCAACTGCCATTGCCGTGACCAGTGCCGACATGGCGCTGCCGCCGCAGGATGAGCGAACCATGCCCGCGGCCGTCCTGTCGGACCTGGACCGCCAGTCCCTCGATCAGTCGCTGGCCGCCCTGCAGTCGCTGATCGACCAGCACGGGCATGTGATCGTCGTGTACTCGGGCGCGGTCTCCCCGGGAGTGGAGCGGCGCCTGTATACCGTGAGGAATCTCCTGGAGAGCGACCGGATCGCCCTGTTCCGTCCCGATCTGCCGCCCCTCGGACTCGCCGTGCTGGCCCGCCAGCTGCGGCAGCTCGCCTCCTGCGACCTCAGCCCCGGCGTGCTCGCCTCCGCCGGCCGGCTGCTCACGCACTACCTGCACGCCGGGGCGCTCCTCGGCTCCGTCGCCAAACTCGACCGTGTCCCCGTGGGCCTGAAGTCGCACGCCAAGTCGTGGGTGCCGGGAAGTCAGTTCGGCGTGCTCGCCCATCCGCAGCCTCAGCTCGTACGGATCGGGCCCGGCGCCACCCTCGCGGGGCCGGAGTTCGCCACCTCGATGCTCGTCGCCAAGGGGCAGCTCCAGTCCGACTGGGTCACCGCCGACCTGGCCAAGGCCTGGCGCGTGCAGGGCCTGCGCGAGGCCCCGCTGCCGGCCGAGTCCTCGGCCTGGTGGGGGACCGGCAAGCTGATCGAGTTCTGCACCTTCCTGCCCGACCTGTCGGTCCTGTACCAGCTGGTCACCTCGGTACGGCAGAGCGCGTGCCACTGGTGCGGCATCGAGGTCATCGGCGACCGCTGCGTCTTCTGCTCCGCCACAGCGCCCGTATCGCCCGTGTACGAGAACTCGCGCGCGTACGAGAAATCGCCCGCGTACGAGAGCTCATCCGCCTACGAGAGCTCATCCGCCTACGAGACCTACGAGGCCTACGGGACCCACGGCACCCGCGAGGCCCACGGGAACTCATCCGCGTACGGCAGCTCGCGCGCGTTGGAGAGGTCGCCCAGGTATCAGAACCAACTGCCCGCCGGGCCCGGATGAGCCGAACCGGCCGCCCCGTACCACCCCCGACCCCGCACGACCCAACCCCCCGATGAGGTTGCACGGTTCATGAACTCCCGTCAGCGCCGCGGCGTGATACTCCTGCTTCTGTCGGTCCTGTGCGCCCTCGGCGCGTTCGCCGGCGTGCTGTCCGTCATCAACGACGTAGAGTCCAAGGTCGGCCCCGAGGTCACGGCGTACCGGCTGAAGTCGGACGTGAAGCCCTACACCAGCCTCAACGCGGGCCAGTTCGAGAAGACCAAGATGCCCGAGCGCTGGCTGTCGGACACCGCGGTCACCGACCTCGCCGAGATCCGCGGCAAGATCGCCGTCACCACGCTGAAGGCGGGCTCCCTGCTGCAGAGCGACATGATCGTCGATCAGCCCGCTCTGCAGCCCGGGCAGCAGGAGGTCGCCATCATGATCGATGCGGCGACCGGCGTCGCAGGAAAGATCACGCCGGGTTCGACGGTCAACGTGTACGCCACCTTCGAGGGGCAGCGGGAGGGTGATCCCGCTCAGGCCAAGATCATCGTAACCAATGCCCGGGTCCTCGACGTCGGCGACCTGACCCCCCTCAAGCCCGATGCTGACGACCGCGCCCGGCAGGAGACCGAAGCCGTCCCCATCACCTTCGCGCTCGCCACCATCGACGCCCAGCGCATCACCTACGCCGAGTCGTTCGCCGAGGAGGTCCGGCTCGCGCTCGTCGCGCCCGGCACCGACACCGCCGTACCGGAGCAGGACCGCACCTACGAACTCGCGAAGGACAAGTGAGGCCCGCATGCCCACGAGGATCCTCCCGGCAGTCGGCGACGTCGACGCGGTCCGGTCCATCACGACGCTGCTCAGCCAGCTACCGGACGCGGAACCGGTGCCTCCGGTGGTCGACTCCACCCAGCTCATCGACACCCTCGCCCGCCTCGCCGCCGAGTCGATCGACGAACTGCCCGAGGTCGTCGTCGTCCACGAGCGCATCGGCCCCGTCCCCGCCCTGGAACTCATCCGCGAAGTCGCCCTCCGCTTCCCGGCCGTCGGCGTCATCCTCGTCACCTCCGACGCCAGCCCAGGCCTCTTCCAGGCCGCCATGGACTACGGCGCCCGCGGCCTGATCGCGCTGCCGCTCGGCTACGAGGAGCTGGCCAGCCGCGTCCAGGCGGTCGCCCAGTGGTCGGTGGGCGTACGGCGTCATCTCGGCGCCGGCGGCGACGTGTTCACCGGCGTCGGCGGCACCGTCGTCACGGTCAGCGGCGCGAAAGGAGGCGTGGGGGCGACGATGACGGCGATCCAGCTCGCCCTCGCCGCCCAGGCGTCCGGCCGTAGCACCGCCCTGCTCGACATGGACCTCCAGACCGGCGACATCGCCTCCTACCTGGACGTCCAGTTCCGCCGGTCGGTCGTCGACCTCGCCGCCATCACGGACATCTCGCCGCGCGTCCTCGCCGACGCCGTCTTCCGCCACGACACGGGCGTCGCGCTGCTGCTCGCCCCCGGCGACGGCGAACGCGGCGAGGAGGTCACCGACCGCGCCGCCCGCCAGATCGTCAGTGCCCTGCGCTCCCGTTACGAGGTCGTCGTCGTCGACTGCGGCGCCCAGCTGAGCGGGGCTGGCGCGGCGGCCGTGGAGATGGCCGACACGGCCCTGCTGGTCACGACCCCCGACGTGGTCGCGGTCCGGGGAGCCAAGCGGACGGTCCGGATGTGGGACCGGCTGCAGATCCGCAAGGCGGAGGAGACGACGGTGGTCGTCAACCGCCACACCCGCGGTACGGAGATCCAGCCCCCGCTCATCCAGAAGATCACCGGCACGGCCATCGCAGGCATCGCGATCCCCGCCAACTTCAAGGAACTCCAGGGCGCTGTGGACGCGGGCCGTGTGCACGAGCTCGACAGCAGGAGCACGGTGAAGCAGGCGCTGTGGGGTCTGGCCGGGGAGCTGGGGCTGGTCAAGGCGTCCGAGGGTGCCCATCGGGGTGGCGGCAGGCTCCGGGGCGACCGGGGGGCGGTCAGCTTCCGGCGGCGCAGAGAGCTGGGGAGATAGGGGTGCGGGGCTTGCGGGCGCCTTCCTTCGGCGGACGGGACGGTCAGCGGGACGGGCGATGGAGCAGCCGGCGGGACGACGGCCAGGTCACCATCGAGTTCCTCGGCATGACCCCGCTGATCATCCTGACGCTGGTGCTGATGTGGCAGTTCGTGCTGCTGGGATACACGTTCACGCTCGCGGGGAATGCTGCTGACGAGGCGGTGCGGGCGGGAACGGCGGCGGAGCCGGGGGCGCGGCAGGGCGCGTGCCAGGAGGCAGGGCTGGACAAGCTGCCGGGCGCGTGGACCGGCGAGGTGGAGTGCAACACGGCCGGCGGCTATGTCACGGCCGACGTCCATCTCGAAGTCCCCGTCCTCTTCCCCGGCTCGATCGGCTTCCCGTTCGAGGTCGAGGGCCACGCGGGCGCCGTAGAGGAGGCGAAGGACTGAGATGTCGTACGACGGGAAGGGGCGGGCTCGCCATAAAGGCTGCGAAGGCTACAAAGCCCGCGGAGGCCGCGGAGGCCGTGAAGGCCGTGAAGGCCGTGAAGGCCGTGACCGCGGCCAAGTCGCCCTCGAGTACCTCGGCTTCATCCCGATCCTGGTCCTCGTCGCGATGGCCGGCGTGCAGATCGGGCTCATCGCCTACACCGCCCAGCAGGCCGGTACGGCGGCCCGGGCGGGGGCGCGTGCCGCCTCGCTCGACCCGGGTGCCGCCCAGGAGGGGTGCCAGAACGCGGTCAGCGGCTGGCTGGCCGACGGGACCGAGTGCGCGGAGGCGCCCGGCGCCGACGAGGTCACCGTCACGGCCACCGTCCAGATCCCGTCGATCGTCCCCGGCTGGGAGTTCGACCCCGCCACCAAGACCGCCACCATGCCGCTCGACGCGACCACGACCACGGACTGACGCAGGAACGAGGAGCACCCCACCATGAGCCTGCGAGCACGCATCAACACCCCCGAGGACAACGGCAGCCGGGGCGAGGACGGCCACCTGGTCGCCTCCTACCGGGCCAAGCTGCTGGAGGAGATCGACCTCGCGGAGATGAGTTCGCTGGCGGCGGCCGAGCGCAGGGCGCGGCTGGAGCGGGTGCTCGGGCACATCATCAGCCGCGAGGGCCCGGTCCTGTCGACGGTGGAGCGCTCCCAGCTGATCCGGCGGGTGGTCGACGAGGCGCTCGGCCTCGGCATCCTGGAGCCGCTGCTCGAAGACGCGTCGATCACGGAGATCATGGTGAACGGTCCGGACGCGATCTTCGTCGAACGCGGCGGGCGGGTCGAGCAGCTGCCGCTCCGCTTCCCCTCCCACGACCAGCTGATGCAGACGATCGAGCGGATCGTGTCGACGGTCAACCGCCGGGTGGACGAGTCGAACCCGATGGTCGACGCCCGTCTCCCCTCCGGCGAGCGCGTCAACGTCATCATCCCGCCGCTGTCGTTGACCGGAGCCATCCTCACCATCCGCCGCTTCCCGCGCTCCTTCACCCTCCAGGAACTGGTCGGCTTCGGCTCCCTCGACGAGCACATGCTGTACCTGCTGGCGGGCCTGGTGCAGGCGAGGTTCAACATCATCGTCTCCGGCGCCACGGGCACCGGAAAGACGACTCTCCTGAACGCGCTCTCCGGGCTCATCCCCGACACCGACCGCATCATCACCATCGAGGACTCGGCCGAACTCCAGCTCCAGCAGCGGCACGTGGTCCGGCTGGAGTCGCGGCCCCCGAACGTCGAGGGCAAGGGCCGGGTCACCATCCGCGACCTGGTCCGCAACTCGCTGCGGATGCGCCCCGACCGCATCGTGGTCGGTGAGGTCCGTGGCGGAGAGTCGCTGGACATGCTCCAGGCGATGTCGACGGGCCACGACGGCTCGCTGGCCACCGTGCACGCCAACAACGCCGAGGACGCGCTGATGCGGCTGAAGACGCTGGCGTCCATGTCGGACGTCGAGATCCCCTTCGAGGCGCTGCACGATCAGATCAACAGCGCCGTCGACGTCATCATCCAGCTCACCCGCTTCGCCGACGGCGCCCGCCGCATCACGGAGATCGCGCTGCTCGACAGCCACGGCAGCGAGCCGTACCGGCTGGCCACGGTCGCCCGCTTCGACGCCGAGCCGATGTCCGCCGACGGCCGCATCTACGGCGCCTACCAGCACTTCCCCATCCCGCGCCGTACCGCCGACCGCCTCTACATGGCGGGCCAGCCCACGCCCCAGGCCTTCGGCGTGGCCCACTCCGCCGACCAGCTAGCCACCCGAGAAGCCAGGTAGGACCGCCCCCATGGAACTCGAGACACTCGTCACGCTCACCACCGGCATCGCGCTGCTGACCTGCGTACTGGCCGTCGTGGGCGTGCACACGTACGCCAAGGGCAAGGCCCAGCGGGCGGCACTGGTCGACCGCCTGACCTCCGCCGGCCAGATACCGGTCACCGGCCGCCGGCGCCACTTCCGCAACCTGGACCGCCGGCTGCGCCGTACGAACCTCGGCCGGAAGCTGGAACTCCGCCTGGCGGCGACCGGCCTGGACATCACCCCCGGCGAGTTCTTCGCCGCCATGCTGGCCGTGGTCGCGGGCCTGTGGCTGATCGGCCAGGCGACCCTGGCCCCCTTCTTCGGCCCGCTCGCGGGTCTGCTGGGCATCTGGGCGGCGGTCCAGTTCCTCAACTGGCAGCGGCAGCAGCGCATCGAGAAGTTCATCAACCAACTCCCCGAACTTTCCCGCATCCTGGCCAACGCCACCCACGCGGGCCTGGCACTGCGTACGGCGATCGGGATGGCGGCGGAGGAACTGGAGGCGCCGGCGGGCGAGGAACTCGCCAAGGTGGCCAACCAGTTGGCGGTCGGCGCGACGATGGACGACGCGCTGGGGGAAATGGCGGACCGCCTGCCGTCCCGGGAACTGGTCGTCCTGGTCACGACCTTGGTCCTGTCCAACAAGGCGGGCGGCCAGGTGGTGAGCGCCCTCCGGAACCTGACGGAGACGCTGGAGGAGCGCAAGGAGACGAGGCGCGAGGTCCGCACCCAGCTGTCCCAGGTCAACATGACGTCGTACGCGGTTCCGGTGCTGGGCGTGGGCTCGCTGTTCCTGATGAACGGCGTGAAGGACGGCGCGCTGGATCGTATGACGGGCTCACCGGTGGGCCAGGGGGCGGTCGTCGTGGCGTTCGCGCTGTACACGGTGGGTTTCGTCCTGATTCGCCGCCTGTCGCGGATCGACGTCTGAGGGCTGAGGGGACGCGAGCGATGGCACTCCTACTGGCACTGCTGATGGGCCTCGGCGTCTGGGGCATCTTCGCGGGCATCCGCATGTACCGGGCGGAGGCGAAGCTGCCCGGTGACCTGGCGGTCGCCCTGGAGGTCGGCGCCACCCGCACCGGCGCGGTGGACTCCCTGATCGACCGCATGGGCATGCGCTACGCCCCCGCGGTCCTACGGCTGATGGGCCCCAAGCAGGTCGCGAAGTACCGCCGCAAGATCGACCTCGCGGGCAACCCCGGAGGCCTGACCATCGACCGCTACGCGGCCCGCAGGGCGGTCTACGGCTTCCTGGGCGGCGTCGGCTTCCTGGTCTTCCTGCTGCGGGGCGACGTACTGGTGGCCCTGTTGCTGCTGGCCTTCGGCGCGTTCTGGACGGAGGTCGGCATCTGGTCGGCGATCCGGATCAGGAAGGACGTGATCGAGCGGACGCTCCCGGACTTCCTGGACGTGCTGGCGGTGGTGGTGAGCGCCGGGCTGGGCTTCCGCCAGGCGCTGGACCGAGTCGCCTCGAAGTACGAAGGCCCCTGGGCGGACGAACTCCGCATCACCCTCCGCCAGATGGACCTCGGCATGAGCCGCCGCCAGGCCTTCGCGGAACTGCGTCGTCGCAACGACTCCGAGCAGGTGGCGATGTTCGTGACGGCGTTGCAGCAGGGGGAGGAGCTGGGGGCACCGATCGTCGACACGCTGGTGTCCTTGGCCAAGGACATGCGCCGCACCGACGCGCAGAACGCCCGCCGCAAGGCCGCGCGGGCGGTGCCCAAGGCCACGATGATGATCACGACGTTCATGGTTCCGGCGACGATGATCCTGCTGGGAGCGGGGTTGATCTTGGGGTCGGGGACGGACTTCGGGTCGATTACGGGGGAGTAGGGGGAGGGCCATGTTGACGGTGAAGCGACGCGCGGCCGCCGATGGTGATCAGGCTCCACTGGGGCCACCTGCGCTGGACGACGAAACCAGTACGGGTGGTACCGGTGGTACTGCTGGTACCGGTGGTACTGGTGGTACCGCTGGTGCTGGTGGGAATCCAGACCCGGCCGAAGACCGGGCGCACGCCAACGCACCCGCACCCGCACCCCCACCCGCACTCGCACCCGCTCCCGTTCTCGCAATCCCAGTCCAGGTGAACGCCCTACAAGCCATGTGCCGCCAGGTCTTCGGCTTCCGCCTGGCCATGATCGCCCTGGCCGCCCCCGCCGCCCTCCTCAACGCCACCCCCGGCGTCGGAGCCCGCCTGGTCGGCGCGGCCGTGGTCCTCACCTTCATGACCTCGTACGCCCTCTTCAGAGACTGGGAACGCTTCGGCCCCCTCCTCCTGCGCCACCCCACCCTTCTCGCCCTGGACACCCTCTTCGGCTCCCTGCTCCTGATCTCCGCCGGCCCGGACAGCACCCTCGCCTACGTCAGCGTCTGCACTCCCCTCCTGGCCGGCATCGCCTACAGCTGGCGAGGCGCGGCAGTCTTCGCCTCCCTCCAGTCCCTGATCCTCCTCCTGGTCCACACCACCCTGGCCAACGGCCGCACAAGCCCCGCCGAGGCGCTGCTCCTCCCCGGCTTCTGCGTCATCACCGGCGCGGTCGGCTCCACCCTGCGCAACCTGATGCTGCGCTTCGGCGCGGCCACCCAGGCCCTGACGACCGTCAAGGCCCGCCTGGCCGTCACGGAGGCGGTCAGCGCGGAACGGGCCCGCCTGGCCCGGGAGATGCACGACTCGGTGGCGAAGACCCTCCACGGCGTGGCCCTGGCAGCCGACGGCCTGGCGTACTCGGCGGGCGCACGCGTCAAGGATCCCGCCCTCATCAAGCGGCAGGCGGAACTGGTCGCCCGCTCGGCCCGCAGAGCGGCAGCCGAATCCCGGGAACTCCTGGCGGACCTGCGTCGCGAATCCGACCCCGCCCACACCACGGACATACTGTCCGAACTGGCGGCCCGCACCCACGACTTCACGACCCGCACCTCACTCCCGGCCACCTACACGCCCACCGGCGACCGATCGACCCCCCGTGTCCCACCAGCCGTGGCCCGCCAACTCCTCACCATCGCAGCGGAGGCCATGGACAACGCCCACCGGCACGCGTCCGCGACCCGCGTAGACGTACAGGCAGGAGTCCACGGCGACGTACTACGCATCAGCGTGTACGACGACGGCCGAGGCATGCCTGCCGACACCACCCTCGAACACCTCCGCAAGGCAGGCCACTTCGGCCTGGTCGGCATGGTCGAGCGGGCGGCGTCGATCGGAGCCCGCGTCGACATCGGCCAGGGAGCCCACGAGAAGGGGACGGAAGTCCGCGTGGAACTCCCCTTGGCGGCTCTGAACCCAGAAAACCCAGAAAACCCGGAAAACCCCTGACTCTGACCCCCAGAAGAGGAGGCCAAAGATGCCCCGCACCCCCCTACGGGTCGTCGTGGCGGACGACAACCCGGTGGTCCGGGCAGGCCTCACCGCCCTGCTCTCCGGCCGCGAGGACATCACGGTCGCAGCGGAGGCGGCCGACGGCCGAGAGGCCTGCGAGGCGGCCCACCGCCACCGCCCCGACGTGATCCTCCTGGACGTCCGCATGCCTCGCATGGACGGCATCTCGGCACTCCCGTACCTGGTGGGGATCGCCCCGGTCATGATGCTGACGTACAGCCGAGAGACGGAGATCGTCCAGGAGGCGGTGCGGCGGGGGGCATGCGGTTATCTGGTCCACGGTGAGTTCACGGTGGACCAACTTGTCACGGCCGTGCGGGGGGCGGCCACCCCACGCATGGATGCGACTGCATACGAAGATACGGAAGCCGTCATTCCGCAGATGGACCGTGAACCACCCTCTCCACCAGGTCATTTCACCTTTCGAGGCGACCCTTTACCTCTCACTTCCCGCAAAGGGCTTTCGCAACTGCAATCAAGTGTGAGACAGTCGTCGAGGTTGCGGTTCCGGCTGAGTACGAGGGAGGCGGAGATCATGGACCTCATCGCATCGGGCATGAACAACCAGCAGATCGCCGCCACCTGCTTCATCAGCGAGAAGACGGTCAAGAACCACATCAACCGCATCTTCGCCAAGCTCCACAGCACGAGCCGCTCCGAGGCGGCGGCGAAGTGGCTGGGTACGGCGCCGGGTTCGCTTCGAGGACTGGGGTGAGCTGTGGTGGGGCGAGGGGGGAATTGGGCCCTGGGGCCCTGTCCCGGACGGGTCGTTCCGGTCTACGGTGCGCGTGCCGGAGGCGACGACACCCGAGGGGCAGACCATGAGCAACTGGATCAACACGACCATCTCGTACGTTCGGTCCCGCGCCGCTCGCAACGACAAGGGGCAGACTGCGGTGGAGTACCTGGGGATCATCGCGGTGGTGGTGGCGATTGTGTTGGCTATTACGGGGACGGATATCGGCAACACGATCTACACCGCGATCACGGACAAGATCAACGAAGTCATCGGTGGTTGACACGGCGCCGTAGGTATAGCGACGCAGGGCAGGCTTTCCCCATCTACATCGTGGTGGTGGCGGGCCTGCTCTTTCTCGCGTTCGCCTACCTCGCGGTCGGCCAAGCCGCAGCGAATCGGAACGGTGCCCAGACGGCAGCCGACGCGGCGGCACTCGCGGCGGCCCTTGACACCCGGGACCAACTCGCGGGCAAGTGGGTGGAGGACGTACTCGACCCCACGAAGTGGCAGGCCATCTTCGACGGCAACGGAGTGCCGTACGACGGCTGCGGGCGCGCAGTCCAACTGGCCGCGCAGAACGACGCCGGAGTGAACGACTGCTGGTCACCGAAGCTTCTGGAGTACACGGTCGAGGTGCAGACCAACAAGACCGTCGGAGACTCGATCGTCCCGGGTACGGAGGGCAAGAAGTCCACGGCATCCTCCACCGCCGTGATCGAGCCGCTCTGTACGTTCAAACTCCCCGGGGAGGGTGCAGGAGGCGACGTACTGCCGGAGCTCACCTGCAAGGACGCGGACTGGGAACTGGACCCGGACGACCTCGCCGATCTGCCGGATCCCGAGGACCTCTTCGACGTCCATCTGGCCGACTGACAAGCGAACGACGATTGACGAAGGACGCAGAGTGATGAGCATTCGGTTCACTACGAAGGCCCGCAGGGGGATGGTCGCGTTGACTGTCGCGGCCGGACTGGTCGTCGGTGTGGCCGGCTGCGGCGGGGGTGGCGGCGACAAGAAGCCGGAGACGTCGGCGTCTGCTTCCAAGACGGGTGGTTCCGACCCGAGTCCTCAGGAAGGTCAGTCCGACGAGCCGTTGGCGGAGCTGAAGGGCTCAAGTGGCCTGCTCCTCCAGATCACCTCTGCGCAGCGTGATGCCGGAGGCTTCGTCACCGTGAGCGGTGCCTTGAAGAACGACGGCGCCCAGCGCATCACGGTGCCCCCCGCTGTACGAGGGGACGAGACGGAGATCCTTCGGCACGGCATGTCGCTCGGGGGAGCGACCCTCGTCGACAGCAAGGATAAGAAGCGCTACTACGTTTTGCGCGACACGGATGGCCGTCCGCTCACGACGACAGGCTTTTCGTCGCTCAAGTCGGGTGAATCCATCGCCGTATTCCTCCAGTTCCCGGCGCCTCCTACGAGCACAGCTGAGGTGACCTTCCAACTGCCGACCTTTGCCAGTGCCCCCATCGAGATCTCTGGGTGAGGCGCACGATGACACCCATGGCTCCTCGCCTCGTTCTGACCGTCGCCGTCGCCACGATCCTCGCCCTCGGCACAACACCAGCCCAAGCCGACGACACCCCCAACGTCCCCCCAGGCACCGAACCCACCGCCACCGCCCCCGTAAACGTCGACGCCAACGACCCCGACCTCAAGCTCCCCGAGGGCGCCACCCTCGCCGAAGCCAAAGTCCTCGACATCAAGCTGGTCGTCGAAGACCAGAGCGGCGACGAACGCCGGGAAGACACCAACGCGGACGTGAAGTTCGCCCTCCAGGCCGAGGTGCTGTTCGGCAAGGACAGCGCGAAGCTGGGCGCGGAGGCGAGGGCCCGTATCTCGACGATCGCCGAGGAGATCAAGACCCAGAACTCGACGAGGATCCGCGTCTTCGGCTTCACGGACAACCTCGGCTCCTCCGCCCACGGCGATGTCCTGTCGCGGCAACGCGCCAACGCCGTACAGGCAGTCCTGGACCAGGAACTGAACGACGCGAATGTCACCTTCGAGGTACGCGGCTACGGCGAGCAGTACCCGATCTCGTCCAACGCGACGGAGGCGGGACGAAAGAAGAACCGACGGGTGGAGGTCTCCTTCCCGCGAACGGAGAGCTGAGAGGAGTGTGCCTCGGGCGCCATTGACGTATACGTCGCGTATACTAATGGCATGTCTGATGTCATGATCCGCGTGCCCGCCGAAGTCCGTGACCAGCTCGCCGCCGTGGCGGAGGCGCGTGGGACCAGCCTCCGTGCCCTTATGCAGGAGATAGCTGCTGAGACTCTGACCCCCGACCAGATCAAGGAGCGGGCCGATCGCACCCGTGCCCTACTTGCCGAGCTGTTCGGGCACTACGTGACGGATGAGGAATCCGCAGAGATGCGGCGCAAGATGCGGGAAGCCACTGCCGCTCACAGGGCTGCTCTCTCGGAGGCGGAGTCGTCCCGTTGAACAAGATCGAACACTACGTCCTCGACAGCCCCACGCTGCTGGCCATGGGTGGCAACAAGCAGGTCTCCGGCCTCATCCATGCCGCGGCGTCCAGTGATGACGTGCGCCTGTGGGTGCCCGTCTTGTGTCTTTTGGAGGCTGAGCGCGAGCGCACGGGGATCGTGGCGTACGCGGGTGTACTGCTGGACGTACTCCGAGTCATCGACGACGACTACGCGATGGCCATGACCGTCGCCGAGTTGCTCCGCGACGGTGTCGCTTTTGGCGTCGCAGCAGCCGTACACGTCGTGCGACCGAACCCGATGCTCCCGGAGGGGGCGCTGGTGGCCACTGTCGTGCCGGAGGCCTACGACGGGCTGGGAGTCAGGGTCATGGACCTGAATCGCTGACAAGCCCGACTCTGGCCCCCTGGGAGGAGCGGTACGCCGCTCCTCCCAGGGGGCACGGTGGATGCTCGTTACGTAGTTCCGGGAGGAGCCATGAACCACACCTGCTGGAAGCTGTCGCGGGAGCATAGAGCGGCTGAGGACTGCGTCGAGCCCTCAGAGATGGTTGCGGAGCGTGAACAGATTCGTCTGGCGCTCGCACTGGGACAGCTGGTGTACGACCGTCGAGTGGCCCTTGGGCTGACGCAGTCGGCCCTGGGTGAGCGCCTAGGGATGGCCGCCGACAAAGTGGAAGCCGTCGAACTGGGGGGTCTTCTCCCGATCACTGCGGATCTGCTGATCAGGCTGGCAGCGGCACTCGATGTCACGGTGGACCTGCATGTGGGCTCCGATGAGAGCAACACTGTGTCGTTCGACGAACACGCGGCCTGAGGTAGGAGTGTCGATCGGCCGCTGCACTCTACGGGGTCCTCCAGCTCTGCGCGCTCTCCTGGCCGACACGTTCCGTACGCCTCTCAACGGTGCTGCTGGCCGTCCTCGCAGGCATGTACGCCTGCGGGACGGCCGTGGCGCTCCTGGAGCTCACCTACACACGAGCGATCGCCGCCCAAACCGGCCGCTCACTGATCGAGGTGGTGAACACCACCGCCTACACCACGGCTCCGTGGGGGGAGGAGCTGTTGAAGGTGTCACCTCTCCTGCTGGCAGGCCTGTACGCAAAGGTCCGCCGCCAGTGGGGCCTGACGGACTTCACCATCCTGGGCGCCGCCCTCGGCGCAGGCTTCGGCCTGCTGGAAGCGCTCTTGCGCTACTCCCTGGACGCGGACCGCGCCCTGTCCCGCCACGACGGTTGGCTGATCCCCGACAGCCTGTCACCTCCCTACATCCCGGGCCCTGGCGAGGTGTTCACGTCCTGGCTTCCGTCTCCGGCAGCCACACTGCACCTCGGCCGGACAGGCGATGTCACGGTTGCGACCTTCACCCACCTCATGTGGACGACCCTGGCAGGACTGGCAGTTGGTGTCCTGTGGCGAGCCCCCGAGCTGGTGGAAGCCATTGGCGGCCATCCCCTTCGCCGCGGTGGTGGCCCACCACACGCTGAACAACTACGCCGCGGCGCATCCCGCCGGCGACGCCGACGAGTGGCTGGAAACGCTCAGCGGCAAGCTATGGGCCGCACCCCTGCTGGCGCTGCTCGTGGCGATGACGGCAGACCTGGCCTGCCTGCATCGCGGAAAGCGATGACTCCCCGGCGTACTGCTGGCTGGGGAGCGGACGGACGGCGACACCGCAGCCGCACTGATCCGCTACGCGTCCTGGCGCTTCCCCTGGACCCCGCTCATAGTCATCAGAGCAGCCCGAGCAGACACGCTCCGCCGCAGACGGCGACTCCTGAACTTGATCCCCTTCCTCCTGGTGCTCCCGTCCGTCCTCTTTCTGGGCGTCGGCTCGTTCAAATCCACGGCCGAACTCCAGGAGTACTTCACGACGGGCACCGGCCCGAAGATCCTCCAGGCCTTCGCGGCAGCCGCCCTGATCTGGACGGCCTGGCTGTTGACGGTGCTGCTTCGCACCTGGCGGCAAGCAGCGACCCAGCCCCTGGCCGAACATCTCGCCACCCAGTCGAGGTGGAACTCACCCATGAGTACGAAGAAGACCACGGGGTGCCGTTCCAGCAATACGACTCGCTGCTCACCGTCCGCGATTTCGATTCGAACCCGGAACGCCAGGAGACGACGGCGCGACGGATCTTCGAGTACTTGTCATCTCTCGGCCGCTACGACCTGATTCTCGTACGGGACCTGCAAGAACTGCTCGCCTCGTCCGGGCCGCAGTCGAAGCCGCAGTCGAAGTAGAGGACCGGAAGTTCGTATGCCGATCATCCGGGATCCGCTATGACCATTGAGAAGGCCGATTCTCCGCAGCTGGCCGGCTTCCATCGGTGTTGCCGGCCCCGTACCCGGCGGATTGTCCGCCGGTGTACGGGGCCGTGGTGGTCCTGCAGTGGGCTGCTCAGGTCGTGCCGTCCGCTGATCGTGAGCGGCGCCTGAGGTCCGCGTTCCCGCAAGCCGAACCATCCCTGTTGCGGTCCAGCTCAACGGGTCGTCCTTGCCGTAGTGGCGGTCACAGCAGGAGACCGTGGGGCTGATCTTCTTGGGCTTGGTCTCCTTCTGCGGGCCGGTCACCCTGCTCTGGGATCGTCCGCGAAGTCGTGGACGTGGGCCGACGGGGCTTCACCGGAGGCCTCCGCGAGGGCGGACGGGCCGGCCTTGTAGGTGAACGCATTCCGCTGTCGCCATACACTCGCCCCTTGTCGAACACCGACGTGATCTTCGGTCGGTCGCCCTTCAGCAGGTACGGCGGGGTGTGGACGGAGGCGTCGTGCTTCCATGTGCCGTTCCCCGGGTTGTCGCCCGTCGTCACCACGGCCTCCCCCTGTGGCGGACGAGACCGTGGCCTCCAGGAGTGGTCAGCTGCCCGTGAGGGTGAGGGCCAGGTCCGTGATGTTCAGTGGTAACTGGGAGACCTGGGCGACCGGCGTCGCCTCGCCGGTGAAGAGGTTGACGCTGTAGAGGGACGGCGTGGCGGCGCCCTTCGGGGTGAGCGTGGCGAAGGCGGCGACCGAGGTCGTCTTGCCGTTGGTCAGGTAGCTGAAGATGTCCAGGCCCGCGTTGGGGCCGGCGTCGAAGCCCAGGGAGCCGGTCGGGGAGAGGGTGCCGTTGTTGGCCGGCGCCTGGATGACGACCTGGTCCTTCGTGGTGTCGATGTCGAACAGCGTGGTCGCGGTCGCGGCGTTGAGGTCGTTGTTCGTGTATGCCGCGGCGGTGACGCCCCGGGTCGGCCCGGTGTTCGGCGGCGTGGTCAGGATGGTGTCCTCGACCGTGGTGTGGTCATGGAGGTTGTGCCGCAGGTTCTGGCCGTTGTCGCTGATCACGCGGAGCCGGTCGGCCGCCGGGTTGAAGTCGATGTCGAAGTTCGTCCCGTACAGCGCGACCTGGAGCTGGGAGACCTTGGTGATGACGACGTCGCTGGTGGCCGGCGGGGTCTTGATCGTGTAGATGCCGCCCTGGTCGCCGACGCCGTACATCAGGCCGTCCTGGACCCGGTAGTCGATCCCGATCAGCTTCTGGTCGCCGACCAGGCCAGTGATGGCCTTGACCCAGTTGAGCTCGCTCGGCTTGTCGGTGGTGAACGTGGCCATCAGGGTGCCGTCGCCGGTGATCCCGAACGCCCGCAGGCTGGGGGTGGCGGCGGGGGCGGCGGAGCCGGTGCCCGGCGCGCTCAGCATGAGCGCGGCCCCTGCGGACAGGACCGCGACCGCCGCCGCGATTCTCTTTCTTGTTCCCGTTCCTGTTCTGATTGCTGCTTTCATCGGTGTTTCCCCTCCGTTTGAACGAGCGCCATTCACGGACTGAATTCCGGCTCCCATTAAGCCCGCACCGACTCACCCCGACAAGCGGATCGAGTGACAAGAACGCCCCGATAAGGGAACTTTGCGCGCTGTGACAAAAACGCCGCCTACACACTCTTCACGCTTTCACCCATAGTGATAAATGGCCGTCCGGTTTTCGCCTGTCGACGCGTTCCCCGCAATGGCATGCTCACGGCCATGGATAGCCTCTTCGCCGAGTTAGCCCGGCAGGCGTCGGCCCACGCACGCCGGGAGGTCGAGACGTACGTGCGTGAGATCCCGGAGTTCGGGTTCCTGGACGCGAACCCCCGGGCCAGGTCCGAGGCGCTGGACTACGCCGTGTGGTTCAGGCGCCGCACGGTCGAACTGTCACCGGACAACGGTGAGTTGACCGAGGACGACCTCGGCTACATCGCGTCGATGGGCGAACTGCGGGCCGGGGCCGGAATGTCGTTCGAGTCCCGGCAGCGGGTCCTGGAACTGCACACCGCCCTCATGCTGCGCGAGATCAACGAGGCGACCGACGCCCAACGCGGCGGCAGCGTCGACGAACTTATGCGGCTCATGAGCTGGTTCGCCCCGCAGGGCGAGCGCGGCATCGGCGCCTACCGCAACGGCTTCGTCACGGTGCTGCGACGCCGTCTGCCGTACGTCGAACAAGTCGCCTTGCTGGCCAGATCGTTGCTGGCCGGAGACCCCACAGCGGCGGAACTCGCCCCGGTCGTGGGAATGGAGCTGCCCGAGCACTACGCGGTGACGGTGATCCGGGTGCCGGACCGCCCCGTCGGCGACCGTGACCTGGAGAGCGAGATCGAGGCACTGGTGAAGACTCATCAGGTGCCGGTGATGTGGTGCCCGAGGGGCGGAGGCCGGGGCGGTGAGCTGATCGCCCTGGTGCCCAGTGATGCCGGGGCCGGGACCGATGGCGGGGCCGATGCCGTGGCCGGCGACACCGAGGCGGTACGGCTGCGCGCCGTAACCGACCTCGTACCTGACCTCGTACACGATCTCGTACGGGACTTCGCCGATGCTCTCGGCCGCCCCTGCGCCGCCGGCACCGCGACTGGGCCGCTGTCCGAACTCGCCGACGCCCTCGACCGCGCCCGGCGGATCAGCAGGGCGGCCCCGTTGCGTCGGGCGTCCGCGCGGCTGCGGCCGCACACCATGGCGGACGTCTTCGTCGAACTCGCCGTCGCGGACATGCCGTTCGTCGACGAATGGCTCCGTACCGTGGCCGGGCGCCTCGAACCCGGCCCGGACCTCCTCGTCACGCTCGACGCGTACTACCGCTGTGACATGAACCGTGGCGCGGCGGCAGCGGCCCTCAACGTCCATCCGCGCACCCTGGACTACCGCCTGCGCCGCGTACGGGAACTCACCGGCATCGACCCGGGCTCGACACACGGCGTGCGGATCCTCAGCTCGGTCGTCACTCGGCGGCTGTCGGGAGCGTGGCACTGAACCCGTGGCCGGTGGTACAGGTCCTGATCGGCCACCACCTCCACGGTCCCAGCCGCTCCGGCCTCATGGTGCGAACGGCGATGACCGGAGGTGTCGGCAAGTGCACCATCGGCTGGGTGGGCAGGGCCATCGTGGCATCCGAAGTGCGTTCCTAGGCTCGTCGGTATGGCAGACAACGGAAACAACGGCGGCGCGCATGCCGCAGACAGCAGCACGGACACGGACACGGACACGGACACGGACACGGCCACGGATACGGACACGCACGGCACGGCCCCGTACCCCTCGGCACCGTCGCGACGCCACGCGTTACGGCGGCTCGCCGCATCGGCCGGCGGCGCCGCACTCGCCGTAGGTGTCGGCGCGGGAGTCGCTCGGGCGGCGACCGAGGGCGGCGGCACCGCACGACGTCCCCACACCGGCGTGCGTACGTACGTCCTCGTGCACGGCACGCACAGCGCCGGCGCGTTCTGGACGGCGATCGGGAGGGAACTGGCCCTGCGCGGACATCGCGTCGTGGCCGTGGACCAACCCCTGCACGGCACCGAGCGGTTCATGCCGAAGGCCTACCAGACGCAGGACCTCCGGGCTCTCGCGACGGAAGCCTCGCCGGTCGCCGCGCTCACCCTCGACGACTTCGAGCGGCGCGTCACCGGTGCCGTACGCCGTGCCGCGCGGCTCGGCGGTCCCGTGGTGCTGGTCGGGCACAGCCTGGGCGGTGCTTCGGTCAGCAGGGTCGCCGACGCCGTACCCGAACACCTTGCGCACATCTGCTACATGGCCGCGTTCTGCCCCAGCCGAAGCATGCCTTCCCCCGACGCCTGTACGGCCTCTCCCGAGGGACAACGCGCCATAAGCCCCGTGGACCGGATCATCGGAGACCCGGAGAAGCTGGGGGTGGTGCGCCTCAACTGGCGTACCTCCGACCGCCGTGACCTCGCGGCGTTCAAGGAGATGATCTGCGCGGACCACACGGACGCCGAGTTCCTGCGGGTACTGGAGGGCATGCAGACGGACGAGTCGACGACGGTGTACGCGGGGCGGGCCGTCGGCCGGGCGGGGACGTGGGGGCGGATTCCCCGCACGTATCTGCGGTTCGGCAAGGACAGGACCGTGGCCACGGAGCTCCAGGACCGAATGATCGCGGAAGCCGACGAACTCACCCCGGACAACCGTTTCACGGTCCACAACTTCCCGAACGCCGGCCACCTCGGCCCGCCCGACCCCACCCGCGTGACGGACCTCCTGCACGGCCTGCCCCTCTAGCGACCCGACAGGTTGTTTTCCATGGTTCCGTCGCTGCGGCGTGGTGTCGTCGCCCGGGACCCCCAGGAGGGGAGCCAGGCCGTCTCGGGGAGCGGTGCCAGGCTTCCGAAGTGGTTGATGATCGCCTGGAGGCCTGGGTGCGGATTCGCTCGGGGGAGGATGAGCGAGAGCGGGTATGCGAGCGTCGGATTCACGATCGGGATGCGGCGTAGGTCGTGGTTCGTCGGCCAGGTGTACCGGTCGCGCGAGCCTACGAGGGTTGCCACGTCCGCGGAGTCCGCGAGGAGGTCGAGGAGTACCTCGTCGCCGAAGTGCGGGCCGGCGGCGTCGATGCGGAGGTCGAAGTCGGTGGCGAGCTGATCGTAGAACTCCGCCCATTCGCTTCCCGGCGCGATACCCGGCACCCAGATCCGGTGCCGGCGCAGCTGGGACGGTGTGAGTGTTCGTGCGGAGGCGAGGGGGTGCCTCGGGCCGACGAGGAGTTCCAGCGGGGAGTCGAACGCGTGGATCATTCGCACCTCGCGCGGCAGTGTGGCCGGGTCGGTGACCGAGCGGAACGAGGCGTCGATGTCGCCCGCTTGGACGGCGGTGACCGCGACACGCGGGTCGTTGACCCTGAGAGTCACCACGTCGAGGTCGGTTTCGGGATGCGACCGCCAATAGTCGTGCAGGATGACGGCCTGCGCGGATCGCAGGCCGAGAACGTCGATCCGAAGGGCCCGCGAGCCCGGTCGGATCGCGGTGATGGCGCGATCGACACCCGTGATGATGTTCCGGGCGTGCGGGAGGAAAGCCCGGCCGTCGAGTGTCAGTTCGACCCCGCGGGCGGTGCGGGTGAACAACCGGACGTCGAGTTCGCGCTCGAGGGTCGCGATCCGCTTCGACACGGCCTGTTGCGTTACGCCGAGCTCGTCGGCGGCGTGTCGCAGCTGTCCGAGCTCGGCCGCGCGGACGAACGACCGCACCGCCTCGGTATCCATTGAGCCAGCCTAGACGTGCCCAACCGATGGTTGTGGCTCGCCCGGGAGTCGGTTGTTTGATCCCGCGGCGGTGCGGCCGGTGTGATGCGGAGACCCGGACATCGGTTGTCGCGAGGGAGTCGCATGGGCGTGCGGTTGGGGCGCGGTTTCGGTTGGCTGTGGTCGGCCTACGCCGTCAGTACGTACGGTACGTGGATCGCCTTCGGCGCGTTCCCGCTGATCGCGGTTGGAGTGCTGCACTCCTCGGCATTCGCCGTGTCGCTCCTGGAGGCGGTCGGGCTCGCCGTCGCGGCGATCGTCGCGTTCTCGCTCGGGCCGTGGGTTGAACACCGGGCCAAACGTCCGGTGATGATCGCGATGGACCTCATCCGGTTCGTCGCGATGGCAAGTGTCCCGATCGCGTACGTCCTCGGCCTGCTTTCGTACGGCCAGCTGCTGGTCGTCTCCGTCATCTCCGGGACCGCGAGCATCGCCTTCACTGCCGCGTCCGGCGCGTATCTGAAGTATCTCGTCCCCAGCGATCACCTCCTCGTGGCGAACGGGAGGTTCGAGGGCACGAGCTGGGTGGCGACCGCCGCGGGCCCGCCCCTCGGTGGTGCACTCATAGGGTTGCTCGGCCCGGTCGTCACCGTCATGGCCGACGCCCTCAGCTACCTGCTGTCCGCGCTCGGGGTCCTCCGCATCCGCGGAGGCGACGTCGCGGCACCCCGTGGCCGGGCCACCAGGTTGCGCGGGGCCGACCTTCTCGGCGGCTGGCGGTTCATCCTCCGCGACCACGCACTGAGGCGCCTGTTCCTCAACCAAATCCTGGTCGGCGGCCTCATCATGGCCACCGCCCCGCTCCTGTCCGTCCTCCTGCTGGGCCAGTACCACTTCCCGGCCTGGCAATACGGTCTTGCCTTCGGCATCCCGGCGCTCGGCGGCTTCGTGGGCGCCCGCCTCTCCGCGCGCCTCGTGACCCGCTACGGCCGGCACCGGGTCATGACCGTCTCCGGCTGGCTGCGATCGCTCTTCCCACTCGGCCTCACGTTCATCCGTCCCGGCATCCCCGGGCTCCTCACCGTGATCGTCGTCGAGGGCCTGATGATCACCTGCATGGGCATCTTCAATCCGATCTACGCAACAGAACGCCTGCAACGGATTCCCGCGGATCACACCGCCCAGGTCCTCAGTACATGGAGTGCGATCAGCAAACTCCTACAAGCCGCCCTGATGGTGATCTGGGGCATTCTCGCCACACTCACCAGCCCGCTCGCCGCGATCACCATGTCCGGCGTACTCCTGCTCGCCACCCCGCTCTTGCTGCCCAAACGGATACATTTGCCCGCCCGTGAGCCCGCCCGTGAGCCCGCCCGTGAGCCCGCCTCTGAGCCCGCCCCCTGAGCCCGTCGCGCCGGCCGAAGACGTCCGGGCCGCATGACGCCCCGCGACGCCCCCTACCCGGTCACCACCTCCACCTCCACCCGCACCCCGGCCCGCAGACCCCACGCCTTCATCACCCCGGCCTCCGCCTCCAGCACATGCCGGGCCCGCACCCTCGGCATTCCCAGCCGCCCCGGCGTCATGGTGCGTACGGCGACGACCTCGAGGTCGCGGTCGAGGTAGGCGACATCGATGGGGATGCGCATACGGAAGGTGTGCACGCTGTTGGCGGGGGAGAGCAGGATCGCCCCGTCGACGGAGTCACGGCCCAACAACCCTTTGGTCCGGGCCCGATACGACGCCGCGATCTCCAGCGGAACCGAAACAGGCCCCTGACCCCCATGGACGACCAACGTCCCCCGCCCATCACTCCACCGCCGCATACCGCCCCCTCACCCGGCCGCCGCCCCCGATGGGGCGACTGACTCGTAAAGATGTTGTCCGACACGGTCTCGGTCGGTAGGAAGTTCTCATGACTGGACTCGGTGCCGTGTTCCGACCCCAACTTCCCCCCGAGCGGCTGCGCGCGCTCGCCCAACTCGCCGACGAGACCGGGCTCGAAGAGCTCTGGCTGTGGGAGGACTGTTTCCGGGAGGGCGGGATCTCCACCGCGGCGGCCGCCCTCGCCTGGACCGAGCGGGTGCGCATCGGCGTCGGGCTGCTGCCCGTGCCGCTGCGGAACGTCGCCATCACCGCGATGGAGGCGGCCACGCTGCACCGGATGTTCCCCGGGCGAGCCGTCCTGGGCGTCGGGCACGGCGTGCAGAGCTGGATGGGGCAGGTCGGCGCGCGCGCCGAGTCCCCGCTCACTCTGCTCCGCGAGCATCTCGTCGCGCTGCGCGCCCTGTTGCGCGGGGAGCGGCTCACGACCGACGGTCGGTACGTCAAGCTCGACGACGTCGCCCTCGACTGGCCGCCGGACGGTGCCGTCGAGGTGCTCGCCGGGGCCACCGGGCCGCGCACACTGCGCCTGTCCGGTGAGGCCGCGGACGGTACGGTCCTCACCGCCTCCACCGCGCCCGACGGCGTACGACGGGCGCGCGCACTCATCGACGAGGGACGGAAGGCGGCCGGCCGCACCGACCCCCACAAGGTGATCGTCTACCTCCTCACCGCCACCGGCCCCGACGCCGCTGCCCGGCTGCGCGCCGAGCTCGTGGAAGAGGGCCAGGAGTCCGTTCCGGACCTCGGCGTCGCCGGGGACGCCGGCGCCGTCGCAAAGGCCGTCCAGCGACTCGCGGACGCCGGCGCCGACACGGTGATCCTCCAGCCGACCGCCGACGAACCGGACCCGGAGGGCTTCCTGCGGTTCGCGGCGGAGGAGGTCCGGCCGCTGGTGCCGTGAACGACGTACGGCTGACGTACGGCTTCGGCCGTGACCGACGCCGACCCGGAGGCGTGGCCCCCGGCGACACCGCTCACCCCGGCCGATGATCCCCCGTCCCCCCATCGATCAGCTCCCGCACCACATCCATGTGCCCCGCATGTCTCGCCGTCTCCTCGATCAGGTCGACCAGGACCCAGCGCAGGGTGACGGCGTGGTCCCGCCACCGCGGCCGGCCGACCGCGTCCAGGGGCAGCTCGGTGATCGTGCGGTCGGCGGCGGCGCGGGCGCGGCCGTAGAACGCGACGATCTGTTCGGTCGTCTCGCCGTCGGCCGCGCTCATGTCCTCGCCCTTGTAGGGGTCGAACCACAGCGGCTCGACCTCGCGGCCGAAGCTCTCCACGAACCACCCGTACTCGACGGACGCCAGATGCTTCACCAGGCCGAGCAGACTCGTGCCCGACGGTGTCATCGGGCGGCGCAACTGTTCGTCGTCCAGCCCCTCCAGTTTCCACAGCACCGCCTCGCGCACGCGGTTCAGACTCGCGTGCAGGGTCTCCTTCTCGCCGCCCGCGTAGGGCATGCCCGTGATCCCGGGGTCCGTGGTCTGCGTCATGCCGCGAAAATTATCAGCGGGCACTGACAACGGCCTGCGACGATCAACCCCATGGTCTCCCGACACACCCGCACGTTCGAGAACCTCGTCGCCGAGGGCGCCGCCGTTCCCACCGAGGGCTGGGACTTCTCCTGGTTCGAGGGGCGGGCCACCGAGGCGCGGCCCTCCTGGGGGTACGCGCGGTCGATGGCAGGGCGGTTGGCCGGTGCGTCAGCCGCGCTCGACATCCACACCGGGGGAGGGGAGGTCCTGGACTTCGCTCTCGGCGCCGCCGCGAAGGCCCCCGTGCTCACCGTCGCGACCGAGGTCTGGCCGCCGAACGTGGCAAAGGCCGGCGCCCTGCTCCGCCCGCGCGGCGTCGCCGTCGTCGCCTCGCCCGAGGACGCGCCGCTGCCCTTCGCGGACGACACCTTCGACCTCGTCGTGAGCCGGCACCCCGTGCGCGCCGACTGGCCGGAGATCGCCCGTGTGCTGCAGCCCGGGGGCACGTACTTCGCCCAGCACGTGGGCCCCGGCAGCGCCTTCGAGCTCGTCGAGTACTTCCTCGGGCCCCAGCCCGACCAGCGGCACAGCGCCCGCCACCCCGACCGGGAGCGCGAGGGCGCCGAGGCCGCCGGCCTGGAGATCGTCGACCTGCGCGCCGAGCGGCTCCGCATGGAGTTCTACGACATCGCCGCCGTCGTCCACTTCCTGCGCAAGGTGATCTGGATGGTCCCCGGCTTCACCGTCCAGGCCTACGAGCCCAGACTTCGAGCCCTGCACGAGCGGATCGAGTCCGAGGGCCCCTTCGTCGCGCACAGCACCCGCCACCTCTTCGAGGCCCGCAAGCCCCGCTCGTGACCCTCACGCGTGCGGCCCCACCGTCACCTCCCCGATCAGCAACTCGGCCCGGGCCTCCAACACTTCGCCCACCCGCGCCGCCTGCTTGCCCAACTCCCGCTCCTGCCGCGCCGTCAGTTTCCCGAGCGGCTCCACGGTGACGGTCGTACGCCGTCCCTGGCGGCGCTGGTGCCAGACCCCCGCCACCACTCCGTCGACCAGCAGCACCGGATAGTTCCCGGCCTGGCCGCCCGCCAGGGCCCGCCGGTACGCCTCCCCGGGGAACAGCAGCTCGCGGGGTTGCGCGGCGATGCCGTACGCGTCGAAATACGGCAGCAGCCGCACGCCCCGGACCGGCTCGTCGGGGAAGGCGGTGTCGCCGGCGACCACCCACGCGCGCGTGCCCTCGAAGACGCCCTCCTCGATCTCGCCCGCCGCCGCCAGCTCCCCGAACAGCCCGCCGGCCCAACCGCCCGGCGCCGCCAGCCACTTGGCGAAAAACGCCGCCGTCGACGGCCCATAGGCGTGCAGATACCGCCGTACGAGCTCACGCACCGCCTCCCCCGGCGGCAGCGGGTCGAAGTGCGGCGGGCGGGTGTACGTCACCTTGCGGCCCCGGTTCGGCGCGAAGCACAGCGCGCCCGACTGGCCGGCCGTGGGGGTCCCCGTTACCTTTTTCGTGGCCCCGCAATGGGGCGCCTGGCCCCCGGGTCCGGTATGGCTGTGTGCCCCCTGTCGTACGGATGACCTGGGGGGTGTTGCCGCCGGGCTTCGGGGCACCGCTTGACCGCTGATGAGGGGCCTGACGACCGCCTGGTCCGGCGCAATGCCGGGCCGTTTCACTGGTGGCATGTCTGCGTAACGTGGTTGCCGGCGTGTGGTGCCGCAGGGACGGCCGGGAGTTGAGGAGACGAGTGGCGAGGGGCACGCGTACATGGTCGACACGACCGCGATAGATCTTTTCCTCGGCCTGGACCTGGGCAAGGAGTTCCACCACGCCCACGGCCGGACCGAAGACGGCAGAACCGTGCACGACAAGCGGCTGCCCAACACCGAGCCGAAACTGCTGGAGCTGTTCACCAGGCTGGTGGCGAAGTTCGGCACTGTCCTGGTGATCGTGGACCAGGTCGCCAACATCGGCGCGCTGCCGCTGACGGTGGCCCGCGCGGCCGGCTGCCGGGTGGCCTACCTGCCCGGGCTGTCGATGCGGCGGGCCGCCGACCTGCACCCGGGCGAGGCCAAGACCGACGCCCGCGACGCGTTCGTGATCGCCGAGACCGCCCGCACCATGCCGCACACCCTGCGCGCGGTGGACCGCGACGACGAGGTGCTGGCCGAGCTGACCATGCTCACCGGCTACGACAACGACCTGGCCGGCGAGGTCAACCGCGCCACCAACCGGCTGCGCGGCCTGCTCTCTCAGATCCACCCCTCTCTCGAGCGTGTGCTCGGCCCGCGCCTGGCCTACCCCTATATCCAGGCGCTCCTCCAACGGCACGGCTCCCCGGCGAGACTGAGGAAACTGGGCCGGGCCCGCTGCGAGGCCCTGCTCAAGGTGCACGGTTCGCGCAAGGCCCACCACCTGACCGCAGAGATCTTCGACGCGCTCGCCGAGCAGACCCTTGTCGTGCCGGGCACCGAGGCATCCGCGCTGATCGTGCCGGGACTCGCCGCCCAGCTCGCCGCCGCCCACACCCAGCGCCGCCAGGCCGAGCAGGAGATCGCCGCCCTGCTGGAGGCCCTCCCTCTTTTCCACCTCCTGACCTCCCTGCCCGGCCTGGGCGTCAGGACCACAGCGGCCGTGATCGTCGCGATCGGCGACGGCACCGGCTTCCCCACCGCCGGACACCTCGCCTCCTACGCCGGACTCGCCCCCGCCACGAAGTCCTCGGGCACCTCCATCCGCGGCGAGCACGCACCCCACCGCGGCAACCGGCTCCTCAAACGCGCCCTGTTCCAGGCCGCGTTCGCCGCGATCGGCTGCAAAGCCGACCCGTCCTCCCGGATCTACTACGACCGGCAACGCGCACGCGGCAAGACCCACACCCAGGCGATCCTCCGCCTGGCCCGCCAGCGCGTGAACGTCATCCACGCCATGATCCGCACCGGGGCCCTCTACGAAGCACGCACCCCGAACGACGTCGACCTCGCCGCCTGACGACTCCACCGCCCCTACCCTCCAAGCCCCATCACGCCCGCGCACCGGCACGGCCACTCCGGCCCTGCCGGCCACCGGGATGCCCATCAGCCACCCGATCCGCCAGGAACATCCCGCTTCGCGGGACGTTCCCGAAAACCACGATCAACCCCTACAAGCCGACCCCCCGGGGTTGACGAAACAGATAGGGGCACCCCCCCATGCCCTTAGGGCTATGTACGAGCTCACGCACCGCCTCCCCCGGCGGCAGCGGGTCGAAGTGCGGCGGGCGGGTGTACGTCACCTTGCGGCCCCGGTTCGGCGCGAAGCACAGCGCGCCCGAATGGCCGGCCGTGGGGGTCCCCCCATGCCCTTAGGGCTATGGGGGAGCATCACCTGCCGCCAGCGTGGCCACAGGTCCTGGAACGCGGGCATCACCAGGTCACCGGCCCAGGAACCGGTGCGGGCGACGACCTCCTCGCCCAGCTCGTCGAGGGTCAGACACACACCCTCCAGGGCGTCCCCGATCGCCGCCACGATCTGCCCGGCCTGCTCCTCACCGACCCGGACGTCCGCGGGGAAGGGACTCGCGCCGACCGGAAGGGCCGGCAGCGCGGCGCACCACAGCGGCAGGTCGCCGGTGGCGAGCAGATGCACGGTCCCGCGCGGACCGTACGTCTTCACCAGCGAACGCTCCTCCCAGAGCGCCGCGCGTACGTCCCCCCGTGTCGTCCCGGTGCCCCGCACCCCCACGGACACCTCCGCCGCGGACAGCACCTGCGCGTGCGCGGCGAGCATCGCGCGGACGACGTCCGCGACCGGCGTTCCGGCCTCGGCCGGCGCGACCAGGAACTGCCGTTCCAGCCGCCGCGCGTTCACCTGCTCCCAAGTGATCTTCAAGGTCATGGCCCGACGCTAGGAGGTGATTAGGTCAGTTCTTGTCCGCAAAGCTGCGCGGGCGGCACCGCGCAGTGGAGGGCGCTGCGCGGCGTCGCATTCCTCTGCGGGCGTCAAGGGGCCGTTCGCGCCCAGTGTCACCCGGGCGAGGGAACCCGGTTCCCTCACGGCTCCGCCCCGAATCCGCCGAGATCCGGCCATGAACCAGCCACAAAACCGCCCCCGAGCGGCCACCGCCCCGTCGCCGCCCGACTCCGGAGAGTAGTTGTGGCACGCCGATGCACGCAGCATCACTTACAAAGGGTTATGGTGGAAGCCCCCCCTCGGGCCGGTCCGTCTCCCCCCCACGGACCGGCCCGTTTTTTCTGCCCACGAGGGGTCTCTTTCTCCGCGTACAAGGGGCACCCCTCAAGGGGCGGCACCCGTGCCCCCCCAAGGGGCGCGGGGAACTGCGCGACCAGCCACAAACAACCCGCAGTCGCCGACATGCAGACGCACCCCCCACCCAAGGGGCCCAAGCCACCCCCACCCAAAAAGACACGCCCACCACAGCCCCGGTACCCTTCGCTTCGCGGGGACCGCCACCGCACGGAGGGGCTGACAATCACGTGAACCTGCGCGACACACTGCGCGGCCTGCTCGTCAGGCTGTACGCACGCCGGGTGGAAGGCCACCTGGACCACGCCCAGGTGCCCAAGCACATCGGCGTCATCGTGGACGGCAACCGGCGCTGGGCGAAGGCCGCGGGTTCCACCACCGCCCAGGGTCACCGGGCCGGTGCGGACAAGATCGAGGAGTTCCTCGGCTGGTGCACCGAGACGGACGTCGAGGTCGTCACCCTCTGGCTGTTCTCCACCGACAACTTCGGCCGGCCCCAGGAAGAGCTCGCCCCGCTCTTCGGGATCATCGAGGACACCGTCCGCTCCCTCGCCACCGACGGCCGCTGGCGCGTGCACCATGTCGGCACGCTCGACATGCTGCCGCAGGGGATGCAGCGCACCATCAAGGAAGCCGAGGAGTCCACGGCCCACGTCGACGGAATACTCGTCAACGTCGCCATCGGCTACGGCGGCCGCCAGGAGATCGCCGACGCGGTCCGCTCGATGGTCCTCGACGCCGCCGACAAGGGCACCTCGATGGAGGAGCTCGCCGAGTCCGTCGACGTCGACATGATCGGCCGTCACCTCTACACCGGCGACCAGCCCGACCCCGACCTGGTGATCCGTACCAGCGGTGAGCAGCGTCTGTCCGGATTCATGATGTGGCAGACCGCCCATTCGGAGTACTACTTCTGCGAGGTTTTCTGGCCGGCCTTCCGCAAGGTCGACTTCCTGCGCGCCCTGCGTGACTACGCGGCGCGCCACCGCCGTTACGGCGGCTGAGGGACGCGATCCAGCCTCATCCCCGCCAGGGCTCCACAGGGCTCCTCGGTCTCCGAAGCGCGCCTGAGTACCCCCTTTTGGGACGGAAGTAACAAGGAGTTCACCAGCGCGCCGTCATATGCGCTGGCATGGCACCGCATGTTCGAGGGCATAAGGCAAGCAGGTCGACGCCCGAACCACGGGTGTCGGATCTCAGCGGGCGGCACGGGGCCGTCCGCCCGGGAGGCCCTTTGCACCAGCCCGATCGTGCGGTCACAGCACGGACGAAGGCGGAGGGCCGGTTTTCGGCCCGTGCAGACGGCCGTCGACCGGTCCAGCTCCACTCCGTCGCTCCCCGACCTCATCCGAGGGGGTACGTCCTTCCGTGGTGACCAGCACAAAGCGCCACAAGCCAGACCGGCGCACTTATGTTCTCGACACCAGCGTCCTGCTGGCCGACCCGCACGCTCTGAACCGCTTCGACGAGCATGAAGTAGTGCTGCCGATCGTCGTGGTCACAGAGCTGGAGGCCAAGCGGCACCATCCCGAACTCGGCTACTTCGCCCGGCAGGCCCTGCGCCTGCTCGACGAGTTCCGGGTACGGCACGGTCGCCTCGACGCCCCCATTCCCATCGGGGACCTGGGCGGGACCGTCCGTGTCGAGCTCAACCACTCGGACCCCAGCGTGCTGCCCAGCGGCTATCGCCTGGGTGACAACGACTCGCGCATCCTCGCGGTCGCACGCAACCTGCAGGCCGAGGGATTCGACGTCACGGTCGTGTCGAAGGATCTGCCGCTCAGGATCAAGGCGTCCTCCGTCGGACTCCTCGCCGAGGAGTACCGCGCCGAGCTCGCCATCACGGACGCCTCCGGCTGGACCGGAATGTCCGAACTGACCCTGCCCGGCGAGCAGGTGGACATCCTGTTCGAGGAGGGACACGTCTACGTCCCCGAGGCCGCCGACATGCCGGTGCACACGGGCCTGATGATCCAGTCGGAGCGCGGCAAGGCGCTCGGGCGGGTCACTCCCGAGGGCAACGTCCGTGTGGTGCGCGGCGACCGGGAGGCGTTCGGCATCAAGGGCAGGAGCGCCGAGCAGCGCATCGCGCTCGATCTGCTCCTCGACCCGGACATCGGCATCGTGTCGATGGGCGGCCGGGCCGGCACCGGCAAGTCGGCGCTGGCGCTGTGCGCGGGTCTGGAGGCGGTCCTGGAGCGCCGTCAGCACAAGAAGGTGATGGTCTTCCGGCCGCTGTACGCGGTGGGCGGGCAGGAGCTCGGCTATCTGCCCGGCTCCGAGTCCGAGAAGATGAGCCCCTGGGCGCAGGCGGTCTTCGACACGCTGTCGGCGGTCACCAGCCGCGAGGTCATCGAGGAGGTCACCGCGCGCGGGATGCTGGAGGTGCTCCCGCTCACCCACATCCGCGGTCGCTCCCTCCATGACGCGTTCGTGATCGTGGACGAGGCGCAGTCGCTGGAGCGGAACGTCCTGCTGACCGTTCTGTCCCGGATCGGCGCGAATTCACGGGTGGTTCTCACCCATGACGTGGCCCAGCGGGACAACCTGAGGGTGGGTCGGTACGACGGTGTCGTCGCCGTCGTCGAGAAGCTGAAGGGACATCCGCTCTTCGCCCACGTCACGCTGACGCGGTCCGAGAGGTCCCAGATCGCGGCCCTTGTGACCGAAATGCTGGAAGACGGGCACATCTGACCCACACACCCCATCTCGGGGTGGTTACGCGACAGTTGGCGCCGTCCGGGAAAGGCAGTGAGCCTAGCCGGGCGGCGCCTTCGCGCGTGGAGCTTTCTCAGAATCGCCGGGGTCAAACAGGATGTGAGCTTTCACACGCAACACAGAATTGCCTTGCGGCGTCCGGTTACGGCAGAGTCTCAGTCCTGTCAGGCCCCGCATACGACACACCTGTACCCCCAGCGGTACGGCACAACAGAAGCACCACCATCAACTCCATACGGCTGTCGTATGCCGCCCGAGTCACCACGCGGCGCTCCCCGCAAGGGAGTTCCCCACCGGGCCCGAGCCTCCCGTGACCCCGTAGTTGGGGAGGCCAGTGCCAGGGGCACGATTGCGTCCGCCAGGGTCACCGAAGCGGGCGATGCTGGAAGGAAACCGTGTGAGCCCGATTTCGGTCCGGGGATTCGCAGTGGCCTCGGCTACAGCGGTCACCGCTGTCGGTAGCGTCGTCGGAGTTGCCTCGGGCAGCACCGCGCAGAACAACAGCGACGCCGAGACGACGGCAGCCGACTCGACGCTCCTCGCGGACATACCCGCGGGTCAACAGGCTCAGGTGCAGACCGCGTCCCTGACGCAGCAGGCCGACGCCCAGGCCATCGCCGCGGACGTGAGCGCCAAGAGGATCGCGGAGGAGTCGGCCCGCAAGGCGGCCGCCAAGACCGCGCAGGAGAAGAAGGAAGCCGCCGAGAAGGCGGCGCAGGCGGCCAAGGAGAAGGCCGAGGCCGAGGCCAAGGCGAAGGCCGCCAAGGACCCGTCCGACTTCCCCGTCTTCAGCTCGTACTCCATCTCGCAGATCCAGTCGATGGCGAGGCAGGTCGTTCCGAGCGGGCAGTTCCAGTGCTTCAGCAACATCGTGGACCACGAGTCCAGCTGGAACTACAAGGCGGTCAACGCCTCCTCCGGGGCCTATGGCCTCTTCCAGGCCCTGCCGGCTTCCAAGTACTCGTCCGTCGGCTCCGACTGGCGGACCAACCCGGCCACCCAGATCAAGTGGGGCCTCAACTACATGAACGACCGGTACGGCAGCCCCTGTGAGGCCTGGACCTTCTGGCAGGCCAACCGCTGGTACTGAGCCTTCGCGCCGTCGGCCTCTCGCGCCCGGCCTCGTCTCAACCTCGCACAGCCCCTCCCCGTCCTTAGGGGAGGGGCTTTCGCCCTGTACGGTCTGTCGGGACGACTCCGGGGGGAGCGGTGGGGAGAGACGGGGGAAGAGGACGGATCATGTCGCGAGTGCCAGGGTGGCTCGGTCGGGTCGGCTCCGGACTGACCGCGGTCAGTGAGCGGTTGGACGAACGCCGCGCCGAGGTGGAGCGGGAGAACGCCGAGGCCGAACCGGCCCCGCCCGCCGACCACGGCCCACCGTCCGCCGACCACGCCCCGCCGCCACCGGACCACGCTCCCGCGATCGCCGCGCGCCCGGACCCCGCGCACGCCGTGCCGTGGGGCATGCGGGTGGCGGCCGAGGCCGGCTGGCGGCTGCTCGTCCTCGCGGGCACGCTGTGGGTCTTGATGCGGGTCATCAGCGCCGTACAGCTGGTGGTGCTGGCGTTCGTGGCGGCCCTGCTCATCACGGCCCTGCTCCAGCCGGCGGTGGCGCGCCTGATGCGGCTGGGCTTTCCGCGTGGTCTGGCCACCGCGCTCACGGCGATCCTCGGGTTCGTCGTCATGGGCCTGATCGGCTGGTTCGTGACCTGGCAGGTCATGGAGAACATCGACAACCTCTCCGACCAGATCCAGGACGGCATCGACGAGTTGCGCAAGTGGCTGTTGAACAGCCCCTTCCACGTCACCGACAAGCAGATCAACGACATCGCCGAGAACCTGCGCGAGGCGGTCGGCGCGAACACCGACCAGATCACCTCGGCCGGACTGGAGGGTGTCACGGTCGTCGTCGAGTCGCTGACCGGCGTCCTGCTGGCGGTCTTCTCGACGCTCTTCCTCCTCTACGACGGCCGGCGCATCTGGGAGTGGACGCTGAAGCTGGTGCCGGCGGCGGCGCGGCCGGGGGTGGCGGGCGCGGGTCCGAGGGCGTGGCGGACCCTGACGGCGTATGTCCGCGGCACGGTGATAGTGGCGTTGATCGACGCCATCTTCATCGGCCTCGGCATCTACTTCCTCGACGTCCCGATGGCAGTCCCGCTCGCCGTCTTCATCTTCCTGTTCGCCTTCATTCCGCTCGTCGGCGCGGTCGTGTCCGGGGCGCTCGCGGTGGTGGTCGCGCTGGTGACGCAGGGCGTCTTCACGGCGGTCATGGTGCTGGTGGTCGTCCTCGCGGTCCAGCAGATCGAGGGCCACATCCTCCAGCCGTTCATCCTGGGCCGCGCGGTCCGGGTGCATCCGCTGGCGGTGGTCCTGTCGGTCGCGGCGGGCGGGATGGTCGCGGGGATCGGCGGTGCGGTGGTGGCGGTGCCGTTGGTGGCGGTGACGAACACGGTGGTCGGCTACCTTCGGGCGTACTCCCACGAGGCGGCGCTGAGGCAGCCGTCCAGGCCGAGGGGGGCGACGGCGGCGGCGGAACCCGCGCCGACGGATACGCCCCCGGCGCCGTAACAGGTCTGGCGAAAAAGGCGAAAAAAGCCGAGGTCCCGCTCACCACTCAGGTGAACGGGACCTCGGAATCACAGCCGGAGTCACTCCGCCAGAACGGCCTCCGCGTCCAGCGTCACACCGACCGCCTGCACCACAGAGGCGATCTTGAACGCCTCCTGGACGACCTCACGGTCGACCCCCGCCTTGCGCAGCACCTGCTCGTGCGAGTCGAGGCACATCCCGCAACCGTTGATCGCCGAGACCGCGAACGACCACAGCTCGAAGTCGACTTTCTCGACACCGGGGTTGCCGATCACGTTCATACGGAGACCGGCCCGCAGGTTGCCGTACTCGTGGTCCGACAGCAGATGCCGCGTCCGGTAGAAGACGTTGTTCATCGCCATCACAGCGGCCGCGGCCTTCGCCGCCGTGTACGCCTCCGGCGACAGGTTCGCCTTCGCCTCGGGCTCCAGCTCCCGCAGCACGATCGGGGACCGCGAGGCGATCGCCGTCGCCAGCACCGTGCCCCACAACTGCTGCGCCGGCAGCTCGGAGTTGCCGATGACCGAGCCCAGGTTGAGCTTCAGGTCCTTGGCGTAGTCCGGTATCGCGGACTTCAGGGAATCCAGCGACATCGGATCACTCACCCGCCAGCAGCTTGACCGGGTCCAGCGTCTCGTCGCCCTTGCTCCAGTTGCACGGGCACAGCTCGTCCGTCTGGAGCGCGTCGAGGACCCGGAGGACCTCCTTCGGGTTACGGCCCACCGAACCCGCGGTCACCATGGAGAACTGGATCTCGTTGTTCTGGTCGACGACGAAGACCGCACGCTTGGCGAAGCCGTCCTCGTCCTCGATGCCGAGGCCACGCATCAGCTCGTGCTTGGAGTCGGCCATCATCGGGAACGGCAGGTCCCGCAGGTCGTCGTGGTCCTTGCGCCAGGCGTGGTGAACGAACTCGGAGTCGCCGGAGAAGCCGAGGACCTGGGCGTCGCGGTCGGCGAACTCCTCGTTCAGCTTGCCGAAGGCGGCGATCTCGGTCGGGCACACGAAGGTGAAGTCCTTGGGCCAGGCGAAGATCACCTTCCACTTGCCTTCGTAGGTCTTGTGGTTGATCTTCTCGAACTCCGCGCCCTTCTCCAGCGAGACGCAGGCGGTCAGTTCGAACTCGGGGAACTTGTCACCAACAGTGAGCACACGCTCTCCTTGCAGCGCAGAAACACCCGATATGTGCTGGGCGTTTCCCATGGGTTGGACGAATCCGATCGTGGCACAGGGTGCATTGATTATGGAAATAGCTACACTCGGTCGAGTTGATCGGAGACATTTATCAGTGACCGTGTGTGAAGCATGACCCTGAACAGGAAGAAGCAGCCCAGCCTCGCCCAACTGCGCGCCTTCTCCGCCGTCGCCGAGCACCTCCACTTCCGGGACGCGGCCGCCGCGATCGGCATGAGCCAGCCGGCTCTCTCGGGCGCCGTCTCCGCGCTGGAGGAGACCCTCGGTGTCACCCTGCTGGAGCGCACCACCCGCAAGGTGCTGCTCTCACCCGCCGGGGAGCGGCTCGCCGTACGCGCCAAGGCCGTACTGGAGGAGGTCGGGGCGCTGTTGGAGGAGGCGGAGGCCGTCCGGGCGCCGTTCACGGGCGTACTGCGCCTCGGCGTCATCCCCACCGTCGCGCCCTACCTCCTGCCCACCGTCCTCAGGCTGGTCCACGACCGCTACCCGGACCTCGACCTCCAGGTCCACGAGGAGCAGACCGCCAACCTCATCGAGGGGCTGACCAGCGGACGCCTCGACCTGCTGCTGCTCGCCGTGCCCCTCGGTGTCCCGGGCGTCGTCGAACTCCCCCTCTTCGACGAGGACTTCGTACTCGTCACGCCCCTCGATCACTGGCTCGGCGGCCGCGAGGGCATCCCGCGCGAGGCACTGAGAGAACTCAACCTGCTGCTCCTCGACGAGGGGCACTGCCTGCGCGACCAGGCCCTCGACATCTGCCGGGAAGCGGGACGCGAGGACGCGCCGGTGACCACCACCGCGGCCGGGCTCGCCACCCTCGTCCAGCTCGTCGCCGGCGGCCTCGGCGTCACCCTGCTCCCGCGCACCGCCCTCAAGGTCGAGACGACCCGCAGCGACCAGCTCCTCACCGGCTACTTCGCCGACCCCGCCCCGACCCGTCGTATCGCCCTCGCCATGCGGGCAGGGGCGGCGCGCGGTGCCGAGTACGAGGAACTGGCGACCGCCCTGCGCGCTGCCCTGCGCCCGCTGCCGGTACGGGTGTTGGACGCCGGCGTCTGAGAACGGCCGCAGCGGTGCGGCGGCCCGCCGGCCCGCCGTACCGCTGCTCGACCTCCGGAGGTCCCAGGCTCA
The DNA here is from genome assembly GCF_030551255.1 of Streptomyces sp. NL15-2K. Taxonomy (GTDB): domain Bacteria; phylum Actinomycetota; class Actinomycetes; order Streptomycetales; family Streptomycetaceae; genus Streptomyces. Next base: position 7,416,535 of record NZ_CP130630.1, read on the forward strand.
CTCCGTCCGCAACCCGTCCGGCCGCATCAGCCGCAGCAGCGGCGGCAGGCTGAGCAGCGTCACCACCAGGACGACCGCCGCGCCGACGCCGGTCATCGACAGGACGCTCGGCCAGTCCACGCGCACCGCGTTGTCCGTCATTCGCAGCAGCACCGCGCCCAGCGTCATCCCCACCACTGACGCCAGCAGCAGGCCCAGCGCGATCGGGATCGCCGTCTGCCAGAGCACCGACAGGCTCAGCGTGCTGCGCCGGGTGCCGAAGGCGACCAGGGACGACAGCAGCTTCTTGCGCTCGCGCAGCTGCTCCAGCTGCGACACCAGCAGACTCGCCCCGATCAGCGCCAGCACACACGCGGCGCCCGCGAACAGGCCGGTGCGGATGGCGGTGTAGCGGTCGGCGCGCTCGACCGAGCGCCAGACCATGGGCTCGGTCAGCGGGTCGATGGTCGCCGCCGTGTTCCGCACCAGGTCGCGCACGTCCGGCACGGACTCGTCGAGGTTGAGGTACAGCTGCCCGTCCAGCGTCGGCGCGGCCGCCGCGGGCAGTGCGCTCGGGGTGATCAGGAAGCCGCCCCGCCGCGAACCGGTCGGGTCCTCGCGGGTCTGCGCCTGCTTCAGGTCCGACGGCAGCACCCAGGGGATCTCCGCGGTCTTCGGGCCGCCCTCGTAGGACGGGTCGAAGTACAGCGTGCGGCCGGCCTTGGCCAGCTTCGGGGTGTCGGTGTCGTACTCGGCGCCCCGTACGGCGAACACGTCGCCCTCCCGGCACGAGGGCAGGTCGGCGACCTCCCGCAGTGACGCGCAGTCCCCGACGACGACCGAGGCGTTCAGCTGGGCATCCCTGCGCCGGTCGCCGAGATAGCCCTCGGAGTACGCGTAGATCTTGCGCACCCCCTCCGTCCGCCGGAACTTCTCGGCGGCCTCGCCGAGCCGCGACTCGCCCGGCGGCACCGACACCTGCATCTGCGCCAGCGAGACGTCGTAGTCGGTGTCCTTCGTGTAGTTGCCCTCCACCCCGGCGAACAGCATCTGCAGCGCGATCGCCCCGGCCACCGCGACCGCGATGCCGTTGACCATGCGGGCCGCCGTACCGCTGCTCAACTGGAGCCTTCGCACGGCCAGTTGCCAGGCCACGCCGCCTCCGCCGAGCCGGCCGACGACCCTTTCGACGATCCACGGCAGCAGCGCGGTCACACCGATGAGCAGCAGCATGACGCCGCCGATGACCAGGTACTGGTTGAAGTCGCCGTCGTCGCGGCCCTGCCCGACCATCGGGTAGAGAGCCGCGAGTCCGGCCACCGGCAGCAGCAGCCGCCACCACAGCCGGCGCCGCGCGGGCTTCGCCGTACGCACCACGCCGAGCGGCTCGATCACCACTGAGCGCAGCGCGAACAGCGTGACCAGAACGGCGGCGGCGGGCACCGCGAGACCGACCAACAGGGTCAGCGCGGGGGAGGGGTTGAGATAGCTCGGGAACACGCTGACGTCGAAGACCTCCACCGATCCGGCCGCTTCACGGCCCATCAGGAAGAAGCCCGCGCCGAGGACCAGCCCGAGCACCGCCCCCGCGAGCGCCTCACCGGCGGCGATCCGACGGGTCATCCGGCTGTCGGAGCCCACCAGCCTGAGCGCCGCGAGCCGCCGGTCACGCCGCTCGCCGCCGAACCGTACGGCCGCGGCGATGAAGACGGCGACCGGCATCAGCAGCACGACGAAGACCACGAGGATCAGCAGGAGCAGGACGGGGTCCAACTCCTCGGACGAATCCTGGGACCTCCCGAACTGCTCGATCCGGGCCGCACTGCCGTCGCCCAGCGCGTCGGTGAGGCCTTGGCCGCCCCGGTAGAAGGCGAGTTCGGCCGAGCCGACCAGCCCGCTCTCGCCGATCGTGCCGACGATCCGCTGCGGCAGCCGCTCCCGCAGCAGCTTCCCGGAGCCGGACTCCAGGAGGTCCTTCAGCGCGGGGGAGACCACCATCTCGCCCTGCGCCGGGAACTTCTCCACCCCCGGCGGCAGCGGCGCCCGCGGCCCCTCCGGCTCCAGCACCCGCCCCCGGACGTCCTTGTCGCGGAAGGTCGTACCGGCGTTCGCGATCAGGAGCGAGTGGTCCGACCTGGACACCTTGGTGTCGGTGTCGCCGTAATAGAGGTCGTTGCGGGCGGCCTCCCGGTCGTCCCGCACCGCCAGCGCGTTCGGTATCGCGGTGGTCAGCAGCAGCAGCGCCACCCCGAGTCCCACGCCGACGGCCGTCAGCAGGGCCCGGACCCATCCCTCACGCCCGCCGGCGAAGGCGAACCGGACCCCCATGGCCAGATCAGCGGCCCACTGCCGCACGCTCATACGATCCGCTCCATGTCCCGGGACTTCCCGTCCCGTACGACGATCTCGCGGTCGGAGTACGCGGCCACCCGCGCCTCGTGCGTGACCAGCACGACGGCGGCGTTGGTGGACCGGGCGGCGTCCGTGAGTAACTCCATCACGCGCTCCCCGTTGAGCGAGTCGAGCGCGCCGGTCGGCTCGTCCGCGAACAGCACCCGCGGACTGGTGACCAGCGACCGCGCGACCGCGACCCGCTGCCCCTGACCGCCGGACACCTCACCGGGCCGCTTCTTGCGCAGGTCGTCGACCTCCAGCCGCTCCATCCACGACAGGGCGGTCCGCTCGGCCTCCTTGCGGGAGGTGCCGTTCAGCCGCAGCGGCAGGGCCACGTTCTCGACGCAGGTCAACTCGGGCACCAGCTGCCCGAACTGGAACACGAACCCGAACTCGCCGCGCCTGAGCGCGCTGCGCTGGGCGTCGTTCATGGTGGCCATCTCGCGGCCCTGGTACGTGATCGAGCCCGAGTCGGGCGGCACGATCCCGGCGAGGCAGTGCAGCAGCGTCGACTTGCCGGACCCGGACGGGCCCATGACGGCGACGATCTCGCCGGGATGGATGGAGAACTCGGCGCCGTCGAGCGCGAGGGTCGGCCCGTAGGCCTTGCGCAGCTGCTCGGCCGCGAGCAGGGAACCGGGGGGAGGGGTCACTTGGTCACCACCTCGGCGAGCTTGTCGAGCCGCGCGGCGGTCAGCTCCAGCCAGCGCAGATCGGCCTCCAGATGGAACAGCGCGTGGTCGCAGATGAGCTGATCGGCCAGATCGCCCTTCCGCTTGCGGTCGGTGAGGATCCGCATCATGCGCAGGTGCTCGGCGCGCTGCGTGTCGAGGATGTCGGCCGCGTCGCGCCGGGTGAGCAGCGCGAGGACGACCTTGGTGTACAGCGTGGACTGCAGATACGGCTCGGGCTTCTCCGGCGTGGCCAACCACCGCTGTACGTCGGTGATCCCGGCCTCGGTGATCGCGTACCGCTTGCGCTCCGGCCCGCCGCCGGGCTCGATCCCGTCGACCTCGACGAGCCCGTGCTTCAACAGGCGGGACATCGTCGAGTAGACCTGGCCGTAGTGCAGCGGCCGGTCGTGACCGAACTTCTCGTCGAAGGCCCGCTTCAGGTCGTAGCCGTGGCGCGGGCCGGACTCCAGGAGTCCTAGGAGGGTGTGACCGATGGACATGGAGGGACTGTACATGCGGTGTATACCCCGCATGTATACGCCGAGTGTGTAGATCAGGGTCCGGGGGTACGGCGGCGCAGGTCGGGGCCCATTGTCACGGTTCTGCTACATGGCCCGAGCCCTCGGGCGGCGAGCTCCCGGGCGGCCGGCCCCGGCGAGGCAACGGCCCCGTCTCCTTGGGCAGTCGGCCCGCCTCCGCCAACGCCTTCCGCAGCAGGAACTCGATCTGCGCGTTGGCCGAGCGCAGCTCGTCCCCGGCCCACCGCGCCAGCGCGTCGTACACCAGCGGGTCCAGCCGCAGCAGCACCTGCTTGCGCTGCTGCGGCCGCCGCTTGGGGGAGCCCCCCTCGGAAGGTGCCGTCACTGGTAGAGAGTCCCGGTGTTGAGGACGGGCTGCGGTGACCGGTCGCCGCACAGCACCACCATCAGGTTGGACACCATGGCCGCCTTCCGCTCCTCGTCCAACTCCACGATGTCACGCTCGGAGATCCGCGCCAGCGCCGCCTCGACCATCCCCACCGCTCCGTCGACGATCTGCCGCCGCGCGGCGACGACCGCGCCGGCCTGCTGCCGCTGGAGCATCGCCGAGGCGATCTCGGGCGCGTAGGCGAGGTGCGTGAAGCGCGACTCGATGATGTGTACGCCGGCGGCCTCCACGCGCGCGTGCAGCTCGGCGGCGAGCTTCTCGGTGATCTCCTCGGCGTTGCCGCGCAGCGAGAGGCCGTCCTCGTCATGGGCGTCGTACGGGTACTCGATGGCGATGTGCCGCACCGCCGCCTCGGTCTGGGTGGAGACGAACTCCAGGAAGTCGTCCACCTCGAAGGATGCCTGGGCGGTGTCCTCGACCTTCCACACCACGACCGCGGCGAGCTCGATCGGGTTGCCGTAGGCGTCGTTGACCTTCAGTACGGCGGTCTCGTGGTTGCGGACGCGGGTGGAGATCTTCGCGCGGGAGGTGAAGGGGTTCACCCAGCGCAGCCCGTCCTCGCGGATCGTCCCGCGGTACCGCCCGAAGAGCTGGACGACCCGGGCCTCGCCCGGCGCCACCATGTTCAGGCCGCACATGGCGAGGACCGCGGCGAGGATGACCAGGATGCCGCCGATGATCAGGCCGGCCTTGGCGCCGGTCGCGTCGACCGCCGTGGCGGTCACGACCATGCCTATGCCGAGCAGCAGTCCGGCCAGGCCCAGCAGCAGCGCGAGCCCGCCGCCGATGCTGTGCGCGGCGAACTCCCGCACGCGTGGGGCGGGCATGTCGGGTACGTCGGCGGTGGGCACGTCGGTGGTGGGTGTGGAGTCGTGCGTGGACATAGGTCCCCCGGTTCTGTTCGAGCGCAGCTTCGGTCTATCTAAGTGATATCACTTTACCCCGTCCCGGCAACCCTTACCCCTTCTCGATGGTCGGTTCCATGGAGACGGGTGCTGATTGTCACGTCCGTAAAAGACCGGATCGAACACCCTTTGTCACATCAAGCGGTGTTAGTTTTCTCAGCTGATGTGAGCCAGGAACCTGTCGAGAACGAAGCGGAGCGAACAGACTGATGGGACGAGCGGAAGAGAGACGAGCGCGCCAGCGCGGCGGTCACCGCGCGGCGCCCACGAGCCGTCGCCGCTCGTCTCGCGCGGCCGGCAAGACCGGGAAGAGCGGCATACGCAGGCTGTTCACCTGGAGGAAGATCCTCGGCACGTTCTTCGGCCTGTGCCTGCTCGGCATCGGCGCCTTCATCGCGCTGTACCTGATGGTGGAGGTCCCCAACGGCAACGCGGCCGCGCAGGCCGCGCAGCGCCAGAGCAACATCTACAAGTACAGCGACGGCACGGTCCTGGCTCGCGACGGCAAGGTCAACCGCGAGATCGTGGACCTGTCCAAGGTCCCGAAGGACGTCCGCTACACCTTCGTCGCGGCGGAGAACAAGACCTTCTACACGGACGCCGGCGTCGACCTGAAGGGCACGGCCCGCGGTCTGATCAACACGCTGTCCGGCAAGGGCAAGCAGGGTGGTTCGACGATCACCCAGCAGTACGTCAAGAACTACTACCTCGACCAGGACCAGACCGTCACGCGCAAGCTGAAGGAACTGGTCATCGCGTTGAAGGTGGACCGCGAGAAGTCCAAGGACGACATCCTCGCCGGCTACATCAACACCAGCTACTACGGCCGCGGCGCCTACGGCATCCAGGCCGCCGCCCAGGCCTACTACCGCGTCGACGCCGAGAAACTCACGGTCGAACAGGGCGCCTACCTCGCCGCGCTGCTCCAGGCGCCGAGCCAGTACGACTGGTCGGCGGCGAGCGACACCGGCAAGCGGCTGGTGACGCAGCGCTGGAACTACGTCCTGAACAACATGGTCGAGGAGGGCTGGCTGGACAAGGCCAAGCGCGACGCCATGGAGTTCCCGGTGCCGAAGGAGCCGAAGGGCGCGCCCGGTCTGGACGGCCAGAAGGGCTACCTGGTCAAGCTCGCCAACCAGCAACTCGAGCAGCAGCTGATGAAGCAGGAGGGCATCTCACAGTCCGAGGCGGAGGCCCAGGTCGAGAACCAGGGCTGGACCATCACCCTGAACATCGACAAGAAGAAGCAGGCCCAGCTGGAGAAGGCCGTCAAAGCACAGCTGACCAGCAAACTGGACCCGAAGCAGCGGCCGGTCGATGAGAACGTCCAGGCCGGCGCCGTCTCCGTCGACCCCAAGACGGGGAAGATCGTCGCCCTGTACGGCGGCGAGGATTACCTCAAGCACTACTTCAGCAACGCGACCCGCGCCGACTACCAGCCCGCGTCAACCTTCAAGCCGGTCATCCTCGCCGCCGCCCTGGAGGAGAACGCGAAGACGCAGGACGACAAGCCCATCAACGCGAACACGATCTACGACGGCACCAGCAAGCGCCCAGTCAAGGGAAGCGACATCGCCTTCGCCCCGGAGAACGAGGACGACCGGGACTACGGCGACGTCACCGTCCAAACGGCGATGAACAAGTCGATCAACTCCGTCTTCGCGCAGATGGGCGTCGACGTCGGCATGGACCACGTCCTGTCCATGGCGAGCAAGCTGGGCATGGACACCGCCGACCTGAAGGCGGTGCCCGCGCAGACCCTCGGCACCATGGGGGCGAGCCCGCTGCAGATGGCTGGGGTCTACGCCACTCTCGACAACCACGGCAAGAAGGTCACGCCGACCATCCTCAAGTCGGCCGAGCACAACACCCGCACGGTCGACATGCCCGACCCCGTCGGCGACCAGGTCCTCACGCCTGAGGCCGCCGACACGGTCACCTCTGTGCTGACCGGAGTGGTCGACGATGGTACGGCGCGCAGGGCCGTGCGGGACAACTCGGAGCGTGACGGCCGACCGGTCGCGGGCAAGACCGGCACCTCTGACGACAACAAGTCCGCCTGGTTCACCGGCTACACGCCCGACCTGGTCACTTCGGTCGGCCTGTTCGGTGAGGACGCGAAGACCAGCGCACAGACCAAGATGTACGGGGCGGGCGGCGAGGACCGAGTCAACGGCGGCGGTTTCCCGGCGCAGATCTGGGCGGCGTACACATTCGGCGTCTCGGCCGAGGACACCAAGTTCGACCTGGACACCGACCAGGGCGCGGCGGTCAAGCCGTCCGCAAAGCCGACACCCATCCAGCGCCCGAGCCAGACCCCGTCGGAGGATCCGACGACGAAGGAGCCGACATCGGAGCCGCCGACCTCGGAGCCCTCGACATCCGAGCCGCCCACCGACACGCCGACGACAACGCCGACGACATCGCCGCCAACGACCCCGCCGCCGACACCGACGACATCCCCGCCGGCGGACGGCGCTCCGGAGGACCCTCCCGACCCCGGCGCACGACAGTGACACTAGGCATCTGAAGAGGGGCAGCCGGAACGCCGGCTGCCCCTCTTCAGAGATAAACGGAGCCTAGGAAGTTGAGGTGCTCTTTACGTGGAGAGTGTCGCCAATGAGGCCGCCAGTGGCTGTGCCTTCCCAATCGCCCTCCATCGCACCGACAGCGATGGCTCTATTCTCCGCGAGATCGAGGTTGACGTGCCGCGTCGCCCCTTGGCCGTTGCGGTTCCAGTAGTAGTACCGGGTGTCATATTCAAGGAAGCCGATGGCTGAATGCCCGTTAGCTATCTTGTCGGTTATGTAGAGGTGGTCGCCATTCGCCACCCACTCGACCCCGGCTCCAAGCCCGTGACTAAGGACATATTCGTCTTCGGCGACGGCAGCCGTAGACATGGACGTTACGGCGGCTGGCGCGACGGCACCAACGATAGCGATGCGTGCGAGTGACTTCACACGAACTCCTTTGGATTGAACGAATGCGCTAAACGTAACTACTCAGTGATCCCGGAAAGAAGTATTCCGCTATTTGTGGCTGAAATTTATCGGACGCTGGAAATTCTGTCTTGGGGTGCTTTGTACTCGTTTTTGGCGCTTGCGGTGCCACCTTTCAGTCCTGACTATCGGATCTTCGATATTGGTCACCGCCTGCACGGGCAGCGAAAGTAGCGACACTGGCGGAAATCCTGACGGTGCCGTAAAAAGAAGGTGGTGCGGACCTCGGAGGGGAAGAGGTTGTTGACGGCCATGGAGGAGGTGGCTGACGATGGAAAGGGATTCAGTCTCAGGGACGCCACGAATCTCGGTCGCTACATTTACCCTGGTCAGGCCAGGAAATACTTTGTGTGTTTCGAGAAAGAGGCTGCCCGGCTGCAGGCGACGGACCTCTACGCTGTTCCGGCAACGGAGGATTGTCCGACTCGAATCGGTGCCACGATCCCAGTACCCAAGGTTCCAGACCTCTCCGGAAGTCGAGTTCAGGAGGCTCTTGAAAAGGCACTTATCGCCGGCTACTATCCGAATCGGGTGAATCTGTTCAAGGTCGGTGCGCCGACTAAAGAAGTGTCCCCCAAACCTTTGGCGAACTGGCGTGTATGCCATCAGGAGCCAAAGGTTGGAACAACCTTCGATGCCTCGGCGGACGTCAAGTTGCACGTGGCGACGAGGTGTCCATGACCAGGGCCCGAACTGGATGCCGATCTCGCCCTGACCGGCAAACCCCGGCTGTGGGAGCCCTGACGGCTCCGCTGCGGGCTGTTCTCAGCCGGCGCCCAACTCGTCACCAATTGGACGGCGCCGCACCCTCCGGCCTGGCCGGCGCCGGCCATGGAGCGATGTGATCAGCGCCCCGGCACGACAGCCTGTCTGCGCCCAACTCGTCGCCCAGACCCGCCGGTTTTTCTCCCTCGCCAACGCCAACTGGTCACGTTTCCGGCTGCTTCGGCGGCCCGCATGTCCGCTACATCCTCGGATGGAACTCTTTGAGTTTCAGGCCGGCCGGTATGAACCGAAGATAAGAATCGGCCGTTCTCTCGTCCGAAATGCCGAACCTCCATCCTTGTTTCACGTAGCCATACAGATAACAGCTGGTCTCCGCGACTGATCTCCGTGCACCGGAACTTCAGTCGCGGGTGCTTTCGCGCCACAACTCGCTCGGCCAAAAATTCTTCCTGGCCTGTTCCTCCATGCAGTGCATAAAGTGATCATCCGCTCCGGCCGCTCCCACCCAGCCGCCGGTGCACAGGCCCCGACCAGCGACCGGGGAGACGCCGTCGTCATGGGGGTATATCGGCATGCCGCGATTTCGGCAACCGATGCACGCTCATCCGACTATATGTGCCTCTCTCCGCCGCGTCGGACGCTGTACAGACTCCGCCTGACCGCGACTGACAGGAGCCCTCACATGGCTGATGAGATGGTCCGCAAAGCACAGCAGTTCATCAATGGCGCCTACGGAGGAAAGCTCGGCATCGACCGAATCCCCGAAACCGGGGTGACAGGCTGGCCGATGATGTTCGCCCTCACGCGCGCCCTTCAGTACGAACTCGGCATCACGAGCCTGTCGGACACGTTCGGCCCCACCACGCTGTCCACGCTCACGTCGAAGTATCCGGCCCTCAACAGCGGCACGGTGCCGTCCCAGAACTTCGCCAAGATCATCCAGTCCGCTCTTTATTGCAAGGGCTACGACGGCGGTGATATCGACGGGACTTACAACTCCCGTGTGGTGGCTTCGATCACAAAGCTGAAGCAGAACATGGGCGTGGACTTCGTCTACCCCGGCGGCAACCTGGTGCCGAAGGTGTTCAAGGGCCTGCTCAACATGGACGCCTACGTCACCGTCAACGGCGGCACGGAGACCATCCGAGCCGTGCAGAGATGGCTGAACGGGCAGTACGTCAACCGAAGAGATTTCTTCATCATCCCGGCCGACGGAAACCATTCGCGTGACGTTGCCAAGTCCATGCTCTTTGCCGTCCAGTATGAGATCGGCATGGCCGACGGCACGGCCAACGGCGTCTTCGGCCCGGGTACCCAGAGCGGACTGAAGAGCCACACCGTAGCCACCGGCGACTCCGGCCCGTGGGTTCAACTGTTCTCCGCCGGCATGGTCCTCAACCAGCGGCCCGTGGCCTTCACTTCCACCTTCACCAGTGCCCTCGCCTCGGCCGTCTCCGCCTTCCAGTCGTTCGTGAAACTCCCCGTCACCGGTACCGGGAACTTCTCGACTTGGGCCTCCCTCTTGGTCTCCTACGGCGACCAGTCCCGCAAGGGCGAGGCGTGCGATGGCGTCACGAGGATCACACCGGACCGCGCCGCCGCGCTGAAGGCCGAGGGCATCAAGTACGTCGGGCGCTACCTCACAAACCCCACTGGAGGCCAACCTTTCGAGAAGGCGATCCAGGAGGGCGAGCTGCAGACCATCGCCCAGAACGGCCTGCGCTGCTTCCCGATCTACCAGACGTTCGGCCGTGACGCCGCCGACTTCAACTACATCGCCGGTCGGACCGCCGGGCAGGCCGCTGTCAACGCGGCGCTGGACCACGGCTTCAAGGCGGGCACGCGGATCTTCTTCGCCGTGGACTTCGACGCCCTCGACCAGGACATCACCTCAAGCGTCCTGCCCCACTTCAAGGGCATCCAGGACGCGATAGCCGACGACGGCAACCGGTATGCGATCGGTGTGTACGGTCCGCGCAACGTGTGTACGCGCGTCGCCGAAGCAGGCCACTCCACCGCGTCGTTCGTCTCCGACATGTCGTCCGGCTTCTCCGGCAACTTCGGCTACCCGCTGCCGACCGACTGGGCCTACGACCAGATCGTCACCCGTTGGGTCGGCTCCGGATCCGGAGCGATAGAGATCGACAACAACATCGCCTCCGGCCGCGACAGCGGCCAGGGTTCCTTCAACCCGCCGCGCGCCATGAAACCCGACGTCCGCCTCGACTCGTCGGTGATCACGGCGATGATGACCGACGTCGGCAAGTACATGGAATCCCTCGGCTATCCGCTCGACGGCGGTACCAGGAGCTATCAGCACTGGAAGTGCTTCCAGTCGACCGTGGTGGATCACGACGAAGTCATCACGAATCTGTCGAACAAGTACAACATGCGCAAAGCGCTGATCCAGACGTCGGCGTACTGGGAGATGCGGCACATCGAACCGCTTGACGAAGCTGCCTGGGAAGCTGTGATCCTCGCGTACAACACGACGGGCCAGTTCATCAGGGACACGTCCACGGGGATCGCCAAGCAGAGAGCCGTCACTCTTGTCGGTGCCTGGAACCACTGTCTCAGCAAGGGCTACGTGACCGGGCGGCCGATTCTCGATGTCTCCAAGGACGCCGACAAGTACTCCATCTGGAAAAAGGCATACGACGACGAAGAGTTCGCGCTCACCAGCGTCGCCATGATCCACATGTGGGACATCGACGGGAAGCCCGGCGGAGACGACGACTCGGCTGCGATGAGGTCTCCGCGTCTGAACTACAACGACCTTGAGATCTATGACATCCTGCGCCGCTACCAGGGCCCTGACGAGCCCGCGTTCACCGAGGCGAAGAAGAGGATGGGGCTGTACTACGTAATGGAGAAGTACAACTCGATCTCCCGGCACTCATAACCGGACTGCAACAGAAAGCGAAAAGTATGCTGTCAGGGGACCAACCGTACGCGGGTCACGACCCCACCGCCGTGCTCCTGCTGTCCCTGGCCGGCCTCATCGCCACCCCATGGCTCACCCTGTACGGGATCAGGCTGTTGATCCGTGCCAGGACCACCAGAACAACGGCGGCGACCGTCAAGCCTGCTGCCTTCCTCGCGTGGGCCGCAACGGTCGGCATGTACACCTGGGGGATACTGCACCTCTTCTTCTTCGACGACCCGGACCAGGCTCGGGCCTGCAACGAAGCGATCGGTACGAGTCACCTCACCGGTTACGCTCCCTCGTTCATCCCGCTGCACTTCGGATGCCGCACAAGTGACGGACATGTAGTCGAAGCAGTCATCCCCTCGTACCTCAACCCAGCAGTATCCGTGTTGGGAATATGCGCTGTAGCTCTCACCGGATTCGTGATCGCCCGACGCAAGGAGGAAATCAAGTGACGGCAAACCTGCCACGGCGCACCGTTCTACGTCGTGCCCTGTTCATCACCGCAGGTGCCACGCTCGGATCACAACTGCTCGCCACACCTGGATACGCGGCAGGCACGGACCCTGACCCGGAGGCACTCCGTAGAGCGGTCCGCAGAGCGCAGGAGAAGGCACGGGCGCGAGAAGCGCGCGTTTTGAGCGGAATCCAGTCGAAGAACGGCTGGGAGATGGAGAAGGTCGTTGACGACCGCGGCAATATCTACACTCGCCCCGCACCGGGTACTCCGCTGGACTTCCAGGTGCGCATGGGCGAAGTAGAGACAGTCCTCGTCCATGTGGTCACCCGCTTCCACTACGAGATCGACGCTCTCCGCAAGGGCGAGGCCGTCGGCTGGCGCAAGCCTGGCTCCGTGCGGAAGGGGCTGGCGGAGACCAACCTGTCCTCCGGGACGGCGGTGCAGATTCGGCCCGACTCCTACCCCCCCGGGGCCCGCGGCGGCTTCTATCCCATGGAGGAGTTGGTGATCCGGGACATCCTCGCCGAGTGCGAGGGAGTGGTTCGCTGGGGCGGAGACGACAGCAGGCCAAATGAGTCGTTGTTCTACATCGACGTCCCCCCGGGCGACGAGCGGCTCACTCGGGTCGCGGAGAAGATTCGCGGCTGGACCTACACCCCCGGCAAGGGCGCTGGCGTCCTGGTTGATCCTCTCCAGCCCGAACGCCGCACGGCTGCCAATCGGCTCGCCGGTCAGCAGACTTGATCCTCAACGTCCGGCGTCGGATCGTGCATCGAACCTGATCACTCTGGTTCGGTAACCGGTCGCGGCGCAACGGCAGGACCTCCTGGTAGCTCGGGTACCCATCCCACCCGAGCAGTACCAGGAGGCCTTGTTGTCGCCGCGTGTCATATTCGGAAGCGGATGGCTTCTTAAGTCCGATTCAGCTCGAACCAAACCACCTTCCCGGTACTCAACCGAGTGGCCCCCCACCGCCGAGCCAGCCGATTCACCAAATACAACCCACGCCCGCCCTCATCCGTAGCCCGAGCCTGCCGCAGCCGCGGCAACTGCGGCACGTCGTCGCCGACTTCGCACCGCAGCACGTCGGTCCGCAGCAATCGCAACGTGATCGGCCGCGACGCGTACCGGACCGCGTTCGTCACGACCTCGCTCACCAGCAGCTCCACGGAGTCGGTGAGCTCCTCCATGCCCCAGCGGGACAGCGCCCGCCGCGCCAGCCGCCGCGCCCGGCCGGGCGCCGCGTCCTCCGGCTCCAGGAACCAGTACGCCACGTCACTCGGCGCGATCCCGTCGAAGCGGGCGGCGAGCAGCGCGATGTCGTCGTCCCGGTCGCCCGGGCCGAGCATGTCGAGGACCTCGTCGCAGAGCGCTTCCAGCGGCGGCGGATGATCGGGACCGGTCAGCCGTGCGGTCGCTTCCAGCTTCTCGCGCAGCTGCTCTATCCCGGTCCACACGTCCCGCAGCCGCGACTCGACCAGCCCGTCCGTGTAGAGGAGCAGGGTGGCCCCGGCGGGCGCGTCCAGCTCCACGGCTTCGAAGTCGACGCCGCCGACACCGATCGGCGCGCCCGGCGGCACCCGCAGCACCTCGGCCTCGCCGCCCAGGTGCAGCAGGACCGGCGGGGGATGGCCGGCGTTGGCGATGGTGATGCGGTGCGAGACCGGGTCGTAGACGGCGTACAGGCAGGTCGCCATGCGGTCGGTGCCGAGGCGCTGGGCCTGCTCGTCGAGGTGGTGCAGCACCTCCTGCGGCGGCAGGTCGAGGCCGGCGAGCGTCTGCGCGGTCGTCCGGAGCTGCCCCATGATCGCGGCGGACGTCATGGAGTGCCCCATGACATCGCCCACCACCAGCGCCACACGGCTGCCGGGCAGCGGGATGGCGTCGTACCAGTCGCCGCCGACCCGCGCGGTCTCGGCGGCGGGCAGATAGCGGGAGGCCAGCCGTACGCCCGTGGGCCGGGGCAGGGTCTCGGGCAGCATGGTGCGCTGGAGCTCGTCGGCGATGTACGCCTCGCGGCCGTACAGCACCGCCTTGTCGATGCCGAGCGCGCTGTGTGTGGCGAGCTGGGCGGCGACGAGCAGGTCGTCGGGCTCGAAGGCCAGGCGGTCCGGGCGGCGCAGGAACAGCGCGGCCCCGATCACCCGGCGTCGGCCGCGCAGCGGGGCCAGGATGGCGCGCTGCCCGCTCGGTACGACGAATTCGCCACCCTCGCCCAGGAGTTCGGGCAGCGCGGCGTGCGCGGCCGGCGTGTCCGTGAAGACGGGACGCACCCCGCGCAGCACCTCGGCGAGCGCGCTGCCGGGCCGTACCTCGCACAGCTCGGTGCCGACCGTGTCGAGGTCCGAGATCTCCGCCGGCTCCGGCTGGAACGGGGAGGTGAACCCGCCGTCGGTGTCCCGCTCCTCCGTCCCGTCCCCGATCGGACGCAGCCGGTCGGTGCGCCGCAGTCGCAGCACGAGCGGACCGACGGGCCGCTCGTCGCCGACCGGCAGCGGGTCGCGCAGATAGACGAGGATCGCGTCCGAGAAGGTCGGCACGGTGGCCCGGCACAGCCCCATCACGATCTCGTCGAGGTCGATGCCCCGGGCGATCCGCCGGGTCGCGGCGCCCACGAACCGCAGCCGGTCCCCGTCCCGCCGCATCGGCGTGGGCCGGCCGGGCGGCAGCCCCTGTCCGCTACGGCGCTCCGGGCCGCCGGCGCCGTCCTGGGACGACCGGTCCTGCTCGGTGCCCGGCTGGGCCGGGATGGTCTCGGGGACGGGCCGCGGACGGTGGGTGGCGGGCTCCGCGGCGGCGGCGGGCTGGGAGTGCTCGGGGTCGGTACCGACGGGTCTGGTGTCCTTACCGCTCGATGTCGTGGTGCTGGGTGTCGCCGCGCTGGGCGTCGTCGGACCCGGCGTCGTCGTTCCGGGCCCGGAAGGCGGTGTCTCGCCGGCGCGCGCCTGTGGCGGTAAAGCGCCGGCGCACGCGCCCGGCGCAGGCGTACCGGCACCGTCGTACGGGGCGGGCGGAGTCGAGGTACGCACGAGCGCCCCGCGGGGATCCGCGGGGTCGGCGCCCGTCTGGGGGCGCTCGAAGGAGGTCGGCTGCTCCGTCACGCGTGTCGAATCCATCCGTCGTCCGGGGCTGCGCGCCGCGCGCGCAGTTGGTCCCGCCGAAGACCCGATACCCGGAATACGTGTCCCAGGAACGAATTTCCCGCGTGGTCAGAGGCTGTTCCTGTGCCGCCCACGGACCGTTCACGGTCCGTCCCGGTGTTGCCCTCGTACCCCTCGCTCACGTCCTGCCGCCCCTCGGTGACGATCGATCAAGCCCAGCGCGCGTTCCCGTAGTTGCCACTGCGCATCCTTGCGGAGGACGATCCTACGTTTCCTGCCCCGGGGCGCAGCAAGGGTCTCACGAGGACATATGCGCGGGCGTACGATCCCAGTCTTCCGGCAGGGGCGGTACCACCCAGGACGGATCCGGGCGCCAGTGCTGCCAGCCGTCCGAGAACGGCGGCCCCCAGCCGCGGATCACGTCCACCGCGGATCGGCCCGCCTCCCTTACCTTCCGGGCCAGTTGAGCGTTCATCAGGCCGTCCCGCTGGGCCTGCGCGAACTCGTCCTCGTCCCGCCAGTGCCAACTGCGGTCCGGGTCGACGGTGATGTCGAGGAAGTGGTCCTCGGAGTCGACGCCCCCGTCCCAACGGGCCAGGGGCTCCTCGAGATTGACATACCAGTTCTTGAACTGCCAGCCCGGTTCCCAGAACAACCACACCGACCACGGCTCACCGGGCCGCGCGAGCTTCAGCACGCCTGTCCCGAACCACCGGTCGCGCTGCACGGTCCGCGGCTTGGTGTAACGGGTCTCCAGCGGCTCGACGTGCACGGGAGTGCCGTCGGCGAGCACGGGCTTCACACACTCGGTGCCGGGAGCCATCCACACGGCGAGCACCTCACTGTCGTCCCGGACGACGGTGACCGGACGCGCGATGTGGAAGCGCGCGCCACCGTTCTCCCGGTAACGCCACAGGATCTGACTCCCGGGCGCCCAGAACACCGCCGACCCGCCTGCTTCCACTTCGGCTCTCACCGCTCCACCGTCCGCCATGAACAGATATTAGGTGCCGTAGGCATACGACGCTGCGGCGCGCGTCACGGTTCACGCCGGGGGCGTCATGAGTCCGCTATCGGTCACGGGTGCGTCATCCGCAGGACATCCAGCGCCTCGTCGAGCTGCTCGACGGTGAGGTCGCCGCGCTCGACATAGCCGCCTTCCACGACGACCTGGCGGATCGTCTTCCGTTCGGCCAGCGCCTTCTTGGCGACCTTCGCGGCCTCCTCGTACCCGATGTACTTGTTGAGCGGCGTCACGACGGAGGGCGACGACTCGGCGTACTCGCGGGCCCGCTCCCGGTGGGCGACGATCCCGTCGACGGTCCGGTCGGCGAGCAGCCGGGTGACGTTGGCGAGCAGCCGGACGGACTCGAGCACGTTCTTGGCGATGACCGGCAGCATGACGTTGAGCTCGAAGTTGCCGGCGGCGCCGGCCGTGGTGACGGTGGCGTCGTTGCCGATGACCTGCGCGGACACCATGAGGACGGCTTCCGGGACGACCGGGTTGACCTTGCCGGGCATGATCGAGGAACCGGGCTGGAGGTCGGGGAGGCTGATCTCGGCGAGCCCGGTCCTGGGGCCGGAGGCCATCCACCGCAGATCGTTGGCGATCTTCGTCAGTCCGACCGCGATGGTCCGCAGCTGTCCGCTGGTCTCGACGATCCCGTCCCGGGCGCCCTGCGCCTCGAAGTGGTCGCGCGCCTCGGTGAGCCGCAGCCCGGTGACGCGGGCGACTTCGCCGATGACGGCGGCGGAGAAGCCGGGCGGGGTGTTGATGCCGGTGCCGACGGCCGTACCGCCCAGGGGCAGTTCGGCGAGGCGGGGGAGGGAGGCGTGGAGCCGCTCGATGCCGTAGCGGACCTGGGCCGCGTACCCGCCGAACTCCTGCCCCAGGGTCACCGGGGTGGCGTCCATGAGATGGGTCCGCCCCGACTTCACGACGTCCGTGAACTCCTCGGCCTTGCGCTCCAGTGACCCCGCGAGGTGCTCCAGCGCCGGGACGAGGTCCCGGGTGACGGCGGCCGTGGCCGCGATGTGGATGGAGGACGGGAAGACGTCGTTGGACGACTGCGAGGCGTTGACGTGGTCGTTGGGGTGCACGTCCCGCCCCAGCCGCTCGGTGGCGAGGGTGGCGATGACCTCGTTGGTGTTCATGTTGGACGAGGTCCCGGACCCGGTCTGGAACACGTCCACGGGGAAGTGCTCGTCCCACCGCCCCTCGGCGACCTCGGCCGCCGCCTCCTGGATGGCCTCGGCGATGTCCTTGTCGAGCACGCCGAGTTGTGCGTTGACCTTCGCCGCCGCCCCCTTGATCCGGGCGAGTGCCTCGATGTGGGCGCGCTCGACGCGCTGACCGGAGATGGGGAAGTTCTCCACGGCTCGCTGGGTCTGCGCACGCCACTTGGCGTCCGCCGGGACGCGTACCTCGCCCATGGAGTCGTGCTCGATGCGGTAGTCGCTCATGCCAGGTACAGCGATCGGGAGGGTGCGGATGTTCCTGCGGACCGTCCGGTTCGCCCGGATGAGAAACATGAGAGAGGCAAATTCACGACTTCTCCTTGCCTTCCGCTGAGGTTCGTCCCGGCTGGCCAGCATGGCGGCGTGCCGACCCCCACCGGCCGACCGACACCGCTCATCACTCCGCTCATCCGGGAGACAAGATGCCGCTCAACCGCAGGGAAATGCTGAGCCGATCAGCGCTGGCCGGCGCCGGGGTCATGCTCATCGGCAGTGTCGAGGCACTGCTGTCGGCGCCGGGTGCCGTCGCGGACACCGGCGCGACGGGTGGCGTCGCCGGCTACGGCCCGCTGGTCCCGGACCCGAAGGGCGTGCTCGCCCTGCCCGAGGGCTTCACCTACCGGATCCTGACCCGCACCGGCGTCACCACCCTGGAGTCCGGGCAGACGACCCCGAGCAACCACGACGGCACGGGCGCGTTCGCGGCCGGCAGCGGCGGCGATGACGACGATGACGCCGCCGTCACCCTGTTGGTGAACAACCACGAGATCGACGATCCGCTGACCGACGCCGGCGACCCCGTGCCGCACCTGGACGGCCTGGTCTACGACCCGGCGGCGGCCGGCGGCTGCACCGTCGTCGAGGTGTCCGAGGACTCGGTGCGCGAGTGGGTCGCCATCGCCGGCACCTCCACCAACTGCGCCGGCGGTGTCACCCCGTGGGGCACCTGGCTCACCAGCGGGGAGCCGGACGACGGCACCGACTCCGCCCCGACGGCCGTGGCCCAGCCCGTGGCACCGAAGTCCGCCGCCCCCGCCGGGGTGGTGTCCGCCGACGATCCGACGCCCACCAGCAGTCCCGGGACGTCGGCCACCTCCCCGACGCCGAGTCCCCCAGGGGACGACGGGAGTGACGACGCAGACGACGATGGCGCCGGTGGTGATGACTGACCTCGCACCGGCGAAGCGGTCCGCCGGCATATTCGGGCACCACCCGCTCCGGTCGATCCGCGCCCGTCTGCTCGGGCGGATGCTGATGCTCGTCGGGCTGACCCTGGCGAGCATCACCGGCGCGGAATCGTTCATCCTCACCGCTCGCCTCAATGAACGCGTCGATCGCGAACTCGCCCACGACGTCGACGCGTTCCGCTCCTTCGCGACCGAGAGCGCGGGCGGTGCGGGGCCGGTCCCCGGCGGAGTGCGTGCACTGTTCCTGTCCTACCTCCAGGGCCACATACCGGAGCACGGCCAGACGCTGATCACCCTGGTCGACGGCAGACCGTTCCGCCGCTCCGCCGAGGAGCCGCCGGCCCGCCTGGACATCGACCGAGCGCTGATGGCCCGGGCCGCCGCGGTCCGCACCCCCTCCTACGCGGACGCGCACAGCGCGGCGGGATCCGTCAGATACGTGGCCGTACCCGTCGCGGTGGCGGACGACCCCGCGCGAGGTGTGCTCGTCATCGCGACCTTCACCCAGCAGGAACGCGGGCACATCAACGAGTCGATCCGCACCCAGATCTACCTCGGACTCGGCGCCGTGCTGCTCTCCGCGTGTGTCGGCTGGATCTTCTCCACCCGCATCGTCGCACCACTGCGCATCCTGCGGGACACGGCCCGCTCCATCCACGAATCGGACATCACCCGCCGCATCCCCGTCCAGGACCGGGACGAGATCGGGCAGTTGGCGACCACCTTCAACGACATGCTCGACCGGCTCGACGACGCCTCCAGCACCAAACGGCAGTTCATGAACGACGTGGGCCACGAACTGCGCACCCCCGTCACCATCGCGCTCAGCCAGTTGGAGACGCTCTCCGACGACCCCGCCGCCCGCTCCCGGACGGTCGCGGTCGTCACCGACGAACTGCACCGCATGCACCGTATGGCGGAAGAGCTCCTCATGCTGGCCAAGGCACGCCGCCCGGACGCCCTGCGCCCCGAGGACCTCAGCCTCTCCGAACTGATCGAGGAGGTGTACGTGAAGGCAGCCGCGCTGGCCGAGCGCCGCTGGCTCCTCGACTTCGTGGAGGACCCGCACCGCGACACCCTCCACGCCGACCGCCAGCTCCTCACCCAGGCCATGATCCAACTGGCCCAGAACGCCGCCCAGCACACTGCCGAGCACGCCCGGATCTGGATCGGCGGACGGGCCGAGGCCGACGCGGTCGAACTGTGGGTCAAGGACACCGGCCATGGCATCCCACTCGCCGATCAGCGGCGCATCTTCGAGCGATTCACGCGGGCCGAGGAAAGCCGGGGCAGGACCGGGGCGGGACTCGGGCTCGCCATCGTCAAGGCCATAGCCGAGGCGCACCACGGACGGATCGAGGTGGACAGCGCTCCCGGCCAGGGAGCGACATTCACTCTGCGCATCCCGCGAGCGGACCCCGCGGACCCCAAGACCAAGAAGAGCCCGAAGAACCCGAGACAGACGCCATGAACCAGTACAGGCAGAACCGCCGCCACCTCCTCATCGCCGAGGACGAGGCACACATAGCCTCCTACCTGTCAGAGCGCTTTGGCGCCAACGGCTTTCCCACCACCGTCGTCACCGACGGGGAGTCGGCCCGGCGCGCGGCCATGTCGGGCCGGTACGACCTGATGGTCCTGGACATCGGACTGCCCGGCGAGAACGGCTTCACCGTCATCTCCCGCCTCCGCGCCGCGTCCAGCGCGCTCCCGGTCATCATCCTCACGGCCCGGGACACCGTCGCCGACACGGTGACCGGCCTGGAGGGCGGTGCCGACGACTACATGACCAAGCCCTTCAGCTTCGCCGAATTCCTCGCCCGGGTCCGCCTCCGTCTCCGTCTGCGCGAGACCGACAGCTCCGTACTGCGCCGGGCCGGCATCGCCCTGGAGAGCCGAACCCACCAGGCCTACGTCGACGGCCGGATCATCCAGCTCAGCGCAAGAGAGGCTGCGCTCCTGGAACACCTCATGCGTAACGTCGGAAGCGTCCTCAGCCGGGAGGATCTGCTCTCCGATGTCTGGGGGTACGAGGCGTCGGAGGGCTCCAACGTCGTCGACGTCTACGTCCGTTACCTCCGCCGCAAGCTGGGGGCCTCGAGGATCACCACGGTGCGAGGGCGGGGGTATCGGCTGGAGTCACCGGGTGGGTGAACAGGTCAGGTCAGGCCAGGCCCCCGTACCGGAATGCTCGTGAACGTCGGCGCGGGCGCAGGATCCTGGAAGAAGTCGCTGCCCTTGTCGTCGACCACGATGAACGCCGGGAAGTCCTCGACCTCGATCTTCCACACGGCCTCCATACCGAGCTCCTCGTACTCGACGACCTCGACCTTCTTGATGCAGTCCTGGGCGAGGCGCGCGGCCGGGCCGCCGATGGAGCCCAGGTAGAAGCCGCCGTGCGACGCGCACGCGTCCGTGACCTGCTTGCTGCGGTTGCCCTTGGCCAGCATCACCTTGGAGCCGCCCGCCGCCTGGAACTGCTCGACGTAGGAGTCCATGCGGCCGGCGGTGGTCGGGCCGAAGGATCCGGACGCGTAGCCCTCGGGCGTCTTCGCCGGGCCCGCGTAGTACACCGGGTGGTCCTTCAGGTACTGCGGCATCTCCTCGCCCGCGTCCAGCCGCTCCTTGATCTTGGCGTGCGCGATGTCGCGGGCCACTACCAGCGGGCCGGTCAGCGAGAGGCGGGTCTTGACCGGGTACTTGGTCAGCTCGGCGAGGATGTCGTCCATCGGCTGGTTCAGGTCGATCTTCACGACGTCCCCGGCCTCGTCCAGGTGCTCGTCCGTCGTCTCCGGCAGGAACCGCGCCGGGTCCGTCTCCAGCTGCTCCAGGAAGACGCCCTCGGCCGTGATCTTCGCGACGGCCTGGCGGTCGGCGGAGCAGGACACCGCGATGGCGACCGGGCAGGACGCGCCGTGGCGGGGAAGCCGGACCACGCGCACGTCGTGGCAGAAGTACTTGCCGCCGAACTGCGCCCCGATCCCGATCTTCTGCGTCAGCTCGAAGACCTTCTCCTCCAGCTCCTCGTCCCGGAAGCCGTGGCCGAGCGGCGAGCCCTCGGCCGGGATCTCGTCCAGGTAGTGCGCGGAGGCGTACTTGGCGGTCTTCAGCGCGTACTCGGCGGACGTACCGCCGACGACGATCGCCAGGTGGTACGGCGGACAGGCGGCCGTGCCCAGCGAACGGATCTTCTCCTCCAGGAACTTCATCATGGAGGCCTCGTTCAGGACCGCCTTGGTCTCCTGGTAGAGGAAGGACTTGTTGGCGGAGCCGCCGCCCTTCGCCATGAACAGGAACTTGTAGGCGCCGCCGTCGGTGGCGTACAGCTCGATCTGGGCGGGGAGGTTGGAGCCGGTGTTCTTCTCCTCCCACATGGTGAGCGGAGCCATCTGCGAGTAGCGCAGGTTCAGGTTCAGGTAGGCGTCGTAGATGCCGCGGCTCAGCGCTTCCTCGTCGCCGCCCTCGGTCAGCACGTTCTGCCCGCGCTTGCCCATGACGATGGCCGTGCCGGTGTCCTGGCACATCGGCAGCACGCCCGCCGCCGCGATGTTCGCGTTCTTCAGGAGGTCCAGCGCCACGAACTTGTCGTTGCCCGACGCCTCGGGGTCGTCGATGATGCGGCGCAGCTGCGCCAGGTGGGCCGGGCGCAGGTAGTGCTGGATGTCGTGGATGGCCTCCTCGGCCAGCTTGCGCAGCGCCTCCGGCTCCACCTTGAGGAACGTCCGCCCGTCGGCCTCGAAGGTGGAGACACCCTCGGCGGTCACCAGCCGGTAGGGGGTGGTGTCCTCTCCCATGGGGAGCAGATCGGTGTACGCGAACGCAGGGTTGGGTGGGGGGGAACTACTCGGCATGTCGCCCATTCCTCACTCGACAGACGGCGGCCCGCCGACACTGGCGGGCGCCCACCAGCGTAGGACCTGCCTCCGACAATGAACTTGTGAGGTAGTCCTCAGTTGGTTGCCCACAGGCCTAGTCGCGATCTATCGCGTTTCGGTACGCTGCTGCCGTGGACCTTCAGAAGCGCGCCGAAGCGCGGGATCAGCAGCAGACCGCACCGCCCGTCGCCGAGCTGCGCGCCTCGGACGCCGAGCGTGACCGCATCGCCGACCTCCTGCGCGAGGCCCTCGCCGAGGGCCGCCTCACCGCCGACGAGCACGCCGAGCGCGTGGAGGGGGTGCTGAACGCCAAGACGGTCGGCGAGCTCGAGGTCTTCATACGGGACCTGCCGGCCGCGCACGAGCGCCGCGCCACCCCCGGCTACACCCTCGCCCCCAACCGCCCCACGGACGCGATACCCACCGACCCGGACGACAACGTGGTCGCGGTGTTCAGCAGCGCCGTCCGCAAGGGCCGCTGGCGCGCGGGCCGCCGTATCCACGCCTACGCGGTCTTCGGCAGCGTCGAGATCGACCTCAGCGAGGCGATCTTCGAGTACCGGCAGGTCGTCATCAAGGCGATCTCGGTCTTCGGCAACGTCGAGGTCCGCGTCCCGGAGAACGTCTCGCTGCGCGGCACCGGCGGCGGTGTCCTCGGCAACTTCGAGGTGGACACGCTCGATTCGGCCGAGCCCGACGCCCCCGTCGTCTATGTGGACGGCTGGGCCGTGCTGGGCAACATCGAGGGCAGGCCCAAGCGCGGCAAGCTCGTCGCGGACATCCTCGATCGCGTGCAGCGCAAGGTCGACAAGAGTTTGCGCAAACATCTGGATCGTTGACGGTTGTGAATTCCGCCGGGTGGGAAGCAAAGTGATCGACCCTCGGATCACGTACGAGGGCAGGCGGAAGCAGCGGGGGCCAGCGGTTCGGAACTCAGTGCATAGGCGCGCGCACAGCGGGTAGGCCTTGCTGCATCGTCTCTCGCTCGCGAAGCCGTCGTCAGGAGTAGACCGTGCTGCAACCGCCGCATTCGTCCCTGCAGGTAGCTGCCGTTCCGGCCCAGCGGGTGCCAGTGCGGGACAGGGACCAAGACGCCCCCTGGCACACCGAGGCGGTGTGCCGGCGCGACGAGGCCGGCCTGTTCTTCGCACCCTCCAAGGAACCCACCGCCGCCCGGCTCTCCCGCGAGGAGGCCGCGAAGCGTGTCTGCGCCCGCTGTCCGGTCATGGTCGAGTGCCGCGAGCACGCGTTGCTGCAACCTGAGCCGTACGGCGTCTGGGGCGGCCTCACCGCCGCCGAACGCCGCGTCGTCCTGGCGAGGCGCCGCCGCCGCGACCTGGAACTGAAGAAGGCGGCGAGGTCGGCGGGCCGTATAGCGGCAGCCGGCTGACCGGCCCAGCACGCAAGTCAGGGGCGCCCCCTCCGCACCGGGGGCGCCCTGACTTTTGGAGATGCGGGCTGACTTTGGCTGACTTTTGGAGATGCGGCGCCCTATTTCGCGCGGTCGAAGTCGATCGCGCTGTACGCCCGCAGCTTGCTCAACCGATGCTCGGAGTTGATCCGCCGCACCGTCCCCGACTTGGACCGCATGACAATCGAGTCGGTCGTCGCCGTCTCCGACCGATACCGCACGCCCCGAAGCAACTCGCCGTCAGTGATACCGGTCGCCACGAAGAAGACATTCTCTCCGGACACCAGGTCGTCCGTCATCAGCACCCGGTCCAGATCGTGCCCCGCGTCGATCGCCCGCTGCCGCTCCTCGTCGTCCTTCGGCCACAGCTTGCCCTGGATCGTGCCGCCCAGGCACTTCACGGCACAGGCCGAGATGATGCCCTCCGGCGTGCCGCCGATGCCGAGCAGCAGATCGACGCCGGTGCTCTCGCGCAGCGCCAGGATCGACCCGGCGACGTCGCCGTCGGAGATCAGCTTGATGCGCGCGCCGGTCTCCCGGATCTCGTTGATGATCCCCTCGTGCCGGGGCCGGTCCAGGATGACGACGGTGACGTCCTCGGGAGTGGACCGCTTTGCCTTGGCGACCCGGCGGATGTTGACCGAGACGGGCGCGTTGATGTCGACGAAGTCGGCGGCCTCGGGTCCGGTGACCAGCTTGTCCATGTAGAAGACGGCGGACGGGTCGAACATCGAGCCGCGGTCGGCGGCCGCGAGGACGGCGATCGCGTTCGTCATGCCCTTCGCGGTCAGCGTGGTGCCGTCGATCGGGTCGACGGCGATGTCGCACTCCGGCCCGGTCCCGTCTCCGACCCGCTCCCCGTTGAAGAGCATCGGCGCCTCGTCCTTCTCGCCCTCGCCGATGACGACGACGCCGTTCATCGACACGGTGTGGACGAGGGTCCGCATGGCACGCACCGCGGCACCGTCGGCGCCGTTCTTGTCGCCGCGCCCGACCCAGCGGCCCGCGGCCATCGCCGCGGCTTCGGTGACCCTGACGAGCTCCAGGGCCAGGTTGCGGTCGGGGGCCTCGGAGGGAACTTCGAGCTCGGACGGCAGATGATGATGCTCGGTCATCGGAGCGCACCTTTCTGATACGACGACGGCCGGATGAGGGTATGGGCCCGACTCTATCTCCAGAGGGACAAAATGAGCAGGGGGCCCCACGGATGAGCGGACCAGGGCACCTGCGACGATAGGGGCGTGGCAGGTTCGAACGGTAAGCAGAAGACGGCCCGGGACATGATCCTTTCGATGGGCCTGATCACGCTCGTGGCGGGGGTCATCTACCTCTTCATCCCGCACGACGACTCCCCTCAGGAGACCAAGAAGGTCGACTACCGGGTCGAGCTGCTCACGGCGCGCCGCGCGGCGTCCTACCCGGTGGCCGCGCCCGAGGGCCTGCCCGCCCAGTGGAAGGCGACCTCCGTCCGCTTCCAGGGTGACGACTTCGACGCCTGGCATCTGGGCTTCCAGGCCCCTGGCGGTGAGTACGTCCAGATCGAGCAGTCGACTCAGAAGCCGTCGACGTTCATAGACGAGGCCAGCCAGGGCGCCGAGGCGACCAGGACCACCCAGAAGATCGACGGCCGGACGTGGACGCGGTACACGGGCGGCCGGTACGACGCGCTGGTACACAAGGGTGACGGCGCGACGACCGTGGTGGCGGGCACCGGCTCGTTCGAGCAGCTGACGCAGATGACCAAGGCGCTGAAGATGACGTGAGCCCGGCGCAAGCGAGGCCCCCGGCGTGTGATGCCGGGGGCCTCTCGCTGGCAGTGCCAGACCGCTGAAGTGCTCAGACCGTGGTGACGACCTGCTCGTACTCCAGGCGCGGGGAGCGCGGGAACCAGGCGTCCTCGCCCGGCTTGCCGATGTTGATGACCATCAGCGGGGCGTGGTCGTCGTCCAGGAACTCCTTCTGGACGCCAGCGAAGTCGAGGCCGGTCATCGGGCCGGCGGCGAGGCCCGCGGCGCGGACGCCGATGATGAAGTACGCGGCCTGGAGGGCGGCGTTCAGCGCGGCGGCGTTCTCGCGCACCCCGCGGTCACCGAAGAAGTCCTTCGCCTGGGGGTAGTGCGGGAAGAGCTGCGGCAGCTCCTCGTGGAACTCGATGTCCGCGGACAGGATCGCGACCAGCGGGGCGGCGGCCGTCTTCGCCTGGTTGCCCTCCATCAGGTAGCTCACGAGGCGCTCGCGGGCCTCGGGGGAGCGGACCAGGGTGACGCGCAGCGGCGACTGGTTCATGGAGGTCGGGCCGTACTTGACCAGGTCGTAGATCGCCTGGATCTGCTCGTCGGTCACCGGCTCGTCGGTGAAGGTGTTCGCGGTGCGGGCCTCGCGGAACAGCAGGTCCTGGGCGGCGGCGTCAAGAACGAGGGACATGGGTGAACCTTCTCCAGATGTACGTCGGACCCGGAAGCGGACCGGGGACCGGGGACCGGTTGACGTCTGCGACGGTACGCGAATGAAGTTCAATCTTCAACAATGACCGGAGTGTGGTGACCCGCTTCACAATCCGGGTCTCGGCGCCGTCTACGCCTACTCGGTGTCCTCGGCGTTTTCCCCCTGCTCCGCCTTCTCCTCTTCCGCGAGGGCCGCGTCCAGCCGCGCCCGCGCCCCCTCCAGCCACCGCCGGCACACCTTGGCCAGCTCCTCGCCGCGCTCCCAGAGCGCGAGGGACTCCTCCAGCGTCGTACCGCCCGCCTCCAGCCGCCGTACGACGTCGATCAGCTCGTCCCGCGCCTGCTCGTACCCGAGCGCCTCATCCACCTTGCTGGTCATTCGCCCACCCTATGCAGTGACTCATGCATCGACTCGCACCACGAACTCACCCTCGGAAACCCGCGCGCGCAGGACCTCGTCCCCCGTGACCTCGCCGGGGTCGCGGACGACGTGCCCGTCGGCCTTCTGCAGCACCGCGTACCCCCGCTTCAGGGTCGCCGCCGGCGAGAGGGCCACCACACGCGCGTGTGTGTGCGTCAGCTCCGAGTCCGCGCGGTCGAGGTGATGGCCGAGACAGCGCCGGGTCCGCTCGACGAGCGACGCCACATGATCGGCCCGTTCGTCGATCATCCGGTGCGGATCCTCTATCGACGGCCGGGCGAGGGCCTGTGCGAGCCCCCGCTCCTCCCGCTCGATGAACGCCTCGACACACCGCCGCGCACGATCCTGCAGCATCCGTACGCGCTCGTACTCCTCCCCGACGTCCGGTACGACCTTCTTGGCGGCGTCGGTCGGGGTGGAGGCGCGCAGATCGGCGACGTGGTCGAGGAGCGGGTTGTCCGGCTCGTGTCCGATGGCGGACACCACAGGCGTACGACAGCCGGCGACGGTCCTGATCAGCTGCTCGTCGGAGAAGGGCAGCAGGTCCTCCACGCTGCCGCCGCCACGCGCGACGATGATCACATCCACGTCGTCGATCGCGTCGAGCTCCTTCACGGCCTGCACGACCTGCGGCACGGCGTGCACCCCCTGCACGGGGACGTTGCGCACCTCGAAGCGGACGGCGGGCCAGCGGTGCCGGGCATTCTCCAGGACGTCCCGCTCGGCGGCGGAGGCACGCCCGCAGACGAGACCGATGAGCTGGGGCAGGAAGGGCAGCGGCTTCTTCCGCTCCGGCGCGAACAGCCCCTCGGCGGCAAGGGACTTCTTCAACTGCTCGAGGCGCGCGAGCAACTCGCCGACTCCCACGGGCCTTATCTCCGCGGCCCGCAGGGACAGCTGCCCCCGCGGCGCATACCACTCGGGCTTCGCCAGTACGACGACCCGCGCACCCTCGCTCACCACATCGGCGACGGCGTCGAACACCTGGCGATAGCAGGTGACGCTGACGGAGATGTCGTACGACGGATCACGCAGCGTCAGAAACACGACGCCCGCGCCCGGCCGCCGCGACAACTGCGTGATCTGCCCCTCGACCCACACCGCCCCGAGCCGGTCGATCCAGCCCCCGATGAGCCGCGACACCTCACCTACGGGCAGGGGAGACTCCGCGGACGTATTGACAGCCATGCCGCGAGGGTAACGGCCAGGTACGACAACGCCCCGCCGGCCCGGGTTCGGTCTCCCCACCGACCCGACACATGTGCGATATCTGACCGTCCGATCGCGGCCTTACGATGGGGTGCATGACTGCTTCGCCTGGCCGCCGTGTCCTGCTCGCCGCCCCCCGTGGCTACTGCGCGGGTGTGGACCGCGCCGTGATCGCCGTCGAGAAAGCGCTGGAGCAGTACGGCGCTCCGGTGTACGTCCGCCACGAGATCGTCCACAACAAGTACGTCGTGCAAACCCTGGAGCGGAAGGGCGCCGTCTTCGTCGAACAGACCGAAGAGGTGCCCCCGGGCAACATCGTCATGTTCTCCGCACACGGCGTGGCCCCGACCGTCCACGAAGAGGCCGAGCGCGGCCGGCTCGCCACCATCGACGCGACCTGCCCGCTGGTCACCAAGGTCCACAAGGAAGCCGTCCGGTTCGCGAGCGACGACTACGACATCCTCCTGATCGGCCACGAGGGCCACGAGGAGGTCATCGGCACCTCCGGCGAGGCCCCCGACCACATCCAGCTCGTCGACGGCCCCGGCGATGTCGCGGGGGTCGAGGTCCGCGACCCCTCCAAGGTCGTCTGGCTCTCGCAGACCACCCTCTCCGTCGACGAGACCATGGAGACCGTCGACGCCCTGAAGGAGAAGTTCCCGCAGCTCATCTCACCGCCCAGCGACGACATCTGCTACGCCACGCAGAACCGCCAGCTCGCGGTCAAGCAGATGGGCGCCGAGGCCGAGCTGGTGATCGTCGTCGGCTCCCGCAACTCCTCCAACTCCAAGCGGCTCGTCGAGGTCGCCAAGCTCGCGGGCGCCCGCGAGGCGTACCTCGTGGACTTCGCCGACGAGATCGACGAGGCCTGGCTGGAGGGCGTGTCCACGGTCGGCGTCACCTCCGGCGCCTCCGTCCCCGAGGTCCTGGTCGAGCAGGTCCTGGAATGGCTGTCGCAGCGCGGCTACGTGGACGTGGAGCTGGTGAAGGCGGCCGAGGAGTCCATCACCTTCTCCCTCCCCAAGGAACTGCGCCGCGACCTGCGTGAGGAAGCGGCGGCGCTGGTGGAGGAACGCGGTGGATCCGGTGCGCCCGGTGAGTGAGGGCCACCTCCGGCGGAGTGACTGTCAGTCGTCCGTCGTAACGTAGAGCCATGCAGATCTTCGGCGTGGACATCGGCGGATCCGGGATCAAGGGCGCCCCTGTGGACCTGGACAGGGGCGACCTGGCGGACGAGCGTTTCAAGGTGCTGACTCCGCACCCGGCGACGCCGGACTCGGTGGCGGACGGCGTGAGACAGGTCGTCGAGCACTTCGGCTGGACGGGACCGGTCGGGCTGACGTTCCCCGGAGTGGTCACGGGCGGCGCCACGATCCGCACGGCGGCGAACGTCGACAAGAGCTGGATCGACACGGACGCGCGCGCGTTGTTCAGCGATCGCCTGGGCGGCCTGCCCGTGACGGTGGTCAACGACGCGGACGCGGCGGGCGTGGCCGAGATGAGCTTCGGCGCCGGCCGGGGCCGCCGGGGCACGGTCGTCCTGCTCACCTTCGGCACGGGCATCGGCAGCGCACTCTTCGTCGACGGCGTCCTCGTGCCGAACACCGAACTGGGCCACCTGGAGCTGCACGGCCACGACGCGGAGAAGCGGGCCTCCAGCAAGGCCAAGGAGGACGAGGAGCTGACGTGGGAGTACTGGGCCCACCACCGGGTCCAGAAGTACCTCGCCCACGTCGAGATGCTGTTCTCGCCGGAGCTGTTCATCATCGGCGGCGGCGTCAGCCGCAAGTCCCAGAAGTTCCTGCACCACATCCAGGACATCAAGGCGGAGATCGTCCCGGCACAGCTGCTGAACAACGCGGGGATCGTGGGGGCGGCGATGCATGCGGCGAACGAGTCGTAAGCGACATTCGCACCGGCTGACTGTCACCCCGGCTGACTGTCACCCCGACTGACTGTCGTCCGGCTGCCTGTCACCCCGCCCGACGGCGCGCCGCGGCCCTGCGCGCCATCAGCCGCACCTTCCGGACGCTCGCGATGAGCCCGGCGATGAGCGTCCCCCCGTACAGCCACCCGGCCTGCGTGGCGAGGGCCGTCACCAGGCCCATCAGCCGTCCCCCGAACCCCCCACCGCTGTCGGCCACGGGAAGCAGCCCCACGGCGAAGGCGATCGGCACGACCACGGGCGCGGTCACCAGATCGCCACGCCGGATCCAGACGGCCGTCAGCACGCACACCGGCAGGAACAGCACGCCGTACACCGTCGGCGAAGCCCCGAACAGCAGCGCGTCGAGGGACCCGAGCACGAACATCAGCGCCCCGCAGAACAGCCCGCCGCCCAGCCCGGTCAGCCGAGGGTTGGGGAACCGGCGTGCGGCCGGCACCGGGGGTGGAGCGGACCGCCGTGCGACCGCCGACCGACGCGGCGCACCGCCCCGCGCCGCCTGCGAGGGCAGGGACGGCGGTCCGCCGGGTCGCGGTCGGTACTGCGGGGGTCGGGTCCTGTGTTGCTCCACTGGACCAACTTAGGTCGGTTTATGTGTCGAATCGCCCCTCAGACACGCCGTCGCGGGGACCTTGGGCAAGCGTTCGATACGTCGCCGGTGCGGGCGCGGGCAGGCCGTAGACTGGTGGATCGGCCCGGCCCTCAGGGCCTGCCGCCCGTCCTCTGCCGCCCGTCCCCTCCCTCCAGTCCTCTCATACTCCAGCCCTCTCACTCCGGGAAGTCGCAACCGTGTCGCTCACGATCGGAATCGTCGGTCTGCCGAATGTCGGCAAGTCGACCCTGTTCAACGCCCTGACCAAGAACGACGTGCTGGCGGCCAACTACCCGTTCGCCACGATCGAGCCGAACGTCGGCGTCGTGGGCGTCCCCGACGCCCGGCTGGCCAAGCTGGCGGAGATCTTCAAGTCGGAGCGGATCCTGCCGGCCACCGTCGACTTCGTCGACATCGCGGGCATCGTGCGCGGCGCGAGCGAGGGCGAGGGGCTGGGCAACAAGTTCCTGGCGAACATCCGTGAGTCCGACGCGATCTGCCAGGTCATCCGCGCATTCAAGGACGAGAACGTCGTGCACGTCGACGGCAAGGTCTCGCCGAAGGGCGACATCGAGACGATCAACACCGAGCTGATCCTCGCCGACCTCCAGACCATCGAGAAGGTCCTGCCGCGCCTGCAGAAGGAGTCGCGGATCAAGAAGGACATCGCCCCGAAGGTCAAGGCCGTGGAGGAGGCCCAGGAGATCCTGGAGAAGGGCGACACGCTCTTCGGCCACGGGATCGTCCAGGGCAGCGAGCGCGCCGAGCCGCTGCACGACCTGCACCTGCTGACCACGAAGCCCTTCCTCTACGTCTTCAACGTCGACGAGGACGAGCTGGTCGACGAGGACTTCAAGAACGAGCAGCGCGCCCTGGTCGCCCCCGCCGAGGCGATCTTCCTCAACGCCAAGCTGGAGGCGGACCTCGCCGAGCTCGACGAGGAGGACGCCATGGAGCTCCTGGAGTCGGTCGGCGCCGATGAGCCCGGCCTCGCCACCCTCGCCCGCGTCGGCTTCAACACCCTCGGCCTCCAGACCTACCTGACGGCCGGCCCGAAGGAATCCCGCGCCTGGACCATCAAGAGGGGCGCCACCGCCCCCGAGGCCGCCGGAGTCATCCACACCGACTTCCAGAAGGGCTTCATCAAGGCCGAGGTCATCTCCTTCGGCGACCTGGTGGAGACGGGGTCGGTCGCCGAGGCCCGCGCGAAGGGCAAGGCGCGCATGGAAGGCAAGGACTATGTGATGCGGGACGGGGACGTCGTGGAGTTCCGGTTCAACATCTGAACGCCACCACGTCGCTGATGTGGTGGAGTTCAGTTCAAAAGTACAGATCGTTGACGGGGCCGGGACGAGTTGGTCCCGGCCCCGTCAACCATTCCGCCGGACCCCCAGCCCTGGGGCGTACATCTCTCTGAAACGGACGGGCGGCGCGGCGCCTTCGTTGTCAGCAACCCCGGACCTCAGCAGGCTGAAGTGTGGGCTGGACTCATCATGTCAGGGGCTCGGGCGGCGACGTCGCTTGCTGAAATCAACAGGCCCAAGAGTCGTCAATCGCCTGCCTGGTGAGTCGGACGACGTTCATCCCGGGTGCATGACTGAGTCCGATCTCTCGTCGGCGTCGCGCGGCATGCCGAGGATCACCGTGGTGACGCGACGCGGCATCCTTGACTACCTGCGTGGCGAGGCCCTCCCTGTCAGACTCTCGTGAGACATGAGGACAATCGAGTCTTCTGTTGCTGGTAGGGCGAGAGGGCCGCTTCGTCGAAGCCCTCGATCTTCCGGTGATGCCGGGGCGCGATCTGCGGCTCGAACGAACCGTCCCGGTCCCGCGGGACGTCGATCTTCACCTCACCGATCTCGGTCCGCACCCGCTTCGACCATTGCCCGTTGCGCGAGTTCGCCACCCCACGCCGGCCGGATCGCCCTTCTCGTAGCCGAGATGCTCGCTCATCTCCCCCTCCAGTGCGTCCGGGCTCGCTCGACCAGCTGCCAACTGATGCCCCGTCAACAAGCAAGACCTTCAACTCACTTGAAATAATATCTTGTCTGCTTATCATGACTGTGCGTCATCAGCGTTGATCATTCTGCAACGCCTCTACGGGGGAACTGGGGGAACAGTGATGCGGACTCTGAGCGTGGTTCTGATCGGTAAGGGCGGTGTCCTCGCTCGTTGCGGTGAGGCTCTGCTGTCGGCAGGGCACCGGATCCGGGCGGTGGTCACCGGCGACGCCGTGGTCCGCGCTTGGGCCGTCAAATCGGGAATCGGCCATCTCGATGACGTGCTCCTCGACCCGGCCCGGCTGTCGTGCGACGTGCTTCTCAGCATCGGGAACGACGCCCTGATCCCCGAGGCACTGC
Source organism: Streptomyces sp. NL15-2K (assembly GCF_030551255.1). Lineage (GTDB taxonomy): Bacteria > Actinomycetota > Actinomycetes > Streptomycetales > Streptomycetaceae > Streptomyces. The sequence continues at coordinate 7,449,311 of NZ_CP130630.1, forward strand.
TGGCATGCGCGCATCGGACGAGCGTCAACTACCACTACGGTCCGCTGCCCGAGTACGCCGGCCTGAACGCACCCTCCTGGGCCGTCGCCAACCGTGAGAGCGACTACAGCATCACGTGGCACCGGATCGGCGAACTGGTGGACGGCGGCGACATCATCAAGCGGATACCGGTACCGGTCGAGCCCGACGAGACCGCGCTGTCGCTGGGCGTCAAGTGCGACGAGGCGGCTGTCGCCAGCGTGGCCGAGCTGATCGGCGACATCGCCGAAGGCCGTGAGGCCGCCGTTCCCCAGGATCTGGCCGCGCGTCGATACTTCTCCCGGCACACGCAGTTCTCCGCCGAGGGCCTGATCGACTGGGCCCGCGAGGCCGAGGACATCGTTGCGATGGTCCGGGCGACCGACCACGGGCTGTTCGGCTCCCCGCTCGTGTGGCCCAAGGTGAACGTCAACGGGCGCATCCTCGCCGTCCGCGAGGCCCGCGTCGGCGCGGCGTCCCCCGGTGCCGCACCCGGCCAGGTGCTGACCTGCGACGCGGACGGCCTGAACGTGGCCACGGCCACCGGTGCCGTTCGCCTGATCCGGCTGAGCACGCTGGAGGGCGAGCCGGTCGACACGGACAGCCTCTCGGCGGAGAACGCGGTCCAGGCCGGCCTGATCCTCCTGGCTCCCGGCGACGCGCTCCGGAACAGCATCACCGAGACCGGCACTCGGGCGTCCAAGGCCGCAGCCCACTGGCGCAAGCGCCTGGGCGCCGACGCCCACCCGTTCCGCCTGCCCTTAACGGCGCAGGACTCTGGCGCCGAGCAGGACGCCGCCCCCGTCGTCGCGCGCTGCGCCGCTCCCGGCGGAGTGTCCGCCCTGGCCGGCATGGTGAGCACGTACCTGAGCCGGGCGGCCGCGACCAACGACGTCACTCTCGCCGTCGCCGCGCCCCGCGACGGGATCGACCCCGACTACCGGGACCTGTTCGCCGCCTGGCTGCCGCTGCGCGCCACCATCGACCCCGGCCGGACGATCGCCGACAACCTCCGGGCGGTCGCCGAGGAGTTCCGTCTCGGGCAGGAGAAGGGATGGCTGCGCCGTGACCAGATCGGACGGGACGAGACGCTGCGCCGACTGTGGGACGCCGGCGATCTGACGCCCGACGTGATGATCTCGTGGGCCGATGCGGCGGAGCCCGCGGACGCCGGGCGCCCGGCGCTGAACCTGGTCGTCCGACCCGACGGCGAGACGGTCGAGTTCCACTTCGACCCCCAGCGTCTGGCCCGCGGCGACGTCGCCCGCCTCGCCGAGCAGATCGGCGACTGGTGCGACCGCGTACCCGGGCTGGCCGACGAGACCCTGGCGTCCGTCGACATCCTCTCCGCGTCGGAGCGCGCGTCGTTGACCGACGCCTTCAACGCCACCGACGACCACACCGTCCTCGGCCACCGCCTGCACACGCTCTTCGAGCAGGCCGCCGAGCGCCATGCCGACAACGTCGCACTGATCTGCGGCGACATGCGGCTGACCTACGGTGAGCTGAACAGCCGGGCCAACCGTGTCGCGCACACGCTGATCGAGCGTGGCATCGGCCGCGGCGACCTGGTCGGCATAGGGCTGGACCGCTCGCCCGACGTCGTCGTGGCCGTGCTGGCGGCGCTGAAGACGGGTGCCGCCTATGTGCCGATCGACCCGGCGTTCCCGGCGGAACGTATCCGCCAGATGATCGACGACGCCGCCCCCCGGATCGTCCTCACCCCGACCGCTCCACCTGCCAACCTCGCCGAGTGGTCGACGCGCTGCCTGAGCATCACGGATGCCGCAGGCGAGCGTGGAGACGGCGACGCCGCCAACCCGGGCGTCGAGGTCCAGGCCGACGACTTCGCCTACGTCATCTACACCTCCGGCACCTCCGGCACGCCCAAGGGCGTGGAGATCAGCCATGGCGCGCTGTGCAACCTGCTGGAGTCCATGCGCCGGGAGCCTGGCTGCGCCGAGAGCGACCGGCTGCTGGCGGTCACCACCATCTCCTTCGACATCGCGGTCCTGGAACTGTTCCTGCCGCTGCTCAGCGGGGCCGCCACGGTCATCGCCCAGGCCCACGAGACGGCCGACGCGAACGCGCTCATCGGCCTGATGGAGCGTCACGGGATCACGATGATGCAGGGCACGCCGGCGACCTGGCAGCTGCTGCTCGACGCGGGCTGGCAGGGCGAGCCGCGCCTGGGCAAGATCCTGTGCGGGGGTGAGGCCCTGCCGCGCGCGCTGGCCGACCGTCTGCTCGACTGCGGCGACGCCGTCTGGAACATGTACGGGCCCACCGAGACCACCGTCTGGTCCAGCATCTGGCGGGTGGAGCCGGAAGGCGATGTCGTCATCGGCCGACCGGTGGCCAACACCCAGCTCTACGTCCTGGACGAAAACCTCGCGCCGGTGCCGCCCGGCTTCCCCGGAGAACTGTGCATCGGCGGCGCCGGCGTGGCACACGGCTACCACGCCGCCCCCGAGCAGACCCAGGCCCGCTTCGTCCCCGACCCGTTCCGCGTCGGCCACACGCTGTACCGCACCGGCGACCTGGCCCGGTTCGTCGCACCCGGCGCGCTGCGCGTGCTCGGCCGCAACGACAGCCAGCTGAAGCTCCGCGGCCATCGCATCGAGCTGGGCGACATCGAGGCGACGCTGACCGCCCACGACGACATCGCCCGCGCGGTCGTCGTCGGCCGCGACGAGCAACTGGTCGCCTACTGCGTCCGCGAGGCCGCCGCCTCCAGCGAGTCCGCCGAGTCCGCCGAGTCCGCCGACGACAACGAGATACAGCGCGTCGCGCTGGCCGAGTGGGCCAGCGCCTGGGACAGCGCCTACGAGTCCGACGCCGACGACGACACCTTCAACCTGGCCGGCTGGCGCAACAGCTACGACGGTCTGCCGTTCTCCGTGGCCGAGATGCGTGACTGGCAGCGCGGTTCGGTCGACCGCATCCTGTCCTACGCGCCCCAGCGCGTGTTCGAGGTCGGCTTCGGCACCGGGCTGATGATGTTCGCCGTCGCGCCGCACTCCACCGTGTACCACGCGGTGGACGCCTCGTCCCAGGCCGTCGAGGTCACCCGGCACCACCTGCAGTCGCTGCCGCATGTCACGTGCGAGCACCGCCCGGCGCACGACCTGCCGGCCGTGGCCGCCGGCTCCTTCGACACCGTGATCGTCAACTCGGTGGCCCAGTACTTCCCTGGCGTCGACTACCTGACCTCGGTGCTGGAGTGGGCGACCACCGCGGTGACGGAGGGGCGGGTGTTCCTCGGTGACATCCGCGACCTGTCGCTGCTGCGCATGTTCCATGCCGACGTGATCCAGTTCCGCCACGACGGCCTGACGCCCGAGGAGGTGGCCCGCCGCGTCGAGCGCGAGGTGCGGGCCGAACGCGAACTGGCCGTCGCGCCGGACTACTTCGCCGACCTCTCCGCTCTCTTCCCGCAGATCACCCGCGTCGACGTCATGCTGCGCAACGGCCGGTACGTCAACGAGATGACCCGCTACCGCTACGACGTGACGCTCCACATCGGCAACGGCCCGGAGGCGCAAGCCGCCGACACCGAGCACGACTGGCGGACCGAGTCGCTCGAGATCGCCGCCGTGCCCGCGCTGCTCGCCGGCCTCGACGGCGGGCCGCTGCGCCTGACCGACGTGCCCAACGGCCGGCTCGCCGCGGTGCCCGATCGCGTCGGGGCCCTCGGCGAGGCGAGGGAACCGTACGCCTTCCCGGTGGACCCCCGTGACCTCACCGAGGTCGCCCAGGAGGCCGGAGTGGAATGCGCGCTGCTCCCCAGCCGCTCCGGTGACAAGCGGACGTTCGACGCGGTGTTCTGGCGCCCTGGCCAGACGCCGGACCTGAGCCTGCGCCCGGCCGCCGCCACCGACCGCGCCGCGCTGGCCCGGTACGCGAACGTGCCCGCGGCGGGCGAGCCGGCCAAGGAGCCGATGGGCCGCATCCTTCGCCCCTGGCTGGCCGAGAGGCTGCCCGCGTACATGGTGCCGGCGTTCTTCGTCGAGCTCGACGAGTTCCCGCTCACCCCCAACGGCAAGATCGACCGCAACGCCCTGCCGGACCCGGTCACCGACGCCGGAGCCATGGCCAAGCCCGCCAACGAGCTGGAGCGGGACATCCTCGCGATCTGGGCGGAGGTACTGGGCCACGACCGCATCGGCGTCAACCAGAACTTCTTCGAAATCGGCGGTGACTCGCTGCGCGTGGTCCGCGTCCAGACCCGGCTGGAGAAGGTGCTGGGCCGGCCGATCTCCTCGGCCAAGCTCTTCGAGCACTTCACCGTCAAGGCCCTGGCGGAGCACCTCACCGGCGCCCGGAGCGGCCCGACGCAGATCCCGTCGAGCCGCCGGGCGGAGGACGAGCCCATCGCCATCGTCGGCATGGCCTGCCGGCTTCCCGGCGACGTGAGCAGCCCGGAGGAGTTGTGGGACCTGCTGGAGCGCGGGGCCGACGGCATCAGCGAGGTACCCGCCGACCGATGGGACGCCGACGCGATCTACGACCCCGACCCGGATGCGCGCGGCAAGTCGGTGACACGCCGCGGAGGCTTCCTCGCCACGCCGATCGACATGTTCGACGCGTCGTTCTTCGGTATCGCGCCGCGGGAGGCGCACGCGATGGATCCGCTCCAGCGGCTGATGCTGGAGACGACATGGGAGGCGTTCGAACGCGCGGGCTACACACTCGACCAGCTGCGCGGAAGCCAGACCGCCACGTACATCGGCGTCGGCAAGAACTCCTCGTACCACGAGTACGGCATCACCACCGGCGGTTCCATAGCCGACCTGGACGGTTACGTGGGTACGGGCTCCGCGCTCGCGACCGCGTCCGGCCGGCTCTCCCATGTGTTCGGCCTCGAAGGCCCGACCATCACGATCGACACGGCCTGTTCGTCGTCCCTGGTGACCACCCACCTCGCCGCCAACGCGCTGCGTGACGGCGAGTGCGACCTGGCCATTTCCGGCGGCGCGACCATCCTGCTCACGTCCAACATGAACGTCGAGTTCAGCCGGCTGCGCGGGATGTCGCCCGACGGGCTGTGCCGGTCGTTCTCCGCCGACAACGACGGGACCGGCTGGAGCGAGGGCGTCGCCGTCGTCATCCTGAAACGGCTCTCCGACGCGCAACGCGACGGCGACACCATCCATGCCGTCCTGCGCGGCACCGCCGTCAACCACGACGGCCATGCGGCGAGCCTGACCACGCCCAGCGGACCCGCTCAGCAGAAGGTCATCCGCGCCGCCCTCGGCGCGTCCGGGCTGCAGCCGAAGGACATCGACTATCTGGAGGCCCACGGCACCGGCACCCGCCTCGGCGACCCGATCGAGGGCACCGCTCTCGGTGAGGTCTTCGGCGGCAGTCACCCCGATGAACCGCTGTGGGTCGGCTCGGTCAAGTCGAACCTCAGCCACACCCAGGCGGCCGCAGGCCTGGCGGGTGTGATGAAGGTCGCCCTGTCCATGCGGCACAACGTGATTCCGCGCACCCTGCACGTCTCCGAAGCCACCCCGGACGTGGACTGGGCAGGCGCGAACATGGCCCTGGCCCTGGACCCGCAGCCGTGGCTGCCGAAGGACCGGCCGCGCCGCGCCGGCGTGAGTTCGTTCGGCATCGGTGGCACCAACGCACACGTCATCGTGGAGGAACCGCCGGCGCCCCTCCCGTCGGACAGGCCCGCGGCGCAGCCGCCGTCGACGCTGCCGTTCGTGGTGTCCGGGTTCACCGACGCTGCCCTGCGCGCGCAGGCCGAGGCGCTGCACCAGTACGTGGGCATGAACATCCAGGACCGGCCCATCGACCTGGCGCATTCGCTGGCCACCACCCGCAGCCACTTCCGCAAGCGGCTCGTGGTGATGGCGAAGGACAGATCCGAACTGCTGGACAAACTCGGTTCCTTCGCCCGCAGCGGGGAGACCCCGCCCGGCGCCGCGCGGACCGGTGACAGTGCCGAGGAGCAGCGCCTGGCCCTGCTGTTCACCGGACAGGGCAGTCAACTGGTCGGCATGGGCAGGGATCTGTACGAGACCCATGAGGCGTTCCGCGACGCGCTCGACGAGATCGCCGCCCACTTCACCGAACTGGACCGTCCGCTGCTCGACGTCATGTGGGCCGAGGAGGGAACCGACGACGCCGCGCTGCTCGACCGGACCGACTTCACGCAGCCGGCCCTCTTCGCGCTGGAGGTGGCGCTGTGGCGGCTGTGGGAGAGCTGGGGCGTACGTCCGCAGCTGCTCCTGGGCCACAGCATCGGCGAACTCGCCGCCGCGCACGTCGCCGGCGTCTTCGACCTGGCCGACGCGTCCCGTTTGGTGGCCGCCCGGGGCCGCCTGATGCAGGCGCTGCCCAGCCGCGGCGCGATGGCTTCGATCGAGGCCGGAGCCGCCGAGATCGAGGCCGCGGTGCGGGAGCTGGAGCTGACCGGCACGATCGATCTGGCCGGCCTCAACACCCCGACACAGACCGTCGTCTCCGGCGACGCCGACGCCGTGCGGGCCCTGGTGGCGCACTTCGCCGGCCAGGAACGCCGGGTCAAGGAACTGACGGTGTCGCACGCGTTCCACTCCCACCACATGGACGCCATGCTGGCCGGCTTCCAGGCGGTCTCCGAGACCGTGACGTACCGCCCCCCGACGATCCCGCTGGTCAGCAGTCTCACCGGAGCTCTGGCCGCGCCGGGCGAGCTTGAGCAGGCCGCCTACTGGGTGCGCCAGGTGCGCCACGCGGTGCGCTTCAGCGATGCCATCGCGACCCTGCACCGCGAGGGCGTCACCACTTTCCTGGAGCTCGGTCCGCAGCCGGTGCTCTCCGGCATGGGCGTGGCGTGCCTGGCCGACGAGACCGACATCGCGTGGCTGCCGTCGCTGGCCGCGGGCAAGGACGGCTTCGCCGTGGCCCAGCGCAGCCTCGCCGACCTGCACGTGAGGGGCGTGCCGGTCGACTGGCGGGGCTGGTTCAGCTCCTTCGGCGGTGAACGGGTCGACCTGCCCACCTACGCCTTCCAGCGTGAGCGCTTCTGGTTCGAGCCGTCGACGCCACGCTCGGTCGGCGCCGGTCTGGACGACACCGACCACCCGCTGCTGGGCGGCGCCGTGCGGATCGCCGGCACCGAGACGGCGGTGTTCACGACCGTGGTGGCGCCCGAGGAGCCGGCGTGGGTGCAGGACCACCAGATCATGGGCACCGTCCTGATGCCGGGCACCGCGTACATCGAGGCGATGCGCTCGGCTGCCGACGCCACCGCACCCGGCGAATGGGACGTGGCCGACGTCGACTTCCTGTATCCGATGGTGTTCGCCGGCGGCGCACCCGCCCGCCTGCAGGTCGTCGTGGGGGAGGAGTCCGAGGGCGCCCGGCCGGTCCAGGTGTACAGCGCACCGGACCGCAGGGACGGCGAATGGCTGCTGCACGCACAGGGCCGGATCGTGCCCGCGAAGCCCGTCACGGCAGCCGCCGTGGTGCTGCCGCCGCCCGGCGCCGAGCGTCTCGACGTCTCTGCGCTGTACGACGAACTGGACGCGATCGGCTACGAGTTCGGCCCGGTGTTCCGGGGCATTCAGGAGGCGTGGCAGGCCGACGGGGTGGTGTGGGCCCGAGCGGCCCTGCCCGAGGACGCCGCGCACACCGCCGGCAGCTACGTCCTGCACCCGGCTCTGCTGGACTCGGCGATGCAGTCGCAGCTCTTCAGCATGCGGATGCACAACACCAACCCCGAGGACGTGCTCGTGCCGTTCGAGGCGGAACGGCTGTCGATACGGGAGAAGGGCCGGGGAGAAGTGTGGGTCCGGGTAGCCGAGTTCGAGATGGGCGACGGCGAGTTCCACGCGTCCCTGGACCTCTTCGACCCGGCCGGCGGGAACATCGGCCGGCTGGAGCGGCTGCACGCCCGGCGGGTCGACCGCGCGGTGCTGCGAAGGCTGGCCGCGGAGGGAGTGGACCGGCTCCGGTTCGAGGTGAACTGGCGGCCGGCCGACACCGAGAAGGTGGAGATCGGCGGTTCCTGGGGCCTGCTGTCGCCGGGCGGTGATGTGCCGTGGGCGGCCGAGGCGAAGAGGGCGCTGAGCCGGGCCGGCGTCCAGGCGTTCAAGGTGCGCGACCTGGAGGAAGCCGCGGAGCTCGACGGCGTCATCTGCCTGTGGGACGCCGGCCAGGACACCCTGGCCGGGGCGCACACGCTGTCCGCCGCGGCACTCGGCCAGCTCCACACCGCGGCCGAGGCCGGGTTCGTGCCGCCGTTGGTGTGGCTGACCCGCCGCGCCGTGGGTGTCAACGCCGACGACATGGCCTCCGGGCTCGGCGCGGGTCCGCTGTGGGGCCTGATGCGCACCGCCCGCAGCGAGCACCCCGACCTCGCCTTGCGCCTGCTCGACCTCGGTGACGAGGACGCCGATCTGGCCGCTCTCGCCCCGGCGCTGATGCTCTCCGATGAACCGGAGTGCGTGCTGCGCCGCGGCGAGGTACTCGTCCCGCATCTCGAGCGGGTCGGAGCCTCGGGCGAGCTGACCCTGCCCCCGGAGGGCCGCTGGCAGCTGGAAATCGCCGCCAAGGGCCGTCTGGACCAGCCGCTTTCGGTGCGCAGGGTGACCCCGAAGCCGCTGGCTGCGGGCATGATCAGGGCTGACGTGAAGGCCGCCGGGGTGAACTTCCTGGACGTGCTCAACGCGCTCGGCATGGTCGAACTCCCCGTGTTCGGCATGGAGTTCTCCGGCGTGGTCACCGAGGTCGGGACCGGCGTCAAGGACGTCCAGGTGGGCGACCGGGTCCTGGGACTCGGCCAGGGCTCGTTCGCCGCGGAGGTCGTCACCGACGCGCGCTGGGTGGTCCGCGTCCCGGAGAACCTCACGTTCGAGGAGGCCGCGACCGTCCCGATGACGTTCCTGTCGGCGTGGTTCGGCCTGCACGACCTGGGCGCGCTGAAGCCGGGCGAGCGGGTGCTGGTCCACGCCGCGGCGGGCGGCGTCGGCATGGCAGCCGTCCAACTGGCGCGACTGCACGGCGCCGAGGTGTACGGCACTGCCAGCGAGCCGAAGTGGGCGGCGCTGCGCGAGATGGGGCTGGACGACGACCACATCGCGTCCTCCCGCGATCTGGGCTTCGTCGAGTCGTTCGGCCGCACCGCGCCCGGACGCGGCTTCGACGTCGTACTGAACTCGCTCGCCGACGAGTTCATCGACGCGAGCCTCGGCATGCTGGGCGAGGGCGGACGCTTCCTGGAACTCGGCAAGATCGACCTGCGGGAGCAGTCGTGGGTGGACGAGAACCACCCCGGCGTGAAGTACCGGGTCTACCACCTGCTCGAGGCCAATCCGGACCGGATGCACGAGATGTTGGTGTCGCTGGCCGAACTGTTCGCGGCGGGCAAGCTCACGCCGCTGCCGCTGCGCAGCTTCCCGATCACGGCCACCTCCGACGCGCTCCGCTTCATGGCCCAGGCGCGGCACGTGGGCAAGGTGGTGCTGATACCCACCGAGCAGAAGGAGTTCATCCAGCCGGGCGGATCGGTGCTGATCACCGGTGGCGTCGGGGGCCTGGGCGGGCAGGTCGCCACCTGGCTGGCGGACGCCCATGGGGTGCGCGACTTCGTGCTCACCTCGCGGCGCGGCCCGGACACCCCTGGCGCGGACGCGCTGGTGGCCGGCCTGGAAGAGCGCGGCGCCACCGCCACGGTGGTGGCCGCCGACTCCGCCGACGCGGACAGCATGGCCTCGGTGCTGGCTCTGTTCGACGCCGACCGTCCGCTGCGCGGTGTGGTCCACGCGGCCGGTGTGCTCGACGACGGTGCGCTGTCGGCGCTGACGCCCGAACGGCTGGACACCGTCTTCTCTCCGAAGGTGGACGGGGCCTGGCATCTGCACCAGCTGACGCGCGATCTCGACCTGGACTTCTTCCTGCTCTTCTCCTCGATCTCCGACATCCTGGGGGCGCCGGGCCAGGGCAACTACGCGGCGGCCAACGCCTTCCTCGACTCGCTTGCGTACCTGCGCAGGGCCCAGGGCCTGCCGGCCACCTCGGTGGCCTGGGGACCCTGGGACGGCGAGGGCATGGCCGCAACCCTCAGCGAACGGGACCGGGCCCGGATCAGCCGCACCGGCATGGACGCGCTCTCTCCGCAGGACGGCCTGGAACTGCTGGAGGAGACGGTGCGCAGCGGCCGCCCGCTGACCGTGGCGGCCGCACTGGACCTCACCGGGATCCAGAGCTACTACGAGGGCCAGGGCGGCGTACCCCCGCTGCTGCGCTCGCTGCTGAGCGCCCACGGTGGCGGCGGCTCCCGCGCCAAGGGCGACGGCGGTGCGGCTCTGCGCAAGCTGCTCGCCCAGACGGCTCCGGCTGAGCAGGAGTCGGTCGTGCTGGACATGGTCCGCGAGGGCGTGGCCAGGACGCTGGGCTTCGCCTCGATGAGCGACGTGGACCCCGGCCTGCCGTTGCAGGACCTCGGCATCGACTCGCTGACCGCCGTCCTGATGCGCAACCAGCTCGCGGACATGACCGGCATCGCGTTGCCGGCGAAGGTCGCGCTCGATCGTCCGAACCTGAAGTCGCTGGCTCAGTTCCTGCTGGAGAAACTGCTGGAGCGTGGCCTGGACGAACCGTCACAGGCGGCCGACTCCACCGGTGAAGACACGGCCGGTGCGGCGGACACGGACAACGCGGCCGGTCTCGACATGGCGCTGGTACGCAAGGGTTACCTGGACCCGACGCTGCGGTTCGACAACTGCCAAGGCGAGCTGGGGCGTCCGGAATCCGTGTTCCTCACCGGTGCCACGGGCTTCGTCGGCGCCTTCCTCCTGCGCGAACTGCTGGTCGCCGGCGTCGCCACGCACTGCCTGGTGCGGGCCGACGACCAGGAGAGCGCCACGCGGCGGCTGACCGGTGTGCTGTCGAGCTACGGCATGTGGCAGGACGACTTCGCGTCGCTGCTGCACCCGGTGGTGGGCGACTTGTCCCAGCCTCTGTTCGGGCTGACGGACGAGGCGTTCGGCAGGCTCGCCGACGAGGTCGACGCGGTGTGCCACTCCGGCGCCCTCGTGGACTGGGTGCGGCCCCTGAGCGAGTACATCGGCCCGAACGTGGTCGGTGTGCACGAGTCCCTGCGGCTGGCGTCGACGGGCCGCGGCAAGACGGTGCACGTCATGTCGACCTTCGGGACCCTGCCGCGCTATCTCGGGTACGAGGTCACGCCGGACCAGATGGAGTACGGCTACGTCACCTCCAAGTGGATGGCGGAGCAGATGGTGACCGCGGCACGTTGGCGCGGCGCCAAGGCCTCGGTGTACCGGCTGCCGTTCGTGGGGCCGTCCGCCACGACGGGCCACTTCCGGCTCGACCGCGGCGACTTCCTGCACAATCTGGTCGTCGGCAGCATGGCCCTGGGGTGCTTCCCGAGCACGGGCGCCAGCCTCACGGCTGTCCTGCCGGTCGACCATCTGTCCCGGACCATCACTGCGATCATGCTCGACGAGCGGGACCGCATCGGCCGGGACTACGACTTCGTCAACGCCGGGGCGCCGAGCTTCAACCGCTTCTTCGAGATGGTCGGTGCGGTGGCGGGCGCCGGTGAGCTGGTGCCGTTCGACGAGTGGAAGCAGCGGGCCCTGGCCTTCGCGGCCACGGACACCACGAGTGCACTGGCCCGGATCGCCGCACTGGTGGACGGACTGACGCCGGACAACCTGACGCTCACGTTCGGGGCAGGCCTCGCCGGTGAGCATGTGCTGGGCGGCGACGACCATCCCGCGGCGCCGTTCGACGAACAGTTCGTCGAGAGGTACGTCCACCGCATCATCGCCTCCGACAAGGCGGCCGCCAGGCCGCACGGCCCCGTCGGGGCGTGACGACACCAGGCGCAGGTGGAGCCGGACCGACGGACGGCTCCACCGGACCCGGACCGACCCCCGGATACCCAGGAGAGTGGAACGGCATGAGTACACCATCCGACCAGGAGCCCGTAGTGACGGGCACCTACCAGCCCAGCGGCACGTACCTGCACACGTCCGCCGGCGCGCACGCCGAGAAGTTGATGCCGGTTCTGGACAAGTACCCGGTCGACGCCGGGGAGGTGGAGTCGCGGCTGCCGCCGAAGCGCAGCCTCAACCCCAGCTGCTTCTATCCCGACACGACCCCCACCGTGGTCGAGCAGATGAACCTCGACGACGGCCTCGCCGACAACCTGGCCAGGCAGCTGCGGTGCCAGGCCGTCATCCAGGAGAGTTTCGCCGAGGCGTCGATCGGCAACTACTTCCCGCTGTCGACGATGTTCGAGAACTGCGTGCTGTTCATACCGTCGGCCAAACGCTTCTACGACCTGAACCAGGAGATCGTTCACAAGCACTTCCCCGAGGTGGAGACCGCGGTGGTCAATGCCTTCGTGGTCACCGCGAACAAGCGCTCCTACGGCACCCACTCGGCCAGCGGCATCGCACTGCAGATCCCGTCGCTGGTGAAGAAGCGGCTCGGCTTCCCGACCGAGTACCGCAGCTTCCACACCGCGGTGACGCCGACCCCGCTCGACCGGCAGCCCTTCGTGATCTTCGAGGAGGCCGAGGTCGAGGCTCCGAACCTGCAGTTCGCGTACGAGAAGATCATGGAACACGGCGTGGACAAGGAGGAGAAGGCCGCCGTCGACAAGGCCCTCTACCTGTTCCTGGAGGGCAAGCTCTCCGAGATCGACCTGCCGACCGTGCGCGACTTCCTGATGGCCAAGTACTGGGAGAAGCGGTACGCCGACACGCCGTCTCCCGGCTACTACTGCGACTCGCGGGTCGGTGACGCGCTGGTCTTCGACAACTACCGGGCCCACGGCGACGGCACGCTGCCCGGTTCGCCCAAGGACCGGCTCACGATCGACTTCCGCTGCTTCAACAAGGTGCACTACCCGCCGGGCATGTCCAGCGGCCTCGACTTCATCGTCGACCCGGCCGAACGCGACTACCAGATCAGCCGCAAACGGGCCTCCCTCGACTTCCTGCTGACCACGCTGGGTTACGAGGGCATCGACGAGTTCATGTACCTCGTGTTCGGCACCCGGCACACCGAACACATCAATCCGTTCGGGCTGATGACCGACCTTCAGTACGGCGTATACAACAAGTCCGAGTACCACCTGCTGGACCAGAACCTCGACGCTCACTACGAGCGCGTGGAGCGGCTGTACGACCAAATCGAACAAGACGGCGAGTACGTCCTGCCCGACGGCGCGAAGCAGCGCCTCCAAGCGCTCGCGCTGTAGGGGACGCGGCATGCCGACCAACACAGCGGTTGCGCGCGCCGGGACGTCGTCGCGCGGACTGCTCGCCGTTCTGCTGACCGGAGTGTTCATCGCGATCCTCGACGTCGCCATCGCCAACGTGGCGGCGCCGAGCATCGGCACCGACCTGGACGCCAGCGGCGCCGAGCTGCAGCTCGTCGTCGGCGGCTACATCATTGCCTACGCCGTGCTGCTGATCACCGGAGCGCGGCTCGGTGACCTCGCCGGCCGCAGGAGGATGTTTCTCACCGGCGTCGCCGTCTTCACGGCGGCGTCGCTCGCCTGCGGCTTGGCATGGACGCCTGTGGCACTGATCGCCTTCCGGGTCGTGCAGGGTGCCGGGGCCGCATTGATGGTGCCGCAGGTGCTCAGCCTCATCCAGCTGAATTTCGCGGGCACCGCTCGGGCCAAGGCGCTCAGCGCCTACGCCACGGTGATCGCCGGCGGCGCGATCGTCGGCCAGATCGCCGGTGGTGTTCTGGTCAGTGCCGACATCTTCGGCAGCGATTGGCGGCCGGTGTTCCTGGTCAACGTGCCCGTCGGTCTGGTGCTGCTGATCGCCGGAGCGCGCACGCTACCGAAGACCCCCGGCAATCCGTCCCGCAAGCTCGACCTGCCGGGCCTGGCCGTGCTGTCCCTCGCCGTGATCGCGCTGGTGCTGCCGCTGGTCCTCGGGCCCGAGCTGGGCTGGCCCGCGTGGACGTGGGTGAGTCTGGTGTTGTGCGTGCTCTTCACGCTGGCCTTCGTCCTGGTCGAAGGCCGGTCGAGCCGGATCGGCGGTTCACCGCTGGTCCCTGGCGTGCTGCTGCGCGCGCCCGGCTTGGCCGCGGGCGCGCTGGCTCTGCTCGCCGCGACTGCGAACTACGGCGGCATCCTCTTCCTGACCGCGTTCTTCGTACAGAGTGGCCTGGGCCATGGCGCGCTGGTCGCAGGGCTGGTGTTCCTGCCCGCTGCGTGCGCCTTCGGCTTCGCCAGCCTGAACTGGGGCAAGCTGCCCGCGAGATGGCATCGTCTGCTGCCCTCGGCAGGTCTGTTGCTCACCATGCCGGCGCTGATCGGTCTCGCTCTCGCCATGGACGCCGGTCATCTCTCCGTCTGGATGGAGATCTGCCTCCTGCTCTTCGGCCTCGGCATGGGGACGGCGTTCAGCCCGCTGTTCGCCATCGCGCTCTGGAAAGTGCCACCAGCCAATGCGGCGGACGCCAGCGGCGTGATGTCCACGGTGATGCAGCTCGGCCAGGTCATCGGCGTCGGGGTCTTCGGCTCGGTGCTCCTGAACCTCATGGACGCTCCGTCCGACGCGCCGCACGCCGGCTTCGTCACCGCGCTCCTGATGGCCGCCACAGGGGTGCTCGGAGCCCTGATCGCGCTGGGCCTGCCCCACGCGAACAACACCCCCGAGGGGTCGACCAGCTGATCGCCCAGTCCGAGAATCAGAAGACATCAGTCGTCGTTGAGTGGGAGAAACATGTCAGGCTCTGTCATCGTCGGTGGAGTGCGCACGCCGATGGGCCGACTACTGGGCTCGCTGAAGGACTTCTCCGGGGTCGACCTCGGATCCCTGGCGATCAAGGCGGCGCTCGAGCGCGTGGGCCTCGCGCCGGAGGCCGTGCAGTACGTGATCATGGGGCAGGCGCTGCAGGCCGGTCAGGGGCAGATCCCGTCGCGCCAGGCCGCAGTCCAGGCCGGCATCCCGATGAGTGTGCCGTCCCTGACCGTCAACAAGGTGTGTCTGTCGAGTCTGGACGCGATCGCCCTGGCCGACCAGCAGATCCGCCTGGGCGAGTTCGACATCGTGGTCGCGGGCGGCATGGAGTCGATGACCAATGCCCCGCACGTTCTGCCCGGCTCCCGCTCCGGCACCAAGTACGGGCCGATCGAGATGGTGGACGTCACGGCGCACGACGGTCTCACCGACCCCTTCGACCAGGTCCTCATGGGTGCCCTGACCGACGTGCACAGCGCGAAGGCCGGCATCTCCCGCGAGGACCAGGACGCGTTCTCCGCGCGCTCGCACCGGCGCGCCGCCGCCGCCATCAGCAGCGGCCGCTTCGCCGAGGAGATCGTGCCGGTCGAGGTCCCGCAGCGCAAGGGCGATCCGGTCGTGGTCGACACCGACGAGGGCGTGCGGCCGGACACCACGGCCGAGCGACTGGC
The DNA here is from genome assembly GCF_030551255.1 of Streptomyces sp. NL15-2K. Classification (GTDB taxonomy): domain Bacteria; phylum Actinomycetota; class Actinomycetes; order Streptomycetales; family Streptomycetaceae; genus Streptomyces. The sequence goes on from NZ_CP130630.1 coordinate 7,464,738, forward strand.
GAAGCTCCGCCCCGCGTTCGGCGCGGACGGCACCATCACCGCCGCTTCGGCCTCGCAGATCTCCGACGGCGCATGCGCGGTCGTCGTGATGAGCAAGGCCAAGGCCGAGGAGCTCGGCCTTGAGTGGCTGGCCGAGATCGGCGCCCACGGCAACGTGGCCGGTCCGGACAACTCCCTGCTGTCACAGCCGTCCAACGCGATCAGGCATGCGCTGGGCAAGGAGAACCTGTCGGTCGACGACCTGGACCTCATCGAGATCAACGAGGCGTTCGCGGCGGTCGGCCTGCACTCCGCGCGCGAACTCGGGCTCAGTGACGAGGACATCGAGGCGAAGGTCAACGTCAACGGCGGCGCGATCGCGCTGGGGCACCCGCTCGGCATGTCCGGTGCCCGCCTGGTGCTCACGCTCGCGCTCGAGCTCAGGCGCCGCGGTGGCGGCGTCGGTGCCGCGGCGCTGTGCGGTGGCGGCGGCCAGGGTTCCGGCCTGATCGTCCGCGTCCCGGAAGCGGTGGACGCATGAGCGCGCACCCGGCACGGCGGCTCTGGCACAGCCTGGAGACGCTCTACCAGCCGGCGCTGTCGGTGGCGCACACCCGGGCCGCCGGGAAGGAACTCGGCCTCCGGGGGTTCTGGATGACCTTGCTCGCCTTCCGCTCGTCTCCGCTCGGCGCGGTGGACGCCGCGACGGTGGTCGCTACGTTCGGCGGCTTCGCGCCGGAGATGGTGGGCAAGGCCATCCCCGCCGCGTGGGCGCTGGTACCGCCGGCGATGTGCATCGAGCGCCGGAACGCCCTTGCGGGCGAGCTGCTCCGGGAGGCCGGCGTCACCGACGAGATCGCCGGGCCACTGGTCGAGCGGCTGGCCGGACTGCCGTCGGCGCTCGAGACGACCGGACGCCCGCTCGGTGCCGCCAATGCCGCTCTTCCGCTCCCGGACGACCCGGTCGCGGCACTGTGGCAGCTCGCCAGCACGGTACGGGAACATCGCGGCGACGGGCATCTGGCCGCCTGGGTCGCCGCTGGCGTCACCGGGCTCCAGGCCCATCACATGCTCGTCGCCGACCTCGGCCAGCACGAGATGATGCGCGAGCTGCGGGGCTGGACACCGGAGGAGTGGTCCGAGGCGGCCGCGGCGCTGGTCGCCCGCGGCCTGCTGGACGCCGATTCCGGTGCCCTCACCACCGCGGGCCGGGAACTGCGCGACAAGGTGGAGCAACAGACGGACGAGCTGTCCTGGTCAGGGGGCCTGTCCGTGCTGGGCGAGGAGGGCGTGGACAAGATCTGCGCGGAACTCGCCCCTCTGGCGAGTTCGGTCCGCGGCTCCGGCCTGGCGCCACTGTTCACCCTGCTCGCGGGCAGCGAGGTCTGAGGCACCGTTCCGGCCACGCCGTCCGCTCGCGCCGGTGGGGCGGGTAAGGCCTCAGTCCGCCGGATCTGCGCCGAGCACCCCGTCCCCGGGTACGCAGATCACCGCGTCCAGTGACGGGGCGGGCCCTCGCCCGTCCCGCGGACCGTTCACTCGCGACGGGGTGATGACATCGCCGTAACCGCGCACGGAGAGGCCGAACTTGAGCGTTACTGACGTCACGACCACCGTACTGGGCGACATCGCCCTCATCCTGTTCGTGTCCACGCTGCTCGGCGGGCTGGCCAGACGCCTCGGCCAGCCCGCGGTCATCGGTCAGATCCTGACGGGGGTGATGCTCGGCCCGACCCTGCTGGGCCGGCTCCCGGGGAATCCGACCGCCCGGCTGTTCCCGCCGGAGGTCCTGCCGTATCTGTCCGTGCTTGCCCAGGTCGCCATCGTCACCTTCATGTTCGTGGTCGGCTACGAGCTCAATCTCCGGTCCATACGCGCGAGCGGCAGGGCGACGCTGTCGGTGGCGGCCGGGGCCCTGGTCGTCCCGATGATCCTGGGCGCGGGGGCGGTCCAGTTCCTGCCGTCCGCCTTCACCGCGGTGGGAGAACACGACGTGGGCTCGCGCTCCTTCGTGCTGTTCTTTGCCGTCACAGTGTCGATCACGGCTTTGCCTGTGCTGGCGGCGATCATCCGGAGCACCGGCATCGCCGGGACGCGGGCCGGTGTGATCGCGCTGGCCGCCGCCGGTCTCATGGACATCGGTGCGTGGACCGCACTCGCCGTGGCGATGCCGGGCGATGCGCACGGCCTGCCGGTCTGGCTGACCGTCCTGCTGACGCTCGCGCTCGTGCTCGGCGGCTTCCTGGTGGTACGCCCGCTGCTGCGTCGGTGGATCGACCGGCCCGACGGTCTGTTCACCTCTCAGCTGCCCCTGGCAATCTTCCTGGCGACGAGCTGCGCCTGGGCCACCTCCGAACTGGGGCTGCACGCGATCTTCGGCGGTTTCCTGGCCGGGCTGCTCATGCCGCGTCGCGACGGGGCGCCCGACGCCGACGTGCTGCGGGCGATGGAAGGAGCCACCGATCTGCTCCTGCCGCTGTTCTTCGTGGTGACCGGACTCTCCCTGAACATCGGCGCGCTCGACCGGAACAGCGTGCTCCTGCTCTGCCTGGTCCTGCTGATCTCGGTCGTCGGCAAACTGGTGCCCGGCTACCTGGTGAGCCGGCTCAACGGGCTGGAGCGGCGCGACTCGGCCACCGTCGCGGCGCTGCTGAACACTCGCGGGCTCACCGAGCTGATCGCTCTCAACGTCGGCCTGAGCGCCGGGATCATCCACGGCCGGCTCTTTACGGTTCTGGCGCTGATGGCCCTGATTACGACGGCCATGACCAGCCCACTGCTGACACTCCTCGGCAGGCCCCGGCATTCGGCGTCCGCCGCGGGTGAGGTGGTCCCTGCCGGCAGCCGTAAGGAAACCTGAAGGAGCGCCCGGCCTCCCCGCCGCGACAGCATCGGCGGCCCGGGCACCACCCCGGAGCTTTCGCGGGCGGCCTGCTTGCACCTGCCCATGGCATCGGCGGAGAGCACCAGCAGCACCTCACTCGTGGACAGCACCGGGATGCGCGCCGTATAGAAGCCGTATAGAAGGCGCCACGTCCACCGTGGCGGCCCGGACCAGCTCCTCCAGCTGCCGCTTGCCGGCCACCTGCCCGCACCGGCGCTCGACCGCCCGGTGCGCGTCGTCGTAGCAACCGCCAGCCGCCTCGATCACCGCCAGGCGGCGAAGACCAAGGCTGTGCCGGGTAAGTGGGAGCGCCAGGGCGTCATCTGCCGGGTAGATGTTCGGTTTCCCTAGAGCCCTGAAGGCCAGGCGGCGCACGGTGACCGGGCCCACCACCGTGGCCAGGGCCCGCCCGTGGCCCCGTTCGACGCGCGACCGCCAGGCCACCACCGCGGCGGCGGCATGGCCGGCCTCCTCCCGCAGGGCACGCAGGTCGAGGTGGTCCTGCAGCAACTGCCGCATCAGCTGTCGGCCGCGCTTGGTGAGCAGGTCTTCCAATTCCCGTATGACGCGTTCTACGGCCGTGGCGCCAACCGCATCCAGGGCGGAGGTGGGCTCGTCCAGCAGCAGCGCCTAGGGCCGATGGTGAGGGCCCGGGCCAGGCATACGCGTTGTGCTTCGCCGCCGGAAAGGCTCATGGTGGCGCGCGGGAGGTAGTGGGCGGGCAGGTGGACCCGCTCCAGCAGAGCCGCCGCGTGCGGCCGGTCCAGATCGGGGCGGCCGACGCGCAGGTCGTCCAGGACGGTGTCGGTGAGCAGCACGGGCTGCTGGGCGACGAGGGTGACCCGGCGGCGGAGGGTGAGGACGTCCCAGTCGGGCAGCGGGCGGCCCTGGAAGGTCACGGTTCCACGGGCGGGTTCTTCGAGCCGGTTGAGTAGCCGAAGCAGGGTGGACTTGCCCGCGCCGCTGGGTCCGACCAGTGCGGTGCAGGCCGAGGCGGGGATGCGACAGGTGATCTCGTCCAGCAGGGCCGCCCCGCCCCGTCGTACGGTGACCTGATCCAGGGTGAACGCGCTGTGTTCCACACGTGCCGACCTCCACCGTCTCAGTTGACTGCAACCATGGTTGCACTGATTGGGGTGGGTGGTGGCCGCACGGTCAGTACACGTAGACGTCGACCAGCCGGGCCGTCGCGCCTGGCGGCCAGGGCTTGGCTGGACATGGCGCAGGCGGGCTGACGCCTCGTCGGGCTCCGGCGGTCCCCGCGGGCGTGACCCGGCGGCTACTCCGGCCGCCGCGTCCGGCGCCACTGACCGAACCGGACCAGGCATGAGGGGTGATCTGCGGTCACTGGTTCTGCCGTGCGTCGAAGTGGGCCGTGGCCAGGACGGAGCCGTCCGCGGCCAGCAGCCGGGCACCGGACACCGTGTCCGGGTCGACACGCGTGGGGGCTCCCCAGTAACCCCGGCCGGCGTCGTCGAGGGAGAACTCCCCGATGTGGACCGACGTGCCGTCCGTGCGCTCCAGTCGGCAGCTGACCTCTCCGGCCTCCGGGTATACGCCGTGCGAGCCTGCGGCCTCGGACTCCTCGGCCCGGAAGCCGGATCCAGACCTGTCTCCGGCCTGGGAGTCGGATCCGGACCCGTCCCGGCCTAGGTGGACCGACATGTAGACCCAGCCCGGGGATCCGGTATAGGCGAAGATCCGGCCCACCGGGCGCTGGTCGGGGGCCAGCAGAGACGCTGCGAGCAGGCCGTGTTCCGAGCCGGGGGGCCCCGAACTCCGCGAGGAGGGAGCCGACGCTCCCTCGATGGCCGTACCGACGGCCCAGCCACCGAAGCCGAACCCGAGGGCGGTCGCGGCGGCGGCCGCGACCGCCACGCCGGCCCGTGGTCGCCGCCGTCGCGCCGGCCGGTTCAGGCCCAGCTTGTCCGTCACCCGTGTCTCGAAGCCGGCGGGCGGCTCGCTGCCCGGCACGAGAGAGAGCAGACCGTCTGCGACGAGCGTCAGCTGCTCGACGTGCTCCCGGCAGGTGTGGCAGCCGTCCAGGTGAGCGATGGCCTCGGCGCGCTCCTGACCGGGGAGGATGCCCAGTGCCAGCTCGTCGGCGACGGCCCTCAGCCACTCGCAGTCCCTGTCAGTCATGATCGGCTCGCTCGGGTCCCAGAACCGTCCGCAGTTTCCCCATCGCCGTCCTGATCCGTGTCTTCGCCGTGCCCAGGGGGATCCCTTCGAACTCGGAGATCTGCCGTGCGGTCATCCCGTAGATCCCGGCCATCACGACGGCACGCGCCTGCTCGCGCGGTAGGCCCGCCACCGCGGCCCGTATCCGGGATGCCGCCTCATCGGCCAGTGCGCACTGTTCGGGCGTCCGGGTCACGATGCCGAGCAGTGCGTCGAGGTCCTCGGGGGAGACCGGGGTCGCCTTGCGCGCGCGGACGGCGTCGATCGCCAGGTTGTGCGTGATGGTCCCCAGCCAGGTCTTCACCGATCCACGTCGGGAGTCGTAGACCTGCGCATGACGCCAGGCCCGTTCGAAGGTCTGCTGGGCGATGTCCTCGGCGAGCTGGGGGTCGTCGACGACAGCGACGGCGATACCGAAGACCATGCGCTGGAACCGGCGGACGAACGCGAGGGCGATCTCCGGGGCGCCGGTCGCCATTCCCGCCAGCAGTGCCTCGTCCGAGAGCCGCCCGAGCGGTGGGCCCAGTCTCCGCATACCAGTGGATACGGCGGACCGCGTCGAGCGGATTCCCCCGGTTCCACGCGGGATCACGCCCTCATTCTCCCGCCTTTTCTCCTGCCTGCCGGAAATCCTCTGGCGCGGTCCGCCCGTACCGCTGGTCAGGAACGATTTCTCACGGAGGGCCGAGACATGGCGACGACGCTCAGGACGTTCGTGCGCAGGAACATCGGGCCCGGGCTGGCCGCCGGAGCGGTGGCGGGCATCCTCGTGGCGTGCGGAGGCGGAAACGACAACGGTGGCGGGTCGACATCGTCGCCCCCGAAACGGAGCGGCGAGCCGGGAACCACCCAGGTGGACGTGAAGATGACCGACTTCAAGATGGAGCTGTCCAAGACGACGCTCAAGGCGGGCGACTACACCTTCGTCGCCAAGAACGACGGCCGGCACGATCATGCCCTGGAGATCGAGGGATCCGGAACGGAAGAGAAGACGAGGACGCTGGAACCCGGAGAGTCGGCGAACCTCACCATCACGCTGAAGGACGGCACGTACGAGGTCTACTGCCCTGTCGGCAACCACAAGGACCTGGGCATGAAGACCGAGCTCACCGTGGGTGGCACCGCCTCACCGAGTGGCGGCACCAACACAACCGACGGCAATGGCTACGGTCAGAACGCCCCACCGTCCTCACCGACGGTGACCTGACCCTGGATCCGGCCACCTGGACCGTTGGAGCGCGTGGTGACCAACCTCCTCCACAACGCCCAGCACCACGGCCGGGGCCCATCGGTCTGACCGCCCGCCATGCCGACGGGCAGCTCCGCATCGAGGTACGCGAACCACGGCCGCGGCCTCCCGCCCGACTTCCTCACCGCGCCTTCGACCGCTTCCCCCAGGCCGACCGTGCCCGCATCGCCATCGCCATCGCCACCGCCACCGCCACCGGCCTCGGCCTGGCCGTCGCCGCCGCCATCGCCCGCTCCTGCGGCGGCGACTGCGGCGCCGCAAACCACCCCGACGGTTGCGCCGTGGTCTGGATCACGCTTCCCTCGGCTTCCCGACCGCGCACCCCACCCGATTGAGGTGACCGCAGGTCCATGCAACCAGGGTTACATCGACCGTCGAGGCGGAGAGGCAGATGCACCGCACACCAAGTCCCGTATGCACCGGGTCGCCCGATGCCCGCTGAGCGAGCCGCCCGCGACCCTGGCGAATGGGTGCTTCTGTCCTACCGCCTGCCCCGTGAGCCCTCTACGCCCCGCATCGCCGTATGGCGCAAGCTCAAGCGCCTGGGCGTCGCTCAGCTCTCCGACGGCCTGGTCGCGCTGCCTGCCGACGCCCGCACCCGCGAGCAGTTGGAGTGGATCGCGGACGAGGCGATCGAGGCCGGTGGCACGGCCTCCCTCTGGATTGCCCGGCCCGCGACCCTCGCCCAGGAGCGGGAGCTGGCCACCGCCATGGCCGGGGCGCGCGCCGCCGAGTACCAGGCCGTCGACCAGGCGGCCCAGGCCGCAGCCGACCCCACCACGGCGGCCGTCGTGCGGAGGTTGCGTGCGGAGCTGCGGCGCATCGGCCGCCGCGACTTCTTCCCGCCGCCCGAACGCGACCAGGCCCACGCCGCCGTCCGCGCCCTGGCAGAGCAGACCGCATCACCCGTGGAGGAGCAAGCGTGAAGTGGGCCACCCGCGCCGGGATCCACATCGATCGGGCCGCCTGCGCCTGGCTGATCCGCCGACACGTCGACAAGGAGGCGGCATTCGTCTTCGTCACCGATCCCGCCCAGGTCCCCGCGGGCGCGACCCCGTTCGACATGCGCGGCGTGGAACTCGGCCACCATGGCGGGGACTGCTCCTCGATGTCCTGTTGCGCGGGCTGTCGATGATCTGCGACGACTACCGGATCCTGGAGCTGACGGGTCCACTCTTCGACGGTCTGTACGAATCCCACCACCGCGCCATGCTGATCGGACGGGACCCGGCATGAGCCGCACGAGCACCCAGGCGGCGGAGTCCGCCGCCGACGTCCGTGACGTGGTGCCGTTCCGTACGGCGGTGCACACCTGGTTCGCGATCACCCTGTTCGTGCTCCCCGGCGTCGCCGCGCTGCTGGCCCTGTCCGCCCTCTACGTCGCCTTCGGCACCACCGCCGCCGTCACCGGGCTGTTCGCCGGGCTCGCCCCGGCCGTGGTCGCCATCGTCGCCCAGGCGGTGTGGCGGGTCGGCCGCCGCTCGCTCACCCACCCGGCGCTGATCGCCCTCGCAGTCGGGTCCTTCGCCGCGCTCGCCCTCTTCGCCGTCCCCTTCCCTCTGGTCATCGTCGCGGCAGCGATCGTCGGCTGGCTGCTCGCCCGATACGCACCGCACACCCTGCGCCCGGCCACGGCGCACACCGACGACGGCCCACCGCCGCTGATCGCCGACGACGTGCTGCACGCCGAACGCCCAAGCCGCGGGCGTTGCGCATCCTCGGCGCCGGTCTGATGCTCTGGGCCGTACCCCTGTCCGTGGTGGCCGCCCTGACCGGCACCGGCAGTGTGTTCACCACCCAGGGTGTGTTCTTCTCCGGCACCGCGGTGGTCACCTTCGGCGGCGCCTACGCCGTCCTCGCCCACGTCGCCCAGCAGGCCGTCCAACACTACGGCTGGCTCAGCGCGGGCGAGATGGTCCGCGGGCTCGCCCTGGCCGAGACCACTCCCGGACCGCTGATCATGGTGGTGCAGTTCGTCGCCTTCCTCGGGCGCTCACCGCGACCCCGGCGCCCCCTGCATCGAGCGCCTGCGCGACGACGTCGCTCCGCTCGTCGAGGGAGCATTCCGGGTCGAAGAAGACCCGCCAGGCTTCCCTGATGTCCTGCTCGGCTTCCTCCGGGTCCTCCGGCGCCGTACCGGTCGGCGTGGGGGATTCGGAGGTCGACGGGGACGGCCTGACCGAGGTGGGGCTGAACGACTCGGTGACAGGCGGCGGTGTCCTTCGAGGTGCGCTGTCGCCGCCGTCGTCGCAGCCCGCGGTGACGGCGAGGACGGTGGCGGCGACCACCGCCCAGACCGCGCGTGGTGCCGCAGAGGCCATGGAACTCCACCTTCGGGGTCGCCGTGTGACTGGACTACCAGGATTGGGTGGATTCATCCGGGCGGTTTCGGGCACGCCGATCAAGAGGTGGGAGCCGCGCCACGGGGTACAAGCAAGTCAGGACCCGAGGTGAGGATGGATGCGATGAACCGGATGCCCCGCTGGGTCGCCCAGGCGGTCGCGGTGCTGGCCACCACCGCGGTGTTGCTGTTGGCAGCGACCTGGCTCGTGGAGAACTTCTGAGTCGGCCGCCCCGCTCGCGACGCCGGCTCAGGACGACGCGTCGCGTGGCCGGTTCATCCCTGTCTCGTAGGCGAAGATCACGGCCTGCAATCGGTCGCGGAGGCCGGGTTTCATCAGGATCCGCTTCACGTGGTTTGCGGACCGTCGACTCTTGACGACGAGTGCGGCGGCGATCTCGCGGTTCGACAAGTCGCAGTCGGGCCACGAGTTGCAGGGTCTTCCGCTCGCGGGACGTCAGGGCTTCGAGGCGGAAGTGGCCGAAAGGTCGGGGTCGGCATGGAAGAGGAGACCGGCCCGGCCCTGGTCGCATTGTTCTGCTTCACCGGCGCCGCCATGCTGTCGGCGGTCGCCTGGACGCGCCGGTTTCGCCGCGGTCCGTTGGAGTACCTGCTCCACACGGTCACGCGACTCGTCGGCCACATCAAGTGACGTCCGAATCAGGCCAGCGTGGGGCCGGGGGATTGGTGTCGGTGGTTCTTGAGCAGGTTGCATCTGATCTCAGAAGGCTTTCCGCTTTCCGAACGTGATCGTTTGATTCGGGCTGGGTAGGCATGGACGGCCGCTGACCGCGGGAGGGATCGGGCGGCTCGTCCGCTCGTATTCGGTCATGGAGGTGGCTGGTGCCGTCGGTGCCGGAGGCTCGGGAGAAGCAGGTCCGGGAAGAAGTCGTGCGGCTGCGGGAGGAGGCCGAGCGGGTCAGGCCGCGCCGGCCGTGGCCAGGGGGCGTTTGAGCGGCTGGCCGACGTGCGGGCGACGGTAGCCGAGGTGCTGGCCGAGACCCCGGCCGGAGACGAGGGGCCGGTGCGCGGTGCGGTGGCGGGCTCGGTCGTGCCGCACCGGGCGGTGGCATCGGGGTGGAGATGTTGGCGGTGTAATACCAGCAGATCCTGGCCCACAGCGGAGATCACCCGGCCAGGAACCCTGTTCCGCCCCACAGCCCCGCCGATTGGCAAGCGGAAGCCTTCTGAAGGTCAAGTCCCCTTTGTGAAGACAAGTACCTCTGTGGAGGCGATGCCCATGGGTGCCAGGAAGCTGGCCTCCAGGCTGCAGCCGAGGGTCGCGAAGAGGTCCACGCATGTCCGGCGGGGCATGGCGGCTGGATAGGAGCCGTGCCCCTCGCCGCCCTTCGTCGCCCAGGCACGCACCGTGGCCGGGTCCAGGCAGGTCTCTGTCATTACGTCGAAGACGATCCGACCACCGGGTCGCGTGACACGTGCCATCTCGAAGAAGTAGCGGGAGGCGTAGAGGAAGGTCACGGTGTTGAAGACCTTATGGGCCTGAACGAGGTCGATGCTGCCGTCGGGTGTCGGGGCGAGACTGCATCCTGCGGTCGGTTGGGCGACCACACTGAATGTGTCCACCAGGTAGTTGGCCCAGGGCGCTGCGGTCTCGTAGATCTCGTAGCGGCCTGGTGAACACTCCTTCAGTGTCTTCTCCAGGTACCGTCCGGACCCGGGGCCGATCTCCAGCACCGTGTCCGGGTCGGCGGCGAAGACGCCGAGAGCGCGTAGTTCGTCGATGGTGAACTGGGTAGCGCCAGGCGTCCCGTTCATGACCTCGTCGAGGTAGTCACCGACCGACAGACCGACTGCCTGCGCAGCCCGCATCGTTGCCTCGAACGGGATGAAGTCGTCCACTCCACCCCGGTTGTTGGTGCTGCGTACGATGTCGAATCCCGCACGTCCCAAGAGCCGCTTGACCCCCGACTTCAATACTGACGTTCTCGTGCCCGCTGCCCTCATCAGGCATGCCCCCCAGATCGTCTCCACCCTTGGTGTCAGCATAGGGTCGCCGACGCAGACGCGTAGTGGGACAGCGAATTCGCTACGCGGCTGTCGAGGGCAGTACACGGCGCCGGGTCTCACGCCCGATATGTGCCTTCCCCGCTGGGCCTCCTCGCGCAGCCAAGCGACCTCCTCGCGGACCTTGTCCTTTCGCGCCTCCAGCAGTCCCAGCCCCGACAGCACCAGCCACCTCCACCAGCGAGTACGGGCCGACGAACACCCCGTGCTTCATCCGTTGTCGAGCGCGTCCAGGAGCCAGTCGCGCCGTACGCAGTGTTCCAGCGCGAAGGAGTCGGCCAGCGCGAGCAGGTCGTCGTCACCGAGGCCCCGGAAGAGTTCGGCGTACTCCTGGACCAGCGGTTGGCCGAGCAGGATGTGCCGGACGATGATCTCGATCCACTGGCGGGTACCGAACGGGTAGGGAGTGAAGCCCGGGAACTCGTCGGCGACAAGCTGTTCGAGCGGCTTGGCCGCCTCGCGGATGTCGCCGTCCGGGGAACTCCAGGCCTCCGCGCCCAGGCGGTGTTTTTTCGCCATGAATGCGGCGAAGTGGAGCTGGTAGGGACTGCCCTGGGCAAGGTGGACGAGCCCTTGCAGGCCGACGTCCTTGTACGTCCAGATCGACCAACTGGCCTCGTGCCGACGGTAGATCTCCAACTGGTCGGCGAGCAGCTGCGCGCACTGCTCGTCCCGGGCCGGGTCGCCGGTGTAGACCGGTCCGAACTCGCCGACCCAGATCGGGGTACCTGTCTTGCGCATGTACGCGGTGCGGCGAAGGAAGACTTCCTCGACCTGTTCCTTGTCGACCCGGATGCCGTCTGTGGTGCCGGGGTAGCCGCCACCGCGGGCGAAGCCGGCGCGTGCGTAGTCGTGGCAGGTGTAGACGGTGTTCTCGAGGGGGTCGCCGAAGAGGTCGAACTCGGTCGAGTAGCGATTGCCGTCGAGGAAGATGATGTGGTGCGGATCGATCGAGCGAATCGCTGCGACGAGGCGGTCGTAGAAGGCCGGCAGCACCTGCCCGGACTCGTCGGCGGGCTCGTTGATCAGGTTGTATCCGGCCACCCACGGGTTGTCCTTGTACCGTTCGGCCATGACCTCCCACAGGTGCACGACCCGGTCCTGGAAGTGCCGGTGGTCCCAGAAGGACGGCAGGTGGGTGGGGTTGTCGGAGTGCCACTGGTGGTTCTGGGCGCCGGGCAGGGAGTGCAGGTCGATGACGGTGTAGATGCCGTGCCGTGCGCACAGCTCCACCACGCGGTCGAGCTGTGCGAAGCCTTCCTCGCGGATCTCCAGCGGGCGGGCGTCGTCCTCGAAGTGGCGGTAGTTCACCGGAAGGCGCAGGCAGTTGACCCCCTTGGAAGCGAGCAGCGCGGCATCGGCCTCGTCGAAGAAGACGGTCAGCAGCCGGTCGAAGAACAGCTGGTATCGGCGCTCACCCAGGACCTCCCGTACCGCGGAACGCATGGCGGATTCACTCGCGGGATAGCCGTTGATGAAGTTCTCCATGTTCATCCATCCCCCGAGTCCGGCTCCACGGAGTCGGACCGGGGTCCCGTCCCGCGTTTTGAACCGGGTGCCGGAGACCTGTAGCAGGGGGTCGGGGAGAGTGCGGTGGGCGGGGGGAGCGGAGGGCGTGGAGGCCATGGAGGCGGTCCTTCCGTTGTGTGGCGACCGGTGGGGTTCCGTCGATGCCGGCCTCGGGAGGGGCGTCAGGGGGGACCAGCCCCCTCAGGCTGCGGCCGTCTCGTCTCCGGCGGTGACGAAGATCCGTACGTCCCAGGCGCCGAGGCGCAGTGCTGTGCCGGCGGGCGCGGAGGTGCCGTCGAGAGCGTCGGAGAGTGCCACGGGTGCCGTGACGTGCGTGGGGTCCCAGCTCCAGTTGTGGACGAAGTGGACGCGGCGGCCGTCGGGGGAGGTCCCGCTGGTGGCGGTGACCGACGGCGGCAGGTCCTGCCAGCCGCTGCTCGGGGTGGGTGCCAGCCAGGCGGCGAGCACCCTGGCGAGGTCGCGGCCGGGAACCGTGCCGACGCAGGTGACCCGGCCCGCGCCGTGGCGGCGGGTGGTGACGGCGGGCCAGCGGCCGAAGTGCGGATGGTCGTACGCTGCGAGCACCTCGGCGTCCAGGGCGGTGAGTCCGTCGACCCAGCGCGTGGCCGTCGCCTGCTCCGGCAGCTCCAGTGGGCTCCCGGGCACCGCGCGCAGCGGGAGGTCCCGCACCAGGTTGCTGAACTCCTCGTACTGGACCCCGGCGGCCGTGGTGAGTCGTCCCGGCGCCGGTTCCTGGCGGGCCCGTGCCTCGTGGTCGGCGTAGCCGGTCCGCGGTCCGAGGACCAGGTGGCCGCCCGCGTGTGCGTAGGCCGCGAGCCAGTCCAGTGTCCCGTCGGCGGCCACGTACAGCGCCGGGACGACGAGGACCGGATGGAGGCGCGCGGCCTCCCCGGGGCTCGGGCCGAGGACTTCGCCGCGCGGGTCGTGCAGCTGGCGGGCGTGCACCAGGCGGACCTGGAGGCCCGCCTCGAAGGCGCCGCGGTAGAAGGGATCGAAGATGCCGTGGTAGGCGGCCGGATCGGGTTCGCCGTTCTGGTTCGCCAGGGGCGGGTACTTCTGCATCAGCCACTTGCTCGGCGTCGAGTACACCATGGTGATGTCGGCGTCCGGCTCGATGCCGGCGACCAGCGGGCCCGTGGTTTCGAACTCGCCTCCCAGGCGGGCCAGTTCGTCGTACACACGGCCCGGCCTGCCGCTGTGCGGGAGTATGCCGCCCACGTAGGTCTCGGCCCCGAAGTGCAGAGTGTGCCAGTGCCAGTACTCGATCATCCGCGCCCCGCGCGCCACCAGCGCCCACGCGGCCTGCCGCCACTGGCCGTCGTAGGCGGGGCGGTTGTCCCAGGGGCCGCTGATGGTGGCCGCGTTGGTCTCGGTGACCAGGAACGGGGCCTGGCGGGAGGAGTACATCCGGTCCGCGATCTGGGAGATCGACCAGGCGCCGGTGGTCTTGTTGTGCTCGGCCTCGCGCTCGTCGGGCAGCAGCAGGGCGTCCTGCATGGCGTAGTACGGGTTGCCCGCGGCGATGTCCAGGGCCGCGTTGAGCTCGTGGTCCTCCACCCCCGGGCGGGGATAGGAGACGCAGGTGGTGACGAACTGCTCGGGGAGGGCGTACTCGCGGGTGATGCCCGCCTGCCAGGCGATGAACTCGGTGGTCTGCCTGGCCTGGAACTCCCGCCAGGCGACGTCGTACTGCGGCTGCGCGTTGCCGTCCGGCGTCCACAGGTCGGCCCACGTGGTCAGGCGGTGCGACCAGTAGACCAGGCCCCACTCCCGGTTGAGGGTCTCGACGTCGCCGTACTTCCGGCGCAGGTGGTCGGTGAAGCGCTGGAAGACACCGTGGTTGTGGAAGAGCTCCAGGCCGGGCTCGTTGTCCACCTGGAAGCCGATGACCGCGGGGTGGCGGGCGTAACGGGCGAGGATGCGGCGGATGACGCGTTCGGCGTGGAAGAGGAAGGCGGGGTGGGTGTAGTCGACCTCCTGACGGGCTCCCCAGCCGATGCGCTGCCCGGTGGCCCGTTCGCCGCAGATCTCCGGGTACTGCCGGGCCAGCCACGGCGGGACCGCGTAGGTCGGTGTGCCCAGGATGACGGAGATGCCGCGCTCCCGGGCGCCGTCGAGGACGGGCTGGAGCCAGTCGAGGTCGAACGTTCCGTTCTCCGGCTCCCAGGTCGACCAGACCGACTCGCCGACCCGGATGACGTTGAAATGCGCCTCGGCCATCAGGTCGAGGTCGTTCTTGAGCTGCTCCTCGGCCTGTTCGGTGCCGTAGGGCGGCCGGTACTCGTGGTAGTACGCGGCGCCGAAGAGAACGCGGGCGGGCACATCCGCCATGGGGTGGGCCTCCTGAAGGCAGAGTTGGTGCACGGGGCGGCGGGAAGACCTGCTGTCCCCGCCGGATCAGCTGCCGTTGGCCGGCTGGCTGTAAGCGGTCCCGTCGATGCTCGTGGTGAGCGTGCCGACGGCCTGGAAGTCGTGATCTGTACGGTGGCCGATCCCAGGGCCTTTCCGCGCAGGGCGTACGTGCCGGTCGGCACCGGCTCGGTTCGCCTGCGCCGTGTCCGCGGCGGTGGACGTCTGGGCGGCGGCCGGAGCGCCTCTCGACGGGGTGGAACGCACACTCCTGACGCTCTTGGTCATCGCGGCTTCCTCACTGGTGGTCGCTGCCTGGTCACTTGAGCGCTCCCGCCGAAAGACCGCTGATGATGTGGCGCTGTGCGATCGCGTAGAAGACGACGATCGGCAGCACCGCGATGAGCGAGGCGGCGAGCAGGATCTGTTGTTGCGGGGACTCCGCCGAGACGAAGTTGGTGAGCCCGCGTTGCACGGGCATCAGCGAGCTGTCGCTGAACAGCACCAGTCCCATGAGGTACTCGTTCCAGACCCCCATGGCCTGGATGACGGCCACCGCGACCAGGCCGGGCCGGGCCAGCGGGAGGATGATCCGCCAGAAGGTGCCGAGCAGGGAGGCACCGTCGATGGCGGCGGCTTCCTCCAGTTCCTTGGGCTGGCTGGCGAAGAACCCGCGCATGATCAGGATGGAGATCGGCAGCCCGCCGGCGATGAGTACGAGGATGTAGCCGATGCGGGTGTTGGCGAGCCCGAGCGTGATCAGCAGCTTGTACTGGGCGATGAACGAGGCCGGCAGAGGAATGATCATGATGACGAGGATGGCGCCCACCACGGCACCTCGTCCGGGGAACTCGATGCGGGCCAGGGCGTACCCGGCCATGCTCGCGATGACCAGGATCCCGACGACCGAGGCCGCGGTGTAGAGCAGGCTGTTGGGCAGGTACTGGCTGAAGCCGCCCTCGTTCCACGCGGTGGCGAAGTTGCCCCATTCGAAGGGGCGAGGGATGGGGTCGGTTCCCTTGTACAGCTGCTCGGCGCTCTGCAGGGATCCGCTCAGTATCCACAGCACCGGCACCAGTGCTTCCAGTGCTCCGGCGATCAGCAGGGCGTACAGGGCCATGCGTGGTCCGCGCAGGCGGACGCCACGGCGTCGTGCACTGGGCGTCGGCACCGGCGGCGTCTTGGTTCCCCGTGCCGTGTCGACAAGCGTGTTCACCGTCAACTTCCCTTCTCCGCCCGCGAGTCCGTGCTTCCACCGAGCCTGCGAGAGACCCACAGCTGGACGCAGGCGAGGACGATCAGGCACACCCCGAAGATGACCGACATCGCGGCCGCGCGACCGTACTCGCTGAACTGGAAGGCCTGTTGGTAGATGTCGAGAGTGGGGACCTCGGTATGACCGGCGGGGCCCCCGTTGGTCAGCACCTGGACGGTGCCGAAGATCTGCAGGCCGCTCAGCAGGGTCAGCACGCTGACGATGCCGGTGACATGGGACATCCCGGGCCAGGTGACATAGCGGAACTGGGCCCAGCCGCCGGCCCCGTCCAGCGACGCGGCCTCGTACAGCTCCTGGGGCACGTCCTGCCGGCCGGCGAGGAAGAGGATGAAGCCGAAGCCCCAGTGGTACCAGACGAACACGACGGCGACCGCGATCAGGGCCGTCTTGGGGTCACCCAGCCAGTTGTGCTGGAGACCGTCGAGTCCGACCGCCTTCAGCGCCTGATTGACGACCCCGATCTTCGGGTCGAGGAACCACGCGAACATCACGCCCACCACCACCGTGGAGAACACCCCGGGCAGGTAGTAGACGGTGCGGAAGAACGCCGCCCCGCGGCGGGCGCGGTGCACGGCCAGCGCCATGACTATCGACACCGCGTTGGCGACGAACAGACCCACGACGCCGAAGACGACGGCGTTCTTCATCGAGCCCCAGAACTCGGTGTCGTGCATGACGAAGCGGTAGTTGGCGAGCCCGACGTAGGGCGCGTCCAGACTCACCCCGTCCCAGGACTGGAAGCTCAGCAGGATGCCCTGAACGAAAGGGACGACCGTGAACATGGCGATCATGGCCAGCGCCGGCGCCAGGAAGACACCGGCGGCCAGCATCCGAGAGCGGCGCCTCACTACGCGCTCCGCTGCGCCGCGTCGAGGTCACCGAGGACCTGGTCGACCGTGCGCTCCTTGAGCACGATGGCCTGGGCGCCCTTCTGCAGGGCGGTGACGACCTGCACTTTCATCTGGTTCTGTACGAGTTGGACCTCGGAGATCTTCGCGGCGATACCCGCCAGTTGCTGCGGAATGTTCTTCTCGGGCACCGCGCGCGCGGAGGGGATGAGCGGAACCTTCTCGGCGAAGACCTGCTGCTGGCCCGGCTCGGTCAGCCACTGGACGAACTTGAGGGCCTTGGCCGCGTTCTTGCTCCTGGGGTTGATCGCGGCTCCCTTGGCCGAACCGCCCACCAGGCGCGGCGTCTGCGTGCCGTCGTCGGCCTCGGGGACCGCCAGAGAGCGGAAGTCCGTGAAGTCCGGGGCGGTCGCGCGGGCCACGCCGACGGCGGAGGTGCCGTCGAAGATGGCCGCGACGCCCTGGGTGTTGAAGAAGGCCTTCTCCACGTTCGGGTTGTCGCTGTTGCCGGACGGGAGTGAGCCTGTGGAGATCACACCGGCATCCCGGAGGTCGACCAGGAGCTGGAAGGTCTTGCGCCAGCCCTCACTCTTCCAGCTGGACTCGCCGGTGAAGGTGGCGTTCAGCTCCTCGTCGGTGAAGTAGTTGGAGGCGTACGACTGGACCAGTTGGTTCGACAGGCTGGCCGCGAACCAGAAGGGGTCCTTCCCGGACTTCTTGATCTTCACCAGCTGGTCGATGAACTCGCTCATGGTGGCGGCCGGCTTGTCCGGGTCGAGACCGGCGGCCTTGAACATCGCCGCGTTGACGAAGATCCCCAGGGCCGGGGCCTCCCAGTGGGCGCTGTAGATGCCCGGCTTCACGCCCTGCGTATTGTCCGCCGCGAACGTCGACGCCTTGATCGTGGCGGGCCGGAAGGTGTCCCCCCAGCTGCCCTTCATCCGGTCGCTCAGGTCCATGGCCCAACCGGCCTTGTAGTAGGGCGCCATGGAGAAGGAGTCCATCGCCGAGAAGATGTCCGGCATGTCGCGGGACTGGGAGCTCGACTGGAGCTTGGTCAGGAAGTCGGCCGGTCCGACGTCGTCGATCTTGATCTTCACGCCGGTCTGCTGCGTGTACTTCCGCGCCAGCTGTCCGAGCGCCGCCGCCTGTCCGCGGGACTGGTTCATGAACACGATCTCGGAGCTGCTTCCCGTACTGGCCCCGCCCGACCCGCAGGCGGCCAGCGTGGTGGCGGCCAGCCCGCCGCCGACGGCGCCGAGGAATCCGCGCCGGGACAGGAATGTGGCGGCGGTCGGCGAAGCCGCCTCCGCGGTGTGGTCTCGCCTCATCGCGAGTCCTCCTCCATGGGTCGGTGACGATGATGTCGGGGCGCCGGATGATCGAGGCCGGCGGGATCTGCAGGTCCTTGAGCAGGGCGACCTGGCCAGAGGGCGGGCTGCTGCTGCAGAGGAAGACCGGGGCGGGTGCCAGGTGCTCACCGTGCTGCCCAGGTTCGAATGGGGTCGCGTCAGTCGGAAGTGCTACGAAAATTTGTGACCCAGCAGCTCGAAATTGCTTTCCGTGAAGTCTGCTGACCGAGAACGCTAAGCACGTCGATGACCTTCGTCAACCCCTTGTGTCGACCTTGTTTCGACTGCGCTTTCCCACCTGAAGAGCTCGAAAGGGCTACGAAAAATATTTCGGTGCTAGTGTGTCCGGGACGAGGAACGCTCAGACCGGCACTGTCACCAAAGGGGACCCATGGCATCCGTTTCCAACCGTGTGACATTGGCGCAGATCGCCGAGTACGCCGGCGTCTCGGTCGCCACCGTCTCCAAGGTCGTCAACGGGCGCCCTGATGTCGCCCAGCAGACCCGTGACGCGGTGCTGGAGCTGATGCGTCAGCACAACTACGGCGGGAACCGGGATGACCTGCGCTCACACCCCACCGTCGAACTGTTCTTCGGCTTCGAGGAGTTGAGCATCTACTGCACCGCCATGGTCCAGGCCGTGGTGGATGCCGGGGTCCGTGAAAGCGTCGGCGTGGTGGTCAGCAGACGGGGCGATCGTGATCCGGCTGCCGACCCCGCCGGGTGGGCGCACAATCTGGCCGCCGCCGGCCGGCGCGCGGTCATCGCCGTCACCGCCAACACCTTGTCCCCTCCGATGGTCGAAGCCCTGAGCCGGGTTCGCCTGCCGCTCGTGCTGCTCGACCCGGAGGTGCCCGACCCTTCGATCGTCAGTGTCGGTTCGACCTACTTCGCCGGCGGCCGTGCCGCCACCACGCATCTGCTTTCCCTCGGCCACCGCCGCATCGCCTACCTCGGCGGCAAGGAGGACGCCAGCTCCAACCAGGCCCGACTGCACGGATTTCGCAGCGCCATGGAGGCCGCCGGCGTACCCGTACTGGGCGAACTGGTCCGGCACGCCGGCAGTTTCCACACCGCGGAGGGCGTCGAGCACGGCAAGCGGCTGCTGGCCGCGGACCCCGCGCCCACCGCGGTGTTCGCCGCCTGCGACGAGCTGGCCGCCGGGGTCATCGAGGCCGCCCGGCTGCGTGGCCTGCGTGTCCCGGAGGACCTCAGCGTCGTCGGCTTCGACGACACGCCGCTGGCCCGGGTCACCTCGCCGCCGCTCAGCACCGTCCACCAACCCATCAACGAGATGGGTGCCGTTGCCCTGCGGACCGCTCTTCGTCTGGCTTCCGCGGCGGAGATCGATTCCCACCACGTCGAGCTGGCCACGAGGCTGGTGGTCCGGGACTCGACCGGACCGGTCCCCGCCGATACCGACCCCGATGGCGCCGCGCAGACCGAAACCCGTGTCGCCTTCTGACCCCATACGGCACGCACGCCCGAACGTCCGGGACGCGGCGGAAGGCGACCCCGCCTGCCGCACGCCCTCGCGGGCCCAGAGCGCCCCGCGCACGCTCGTCCGGCACCGGCAGTGAACAACCGACTGACCCACATGGAATGGGAGGCGATGGCGGCTATGGCCATGCTCGCTCCGTACGACCTCACGATCGACTTCGGTGGCGACCAGTTCCCGGTCTCCGGAAGCCGCCCGCGACTGTCGTGGAAGCCCCCCGGGGGCATACCGGCGTATGCCGGCCACGAGCTGGAGATCCACGTCGACGGGCGTTCGCCGCAGACGGAGCACGTCGGCGACCACCTGTTCGTCGACTGGCCGGCCCGCCCGCTGGGCAGTGGTGAGCGCGTGCGGTGGCGCGTCCGAACGCACGCGGAGGCGGAGATCTCGCAGTGGAGCGCCTGGCACGCTTTCGAGGCCGGGCTCCTCGACGAGGACTGGACGGCACACTGGATCACGCCCGCGGACGATCCTCAGGACGCGCGCCGCCGGCCCGGGACCCGCCCCACGCACGTCCTGCGCTCCACCTTCACCACCGCCGAGGTGGTCCGCGCCCGCCTGTACTCCACGGCCCTGGGCGTGTACGAGGCGTTCGTCAACGGCGAGCGCGCGGGCACCGTCGAACTCGCGCCCGGCTCGACCTCGTACGACCGCACGCTGTACGCCCAGGCCGCCGACGTCACCGCGTCCGTCCGCCCCGGCGTCAACACCGTTGAGATCGTGCTGTCCGACGGCTGGTACCGCGGCCAGGTCGGCGCCTTCCGCAAACCGGCAGGCTGGGGGGAACTCCTCGCTGCCCGGCTTGAGTTGCATCTGGAGTACGCCGACGGGTCGCGCCGGGTCGTCCGCACCGACGAGCACTGGACCTCCGCCCGGGGCCCCGTCACCCGCGCCGACCTGAGGGACGGCCAGATCACCGACTTCCTCGCCCCTCGAGGCCCTGAGCGGCCCGTACTCGTCGACGCCGTCACCGCGCCCGCGGTCGACTGGTCCCCGGCCCCGCCCGTGCGCCGCGTCGAGGACCGCCCCGTCGTCTCGCTCACCCGCCTGCCGGACGGCGCCTGGATCGCCGACTTCGGCCAGAACGCCTCCGGCTGGCTCGTCCTCACCGACCTCGGCCCGGCCGGTACCCGGACCGTGATCGACCATGGCGAGCACCTCGATCCCGCCACCGGAGATCTGACCACCTCCCACCTGGACATCCAGCGCCCCGGCGATCCGGTGACCGTCTTCGTCCAGCACGACGAGGTCGTCTCCTCCGGGGCCCCCGGCGAGACCTTCGAGCCCCGCCACACCGTGCACGGATTCCGGTACGCCCGGCTGGAGCGCGGCGACGTCCCGCTGGACGCCGCCGGCCTCACCATGCGGGTGGTCCACACCGACCTGCGGCCCACCGGTACCTTCGCCTGCGGCAACGAGGACCTCAACCGTCTGCACGAGGTCGTCCGCTGGAGCTTCCGCGGCAACGCCGTCGACGTGCCCACCGACTGCCCCACCCGCGAGTGCATCGGCTGGACCGGCGACTACCAGGTCTTCGCGCCCAGCGCCGCACGCCTCTACGACGTGTCCGGCTTCAGCCGCAAGTGGCTCCGCTCGGTCCGCGACGACCAACTCGACGACGGGCGCATCGCCAACTTCTCCCCCGACGGACGGCGCGCCAAGCTCCGCACCGACCGGCGGCTCGACATGATGACGGGCTCCGCCGGCTGGGGCGACGCCATCGTGCTGGTGCCCTGGGTGCTGTACGAGACCTACGGCGACAGCCGGGTGCTCGCCGAGAACTGGGACGCGATGGTCCGCTGGGTCGAATGGGCACTGACCACCGCCCGCACCGCCCGCCACCCCTCCCGAGTGGCCCGCTCGACCCAGCCCCTGCCGCACGAGGAGTTCGTCTGGGACGGCTCCTTCCACTGGGGCGAGTGGAGCGAGCCCAAAGCCCGCGCCGAGGACGGCTCGCTGATCGAGCCGGTGGAGGACGGCCCGGACGGCTGGATGACGACCGACAAGGGCGAGGTGGGCACCGCCTTCCTGCACCGCTCCACCTCCATCCTCGCCGAGGTGGCCACCCTCCTGGGCCGCGACGCCGAGGCCGCCCGCTACACGGAGTTGGCGCAACGGATCAAGGACGCCTGGCGCACGGAGTTCCTCGAAGACACCGGCCGGACCACCACCGACACCCAGGCGAGCTACGTCCGCGCCCTCACCTTCGGACTGGTGCCCGAGAAGCTGCGTGACGCGGCCGTCGAGCGTCTGGTGGTCCTCATCCGCGCGGCCGGAACGCACCTGGGCACCGGCTTCCTCTCCACCGCCGACCTGCTGCCCGTCCTCGCCGACACCGGCCACGCCGGCCTCGCCTACGAGGTGCTGCTGCAGCGCTCCGCGCCGTCCTGGCTCGCCATGCTCGACCGTGGCGCCACCACGATGTGGGAGGACTGGGAGGGCATCGACGAGAACGGCGACGCGCACGACTCGCTCAACCACTACAGCAAGGGCGCCGTCATCAACTTCCTGCACACCCACACCCTCGGCCTGCGGCAGGCCGAGGGCTCGGTGGCCTGGGAGTCGTTCGTCGTCGCGCCCGTGCTCCACGCGTCGGTCGGCTGGGCGCGCGGGACCTTCGACGGGCCACGGGGGACCATCGCGGTCGAGTGGCGCACCGAGGGCGACGAACTGCACATCACCGTCGACGTACCTCCCGCCTCCACCGCCGCCGTCGTCTTCCCCGGGGGTGAGGAACTGACGGCGGGTCCAGGCCGGTTCACGGCGCGGCGGAGCGTGGGAGCGCGGTGAAGGCAGGGGTACCGCGCCCGCCGCGACAGCGCGACCGGCCCACTCGGCCCTTGCGTTGCCTGAGTTCGCCCCGATGCCGTGACCTCTTGCTATGGTGCGCCGATGCCATCGATCAGACAGTTCCAAGTCACCTTCGACTGCGCGGAACCTGAGCGCGTCGCTCGCTTCTGGTGCGAGGTGCTGGGGTACGTCGCACCGCCGCCGCCGGAGGGGTTCACCACGTGGGACGAATACAACCGCTCCCTGCCTCCTGAGGAACAGGGCTCATGGTTCGCATGCAAGGACCCCTCAGGCGTCGGCCCGCGGCTGTACTTCCAGCGCGTGCCCGAAGGCAAGGTCGCCAAGAATCGGGTGCATCTTGACGTGCGGGCCGGCACCGGGCTCGTGGGTGAAGAGCGCCTGGCCACGCTCGAGGCCGAGTGCGCACGACTGGTCGCGCTCGGCGCGACCCACGTACGAACGCTGCTCGCCGATGAGGAAAACGAGTCCTGCATCGTGATGCAGGACGTCGAGGGCAACGAGTTCTGTCTCGACTGACGAGTTCTGTCTCGGCTGATTCCCTCGACCATGGGCTTCAGCCCTTTACGGCAGGCGGCCGGTGTCGCCGTCGCCGTCGGGGGCGGGGTGGGCCAAGCCCGTCCGGTAGGCGATGACGACGAGTTGGGCCCGGTCGCGGGCCTCCAGCTTCGTCATGGCGCGCTGCACGTGGGCGCGGACGGTGAAGGGGCTGAGGAACATCCGCTCGGCGATCTCCTGGTTGGACAGGCCGGTCGCGACCAGGGCCACCATCTCGCGTTCGCGCGGGGTGAGCACGGCGAGTTGTTCGGGGTGGTGCGGCGGGGCGTTGTCCGGTGTGGCCAGGAAACGGGCGACCAAGGAGCGGGTCGCGGCGGGGGACAGAAGAGTGTCGCCGTCGGCGATCGTACGCACGGCGTCCAGCAGGTCCTCGGCCCCGATGCCCTTGCCGATGAAGCCGCCGGCTCCCGCGCGCAGGGCCTGAGCGACGTACTCGTCGGTCTCGTACGTGGTGAGGATCAGGATGCGGCTGGCCCGCAGTTCGGGGTCCGCGCAGATCTCCGACGTGGCGGTGAGACCGTCCACCTCGGGCATACGGATGTCCATGATCACCACGTCCGGGCGTAATTCCCGGGTGAGTCTCACCGCCTCCCTGCCGTCGCCTGCCTCGCCGACCACGGTGATGTCGTCGGCACTGTCGAGAAGCATCCGGAAGGCACCGCGCAGCAGGGCCTGATCGTCGGCGAGCAGCACTCGGAGCGTCACGGCGCATCCCCGGCCTCTCTGCCGCCCGTTCCTGCGTCGCCCGTCGCTCCGTCAGCCATCCGTCCCTCTACGGTTGTTGCTCCGTCAGTTCTCTGCGCCGTGTCCTTGGCGGGCGGGAGGGGCAGCTCGGTGGAGACGAGGAAGCCGCCTTCCGGGCGTCTGCCCGCGGAGAGGTGTCCCCCGACCGCGGTGGCACGTTCACGCATCCCGATCAGACCGTAACCGGGCGGACGGTCCACCGTCGTGGACGCGCTCGGTCCCGTGGACGCACCCCGTCCCTTGGCTGCGGTCGGCGCCGTACGGGCGCCCCTTCCGTCGTCGGCGACGGTGATGGTCACGCGATCGCGGTTCCAGGCGAGGCGCACCCGGGCGCTACCGGTACCGGCATGCTTGGTCACGTTGGTCAGGGCCTCCTGGACGATGCGGTAGGCGGTGAGGTCCACTCCCGGCGGCAGCGGCCTGGCCGTGCCCTCCTGGTGCACCGACACCTCCAGGCCCGCGCGGCGGAAGGACTCGAGGAGCGTGGGAAGCCGGGAGAGGCCGGGCGCCGGTTCGGCGGGCGCGGCCGTGTCCCCGGACTGGCGCAGCAGACCCACCGTGGCCCGCAGGTCGTCGAGCGCGTCGCCGGTGGTCTCGACGAGCTCCTTCAGGCTCTTGCGGGTCTGCTCCGGGCGGGAGTCGAAGAGGTGGGCGGCGACCGTGGCCTGCGCGTTGGCCAGGGTGATCTGATGGGCCACCAGGTCATGCAGTTCCCGGGCGATGCGCACCCGTTCCTCGGCCACTCTCCGGCGTGCCTCGCTGTCCCGGCTCTCCTCGGCCCGCTGGGCCCGCTCCTCCACGGCCGCCAGGTAGGCCCGTCGGTTCTGCGCCGAGTGACCGAGTACGCCGGCCACCAGCGGGAACGCCGCCACCAGTCCCAGCCTGCTCGCGTCCTCCCACGAGTTGGTCCCGAACGGGAGGGTGGAGACGACCAGCAGCGCCGTGGAGGTGAGCAACACCGCGCTCGCCGCGCGCCGTTCCATGCGCAGGGCGAGTGAGTAGGCGGTGATCACGGCGGGGGCCACGATGAGCGGGCTCAGCAGGAGACCCGACGGCGCGACCAGCACGCCGCACACGGTCGTGACCGCGATGGCGGCCAGTGGTGTCCTGTGCCGCACCGGCAGCACGGCACAGGACACCACGGCGATGAGGTAGGCGGCGGCAGGCGGCGCAGACAGCGGCTCGTCGTCGACCTGCACCACGCCGCCGAACAGGCAGAGCGCGAACGCCGTCGCCGTGATCGCTGCCTCCCGCCACCACGTGCCGCGTGATCGCGGGCTACCGCCACCCTTGTCCGTCATGGCCGGCTCAGTGCCGGTGCCGGCCGACGGGGAGCCGCGGCACCACTGCGTCCGGCTCCATTGCGGAGGCCGGGACACGCCTGCTCAGTTTCTCGCCCTCGATATCCACATTCGGCAGCACACGGCTCAGGATACGAGGCAGCCACCAGGCCCGGTGGCCGAGCAGTGCCAGGACCGCGGGCACGATCGCCATCCGGACCACGAAGGCGTCGAAGGCGACGGCGGAGGCCAGGCCGACGCCCATCGTCTGGATGGTCGGATTGCTCATCCCGATGAATCCGGCGAACACGCTGACCATGATGATCGCCGCCGCGGCCACCACCCGTCCGCTGTGCCGGAAACCGTTGACGATCGCCTCGCCGGGGGACGCGCCATGGACGTAGGCCTCCCGCATGCGGGTCAGGAGGAAGACCTCGTAATCCATGGCGAGGCCGAACACAATGCCGATGATGAGGACAGGCATCAGCGACATCACCGGTCCGGTCTGCTCGATGCCGACCAGATCCGCCGCCCACCCCCACTGGAAGACGGCGACGAGGACGCCGAAGGCGGCACCCACCGACAGCAGGAAGCCGAGCGCGGCCTTGACCGGGACCAGGACCGAGCGGAAGACCACCATCAGCAGGAGCACCGCCAGGCCGATGACCACGGTCAGATAGGGGATGAGGGCGTCGGACATGGCTTCGGAGATGTCGATGTTCATCGCGGTGGTGCCGGTCACCAGGACGGCGGCGCCCGTGTCGGCCTCGACGCCGGAGACCGCGCCCCGGATCGCGTGCACCAGGTCCTTGGTCTCGCCGCTGTTCGGCGCGGTCTGCGGTACGGCGGTGAGGACGGCCGTGTCCTCGGCCTGGCTGAGCACCGGATCACCGACCGACGCGAGCCCGTCCACTCCCCGTACGGTTTTGGCGACCAGGTCCGTGGTGGCCCGGGTGTCGCCAGACCCCGAAGACGCTGCCGTGTCCACGACCACGGTCAGCGGGCCGTTGAAGCCGGGGCCGAAGCCTTCTGACAGCAGGTCGTAGGCACGGCGCTGGGTGGTCTCCACCGACTTGGACTCGTCGCCGGGCAGTCCGAGTTCGAGGCTCAGCGCCGGCAGGGCGACGGCGCCGAGACCGAGTCCGGCGATCATCAGCACGGGTACCGGCCGGCGCAGCACGAACCGCGCCCAGCGAGTGCCGAGCCCGGGCCGGCCGGCCTCGGTCGGCACCGGGTGCGGGCGCTCGCTTCCGGGCCGGGTGGCCTTGCGGACGGCGCGGGACAGGATCCGCCGGCCGAAGAAGCCGAACAGCGCGGGGACCAGGGTCAGCGCGACGAGTACGGCAAGGGCCACGGCGCCCGCGCCGCCCATACCCATCTTGGTGAGTTCGGGAATTCCGACGACCCCGAGGCCGACCAGGGCGATGAAGACGGTCGCGCCGGCGAAGACGACGGCGGACCCGGCCGTGCCCACCGCCCGTCCTGCGGCCTCCTCCGGCTCGCTGCCCTGGGCGCACTCGTCGCGGAAGCGGGAGGTGATGAAGAGTGCGTAGTCGATGCCGACCGCCAGCCCCAGCATCAGCGCCAGGATGGCGACGGTGGACGTCAGGCCCAGCGGAACGGCCAGCGCGGAGACCAGGCCGAAGGCGATGGCCACGCCCACGAAGGCGGTCAGCAGCGACAATCCGGCCGCGACCAGCGACCCGAGGGCGAGCACGAGGACGATCGCCGCCACCGCCACGCCGATGATCTCCGTCGTACCGCCCAGTTCCTCTTCCGCATCCAGGGCCGAGCCACCGATCTCCACGGTCAGTCCCGCGTCCCGGGCCTGGCTCGCGGCGTGCTCAAGGGCGCTCTTCGTCGACTCGGTCAGGTCGACGGCTCCCTCGGTGTAGGTGACCGTGGAGTAGGCGATGGTGCCGTCCTCGCTGACGGCGCCGGTCTCATAGGGGTCGGTGGTCGACGCGACCTGATCGCCCCCGTCCAGTAAGCCGAGGGCGTCCTCGACGGCCGCCTTGTGCTCCCTGGCCGTCACCCGCTGCCCGTCCGGGGCCTGGAACACCAAGCGGGCCTCGGCGCCCTGGGAGTTGCTCTGGGGGAAGCGCTCGTCGAGCAGGTCGAACGCCTTCTGCGACTCGGTGCCGGGCATGGAGAGGTCCTCTTCCTCCCCGGCCGGCGCCATGGCGGCGGCGGCGACGGCCAGCACCAGGACACCCAGCCACAGACCACCTACGAGGCGGCGCCGTCGGAAGGCCCACCGTCCGATCCGGTAAAGAAATGTCGCCACCTGTTGATCACTCCAGACGCCGCTAGGAATGGGGATTGCGTGAGATTCACGCGCCTCCCACATTTCCCTCCGGCGTCCCGCCGGGCATCGTTCTCCGCCGCCGTCTTCGCCTGGTGCACACGGACCAGCCACTCACGTGTCCTGGTGCCTACGCACTACACGCCAACCCGGGTCGGGGCTTGACCTGGAGTTCAGTGCCCAACAGGTGTGACTCGGCGCCCGCGGCGACCAGGGCGCGTCATGGAGGCGGCGGCTCTGCGCCGGGACGACGAGGAGATCGGCGTCGCCGTGCGGCAGGAGCACGGACGGCACCCTCGGATGGGCTTGGCCTGTTCGTCCAACGAACATGCCCATTGAGCGTGACGGGGGTCACTCCTACTTTGACGCTGCTCGGCGGGCTGGCCACCAGGGCCGAGCGTCCTGAATCAGGTTTGGTCGATGAGCCGCGCGGAGGCGCTCCGCAAGGCCTCAGGGGCGGTACGGCAGCGGTGTTGCCGGGATGACCGCGACAAAAGCACCCACAGCACGGTCCGGCGGCGGACGTCGGTTCCGGCAGCAGCGCTCTGCGCGCAAGGAGTCGTCCATGGTTCAGATCGATTCACCCAGTGCGTCAAAGGGAGAGGGCGGCAGATACACCCTGAGCGCAGGCACTCTGACGGCGGTGGTTCTCGCCGTGTGCCTTGCGCAGATAGCCCTTTCCGTCCCCTCGCTCATCATCGGGCTGATCCAGCAGGATCTCGCGCCGTCCTCGTCCCAACTGACGTGGATCGCCGAGGCCTTCATGCTTCCCGTCGCCGCGTTGGGGCTGGGATTCGGCGTGTTCGGTGACCTGTTCGGCCGTAAGCGCCTGCTCGTCGGGGGCGCCGCGCTCATTGTCGTGGGCTCGGCTCTCGCGATCCTGGTGCCGGCTGAGGGATCCTCGACCGACACTCGGGTGACGTTGCTGCTCGTTGCTCAAGTCCTCAACGGCATCGGGGCCGCGGCCGTCTTCCCGACGAGCCTCGCCATGGTGGCAGCCGGCACGCACACCACTGCCACCCGCGCACGTGGCGTGGCGATCTGGGCCACCGCGCTCTCGGTCGGCGGCTTCCTCGGCCCGCTGCTGGCAGGCCTCGCCGCCAAGATCGAACTCGGCTGGGCCGGGAACGCGAACTGGCGCTGGGCCTTCGTCGGCGTCCTCGTCATCGCCGCGGTGAGCGTGGTCCTGTCGCTGGCCCTCGCCCAGAACTCCGCCTCGCCCGAGGGCCGGTCCATCGACTGGCCGGGTCAGATCACTGCCGCGCTCGGCCTGTTCGCTCTGATGTACGCCGTGATCCAGGGCCCTGAGAGTGGCTGGGGGAGCCCGCAGATCGTCATGGCGTTGATCGTCGCCGCCGTCTTCCTCGTGCTGTTCGTCTTCGTCGAGAACCGTGCGACCGAGCCGCTCCTTCTCCTGAGCGTGTTCAGGAACCGGGCGTTCGCGATGAACTCGGTGGTCACCCTGATCGGTATGTTCGCGTTCCTCGTGATCATGTACAGCACCAGTATCCGCCTCACCACCATCCAGGGATTCAGCCCACTGAAGAGCTCCGTCGCCTACCTCTTCTTCGGAGGCATCGGTTTCGTACTGCTGCCCTTCACCTCCAAGTTGCTCGGCCGCTACAACCCCCGGTGGGTTCTCTGCGCAGCCCTGATCCTCATCGGCGCCAGCGGGCTGTGGTTCGCCGGCGTTCCGACGAGCAATCGGGCCCTGGGCGCCATCGTCGCGCCTCTGATTCTCGCCGGCGTCGGCTCGGCGCTCGCCATCGCCGCCATCAGCGCGGTCGCGGTCAACACGTTGCCCAACCACCTCGCCGGTATGGCGAGCGGTGTCACGAGCACGTTCCGGGACCTCGGGTTCGCCCTCGGCCCCGCGATCGCCGGTGCTGTCGCACTGGGCCGGGCCGCCGACGAGATCGCCCGCAAGCTGGCCGGCGATCCTGAACTGAGGAACGCCTACGAGGCCTTCCAGGCCTCCGCGGCCCACGCTCCCGCCGATCAGAGACCGCAACTCGAGGCGGCGGTGCACGCCGTGGAATCGGGCCCGCTCGGCGCCAACTCGGTGCCGGCCAACATCACGCTGCCGGATGGTCAGGTCATGCCCTTCAACCCGCTCAAGGACGTCGCCTTCGACGCCCTCAGCAGCAGTTACTCCCTCGCCTACGTGCTCGGTGGCGTGGCTGCTCTCGTGGCGGCCGCACTCACTCTCGTCGGCGCGCGCGGTGGTGTGGCCCAGGCTCATCTCGAGGACGACCCGCACACCCTCGAGGACTGACCGCTAGGACACGGGCAGCAGGCCGGCCCGGACAACCGGTGCGCCCGCCACGACTCCTCCTCCTCGCGAGCAGCGGTTGCGGCGGGCCACGGCGTACAAGACACAACGATCAACAGACGCACTCGGACAGGAGTCGAACAATGGCCACCGTGCACCCAGGAGCGAGCAGTATGAACGACGTCCGCATGCCGGCCACGGTCGCTGAGGCGGAGGCGGCGTGGCTCGTCGCGATCACAAACGGCGACGAGGAGCAGCGTGACCTGATGCTCCCCGACTGTGTGATCGTTCATGGCCCGGTCGGGAATGTCCATGACCGCGAGCGCTTCTTCAGTTACAACGCGTCCATGGGGCCCATCGTCGAGGCTGAGACGAGCGAGGTGGCGTGTCTGGAGCGAGGGGGCCGGGCGATCGTGACGTGCTTTCAGAAGATGCGCGTTCGGCGCTTGCCCGACCTGCCGCCGTTCCTGGTTCAGGCCGTGGCCACACGGGTGTGGTGCTCGACCGACGAGGGATGGCGCCTCGGCCACATGCAGCTCTCTCGGCGGCAACCGTCGGCATGACGCGCCGGTTTCCTCGCCCTGCGAGGGTTACGAGATGTCGATGGGAATGCCCGGCCTCCAGCCGAGACTCCTGGACAATCCCAGTCCACTCGTGACCAGCGTGGGAACGGCCGCTTGGAGTTTGATCGAGCCCGCAGCCACCACAACGGAGAGGGCCGCGACGACTTTGCCGCGGCCGTCGACGATGCGCGTAGCGACCGACTCGGCCCCTTCGCTCAGCTCTTCCTTGACGACCACCGTTCCGGTCGATCGGCAGGACGCCAGTTCGCGACGGAGTTCGGCCGGTTCCACGATCGTCCTGGGAGTGAAGCGCTGCAGCCTTCCCGCCAGCACCTCATCGATGAAGGCGGGACTGCTGTGGCTCAGAAGCACCTTGCCGACACCTGAGCAGTGCAAGGGCAGAAGGCCGCCGACCTGCGATGTCAGACCGACGGCGTTGACGGCCGACAGCCGTTCGATGATCACGGCCTGGTCGCCTTGGAGGACGGCCAGCTGCACATGCTGGCGAAGAGCCGTGTACAGGTCCTCCACGAACGGCTGCGCGGCGCTGCGGAGCGTCTCGGCGCGCGGGGCGAGGGTCCCGAGGCGCCACAGGGGCAGGCCGATCGCGAAGCGGTTGTCGCTGGTGCGCTCCAGCGCGCCGGCCTCCAGAAGGTCGAGCGTGAGGCGCCTGGCGGTGGCTTGCGGCATGCCCGTACGCCGGACCAGGTCGGCGAGGCTCAGCTCGGTGTGGTTGGGGTCGAAGGAGAACAGCAGATCCCACAGTCGAGAGCTGACTGAGCGTCCTGGCTCGTGTGCGCGAGGCATGGGCCTCTCCTCCATCGTTTGTGGCCCCGGTCACTCTACCTTCCATGTTCGTTGGATGGATGACGCCGTTCCAAGAATGCGCGGTTTGTAGAACTCTTGTACACAGTGAGCCATTACCTCACTCGAGGTCCACGGGAGTGCAAGAGCATGATGAGTACGGAAGACGGCCCTAGGATCGCGATCCTCGGCGGCGGCATCGGAGGCCTCGCTGCCGCGGCTTTCCTTCGCGTTAAGGGCTTCGACAGTGACGTCTACGAGCAGGCGGCCGCCCTGACCGAAGTCGGTGCGGGCCTGGTGGTCGCGCCCAACGCGGCCCGCCTGCTACGACAACTCGGCGTGCTGGACCGGTTCGTCGAGCGCGCGGTCCGGATGGAGGTCGGTTGGGAGTTCCGGCGCTGGGAGAACGGCGCCGTCCTCTCCGCGGAGAACCTTCAGGAGGGGTGCATACGCCTGTACGGCGAGCACACCTACACCGCCCACCGCGCCGACCTGCTGGACGCCTTGAGGTCGGCTGTCCCCGAGCACTCGGTCCATCTCGGCAAGCGCTGCGTCTCGGTCGAGTTCGAAGGCGACCAGGCGGTTCTGCGGTTCGACGACGGCGAGACGGTCCGCCCGGACATCCTCATCGGCGCCGACGGGGTCCACTCACGAGTGCGCGGCGCCATCGTCGGGCCGACTCAGGCCAGGGAGTCGGGCATCTGCGCCTTCCGGGCCCTCGTACCGGCGGGGGAGGCACCCGACTTCGCCAGGCGGCGCGCCCAGACCCTCTGGATCGGCCCCGACCGCCACCTCGTGCACTACCCGGTCTCCGGCGGCGAGTACGTCAACCTCGTCGCCTTCACACCGGCCGGTGCGGGCAGCGTCGAGTCGTGGACGGCCACCGCGACGCTCGAGGAACTGCTCGACGAGTTCGCCGGCTGGGATCCGCGTCTGGTGGAGCTGATCAGGTCGGCCGACACGCCGGGGCGCTGGGCGTTGCTCGACCGCGAGCCCCTCGACCACTGGAACCGTGGCAACGCGACCCTGCTGGGTGACGCGGCCCACCCGATGTTCCCGTTCTTCGCCCAGGGCGCTGCCCAGGCGATCGAGGACGGCGCAGTCCTGGCCCTCTGTCTTGGTCAGGACCCGGACGACCCGATCGCGGCGCTGGGACGTTACGAAGAGCTCCGTCGACGCCGCACGGCACGCCTGCAGCAGGTGTCGCACGGAAGGTCGCACATCAACCACCTTCCGGACGGTCCTGAGCAGCAGGCGCGCGACTTGGCGTACTCGCAGGCCGACCCCCTCAGGGCGAACGGCTGGATCTACGAGTACGACGCCGAGGTCGCTGTCTCGGCCTCGGTGTGAATCAGCCCCGAGGCTCCGCCCTGGCCAGTCCGGTCGACGGGGTCTCGACCTTTCCATGGCGAATCAGGCGTTGACCATCCAACGAACACGGCCATTGAGTACGTCCAGAAGGGCGGATCACCGAATGGCACCCGCAACCGGTAGTGGGCTCGTCGTGCGAACACTGCAGCGAGCCGGAGTCACCGTCGCCTTCGGCCTGAACGGAGCACACGTCGACGGCATCTTCCAGGATGCCCTGGATGCCAAGCTTCGGATCGTCGACGTGCGCCACGAGATGAACGCCGGCCACGCGGCCGAGGGCTATGCACGGGTCACCGGGGACCTCGGTGTCGCCGTCGTCACGGCCGGTGGCGGCTTCACCAACGTCCTGACCTCCATCGCCAACGCCCATCTGGACCGGACCCCCGTCCTCTACATCGCTGGCTCCGGTCCCCTCGAGACGGACCAGATCAACGACCAGCAGGCCGGATTCGACCAGGTCGCCATGGCAGCCCCGGTGACCAAGTTCGCGCACCGCGTCACCCGTGCCGAGCTGATCCCCCGTCTGGTCGCCCAGGCGGTCCGCATCGCTCAGTCGGAGCCCAAGGGCCCGGTGCTGCTCGACATTCCCTGGGACGTCCTGCGCCAGCAGGTCGACGTCGACGAGGTGGAGGACTACCGCCTCGACATCGACGGCACCGGCATCGCCCCCGCCGGTGGCGTCGACCGGATCATCGAGGCGATCGGCGCCGCCCGGCGGCCGATCGCGCTGGTCGGCAAGTCCTTCGTCACCGCCGAGGCACGGGCAGGGTTGCACGAGTTCGCCGCCCGTACGGGAGTGCCCCTCTTCTCCGACTGGGAGGGCCTCGGCGCGATCGTCGGCTCCGAGCAGCACGTCGGTCTCGTCCAGACCCTGGCCACCGTCCCCGAGGACGAGCGGCCCGACCTGGTCCTTCTGCTCGGGCTGCGCTTCGGAATGACCACCCAGTTCGGCACGGGCCGACTGCTCCCGAAGAGCGCGCGGATCTTCCAGATCGACCCCGACGGCCGTGAACTCGGCCGTCTGCAGGAAGTCGAACTCGGCATCCAGGCCGACCCGGTCGGCACGATCGGTGTGCTGAACGAGCGCCTCGGCGACAGCCCCGCCCCCTCCGGACGCGACGACTGGCTCACGACCCTGCGGGACATCTCGGCCACCCGGCGGTCCGCACTCGCCGCCGAGACCGATGAGCACGAGGACGACGCGATCCACCCGTACCTCGCGGTCCGCACGATCGCCGAGAGCGTCCCCGACAACGCCACCGTGGTCGTGGACGGCGCCCTGACCGAGCTGTGGCTCTCCGAGACGATCGCACTCGCGCCGCTGGCCCACTACCTCGGGCACGGCTACCTCAGCTCGATGGGGAGCAACTTCGGTGTGGCTCTGGGAGCGCAGTACGCGGCCCCCGACAAGGCGACGATCCTCGTCACCGGCGACGGCGCCGTCGGCTACAGCCTCGCCGAGTTCGACGCCCTCGTGCGGGCAGGGCTCCCGGTGATTGTGATCGTCCTCAACAACCAGGCCTGGGGCGCCACTCTGCACACCCAGCAGTTCCTCTTCGGACAGGACCGCGTCACCAACAACCGCCTGCAGAACGGCTCGTACAGCGGCGTGGCACGAGCTCTCGGTGCGGACGGCGTCGACGTCACGGAACTCGACCAGCTCCGCCCGGCGATCGAGGCCGCCCTCGCGGCCCGCCGACCGACCTGCATCGACGTACGCGTGAGCCTTGCCCCCATTCCTCCGGAGGAGCGCGTCCTGAACGGCGGAGCTCCGTTCGGCGGCATCGAGATCGACGCATGATCCGCCACTCCTGAACCCCCACCAAGGAGAACCATGAACGACACGACTGACGCCGGAAGTCGCGACCTGGCCGTCGACGACCGGCGCCGGCGCTTCCTCGGGAAGACCTGCCTCGTCACCGGCGGCAGCAGAGGACTGGGACTGGCAGCCGCACAGGCGTTCGCGCGCGAGGGCGCACGCGTGGTCATCATCGCGCGCGACCCGGACCAACTGAAGACCGCGAGCGATCTGATCGGCGACGGCACGATCGCCGTGGCAGCCGACCTCTCCTCGTCGGCCGGCATCAAGGCCGCGGTCACGGAGGTCGCCGCACGAGTCGACCACCTCGATGCCGCCTTCCTCAATGCCGGGCATGCGGGCATCAAACGCCTCGGCGACATGGACGAAGCCACCTGGGACATGGTGTTCGACACCAACGTCAAGGGCTCGTTCTTCCTCATGCAGGGCCTCAGGCCCTTGCTCGCACCCGGCGGGGCCGTCGTCTTCTGCGGCTCGGCAGCCGGTCGAAGGGCCAGCGCGGGAACCGCCGCCTACGGAAGCAGCAAGGCCGCACTCGAGCACCTGACACGCATCCTCGCCGCCGAAGTCATCGGCGACGGAATCCGGGTCAACATCGTCATTCCGGGCGGCATGAACACCGACATCGCCGAACGCACGACGGGCCTTCCGCCCGGCGGAGCCGACGCCTTCCGGGAGCGGGTCAGGCTCAGCACTCCCATGCTCCGGGAAGGAGAACCGGACGAGCTCGCCGACGCCGTGCTCTTCCTGGCCTCGTCCGAAGCCAGCTACATCACAGGCGCGGCCCTTCCGGTGGACGGCGGCGCCTCCAGCTTCACCCGCCCGCCGAAATAGAGGCGACGGCCGCTCCCGATCA
Organism: Streptomyces sp. NL15-2K; assembly: GCF_030551255.1. Classification (GTDB taxonomy): domain Bacteria; phylum Actinomycetota; class Actinomycetes; order Streptomycetales; family Streptomycetaceae; genus Streptomyces. The sequence continues at coordinate 7,499,630 of NZ_CP130630.1, forward strand.
CCAACCGCGCCACAGGACCCACGCGAGGACAACCACCATGGAGTTTCCCTTCGGCCAGCCGACCGACGCCATCATCCAGGTCGCGTACACGGTCCCCGACCTCACTGCCGGGATGCGCTGGTGGACCGACGAACTCGGCGTCGGGCCCTGGTTCGTGAACGGGCGGATCGGCGGCGAGGGCTCCACCTACCGTGGTGAGCCGGGGAAGGCCGAGTTCACCCTGGCCCTCGCGTTCTCGGGGCACATGATGGTCGAGCTCATCCAGACCCTCGACGACGAGCCTTCCATCTACAAGGACGCCTACGAACGCCGTGGCTACGGCTTCCACCACGTCGCCAAGGCCGTGCCGAACGTCAAGGAAGAGGTCGAGCGTCGTGAGGCGAGCGGGGCGTCGGTGCAATTTCACGATCTGACCCCGGGGGGTGACGTCTTCTTCCTCGACGGAGGTGAAGATGCCCCGGGGATGATCGAGCTCGTCCAGGACAGCGAGATCACCCGAGGGATCTTCACATCCGCCTGGCGGGCATCAGTCGACTGGGACGGGGAGCGACCTCTGCGCGACTTCGCGGAGTTGCTGCCCGCCTGACCGACTCTCCTGGGCCGGAGCGGCAGGCACGGTCATACGCCCGCGGGGGCGAGGACGATGTCGAAGCGCACCCGGCTCCACGTGCCGTCGATGACGCGGCCGTCGGGGGTCGGCGTGCCGGCGGGCTGCCGCTCGAACCGCTTGATCAGTGAGTCCTTCACGCCGAAGACGGTGTCCTTGCGGCCGATCGGGTCGCCCTCGGGGAAAATGTGGGTCACCAGCGTGCGCGCCCCCTCGTGGGACACCATGAAGTGCAGATGGGCGGCGCGCAGCGGTGAGCGGCCGACCGCGTCGAGCATCTTGCCGACGGGCCCGTCGTCCGGGATGGGGTACGGCGTCGGGGTGAGGCCCCAGAAGCGGTAGCTGCCGTCGGCCGCGGAGAACAGGTGTGCCCGGCCGGCGCGCTTTCCGGCGTCGTACTGGACGTCGTAGAACCCGTCCTCGTCGGCCTCCCAGACCTCCATCCGCGCGCCGGCGAGCGGGGTGCCGTCGGTGTCGGTGACGGTGCCCTCGACCCAGCAGGGCTCGCCGGGGGCACCGAAGGCCAGGTCGCCGCCGAGTTCGATCGCGGGGGCGTCCTCGACGAAGAACGGCCCGAAGACGGTCGCCTCGGTGGCGCCCTTGTAGGCCTGGTTGTTGACGTTGATGGTCTGCATGCTCGCGCCGAGGGTGTCGGACAGCAGGATGAACTCCTGCCGGACGTCGTCGGTGATGTGGCCGGCCTTGGTGAGGAAGTCGATCGCCGTCCCCCACTCCTCCTCGGTCAGCCGGACCTCGCGGATGAAGGAGTGCACGTGCTTGACCAGGGAGGTCATGAGTTCCTGCAGCCGCGGGTCCTCGCAGAGGTCGAAGGAGGCCAGGACGTTGTCGACGAGCTGCTGCTCGACCGCCTGTTGCTCCGGCGACACCTCGCGGTAGATCGTGCTGTCGGCACCGGCCTGGGCCGAGCCGGGGTTGACGTAGGTAGCCATGACGGCCTCTTTCAGTTGATCGGTTCGCCGGCCCACGCCGCCTCCAGCAGCGCGGTCAGGTTCTCGTCGGTGACGGGGGTGGGGTTGTTGGCCGGGATCGCCCGTGTGATCGGCCCCAGCGCCTTGGCGATGCCGTCCTCGGGCATGCCGTAGTCGCGCAGCGCCCTCGGCGCGTCCAGCACCTGGCGCAGGGCGGCCAGGCCGGCGCTCGCCGCCTCGGTGCGGAAGACCGTGCCGAAGGCCTGGGCGATACGCGCCTCCGCCTCGGGGGCGTGCGGGGCGTTGAAGGCCAGCACGTAGGGCAGCACGACCGCGTGGGTCTGTGCGTGCGGGAGGTTGAACATGCCGCCGAGGACGTGGCAGATCTTGTGATGCATCCCGGAGCCGGCCGAGGCGAACGCGACCGCGGCGAGGTAGGCGCCGTACAGCGTCTGCTCGATGCCCTCGACGCCGGTCGAGTCGTCGGCCACGGCCGGCAGGCCGGTCGCCAGTGCGCGGATGCCCTCCTGTGCCAGCGCCCGGTCGATCGGGTCGGTCCGTGGCCCCCACATCGAGTCCACGCAGTGCGCCATCGCGTTCAGGCCGCTGGCCACGGTCATCTCGCCGGGCAGCGTGGTCAGCAGAGCGGCGTCGTACACGACCGACGCGGGCAGCACCCTGCTGTCGACACCGGTGTTCTTGGTCTCGCCCTCGGTCAGGCCCCACACGTTGGTCGCCTCCGAGCCGGCGTACGTGGTGGGGACCGCGACGATCGGCAGCCCGGTGCTCATCGCGACGGCCTTGGCCAGACCCGTGGTCGAGCCGCCGCCGACGCTGACCAGGATGTCCGCGCCCGCGTCGACCGCCGCCCGCAGGGCTCGCCCCGCGACCTCGACCGGTACGTGCATCACGACCTCCTCGTGACGCAGTACCACCGGGAGCTCCTTGGCGATGGGGTCGGCCAGCTCCCTCTCGCGGTCCGACGCGATCAGCATGACCTTGGAACCGCCGAGCGCCTCGACCTCCGCCGCCACGGCGCCGGGCGACTCCCCGGCCGCGAACACCACCCGCTGGGGAAGGGTCTCGTGGGTGAACTTCATCAGGCCTCCGTCAGCCATTGCTTGCCTTCGCCGTAGAGCTGCTCGACTGCTGTGCCGGTGAGGCCGGGAAGCCCGTCCTTCACCGTGAATCCCGCCTTGGTCTGCAGGTAGGCCAAGTGCCGGTAGCCGGTCGGGAACCGGTTCAGGAGTTCGGGGTCCAACGTCAGTGTGGCAGCGGGGTCCACGGCGTCGAGCCGGTCCTTCTCGTAGATCGGCTGCCGGCGCACGAGGGTCCAGCGCCCCTCGTGGCGGGAGAGGAAGTCGTAGAAGCGGCCGGTGCACACGACATCGACCTCGACGCCGTCGATGCTCGCGCGCTGGTTGATGGTCATCTTCGTCTGCGCGATGGCCCGGTCGCCGACGATGTCCGCGGTGTGGCCACCGAGGAAGTGCAGGATGCTGACTCCGTTCTCGAAGCCCTCACGACTGGCCTTGATGAAGTCGGTGGCGCTTCCCTGGAACCAGGTGGCGCTCATCCAGCCGTCGCGCGGATGCCAGACCGTGGCGAAGCGTCCCCAGTCCCCGGCATCGCGCCACAGCGCCCAGTTCTCGACGAGCTGCCGGATCTCGTGGCGGTCGTTGTCGGTCTGCGACATGGTTCGGTCTCCGCTCGGGTCTCATCCTCGGATGGGGTAGTGGCGTCCTCAGATGGGGTAGTGGCGGGATCCCGACTGGATGGTGATCCAGCGCAACTCGGTGAACTCCTCCAGCGCGGCGCGGGAGCCGAACCGGCCCCAGCCGCTGGCGCCGACACCGCCGAAGGGCATCTGGGGTTCGTCGTGCACGGTTGCGCTGTTGATGTGGCAGATGCCGGACTTTATCCGGCGGGCCACGTCGAGCGCGGCGGCCGCGTCCTTGCCGAAGACCGCGGCGGAGAGTCCGTACTCGGTGTCGTTGGCGACCGCGACGGCTTCGTCGGTCGAATCCACCTCCATGATCGAGACCACCGGTCCGAAGGTCTCCTCGGTGTAGATACGCATGTCCGGCGTGACCCCGCGTACCACGGTGGGCTGCACGAACAGGCCGTCGGCCGTGCCGCCGGTCAGGATCTGCGCGCCCTTGGCGCGGGCGTCCTCGATCAACCCGACCACGTGGTCGCGGGCGGCGGCGTGGACCAGCGGACCGATCTGTGAGTTGGGGTCGCTCGGGGGTCCGACGACGAGCTTGGCGGCACGCTCGGTCAGGCGGGAGGAGAGCTCGTCGGCGACAGTTCTGTCCACGATGACGCGCTCGGTCGACATGCAGATCTCGCCCTGGTTCATGAAGGCACCGAAGCTGGCCGCCGCGGCGGCCTCCTCCAGATCGGCGTCGGGAAGGACCAGGAAAGGCGCTTTGCCACCGAGTTCGAGGACGACACGGGTGAGGTGGCGACCGCCGAGTTCGCCGATGATACGGCCGACCTTGCTGGATCCGGTGAAGTTCACGCGCGTCACGGCGCGGTGGGCGATCAGCGCCTCGACGACGCTCGGACCGTCCTTCGGGGCGTTGCTGATGAGGTTGACCGCTCCGGCGGGCACGCCGGCGTCCTGCAGTACCTGGACGATGGCGGCGTGGGTGAGCGGCGTCTGCTCGGAGGACTTCAGCACCACGGTGTTGCCCCACACCAGCGGCCACACGACGGCGCGTACGCCGAGGATCAGCGGCGCGTTCCACGGTGCGATGCCGACGACGACGCCGACCGGCTGACGTACGCCGAGGGCGGTGAGGCCGGGCACGTCCGACGGGATGACCTCGCCGACGGCCGCGTACGCCTGGGCCGCCGCCTCGACGAGCATGCCCTTGGCGACGTGCACGTTGAAGCCGCACCAGGGGAGAGTGGCGCCCATCTCGCGGCTCATCGTGGCGACGATCTCGTCGGTGCGCTCGCCGAGCAGGACGGCCGCACGCTCCAGAACCGACCGCCGTGCGGACGGCGGAAGGCTTGACCACTCGGGAAGGGCGGCCGCCGCCGCGTCCACCGCGAGATCGACGTCCTCGACGGAGGCTGCCGCGACCCGCGCGATCGGTTCACCGGTCAGGGCCTCGGTCGTCTCGAAGTAGCGGCCGTCCTTGGCCGCGACGTGCTCCCCCGCGATGAGCAGGTCGCTGGTCCGGACAGTGCCGGACGTGGGTGCCTCGGTCTCAGTGGCTGACATGGGTTGCCTCACCTCTACAACAGCTGCGATCGCCGCACGAAACCTGCATGTCGAACTCTCCGCCCTCGGCGGCACGTCCTGAACCCTCATGTCCGTTCATCGAACAGCCGCGTGCGTGAGGGCAAGGCGGTCGGCCTTCCCGGCCTCAGGCCGGCGGCATGCGCTTGGACTGGTGCATGTGCGCCAGGCGCCAGCCCTCCGCGGTCTCCTCCCAGACCCGCGTCACCGCTTCCTGGACCGGGAACGGCGGGAGGTTCTCGTCGAAGACGATGTGCATCTCCTGGAGGCACGTGGTGATCGCGGTGGTGCCGTGCACCGTGATGCTGAGATCCTCGGCCTTCGCGAAGACGTGGCGGCGGCGGGTCCAGGTGAAATGGGCGAAGGTCTTGCCGTCGTCGATCTTTCCGACCGGGCCGTGGACGGCCTGGCTGTCCCCCAGCATGAGGGCGGTCATCGCTTCTTCGCCCTCGGTCAGAGCCACGAGCCATGCGGCCTCTGCCTGCTCGATCGCCTGGATGGCCCCGTTGGTCGAGGTGAACGTGGTCGTCATAGGTCCAGCTCCAAAATCGGTGAGTGTGCTCTCGATGAGCACGTGGTGAACATGCCGTCGGCGCGCTCATGGTCGGTCAGGACGTCGTCGCGGTGGTCGGGCTCTCCGGCCAGTACGCGCACGGTGCACTCGCCGCAGATTCCCTGCTGGCAGGAGTAAGGGGCGTCGACGCCGCCCGCGAGCAGGACGTCGAGGACGTTCTCGCCTTCCTTGATCTCGTACTCGCCCCCGGACTTGGCGAGCCGCACAGTGAATGCCCCGCCGGCCGTGTGCGCGGCGGCGTCCTCAACGGGTGCGAAGCGCTCCATGTGGATCGTTTCGGCAGTCCATCCCGCTTGGCGTGCGCAGGAGATCACGAAGTCCATGAAGCCCCCGGGTCCACAGACGTAGATTGCCGTCTCCGGGTCGGGCCGGCCGATGTCGGTGGCGACGCTGAATCGCTGGTCGTCCGGGCCGTCGTCGAAGTGGAGCCGAACGTGAGGGTTGTGCTCCAACTCGTCGATGAACGCTGAATCCGTCCGGCTTCGAGCGCAGTAGTGCAACTCGTACTCCGCGCCCCTGGCTTCGAGCGCGTGCGCCATGGCCAGCAGGGGAGTGACCCCGATACCGCCGGCCACCAGCAGATGGCGACGTGCTTCGTCCGAGACTGAGAACCTGTTCCGCGGAAGGGAGATCCGCAGCCTGTCGCCCTCGCGAAGTCGATGCATCCCCAGCGAGCCGCCGCGCGACGCCGTCTCGGCCAGCACCGCCAGCCGATATCGGGCGCGGTCGTGCGGCGGCCCGCACAGGGAGTACTGGCGGACCAGCCCGGCGGCACCGTCCACCAGTACGTCGACATGGGCGCCGGCGGCGAACTCCGGAAGCTCGACGTCGTCGGGACTGACCAGTTCGAGCACCACGATCCGGGCAGTCGCGTCGCGCCGGGTGACCACGATGGTCTCGAGCCACTCGTTGCTCATGGTTCCTGCTCAGCTGCCGACGGTGGCCGGGGCGTCGGCGTTGCCGCCCGCCGGGCGCTTGCCGAGGGTGAAGCGGCCGGACTCGGTGCGGTGGACCTCCGACGCGTCCTGGGCCAAGCGCTCGGGATCGTTCGTGCGGATCGAGCCCTCTGAAGTGGTGGTCATCGTTGTGTCTCCCGTGCGGCTCGGGCGCACGTCAGTGGCGCGGGCAGGCTGTGAAGGATCACCTGCGAGGGCACCGTCATGTGTGCGACCCTCGAAATTAAAACGTGATTCACATTCGCATTTCTTCTCGCAGTGCGTCAAGAGTCACGTTCAGGTGCTTCCTTGGCTGGGAGCGCCGGGCGCCGGGCGCCGGGTGCGGAGCTTGCTGGAGCGGATGTCAGCGGCGTATACGCTGGGGCGAGTGAGTACCGAACCGTCACTCGATCTGCCGCCGCCGCAGCAGGCGCGCAGCCGGCTTACCCAGCAGCGGATCATGGAAGCAGGTGCGGCCCTCCTCGAAGAGGGCGGCACCGAGGCGCTCACTGTCGCGGCCGTCGCTGCTCGAGCGGGTGTCTCGGTGGGCAGCGTCTATCGACGGTTCGCCGGCAAGGACCGCCTGATCGCGGCTCTGCAGCACGACATGATCGATCGGTTTCGCGCTGACATCATTCGCCGTTTTGCTCCCCGGCGCACAGAACCGGCCGCGCTGGTCGCCTCGGCGGTCGCCGGGCTCACCGAGACGTTTCAGGCGCACGAGCGCCTGATGCGCGTCTTCATCACCGCGGGCACCACCGATCCCGCAGTGGCTCGCATGGGGTCCGAGGCCGGCGTTGACGCCGGCGAGGTCTTCCGGCGCTTCCTGGAGCCGATCGCGCCGATGGTCGACGCGCCGGAGCCGGAGTTGCGCCTGGATGTCGTCTACCGCTTGGTGTTCGGGGCCTGTATGAACCGCACGCTGCACGGCGAACACTTCGAGTCCGCCCGACCGCTGACGTGGCGTCAACTCACCGAGGAGCTCGTGGACATCGCCTGCCGGTACCTCCTCGGCGCGCCGGCGCAGTAGGCTCCGAGCCTCCTGATGCGAATGTGAGAACTGCTTCACATCCGCGGCCGGGCGGCTGCATACTGGCCGGGCTCCTGGCGCCTCCGGAATCAGGATCGCCTGGACTGAGGGCGCCCAGGGACTCCACGCCGGTCGTCGGCGGCGTGCCGATCGTGACGGCCGACGGGGAGGTCATCGGCGTGGGCGGGGCGGACGACGTCACTGACGACCGCATCGCGCAGCAGGCTCGCGATTCCGTCGCGAAGATCGTTGCGTAGGCCTTCCTCCTGGTCGGCAAGGCGGCGATGCCGACTGATCGGTAAGCCGCCGATGCCGAGCCTCGCCGCAGTCGCCGCGACCCCTGGGTGTGGCTGACTCACGCGTGCCTGTCGGCGCGCCTGACCTTGCATCGCGCGACCATGCGGCCGCCTTTCCCGCCAGGCCGGCTGCGACGACTACTGGCGGCCCTGGCTACGGCGGCCCCAAGCCGCGGCCGCCGTCGCAGTGGTCGGGGTCGATGGCGTGCAGGATGCGTCGGCCGATGTGGGCGAGCTGTTTGACCTGCGCCTTGGTCAACGGGTCGAGCACCAGTCGGCGTACTTCCGCGACGTGGCCGGGGGCAGCGCTGACGATCTTCTCGTACCCCTCGTCGGTCAGGGTGGCCAGGGTGTAGCGGCCGTCGGCCGGATCAGGGCGGCGTTGGACGTACCTCTTGCGTTCGAGCCGGGCCACGACCTGGGAGAGGCGAGAGAGCGAGCCCTCGGCGAACGCGGCGAGCGCGCTCATGCGCAGTTCCCGCTGCGGCGACTCCGACAGCGACGCCATCACCCCGTACTCGAAGTGCGTCAGCCCTTCGTCGCGCAGCTGCGTGTCGAGCGCGTGTTCCAGGCGCCGCATGATGCCGACCAGGCCGAGCCAGGCGCGACGTTCCTCCTCGTCAAGCCAGCGGGGCGCCTCGTCGGCGGGGGTGTTCGTCATGCCCTCCAATGTACCGGCGCTTCAAGCTTGAAGTGAATCCGCCTTATCTTCACTTGAAGGCTGAAGTTATTGCCGCTACGTTTGAGTTAATGCTTGAAGTGACTGCCCGGGGTTCCGAGCAGCGCCGAAGCCTTGAGGAGTCCCCCCATGAAGCTGCTCGTACTCGGCGCCACCGGTGCCACCGGGCGCTTGGTCGTCGATCAAGCCCTGGCCGCGGGCCACACCGTGCGCGCACTCGTCCGCTCACCCGCCGGCTGACCCGGCCCGCTCCCGGCCTCGCCCTCACTCGATCCGGAGGAACACCATGAGCCACCAGCTCGCCGCCCACCCGGCCCGCCCCAGCGGCCTCGTCGTCGCCGGCGGCCTGATCGGCACCGTCGCCGTCGCCGTCGCCCTCAACGCCATCGTCGCCGCGATAGCCCACGCCGCCGGCGCCTCGGACGACTTCGACGCTCTCCAACTGCCTGCCTATGGCTCCTTCACCGTCATCGGCGTCCTGGCCGCCGCTGCCGCCTGGGCGATCATCCGCGCGCGCTCGGCACACCCGGCCCGGTTGCTGCGCACCCTCGTGCCCGCCGTCGTGATCGTCAGCCTGATCCCGGACATCATGGTCGGCATCTCCGGCAGCCAGCCCGGCACCAGCTGGGGTGCCGTCATCGCCTTGATGGTCATGCACGTCGTTGTCGCCGCCGTCGCCGTCCCCGCGTACCAGCGGCTCCTCCCCCTCCCCGCCACCCAGGACTGACCATGTCGCGCCACGCGGGGGGCCGTGTCCGGCGTCGGTGGACGTGTCAGAACATCGCCTGGATGATCCCCACGGTGCGCGCCAGGTGCGGCTCGGAGCGGTCCGCGCGGTGGGCGACGGCCAGCTCCACGCGTGCGTCGGCCCCGGACAGCGGTCGGTAGGCGACGCCGTCGAGCGCCAACGCGGTCACGGGCTCGGGTACGACGGCGACGCCGAGGCCGCCGGCCACGAGCGTGACCAGCGTCGAGGTCTCGCCGACCTCATGGCGGATGTGCGGCTCGACACCGGCGTCGCGCAGCAGGCCCAGCACCACGTCGTACATCACCGACCGGCGGTCGGCGGAGTGCACGATCAGGTCGGCACCGGCCAGGTCCACCGCCCGCAGCCGTTTCCGGCGGGCGAGGGGGTGGTCCACCGGTACGGCGACGACGAGCCGGTCCCGGCGCAGAGTGTGGACGGTGAGGGAGAGGTCGGCCGCCGGAGGGCGCAGCAGCGCGACGTCGATCGCGCCCGTGCGCAGCGCCTCGACCTGGTCGGGCGCGAGCATCTCGCCGCGGAAGGAGAAGTCGACGCCGGGAAGCTCCTCCGTGAGCCGCCGCGACAGCGCGGGCAGGAGGCTGTACGTCGCCGAGCCCACGCACCCGATCGCGAGGTGACCCACCGCGCCGGCGGCGACGAGCCGTGCGTGGTGGGTGGCCTCGTCGACGTCGGCGAGGATCGCGCGCGCCCGCTCGAGGTAGGCCCGGCCGGCCTCGGTGAGGTCGACGCGGCGTGTGGTGCGGTGGAGCAGTTCGACGCCGAGTTCGGCCTCGAGCTGGCGGATCTGCGTGGACAGGGGCGGCTGGGCCATGTGGAGCCGCTCGGCGGCGCGACCGAAGTGGCGTTCCTCGGCCACCGCCACGAAGTACCGCAGGTGACGCAGATCCATATGTCGTCCGTATCAATTGGCTCGAATATGCGTACTTCAGAATATCGCGGCCCCGGATTAGCGTCTCTGCCATGAGTGCTTTCATCTACGCCGCGACGCGGACGCCGTTCGGCCGCTTCAACGGCGCGCTGGCCGGCGTGCGCCCCGACGACCTCGCCGCCGCCGCGATCACCTCGACGCTCGCCCGGGTGCCGGGCCTCGACCCCGCCGCGATCGACGACGTGGTGTGGGGCAACGCCAACGGCGCCGGTGAGGAGAACCGCAACGTCGGCCGCATGGCGGCGCTGCTCGCCGGGCTTCCGGTGAGCGTGCCCGGCACCACGGTCAACCGGCTCTGCGGCTCGAGCCTCGACGCGGCGATGACGGCCAGTCGCACGATCGAGTCCGGCGACGCCGAGGTCGTGCTGACCGGCGGCGTGGAGTCGATGACGCGTGCGCCGTGGGTGCTGCCCAAGGCGGCGAAGCCGTTCCCGGCCGGCGACGTCACCGCGGTCTCGACCACGCTCGGCTGGCGGCTGGTCAACCCGCGGATGCCGAAGGAGTGGACCGTCAGCCTCGGCGAGGCCAACGAGCAGCTCCGGGAGCGCTTCGGGATCTCCCGCGAGCGGCAGGACGAGTTCGCCGCCCGCTCCCACCGACTCGCCCACCAGGCCTGGGAATCGGGCTTCTACGACGACCTGGTGGTGCCGGTCGAAGGCGTCGACCTGGCCCGCGACGAGGGCATCCGAGCCGGGTCCACGCCGGAGGTCCTGGCCGGGCTCAAGCCGGTCTTCCGTACGGCGGAGCAGGGCGGCACCATCACGGCGGGCAACGCCAGCCCGCTCAACGACGGTGCCTCCGCGGTGCTGTTGGGCAGCGAGAGGGCCGCGGCCACGATCGGGGCCGACCCGATCGCCCGTATCGCCGGCCGAGGTGTGATGGCGCTGGAGCCGCAGGCCTTCGGCTACGCCCCCGTCGAGGCCGCGAACCGTGCGCTGGCCCGGGCCGGGATCGGCTGGGACCAAGTGGGCGCGGTCGAGCTCAACGAGGCCTTCGCCGTGCAGTCGCTCGCCTGCCTCGACGCCTGGAAGGTCGACCCCGGCATCATCAACCAGAAGGGCGGCGCCATCGCGATCGGGCACCCGCTGGGCGCCTCGGGCGGCCGCATCCTCGCCACACTGGCCAAGGTGCTGCGCGAGAGGAAGCAGCGCTACGGCGTCGCCGCGATCTGCATCGGGGTCGGCCAGGGGCTGGCCGTCGTACTCGAGAACTGCGATGTCACGGAGACGGCCCAGTGAGCCGGGCGGAGATCGTCGAGAGCGCGGATGCGGCGGTCGCCGGGATCGAGGACGGCTCCACCGTTCTGGTCGGCGGCTTCGGCCTGGCGGGCATGCCGTTCGATCTGATCGACGCGCTCATCCGGCAGGGTGCGAAGGACCTCACGATCGTGTCCAACAACGCCGGTAACGGTGAGGTCGGGCTGGCCGCGCTGCTGGCCGCCGGCCGGGTGCGCAAGGTGCTCTGCTCCTTCCCGCGCCAGGCCGACTCCTGGGTCTTCGACGGCCTCTACCGCGAGGGGAAGATCGAGCTCGAGGTGGTGCCGCAGGGCAACCTCGCCGAGCGGATGCGCGCGGCCGGTGCCGGTATCGGCGCGTTCTACTGCCCGACCGCGGTCGGCACGCCGCTGGCCGAGGGCAGGGAGGAGCGTGAGATCGACGGTCGCAAGTACCTGCTGGAGTACCCCATCAGGGGCGACTACGCGCTGATCGGCGCGCACGTCGCGGACGCGATGGGCAACCTCGTCTATCGCAAGACCGCCCGCAACTTCGGACCGGTCATGGCCACGGCCGCGACGACGACCATCGTCCAGGTCGACGAGGTCGTCGAGCCCGGAACGCTCGACCCCGAGGCCGTCGTCACCCCGTCCATCTACGTCGACCGGGTCGTCCAGGTGAAGGCCCGCCACTACACCGTGCAGGGGGCCCGATGACCACCACGTCAACCACCACGTCGAGCGGCCAGGCGTACGCCGGGGTGCCGAGAAGCGCCGAACACCGGCTCTCGACGGACGAACTGGCCGCCGTCATCGCACGCGACATTCCGGCCGGCGCCTTCGTCAACCTCGGTATCGGGCAGCCCACCAAGATCGCCGACCACCTGCCGGCCGACTCCGGGGTGGTACTGCACACCGAGAACGGCATGCTCAACATGGGCCCCAAGGCCGAGGGCGACGCGGTCGACCCCGACCTGACCAACGCCGGCAAGGTCCCGGTGACCGAACTGCCGGGGGCGGCGTACTTCCACCACGCCGACTCCTTCGCGATGATGCGCGGCGGGCACCTCGATGTCTGCGTCCTCGGGGCCTACCAGGTCGCCTTCAACGGCGACCTCGCCAACTGGCACACCGGCAAGCCCGACGCCATCCCTGCCGTCGGCGGTGCCATGGACCTCGCCATCGGCGCCAAGGACGTCTACGTGATGATGACGCTCTTCACCCGCTCCGGCGAGCCGAAGCTCGTCCCGCAGTGCGCCTACCCGCTCACCGGCGTCGGCTGCGTCAGCCGCGTCTACACGGACCACGGGGTCTTCGACGTCGGCCCCGACGGCGTACGGATCCGGGAGACGTACGGCGTCAGCGCCCAGGAGCTGGCGGAGCGACTGGGCATCACGCTGTCCTAGGGCCTGTGTGACGTTGTGATCAACCTGTCGCCTTCAGTAGATCGTTGATCCAGATCATCGAGGCGCGGAGGTAGAGGCCGGCGAGGTAGCTCTCGGGCGTCTTGTCGTATCGAGTCGCGATGCCCCGCCAGGCCTTCAGCTTGTTGATCAGGCGCTCGACGGTGTTCCGCTCCTTGTAGAGACCGGTGTCGTGACCTGTGGGCCGGCCGCCCCGGCTGCCTTTCTTCTTTCGGTTGGCAGCCTGGTCCCTCTTCTCCGGGATGACGGCCTTGATGTTGCGTTTTCGCAAGTAGGAACGGTTGGCGCGGGATGAGTAGGCCTTGTCCGCAGCGACAGCGCCAGGCCGGGTCCGGGGACGGCCGACAGGCAGACGGACCCGCACCTTCTGCAGCACGGGGACGAACTGCGGGCTGTCGGCGGCCTGTCCTGCGGTCAGGACGAACGACAACGGACGGCACTTGCGGTCCGCGGCGAGATGAACCTTGCTCGTCAGCCCGCCACGGGACCTGCCGAGCAGGGCTTCCTTCAGACGGAGCTTGCGCCGTCGCCTGACGTGCCGCCGCTCTTCCCGCCCGGGCGTGTCGCTTCCGTCCTGTCCGTTCTGTTCCGGCGGGCCGCCCCCTTTTGCCAGGCCCGTTCCTGGTCGGCGGCGGCTTCCTCCAGGGCGTCCATGACCTCCTTGCCGATGCACATCCCGGCGGCGTCGTGGTGGGCCCGGGCGGTGGTGGAGTCCACGCTGACCAGGGACAAGTCCGTCTTCCCCTGGCGGGCGGCCTCAGCGATCACACCTTCCAGCAGTGCGGTGAAGACGCCGGCGTCCCGCCAGACCCGGAAACGGCCGTAGACCGTCGGCCACGGGCCGAACCCGCCCGGCATTTCCCGCCACTGACTGCTGGTGCGGAACCGCCAGATCACCCCCTCGAACTGCTCACGCAGCCGCTCAGGGTACGGACCGCACTCGCCTATCGGCAGGAACGGTTCGATCAACTGCCACTGCTCGTCGGTGAGTTGCCTTCGCGTCACGATCGTCTTCCTACCGGATCTGCCTTCCAGAGGGATCCGGATCGGCAAGATTGATCACAACGTCACACAGGCCCTAGACCGTGTCCTTGTGTGATCGTTCCCTGCTTGCGGGACGGGAACCGGCCACGATCGCCACCACCGGCTCCCGCCCCGTCCGGCCGGTCAGGCGCCCTCGCTCTCCAAGCTGAGCACCCGCAGCTCCCTGATCAGCCCGTCCGCGTCGACCGTCACGTGCTCGATGCCGCCTTGGGACCCGAGTTGGCCGTCGGGAGTGCGCCAGGCCGCTATGAAGCGGACCTCGATCGTTCCGTCGTCGAGCACCGTGGTGGTCCACACATGCTTGCTGTCGGCCATGTCCGAGTAGAAGCGTCGGTAGAACTCCGTGATGCCGGCCATGCCGGTCACCGGGGGCATTTCGCCGAACTGCACGGTGGCCTCCTGTGCGAACACAGACCCCAGCTCCCGCAGTGTTTCCGGCTCGTGCACCGCACGGTCGACGAGCGTGATGTAGCGATCGACTACCGCCTCGGTCGTCTGAGTCATTTCATTTCCTCTTTCTCGTGAGGTGTCAGCCCATCAGGGCTTTGCCGAGCTTGGCGCCGACCGGGGTGGAGGCGGCGCGGATCAAGGTGCTGCGGGCGATGCGGCCGACGCGGTTGGCGGGCATGAAGAAGTGCCGCATGCGCAGGGCTTCCTTCTGGTAGCGGGTGACGAGCGGGCGCAGTTGCTGCTCCCAGCTGCCCAGCGCGGTCGGCAGGTCACCGTGTTCGGTGAGCAGGCGGGCCAGCAGTTCGGCGCCGGCGATGCCCATGCCGGTGCCCTGGCCGGAGTGGAGGGTCATGCACCAGGCGGAGTCGCCGAGCAGGAGCACCCGGCCCTGGCTCCAGCGGCTCAGGTGGATCTGGCTGACCTGGTCGAACAGGACAGACTCGGAGCGGTCCATCGCCTCCAGCATGGCGGGCACGAGGTCCCCGCCGAAGCCGGCGAAGGCCTGGCGCAGGGCGGCGGAGGGCTTCTTGCGGATCTCGGCGGCGGGCCAGTCGGTGCGGTAGAGCAGGAAGGCGACCGGGGGGTGGTCGCGGTAGCTGTTGATCCAGGCGGAGCGGCCGGGGGCGGTGGCGACGGCGACGTCGCCGTCCCGCATGCCGGGCAGCGGGCCGTCCATGACGCAGGCGGCCACGACGTGGTCGAAGTCCTTGCGGTAGAGGTCTTCGGGGCCGAAGACCAGGGAGCGGACGGTGGAGTGGATGCCGTCGCCCCCGATGAGCAGGTCCGCGCTCTCCACGGACCCGTCGGTGAGGGTCACGGTCACCTGCTCGCGGTCCTGGGTGATGGCGGCGGGCCCGGTGCCGTAGCGGATCTCCACCAGGTCCTGGACCGCCTCGTACAGGACACGCTCCAGATCGCTGCGCAGCAGCATCCGCATCGGGGTGCCGTTGACCTGTTCGGGAAAGGTCAGGCCGGGTGTGAGGCGTCCGCGGGAGTCGACTTCGAACGCGCGCCCCTCGGGGTCGCGGCGGTCCGGAAGCGAGTCCAGGAGGCCGAGGCGTTCGGCGGCGGTGTAGCCGGGGCCGTTGAAGCGGACGAAGTAGCCGCCGGTACGGCGTTCGGGGGCCCTCTCGATGGTCAGGGGCTGCCAGCCGGCCCCGTGCAGGCTCAGGGCCGCGGCCAGACCGGAGATGCCGGATCCGACGATGAGGGCACGGCGGGCGCCCCGTGGGGGGAGCGACGAAGAGGTCATGCCTCGACCATACTCTTGATCGATACTGGATGACCAGTTTCGAAATTTGGTCACGCGATGAGTAGGGTGGGATGCTGTGCTCATGACCCTGGATCGCCTGGCCGCTTCCCCGCAGGCCGACGACGAACGCGCCGAGCGCATCCTGGCCGCCGCGCGCGAGCTGCTGTTGGCGTGGGGCTACAAGCGGGTCACCGTCGATGAGATCGCCCGCCGCGCCCGTATCGGCAAGGGCACCGTCTACCTGCACTGGAAGACGAAAGAGACGCTGTTCACCGAACTGCTGCGGCGCGAGCTCCACGAGCTGCTCGGCATCCTCGCCGCCGGAATCGAGCAGGACCCGTCCGCCGCCCTGCCCAACAGGCTGGTCCGGGAGGTGTTCCTGCAGCAGACCCGCAACCCTCTCGGCCGGGCCATCCATGCCGGTGACAATGAAGTCCTCGGCGCGCTCGCGGTCACCGCGAACGGCCTTCCCGTCATCCGGGAACTCGGCTTCCACACCCTGCTCGCCCGCCTCGTCGACGTATGGCGCGCGCATGGGCTGGTGACCGTCACAGCGTCGGCGGCGGACCAGATCTACACGATCGACGCGGTGCTGACCGGGTTCATGACGGGGGGCATCGCCGTCCCCCCGAGCGAGGAGTTCCCCCCGGACCACCGGGCGGACCTGCTCGGCCGCACGATCGAAGCAGCCCTCGAACCCTCCGCCGGGCCGGACGAGGTCACCCTCCGCGCAGCCGCTCAGGACGTTCTCGCCGCCTTGGCAGCCGCCCAGGGCACGCTCGCCGAGGCCCGCTCGCGCTCGGCGTCCCGCTGAGCGGCAGGCGTCCCGCTGAGCGGCAGGAGCCCCGCCGGTCGGGCAGGCCGGACTACGAAGGCACAGGGGCTGCGGCTCATCCCCGTGAATCCCCGTGACTTACGGCAGTCCCGGCCACGGAGAGACGCCTGAGGAGGTTCCCGGCGGCAGCGGCGCGTGGTGAATCCCGGACCGGTGGCGGCAGGCCGTCCCTTGCCGTTGCCGACCACCGGGTCCGGGGTCCCTCACCGCCGGGCCGGGCGCGCCTCCGCTCTTGGCGCGTCCGGCCCGGCGGCTGTCACTCGCCCGGGTGGGAGAGCTCGATGTCGTGGCTCTCCGCACCCGAGCCGTGCACGGTCAGGCTGGTGGCCTTCGGCGGGTAGCCGGCCGCCATGATCGTGTACTCGCCGCCGTCCAGGTCGGTGAAGGCATAGGTGCCGTCCTCGCCGGTGGTCGCGCCGGCCACCACGTTGCCGGCCGCGTCGAGGAGCGTGATCCGCGCGTCGTTCAGCGGCCGGCCCGCCGCTTGGACCGTGCCCTGCACCTGGAGGCCGGAGAACAGTTCGACCTCGGTCCTGGTGACGCCCTGCCCGGCGATCTCGACGGGCAGCGCGATCGGCCGGTAGCCGGCCGCGGTCACCGCGAGGGTCAGCTGGCCGGGCACCAGCTCGGCGAAGCTGAAGGTGCCGTCCGTGTCGGTCAGCCCGGCGGCGAGCACGTCGCCGCGCACGTCGGCCGCGACCACCATGGCGCCGACGACCGGCTTCTTGTGGTCGGCCGACCTGACCGTGCCGACCAGGCCGCTGGTGCCGGAGAGCAGGATGTCGTACGAGACCGGCTCGTCGCCGACCACCACCGTGGAAGCCTGTGGCTGGTAGCCCTCGGCGGAGGCGATGAGCACGTAGCTTCCCGCGCCCGGCGCGTCCACCGTGTACGAACCGTCCGGGTGGGCCACCACGCGGCCCACCTGCCGCCCGCCCAGTGAGATCAGGGTGACGGCTGCCTGCGGCACGGGTGTCGACTCGGCGCCGATGACGTGGCCGCTGACGGGGATGCCGCCGGAGGCCCGGACCGCGGCAGTGGCTCCCGCGGTCGCCGCCGGGACGGGCGAAGTGTCCGTGGCGGGCGCTGCCGGGCTCGGCACGTTCTCGTCGTTCTCTGTGCTGTCGTGGTTCCCGTCCGCCCGGCCTCGGAGGCCGAGCGCCGCGAGGGCGGCGCCCAGGAGCGCGAGGATGCCGGTGACCAGGACGGCGGTGTGAACGCCGTTCATGAAGGCGGTGTGGCTGCCCTCCACCACGGCCGCCCGGAGCTGTGCGGGCATCGCGTCGGAGACCGGGGCGACGCCCATCGCGACCGCGTCCTTCGCCTCCTCGAAGCGAGCGGCTGCCGAGTGGGGCACGCCGGCGTCGGTCAGCGAGTCGGTGAGTGTGGAGCCGACGCGGCTGCTGATGATGGAGACGAGCACCGAAGTGCCGAGCGCTCCGCCGACCTGGAGCGAGGTGGCCTGGAGGCCACCCGCGATGCCACCGTCCTTGACGGGGGCGTTGCCGACGATCGCGTCGGAGGACGCGGACATCACGATGCCGACGCCGAGGCCGAGCGCGGCGAACGGCGGCCACATGGTGGCGTACGAGGAGTCGGCGCTCCACGAGAGCATCGCGAACGCGGCGCCGGCCTGGAGCACCATCCCGAGCGGCATGGTCAGCCGCGGGCCGAACTTCTCGGTGAGCTTCGCGCCGAGCGGCGAGGCCACCATGGAGACGAGGCTGAGCGGCAGGGTGCGCACACCGGCCTCGACGGGCGTGAAGCCGCGTACGTTCTGCAGGTACAGCATCACGAAGAAGATCGTGCCGAGCAGCACGAAGAAGTTCAGCGCGGTGACGAACGTACCGATGGTCAGGGCCGGGTTGCGGAACAGCCGCATGGGCAGGAGGGGGTGCGCGACGCGGGTCTCGTACCAGCCGAAGAGGACCAGGACGACGACACCGCCGACGATCGCGCCGAGCGTGCCGGCCGAAGTCCAGCCCCACGTCTCGCCCTTGACGACGCCGAAGACGACGGCGAGCAGTCCGAGCGCGAGCAGCACGACGCCGGGCACGTCGAACTTCTCGCTCGCGGCAGCCTCGTTCCTGGACTGCGGCAGCACTACGAGGCCGAAGACGAGGGCGATGACGCCGATGGGGGCGTTGATGTAGAAGACGGACTCCCAGTTGACGTGCTCGACGAGCAGTCCGCCGACGATCGGGCCGAGCGCGGTGGAGACGGACGAGATCATCGCCCAGATGCCGACCGCCATGCCGAACTTCTTCGGCGGGAACACGGCACGCAGCAACGCGAGGGTGTTGGGCATCAACATCGCGCCGAAGAGGCCCTGCAGGGCCCGGAAGGCGATGACGCCCTCGACAGAGCCGACGAGACCGATCGCAACGGACGCGAGGGTGAATCCGACGACGCCGACGAGGTAGACCGTACGGCGCCCGAGGCGGTCGCCGAGCTTGCCGCCGAGGATGAGGGCGGCGGCGAGGGCGAGCAGGTAGGAGTTGGTGACCCACTGCAGTTCAGCGGTGGTGGCGTTCAGGTCGCGGGCGATCTCGGCGTTGGCGATCGAGACGACGGAGCCGTCGAGGCCGACCATGAACAGGCCGAACGCGACGGCGACCAGCGTCAGCCAGGCGTTGGCGCGAACACCGCGGGGCTGGGGGTCGGATACGGAAGGGGGCGCTGTGGAGACAGCGGTGACAGACATGTGTGTGAGCTGTCCTCGGGACGTGTGGCGCGCCGCTGGGGCGCGTGGACATGTGGGGGAAGCTGTGCACGGGAGCGGCACACCCAGCCCCGCCGCAGGGGCGGCAAGGGCAGCAGGCGTACGGGAGCCCGGACCGGTCAGGCGGAGTCGTCGCGCAGGCGCCGGGTGAGAGCTTCGAGGGCGCCGAGCGCCGAGCCGAGGGCGTCGAGGTCACCGTCGGTGAGAGTATTCAGCGCGGACGCGAACTGCGCCGCCGCGATGTTCTGGACCTCGCCGATGCGTTGACGCGCCTTGGCGGTGACGCACAGGTGCGCCACACGCTTGTCGGTGTCGTCCTGATGCCGTTCCAGCAGGCCCGCTTCGGTGAGGCGGGTGACCAGGGCGCTGACGTTGTTCGGCATCATCCGCAGCGCCTGGGCCGCCTTGTGGACGGTCGCGCCGTCGTGCTCGGCGACGTACTGAAGCAGGGTCAACTGCCGCTCGGGGAGCTTGGCGTAGGGCAGTTGCCGGTCGATGCCCTGCTTGATGTACCGGTTCAGCGCAGGCA
Organism: Streptomyces sp. NL15-2K; assembly: GCF_030551255.1. Lineage (GTDB taxonomy): Bacteria > Actinomycetota > Actinomycetes > Streptomycetales > Streptomycetaceae > Streptomyces. The sequence continues at coordinate 7,519,096 of NZ_CP130630.1, forward strand.
GGCACGCCACGAGGCCTGCGGCCACATGGTCGACGCCCTGGATGGGGCGAGCCTCACTGATTCCGGTCACGACGCCAAGTTACCTATGACAAGAAACCTATGTCAAAATACTAATTGATGGTCCCGGCCGGACACCTGCGCACGGACCGGACTGCGAACGGACCGGACCCTGCCGGCGTCAGGAGTGGCGGTCCGCTTCCCCCGTCGCGTTCTGAACGGTGAGGAGCCGCACCTTTGAACCGTCACCGACGGCACGCCAACGGTGGGGAGTGCCTCCGGGGTAGCAGATGCTGTCTCCCGGTCCGAGCACGTGGAGACGGGGTCCGTCCGCGGTCTGCAGGTCGATCTCGATCTCACCGGCCACGACGTAGACGAACTCGTCGCCGGGGTGGTCGTAGTACTCCTCGAACCCCTCCCGGGTCCCGGTGTACTCCACGGGGTGGACGGAGTAGGCGGGGGCGCCGAGCATACGTGCCGTGCCGCCGGGGTTGGCCACGGGCAGGCCCTCGCCCGAGCGCACCAGGTGGACGGAGTCGGCCGAGGCGCCGGGATGCCGCACCGCCGCCGCGGCCATGAGTGCCTGCTGTGTGGTGCCGAGAGCGCGGGCGATGCGGTGCAGGGACGGCATGCTCGGCCGGGTCAGACCCCGCTCCAGCTGGCTGAGGAACGGGTGGGAGAGGGCGGCGCGGTCGGCGAGCTGGACGAGGGTCAGGCCCCGCTCCTTGCGCAACTTGCGGATCGCACTGCCGAGTTCGGCGCGCAGCGGTGCGTCCGCGTCCTCGGCGGTGGGTGACGTGCTGTTGGCGGGTTGGGGCGGCATGGCAGGAATCCTAAAGGGTGGGGCCGACGGGCCGTTGGGCTCCTGAAGGCGGCCGGGGGAGAGGTTTTACGCCGGCGAAACACCAGGACTTTACGCTCGATGTTGATGGCACGAACATTCTACCTCTCAGCCCCAAGGGAGCCCTCATGGCTGCGGCCACTTCCGACCGTCCCGTCGACTCCCGGCCGGACTCCGCCTTCCTCGACGCCATGGCCGCCCTGGCCGGGGGCGTCTGTGTCGTCACCGCCCTGACCGCGAAGGGGCGCCCGGTCGGCTTCACCAGCACCGCCGTCATGAGCCTGAGCCGCGAACCGCAGCTGCTGGCCATCGGGGTGGGCCGTCGCGGCCGTACGCTGCCCACGCTGCTCGGCGGCCGCACGTTCGCGCTGAACATCCTGCATGCCGGCGGTGAGCACATCTCCCGGCGCTTCGCCGACTCCTCCGCGGACCGGTTCGCGGAGGTGGAGTGGTCGGCCGAGGAACGCGGCGGACTGCCGCTGCTGCTCGCGCACAGTTCGTACGCGGTCCTCTGCCGTATCGCGCGCGACCTCCCGGCCGGGGACCACCAGCTGATCGTCGCGGCCGTCGAGGGCGTCGTGACCGGGACCGGCGGACCGACCGCCCTCGTGCACCACGACCGCCGCTATCACGCGCTCGGTGCCGCGTGAGCGGGCCCGACTGGTTCCAGGTCGCCGAGACCGGCCCGGGCGCCTTCGTGATCGCCGAGCCGGGCCACGTCAACAGCTACCTCCTGCTCGGCGACGAACTGGCCCTGCTCTACGACACGGGCATGGGCGTCGGCGACATCGGCGAGCAGGTGCGACGGCTGACCCGGCTGCCGCTGCTCGTCGTCAACTCCCACCACCACTTCGACCACCGCGGCGGCAACGCCTCCCTGGCCGGGCACGCCGAGGACATCGCCGTACACACCGATGGCGCCGCGCTGCACACGGCTCCGGCTCCGCGCGAGTGGCTGGAGGCGTACGCGCACATCGCGCACGGCCTGCGGAAGCGGTACGAGGAGTTCCGTGCCCTGGACACCGGCGGGTTCTTCCTGACCGACTCCCGCGTCGAGGTGCGGCCGGTGCCCGACCTGGCCGACTGGCGCATCGAGGCCGTACGCCCCACCCGGCTGCTGCGCGAAGGAGACGTCCTCCACCTGGGCGGCCGGAGCCTGAAGGTGCTCCACACCCCCGGGCACTCGCCGGACGGCATCTGCCTGTGGGAGCCGGAGACGGGGTTGCTGCTGGCCGGGGACACGCTGATCAGCGGTACCTTCTTCGCCCATGTACCGGGCGCCGACGTGAAAGCCTTCGCCGGCTCGACGCGCCGCCTCGCGGAGCTGCCCGTCACCACCGCGCTGCTCGGCCACAATCTGCGGCACCGGGAGTCGGCGGATTTCGTCGGCCGGGTCGCCGAGGCGTTCGCGGCCGTGCGGGACGGCCGCACCCGCCCGTACCCCTCCACCGACATGTTCGGCGCCCCCGTACGCCGTCATGACTTCGACGGCTTCGCGGTGCTCACCGCGCCGCACGGAACGGACCGCTGATGTCACCACTTCTGCTGCGTGGCGCGCGGCTGCCCGACGGAGACGTCCGCGACCTCCTGCTCGACCCGGACAGCGGCCTCGTCGCCCGGGTCGCCCCGCCCGGAGTGCTTCCTTCCGGCCCCGATGAACTCGACCTGACCGGGCATCTGCTCCTGCCCGCCCCCGCGGAACCGCACGCCCACCTGGACAAGGCCCTCACCTGGGATCTGGCGCAAGCATTGCCTGCCGGGGCACCAGCGGGCGCCCTGCCCGGAGACCTGTCCTCCGCCGTCACCGCCTGGCGCGCGTACGCCGCGCGGGTCACCGAGGAAGACGTGTTCCAGCGCGCCGGGCGGGCGGTCGACGAGTTGCGTGCGAACGGTGTGACAGCCGTCAGGACCCACGTGGATCTCCTCACGGACAACGGCAGCTACCGCGCCGGTGATCCGCTGCGCGGCCTGCGTGCCCTGCTCCGGCTGCGCAGACAGCTCCGCGGCCGCGTACGACTCCAGATCGCCGTCCTGCACATCGACGCCCCGGACGAGCTGCTGCACCAGGCCCTCGACCTCGGCGCGGACCTGCTGGGCGACTGCCCCCACCTGTCCGCCGACCCGGCCGCGTCCGTGGAACGCACCCTGCGCATCGCCGCCGAGCACCAGGTCGGGGTCGACCTGCACGCGGACGAGACCCTCGACCCGGGCGCGCAGGATCTGCGCCTGCTCGCCCGTGCCGTGCGGGAGCGCGGCTTCGTCTCCGGCGTCACCGCGAGTCACTGCGTCAGCCTCGGCGCGGTGGAGCCGGAGGAGGCGGCCCGCACGGCCAAGGAGGTCGCGGCCGCCGGGATCGGCGTGGTCGCCCTCCCGCTGACGAACCTCTACCTCCAGGGCCGCGACCGTCCGTCGTCCACACCGCGTGGTCTCACCGCCGTACGCGCCCTGCTGGACGCGGGCGTGACGGTCGCGGCCGGCGGTGACAACATCCGGGACCCTTTCAACCCCGTGGGCCGGGCGGATCCGCTGGAGACCGCGTCCCTGCTGGTCACGGCCGGCCATCTCACGCCGGGCGAGGCGCTGCACGCGGTCACCGCGGGCGCCCGTGCCGTCCTCGGGCTGCCCGAGGCCGGCCCGTACGAGGGTGCCGTCGCCGATCTGCTGGCGGTGCGCGCGCAGACCGTGTCGGAGGTCCTCGGCGCGTCCTGTCCCGAGCGGCTCGTCTTCGCCGGCGGGCGGCTGGTCAGCCGTACGTCGGTGGTGCGCGAGCTGTACTGAGGGTCCGGGAACCTGTCCGGGAATCTGCTGAAGCCGCCCGCCCGCCCGTTCCCGACGAACGGATACCGCCGTGACACCGGTCCGAAACAATCAATGTTCATGCTATCAACATTCGCACTGTGGCACTGAAGGGAGCTGATGTGCCGACCACCGCCGAACAGACACTCGAAGCGACACTGGAAGCGACGCTGCGATTCGAGAGCGTCGACAAGCACTTCGCCAACGGGACCACCGCCCTCACCGGCCTCGAACTCTCCATCGCACCGGGCGAGTTCGTCGCCGTCGTCGGCCCCTCGGGCTGCGGCAAGTCCACCCTGCTCCGCCTCGCCTCCGGCCTGGACACCGCCACTGGCGGCACGGTCCATGCCCCCGCGGACTCCCTCGGCTACGTCTTCCAGGACCCGACCCTGCTGCCCTGGCGCACCGTCCTGGCCAACGTCGAACTCCCCGCCGAACTCACCGGAACCCCGAAGGCCGAACGGCGTGAACGGGCGCTGGACGCCCTGCGCCTGGTGGGCCTGGAGGGCTTCGAGAAGCAGCTGCCGGGGCAGCTGTCCGGAGGCATGCGGATGCGCGTGTCCCTGGCCCGTGCCCTCATGGCACGGCCGTCGCTGTTCCTCTTCGACGAACCGTTCGGCGCCCTCGACGAGATGACCCGCCTGCGCATGCAGGAGGAACTCCAGCGCATCTACGCCGAGACCGGCTTCGCCGCCCTGTTCATCACCCACTCGGTGACCGAGGCCGTCTTCCTGTCCGGCCGGGTCGTGGTGATGTCGGCACGCCCCGGCCGGATCACCGCCTCCTTCGACGTCCCCTTCCCCCATCCCCGCCCGGCCGAGCTGCGCTACGACCCCGAGTTCGGCCGCATCGCCGGCGAGGTCTCGGCGGCGCTGCGTGGAGGATCCGAGTGAGCGCCCACATCACGGCCACCGACCGGACCGAAAAGGCCGTACCGGCAACGGACTTGCCCCAAGCCGAGCCTCCGGCCCGCGCACGCCGGCACCGGATCCGGATCCGGCCCGTCACACTGCTCACGCCGCTCGGTTCGCTCGGCGCGGCCATCGGCGTCTGGTACGCCGCCACCTATCTGCTGCTCAGCCCCGACCGGCGCTTCCTCGTCCCGCCACCCCACCAGGTCCTCACCGTGTCGTTCCTCGACTGGACCCATCTGCAGCCGATGCTCCAGGCGCTGCGGCTCACCGCCCAGGTGGCGCTCGTCGGTCTGCTCATCGCCTCCGCGCTGGGCGTGACGGCGGCGGTGCTGATGAGCAGGGCCCGCTGGCTGGAACGCTCCCTGTACCCGTACGCGGTGGTCCTCCAGACCGTGCCGATCCTCGCGATCGTGCCGCTGGTCGGCCTCTGGTTCGGCTTCGGATTCACCAGCCGCGTGGTCGTCTGCGTCCTGATCGCCCTCTTCCCGATGATCGCCAACACCCTGTTCGGCATCCAGTCGGTGGACCGCACCCACCACGACCTGTTCACCCTCCAGCGGGCGAGCCGCTGGGCCCGGCTGCGCAAGCTCGAACTGCCCGCAGCGCTGCCTTCGATCTTCACCGGGCTGCGCACCTCCTCCGGCCTGTCCGTGATCGGTGCGATCGTCGGTGACATGTTCTTCAAGCAGGGCGAACCCGGCATCGGGACCCTGCTCGACGTCTACCGCTCCCGGTTGCAGTCCGAGGACCTGTTCGCCGCGATCATCCTCGCCTCACTCTTCGGTGTCACGGTCTTCGCCTTCTTCACCCTCGTCGCGCGGCTCGCCGTCGGCTCCTGGCACGCCTCGGCCGACCGGCCGTAACCCCGCCGCTGCCCCCGCCCTCCGCTCATCTCCCCCCGTCCCTCAGGGAGTCAGTCATGCCCTCATCCGCCAGACACGCCGCTGTTTTCGGCGTTTCCTCCGCAATCGCCCTGGTATCGATCACCGCCTGCGGAAGTGGCTCCACCGCCTCGACCGGTTCCGCCGACAAGCTCCAGGCAGCCCCCGCCGCCCAGCGCCTGACCGGCGTCTGCCCCAAGACGGTCGTCGTCCAGGTCGACTGGGAGCCCGAGGCCGAACACGGCCCCCTCTACCACCTCGTCGGCCCCGGCCACACCGTCGACACCGCGAAGAAGCGGGTCACCGGCCCGCTGGTCATCGACGGCAAGGACACCGGCGTCGACATCCAGATCCGGGCCGGCGGCTCCGCCATCGGCTACCAGAGCGTCCCCTCGCAGATGTACGTCGACAAGAGCATCACCCTCGGCACGGTCACCACCGACGTGGCCATCACGGCATCCGCCAAACAGCCGGTCACGGCCGTCGCGGCGCTGATGAAGAAGAGCCCGCAGGTCCTGATGTGGGACCCCGCCACCCACCCCGACTGGAAGACGATCGCGGACATCGGCAAGTCGAACGAGAAGGTCGTCTACGTGGACGGCAGCACCTACGCCTCACTGCTGGTCGCGAAGGGCCTCATCAAGAAGAGCCAGCTGGACGGGAGCTACGACGGCGCACCCGCCCGCTTCGTGTCCAACCCGGGCATCGCCCAGCAGGGCTTCGCCACCGCCGAGCCGTACATCTACGAGCACGAGGTGTCGGCCTGGAAGAAGCCGATCAAGTACCAGCTGCTCGCGGACGTCGGCTTCAACGTCTATCCAGAAGCCCTCTCGGTGCGCAGCGGTGAGCTGAAGTCGCTCAGCCCCTGCCTGAAGAAGCTCGTCCCCGTCCTGCAGCAGTCGGCCGTCGACTTCGCGGCCGAGCCGTCGGCGACGGTCAAGCTCATCAGCGACCTGGTGCAGCAGTACAACACCGGCTGGGTCTACTCCGAGGGCACCGGCACCTTCGCCGCGCAGCAGATGGTCAAGCTCGGCATCCTCGGCAACGAGGCCGACGGCAGCATCGGGAGCTTCGACATGAAGCGCGTCGACTCCATCCTGAAGACCTTCACCCCCCTCGTCGAGCAGAGCGGCGCCAAGGTCGAGCCGGGGCTGACCGCCGAGGACCTGGCGACCGGCGAGTTCATCGACACCTCGATCGGATTGAAGTGATGACGACCGGAAACCTGACCGCTCTCACCGAACTCGTCGACGACGAACGAGCGACGACTGCGACGGAACGTCAGCCCACGCCCGGCATCGAGGAATTCTGCGCCCAGGCCGCCGAGCTCCTCGGCGCCGACGGATCGATCCGCGATCCGGCCGCGCGGGAGAAGGCCTCCTGCGACTGGGCGCACATGTCGCCCATCCTGTCCGCGAAACTCCCCGCCGGGCACGCCGAGGCGGTCCTGCGCCCCACCTCGCACGAGCAGCTCCCGGGCATCCTGGCCCTGGCCCACCGCCACCGCATCCCCCTCACCCCCCGCGGCAAGGGCACCGGCAACTACGGCCAGGCGATCCCGCTGTACGACGGTGCCGTGCTCGACCTCACCGGCTGCGGCCGCGTCCTCGACGCCGGCGACGGCTGGATCCGCGCCGAGGCCGGGGCGAAGATGTCCGACCTCGAAGCCCACGCCCGCACGCTCGGCCAGGAGCTGTGGATGTTCCCGTCCACCTTCGGCACCACCCTCGGCGGCTTCCTCTCCGGCGGCAGCGGCGGCACCGGATCCCTCGTGCACAAGACCAACAGCGACGGCTTCGTACGGGAGCTGACCGTCGTACCCTGCACGGCGGACGCCGAGCCCTTCACCGTGCGGGAGTCGGACGCGCTGCCGTACATCCACGCCTACGGCACCACCGGCGTCATCGCCACCGCGACCGTACGGCTCCAGCGGGCCCGCACCTGGACGGGGCTGTTCGCGGCCTTCGCCGACTGGGCGTCCGCCACCGCCGCCCTCTCGGCGCTCGTACGGCTGGAACCGGCACCGCGCCTGGCCTCGCTGGACGAGGCCGGCCTCGTCCGGGTCTACCCGCCGGACCCCGCTCTGGACCCCGCGGCCCTGAGCCTGCGCGCGATCATCGAGGAGGAGGCGGTCGACCAGGCACGGGCGATCGTCCAGTCGTACGGCGGCAGCGTCCTCGACGTCCGGCCCGCACCGGACGGCCCCGCGCTGATCAGCTCGATGTCCTTCAACCACCCGACCTACCACCTGATGAAGGCCGAGGACGGCTGGTTCCACCTGGAGATCGGCGGCGACGTCCTGCTCGGCGACACCACCGAGATCAGGAAGGTCTTCCCGGACACCCTGCTCCACCTGGAGGGCATGCGCTCCGGCACGGTCGGCATGCTCATGGCCCGTTACCAGGACGAGCAGACGGTGTACGACGGCATCGCCGCCCTGGGTGCTCTGGGTGTCGGCGTGCACAGCCCGCACAACTGGTACGTCGACCGCCGCCTGGACCTGGTACGGGAAGCGGCCCGCACCGCCGACCCGCTCGGCCTGCTCAATCCCGGCAAGATTCCCGCCGCTTCCGAGGAGACCGCTTCCGAGGCGACCGTTCCCGAGGCGACCGTTCCCGAGGAGACCCCGTGACCTTCACCCGGTTCATCGACCTCAGCGGCCCGGAGATCGAGCGGCTCGGCGGGGACACCGTCGCCGTACTGCCCGTCGGCGCGGTCGAGCAGCACGGGCCCCATCTGCCCGTCGCCACCGACTACTACATGGCCGAGGCGGTCGCGGAAGGCGCCGCCCGGATCGCGGGGGAGAGCTGCGACATCACGCTGCTGCCCGGGCTCGCCTACACCAAGTCCGACGAACACGCCTGGTCCGCGGGCACATTGTGGCTCAGCGCCCGCACCCTGTTGTCCGTCCTGGACGACCTCGGCCGCTCCCTGACCGCCGGCCCCGTACGGCGGCTCGCCTTCCTCAACGCGCACGGCGGCAACAGCGCCCTGCTCGGCGTCGCCCTGCGCGAACTGCGCACCCGCCACGGCCTGCGCACCTTCCTGCTGCACGCATCCCTCCCCGCCGACCAGGGCGGCACGTCCCCGGCCACGGAGTACGGCATGGGCGTGCACGGCGGGCTCAAGGAGACCGCCGCCATGCTGCACCTCCGCCCGGACCTGGTGGACATGGCCCGGGCCCGCCGCAGCGTCCCCGAACACCTCACCTCGTACGAGCACATCGGCTTCGGCAAGCCGGTGTCCTTCGGCTGGACCAGCGACGACTTCGCCACCGGCAACGGCCTCATCGGCGATCCCACGGGAGCCACGCCCGAACTCGGCCGCAAGCTCGTCGACGCGTCCATCGCCGCGGCCGCCGCCGCGTTGCGCGAATGCGCGCGCTTCCTGCCCGACCGCCCCTTGCCCTCCTAGGGAGCCCGCCATGGCCAACCCCCCGCTGCACACCCCGCTGCGTGACATCACCGCCCACCACATCACCGCGGGCGACACCGTCAAGCTCGCCGTGCTCACCGGTCCCCGGGACGGCTCGCCGACCACGGTCGTCTTCGAGGTCTGGGAACCGGGCGGCGCCCAGCCCTTCAACTGGCACCCCGACTCGGTCGAGACGTTCGTCGTCCTCGCCGGCCACGGCCGTGCCGCCAGCGACGAGCACGAACGCGACCTCGCCCCCGGCGACGTCCTGGTCCTGCCCGCCGGGTCCAAGCACCGCATCGTCAACACGTCCGCCACCGAACGCCTCTACACCCTCACCGTCATGTCCCCCGACGAGGGCTTCGCCGACCTCATCGAACGCGGGCCGGGCGCGACGCTGGACGACCGGGATCTGGCCGTCCTGCGGGCGGGAACGTCGTGAACGCGGATCTCCTCGCTGCCTTCTGGGCATACGAACAAGCCCTCGCCGCCAATGATGTGCCGGGGCTGGACCACTGGTTCCTGGACGCGCCGGACACCCTGCGCGCCGACGGCGACGCCGTGCTGGTGGGCCACAGCGCCATCGCCGACTTCCGGCGCGGGCGCGGCGGGGCTCCGGCGCGGGTCGTCGAGCGGGTGCACGTGGTCCGGCCGGCGACCGGGGTCGCGGTCGTGACCGCCGAGACCCGGCGGCAGGACGGGGCACGCGGGCTGCAGACCCAGGTGTGGCAGCACACCGACGCCGGGTGGCGGATCGCCGCCGCACATGTGAGCGCCGCGTCCGCGCCGACGCCGGACGACCGCCCGGATCCGGCGGTGTGGCGTGTGGGGGGTTCTCGGGGAGACCCGCTGTCGGCATCCACCGGGCAGGGCCCGCTGGCGCATGTCCGCACCGCCGTGAAGGATCTGTACGCCGTCGCGGGACAGCGCGTCGGTGCGGGCAACCCCGCCTGGCTGGCGGAGGCCCGTACGGAAGAGGCGCACGCGGCCGCCGTACGGCGGCTGCTCGACGCGGGCGCCGAACTCACCGGCATCGCCCAGACCGACGAGCTGGCCTTCAGCCTCGCCGGGACCAACGCGCACTACGGCACCCCCGTCAACCCCGCCGCCCCCGGCCGCGTCACCGGCGGCTCCAGCAGCGGCCCGGCCGCCGCCGTGGCCCACGACTGGGCGGACCTGGGGCTGGCCACCGACACCGCCGGCTCGATCCGCGTACCGGCGTCCTACTGCGGCCTGTACGGCTGGCGGCCCACCCACGGAGCCACCCCCACCGGGGGCCTGCTGGCGCTGGCCCCCTCCTTCGACACCGCCGGACTCCTGGCCCGCGACCCCGTCCTGCTGCGTACGGCGGCCGAGGTGCTGCTGCCCGCCGACGAGGCCCCCGTGCCGGTCACCCGACTCATGGTGGACGAGGAACTGGTGTCGCTCGCCGGACCCGAGGTCCGCGCCTCCTTCGAGGCCGCCTGCCGGGCACTGACCCTGCGCACAGGGCTGCCCCTGGCGCGTACTCCCACCGGAGCCGCCGAGCACCTGGAGGAATGGTTCGCCGCCTTCCGCGCGGTCCAGGCCACTGAGGCCTGGGAGCAGCACGGCGCCTGGATCACCCGTCACCCGGGCGCGCTCGCCCCGGACGTCGCGGCGCGCTTCGAGAACGGACGCCGGGTGAGCGCGGCCGAGCGGGCGGAGGCGGAACAGATCCTGGCCGACGCGCGGAAGGCGCTGGACGTCGTACTGGTACCCGGCACTGCCCTGCTCCTGCCCGCCACGAGCGGTCCGGCCACCCTCGCCGACGCGCCGCCCGAGGAGGTCGAGGCCGTACGCGCCGCCACCCTCCGCCTGACCTGCCTCGCCTCGCTGGCCGGGCTCCCGGCGGTCGTCGCCCCGCTGCTGCGGGTGCGCTCACTGCCCGTGGGCCTGTGCGCGCTGGGCGCCCGGGGCACGGACCGGGCCCTGCTGGACTTCACGGCCTCCACCGGCTTCACCACCGAATCGAGGAGCCCCACGCATGCCTGAGGCCCACGGCCTGATCGGGCCCAACTCCCGCAATGCCTGGCGGGCCGATGGCGGGATCGTCACCCTGGCCCGTCCCCACCGCGACCCGCACCCGGTCACCGCCGAGGCGCTGCCGCGGACCGTGGTCGCCGACCTCGCCGCCACCGCGCTGATCGTCGTCGACATGCAGAACGACTTCTGCTCGCCCGACGGCTGGCTCGCCTCCATCGGCGTGGACGTGACCCCCGCCCGCGCCCCGATCCCCGTCATCGCCGGCCTGCTGCCCCCGCTGCGCGCCGCCGGCGTCCCGGTCGTCTGGCTCAACTGGGGCAACCGCCCCGACCGGGCCAACCTCCCGCCCGGCGTCCTGCACGTCTACGACCCGGACGGCACCGGCGGCGGCATCGGCGCCCCGCTGCCGGGCGGCGCGGGCCGGGTGCTGGAACACGGCAGCCCCTCGGCCGCACTCGTCGCCGGGCTGGAACCGGCGGAAGGAGACCTCCACGTCGCCAAGTACCGGATGAGCGGCTTCCAGGACACCGAGCTGGACAGCGTGCTGCGCAACCTGCGGGTCGACACCCTGCTGTTCGCCGGCGTCAACGCCGACCAGTGCGTCCTGGCCACCCTCATGGACGCCGCCAACCTCGGCTACGACGTCCTCATGCTGGAGGACGCGGTGGCCACCACCTCGCCCGCGTACTGCATGGACGCCACGCTCTACAACGTCCGCCAGTGCTTCGGGTTCACCCTCACGGCCGAGGCCCTGCGGGAGGCCCTGACGTGAAGCTCCTCCAACCCGGACTCGGCCCATTGGACGGCGACCACTACCTCCCCGCCGACCCCTCCCGGGTGCACTGGGGCCTGCTGCCCAACGCCACCGCCGAACCGGCGCTGACCGTCCGATCGGGCGAGACCGTCACCTTCGACACCACCAGTCACGAGGGCATCCTCGAAGACCAGGGCCGCGACCCGGCCGCCTTCTTCGGGGCAGCCGGCATCCCCGGGGACCGTCTGCTGCACGACGCCGTCGAACTGGCCGCCTCCGCACGCGAACACCTGCCTCACACGCACGGCCCGCATGTCGTCACCGGACCCGTGGCACTGCACGGCGCACAGCCCGGCGACGTACTGGAGGTCGAAGTCCTGACCCTGCGCCGCCGCGCCCCCTACGGGGTGATCAGCAACCGGCACGGCAAGGGCGCCCTCCCCGGCGAATACCCGCAGACACCCCTGGGCGAGCCGGCCAGCATCGTCGCGACCGTCTCGGACGACGGCCGGGGCCGGCTCCCGGTCGGCGACGGCCGCCGACTCGGCTTCCCCCTCCGCCCCTTCCTCGGCATCATGGGCGTCGCCCCGGCCACCGAATCCCCCGTCCACTCCGTCCCGCCCGGCCCGCACGGCGGGAACATCGACGTCCGCCACCTCGGCACCGGCGCCCGGCTCTTCCTCCCCGTCCAAGTCCCCGAGGCCCTCTTCTACGTCGGCGACCCGCACTTCTCCCAGGGCGACGGCGAAGTCGCCCTCACCGCCTTCGAGGCCCCACTGCGCGCCACCCTCCGCCTCACCGTCCACACAGACCCGGCCACCCGCTCCCTGGCCGCCCGCCTGCGCGCACCCTTCGCCGAAACCCCGTCCGAGCACATCGTGCTGGGCCTCGACCAGGACCTCGACGAGGCCCTGCGCAACGCCGTACGCGACGCACTCACCCTCCTCACGGACCGCTTCGCGATCCCCGGCCCTGTCGGCCTCGCCTACCTCAGCGCGGCCGCCGACTTCCACGTCTCCCAGGTGGTCGACATCGTCAAGGGCGTCCACGGCCGCATATCGAAGGCAGACCTGACGTGCTGAACTGTGCTGACTGGGACCTCATGGACGGCCGCTGCGAGTGGTACATTATTCGGTACCACTCGATGAGGGAGCCAGTCCATGTCCATAACTGCGAGCGAAGCCCGCAAGGCTCTCTTTCCGCTGATCAAGAAGGTCAACGACGATCACGAGGCCATCGAGATCGTTTCCAAGCATGGCAACGCCGTGCTCGTCTCAGCAGAGGACTACGCGGCGCTGCGCGAGGGCTCGTACCTGCTGCGCTCGCCTGCGAACGCACGGCGACTGCTCAAGGCGTACGAGAATGCCCTGGGCAACGTGAACGTATCGGAGCGTGAGCTGATCGATCCGGATGCGGTGGGTCCTGCAGCGGGTGCCGAGTGAGGCTTGTCTTCGAGGATCAAGGCTGGGAGGACTACACGTCCTGGCTCAAGAACGACCGCAAGATTCTCGCTCGGATCAACAAGCTCATCGAGGACGTCAAGGGTGATCCCTTCACGGGAATAGGCAAGCCCGAGCCGCTGAAGTACCACTTGCCCGGGGCGTGGTCGAGGCGGATCGACGACGAGCACCGCCTTGTCTACTTGGTCACGGACAAGGAGATCGTGATCCTCGCAGCTCGCTATCACTACTAGTACCCGGCGGCTTTGACCCGTGGGCACCCTGCCGACGCCGCAGGTTCGACATTCCGGTTCGAGGCGCCGCCCTCACCCCGCACCCACCACCCCCCGGCACGCCTCCGCATACGCCCGCACCAGAGGCCGGCGTCCGTCCTCCCGGCGCCAGGCCAGGACGTAGCGGCTGGGGCTGACGCCGTGTACCGGGCGGGTGATCACGCCGCCCAGGGTGAGGAGCGGGACGTTGCCCGTGGCCACCAGGCAGATGCCGAGGCCGGCGACCAGGGCCTCGTACGTCTCCTCCGTGCTCGCGATCTCGGCGCCGATCCGGGCGGGGCGGCCGTCGCGGGCGTCCAGGGCGAGCCAGTAGTCGCGCAGCGGGCCGGTGCTCTCGGGCAGCGCGAGGAACGGCTCGTCGAGCAGGTCCGCGAAGTCGATCTCGGCGCGGGCGGCGAGGGGGTGCGTCTCGGGGAGGGCGACCTGGAGCGGCTCCTCGGCGATCACCGTCCAGGCGTAACGGTCCTGGTCGGGCAGCGGCAGCCAGACGAAGGCGACGTCCGCGTCGCCGTCGGCGAGGCCCGCGGACGGGTCCTCCCAGTTCACCTGCCGCAGCCGGACGACGGTCTCCGGATGCGCGGCCGTGAAGCGGGAGCGGATGGCGGGCAGGAGGCCGCCGCGGCCCGGGCTGGTGCTCATCCCGACGACCAGGGTGTTGCGCTGCGCCGTCCGGGCCGCCTCCACCGCGCCCGCCCCCTCCGCCCAGGCGGCCAGCACGCGCCGGGCGTGCGGCAGCAGCGCCGTACCGGCGCCGGTGAGCGCCACACCGTGCGGCTCGCGGGCGAACAGCTCGACGCCCAACTGCCGTTCCAGGGCCCGGATCTGCTTGCTGAGCGCGGGCTGCGACACGTACAACCGCTCGGCCGCGCGCGTGAAGTGCAGCTCCTCGGCCACCGTCACGAAGTAGCGCAGGTCCCGCACATGAACGTCCATGGTCATAACCATCGGTTATCACCCCGGGTCTTGGACGGGCAACCGCACCGGGCAGCAGGCTGGTTCACGAACGAGCGAGGACGATGTGCCGACGATGTGACGAGGAGCTGTCATGAACAAGGTCTGGCTGATCACGGGCGCCAGCAGCGGTTTCGGGCGGGCGATCGCCGAGGCGGCCCTGGCCGACGGTGACGTGGTGGTGGGCGTGGCCCGGCGACCCGAGGCGCTGGACGACCTCGTGGCCGCCCACCCCGACCAGGTGGAGGCGCTGCGTCTGGATGTCGCCGACACGGGGGCCGCCGAGGCCGCCGTACGGGATGTGGTGGCGCGGCACGGGCGGATCGACGTGCTGGTCAACAACGCGGGCCGCACGCACGTCGGCGCCTTCGAGGAGACCTCCGAGGACGAGTTGCGGGCGCTGTTCGACGTCCACGTCTTCGGGCCGGCCGCCCTCACCCGGGCCGTGCTGCCGTACATGCGGGAGCGGCGCTCGGGCGCGATCGTGCAGATGAGCAGCGTGGGCGGGCAGGGCTCCTTCGCGGGCTTCTCGGCGTACAGCGGGACGAAGTTCGCCCTGGAGGGCATGTCCGAGGCGCTCGCGGACGAGGTCCAGGAGTTCGGCATCAAGGTGCTGATCGTCGAACCGGGGGCGTTCCGCACCGCGCTCTTCGACACCAGCAGGGCGGGCGTCAGCGCGGACAGCGGGGTGTACGCCAAGGTGAGCGACACCCGCGGGTTCGTGGCCGGCGGGGACGGCAGCCAGCCCGGCGACCCGGCGAAGGCGGCGGCCGTCATCCTGGCCGCGTTGAACGCCGAGCGGACGCCGCTGAGGCTCCCGCTCGGCGAGGACAGCGTCACCACGATCCTCGGCCACCTCGACCAGGTCCGCGAGGAGGTACTGGCCTGGGAGAAGCAGACCCGCGCCACGGCGTTCGACGACTGAGCGACCGACTGGCCGACACCTCGCCGAGGAGTCGTGAGGGCCCTGCTGTGACCTCGATCGCAAGGTGGCCGGCGGTGTGTCCGCAGATGAGAGCGCCTGGGCGTCGAACTTGTGGGCAGGGCGTCGACAGGTGGGGTCCGTCGCACTGGGAGGGGCGAAATATCCAGCCGGGGTGACAAGCGATGGGCGAGCGATGGCCGGTGCTTGGCCTTCAGGAGGTGAGTGTGGCGAAGAGGTCCGGGATCAATGCCGCGTTGGGGTGGCTCAACGGCAGGGTCAGCACCGGTTTTTCGGCGCTCGCCTGATAGACGCAGATCATGCCGTTGTGCAATTGCGGAGCGCTGAGCGACTCCCAGGGCAGGGCGAGCCGTGGCTTCTTACACGCGATGCCTGCCTGGTTCACCTTGACGCTGCCGCCGATCGTGACGGTCTCACCCCGGCGAACCTGGGCGACCAGTTCGGCGAGCAACCGGGGCTCCAGGTACTGCCTGGCCAGGTTCACCAGGAACGCCCACTCCTCCGGCTGCTCGGCTCGGCGGCCCCCCTTCGAGAAGAGCACGGAGACTTTCTGCCCGCCGTAGTACGGGTACCGCCCCACCTGGAATTCCCACTTGTTGTTGTAGAACGTGGGGAACATGAAGCGCTTTTCGGCGATCTGGGTCGCCGAATAGCTGACCCACTCCACCTCGTCGAGCGCAATCGATTTCCTGCCGTACGTGATCACCTGCGGGTCGGCGTGAAGATGTGTCCAGCCGACCGTGGTGTCGAGGACCGGGACTCCGCGAGTTCGCGCCGGCCCCGCGGGCGGCATCGGGCTTTGCGGAGGTACGGATGCGGGGGGCGCGTTCCGGGGGTCGGGGGGCACCACGTCAGGTTGCGCCGTCGGCGCCTGTCGCGTGGGGGAACTCGCGGGCCGGTCCTGCGGGGGGCCGGACGGCGGTGTCGACGCGCCGGCGGCGTGCGGTGCCGTGCGGGACGCGGGACCGGGCTCGCCGGCCTCTGCGGCGTACGCGGAGAGCCATGCCGGTGTGTGGGCGCGCGGGTAGGCGGCCAGGTCGTTGCGGTAGTGCTCCGGGCCCAGCAGATCTTCGTCGGGGAAGGGCTGATCGCCGTAGTCGTAGTCCGTGGTCATCCGGGCGCCCATGCCGGCGCTGTCGCTGACAGTGAGCACCAGGCGCCACCACGGCCCGGCCGGCATGCGCGCGGCAAGGTGCCGCTGCCGGCGGACCAGCACGGCTATCTGCTCGGGCACCCGAGCCTCGGTGCTCCGCTTCCCGGCCCAGAACCGCAGCTGGGCGACCTCGCCGGAGACCGTGAAGGAGAAGATGGCGGTGAAGCGGTCCCACCCCCGGGGGCCGAGCAGCGCCAGTTGCTGCGCGATCGGGCCGACCAGCCGGGATGCCCTGGCCGCGATCACCTCCTCGGAGGGATCGTCGACGGTGAACGAACTGATGCCCGCGGAGCCTTCCGACTCGGAGTCGAGCCGCGTGACCTCGTCCCAGAGGTCGGCCATGAACCGTTCCTCGGCGGGCGTGCGGCGCACGTACGCCTCCTCGGCGGTGAACATCTCCTCCGCCTGCCGCGGCGGAATCGAGCTGGATATTTCCTTGAGCCGCCCGGCGTCGCTGATGAGGAACACCGACCGGCCCACAGGCATGTCCAGGAATGCCATCGGGTCGCTGTCGTCGACGTCCACCGGCGCGTAGACGCTCCAGCCCCCGTCAAAGCGATCCGCCGTCAGGCCCTGCGTGGGATAGTCCAGGCGGCGTGCCCGGATCTGTTCCACGACCAGTGAGATCGCCCGTGCTGCGGTCATCCGCCCGTCCTCGGGCGCGAGGACGGCGTCGTCGAGAGGGTGGTGGCCGGCCGGTGACCGGCCCTGGTAATGGTGCGTGAGGTCGAACCAGAGACACATCTCCTCGGCGGTGTCGACGTCGACATCGGCCGCGATCACCGACCAGGAGCCGTCGGCGTCCCGCCCGTGAAGCGTCACCACGTCGCCGTCCTGCCGGCCGGCCATGACGTAGTCCGCCTCGTGGCGATCGCCAAGTTCGGCGGCGTCGGCGGGCGTGGGAGCCGTGGAGCTGACGCGCTCCCCGAACGGTTCGCCGTCCACATCGATGGCGGTCAACACGTAACCGTCTTCAGGGGCGAAGGCGTACTCGAAGCCGGCCTGAGGGCCGCCGTCCCAGTCCGGATCCGGCCGGCACGTGGCATCGTGCTGCCTGCGCATCACCACGACGACAGCGGCGGGGGCATCGGCGACGAGGACCGACCAGGTGCCGGTGGCGTCTTTCCCATAAAGGGTGATGTCGTCGTGGCCGTGACGGACCGATACATAGTTCGTCCGGTGACTGTCGCCGAATCCGGCGACTTCGCCAAGGGCGGGCGCAGTGGAGACGACGCGTTCGGCGAGCCGTTTGCCGTCGGCGTCGGTGGCAGCCATCACGTAGCCGGTCATCAGTCCTGTTCCTATCCGTGCCGAGGACGGGGTTGCAGGGCCGCCCGCCGTACCACTCACCGACGATGTCAGCTCGCCGGGAGCCGTAGCCCAAAGCGCCGCTACATCAAGGCGAAACCTTGCCACACTCGCTGAGTTGGCCGAAATGGGTGTGGTCGCCGGCGTCGGCGAAGGCCAGGTCAGGGATGTGGGGGAGCGCACCGACGGCCGGGCCCGGTCCCGGAAGATGATCTCGGTGTTCCGGCAGAGCCGAATTGCGTGACCGCTGACACTCGGATCCGGGATGTTTCGGCGTATTCGGACGTTGGCGGGCTTGCACCGCTGGTGGATTCGGCGGTGGGGCTTACAGCGAGCCTCGGCTTCGATCACTCGTGTGCCCCGGAGCAGGGTCAACTGCTCTCGGTCCTCGCTCGCGGCTGGCGCGGTGGACGGATCGGTGAGACCGGAACGGGCTGCGGCGTCGGACTGGCGTGGATGGTCGAAGCGACCGACCCGACCACGTCCTTTGTGAGTATCGAGCTCGACCAGGGACGAGCCTCGGCGGCCGCCGAGCTCTTCGCGGACCACCCACACGTCCGCGTAGAGCAGGGCGATTGGCGGGGACTTGTCGAGCACGGCCCGTTTGACCTGCTCGTCTTGGACGGCGGGGGTAAGGGCAAAGACCCGTCGGTCGACTCGCCGCTGGATCCAGCCGCGGGATGGCCGGCGGTTGGGGGGACCGTCGTGCTTGACGACTTCATTCCCGCCGGCGCCCCGGGTGCCGCCGAACATGACGCCGCGCGACGCCACTGGCTGGAGCATCCGCTGCTGCGTGCGACTGAGATCCGCCTGTCACCAACCTTGGCGACGATCGTCGCAGTACGTGTCCGACAGCGCAGCGCCGAGCGTCCTGTTTCCACGGCTCGGCAATCGACGCCTGGACAGTGCAGTTCTGATGACGCGTCAGTGATGCGTCAGCGATACGTCAATGACGGTCCTCGTCCTCGCGGAAGGGCTTCGGGTCGGTGACCCAGCCCGCCGCGAGGACGAGGCTCGTCTCCCGGTGGACGGCGAGGAAGCCGAAGGGGCGGTCGAAGGTGGCGCGGGCCGCGGTCGTCTCGTACTCCGGCTCCGGCCGGCTGTCCCAGCCCATCCACACGATGTCCATCGCGGTCACCGCCGCCGCCCGGAAGCCCTCCGCGCCGAAGGTGGCCGTCGCCGACTGCCGCCCGGCGGCGAGGCCGAGCGGAGCCGTGCCGATGCCCGGGAAATGACCGGGGGTGCCGTCGGCCGCCGTGCGGAGCCCGAACAGCTCCGGACGTTCCAGCAGGTCGTGGTCGGCGTCCAGCGTGAACTCCACGGTGTCGAGCGTCAGGCTCGGCGGCTCGGGCCGGACGGTGCGGACCCTGTCCACCCGCAGGCCGGGGCCGGCGTCCCCGAGCGGCAGCCGGCTGCCGGGAACGGCCTCGTACACGCCGTGCAGGACGTCGACTCCGGAGCCGAGCACCTCCCCGGGCCCCATCCCCTCCGCCCCCAGCACCAGGTGTACGTCGACTCCGTCCGTGCCCCGCACCCTCGCCCCGGTGACCGCGCCCGCGGCGGTCCGGGCCACCGTCACCGCGTCCAGATCCGGGGTCGTACGGGTGAGGCCCGCGTGGTCGCGCCCCCGCCACGGAACGAGGTCGCCCTTGAACGGCACCTCCCAGTCCGTCCGCAACGCCAGCGCCGTGGCCAGCACCAGCACCGACTCCGGCCGCAGCGTCACCGGCATGCGCTCGACCAACCCGCCCGTACGCCGGGCCGCCCACGCGTCCAGGGCCCGCTGGTCGGCGTCGAGGTCACCGGTGAGCACCCCGTGCGCCTCGGCCGGCAGTCCGGCCGCCCACTCCTTCCGCAGCTCCACGGTCCGCCCGGTCCACAGCCCCAGGGCGCAGTCCAGACCCGCCACGGACTCCGTCACCGCCAGCAACTCCCGCGCGGCGGTGGCCGCTCGGTCCGCCGGCACCCCGATCGCCTCCGCCAGCTCCGCCCGCGCCGCGCCCGTCGCCCCGTCCGCGAGGAAGGCGAGCAACGGCCAGACCCCGGCCGCCGAGAACACCGTGCCGCCGGAGGATTCCCCGGCCCACCGCGCGGTCAACCCGTTCACTGCCCGGATCGTCGCATTTCCGACCGGCATTCCGCCCCCATCAGCGCCGCGCTTACCATGCGCTCTGTCGTACATCAGTTCCACACTGTCATCGTCACTGTTATTGGCACCATCAGCGACACCACCGACATGGCTCCGCCGCCCGAACCAGGAAGCACGGTACTTGTGTCCACACCCCCGCCCCCTGGGCCCTACCAGCCCCAGGAACCCCAAGGGCCGTACCCGCAGGGCCAGTACCCCCAGGGCCAGTACCCCCAGGGCCAGTACCCGCCGTCTCCGCCCGCCGCGCAGGGGCCGTACAACCCCTACGGTCCCTACGGCCCGCCGCCCTACCAGGGCTGGGGCCAGGGCTACCTGCCGTACAACCAGCCCGCGCCGGTCAACGGGCTCGCCATCGCCTCTCTCGTCCTCGGGATCCTCTGCTGCCTGCCGGCCGTGGGGCTCGTGCTCGGGCTGATCGCGCTCGGTCAGATCAGGAAGAAGGGCGAGCGCGGCCGGGGCATGGCCATCGCCGGTTCCGTGCTGTCGTCCCTGGGGCTGGCCCTGTGGGTGCTGGTGCTCGCCACGAGCGGTGCGTCGGACTTCTGGGACGGGTTCAAGGACGGGGTGAGCAGCAGCGGTTCGCCGAAGAAGGGCGAGTGCTTCGACTCGCCCACGGGCCTGGAGGGTTCGTTCTACGACCTCGACGAGGTGCCCTGCGCCGGTGAGCACGACGGTGAGGTGTTCGCCGTGGTCAGGCTGCCGGGCGGCGTCTTCCCGGGCGACGGCGAGGTCACGCGGATCGCCCAGGACAAGTGCTACGAGCTCCGGACCTCCTACGCCATGGACGCCTGGGCCGTGCCGGAGCACGTCGACGTGTACTACATCGTCCCGTCGGCCGACAGCTGGCGCACCGGCGACCGGGAGATCACCTGCGTCTACGGCAACACGGACGCGAACGCCGGCCTGAGCGGGGGCTCGCTGCGCAACGACGCGACGACGCTCGACGCGGACCAGCTCGCCTACCTGAAGGCGGCCAACCTCCAGGAGGCGGCGCTGGACACGGCGCCCGGGGACACCCCCGAGGACGACCTGGACGCCAACCGGCTGTGGGCCGGGCGGGTGTCGTCCGCGCTCGCCAAGGAGGCCGGGATGCTGAGCGCCCACCAGTGGCCCGCCGACGCGAGGAAGCCGCTCGCGGCCGTCCTCAAGGAGGTGCGGGACCTCGAGGGGCCGTGGGGGAAGGCGGCCGAGGCCACCGACGTGGACGCCTTCTACCTGGCCTACGGCGAGGCGCTGGAGCTGGAGGACCGCGACCGGACCGTCACCGCCCGCAAGGCCCTGGGGCTCGCCACGACCCCGCCGTCGTCCGAGGAGGACGGCAGCGGTGGGGACACCGGCGGCGGAGGTGGCGATCTTGAGGTGTGAGGGCGGCTATAGCGGGGAGAAAGTGCCTGCGTAAAGCCCCTCACGGGCACAAGTCATCACATCGAGTGATTCTCTGGCCTTTGCTTGCATCGCACAACCCACGGTTGCCACGCTGTAGCTGTCTGTGCAACCTGATGGGAGCAGCCAGTGACATTCGGTGAGCAGCCGGCGTACCTGCGTGTCGCGGGTGATCTCCGCAAGAAGATCGTCGACGGTTCGCTGCCACCGCACACCCGCCTCCCGTCCCAGGCCAGGATCCGCGAGGAGTACGGCGTCTCGGACACGGTCGCCCTCGAGGCGCGCAAGGTACTGATGGCCGAGGGGCTGGTCGAGGGTCGCTCCGGCTCCGGGACGTATGTGCGCGAGCGGCCCGAGCCGCGCCGTATCGCCCGCTCCGGCTACCGTCCGGCCGGCGGTGCCACCCCCTTCAGGCAGGAGCAGGCCGAAGGTGAGGGGCGCGGCACCTGGGAGTCCAGCAGCGAGCAGGCCGAGGCGAGCGCCGCGGTCGCCGAGCGGCTCGCCATCCGGCCCGGCGACCGTGTGATGTGCACGAAGTACGTCTTCCGGGACGCCGGCGAGGCGATGATGCTCTCCACCTCCTGGGAGCCCCTCGCCGTCACCGGCCGTACGCCCGTGATGCTGCCCGAGGAGGGCCCGCTCGGCGGCATGGGTGTCGTCGAGCGCATGGCCGCCATCGACGTCATCGTGGACAACGTCACCGAGGAGGTCGGCGCCCGCCCCGGCCTCGCCGAGGAGTTCCTCACCCTGGGCGGTGTCCCCGGCCATGTCGTCCTGGTCGTCCAGCGCACGTACTACGCCTCGGGCCGCCCGGTGGAGACGGCCGACGTGGTGATCCCGGCCGACCGGTACCGGGTCGCGTATCACCTGCCCGTGAAGTAAGGCCTGTGACGCGTGACGTGACGCCTTGTGCGCTGTGACGTAACGCCTCGTGGTCGTGAAGTGCCGCACTCCGTACGTGAGGTGGCACACACTCCCTCTGAAGCGGCGCACGCCCTTCTGGCAGTTGCCCCCGGCGAAAGCCCAACCGGCGTCCGTCCGCACGGCGTTGGAATCCGGCCGTTTTCGCAGGTCGGCGCAGACGTGCGGACCATTCCGCTGACCGGATGCATCGACGTGCGCCGGGGGCGCGTTCGATGATGTGCGCCCCATGGTGTGCCGGTCTGGCTTGGCTGGTTGCGTACCTCTTTGTGAAAAGCCGTGTTCGCTGAGTAAAGGTTGGGCGTAGGCTCGGGCATATGCGGATCGGGGTTTCGTTAGCGGGCGGGGCACGGCGCAGGCCGTGGGCGGGAAGTGGAGGGGCGCGATGAACGACGGCACGATCACTCTTCCCTGGCTCGTCATACGGCAGGACGACAGCGGCAATCGCTACCGCGTGGGCCGGTACGCGACCCGGGCGGAGGCCCAGAAGATCGCGGACAGCCTCGACGGTCGCGGCCACAAACAGCTCTACTGGGTGGAGCGGATCGGGCAGAACGGCGTGAGCGCGGACGGCTGACCCCACCACGCGCCGACCCGCTCCAAACTCCGGCCTTCCGGCTCCGGCCTTCCGGCTCTGGTCTTCCTGCTCCCGGCTGATGCCGGGCCTGCGACGGCGACCCGACCCGCGCATCCACCTGGTGGCCTGCGCCGGTCCTCGGGCTTCCCGGCTGATGCCGGGCCCGTGTCGGCCCTCGGGCTTGCCTGTTGATCCCGTGCGTGCCGGTCCGTGGGCTTTCCGGCTGATGCCGGGCCTGCGCCGATCCTCGGGCTTGCCCGCTGATCCCGCCCGTGCCGGTCCTCGGGTCCCGGCCGATCCGGCCCGCGACGCCCTTCCGGGCTTCCGGGCTTCCGCCCTTCCGGGCTTCCGGGCTTCCGGGCTTCCGCCCTTCCGGGCTTCCGCCCTTCCGGGCTCCCGCCCTTCCGGGCTCCCGCGCTCCCGGGCTCCCGCCCTTCCGGGCTCCCGCGCTCCCGCGCTCCCGCCCTTCCGGGCTCCCGGGCTCCCGCCCTTCCGGGCTCCCGGGCTCCCGGGCTCCCGGGCTCCCGCGCTCCCGCCCTTCCGGGCTCCCGGGCTCCCGGGCTCCCGCCCTTCCGGGCTCCCGGGCTCCCGGGCTCCCGGGCTCCCGGGCTCCCGCGCTCCCGCCCTTCCGGGCTCCCGCCCTTCCGGGCTCCCGCCCTTCCGGGCTCCCGGGCTCCCGGGCTCCCGCGCTCCCGCCCTCCCGTAGGCTCCGCCGCATGACGGAACGGATCGTGGTCGTGGGGGCCGCCCTGCTCGACGGTGGCCGCCTGCTCGCCGCGCGCCGCAGTGCGCCCCCGGAGTTGGCGGGGCGCTGGGAGCTCCCCGGCGGCAAGGTCGAGTCGGGCGAGACGCCCGAAGCGGCGCTCGTGCGTGAGCTGCGCGAGGAACTCGGAGTCGAGGCCGAGCCCGTCGAGCGTGTCCCGGGGGAGTGGCCCCTGAAGCCGCCGTACGTCCTGAAGGTGTGGACCGCGCGGCTGCTCGCCGGCTCCGGCGAACCCAAGCCCCTCCAGGACCACGACGCACTGCGCTGGCTCGCGCCGGACGAGATCTGGAGCGTGAACTGGCTGGACCAGGACGTGCCCGCCGTGCGCGAGGTGCTGGCGCGGCTGGGGCCTGTCTGACGGAGCCGGCCGACATGTCCGCCTGTGCTGATCACTCCGTACGCCGTTTGCGTCACAGTGCGCCATCGAGCGCGGTACTGGCCACTCGATATCGGGTATGTGCCCATTAACCCCACGAAACCGGACATGGGGTTGATCCGGCCGGCCTGGGATGTGATCGGCGTGATCGACACCGAAGGTGACCGCGCCGAGTGGACCTTCCCGGCGGACCCGGGCGCCGTACGCACCGCCCGCGCCGTCGTCCGCGGCCGGCTGCGCGACTGGAACCTCGACAGCCTCGCCGACCTGGCGGCGTTGTTGGTCAGCGAACTGGTGACCAACTCCCTGCGGCACGCCACGGGCCCCATCGGCGTACGGCTGGTACGCCCCGCGGGCCTGAGCGGCGTCCTGCTGGTCGAGGTCTCGGACCCGCTGCCGGACCCGCCCCGCGAGCGCGTCGCCCGGCCCGACGACGAGGGCGGCCGCGGACTCCAACTGGTTGCCCATTCCTCGCGCCGCTGGGGCACCCGGCCGGGCGAGTCGGGCAAGACGGTGTGGTTCGAACTCGCGGTGCCGCCGTGAGCCAACTGCGGTACCGGGATGAAGGATCCGCCGCGAAAGGGCTGTACGTCCCCTTCCACACTGTCCAGCGATTGGTTCAGGCCAGTGGCGGTTGTGCGCCGGAGCGATTCGGCGACGTGTCCGCTGGTTAGAAGACTGTAGGTGTTGGCACGGTCCGGTCCAAAAACCATCGGGACCGTGCTGTGATCGTGAACACCGTGTTGTGCGGCGCCGTAGTGCTGGATACTGCGGGCAGCCGCCGCCGGTGACCGGTGCCGGACGCGGTGAGCTGGAGGGGACGGTTCGCGTGAGCGAGATACCAGCGAAGGCCACGGAGTCCGAGGACCCGTCGGACGGCGCGAGGGCTGGGGCCACGGGTGATGCCGTGGCGGAAGCCGCGTCGGGCGATGTGCCGCCCGCTGACGCCATGTGGCAGAGCAGTCCGCCCGGCTCCATCTACGACTACATCAAGGTCGCGTCCTTCTCGATCGGCCCCGACGGCCTGGTCGACCAGTGGAGCCTGCGCGCCGAACAGCTCTTCGGTATCGCCGCCGAGCACGCGGTCGGCATGGACCCCATCGAGGCGTTCATCGACCCCGACCTGCGCGAGCAGGGCCAGCGCAAGATGGCGGAGATCCTGGACGGCCGGGAGTGGACCGGAGTCGTCCCCTTCCGGATGCCGGACACGGCGGACGGCGAGCGCGGCCAGCAAGGCCTCGCCGAGGTCTACGTCATGCCGACGCGGACCGAGGGCGGCGAGAAGGCCGCCGTCTGCATAGTCGTCGACGTCCGCACCCTGCGCAGCATCGAGACCGACCTCGCCGCCTCGCAGTCCATTTTCGGCCAATCTCCCTTCGGCTTCCTGCTCATCGACACCGATCTGCGGGTACGACGCGCCAACAAGCAGTTCGCCAGCACCTTCGGCGGCAGCCCCGACGACCACCGCGGCCGCGGCGTCCACGACTACCTCCAGCGCCCCGAGGCCGAGCGGGTCGCCGCGACCCTGCGCCGCGTGCTGGAAACCGGCAACTCCATCACGGACATGCACATCACGGGCTTCCTGCCGGGCTCGGAGGAGCGCCGCCACTGGTCCGTCAACCTCTACCGCGTGCACAGCGGTTCCGGCCGCCCCATCGGCATCGCCTGGCTCGGACTCGACATCACCTCCCGCCGCGCCGCCGCCCGCGAGGCCGCCGCCGCCCGGCGCAACCTCGCCCTCCTGAACGAGGCCGGCGCCCGCATCGGCAACTCCCTCGACCTGGAGACCACGGCCCGCGAACTCCTCGACGTAGTCGTTCCAGGCTTCTGCGACCTGGCCACCGTCGACCTCTACCAGGGCCTCCTGGCCGGCGACGAGACCCCGCCGGGCCTGGCCGACGGCAGCGCGGAGCTACGCCGCGTCGCCTTCGCCAGCGCCGTCTCCGACGCGCCCTTCACCGGCTCCGGCAAGCCGGTCGCGGTCGGCGCGGTCCACCACTACCCCTTCAACTCGCCCTGCGCGGACGCCCTGCGCACCGCCCGCCCGCGGTACGTCCCCGCCGAGGAGGGCGGCCTCGTCCAGTCCACGCTCGCCGTGCCGATGGTCGCCCACGACACGGTCGTAGGCCTTGCGCAGTTCTCCCGTACGAAGGGCAGCGAGCCGTTCGGCGACCGGGACCGGGACCTGGCGGTGGAGTTGGCGGCGCGGGCCGCGGTCTGCATCGACAACGCCCGCCTGTACCGCCGCGAGCACGAACGAGCCCTGATACTGCAACGATCCCTGCTCCCGCCCGGCGACCCGGTGGCCTCCGGCCTCGACATCGCCTGCCGCTACCTGCCCGGCAACTCCTCCGCCGACCGGCCGAGCGAGGTCGGCGGCGACTGGTTCGACGTCATCGAACTGCCGGGCCACCGTACGGCGTTGGTGGTCGGGGACGTGATGGGCCGCGGCCTGCGGGCAGCGGTCGCGATGGGTGAACTCCGCTCCGCCGTACGAACGCTGGCGTTGCTGGACCTGGAACCGGCGGAGGTCCTCTCCGCGCTGGACGAGATCGCACGCGGCCTGGGCGCCCCCGGCGGCGTCCAGCAGGCCACCCGCGCGGCCCGCCGCCCACGCGAGGCCGACCTGTCCGAGGTGTATTTGGCGACCTGCGTGTACGCGGTCTACGACTCGGTGACGAGGCGCTGCACCTTCGCCAACGCGGGCCATCTGCCGCCGGTGCTGGTCGAGCCCGGCGAGACCGCCCTGATGCTCGACGTGCCGCCGGGCATGCCGCTCGGGGTGGGAGGCGAACCCTTCGAGGAGGTGGAGGTCGAACTCCCCGAGGGCGCTCTGCTCGCGCTCTACACGGATGGACTGGTCGAATCCCGCGACCATCCGCTGGACGAGGGCCTCCAGGCCTTCGTAGGGGCGCTGACGGACCCCGCCCGCCCCCTGGAGGACGTATGCGACCACGTCCTCAACACCCTCGACACCCACCACGGCGAGGACGACATCGCGCTGCTGATGGCACGTGTACAGGGCCTGCCCGCCGACTCGGTCGGCGACTGGACGCTGCCGCGGGAGCCGCGCAGCGTGGGCCGGGCGAGGGAGTACGCACGCGGGCAGTTGCTGTCGTGGGACCTCGAACCACTGGTCGACACAACGGAGTTGCTGGTCAGCGAGCTGGTGACGAATGCGCTGCGGTACGGGGAAGGTGAGATCAGGTTGCGGTTGCTGTTGGACCGCACCTTGGTGTGCGAGGTCTGGGACGCGGGCCTGGTCCAGCCGCGCCGCCGCCGCGCCCGCGACACGGACGAGGGAGGCCGCGGGCTGCAACTGGTCGGGCTTCTCAGCGCGGCGTGGGGGTCGCGGCGTACGCCGCGGGGGAAGACGGTGTGGTTCGAGCTGCCGTTGCCGGACGGGGGGAGCGGGATGGTGGATCCGGCGGAGGCGTTGTTGAGTTTGTTCTAGCCGGACGGCAGGGTCGTGCGCAGTGCTCCTGATGGCCTGTGGTTCCTTGGTGCGACTGGGTATCACGGGGTGGTGTTCAATGTGGTGCCATCAGGCTTTTGTAGCACTTTCCGGTGACTGTTCATCGTGAGGTGCGGGAGCGTGATGGTGCATTCGGTAGCGTGCGTGTCACTGCGAGGCCGGTGAGAGCAGCAGTCACGATTCCGGTCTCCTTGAGAATCCGCCCCGTGCCCAGGAAAGCGACGCGGGGTCCCCGCCCCGCCCGGGTCCACACCGGGCGGAAAGCGTCCGGCGGGGCGGATACCGCAGCCTCCGAATCGCCGCAGCCGGCGGCGCCGCAGGCGGCAGGTACCGCACACGATGAGCACCCGCACCGCACCCGGCGGCGACGGCCCACGGTCCCACGGCAGGCGTCCAAACCCCGCCCAGCACGACGGACCACTTCCCGGCATCCAGGAAAACCCTGGATCGTCCAGGGAACCTCAGCTCATCAGCGACGCTTGGACACAGGCCCCGGTGTCGCAACATCACGCGCCTCGTAGAGTGGCGGTGATGACATCAGACGACGCCCCCGACTCCAGCCTGCCCATGCTGACCGCCGCGCAGGCCTCACACCTGCGGGCACTCGCCGCCCCGTACTTGCAGGACGGCCACGACCATCCCCTGCACAACCTGGCACACCAGTGCCGCGACGTGCCGGAGGAGCGCTGGCCCGACCTGGTCGCCGCGCACTTCGCGAGCCTGCGGCAGGCCAGTGGGGGCGGCGAGAGCGCCGAGGAACTGCTGCGCGGCGCACACGCCCGGCTGCTCCCCACCGACTCACTCACCCCTGAACTCCTCAACGTGCTGCGTTACGCGCGTGAGGTGGCTGACGGACTCGTCTTCGCCTACGCCCTCGACGGGCCCACCAGCGTGCGGATCCTCACCGACATGGACGTGGAGCGCGCCGGGATCGAGGCCCTGGGAGACGCAGCGCGCGCGAACCTCGTGCGGGTGCCCGCCGAGCATGAGGAAGTGCCCATGGAGGGAGGGGCGATACTGCACTCCTTCTATGGCGACTCCCCGTTCGTCGCCAGCAAGGCGCTGTTCCTGGCCCAAGTGGTCCATCAGGTCACCGGCGAGTCGCTCCCGGACGCCGGTGCCCTCGTCGCCGTACCGAGCCGGCACAACCTGGTCTACCACCCGATCGCCGACGGATCCGTGGTCGACGCGATCAACAGCCTTGCCGCCTACGCGTTGGGCGCTCACGAGGACGGGCCGGGTGCGCTGTCCCCGCGGGTCTACTGGTGGCACCGCGGCAGCCTGACCTCGCTCACGGTCATCGACGACGACACCCGCAGCTTCTCCATACAGCCGCCACCGCCCCTGCTCGGTCTGATGAAGGGCCTGGTCCGCCTCGACCGCGCCGGCCGTCTCGCCACCCGCACCGCGGCCGACGCTCCGGACCTCGCCGAACTCACCCACACCACCGCCGAGTCGATAACCCGCCTCACCGAGGACCCCACCGGACTGGCCGACGCCTTCGCCTCCGCCCTCGCACTGGCCCACGCCCGCTGCGCCGCCGATCCCGACGTGGCGCACGTCGCCACCTGGGACGCGTGGGCCACCGCCCTGCAACTCGGGTGCGCGCTGTTCACCGGCGCGCAGGCGCAGGAATGCCACCTGGGCGAGGGCATCGTCACGCAGCTCCCCGCCACGCCCGCCGCACCACCTGCGGACGCCCGAGCCTGGCTCGACGCCCTCTACCTGGCGATCGTATGCCGCCAGACGGACCGGATCCGCCGCCTCTGCCAGGTACCACTCGCGACGCTGCGACAGGACGACTCCGTCGACGCGTACGTCCTGCACTGGATCGACACGCTCCAGGCCTACTTCTCCGAACGCGACTCCATGGACGGGGTCGTGGAGAAACTCCTCGCCACCATGCAGACGTCCGGCTTCGACGGCGTCACCCACGCGCCGCTCGACTTCGTGAACGGCATCGACTACCAGCCGACGGCCCTCTTCCACCGCCTCATCGCCCGCGACCACGACGCCTTCAGCAAGGCACTCGACGAAGCGGTCGCGGAGCACGGCCGCTACTGGGGCGAATCGGCGGCACCACGCGGCCGGGCAGCACTCGGACCACTCGCGATGGCGAGCCTCGCCTACGACTACGGCTTCCCTGTCGCCCCGAAGCAGCGGTATCTGCCCACGTATCTGCTCAACCGCCAGCGGATCGAGGACATCCCCTGACAGCGGGCGACGAGAGACACGGCGATAGCGTCACCGCCATGGCTGACATCTTTGAGCTCTCCATCGCGCTGAATCTGGGCGAGGGCCTGTCCGCCGAGGAACTCGCGGAGTTGCGGTGGCATCTTGGCCTGGGACCCAAGCCGGAGATTCTCCGCATCGTGTCCGAGTTTCCGGTCGTGGTGGTTGATGACGTCGGCGAACCCGTCATAGAGGACCATCCTGTGCCTCTTCTGGGGCAGCATGGCGACGCCTGGAAGGTGAACGGGGCGCTCACGTCGGTACTGCTGCGGCCGGAAGACCCTACGAACGGGGCCTGGGCCCTGACCATTCGGCAGGAGGTCCACCCTGATCAGTTCGACAGCACTGCCGGGCTCCTCACCTGGTTGTCCACAAAGGCGGATGACCGGCACTGCATCAAGGCCGGGACAGTCCACTTGGGCTGGATCAGGTTCCATGAATCGGACCGGTTCGAACCGCTCGTCGTTCGAGACGGCGAGGTCGTGTGGCCGTAGATTATGGCCCCGCAGACGCGTTGACCGAATTCATTGCTTCAGCGGGGCCGTCTTCAGGGCTTCGATGAAGGGGGCGAAGACTTCGGTGGGGATGGTGACGATTGCCCTGGTGGGGGCCTTGGAGTCGCGGATGGATATGCAGGTGCGGCGAAGGGCAACCTCCACGCAGGCGTTGCCCTCACCGCCGCCCGAGTAGGACGACTTCTGCCAGGTGTCTGCGGTGATCATGCGTTCACAGCTCCTTCGCCAGCCTGTGGATGAAGTCACGCGAACGATCGGGTTCGAGCGACACCGTTTCCAGCCTACGGAAGAGCGTTCGAAAGCGGCTGAGTTGGGCTTGGGCGTCGATGAATACCGTGCCGTGAGGTCCGTCGCGTACCACCGTATCCAGCTGGGGGACGGGGCCGCCCGCGTACACCATGGCGCTTCCAGCTCCGGCAAAGCCGTCCAGGTCGAAGGGGATCACGCGCACTGTGACGTGGTCGGCTTCGGAGAGTTCCAGGATGCGGGCGAGCTGCGCCGCTGTTGCGGTGCGGTTGCCGACCCTGATGCGCAGTGCCGCCTCGTGGATCACGGTCTCGTACGGGATCGGGTCGGGGCGCTCGACGATGACCCTGCGCTTCATCCGGTGTTCCACCCACAGATCCACCTCGTCGTCCGGGAACTCCGGGTTCACGTAGGAGAAGAGTGCTCGGGCGTAGTCCTTGGTCTGCAGAAGGCCCGGGACGTGCAGAAAGTCCACGTCCCACCGGCAGTCGGCGTGGTGCTCCAGCTCGGCCAGATCCAGGAACGGTGTAGGAAGGTTGCGCCGGTACTCCTCCCACCAACCTCGCGTCCGGTCCGTGGCGATCGCCACCAGAGCGTCGATCAACTCCCTGTCGGCGCAAGCATAGTTGGCTGCGAGTCGACGCAGTCGCTGCTCACTCACGCCTGAGATGCCGGACTCGATCTGGCTCATCTGGACGGAGCTCACGCCAAGGAGGCTCGCTGCCTCTGTTGCCTTGAGTCCTGCTGCTTCGCGCATCTTCCGCAGTTCGGCGCCCAGGCGTACCTGGCGTGCCGTGGGGTGCCGCCTTGCTGGCACGGCGTCCTTCTTTCCTTCAACAGCCCTGGTGGGACGACTCGTTCGGGGGTCAGGCTACGCGATCTGCTTGCCTGGACTGAAATTTATGGCCTACTGTCAGTGATGCGTCGCACACGCTGCGGAATGCCGGGGTCCCGGAAGCGCACCGCACCGTCCTGCCATGACGGGGGCGGCACTGCCACCGCCGGTCGGCCGCAATCCCCTCTAGCCGAATGGAGTTGACGCATGCCCGAAAACGAAAACGAAAGCGAACCGTGGGAGTACTGCCTGTACATCCCGAACGACCTGCGCGCGGTCACTGTCAGTCGTCGCACCCTTCGCCTGATCCTCACAATGCACGGGCTGATCAGCCTGGTCGACGTCGCGGAGCTCCTCGCGGCGGAGTTGGTCTCCAATGCCGTACGCCATACCAAGGGGCCGGCCGCCCTGCGGGTGCGATGGTCGGCGGGCGTGTTGCGGATCGGCGCGTGGGATGCCGATCCGGAGCCACCGGAAGCGCCGGGGCCGTTGGATGAGGGGGGCGAGTTGGAGGAGGGAAGGGGGCTGGCGTTGGTGCGGGCGTGTGCTGATCTGTGGGGGTGGCATCCGCTGGCGAGACGTGGCAACCGGGGTAAGTACGTGTGGTGTGAGCTTGCCGCGGTTTGAACGGGCACCGTTGGCCGCCCGCTTCTTGGTCAGCGTCGTGCTTCCGCGAAGCGGGGGGCGGGTTGGCGGTCCCTTGGGGTGGGCTGAGGGGTGGGCCGGGGTTGGGGCGCGGTCGCGCCTCGCCTGCACGCCGGGCTGGGCTGGCGGCTTGCGGCCGGTGGGTGGTGCGGCAGGCATCACGAAGCAATTGGAGGATTTGTTCCAGCGGCGAGTCTTCTGACCTGCGGCTTTCCGGTTGGGGGGTGGAACACTTCCTCCAATTGCTGGGGGCGTGGTCCCCTCGGGGGCGGCTCAGGTGGGGAATTCGCCGAGCCAGCCACGCTGGAGCAGGTGCTTGGGGAGGTAGTCGGACTCCACCTCGATCGGGATCTCTCCGTCGTAGGCCAGGCAGGCGATGGCGAGTGGGCCCAGAGCGATACGGCCCTCGGGGTCCTTGGTCCGGTCCTCGTCCGCCGTCCAGTACTCCTTGTGCAGTTCCAGGGCCTCTACGAGGGCTTGGTTGAAGCCGTCGTGGTCCTTGCGCAGGAAGCGGTGGAACAGGTTGATCGGCGGATACAGGACCTTCTGCAGCAGATCACGGGGAGAGGCCGTCGCGACCTCGGGGTGCGAGCCCTCGATGGCTGCGACGAGCTTGTCCACCAGCCCCGGGCGCTGCAGCCAGTAGGCCTGCAGGGCGTCCACCCAGTGGTAGACATAGTCGTCGTATTGGCCCTCGGGCGAGCGCAGCCGATCCACCGGAATCTCGCAGAGCTGGGACATACGCTTCTGATCGCGGCAGACGATGGCGAGCCAGAAGGCAGCGAGCCAGTTGCCCGCGTCGGCTGACGGGTGCGGCCCGATCTCCGGGATGTGCCGCACCTTGTAGTGGATGCGGCATTCGACAACTCCATCAGCACCGCTCGTCACGGCGAACAGCGCCGAGCCGAGTTGCATGGCCGCGACCACTGCCTCCCATGTTTCGACCTTCGCGGCCCGGGGGTCCACAGTGCAGTGCGCCTGCACGTTCAGCAGGGACTTGGTGAACGTGGTGTCGATCATGATGGGCGCCTCCTCCAGTCGCTCGATCGACGCGGCCGTGCTCTCACCAAGAGCCTCTGCGAAACGCCCGGCGTTAGGCCCTGGCGCCCCATGCCGGGCAATGGTGACGGTCACGGCGTACTCCTGCCAGCGCCTCTGGGAGGCCATCGCCAGGTCATTAGGAGTCCCTCGTCGGCTCAGTACTCGATCTCGCCGATCCAGGCGTACTCCAGGAGCGCCTTGGGCAAGTACTCGGACTCGACCTCCAAGGTGATGCCCTGGTCACGGGCGAGGCAGGCCATGGCCAGCGGGCCGAGGGCGACGAGCCCGTCGGCGCTGGTCGCACGGTCCTCGTCGGCGGTCCAATTCGCCTTGTGCCGGCGCAGCGCGTCGGCCAGCGACTTGTTGAACTCGGCGGGGTCGCGGCGGATGACGCGGTAGAGGAGGATCATCGGTGGATAAAGGATCTTCGACGTAAGATCCGCGTCCGCGTACCGCAGCGCCTCCGGGGCGTCGGTGCCGTCGACTGCCGCGACGAGCCTGTCGCCCACGTCCCGGCGGCCGAGCCAGAAGCTCTGCAGCGCCTCCACCCAGGAGTAGATGTACTCGTCGAACACCGCGCCGGAGTCACGCAGCAACGAGACGGGTACCTCGGCCAGCCGGCGCAGACGGTCGTTGTCGCGGCAGATCATCGCCAAGTAGAAGGAGGTGACCCACGTCCCCGCGTTCAGATGGGACTCCGGGCCGGTCGCGGGGAGCACGCACTCCTGCTCCTTGATCCGGCAGGTAACGCCGGTGCCCGCAGGTGCGGTCGCCGCGGCGAAGAGCGCGGACCCGGTCTGCATGGCCGTGACCCAGGCCTCCCAGGTCTCGAACTTCACCGCCTGCGGGTCCATCGCACAGTGCTGCTGCGCCAAGGTGAGCGCCGTGCTCAGCGCCTGTGGGCGCAGGACGGGCGAGTCGGCGAACTCGTCGAGGATCCAATTTGCGGTCTCGCCGAGAGCGTCCAAAGCGTCCGGCACGTCCTCCGTGGGGTACTCGTGGCGGGAAACGGAGAGCACTACTTCTGCTGCTTCCTACGTGGGGAACTCGCCGCACCAGTTGCGCCCCAGGAGCGTGGCGGGCAGGTACTCGGACTCCACCTCAATGGGGATGCCCGCGTCGTGCGCCATGCAGGCGATGGCGAGCGGAGCGAGCGCGACGAGGCTGGAGATCATGTGGGCTCGGCTCTCGTCGACGGTCCAGTACTCCTTGTGCCACTGGAGGGCCGCGGCCAGGGCTCGGTTGAAGCCGGTCTGGTCCTTGCGGACGACGCGGTGGAACATCTCCATCGGCGGGTACAGCAGCTTGCCTGCCGTCTCCCGGTCGGTGACGGTTTCCGCTTCCGTGCCGTCGACGGCGGCCACCAGCTTGGGGCCGAGGTCGGGGCCGCCGAGCCAGTAGGTCTGGAGGGTGTCGATCCAGGCGTACTCGAACTCGTCGAACTGTGAACCGTTCTCCCGGAGCAGAGACAGGGGCACGCGGCACAGGGCAGTGATCCTGTCCCGTTCCCGGCACGCCACGGCCAGGTAGAAGGCGGTGAGCCAGCTACCGGGGTGCACGTACCACTGCGGGCCGGTGGCCTGGAGCGTGCGGTCCTTGTGAGCGATGCGGCACTGCACTTGCTCCTCGGTCGTGGTCGCGGCGGCGAACGCGGCGGAGCCGACCTGCATTGCGTTGACCCAGGCGTCCCACGTGGGGTAGATCGATCCCCGCGGGTCCATCAGGCAGTGCGCCTCGGCAAGGGTGAGCGTGGTGCTCAGAGCATCGCCCAGAGTGGTGGAATTCGCCTCCAGACCGTCGATCAGCGCCTGCGCGTTCTCCTGGAGCACGGCGAGGCCTTCTTCCGCGTTCCCCGTGGGAAAGGGGTGGCGGGGGATGGTCGAGACCAACGCGCTTCTCCTTTAAAAGATCTTGAAGTGCTTGAGCGTGGCGCCAGCATACTGACCGGTGTTCTCGGTGGCCTGGACGAGGACGTACCGCAGGGTTTTCTGCTCGATGGCCGTCTTGATCTCCGCTGCGTACTTGGCGTCCTTCGGCGAGGTGAAGGCGCGCTGCTCCATGTCGGCCACGATCGTGCGGACGTACTCGATGGTTCCCTGCTTCACCATGGTGTTACGGTCGAGTGGCCCGTTGCCCTGGCGCCACTCCAGCCTCGCGTTGGGGCCCTTCGCCTCGACGATGATGAGGTTGCCGTCCTTGTCCCGCCAGAGCTGGTCGAACCTCCGCGAGCCGTTGGGCGTCTCGGGCAGGTCGGTGATCTCGTGGGCTCCTTCGAACTCTTTCTGCAGGAGCATGTGTCGGCGCGCGGCCTCCTCGCCGAGGGCCTCGCCGAGCTTGGTGTTGTTGGAGACGCCCTCGCCGACCGTCGTGTTGAAGTGGTCTTGCGCTTCGGCGAGCGCCTTCGCGTTCGCCTCGGTCGCGTTGGCCTCGTAGGCCTTCTCGGCGCTGGTCAGATCCATGCCTGCCAGGCGCCTGGCCGAAACGTCGTCGAGGTGGTTGAGGTTATTGGCAGGGACCGTTTCCGGGCCTCGCTCCAAGGGGGTGAGGTGGAACCGCTCCGGGTTCGCGTACGGCAGGTTGTCGGCGGCCATCCAGCCGCCGCCCGGCTTCTCGACGAGCTTCGGCAGAATCTGGCCGTCGACCATAGCTTCGGCGTTGTTGCGCTTGCCGGGCCCCCACTTGTCGTAGTGCTCCGCGCGCCAGACCGGATCCTCGTTGGCGAGCCGAACGTGCTCGCGGGTGATCGCCGCCCGTTCGGCGGGCGTCCGCTCGTCGGCCGGCTTCTCGCGGGCAGCCTCGTACTCCGCGCGGTGTGCCGCGTCGTCCGCGCCACGCGCCGCGTCGTCCGCGCCCCGGGCCATGTCCTCCAGGCCTCCGGGGTGTACGCCGCCAGTCGATGGAGGCTCGTGGTGGCCGCCGCCTGTGCCCGGCCCGTCGGTGTGAGTGCCGCCCGTGCCCGAGCCGTCCGAATGGCCGGTGCCGCCGACGTGGTCTGTGGTGGACGGGGTGTCCGAGTGGCTGCCGCCCGTGGACGGCGTGTTGCCGTCGCCTTGGCGGAGCGGGTCGTTGAGGTCGTTCCTGGGCATGTGGTCGCCCGCGTGGCCGCCGGGCGTCTGGCCTGCCGTGCCGCCCGGGGTGGTGTCCGGGCGGCCCGTGGGCACCTCGTCGCCTACCCGGCCGACGTCGCCGAGGTTGTTGTCCAAGCTGTTGCCGAGGCGGATGTGCTGGCCCGCCTGGTCGGCGGTGTGCGTGGCCGCGCCGACCAGGGCCGGCTCCCGGACCGGGGAGTCCACCCGCGGCACGTCCGCGCCCGCAGGCGGGTCGCCGGCCGACGGTCGGTCGACGATGTCCGTGGGGCCGGGGGCCTTGGCGTCCATCTGGACGGTGCCGCGCTCGTCCAGGATGTTGCCCTCGCGGTCGACGAACAGCATCGGCTCGCCCTCGGGCGTGTTCAGCCGCTCCGCTCCCGCTGGCAGGACGGGGGTGTCGTCGGGCAGTTTGACGTTGCCGTCCGGGAGACGGGTCGCGCCGTCCGGGATCGTCGCGCCCTCGGGCAGGTTCACCGTGCCGTCGGGGAGTCGGACGGTGCCTTCGGGCAGGGTGATCGCGTTGTCGGGGAGGGCGGGGATGTCGATGTTCCCGACGCCCTTCAGGGCCGCGCTGATGTCGCCGATCTTCGACAGGCCCGCGCCCGCGCCCTTGGCGATGTAGGTCATCGGGTCGATGACCCGGCCCGCCTTGCCGGCCACGGACAGCGCCTTCGCCACCGCGCCCGCCTTGCCCGCGCCCGCCGCGGCGCCGCCCGCGCCGCCGGTGAAGACCGTGGTCAGGACGTTGAAGGTGACCGCTCCCGCCGCGCGGGCGGGGTTCTTGCCCCACTGATCCCACGCCACCAGCGCCTTGCCGGTCTCCTTCATCGCCGTACGGGAGTCGCGCAGCCAGGAGGGCATCTGGTCGGCGGGCATTGTCCAGAACATCGCCCCCACCCCAGGGATGGAGGAAATCGCCAGACCGGTGGCGAGCTGGGCGAGGCCCTTCCAGGCCTGGCCCATGGCGTCCCAGCCGCCGAAGCCGACCAGCGTGCCCAGGCCCTTGATGGTGCCCCAGATGCCGTCGACGATCAGGCCGTCCCACACGAAGGACTTCACCCAGTGGCCGACCTCGTACCAGTGGTGCTTCTCCTCCACCGGGTCGCCCCACGGCACCTGGGCGTTCTTCATGTCCTCGGCGGAGAAGCCGTACTGGTCCTTGCGGTCCGAGCCGTCCCCGGCGACCATCTGCGTCCCGCCCCACAAGGCGGTGATCTTGTTGTGGCAGGTCCGCTCCGCGGCCCAGAACGCCGCCACCGTCGCGGTGATGTCGTCCCTCAGCTGGTTGTGCTCGTCGACCTTGTCGCCGTCGTACTCCCACTCGTCGTCGTCCTTGACGGAATCGACGAACGTCACGGCCTTGGCCTTCAGTTCCTTCAGCTTGTCGACGAGGGGGCGGATCTCCGTCGCGTACGACGACAGCGCACCGGACACCGTCTCCAGGTCCGTGGCGAAATCGTCCGCCCGCTCCTTGACCGGCTTCGTCGTCGCGAAGAGCTGCTCCGCCTCCGGCGCCGTGTAGTACGCCGACAGGCCCTGGAACTGCGAGTGCACATCCTCGCCGGTCTTGCGGACATGACCCGCGTCCTTCTTCAAGTCCGCGTAGTCGATTTCCAGTTGCGGCAGGTTCCCCGTGAACTGGGGTATCTGCTCCGGTTTGATCACGCTCAACCGCCCCCGCTCGTCCGCGTGTCATCGGACCAACTCACACCAAGATCGGATCATCATACAAATAGGCATGTGGAGCTGTCCAAGGCGGGAAGTGCCTTACCCCAGTGGGAAGTTGCGACGATTCCGTGTGCGGGGTCCACCGAAGCTCGCGGGTCGGCCGTCGCTCAGCAGGACGCCGCCCGCGACTGCTCCGCCGGCCCCGTTCGCGAGCGCATGCTCGGGACGCCCGACGATCGGCGTGCCGTGCACCCGTACGTCCTGCTCGGCGAGGTCGTGGGCCTGACGGGCCAGGGTGTCGGCGCGTACCAGGTCCGTGAGGCTCGTGGCGTGGAGCAGGTCCTGGGTCGCTGCCGCGAGCCGGATGCGGGCGTCGGCGCCGACCTCGCCCCGGTGCGTGGTGATGAAGGCGTCCGCCGCGGCGGTGGCGCTGCGGGCGGTGAGGCGGGCGGCCGCCGGGAGGACTCCGGACCGGCCGGTGGTGACGGGGGCGAGCGCCTCGACGATCCGGCGCAGGACGTCCAGCGGGTCGTACACGCGCCCGCCGGTCAACTCCTGCCGTACGGAGGCCAGTACGGCGTCGGCGTGCAGGACCCGCGACCGCAACTCGCCCACGGGGACGCCCAGCAAAGCCGAGTCCGGCACCGCATCCGGCCCGGCCTCCGGCACCGCCCCCGCCATGGCTCCCATCCCCGCGTCCGCCGGCTGGTCCCACTCTCCGGTGGCCGGCAGCATCCCCCGCACCTCCCAGAGCTCCGCCTCCGCCCCCGTCAGCGCGGCCGGCACCAGGTCAGCGGCGAATCTCAGCTCGGCGACGAGTCGTTCGATGCCGTCGACGAAGACGGCGGCCTGGGCGATCGCGCCCTCGGCGGCGCGTAGATGGCCGGCCGCCTCCTCCGCATCGCCCAAGTCGGCCGTCTGGCGGGCCTGGTTGAGGTGGACGGTGGCGAAGAGCAGGCGGTTCCTGGCCTGCTCGGCGTACCCGGTGACCGGGGACGTGGCGGAGGGTGCGTACAGCTTGGCGAGGTTGGTGAGCGTCGTCTTCGTGGTCGCTGTGCGGCGGGTGAGGTCGCGGAAGCGTGTCTCCGCGACCGCCAGGGCCTCGCCGATCTCGCGTTCCAGGGCGCGCAGTTGGTCGAAGGCGGGTGCCTCGGCGTCCAGTCGCCGGCCCGCCTCCTGGCATCGGCCCACGATTCCGGCGAGGGCGTGCAGCCGGGACGACTCGTCCGTCGGGACGCCGGCCTCGTACTGCCGGCGAATCCGGAAGGCGGCCGTCAGCTCCGACTCCGCGTCCCGGACGGTCTGCGTGAAGGGGGCGGTGGTCTCCGCGCCGAAACGGGCCTCGGTGAAGCCGAGTTCCTCGCGGCTGGTGCGGATCCAGTCGTCGGCTTGCGTCAGAAGGGTGCGGGATTGCTGGTCGAGTTCGGTGACGGGTGGGGTGAGCGCAGGTGCGGCGAGGGTGCTGCCGGGTGTCGTACGGCTTCTGGCTCGTCGTGTGCGTCGTATGTAGCCGTAGCCCGCCAGGGCGACGGCCGCGGCTACCACCACGAGCGGCAGGACGAGGTCGGCGGCGGAAGTCTCCTCGTCCTGCTGCGCGACGGCGCTCGCGCTCCCGGTAGGTCCGGCACCGTTGATCGCAACCGGAGCGCCCGTACTGATCGTCATCCCCGGCAACACCAGCCACGCCAGCCCGACCGCACCGCCGAGTACGGCAAGCGCCACCCGCACGCATGTCTGCGAGGCGGCGCGCCGCGGCCGGCCCCGGATCAACGATGGCGTCACATTTCGGAGCGTATGGGGAGGAAGGCGAGCTCGCGACCGGGGTGGGGTGGGTGGGGGTACGCCAGTGAGTGATGGCTTATGGGGGAGGGGAACGCGCGATGGAACGTTCTGGGGGGACGGACATGGGGATGGGGACGGAAGCAGCGCAGCAGAAGACGGAAGCAGCGCAGCAGAAGGAGGAGGACCGCAGCGGAGAAGAGGAGCGCAGAGGAGAAGAGGAGCGCAGCGGAAACGAATCAGCAGCCCCTGACCGTGACGGCGAGCAGGCCCCACCGCAGCCGCCCCGCAGCCGCCGCCGCTGGCTGCGCTGGACCCGCCGTACCGCCCTCACCCTCGTCCTCGTCATCCTCCTCCCCCTCCTCGCCGCCGAGATCGCCCTCCGCGTGAACTACACCGGCGACCCGGCGGACGGCACCTACACCAGGAACAAGGACGCGATCTGGCTCGGCCACGCCTGGGTCGACGGGCGGAAGAAGGACGCCGACGTCACCGCCCTCGCCCGCCGTCTGGACACCACCGGAATCCGTGACCTGTACGTCCACTCCGGTCCCCTGGAGCACGACGGCACGCTTCCCGAGTCGGTCTATCCCCGAGCGCGTTGGTTCATCGACGCCATGCACCGCGCGGCGCCCGGCATACGGGTCCAGGCCTGGCTCGGTGACGTGCTCGCCACCGAGAGCCCGGACGGGATGCGGCTGGAGCGCGCGGCGACCCGCGCGGCCGTCGTCGCCTCCACCCGGCAGATCCTGGCCACCGGCTTCGACGGCGTCCACTTCGACCTGGAGCCCCTGCACTCCGGCGACCGCGACTACCTCACCCTCCTCGACTCCCTGCGCCGCGTCACCCGCGCGCAGGATGCGCAGCTGTCGATCGCCGCCCACCAGATCGACCCGCTCCCGGGGTTCCACTCCTTCTGGGGGACGGTCGCCGGGCACCCCAAGTGGTGGTCGCAGGAGTTCTTCGGGCAGGTCGCGCGCCGTGTGGACCAGATCGCGGTGATGTCGTACGACACCATCCAGCCGCTGGAGAGCACGTACGGCGGCTACGTCGCCCAGCAGACCTCGCTGGCCCTGGAGGTCACCCCGCACTCGACCGACCTGCTCATGGGCCTGCCCTTCTTCCACGAGAACCGGTTCGGCCACTGGGCCCACGCCGAGACCGTCCCCGCCGCCGTCCGCGGGGTCCGCCTCGGGCTGTCCCGTACGGATGCCGACCGTGCCAACTTCGGTGTCGCGCTGTACGTGGATTTCGCGGCGAAGGAGGGGGACTGGACGGCGTACCGGGAGGGCTGGGTGCGGTGAGGAACCAGCCGCGCTGAAAACCGGCTGCGGTCCGTCCGGCCGGGTGTCACGATCCGACGCGTGACCGTCACCGGAAAGCCCCAGCCCGGAAAGCCGCAGCCCGGAAAGCCGCAGCCCGGAAAGCCGCAGCCCGGCAAGCCCCAGCCCCGTAAGCCCCTCACCCGCGACGACCTTGCCCCCCTGGCCCGGGCGGCGACCGGCGCGCACCGCACCCTCACCGGCGTCGCCCGCCTCCGCGGCGGTTCGAAGAAGGGCGTCTACCGCCTCACCTTCGACGACGACACGACAGCCGTCGCCTACGTCTGGTCGGCCGACGAGGACTACTGGGACGCCGGGCCGTCCGACCCGCGCGACCCCTTTTCGCACGGCACGGGCCTCGACCTGCTCATCGCGGCGCACGACCGCCTGACCGCCGTGGGCGTGCGCACGCCCCGGCTCCTGTACGCCGACGCCACGCACGCGCACCTTCCGGCGGACGCGGCGGTGATGGAGGACGTGACGGGCGGCAGCCTGGAGGACCTGCTGGACCGCGACCCGCACGCGGCGCCCGCGGCCCTGGAGGGGATGACCGCTCTGCTCGACGCTCTGCACGCCTGCACCGGCCCCCGCTTCGGCAAGGTCGCCGTCATCGACAACGGCGGTTCGTCCTACGGCAGTTCCTGCGAGCAGCGTGTCCTCGAGGGAGCGCTGCGCGACCTGGAGGAAGTCACCGCACGCGAGCCCCGGGCCGCCGCCGCGCGCGCCGAGCTGGAGGGCACACTGCGGGCCTTGGCCGCCCAGGTCCGGCCGCGCACCGAGCCCCCCACTCTCATCCACGGCGAACTCGGCGCGGACCACGTCCTCGTGACCGCCGACGGCGACCTCGCCCTCATCGACGGAGGGGCCCCCTGCTGTACTTCGACGTCGAGTGGGAGCACGTCTTCCTGCGCCAACGCTTCCAGCAGCACTACGCCGCCCTGCGCACCCGGGGCCGCCCCGACCTCGACGAACACCGTCTGCGCCTCTACCGATTCGCGATGCACCTCTCCCTGGTCGCCGGCCCGCTGCGCCTCCTCGACGTCGGCGACTTCCACGACCCCGCTTTCATGCGTGCCATCGCGGAGCACAGCCTGGGCAGGGTCTTGGAGCTGGTCGGGCTGGTCGGGCGAGAGGGCCGCCAAGGCCCGAAACCGGCGAGGTAAACACCCCGTCTCCCAGACGTCATACGCGCTTTGCCTTGAGGGACGCGTTTGTTGGTTGTGGGCAGGCTGTGAGCGGCCTACGGTCCATTTCTCTTCAACTGTGAACCACCACCTGTGAACCGCGACCATCCGTGAACCCCGTGAAGGCCACATTTTGATACGTGCGTTACTGACCAGCAAGGCTGCCCGGCGCGCCCTGCGTCCGATAGCCGAAATCATCGACCAGCGCGTCGAGCGCCAGGTCCGCCGTGCCGTCGCGAACACCTCGCACGACACCGGGAGCACCTCGTACGCCGCGGTGCAGCAGGAGCTGAAGACGCTGCGCAACCGCCAGCGGCCCCTGGAGCTGTTCTTCGACGGGACCGGGCGCGGCGCGTCCCGGATGCCGTCCGAGGCCCACATCAACCGCGTGATCACCGAGCTGGAGCGGGTGACCGGGGACAAGGACGGCGCCGAGCGCAATGTCGCCCAGGCGTTCCGGCTGCTCATCGCGATGGAGGCGCTCGGGGTCGGCCGGATAGCCGGCGGCACCATGAACATCGTCGGGAAGCTGTCCGCCGTACCGCTGCTCAAGCCGCCGAACGACGAGATCATGGAGATCGGCACCCTGTACGGGATGTTCGCCGCGTCCCTGATCCGGATGATGGAGCGCGCGGGGCGTGATCCGCGGCTGACGATCGTCGATCCGCTCGCGGGCACGCAGCTGCAGCCCGGCACCAGCATCGGCGACGACGCCTCGGGAACGCCCGTGCAGGGCGCCGCGGTGCGTTCCAATCTGTCCCTGGCGGGCGCGGCCGGTGCCGCGGCGCGGATCCAGCAGGGCTTCTCGGAGGATCCCGAGGTGCGTGCCCTGGTCGCCGACCGCTCCTACGGCGTGATCATCGTCGACGGCGACCACTCCGCCGCCGGTGTCGCGGCGGACCTGGAGTGGGCCGAGCAGATCGTCGCGCCCGGCGGGATCGTCGTACTGGACGACTTCGGGCATCCCAAGTGGCCCGGCATCAAGGAGGCCTTCGAGAAGCACATGGCCACGGACACCCGGTTCACCTTCCTCGGCCAGGTGGCCCACTCGGGATATCTGAGGGCCTCGGCCTGATGAGCAGGGCCTCGGCCTGATGAGCAGGGTCTCGGCCTGATGAGCAGGGTCTCGGCCTGATGAGCAGGGTCTCGGCCTGATGAGCAGGGTCTCGGCCTGATGAGCAGGGTCTCGGCCCGACGAACAGGGTCTCGGCCCGACGAACAGGCCTCGGCCCGACGAAGAGGACTTCAGCCCGACGAAGACCGGCGACGGATCTTGTTCCCGAGCCACACCAGCGGGTCGTACTTGCGGTCGACGGCCCGCTCCTTCAACGGGATCAGCGCGTTGTCCGTGATCTTGATGTTCTCGGGACAGACCTCCGTGCAGCACTTGGTGATGTTGCAGTAGCCGAGGCCGTGTTCGTCCTGGGCGGTCTTCTTGCGGTCCAGGCCGGTCTCGGCGGCCGCGTCCAGCGGGTGCATGTCGAGTTCCGCGACCCGCATGAGGAAGCGCGGGCCGGCGAACGCCGTCTTGTTCTCCTCGTGGTCGCGGACCACATGACAGGTGTCCTGGCACAGGAAGCACTCGATGCACTTGCGGAACTCCTGCGACCGGTCCACGTCCTCCTGCATCATCCGGTACTCGCCCGGCCCGAGCCCCTCCGGCGGCACGAAGGACGGCACCTCGCGCGCCTTGGTGTAGTTGAAGCCCACGTCCGTGACGAGATCGCGTACGACGGGGAAGGCGCGCAGGGGCGTGACGGTGATCGTCTCCTCGCGGGTGAACACCGACATGCGGGTCATGCACATCAGGCGCGGGCGCCCGTTGATCTCCGCCGAGCACGAGCCGCACTTGCCCGCCTTGCAGTTCCAGCGGACGGCGAGATCGGGGGCCTGGGTGGCCTGGAGGCGGTGGATGATGTCGAGGACGACCTCGCCGTCGTTCACCTCGACCTTGAAGTCCTCCAGGCCGCCGCCCTCGGCGTCACCGCGCCACACCTTGAAGTGGGCGTCGTAGCTGCTCATTCGTACAGCTCCTCTTCGGCGAGGTACTTGACCAGCTCCTCCTTGTCGAAGAGGGCGAGCAGGTCGGTGCGGATGGCTTCGGTGGTCTCCCGTACGAGGTCGATCTGGCCGCGGACCGGGTCCGTCGCCGCCAGCCCGCCCGTGGGGTCGGTGAGTTGGCACAGCAGGTTGAGGCGGCGCCACTTGCGGTCCATGGACGGGTGGTCCTCGCGGGTGTGGCCGCCGCGCGACTCCGTGCGCTCCAGCGCGGCCCGGGCCACGCACTCGCTGACCAGCAGCATGTTCCTGAGGTCGAGGGCGAGGTGCCAGCCGGGGTTGAACTGGCGGTGGCCTTCGACGCCGGCCCGGCGGGCCCGTACGCGCAGGTCGGCGAGCTTCTCCAGGGCCTGCTTCATCTCGGGCTCGCGGCGGATGATGCCGACCAGGTCGTTCATGGTCTGCTGGAGTTCCTGGTGGAGGGTGTACGGGTTCTCCGGCGGGCCCGCGGCGGGTTCCTCGGTCTCGGCCGAGAAGGGGCGCAGGGCCTCGGCGGCCGCGGCGTCCACCTGGACGTCGTCCACCGCCGGGCGGCCCTCCGCGAGCCCGGTCGCGTACTCGGCCGCGTGCCAGCCCGCCCGGCGCCCGAAGACCAGCAGGTCGGAGAGGGAGTTGCCGCCGAGACGGTTGGAGCCGTGCATGCCGCCCGCCACCTCACCGGCCGCGTACAGGCCCGGCACTCCGCGTGCGGCGGCGGTGTCGGACTCGACGGCGATGCCGCCCATCACGTAGTGACAGGTGGGGCCGACCTCCATCGGCTCAGCGGTGATGTCGACGTCCGCCAGCTCCTTGAACTGGTGGTACATGGAGGGC
This sequence comes from Streptomyces sp. NL15-2K, assembly GCF_030551255.1. Lineage (GTDB taxonomy): Bacteria > Actinomycetota > Actinomycetes > Streptomycetales > Streptomycetaceae > Streptomyces. Next base: position 7,563,855 of record NZ_CP130630.1, read on the forward strand.
AGACGGCGGCGGATGACGTCCGCCGGCATACGCGTGGACACGTCCAGGAAGACGCCGCCGTGCGGGGAGCCGCGGCCCGCCTTGACCTCCGCGTTGATCGCCCGCGCCACCTCGTCGCGGGGGAGCAGCTCGGGAGGACGCCGGTTGTTGTCCGGGTCCTCGTACCAGCGGTCGCCCTCCTCCTCCGACTGGGCGTACTTCTCCTTGAAGACGTCGGGGATGTAGTTGAACATGAACCGCTTGCCCTCGGAGTTCCTGAGGACCCCGCCGTCGCCGCGCACCGACTCGGTGACCAGGATGCCCTTCACGGACGGCGGCCAGACCATGCCCGTCGGGTGGAACTGCACGAACTCCATGTTCAGCAGGGGCGCCCCGGCCAGCAGCGCCAGCGCGTGGCCGTCGCCCGTGTACTCCCACGAGTTCGACGTGACCTTGAAGGACTTGCCGATGCCGCCGGTCGCGATCACAACGGCGGGGGCTTCGAGGACGAAGAAACGGCCGGTCTCGCGGTCGTAGGCGAAGACGCCACTGACACGGGAGCCGTCTTTGAGGACCCTCGTGACCGTGCACTCCTGGTACACCTTCAGCCGCGACTCGTAGTCGCCCGTCTCCCGGTGGTCCTCCTGCTGGAGCGAGACGATCTTCTGCTGGAGGGTGCGGATCAGCTCCAGGCCCGTGCGGTCGCCGACGTGCGCGAGGCGCGGGTACTCGTGGCCGCCGAAGTTGCGCTGCGAGATCCGGCCGTCCTTCGTACGGTCGAACAGGGCGCCCCAGGTCTCCAGCTCCCAGACCCGCTGGGGGGCCTCCTGGGCGTGCAGCTCGGCCATCCGCCACTGGTTGAGGAACTTGCCGCCGCGCATGGTGTCGCGGAAGTGGACCTGCCAGTTGTCGCCCGCGTTGACGTTGCCCATCGCCGCCGCGATGCCGCCCTCGGCCATCACCGTGTGCGCCTTGCCGAACAGCGACTTGCAGATCACCGCCGTACGGGCGCCGCGCTCGCGCGCCTCGATGGCCGCGCGCAGTCCGGCACCGCCGGCGCCGACCACGACGACGTCCCACTCCTGTCGGTCGACCACGGACATCACAAGGCCCCACTCATCTAGAAGAAGCGCGGATCGTCGAAGGCACCGGACGCGACGAGATAGACGTAGAAGTCGGCGAGCGCCACGCTCACCAGAGACGCCCAGGCGAGCAGCATGTGCCGGGCGTTCAGCTTCCCGATCCACTGCCACGTCCGGTAGCGCACCGGGTGCTTGGAGAAGTGCTTGAGCTTGCCGCCGACGATGTGCCGGCACGAGTGGCAGGAGAGCGTGTACGCCCAGATCAGCACGATGTTGACCAGGAAGACCAGGGTGCCGAGGCCCATGTGGCCCCACTCGTAGTGCTCGTCGCGGAAGGCGAGCACGGTGTCGTAGGTCAGGATCCCGGCGACGAGGATCGCGGCGTAGAAGAAGTACCGGTGGATGTTCTGCAGGACCAGCGGGAAGCGGGTCTCGCCGGTGTACTTCTTGTGCGGCTCGGCGACCGCGCAGGCCGGGGGCGACATCCAGAAGCCCCGGTAGTAGGCCTTGCGGTAGTAGTAGCAGGTCAGGCGGAAGCCGAGCGGGAAGATCAGGATGATGATCGCGGGGGAGATGCCCCACCAGCCGCCGAAGATCTCCCAGTTGGGCCCCGCGCGCATCGGCTCACAGCGCTCCGCCAGGCACGGGGAGTAGAACGGCGAGACGTACGGCGCCGCGTAGTAGTCCGTGTCGGCGAAGGCCCGCCAGGTCGAGTAGACGACGAAGGCCAGCAGGCCGGCGGCGGTGACGGCCGGGGCCAGCCACCAGCGGTCGGTCCGCAGGTGCGGGGCGGCGATCGCGGCGCGCGTACGGGTGCGTACGCCGCCGCTGGTCGGATGGGGTTCTGTGGCGTGGGGTTCTGTGGCGGGGGGCTCCGTACCAGTGGCCAATTCTCGACTCCGGTCGGTTCAGGACGACTCCGGTCGGTTGCTCCGGGCGGTTCAGGGGGCGTGGCGCGGTTCAGGGGGCGTGGCGGTCGCGGGCGCCGAGTCCCTCGTCGTCCGAGTCGACCCACAGCGAGTCGTCGTAAGGCGTGTCGGGGATGGTGACGAGATCGGGGCGCTTGGGCGCGGCGGGCGTGGAGGCCGCCTCACGCAGCAGCGCGACGCTCTCGCGCAGGTGCTCGGCGTCGGTGCGGACCCGGCGTATCTCCAGGCCGCCTCCGCCGATCTGCTGTTCCAGGCGCCGCACCGACCGGTTCAGGTCGTCGAGGCAACGCTGGACTGACGTCAGTTCGTCGTGCACGGACATGACTTGCCCTCACTTCCGCGGGTTTCTCAGGCCCAAGGCGGCAACGTTCATGCGCCTGCGAGTGTTGCGCGTCACACCGGCCGGTGGGAAGTCGTGTGCACCGATTGGCTGGGGTGCGTTGGTGCGTTCCGGTCCGGACCGGGAGTGCCCGACCGGCGCTGAGGGGACTTCCCGTTGCGCCGTACGGGTGGCTTCCCGGCTCTCGTCGTCGTGTCGCCTCGGTTGGTGAACCCTTTCCTCTTCAGTGTGTGGCCGTAGATCTGATCAGCTCCATATACCCCCAAAAGGGACCATAACCCTTTTTCCTCGTGCTGCGGCTTCCGGAGGTACACAGAGATGGCCCACGACGGCGTCGGACCTAGGCCCCCTCGCCAATCTCCCGCCTGCCGCGCGGGGTCTGGCACAGTCATGCGCTCGGTCGCCTTCCTCACCACGGGTGCGCTCGCGGTGTCCGCGCTCGCCGGATGCAGTTCCGAGGACCAGGCGGGCCAGCCACTCGCCGGGCAGGACATCGCACCCGCCGCCCGCGCGCGGGTCGCCGACGGCGGCACCCTGCGCTGGGCCGTGGACGCCGTACCGGAGACGCTGAACACCTTCCAGTCCGACGCCGACGCGGCCACCACCCGGATCGCCCAGGCCGTGCTGCCGTCGATGTTCCGGCTGGACGAGAACGGGCGGCCCGAGCGCAACCCCGACCACCTGGAGTCCGCCGAGGTCATCGAGACCGAGCCGAAGCAGGTCGTGCTGTACAAGCTGAACCAGCAGGCCGTGTGGAGCGACGGCCGGGAGATCGGCGCCGCCGACTTCGCCGCCCAGTGGCGTGCCCTGTCCGGCAAGGACACCGCCTACTGGACCGCCCGCAACGCCGGCTACGACCGCATCGAGAAGATCGAGCGCGGGGCGAGCGACCTGGAGGTCAAGGTCACCTTCGGGCGGCCGTACGCCGACTGGAAGTCACTGTTCTCGCCGCTGTACCCGAAGGACGTCATGGGCACGCCGGACTCCTTCAACGACGGGGCCAGGACGAAACTGAAGGTCACCGCCGGTCCCTTCACCGTGAAGAAGGTCGACCGCAAGGGCGACAAGGTCACCCTCACCCGCAATCCGCGCTGGTGGGGTCACCCCGCCAGGCTCTCCGAGATCGAGCTGCGTGCCGTACCCCGCGGCAAGCGGGCCGCCGCGCTGGCCGCCGGGAAGCTCGATCTGGCCGAGATCGATCCCGAGGCCGCCGGGCGCATCACCCTCGCCGCCCGCGCCCATGCCAGGGGCAAGGGCACCGCCACCCCGCTCCAAGGGCCGGGCCGCACCGGCGAGAAGCAGTCCGGGAAGATCACCGCGTGGGAGCGTCAGCAGGCGGCCCTCCGCGGCTTCGAGGTCCGCAAGTCCCTGGAACCCGCCTACACCCAGCTCGCCCTCAACGGCGCCAAGGGTCCGCTCGCCGACGAGCGCGTCCGCCGTGCCGTCGCCCGCGCCCTCGACCGCGAGGAACTCGCGAAGGCCGTCCTCAAGCCGCTGGGGCTGCCCGCGGTGCCCGTCGGCAGCCACCTCGCGCTGTCCGGCCAGGCCGCCTACGCCGACAACAGCGGCTCGCTCGGCGACCAGGACACCGAGGAGGCGCAGGCGCTGCTCGCGGACGCCGGGTGGGTGCCCGGTGGGCCCCTCAAGAAGGAGAAGAAGAAGGGCGAGAAGGCGGCCGGAGGGGAGGGGGAGAAGGCCGAGGAGTCCGAGAAGCCCGACAAGACCGAGTCCGACAAGACCGAGGAGGAGTCGGAAGGCGGCGACGAGGGGACGTACATCGTCGGCGAGGACGACGAGGACAACAAAGCCGACCACGACAAGAAGCACGACAAGAAGCACGAGGACGGCTCGGCGCAGCTCGCCCAGGAAGGCAAGCAGTACGGCAACAACCAGAAGCCGGACGGCGCCCCCGGCGCCTACGCCCCCATGGGCACCGCCGCCCCCGCCGGCGCCGCGGCCCGTCCGCTCGCCAAGGACGGAAAGCCGCTCACGCTCCGCTTCGTGCTCCCCTCGGGCTCCGGATCGGCGACTCTGCGCACCGTCGCCGGCCGCATCAGCCGCATGCTGGAGAAGGTCGGCATCCGTACCGAGATCTCCAAGGTCTCCGACGAGAGCTACTTCAAGGACCACATCGCGTCCGGCCAGTACGACCTCGCCCTGTACTCCTGGCCCACCTCCGCCTTCCCCGCGACCGACGCCCGCCCCATCTTCGCCAAGCCCGTCCCGGCCGCCGACGGCTCCCTGAACGTCGAGCAGAACTTCACCCGGGTCGGCACCGACCAGGTCGACCAGCTCTTCGACCAGGCCATCGGCACGCTCGACGAGGGCGAGAACCGGAGCCTGATCCGCAAGGCGGACTCCCGCATCTGGGCCGCCGCCGGCTCGATCCCCCTCTACCAGCGGCCCCAGCTGACGGCCGCGCGGAAGAACCTGGTGAACGTCGGCGCCTTCGGCTTCGAGACGCCGGTCTACGAGGACATGGGCTTCCTCAAGAAGGGCGCGAGGCCCGCGGCGGGCCCGTCGAAGAAGTGAGCCGCATGGGCCTGTGGAGGCCGCTTCTGTCAGGGCCACGTACCATGGGGTGAGGCCGTGGCGTGTCCAGCCCGGCAGGGTCCGCGTAACACAGACGTACGCGCAGGCCATCCTCACACTCCGGGAGAACGCCGCAATATGGCCACGCGCCACGACATCCGTAACGTCGCCATCGTCGCCCACGTCGACCACGGCAAGACGACCATCGTCGATGCCATGCTCAAGCAGGCCGGTGCCTTCGCCGCGCACGCCGCCGAGAATCTCGACGACCGCATGATGGACTCGAACGACCTGGAGCGTGAGAAGGGCATCACGATCCTCGCCAAGAACACGGCGGTGAAGTACCACCCGAAGGCCGGCAGCGACGTCATCACCATCAACATCATCGACACCCCCGGCCACGCCGACTTCGGCGGCGAGGTCGAGCGCGGTCTGTCGATGGTCGACGGTGTCGTGCTTCTCGTCGACGCCTCCGAGGGCCCGCTGCCGCAGACCCGGTTCGTGCTGCGCAAGGCGCTCCAGGCCCGCCTGCCCGTCATCCTGTGCATCAACAAGACGGACCGGCCGGACGCCCGCATCGACGACGTCGTGAACGAGACGTACGACCTCTTCCTCGACCTCGACGCCGACGAGGAGCAGATCGAGTTCCCGATCGTCTACGCGTGCGGTCGTGACGGCGTCGCCTCGCTGACCAAGCCCGAGGACGGCACCGTGCCGAGCGACTCCACCAGCCTGGAGCCGTTCTTCTCGACGATCCTGGAGCACATCCCGGCACCTACGTACGAGGAGGCCGCCCCGCTCCAGGCCCACGTCACCAACCTCGACGCCGACAACTTCCTCGGCCGTATCGCGCTGCTCCGCGTCGAGCACGGCGAGCTGCGCAAGGGCCAGACCGTGGCCTGGATCAAGCGCGACGGCACCATCAGCAACGTGCGCATCAGCGAGCTGATGATGACCGAGGCGCTGACCCGGAAGCCGGCGGAGAAGGCCGGTCCCGGTGACATCTGTGCCGTCGCCGGTATCCCGGACATCATGATCGGCGAGACCCTCGCCGACACCGAGAACCCGATCCCGCTCCCGCTGATCACGGTCGACGAGCCCGCGATCTCCATGACCATCGGTACGAACACCTCGCCGCTGGTCGGCCGCGGCGGCACCGGCAAGGGCGCGGACGCGAAGGCGGCCGTCAAGGACCGCAAGGTCACCGCCCGGCAGGTCAAGGACCGGCTCGACCGCGAGCTGATCGGTAACGTCAGCCTGCGCGTGCTGGACACCGAGCGGCCCGACGCCTGGGAGGTCCAGGGGCGTGGTGAGCTGGCGCTCGCCATCCTGGTCGAGACGATGCGCCGCGAGGGCTTCGAGCTGACCATCGGCAAGCCGCAGGTCGTCACCAAGGACGTCGACGGCAAGACGTACGAGCCCGTCGAGCGCATGACCATCGACGTGCCCGAGGAGCACATGGGCGCGGTCACGCAGCTCATGGGTGTCCGCAAGGGCCGGATGGACAACATGTCCAACCACGGCTCCGGCTGGGTCCGCATGGAGTTCGTCGTGCCGTCCCGCGGCCTGATCGGCTTCCGCACCGAGTTCCTGACCGGCACCCGCGGCACGGGCATCGCCCACTCCATCCACGAGGGCTTCGAGCCCTGGTTCGGCACCCTGCAGACCCGTAACAACGGCTCGCTGGTCGCCGACCGCGCCGGTTCCGTCACCGCCTTCGCGATGACGAACCTCCAGGAGCGCGGCGTGCTCTTCGTGGAGCCGGGCACCGAGGTGTACGAGGGCATGATCGTCGGCGAGAACTCGCGCTCCGACGACATGGATGTCAACATCACCAAGGAGAAGAAGCTCACCAACATGCGGTCGTCCACGGCCGATGTGACGGAGTCGATCGTTCCGCCGCGCAAGCTGTCGCTGGAGCAGTCGCTGGAGTTCTGCCGGGACGACGAGTGCGTCGAGGTCACCCCGGAGGCTGTTCGCATCCGCAAGGTGAACCTGGTCGCCCGCGAGCGCGCCCGCGCCGCGAGCCGCGCCAAGCACGGCTGATCACGCACCACTTGAGCCCGGGTGTCCCCAGCGTGGGGGCACCCGGGCTTCTTGCAACCCTTTTTGGAAGATCTTCGCATCAGCTGTGACTGAATTGAGATTTGAAGACGGGTGGCCGGTAGTTGGCTGATGGCAGATAGTTAGCCGCGTAACGCTCGGGTCAATGGGTCTCGCGCTGTGGGGACAGTGCCGACTCACGAGCACCAGGGGGAGTCTGACCCTCCGTCAGGGGTGTCGGAGGAAAGACATGTTGCCCCCTCCTGTCGGTGAACGCGGAGTCACGAGGAGGAGTCCCATGCGCGGTGTCACAAGCACCAGGTGGGTCACAGCGTCGCAAGCCGTCAATCGTCCGCTCCTGTACGGCGATCGGCTCTGACGATCCGGCCGGCCGCCTAGTGCGTTCCTTGGCCTACGCGCGTCCGGTTGCGGGTTTCCCGACTTCTTAGGGGCTCCTGCGTAGGGGTGCCTTCTTAGGGGGCCCTGCTTCGGGGTGCCTGCTTCCGGGTGCCTGACGCTCCTTCATGATCCGGTCCGCGATCGCGCACGTCCTGCGGCGGTCGCCGGCTCGGCACACCCACATCTGTGAAATGGGCGAACTGTGACAAGTCCTATCGACATTGAGGGCGGCGGGACGCCGGTCGTCGTCGACGGCGAACCGGAGCCGAAGAACAAGACCGAGGACCGGCGGTTAGTGGGCCGGTCTCCCGGCCAACTGATGTGGATCCGCTTCAAGCGCGACCGCACGGGCGTGATCTCGGCCTGCGTGGTCGTCTTCGTCTTCGCGCTCGGACTGCTCGCCCCGGTGATCTCCAAGCTGTACGGCAAGGACCCGTACACGGTGTACGCCGACGAGCGCCCCGAGCTCTTCGACAGCGCGGGGGTGCCGCTGCAGCCCAACGGCGGTATCAGCGGGGAGTTCTGGTTCGGTCTGGAGCCGGGCAACGGCTACGACGTCTTCACCAAGCTGATCTACGGCATCCGGAACTCGCTGATGATCTCCGTCGCGGTGACGATCGCCGTCATGGTCACCGGCATCATCCTCGGCGTCGCCTCCGGCTACATCGGCGGCAAGACCGACTGGTTCATCGGCCGGCTGATCGACTTCCTCCTCGCCTTCCCCTCGCAGCTGTTCTTCATCGCGAGCATGCCGGTCGTGGTCTCGCTCTTCGTGAGCCCCGGCGACGAGACACCGACGTACGTCCGGGTCGTCGCCATCATCTCCGTGCTGTGGTTCCTGGGCTGGATGAGCCTCGCGCGGATCCTGCGCGGCACCACGCTCGCCCTCAGGGAACGGGAGTTCATCGAGGCGGCCAAGGTGAGCGGGGCATCGCCCTGGCGGATCATCCGCAAGGAGATCCTGCCGAACGTGGTCACGCCGATCCTCGTGCAGGCCACCTACCTGCTGCCCAACTTCGTGACCATCGAGGCCGCTCTGTCCTTCCTGGGCGTCGGCATCGTCGAACCGACGCCGGACTGGGGGCAGATGTTCGCCAAGGCCTCGACCGAGCTCGTGATGCAGAACGACATCACCTACATGTTCTTCCCGGGCTTCTCGATGATCGTCTTCATCGTCGCGTTCAACCTGCTCGGGGACTCGGTCAGGGACGCCTTCGATCCCAAGACGGCGCGCTGACCCGAAGGTTGTGGGCGTCCTCGCCCGGATACCGGATGGCACTTTTCGTCGCACTGGTGACACACAGATGGGTGGGAATCAGACAGATGAGTAGGGGCGGACGCCGCATTCACGCCGCACTCTCACTGCTCGCGGCCGGGGCTCTCGTGCTCACGGGCTGCAGCGAGGGTGGCAGCAAGAACGGCACGAACGACAAGAAGGACCAGGAGAACGCCCAACGGCAGCAGACGACCATCGAGTTCGGTGACGCCGCGGCCTCCACCGGGCCCGCGCCGGACGTTCCCGGCGCCAAACCGGGCGGCACCATCTCGGTGCTGGCCCGCGACAGTTACGCCCACCTCGACCCGGCGCAGATCTACGTCCAGGACGAGATGGCGGTCTCGCAGTTACTGCACAGAGGGCTCACCGGCTACAAGGCCACCAGCGATGACGGCTCCAAGCACGTCCTCGTCGGCGACCTCGCCACCGACGCCGGCACCACCTCGGACGGCGGCAAGACCTGGAAGTTCACGCTCAAGGACGGCATCAAGTTCGCGGACGGCTCCCCGATCACCGCCACGGACGTCCGCCACACCTTCGAGCGCCTCTTCGCGCCGTTCATCAACCAAGGCCCGTCCTACGTCCAGCAGTGGCTGGCCGACACCTCCGGCGCCACCTACCGCAAGCTGCTGGAGGGCGGCCCCTACAAGGGCAAGCACCTGCCGGACAGTGTCCTGGAGACGCCGGACAGCAAGACGGTCGTCTTCCACTTCAAGAACCCCCACCCCGACCTGCCGTACGCGCTGGCCATGGCCGGCTACTCCGTGGTCTCCCAGAAGGCCGACACCAGGGAGAAGTACGACCGGGCGCCGATGGTGACCGGCCCGTACAAGATCCAGTCGTTCAAGTCCGGCAAGTCGATGGTGCTCGTCAAGAACACCAACTGGGACCCGAAGACCGACCCGCTGCGCCACCAGTACGTGGACCGGTTCAACATCACCTTCAACGTCCAGTACGAGCAGTCGACCAAGGCGCTCCTCGCGGACAACGGCACCGACCGGACCGCCGTCAGCTTCAGCAACCAGGTCGACGCGGGCAACCTGTCCAAGGTCCTCAGGGACCCGAACATGAAGTCCCGGACCGTCAGCGGCTTCCAGCCGTACGTCGGCCAGGTCAACATCAACATGAGCCACCCGGAGCTGAAGGACAAGAAGATCCGCGAGGCCATCGCCCACGCCCTGCCGGTGACGCCGTTCGTCCGCGCCTACGGCGGCACCGAGGCCATGGAGGTCGCCGGCGGCATCCTCAGCCCGACCGTCAGCGGCTACGACCCGAACTTCGACCCGTTCGGCAAGAAGAAGAAGCCCGCCGGTGACCCGGCCAAGGCCAAGAAGCTCCTGGAGGAGGCCGGCAAGGTCGGCATGAAGCTGACCTTCGGCTACATCAACATCCCCGAGGGCCAGCAGTACTCCACCGCCATGGCGGCGGGCCTGGAGAAGGCCGGCTTCGACGTGCAGCGCCAGGAGATCCCGGCCGAGACCTTCTACGACGAGGTCAGCAAGCTGGACAACGAGTTCGACATCTTCCACACCGCGTGGGGCGCCGACTGGCCGTCCGCCTCGACCGTGATCCCGCCGCTGTACGACGGTCGCGTGATCGCCGAGGGCGCGCAGAACTACTCGCAGGTCAACGACCCGCACGTGAACTCGGAGATCGACCGCATCAACAAGATCACCGACCCGGCGAAGGCCGCCGCGGAGTGGGAGAAGCTCGACAAGTACCTCCTCACGGAGGTCGTGAACGTCGTCCCGACCGCGTACTACAAGCAGGTCCAGATCGCCGGCTCCAAGATCGGCGGCCTGGTCTACGACGACGTGATCAACGGCGTCGACCCGCGTCGCCTGTACGTCAAGTAACCCGCCCGCCCGGTGCCCGGCGCGTCCCCGACCAGGGGTGCGCCGGGCACCACCGGCCCGCCGACGTCAGAGAGCTGCCACTGCCATGTTGCGCTTCCTCGTCCGCCGGATCCTCGGCGCCGTCGTCATCCTCTTCCTGCTGAGCATCGTCACGTTCCTGCTGTTCTTCGGCATGCCACGAGATCCGGCGCTGCTGATGTGCGGCAAGACATGCGATCCGGCGCAGCTCGAGAACATCCACCAAGTGCTCGGCCTCGACAAGCCGGTCCCGGAGCAGTTCTGGCTCTTCCTGCAAGGCCTGGTGATGGGGCGCGACGACTTCTCCCAGGGCCCCTGCCCGGCACCGTGCTTCGGCTACTCGTTCCACACCAACGAGCAGGTGTGGAGCACGCTCGTCGACCGGTTGCCCACCACCCTCTCGCTCACCCTGGGCGGTGCCGTCTGCTTCCTGATCCTCGGCCTCGGCACCGGACTCCTCGCCGCCTGGAAGCGCGGCACGCTGATCGACAAGACGGCGACGGCCGGCGCGATGGTGATCAGCTCGATGCAGATCTATTTCCTCGGCCCGCTGGCACTGGCGGTCTTCGTCTACCAGACCCAGCTGTTCGACCGGCCCGCCTACCACGAGTTCACCGCCGACCCCCTCGCGTGGTTCACCGGGCTGATCATCCCGTGGGTGATCCTGTCGACCATCTTCGCCGCCCAGTACACGCGTATGTCCCGCTCCGCGATGATCGAGCAGCTCCAGGAAGACCACGTGCGCACCGCCCGCGCCAAGGGCATGTCCCGCAAGTACGTCTTCTTCCGCTACGCCTGGCGCGGTTCGCTGATCCCCGTCGTCACCATCTTCGGCGTCGACCTCGGCTCCCTGCTCGGCGGCGCCATCATCACCGAGTACACCTTCGGCCTGCCGGGCCTCGGCCGCCTCGCGGTGGACTCCGTGGTCTTCAGCGACCTGCCGCTGCTGCTCGGCGTGATGCTGTTCGCCGCCGCCATGATCCTGCTGCTCAACATCGTCGTCGACGCCGCGTACGCCTTCATCGACCCGCGCGTGCGGCTGGCCTAGGAGCGCACCTCGTGACCACTGAGACCAAGGAAGCCGGTGCTCCCGTCCCGGCCGGCGCGGACGCCTTCCTCTCCGTGCGGGACCTGCACGTCAGCTTCAGGACCGAGGACGGTGTCGTACGGGCCGTCGACGGGCTCTCCTTCGACCTGGCCAAGGGCAGGACCCTCGGCATCGTGGGGGAATCGGGCTCCGGCAAGTCCGTCACCAACCTGACCGTCCTCGGGCTGCACAACCCCGTGTTCACCACCGTCGAGGGCGAGATCCTCCTGGACGGCCAGGAGCTGACCACCGCCCGGGAGTCCGAGCTGGAGAAGCTGCGCGGCAACAAGGTCGCCATGATCTTCCAGGACCCGCTCACCGCGCTGTCGCCGTACTACACGGTGGGCCGGCAGATCGCCGAGCCGTACATGAAGCACACCGGCGCCTCCAAGAAGGCGGCCTGGGAGCGTGCGGTGGAGATGCTCGGCAAGGTCGGCATCCCCAACCCGAAGCAGCGGGCCAAGGACTATCCGCACCAGTTCTCCGGCGGTATGCGCCAGCGCGCGATGATCGCGATGGCGCTGGTCTGCGATCCGGACCTGCTGATCGCCGACGAGCCGACGACGGCCCTGGACGTGACGGTCCAGGCCCAGATCCTGGACCTGTTGAAGGACCTGCAACAGGAGTTCGGCTCGGCGATCATCTTCATCACGCACGACCTCGGGGTCATCGCCGACATGGCCGACGACATCATGGTGATGTACGCGGGCGGCGCGATCGAACGCGGCACGGTGAACGAGGTCCTGCGCTCGCCCCAGCATCCGTACACCTGGGGGCTGTTGAACTCCATGCCCCGCCTGGACTCGGACCTCGGCACCCCGCTCGCCCCGATCCCCGGCACCCCGCCGTCACTGCTCACCCCGCCCTCCGGCTGCCGCTTCCACCCCCGCTGCACCTTCCAGGACCGGGTCGGCGGCGCCCGCTGCGTGAACGAGCGCCCGCTGCTGGGGCCGGACCGCGCCTCGGCGTGCCATCTCACGGCGGAACAGAAGCGGACCATCTTCGCGGAAGAGATCAAGCCCCGACTGGGGTAGAGGACTTGGACGTGGGCATGGACGTGGGCATGAACATGCTCTGGGACATGAGGCCACCGTCATGAAGAGGCCACCGCCACGAAGAGGACACCGTCATGAAGAGGACACCGTCATGAAAGAGGAGTCATGAAAGAGGACCTCGTCCTCCCCGCCCCGCGCGAGGCCGCCGCCCCCGCAGCCGGCGATCCGCTGCTGGTGGTGGAGGGCCTCACCAAGCACTTCCCGGTCAAGGGCGGCTTCCCGATCCGGCGGACCGTCGGTGCCGTGCAGGCCGTCGACGGCATCGACCTCACCGTGCACGTCGGGGAGAGCTTCGGCCTGGTGGGGGAGTCGGGCTGCGGCAAGTCGACCACGGGTCGGCTGATCACGCGGCTCCTGGAGCCGACGGCCGGCACGATCTCGTACCGCGGCCAGGACATCAGCCACGCCTCGCGCAAGCAGCTGGCGCCGATCAGGTCCGAGATCCAGATGATCTTCCAGGACCCGTACTCCTCGCTGAACCCGCGGCAGACGGTCGGCAAGATCATCTCGGGTCCGATGGAGATCAACGACATCAACCCGGAGGGCGGCCGCGAGAAACGCGTCCGCGAACTACTGGAGATCGTCGGCCTCAACCCCGAGCACTACAACCGCTTCCCGCACGAGTTCTCCGGCGGCCAGCGTCAGCGCATCGGCGTGGCCCGCGCGTTGGCCCTGGAGCCGAAGCTGATCGTGGCGGACGAACCGGTCTCGGCCCTCGACGTCTCGATCCAGGCCCAGGTCGTGAACCTGCTGCAGAAGGTCCAGCAGGAACTGGGCATCGCGTTCCTCTTCATCGCCCACGACCTGGCAGTGGTCCGCCACTTCTCCCAGCGCGTGGCGGTGATGTACCTCGGCAAGATCATCGAGCTCGGCGACCGCGACTCCATCTACACCCGCCCCCGGCACCCCTACACCCACGCCCTGCTGTCCGCCGTACCCGAGGTGAGCCTCGAGGACGGGGACACGGGCCGGCGCGAGCGCATCCGCCTCGCCGGGGACGTCCCCTCACCGATCTCCCCGCCCTCCGGCTGCCGCTTCCGCACCCGCTGCTGGAAGGCACAGGACAAGTGCGCGACGGAGGAACCACCCCTGATCCAGCTCTCCGGCAACCACGACGGCCACCTGACGGCCTGCCACTTCCCGGAGGAGCCGACGATCGAGGGGCGGGACGAGGACATCGTGCTGGATCCGGCGTTGGCGGCGTTGGAGGATGACTCCTGACCGGCTTGGAGGGGGCGGGAGTTGCTGCATCACGTGGAACTGTGGGTGCCGGACCTGGAACGCGCGGCCGCCTCGCGGGGATGGCTGCTGGAGCGGCTGGGATACGAGCGGTACCAGAGCTGGGCAGCGAGGGCCCTTGGACCGACGAGGACTCCGACCGCGAGATGCGCACCGCACGCGCCGGATGCCATCGCCCTGGACGACTGCCACACTTGCCTGCTCACGAAGAGCAGGCGCACTCCGTTCCCCGCTGCCGAGGCCTGGCGGGCCCTGGCCGGGACATCCGCGTCAGGGTCGTGAGAGCGCGCCGCTCCGCTCCGGTCAGGCCGTGTCCCCCAGGTGGACGACGGGGGATGCCCCCCCCGGGCTGCCCGGCTATCCGCGCCGCGCATAGAGGTGCTCACCCAGTAATTGGCAGATCTGTTCCACCGGCACGGCCACATGACCTGGTGTTTTCCTTCGCGGGGGTGGAACAGATCTGCCAATCACCCCGTTACCTTCCGCAGCGGGGCTCCCGGCCTGCAAGTCAGCGGTTCAGGTCGACGACACGGGTGAAGTGCTTCTCGTAGAGTTCAGGGCGGACCGTCGCGATGAACGGCTCCTCATACTCCTCGCCCACCCGCCGTGCCGCCTCCACTGCCGCAGCGGCACCGAACGGAAGCCCCGCCTCGTGGAGTTGGCAACAGGTCAGTACGCCGGAGTAATCGAGGTCCACCGTCGCGATGCCGAGCTGCCCGACATGGACGGCGATGCCCGCCCGTTCGCGCTCGGCCTCGATGACACTGAGTACCGGAGTGTGCAGGAACAGGAACGGCTCCAGCCGGGCTGCGTGCACCAGCCCGGAGACCTGGCGGTTTCCGCCGAGTGCCAGCAATGTCATGTCATCGAGGATGTAGTGCTCTCGGATCACGCCGCGCCCTGCTCGGCCGCGTAGTGCGCCACGACCTGTCCGCGCACGTTGCGCAGCACTTCGATGCTGGACTCGTCCGTGACAGTGACACCGAAGTGTTCGGCGAGGTAGTCGGCGGTGTGGGCGGCGCGCTCCTGCAGCTCGGAGGGGGTGAGCGTGCTCTCGGCGAACTCCTCGATCAGGCGGCGCATGGTCGTCCCGCGCGCCTCAGCGAGGACGGCGAGACGGTCGCGGGTCTTCGAGTCGACCTTGATCGTGGTGTCCATGGCGGGAGTATACCGGCCGGAATGCCGAGTCTGGGGTCGGACGAGCTGTGACCGGCTCATGCCTCCTCTCCCTTCGGTGTGACGCTGAACCACACCGCTTTGCCGTACGGATAATCCCGTACGCCCCACTCGTCGGCGCATGCCTCGACGATGCCGAGCCCGCGTCCGCGCTCGTCGTCGGCGGCCGGCGCGCGGGGCGCAGGTGTGCCGGGAGCGTGGTCCCACACGGTGACCCGGAAGTCTTCCGGGGTGCGCTCCATGCTGACGCAGGACTCCACGGGGGAGTGGTGGTACGCGTTGGTGACGACTTCCGACACCAGCAACTCGACCGTGTCGACGATGCAGTTGAGCTTCGCGGCGGCGAGGATGCTGCGGATCGTGGCCCGGACCACGCGGACGGCGCGGGGGTCGTGGGGGATGGACAGGCCGTAGGTCCAGAGGGAGGTGGGGGATTCGGGCGTGCGCATGTGGCAGCCTCCAGTTGTGTGCCTGCTGTGACTGGCGCCATACGTAAAGTAGCGGGTTAGGTTGTGAATACTCAACCTCCTTGTGGAGGGTAGGTTGTGGGATACCCCTCGGCGAGTGACGATGAGGAGGCCGCATGGGGCTCAGGGCGAATCCGACGTATCGACAGCGACGCTTCGGCGCTGAGGTGCGAGCCATGCGCGAGAAGGTTGGGTTCACTGCCGCACGTGCGGCAGAGGTGATGGGGATGAATGCCTCTCACATCAGTACCGTCGAGGCGGGGCGGACCGGTCTGTCCGCAGACAGGTTGCAGCGACTCGCCGCAGCCGTGGGTAGCGAAGACTCCACCTATGTGGACGCGTTGGCCGAGCTAGGTGGCGCGTCGGGCAAGGGATGGTGGACGGAGTACCGGGACCGCGTGCGTCCCTCGCTCCTGGACCTGGCGGAGTTGGAGGACGGTGCGGCCGAAGTCGTCTGCTACGAACCGTTCTTCGTGCCGGGTCTGCTCCAGACTGAGTCGTACGCGTCAGTGATTCACCGCCAGGGGTACGCGAAGGCGAAGGCAGCCGAGCACGATTTGGCGGTTGAGTTCCGAGTCGCCCGTCAGCGAATCCTCCGGGAGGAGAAACCTCCCCGGGTCCACGCCATCGTCCACGAGGCGGCGCTGCATCCGTCGTACGGAGACAGGCGTGTCATGCGTGAACAACTGGTGCGGCTGATCGAACTGTCACGCCTGCCCCACGTCAACGTTCAAGTGCTGCCCTTCGATGGTCCCGTGCCATTCGGAACGTCCTTCACCATGCTTCTGCCACCAGTGAGGCGACTCGGCACGGTGGTCGTCGCACATGTCGAAAGATCCTTGTATCTGGGGGACGTTGAGGCCCTTGCCCGGTACACCGACCTGTTCGCTAGGCTGCGGGAAGCGGCGCTCCCGACTGTGGACGTGTCCGTACCACCTGAGGGACATCTGGCCAAGGACTCCTTGGGGCTGATCCAGAGACTCCTTTATCCCCTCCTCTGAAGAAGGCGAGCATGACCGGGTTGCGGTGGCAGAAGTCGACCTACAGCGAAGGCGGCGCCGACACCTGCGTCGAGCTCGCCCGCGACGACACCAGCACCGTCCACCTCCGCGAGAGCGACACTCCCGGCATCGCCCTCACGTCCGCTCCTTCCGCTCTCGCGGCACTGCTCGACGGAATCAAGAGCGGGGCGCCGGCCGACCGTTGAGCCTGCGGCGGCTGACCGCACGATCAGAGCAGCGTGGCTCGTTCCCCGCCTTCCCGTAGCGCCGGGCGGAGGAACCACCAAGATCCAGCTCTCCGGCAATCACGACGGCCACCGCCTGTCACTTCCCGGAGGAGCCGACGATCGAGGGGCGGGACGAGGACATCGTGCTGGATCCGGCGTTGGCGGCGTTGGAGGATGACTCCTGACCGGCTTGGAGGGGGCGGGAGTTGCTGCATCACGTGGAACTGTGGGTGCCGGACCTGGAACGCGCGACCGCCTCGTGGGGATGGCTGCTGGAGCGGCTGGGATACGAGCGGTACCAGAGCTGGGCGGACGGGTGCAGTTGGCGGATGGCGGAGACGTACCTCGTGCTCGAACAGTCACCGGCGCTGCGTGCCGCTGAACCGTACGACCGTATGCGCCCGGGCCTGAACCACCTCGCCTTCCACGTGCCGAGCCGCTCGGCTCTCGACGCCCTGGTCGAGGCGGCGCCCGCACACGGCTGGACTCTGCTCTTCCCGGACCGACACCCGTACGCGGGCGGGCCGGAGCACTGTGCCGCGTATCTGGAGGACGGGGACGGGTTCGAGGTGGAACTGGTCGCGAAGGACTCCTGAGCGGCAGGACTTCGCTTATTGGTTCGACAGCGGGACGTCGGCCTCGCCATGCTCCTCCCGATGACAAGAACCGATACTCCTCCCGCATGGGACGAGCGCACCCAGCTGACCACCTTCCTCGACTACGCCCGCCACACCGCCCGCGCCAAGAGAAAGGACGCATCGGCGGAGGGCGCCCGAACGGCACTCCTGCCGGGCTCACCCCTCATGACGCTGTGCGGGCTGATCAACCACCTGCGGTGGGTCGAGTACTACTGGTTCCAGGTGGTCTTCCTCGGCGAGGAGGACGAGGGCCCTTGGATGGACGAGGACCCCGACCGCGAGATGCGCGTCGCGGTCGACTTCCCGCTGAAGGACCTGATCGCGGAGTACGACGAACAGGCCGCCCGGTACCGGGAACTGGTCGCCGCGCACGACCTGGACACCAAGGCGCAGCGCCCGATACGCGACGGCCGGCACGTCGACCTGCGCTGGATCCTCCTCCACCTGATCGAGGAGACGTCCCGGCACAACGGTCACTTGGACATCGTTCGGGAGTTGGTCGACGGCACCACCGGTGCCTAGGGCACTAGGTGTGCTGTCCCGGGACGTTGGTGACGGGCGACACGCCTTGAGCGGTCCTTGAAAGGGGTGAGGGCCTCTGGGTTCGGTGTGGATTGCGACATCTACAACCGGCACCCAGGAGGCCCTCGTTGTCCCACCGTAACGCCCCGCTGACTCCGACCGGCAGGCTGCGTCTGGCCCGGTGCGTCGTCGACGACGGCTGGCCTGTGTGGCGGGCCGCAGAGCGCTTCCAGGTCAGTCACACCACCGTGGCCCGATGGGCCGGCCGCTACCGCCACCACGGCGCCGAAGGCATGCACGACCGCTCCAGCCGCCCCCACCGCTCACCCCGGCAGACGCCCGCCACGGTTGAAGCAGAGGTGGTGCGGATACGGCGCGAGCACCGCATCGGACCACTTCGGCTGGCCGCCCGCACCCAGATCGCCGCGTCCACCGCCCACCGCATCCTCAAGCGCCACGGCATGCCCGCGCTGGCCGCTGTGGACCGGGCCACCGGCGAGCCTGTGCGCCGCTACGAACGCTCCCGGCCCGGCGAATTGATCCACATCGACGTCAAGAAACTCGGCCGCATACCCGAGGGCGGCGGCCACAAGACCCTGGGCCGTGCCGAAGGCCGACGCAACCGGACCGGCACCGGCTACGCCTACCTCCACACCGCCCTGGACGACCACTCCCGCCTGGCCTACACCGAAGACCTGCCCGACGAGACCGCCCCAACCTGCGCAGCCTTCCTCACCCGCGCCACCGCCTGGTTCGCCGCACACGACATCACCGTCGAACGCGTCCTGACCGACAACGCCTGGGCCTACACCAAGAACACCTGGCGCCAGACCTGCCACGACCTCGGCATCAGCCCCCGCTGGACCCGCCCCTGGCGACCGCAGACCAACGGCAAAGTCGAACGCTTCCACCGCACCCTGCTCGACGAGTGGGCCTACCACCAGCCCTACACCTCAGACGCCGAACGCCAGACTGCGTTTCCCGACTGGCTGGACTGGTACAACTACCACCGACCCCACACCGGCATCGGCGGCCACACCCCAGCCAGCCGCGTCACCAACCTGTCCGGTCAGCACAACTAGGCCGTGTCTCTTCGATCACGTAGCTCGTTGCTCTGGTCATGCTCAGCAGGGGGGATCTGACTGACGACGAGTGGGCAGTGCTGGAGCCGCTTCTGCCGGTGAGCAACAACCAGTGCGGCCGGTGGCGGGATCACCGCCAGGTGATCAACGGGATCATTCACCGGCTCAGCACAGGGGTGCAGTGGCGTGAACTGCCTGAACGCTTCGGCCCGTGGAAGACCGTGCACAAGCGCCACTTGCTGTGGTCGGCGGACGGTACGTGGGAGATGCTGCTGCAGCATGTCCAGGCCGTCGCCGATGCCGAGGGTGACATCGACTGGGACGTCAATGTCGACTCCAGTTCGGTGCGCGCCCACCAGCATGCGGCCGGGGCGCCCAAAGCCCCGCCGCCAACACCGCCCACCACCTCAAAGGGGGCGCAGGAAGGACCGGTGCAGGTGCCGGTGGCGGTGAGCCTGCGGCTCCTGCTGGAGGAGGCGGTGCGGCAGGTGAGGCTCTCGGCCGCTCCCGCGGCGGGCTTACCACGAAGATCCACTTGGCTGCGGAGGGCAAGTGCCGCCCGTTGTCAGTGGTCATCACGCCTGGACAGAGGGCTGACTGCATCCAGTTCGAGTCGGTCATGGACAAGATCCGCGTCCCTCGCGTGGGACGTGGCCGTCCGCGTCGCACGCCGGACAGCGTGGCTGCGGACAAGGCGTACAGCAATCGCAAGATCCGCTCCTACCTGCGGCGTCGTGGCATCCGGCATGTGATCCCGGAGAAGAAGGACCACAAGGCCGCCCGCCTGCGCCGGGGTTCACGCGGCGGACGGCCTCCGGGCTTTGACAAGGACCGGTACAAGGAGCGCAACACCGTCGAGCGGGTGATCAACAAGCTGAAGCAGTTCAGGTCTGTCGCCACTCGCTATGACAAGCGCGGATACGTCTTCCGGGGCACCGTCACCGCCGCCGCGCTCCTCATCTGGCTCCGATCGTGACCGGAGAGATAGACCCTGGTCCACGCCGTCACGGCAGCGTGACCTCGCGCGCCCTGCCAATACCGAAGCGCTGCGCCAGCCGAGTCATGGCCTGTGACATTGTCGATGGCATCGAGTCCGGCTCCGGGATGGTCACCGGTCGCTGCCGGCCGTTCTGGATCGCGGCTATCCGCCAGCCCTCCGGCGTGCGGACGCAGACGATGATCTGCCGCGACAGCCGTCGCTTCGGCAGCTTGCTGCGCCAGGGCATGAGAACCGATCCGTTAGCTACCAGCACGGCCACGGAATCGGTGATGAAGCGCAGCGATTCGATCTCGCCGACCATCGCCGATCCGGCGATCACGCCGCGGAACAACTTGTCGTGGTTGTCCTGCAGCTGCGCCGCGCCGGCCGCCCAACTGCCGTCGTAGGACACATAGTCGGCGTCCTTGGTGAACAGTCGCCCGAACCCGGCGGAGTCCGCTTCCGTCCAGGTCCTGCAGTACTCCGCGAAGAGCTCGCAAATCTGGGTCTCCTGGGTGTCCATGCCGTTCTCCCGCTCTCTCTACCTGATATATTTCGTTCGGACAAACTAAATGTATGGAGCGAGCATGGGACCGTCAAGGGAAGAACTTCTCGCCGAACTCGGGGAAGCGGGACGGGTGCACAGCAATGCAGCCGTCATGTATCACGCGGCGATCAGCGCCCGGATGGGCCTCAGCGCGGTCGAGGAGAAGACGCTCGACTTGCTCCAGCGGTCGGGCGCACTCAGTGCTGGCGAGCTGGGAGAACTCACTGGCCTGGCACCAGCCTCCGTGTCCGGGTTGATCGACCGGCTGGAGCGCAAGGGGTTCGCCCGCAGAGTGAAGGATCCAAAGGACCGCAGGCGGGTCAATGTCGAGATCGATCCGGCCACCAATGCCCGGTTCGCACCGCTCTTTGCCCCCTTCGCAGCTCAGCTGGCTGACCTGTACGCGGAGCACTCGGACGCGGAGCTCGCTCTGATCCTCGACTTCCTCCATCGCTCCGCGCAGATCCAGCGGGAAGCCACCCGTGCCCTCACAGAACAGGAGTGACGGTCAGACTGCCGGCCAGACTCATCGTCAGTCAGGTCCCTACCGGGCATGACCAGAAGCGAGCCCACCTGATCGAAGAGACACCGCCTAAGGGTGAGAGCCCGCCGCTCCGCTCTGGTCAGCCGGTGCCGCGAAGATCGGCGATGAGGCGGAACCGTTGGAGAACGGCCAATGTGGAGTCGTCCACGGTGAACGCCGGGTCGTCCATCGCGGCCCGCATCTCATCGCTGTGCCAGAACTTTTCGTGGTCCGCCCGCCAGTCAGCCATGGTGGTGTGGCCCTCGCCCTCGTCCCGTGCATGGTCGAGGTCGACCTGAGCCAGCGGGACGACGCGTACGTCGGTCACTTCGATGACGGCCACCGGGTGTTCCGCCGAGTCGACGACCACGGCACGATTCCCGACTACCGGCAGCGCCTCTCCCTCGTGCTCGTAGTCGTCGACGAGACCTGTGGTCGAGGTCTTGGAACCGTTGAGGATGGCCGCGACGAGTTGATCGCGCAGCGGGCCTGGGAAAGCGAATTCGGCCCTGGGCAGCGAGGCGAGCTCTGCGGGTGGGACGGAGTCAGTCGTCATGCCGTCACGGTAACCGCCGGCTGTCGGGGAAGCACGCGCCCGGCTCAGCCGCAGAAGGCCTCGTTCAGGAGCGCGTCGACGGCGTCGTCGGGGTCGGCGCGGAAGTCGGGCGTGAGCGCGACCGTGACCCGGCGGCGCCGGTCCTCCGTGGAGAACGACCAGGACTGGTAGGCCAGGGCATCCCCGTCGTTGCCGTACACACGGACCCCGCACGAGGTGTCCTGCCAGGCCAGCCCCAGCCCGTACTTCCTGTGCGCGACACCCGGTGTCTTCATTTCGTCGAGCAGGTGCCCCGGCAGGAGGCGCCCACCGAGCAGTGCGGCGATGAACCGGTTGAGATCCTTTGCCGTGGAGATCATCTCCCCACCTGCGCCCATCACCGACGGATTCATCGCTGTGTAGTCGACGAGGCGCGTCTCGCCGTGCCGCTGTATCGGCACGTAGCCGTGCGGATGCGGCCCGCGAATGTGCGGGGACGTCCCCGGCAGCAAGGTGTCGCGCAACCGCAACGGTCGGATGACCCGGCGCTCGATCTCCTCGGCGTACGACCGACCGGTCACCTTCTCGATGATCTGGCCGATCAGGAGGTACCCGGTGTTCGAGTACTCGTAGTCGGAACCCGGCGGTTGGAACGACGGCGGGTTGGCCACCGCGCGCCGAACCTGCTCGGCCGCAGTCCAGGTCCGCCACCGGTCGTCCAGAAACTCCGGCTCTGGCGGCATCGGCAGCGTGCGCTTGTAGTCATACAACCCACTTGTGTGGTTGAGCAGCTGCCGCACGGTGATGCGGTGACCGTCCGGGACGGCTCCGGGCAGCCACGCTTCGACCGTGTCGTCCAGCTGCAGCCGGCCTTCGCCGACGAGTTGCAGAGCGACGGTGGCGACGAACGTCTTCGTGATGCTGCCCACCCGGAACTGGCCGCGCACCGGGACCGCCCGCGTCGTGCCCAGTTCGGCGACCCCGCTGGTGCCCCGCCACACACCCCGCTCGTCACGCACCTCCACCAGGGCACCCACCGCGCCGGTGGCTACGACGTCGTCCAGCCGCTTCCGCAGCCCCTCGCGATCAGTTTCCTCCGGCGCGGCAAGGGCAGCACTCGGCGCCGCAATCACCGCCAACGCTGTCGTGGCCGTCACCAGCGCCCGATGCACTCGCTTCATCCCGATTCCCCTGTGAGCTCGTCAAGAACGATCCTTGCGCAACGAGCTTGCTGGAAGGGCCGGGCAGCCACGATGGGGCTCATCGCCGTATCCGGCCGGGGGTTTTCCCCACCCGCCACAGGAACACGAAGGGCTCCAGCCGGGCCGACAACACGGCCTTGTCCGTGCCCAGGCACAGATGAAGGCCCGCGCCTTGAAGAGGCACGGGCCTTCGTTCCCCTGGATCGGACGTTCATGGGCTCGGGTCAATGGGCCGGGAAAGTCCGTTCCATAAGGAGGCGGCTGACGGAAATGGGGTGTTGTCAGACCGCCGCCTCGGGGTCCTTGGAGAGACGGGGAGCGGGCACGGTCTCCGCTGTCTCCGGGTAGTGGCAGGCCGTCAGATGGCCGGGCTTGTTGCCCTCGACCTGCACCAGCGGCGGTGCCTCGCTCGCGCACTTGTCCGTGGCCTTCCAGCAGCGCGTGCGGAAGCGGCAGCCGGAGGGCGGGTTGATCGGGGACGGCACGTCGCCCTGGAGCCGGATGCGCTCGCGGGCCGGCACGTCCTCCGCCGTGGCCTCGGGTACGGCGGACAGCAGGGCCCGCGTGTAGGGGTGGCGCGGATTGCCGTACAGGTCGTCGCGGTCGGCGATCTCCACGATCCTGCCGAGGTACATCACCGCGACACGCTGCGAGAAGTGCCGTACCACCGCCAGGTCGTGGGCGATGAAGATGAACGCGATGCCCAGTTCCTGCTGGACCTTCTGCAGCAGGTTCACGACCTGGGCCTGGATGGAGACGTCCAACGCCGAGACCGGCTCGTCCGCCACGATCAGCTTCGGCTCCAGGGCCAGGGCGCGGGCCACGCCGATGCGCTGGCGCTGGCCGCCGGAGAACTCGTGCGGGAAGCGGTTGTAGTGCTCGGGGTTGAGGCCGACGATCTCCAGTAGCTCGCGGACGCGTTTCTCGCGGCCGCCCTCCGGGTTGATGTCGTTGATCTCCATCGGGCCCGAGATGATCTTGCCGACCGTCTGCCGCGGGTTCAGGGACGCGTACGGGTCCTGGAAGATCATCTGGATCTCGGACCTGATCGGCGCCAGCTGCTTGCGGCCGGCGTGCGTGATGTCCTGGCCGCGGTACGAGACCTTGCCGGCCGTCGGCTCCAGGAGCCGTGTGATCAGCCGGCCCGTGGTCGACTTGCCGCAGCCCGACTCGCCGACCAGACCCAGGCTCTCGCCCTCGGCGACCTGGAAGTCGAGCCCGTCGACGGCCTGCACGGCACCGACGGTCCGGCGGATCGGGAAGCCTCCCTTGATCGGGAAGTGCTTGGTCAGACCGCTGACGTCCAGGAGGGGGTTCGCGTTGCTCATGATGGTGAAGTCCCGTCTCTTGTACGTCAGTTGTGCCGGGATCCGGCGAAGTCGGCGAAGAGCTCCCCGCGCTCGTCCGGCGCGAGGTGGCAGGCGGAACCCCGGCCCTCCACGACCTCGAGCACCGGCTGCTGAGAGGAGCACAGCCCGCCGGCGACCTTGTCGGTGAAGGCGCACCGCGGGTGGAAGCGGCAACCGGAGGGCGGGTTGAGCAGCGAGGGCGGCGAGCCCGGGATCGGCGACAGCGGCACGTCCACGGGGCCGTTCAGGCTCGGCATGGAGCTCATCAGGCCCAGGGTGTAGGGGTGCTGCGGGCTGCGCAGCACCTCCTGCTTGGTGCCGCGCTCCACGCACCGGCCGCCGTACATCACCAGCACGTCGTCCGCGATGTCGGCGATGACCCCGAGGTCGTGCGTGATGAAGACGATCGCCGTGCCGAACTCCTGCTGGAGGTCCTTGAGCAGGTCCATGATCTGCGCCTGGACCGTCACGTCGAGGGCCGTGGTGGGCTCGTCCGCGATCAGCAGCTCGGGGTCGCACACCAGCGCCATCGCGATCATCGCGCGCTGGCGCATACCGCCGGAGAACTGGTGCGGATAGTCGTCCACCCGGACGTCCGGCTGGGGGATCCCGACCCGCTTCAGCATCTCGATGGCCCGCGCCCGGGCCTCCTTCTTGGAGGCGCCGGTGTGCTTGCGGTACGTCTCGCCGATCTGCTTGCCGATGGTGTGGTACGGCGACAGCGAGGCCAGCGCGTCCTGGAAGATCATGGACATCTTGTTGCCGCGCAGCCGCTCCAGTTCCCGCTCGGAGGCGGTGAGCAACTCCTTGCCGTCCAGCAGGATCTCGCCGTCGATCGAGGTGCGGTAGCGGTCGTGCAGGCCCAGGATCGTCAGGTTGGTCACGGACTTGCCGGAGCCCGACTCGCCCACGATGCCGAGTGTCTTGCCCTTGGCGACATCGAAGGAGAGCCCGTCGACGGCCTTGACGGTGCCGTCCTCGGTGGAGAAGTGGACTTTCAGGTCCCTGACGGAGAGGAAGGGCTGCTGATCGGTGCTCGTCACGGGGACGCTCCTGGGGGTGATGCGAGAGATCGCCGGGTCGGGCGGGTGGGAGGAATACGGCGGGGCGGAGGTCAGGCGAGCCGGATCCGCGGGTCGATGAGGGCGTAGACGGCGTCGACGATGATGTTGAAGAACACGATCGCGCTGGCCGCCAGCACGGTGACGCCCAGCAGCATGGGCAGGTCGCTCTGGTCCACGGACTGCACCGCGAGCCGGCCGATGCCCTGAAGGCTGAAGGTCGACTCGGTGATGATCGCGCCGCCGATGAGCGTGCCCAGGTCGATGCCGAACAGCGTGACGATGGGGCCCATGGCGCCACGCCAGGCGAACCGGAAGAACACGTTCGACCGGGACAGGCCCTTGGCACGGGCCGTGCGCACGTAGTCCTCGCTGAGCTGCTCGACGAGCTGGGAGCGGGTCATACGGGTGTAGTTGGCCGTGAAGATGACCGCGAGCACCAGCCAGGGCAGCAGCAGGCCGGAGAACCAGGCCGCCGGGTCGTCGCTGAACGGGGTGTACGACGGCTGGTCGAGCACGCCCAACTTGGCGACCAGGAAGAACATCGCGATGTAGCCGATGAAGTAGATCTGCAGCGAGGAGCCGATCAGCGACGCCGAACTGGCGAACTTGTCCAGGAACTTGCCCTGCTTGAGGGCCGCGAGCATGCCCGCGCCGACACCCAGGATCAGGAAGACGACGGCCGCGCCGAAGGCGAGCGAGAGGGTCGTCGGCAGCCGGTCCATGATCGTGCCGAAGACGGGCTCGCGGTTGGCGAAGGAGTAGCCGAGGCACGGGGCGTCGCAGTGGCCGTAGCCCGCGTACTCGCGCCCGGCGAAGACGCCTACGAGCCACTCCCAGTACTGGGCCGGGATCGGCTTGTCGATGCCCAGGTTGTGCCGGATCTGCTCAAGGGCCGCCGGCGTGCAGTTCTTGCCGCAGGACATCAACGCGGGGTCACGCGGAACGGCGTAGAACAGCCAGAAGGTGATGGCACTGATGATCAGCAGGATGACCATCGCGCCGGAGACTCGGCGGACAAGGAAGCGGAACATGGGGCGTTGACTTTCCGGACGGGGCGCCGTCGCCGGGGGAGAAGAGGGGGTGGGCCGCAGGGAGGGGGCGGCCGCTGGTGGCCGCCCCCGAACCGCTTACTTCTTCGCGTAGAGCTTGCAGAGCGCGACGCAGGTGTTGCCGGCGTCGTACACCACGTTGCCGACCTTGGATCCGTACATCCAGTTGCGGATCTTGTGGTAGTCGGGGACGACCGCCGCCAGCTCCATGATCTGGCGGTCGACGGCGCCCCAGGCCTTGTTGGCCTCCTCCACGTCCGCGATCTTGGCGGCCGCGTCGATCGCCTTGTTCACGCTCGGGTCGTTCAGCTGGGCGTAGTTGCTGCGGCCGTCGCCGATGTTCTTGCCGCTCCAGCACGGGAAGAAGACCGAGTAGCCGTTCGGCCAGTCCGGGCTCCAGCCGGCGCCGAACAGGTCGAAGTCGTTGTCGATCTTGCCGATCTGCGTGTAGAAGGTCGACTTGTCGACCTGCTTGTTGACGACCTTGAAGCCGGCCGCTTCCAGGGCGTTCTTGACCGCGACAGCGACCTTCACCTGGGTGTCCGACGACTGGTAGGCGATGACCAGCTTCTGGCCCAGCTTGCCGGCCTCCTTCAGCAGGGCCTTGGCCTTGACCGGGTCGCCACCGGGCTTCTTGGTCACGCCGTAGAGGTCGAACTTGGTGTAGCCGGGGGTCACCGGGCTGAGGATCGTGGTGGCGACCTCGCTGGTGGAGGCGCCGCCCTGGATGGTCTGGATCTGCTGGTGCGGCCAGGCGTGGTTGATGGCCTGGCGGACCTTGAGGTCCTTGACGCGGGTCATGTTGATCGGCCAGTAGTAGGTGACCGTGTCGACCTGGATGAGGACGCGCTTCTTCAGCGTGGCGTTGGTGAGGACCTGGGCGATGCGCTCGGGGGCGACCTCGTTGAAGATCGACATCGAGTACTGGTCGTTGCCCTTGTCCGCGATGTAGCGGTCGGTCGAGGCCAGCAGCTCGTAGCCGAACTGGAAGACGAACTTGTCCGGGTAGGCGTTGCGGATCGAGTCGGTCTTCGGGTCCCAGTGCTCGTTGCGCACGTAGGTCATCTGCTTGCCGATGCTACGGCTCTGGATCTTGTACGGGCCGCAGGAGAACGGCTTCTTGTCGTACTTCTCCTTGGTGTCCTTCGCCTTCGACACCAGGGAGTAACCGGGCATGGCGAGCGTGTAGTTGAAGTCGGTGCGGGGCTCGGTGAGGCGGAAGGTGACGGTCTTGCCGTCGATCTCGACCGAGTCGAGGCTCTTGCCCTCGAAGGGTCCCTTGTACTTGTCGCCGCCGACCAGCCAATTCTGGACGTAGCGCGGACCCTCGGTGATGAACGAGGCGAAGAGGCGCTCGAAGGTGTGGCGGATGTCGTCCATGGAGACGTCCGAGCCGTCCTCCCACTTCAGACCGTCCTTCAGGGTGAAGGACCAGGTCTTGCCGCCGTCCTTCATCGTGCCGGCGTCGGTCGCGGCGTCGCCGACCAGGGTGGCGCCGCCCTTCTCGTCGATCTTGTAGCCCGTCAGGCCACGCATGATCGGCCGGGTGATGGCGCCCTCGGTCGAGACGTAGATCTGCGCCGGGTCCAGGTGGTCCATGTCGAACTGGTCCAGCGAGTAGATCGTCCCGCCCTTGACCGCGCCCTTGACCTCCGGCGCCGGGCCGGTCGAGTCGGCCTTGGTGCCGACCGGGATCTCCATGGTCTTGGAGCCGCTGACCTTGGGGGCGTCGTTCTGCCCGGAGCCGCCGGAGCTGCTGCCGCCGCAGGCGGTCAGCACCGACGACGAGGCTGCGGCCACCCCGGTGGCGATCAGGAAGTTTCTGCGGGAAAAGGACATGGTGAGCCTGCCTAGTGAGTCAATCGGGACGAGTGGACCAGCCGGACGTCGTTGAGCCGGACCGGTGATGGGTCTGGGGCCTCCGGCACGGAGGGCTACCGCTTGGACTTCGGGTCGAGCGCGTCACGCACCGAGTCGCCGAGCAGGTTGAACGCGAGGACGAAGATCACCATCGACAGGCCCGGGAAGAGCATGAAGGTGATGTCCTCGGTGTAGAACTCGGCACCTCGCTGGATCATGACGCCCCAGTCCGGGGTCGGGTCGATCATGCCGACGCCGAGGAAGGCGAGACCCGCCTCCGCCGTGACGAAGGCCGGAAGCATCAGCGTGGACTGGATGATGATCGGGGTCCACAGGTTGGGCAGCAGTTCCTTGAAGATGATGCGCCGCGGTGACGCGCCCGTGACCTTGGCGGCCTCGACGAACTCCCGCTCACGCAGGCCGAGTACCTGGCCGCGCAGGAGTCGGGCGATCGAGGCCCAGCCGAAGGCGGAGAGGACCAGGATCAGCGCGGTGGCCCGCAGCCAGGTCGGGATGTTCTCGTCGGGGGCGACGAAGAGGCCGTAGACGACCGGCATGAAGGCGATGAAGAACAGCGTGGAGGGGAACGACAGGACGATGTCCATGATCCGGCCGACCAGGTAGTCGGTCTTGCCGCCCAGGTAGCCCGCGGTGACACCGATGACCACGCCGAGGAAGGCGGTGAGCAGGGTGGTGGCCACGGCGATGCCCAGCGAGGTGCGGATCGCGTAGAGCAGGAAGGTGAAGACGTCACGGCCGAGTTGGGGCTCGATGCCGAACCAGAACTCCGAGCTCATACCGCCGTTCGGACCCGCGGGGTAGGAGAAGGCGTTGAGCAGCTCCGGGCGCTGACTGGCGTAAGTGGTGTACGGATCCTTGCCGTACAGCTTCGCTATCAGCGGGGCGGCGAGCGCGATCACGAAGAAGAAGATCACGACGTACGCCGAAATGACGCCGGTGCGGTCCCGCTTGAAGCGGTTCCAGGCCAGGCGACCGGGGGAGCGGCTCTCGTTGCCCTGTGGGGTGGAGGGCGAGGGCGACTTCACGACGCTGTCGTCGGTCACCTCGAGCGGAACAGCCGCAGATGAAGTTGGGAGGGTCATGGTGCTCCTGGCCCAGGGAGGGTCTGAATGACTCCGCAGGGCACTCCCCTACGGGCTACGCCGGACTTTTTCAACGCAATTAGTTCAAGGTCAATAAAATCTCGTTCAACTTGGGTTCCTCTTTACGTTCTTTACCTCCGCTTGACCCTCCCGTAGCTACGCGTGTAGCGCGCTGTAATAGACCCGTGTCTTACATCCGACCAAACGGGCTAACCCGGCAAGCGGTTCGGTATGCGGACACCTTCGTACCAAAATGCGTACACCGAGGGGTCGTAATCCAACGGTTCGGCATCGGATGGCGAAGATCCATTGCACGTTCAGGTGAAGATCGATGAACACGGTTGCGGATCCTCCGTCTCGTCACCCCGTTCGGACGCGTGCATCCGGATGGCAGATCCCTCCAAAGGTGGGGTACGTGTGCGCTTCGCGCTGATTGCCCGGATATTTGCCGGTAACGGATCAGCATGAGGAGGCACTCCATGCGTGGAGCCAGGCACGCCAGACGGGCCGCCTGCGCGGCGGCGGCAGCCCTCGCCGCGACGGCCTGCGGGGGCGGGAGCGGCGACAGTGCCGGGGCCGGCGGTACGGTGCTCAGCTCCTCCTGGGGAGACCCGCAGAACCCGCTCGAGCCGGCCAACACCAACGAGGTACAGGGCGGCAAGGTCCTCGACATGATCTTCCGGGGCCTGAAGCGGTACGACCCGGAGACCGGCGAGGCCGAGAACATGCTCGCCGAGAAGATCGAGACCTCGGACTCGCGGAACTTCACCATCACCGTCAAGGACGGCTGGACGTTCAGCAACGGCGAGGCCGTCACCGCCAAGTCCTTCGTCGACGCCTGGAACTACGGGGCCGGTCTGAGGAACAATCAGAAGAACGCCTACTTCTTCGGATACATCGAGGGCTACGACAAGGTCCACCCGGAGGACGGCGGCAAACAGAGCGCCGACACGCTCTCCGGCCTGACGGTCACCGGCGACAGGACCCTCACCGTCAGGCTCGGCCAGAAGTTCTCGGGCTTCCCGGACACCCTCGGCTACAACGCCTTCGCCCCGCTGCCCAGGGCCTTCTTCGACGACCACGACGCCTGGGTGCGCAAGCCGATCGGCAACGGCCCGTACACCGTCGAGTCGTACATCAAGGGCTCGCAGATGTCCCTGCGGGCGTGGGATGCCTACCCCGGCGAGGACAAGGCACGAAACGGCGGCGTCGACCTGAAGGTCTACACCGACAACAACACCGCCTACACCGACCTGCTGGCCGGCAACCTCGACCTCGCCGACGACATCCCGGCCTCCCAGCTGAGGAACGCTCAGAACGACCTCGGCGACCGGTACATCAACACCCCGGCCGGCATCATCCAGACCCTCGCCTTCCCGTACTACGACAAGGCCTGGAACAAGCCCGGCATGGAGAAGGTCCGCACCGGCCTGTCCCGGGCGATCAACCGCCGGCAGATCACCGACACCATCTTCCACAACACCCGCACCCCCGCCACCGACTGGACCTCCCCGGTCCTCGGCGAGGACGGCGGCTACCAGGCAGGCCTGTGCGGGGACGCCTGCGCGTACGACCCCGACGCGGCCAGGAAGCTGATCGAGGAGGGCGGCGGGCTGCCCGGCGGGCGGCTCAGGATCACGTACAACGCGGACAGCGGCTCCCACCGGCAGTGGGTCGACGCGGTCTGCAACTCCATCAACAACGCCCTCGACAACGACAAGGCCTGCGTCGGCAACCCGATCGGCACCTTCGCCGACTTCCGCAACCGGATGAGTGACGAGAAGATGCCCGGCCCGTTCCGCGCCGGCTGGCAGATGGACTACCCGCTGATCCAGAACTTCCTCCAGCCGCTCTACTACACGGGCGCCTCCTCCAACGACGGCAAGTGGACCAACAAGGAGTTCGACAAGCTCGTCGACGAGGCCAACGCCGAGACCGACGCGGGGGCGGCGGTGGAGAAGTTCCGGCAGGCCGAGGAGGTTCTCAGGGACCACATGGGCGCGATCCCGCTCTGGTACCAGAACGGCAGCGCCGGCTACTCGCAGCGGCTGTCCGACGTGAAGCTCAACCCCTTCAGCGTCCCGGTGTACGACCAGATCAAGGTCGGCTGAGGCCCCGTGGGACGGTACGTCGCCCGGCGGCTGCTCCAGATGATCCCGGTCTTCGTCGGGTCCACCCTGCTGATCTTCCTCATGGTGAACGTGATGGGTGACCCCGTCGCGGGCCTGTGCGGCGAACGGCAGTGCGACCCGGCGACGGCCGCTCAGCTCAAGCGGGAGTTCGGTCTCGACCAGCCGGTCTGGCAGCAGTACCTGACCTACATGGGCAACGTCTTCACCGGCGACTTCGGCACCGCGTTCAACGGCCAGAAGGTCACCGAGCTGATGTCGACGGCGTTCCCCGTCACCCTCCGGCTGACGATCGTGGCGATCCTCTTCGAGATCGTCATCGGCATCACCCTGGGCGTCGTCACGGGACTTCGGCGCGGACGCCCCGTCGACACCTCCGTCCTGATGGTCACCCTCGTCGTGATCTCCGTCCCCACCTTCGTCACCGGGCTGCTGCTCCAACTGCTCCTCGGCGTCGAGTGGGGCTGGACCAGACCGTCGGTGTCGACGGACGCCACGTTCGGCGAGCTGATCGTGCCTGGCCTGGTCCTCGCCTCGGTCTCGCTCGCCTACGTGACCCGGCTGACCCGCACATCGATCGCGGAGAACCGGAGATCCGACTATGTGCGTACGGCGGTGGCCAAGGGGCTCCCCCGACGACGGGTCATCACCCGGCACCTGCTGCGCAACTCGCTGATCCCCGTGGTCACCTTCATCGGCACGGACATCGGCGCCCTGATGGGCGGAGCGATCGTCACCGAGCGCATCTTCAACATCCACGGCGTCGGCTATCAGCTCTACCAGGGGATTCTCCGCCAGAACACCCAAACCGTCGTCGGCTTCGTGACGGTCCTCGTCCTGGTGTTCCTGGTCGCCAACCTGCTCGTCGACCTCCTGTACGCCGTCCTCGACCCCAGGATCCGTTATGCCTGAGCAGCAGTCCTATGAGCCCGAGGGAGCCATCGCCGGGACGGGCATGGGCGGCGCGATGGACCTCGCGACCTCCGAGGGGGCGACCCTCGAACAAACTTCCTCAGCCGTCCCCGACGGACGGGCCCGCTCCCTGTGGTCCGATGCCTGGCACGACCTGCGCCGCAACCCCGTCTTCATCGTCTCCGGCCTGGTCATCCTCTTCCTCGTCGTCATCTCCCTCTGGCCGTCCCTGATCGCCTCCGGCAGCCCCCTCAAGTGCGACCTCGCCAAGGCCCAGGAGGGCTCGCAGCCCGGCCATCCCTTCGGCTTCGACGGCCAGGGCTGTGACGTCTACACGCGCACCGTCCACGGCGCCCGTACGTCCGTCACGGTCGGCGTCTGCGCCACGCTGGGGGTCGCCGTCCTGGGCTCGGTCCTCGGCGGGCTCGCCGGATTCTTCGGCGGGATCTGGGACTCGATCCTGTCCCGGATCACCGACGTCTTCTTCGCGATCCCGGTCGTGCTCGGCGGCCTGGTGCTGCTGTCGGTCGTCACCAGCAGCACCGTCTGGCCCGTGATCGGATTCATGGTGCTGCTGGGCTGGCCGCAGATCTCCCGCATCGCCCGCGGCTCCGTCATCACCGCCCGGCAGAACGACTACGTGCAGGCCGCCCGGGCACTGGGCGCCTCCAACACCCGCCTGCTGCTCAGGCACATCACCCCCAACGCGGTCGCGCCCGTCATCGTCGTGGCGACCATCGCGCTCGGTACGTACATCGCGCTGGAGGCGACCCTGTCGTACCTCGGTGTCGGGCTGAAGCCGCCGACGGTCAGCTGGGGGATCGACATCTCCTCGGCGTCCGCCTACATCCGGCAGGCCCCGCACATGCTGCTCTGGCCGGCCGGGGCGCTCGCGCTCACCGTGCTCGCGTTCATCATGCTCGGCGACGCGGTGCGCGACGCCCTCGACCCGAAGCTGAGGTGAGCCGCCGTCATGCTGCTCGAAGTGCGTGACCTGCACGTGGAGTTCCGGACCCGGGACGGCGTCGCCAAGGCCGTCAACGGCGTCAGCTACGCCGTGGACGCGGGCGAGACGCTCGCCGTGCTCGGCGAGTCCGGCTCCGGCAAGTCGGTGACCGCCCAGGCGGTGATGGGGATCCTCGACATGCCTCCCGGGCGGATCACCGGCGGCGAGATCCTCTTCCAGGGCAAGGACCTCCTGAAGCTGAAGGAGGAGGAGCGGCGGAAGGTCCGGGGCGCCGAGATGGCGATGATCTTCCAGGACGCACTGTCCTCGCTGAACCCCGTGCTGAGCGTCGGCGATCAGCTCGGCGAGATGTTCGTGGTCCACCGGGGCATGTCGAAGAAGGACGCGCGGGCGAAGGCCGTGGAGCTGATGGACCGCGTCCGCATCCCCGCGGCCAGGGAACGGGTGAAGCAGTACCCGCACCAGTTCTCGGGAGGCATGCGCCAACGCATCATGATCGCGATGGCGCTGGCCCTCGAACCGGCACTGATCATCGCCGACGAACCGACCACGGCCCTCGACGTGACGGTCCAGGCCCAGGTCATGGACCTGCTCGCCGAGTTGCGGCGCGAGTACGACATGGGGCTGATCCTGATCACCCACGACCTGGGCGTCGTCGCGGACGTGGCCGACCGGATCGCCGTGATGTACGCGGGCCGGATCGTGGAGTCGGCGCCGGTGCACGACCTCTACAAGGCGCCCGCCCACCCCTACACCCAGGGCCTGTTGGACTCCATCCCGCGCCTGGACCAGAAGGGCCAGGAGCTCTACGCGATCAAGGGCCTGCCTCCCAACCTCACGAACATCCCGCCCGGTTGCGCCTTCAACCCCCGCTGCCCGACGGCCCAGGACCTGTGCCGAACCGACGTACCACCGCTCCACGACGTGTCCGAGGACCGGGGGAGCGCCTGCCACTTCTGGAGGGAGTGCCTGCATGGCTGAGCCGATTCTGGAGGTCAGCGGGCTGTACAAGCACTACCCGCTCACCACGGGCGTCCTCTTCAAGAAGCAGGTCGGCGCGGTGAAGGCGGTCGACGGCGTCGACTTCGAGCTGCACCGCGGCGAAACCCTGGGCATCGTCGGCGAGTCCGGCTGCGGCAAGTCGACGGTCGCCAAGATGCTGGTCAACCTGGAACGGCCGACGGCCGGGACGATCAAGTACAAGGGCGAGGACATCACCAAGCTGTCCGGCCGCGCCCTGAAGGCCGTACGCCGCAACATCCAGATGGTCTTCCAGGACCCGTACACCTCGCTCAACCCCCGGATGACGGTGGGGGACATCGTCGGGGAGCCGTACGACATCCACCCGGAGGTGGCCCCGAAGGGCGACCGGCGGCGGAAGGTCCAGGAACTCCTGGACGTGGTCGGCCTGAACCCGGAGTACATCAACCGCTACCCCCACCAGTTCTCCGGCGGCCAGCGCCAACGCATCGGCATCGCGAGGGGATTGGCGCTGCGCCCCGAGGTGATCGTCGCCGACGAGCCCGTCTCGGCCCTGGACGTCTCGGTCCAGGCGCAGGTCATCAACCTGATGGCGAGCCTGCAGAGCGAGTTCGACCTCTCCTACGTCTTCATCGCGCACGACCTGTCGATCGTCCGGCACATCTCGGACCGGGTCGGGGTCATGTACCTCGGGCGGATCGTGGAGATCGGCGACGACGTCGAGATCTACGACCATCCGACGCACCCCTACACCCAGGCACTGCTCTCCGCGGTCCCCGTGCCGGACCCGGAGGACCGTGAACACCGCGAACGCATCATCCTCGCGGGCGACGTCCCGTCCCCCACGAACATCCCCTCCGGCTGCCGCTTCCGCACCCGCTGCTGGAAGGCCCAGGAACGGTGTGCCGTGGAGGTGCCGGCGCTGGCGGTGCCGGACGGGTTCCGGTTGGAGAGCGGGCCGGCGGCGCATGACTCGGCGTGCCACTTCGCGGAGCGAAAGGGCCGGGATAACCGCACAAATGCCTACCAACTGCGTTAACACGCAGGCAACTCAGCTGACCCGATCCCGATATACGGACGCGTCAATCTGAACAACGTACGGCCGTGCGGGTGCCGTAAACGGGCCGGAGCGCGCCATGTCGCTCCGGCCCGTTGCCCCTTTTTGCGCCTAAACCGGCGCCGCTCTCGCGGACGTGGCTGGTGCTTCGTCGTGGTTCCTCAATTGATGGTTGCGGCGCTCTGTGGAGTGTCGCTGCTCAGCCCAGATCGAGAGCGCGCCGGAGGAAGTCCACCTGGAGCAACAGCAGGTTCTCCGCGACCTGCTCCTGCGGGGTCATGTGCGTCACCCCGGACAGCGGCAGCACCTCGTGCGGGCGGCCGGCGGCCAGGAGCGCGGAGGACAGGCGCAGGGCGTGGGCGAACACGACATTGTCGTCGGCCGTGCCGTGCACGATCATCAGCGGCCGGTGCGGCTCGGCGGGGGAGGAGAGCCCCTCGTCGGTGACGAGCGAACTCTTCGCGTACGACTCCGGGTGCGCGGCCGGGTCGCCCAGGTACCGCTCCGTGTAATGGGTGTCGTACAGCCGCCAGTCCGTGACCGGGGCGCCCGCGACGGCCGCGTGGAAGACGTCCGGTCGGCGCAGCACCGCGAGGCCGGCCAGCCAGCCGCCGTAGGACCAGCCGCGGATCGCCACCCGGGTCAGGTCGAGGGGGTACGACTTCGCGAGGTCCTGGAGCGCGTCGATCTGGTCGTCCAGGGAGACCGTGAAGTCGTGGTGGACGGCCTTCTCCCAGGCGGGAGAGCGGCCGGGGGTGCCGCGGCCGTCGGCGACGACCACCGCGAAACCCTGGTCGGCGAACCACTGCGAGGTGAGGTGCGCGTTGTGCGCGGCGACCACGCGCGGGCCGTGCGGACCGCCGTAGGGATCCAGGAGCACGGGAAGGGGGGTCCCGCGGGGAATGCCGCCGGGAGTGCCGCCGGGAATGTCGCCAGGCCTGTCGCCGGGAGTGTCATGGGGGTAGTCCGTAGGCATAAGCACGGCGCACGGGATTCGCCGTGCGCCCCCCTCGGTGAGAATCACGCGCGGGGACAGACCGGGATCTTCGGCGTACGAGGTGATGGTCGCCGTTCGTTTTCCGTCGCGCAGCACCTGAGCCCGGGCGCCCGGTCGGCCGAGTGTCGCGGACACCAGCACGATCACGCCCCCGGCGCGTACCGCCGAGTGCACACCGGGCTCCTGCGAGACGCGCTCCATGCCGAGTTCGTTGACCCGGTAGACGTGCACCTCGCCGGTCTCCGGGGCCTCGGCCTCCTCGCCCGCCGACGCCGAGACCAGCACGTCGTCGTCGGAGACGTCCAGCACCGCACGCACGTGCAACTGGGCTCCCGTCAGCGGCCGTTCCCCGACCGCGAGCACCCGCGCACCGCCCTCGTCGGCGATGCGGACCAGCTGCCCGGAGGGGCTCCAGCACGGCACCCCAGGGAAAAGTTCCAGCCAAACTGGATCTTCGTCCGCGTGCACCATCCGGGTAGCGCCGGTCTCCGGATCCACCGCCAGGAACAGCTGACTGCGCTGGTCGCGCGCTTGTACGAGCAGCAGCGGCGCACCCGCCGCTGACCAGTGCACATGCGCCAGATACGGGTAGCGCGCCCGGTCCCAGACAACCTCCGTGCGCACCCCGTCCAGGCCGATCACGAACAGCCGCACGTCCGCGTTGTCCGTGCCCGCCGCCGGATACGGCACGTGGTGTGGCTCACGCTCGGGGTCGGCCGGATCGGAGATCCACCATCGTCGCACCGGCGTGTCGTCCACGCGCGCCACCAGCAGCCGGTCCGACTCCGGCGACCACCAGAAGCCCCGTGACCGGCCCATCTCCTCGGCCGCGATGAACTCGGCCAGACCGTACGTGACCTGCTCCGCGTCCGGCTCGGCGAGCACCCGGTCGCCCTCGCCCTCGGCGCCCACGACCCGCAGGGCGCCCTGCGCGACGTACGCGATGTGCCGCCCGTCGGGGGAGGGGCGGGGGTCGATCACCGGCCCGGCAACGGGCAGCTCACGTGCCGTACCGGCCCGCAGCTCGGCCGCGAAAAGCCGCCCTGACAAGGCGAAAGAGGCCAACTCCACGGCCGTGTCGGTGGCGTAGCCGACGATGCCGGCGCCGCCCTCGCGGCTGCGTTCACGCCGTGCTCGTTCCTCCGGCGAGAGGTGCTCCGCGTCGCCGCCCAGGAGGGCGCGCGGGTCGGCGGCCACGCGCTCCCCGCCCTCCGTCAGGTCGAGCACCCACAGCGCGTTGGCCCGGTCCGTGCCGGAGCTCGAACGCAGGAAGACGACACGGGAACCGTCCGGCGCCACGCTGAACGCGCGCGGCGCGCCCAGCGTGAAGCGCTGGGTACGGGCGTGCCGACGGGGAAAAGAGTCAGGCTCGGTGGTCATGCCATGACCATATTGGCCATGCGCCCCCTTGTGCGGCAGTGCGCCGATCGATGCGCGCGTATGGATAGTTATGATCATTGGCGCATGGTGGGTATCAACCCGCTGGCTGCTGTACGGATTTCATGGATCTATCTGCCTCATGGTCCCGACCCGTCCGACCCCGTCCGACCCTGTTCGATCCCGTCCGACCCGTCCGATCCCCACGTCCCTGGGTTCTTTGGAGGTGAGCCGCCGTGGCACTCTCGATTTCGGCGGTGGTGCTGCTGGCGATCATCGTCTTCCTTCTGATCAAGAAGTCAGGGCTGAAGGGCGGGCACGCGGTCGTGTGCATCCTCCTCGGCTTCTACCTCGCGTCCTCGACGGTCGCCCCGACGATCAGCGAGCTGACGACGAACATCGCGGGCATGATCGGAAGCATTAAGTTCTGAGGTCCTGGGCCTGCTCCTGGCCTGCGCGAGGGCGATGGCCCGTTCTGAGTGGCCCAGGCCCAGGCCAAGGCCTGGGCCTGGGCCAGGGACAAGGCGAGGTCCAGGGCGTGGCCGAGCAGCCGCTGCATGGGCCTGCGGGGGCGATTCGGCGGAGCCCCGTTTCAGGTGGCCGTGGGGCCGCCCGCTTCTTTGCCAGTGTCGTGCTTCCACGACCCGAGTAAAGGGCGCTCCGCTGACGCTCCGCGTCGCCTTCGGCGATCGGCCTGCGGCCGACCCTTGACTCGGCTCGCTCCAGCACGGGTGAGAAGCGAGCGGGCGGCCCGGAGGGATGGGTGGCCCAGGTGAGGGTCCCTTGGGTTGGTTGGGGGGTGGGCCGGGGTTCAGGGGGCGCGGTCGCGTCTCGCCAGCACGCCGGGTCGCCTCAGCGACGAACGGCCCATCCGCGCCTGGGGCTGGGCCGCCCCGGCCGGGTGGCACGCCGGGTCGGCTGAGCGACGACCGGTGAGACCGGTGAGTGGGTGGCGGCGGTGCGCGTCGGCGGAGCGGGGACACACCGGACCGGCTGAGCGAGTGGGCTCAGCGAGTGGGCTCAGCGACTGCGGTCAGCAGGGCGATGACCGCCCCGTCCGGGCGGCTTCGCCCCACGGGCCCCGCGAGGACGTCCCCGCCCGGTAATTGGCAGATCTGTTCCACCCCCGGGAAGGAAAACCCCACCCATGAGGGCCGGGCCTGTCAAGGGTCGTAGACGGCCACCGCCTGCGGCCTTTCGGTTGGATGCCGGGGCGTTTTCCTTGTGGAGCTTCCTCGCGGTCCCGACCGCCGCTCGTCGGCCTCCGGCTCGGACGCCGAGGAAGCGTCACGGATGTTCAGGGCTGCGGTCGTTGACGTCCCCGATGCTCTTGTGGCCGGCGGAGTGGTCTCACATCCACCCATTCGGCGTCCGGCTGGACAGGCCGGCGCCATGACCGTGGTTCGGGGATCCGGGCTGCTCAGTCAGGTCATCGAGCGCGGCCGCGAGGCCGTCTCATGGGGTTTTACGAGCTCACCCGGTGTCTTCGGCCGCCCCTGGCGGTTGTTGTCGGTCAGCGTCATCGGGCCCCCTGCCGGTCGTGTGGGGCTGGGACGGCGCGCAGGAGGTGGTAGGCGCGGGCCAGCAGGCGGCGGGCGATCGCGGTGGTGGCGATCTTCTTGCCGCGGCGGTGGGCGAGGCGCTGGTAAGTAGCGGCGAAGTCCGGTGAACGTTTCGCGGTCTGGGCTGCCTCGCACAAGATCCACCGCAGCCAGGGCGAGCCCTGCTTGGAGATGTGACCGTGCCGGACGGTGAGGTCGGAGCTGCGGACGGTGGGGGTGAGCCCGGCCCAGGCAGCGAGCTTGCGGGCGGAGGGGAAGCGGGTGACGTCGCCGATCTCGGCTGCGATGATCAGGGCGGTGAGCGTGCCCACGCCGGGCAGCTGGGTGAGGGCTTTGACCCGCGGATCACCGCGCGCGTGCGCGACCAGTTGTTCATCGAGAGCGTCGATGGGTTCTTTGAGGGCGTCGATCAGACCGAGGAGGTCGTCGACCACGCGGCGCGAGGCGTCCGGCAGATCAAGGCCCTCCAGCCAGGCCCGTCCCGGGGAGGTGAAATAGCTGCCCGGGCGGTCGCAGCCGTAATCCGCCAGGACGGCGTGGACGCGGTTGCGCAGCAGCGTGCGCAGACGGACCAGCTGGCAGCGGTGCCGCACCAGGGCCCGCTGCTGCCGCACGCCCAGCGGGGCGATCCATGCCTCCGGCAGCAGATCCGCGCGCAGCAGCTGCGCGAG
Organism: Streptomyces sp. NL15-2K; assembly: GCF_030551255.1. GTDB lineage: Bacteria > Actinomycetota > Actinomycetes > Streptomycetales > Streptomycetaceae > Streptomyces. Next base: position 7,603,667 of record NZ_CP130630.1, read on the forward strand.
GGTCGCCGCGTCCACCTTGTCGTTCTTCAGCCGGGCGGAGGCGATGGCCTTGCACCGCAGCGGGTGCACCAGGTGCGGCTCGAAGCCGTAGTCCTCCAGCAGCTCCACCAGCCAGCCCCAGCCGTAGGCGGCCTCGAAGGCGACCGGCGCACCGATCGGAAGATCCCCGATCACCGACAGCACCGGCTCCACCCCATTGGGCACGTTCCGGTTCACCCGCACCGCGCCATCGTCCTCGACCACCGCAATCTGCGACCGCTTGCGGTGCACGTCGATACCGACGTAGACAGACATTGAGGGCCTCCTTCCTGAGCTCGTGCATACCCGGACGATAGGAATCACCGGGCTGAGCAGGGAAGGGGGCCCGGCCCTCATAGGGTCAGGTCACGTGGCCGTGCAGGTGGAACAGATCTGCCAATTACCGGGCGGGTGACCGATTTGTCCGACGCCGCGATCTCTCGGCAGCCGCTGAGCCGGACCAACCGGGCCAAAGGGACCGACCGGCCCACCCGGTGCACGCCCCCGCACCCGCCCACCACTCACCGGCCCGCCACCCACTGCGCCCACCGGGCGTGCCGCCACTCCCGCGCATCCCCGGCCGCCAGTCGCCAAAACCGGCCCCGGCGTACCGCCACTCGGCCGACGCGCCCCCAGCCACCCACAGGCCGTCGGTGGTCACGTCCGCCGAGTCGGCCCGAAGGACCCGGCCCCGCTGGTGCGCACCCGGCGCCGCCCACCGGCCCGCCATCCGCTGAGCCCACCAGGCGTCCCGCCCCAGCCAGCGCGCCCGCAGCCACCCACCAGCCACACACGCTGGACTGCCCCGGCGTGCCGCCGCCCGGCAGGTGCGCCCCCAGCCGCCCACCCACCGATCGCCGCTGAGGCGGCCCGGCGTCCCGCCACCCGACCGGTGCGCCCCCAACCACCACTCACCGCACGTCGCTGAGTCCACCCGGCGTCCCGCCCCAGCCAGCGCGCCCCCAGCCGCCCACCCACCGATCGCCGCTGAGGCGGCCCGGCGTGCCGCCACCCGACCGGTGCGCCCCCAGCCGCCCACCCACCGCTCGTCGCTAAGCCGACCCGGCGTGCCGCCCCCCAGCCAGCGCGCCTCAGCCGCCCACTCACCCCTCGCCGCCAAGCCGGCCCGGCGTGCTGGCGAGGCGCGAGCGCGCCCCCTGAACCCCGGCCCAGCCCCCAACCAACCCAAGGGACCCCCACCTGGGCCACCCATCCCTCCGGGCCGCCCGCTCGCTTCTCACCCGTGCTGGAGCGAGCCGAGTCAAGGGTCGGCCGCAGGCCGATCGCCGAAGGCGACGCGGAGCGACAGCGGAGCGCCCTTTACTCGGGTCGTGGAAGCACGACACTGGCAAAGAAGCGGGCGGCCCCACGGCCAACCTGCAAACGCCGGACACGAAGGAGGTCCATGCCTCCAGCGCCGGGGAGGTAGTGAGGGCAGGGCGAGTGCCTCGTAGGGTGGGCGCATGACGGAACTGCCCGCCCGGCGTCTGTTGCTGGTGCACGCGCACCCGGACGACGAGTCGATCAACAACGGCGCGACCATGGCCAAGTACGCGGCCGAGGGCGCCCGGGTGACCCTGGTCACCTGCACCCTCGGCGAGCGCGGCGAGGTCATTCCGCCCGAGCTCGCGCATCTGACCGGCGCCGCCCTTGGCGAGCACCGGCTGCGTGAGCTCACGGCCGCGATGCGCGCGCTCGGCGTCGAGGACTTCCGGCGGCTGGGCGGCTCCGGGCGCTACCAGGACTCCGGGATGATGGGCCTCACCGACAACGATGACCCGGCCTGCCTGTGGCAGGCCGACGTCGACGAGGCGGCTCGGTATCTCGTCGAGGTGATCCTCGATGTGCGGCCCCAGGTGCTTGTCACCTATGACCCCAATGGCGGGTACGGGCATCCCGACCACGTCCAGGCACACCGTGTGGCCATGCGGGCCGTGGAGCTGGCCGCAGAGGCCGGCTGGGAGATCGCCAAGGTCTACTGGAACCGCGTACCGCGCTCCGTCGCCGAAGACGCCTTCGCGGCGCTTCAGCGGGACCTGCCCGGCCTCCCCTTCACCAAGGCCGGTGTCCTCGACGACGTGCCGGGCGTGGTCGACGACGAGGTCATCACCACCGAGATCGACGGCAGCGCGTACGCCGCCGCCAAGGCCGCCGCGATGCGCGCGCACGCCACCCAGGTCACGGTGGCCGAGCCGTACTTCGTGCTCTCCAACGAGCTCGCCCAGCCCGTCTTCAGCACCGAGTACTACGAGTTGGTGCGGGGGGAGCCGGCGGCCTCCGGCTCTCGGGAGAGCGATCTGTTCGCCGGAATCGCCGGCATTAACGGGCTCAATGAAATCGCCGGAATCCCCGGAATCGCCGGGATCGAGGAGGCGTGATGAAGTCCGCAGAACGTTCTTCGATGCTGGCGCAGCCGTTGCACCGCCCCTCCCTCGGGCGGGCCGCCGCCTACCTGGGGCTCTTCGTGCTCGGCGTGGTCGTCGGCATCGCCGGGGCGCTGGTGCAGAGCGGCTGGTTCCCGGGCGGGCTGCTGCTCGCGCTCGCCGGTGAGGCCGGGCTCTGCCTGGGCGGGGCGCGGGCGGCCGGCAGCCGGGGTGGGGCCGTCGCGCCCGCCGGCGGCTGGATGATCGCGGTCATCCTGCTCACCGCCAGTCGACCGGAAGGGGATTTCGTCTTCGCCGCGGAAAGCGGCTCCTATCTCTTCCTGCTCGGCGGCATGGCTGTGGCTGTGATCTGCGCCACCCTCGCTCAGGGGCGGCAACCAGACGGGGACGCCGTCCGACTTGGCAAGTGACGTACCACTTCGCCGCACCGAGTCCGTGCGAGTCCCGTGATGGTTTCCCTAGCGGTCGTGGGATATGCGCCAGACGTGGCCAGTATGGTGGTGCGCGCCGCCGAGTCGCCCGAGAGAGGTCGTAACGCGGGCGGCGGAGCCAACCGGGAGAACCTGCCTTGAGTCGTGAAACTGACAGTCCGTCCTCCGGGCCCAACGGGCGCGGCGGAGCCGCATACCCCTCGGGCACGCCGCCGTACGGGACGCCCACGGCTTCCGACGGCAGTCCGGACGCGGGCCGTTCGGCCGCGCGGCCGGAGGAACGCAAGACCGAGACCACGCTGACGACCCGCATCCGGATCAACATCCCCGGATCGCGGCCCATTCCACCGGTCGTCGTGCGCAAGCCCGTCGGCGAGACAGTCGAAGCCGCCGACGACAGCAGCGCGGACGCCGAGGCATCGGCGCCGGCCCCCGCCCCGTCCACGGGCACCGTCGAGCCGCCGGGCGAGCCCTCGCCGTCGGGCGAGGAGAAGACGAGCGACTGGTTCGCACCCCGCAAGTCCGGGCCCGGCAAGGGCGGTCAGGGCGGCGGCTCCACCAACGGGGCGGGGCTGCCGGGCGGTTCGGGTGCCTCCGGTGCCGCTTCCGGTACGGGTGCCGGTACTGGTGCCGGTCCGGGCGCGCCCGGTGGTGCGCGTCCCGGTGGCGCTCGCCCGGGCGGCGTCGTCGGTTCCATGAACGTGTCGGGCGGCTCCCGTCCCGGCGGCACGAACGGTTCCGGGCTCCCCGGTGCCACGGGCGGCCCCGTGGCCCCCGGGCACGGCGGCGGCACCGGCTCCTTCGACGTCACCGAGGCGCTGGCCGGAGGCCCCCTGGGCAACGGCTCCCGCCCCGGCGAGTCGCGCCGCGACGACCTGCCGTACTTCGCGGAGAACGGCAACGGCGGCCCGGGCGCGCAGGACGGCCAGAACGGCCAGAGCGGTCAGAGCAGCCAGAACGGTTACGGCGGGGGCCAGAACGGGTTCGGCGGCCCGGGCGGCCAGACCGGTGAGGGCGGTTACGGCGCTCCAGGCGGCCAGGGCGGCTACGGCAGCCAGGGTGCCGCCGCCCAGAACGGCCAGGGCGGTTACGTCGGCCAGAACGGCCCCAACGGCTTCAACGGGCCGAACGGCTCCGGCGGCTCCAGCGGCCCCGGTGGCCCGCAGGGCCCCGCGGGCCCGACAAGCGGTCCGGTCACCGGCGACGGCCCCCTCGTGCCGCCCGTCAGCAGCGGCTCCGACGGCCTGAGCGGTCTCACCGGATCCCACGGTCCCACCGGATCCCACGGTCTCACCGGATCCCACGGTCTCACCGGACCCCATGGACCCACCGGACCCCACGGACCCACCGGACCCGATGGACCCCACGGCCCCACCGGCCCAGCCACCCCCACCACCCCCGGCGGCCCCCCCGGCATGGGCACCCCCGGCGCCCCAGGCACACCCACCGGCCCCGGACCTGGCCCCGGCGCCCCCACCGGCCCCGTCCCCGCCCCCGGCCCCCCCACCGGCCTAGGCCCCGGCGGCGGAATGAGCGACGACACCGCGATCCTCACCCCGCAGAAGCCTGCCCCCGAGCCCGGCACCCCCGGCTACGGCGGCGCCCCCGGCAACGTCTCCGGACATACCGTCACCAGCGGTATCCCCGTGGTCCCGTCCGACCGGAACTCGGCCTTCCCGCCGGGCGCGCACACCGACGGACCCGTGCCGCCGGCCCCGAAGCTGCCCGAGCCGGGTGCGCAGAACGCGTCCGCGGCCTCCGCGCCCAAGAAGAAGGGGCGCAGCAAGCTGGGGCTGCTCACCGGCGGCGTGATCGTCGTCGCCGCCGGTGCCTACGGCGCCGGGCTGCTGATGAACAGCTCCGACGTGCCCAAGGGCACCACCGTGCTCGGCGTCGACATCGGCGGCGGTACCCGTGACGACGCCGTCGAGAAGCTCAACAAGACCTTCGACGGCCGGGTGAACAAGGAACTGAAGCTGTCGGTGGACGGCAAGACCGTCGCGCTCAAGCCGGACCAGGCCGGGCTCCAGTTCGACATGACGTCCACGGTCAGTACGGCCGCGAAGAGCGACTACAACCCGGTCTCCGTGATCGGCTCGCTGTTCGGCCAGCACCGGGTCGTCGAGCCGGTCATGCCGGTCGACGAGGAGAAGCTGCAGGCCGCCTTGCAGGACGCCGCCGGCGGCACCGGCTCGGCGACCGACGGCACGATCAGGTTCGAGCCGGGCAAGGCCGTCGCCGTGTACGGCAAGGCGGGCAAGAGCGTCGACGTCACCAAGTCGACCGAGGCGGTCGAAGAGGCGTTCCGCACGCAGGTGGAGACCGGCACGGCCTCCGCGGTGTCGCTCCCGACGACCACCAAGGAGCCGACGGTCTCGAAGGCCGAGGTCGACCGGATGATGAAGGAGTTCGCCGAGCCGGCGATGTCCGGCAACGTCACGGTGCAGACGGACGCGGCCCACAGCATCCCGTTCAGCCCGCAGAACTCGCTGTGGAAGTTCCTCCGGGTCAAGGCCGTCGACGGCAAGCTCACCGACGCCCCCGACGCGGCCGCTCTCAAGGAGCTCTACGGCAGCACCTTCGACGGCGTCCTGATCGCCCGGGCCAACGGTCAGAAGACGCCGGTCACGGTCGAGGACGTCTACGGCGCCCTGCGCCTGGCGCTGAAGAGCAAGACCGACCGCGTGGCCGTGATCGACACCAACCCCAGCTAGCGGAGCAGACCGCGGCCACCACGAGAGGGCATCCGGCACACGCCGGGTGCCCTCTCGTCGTACGACCACAGGGCCGCCGTACGACAGCCGCCGTATGACATCTGTCATCCGGCACTCAGGATCACCGACACTGCCGTCCCCCGGGCCCCCGCGGCCACCCTGGACGGCATGACGACAACTACGGCGACCACCACGCCGGTGGTCGGGTTCGACCAGGTGAGCAAGCGGTACGGAAGCGTGCGGGCCGTGGACGGGCTGTCGCTCGCCCTGCACCCCGGGGAGACGGTCGCCCTGCTGGGGCCGAACGGGGCCGGCAAGTCCACCACGCTCGACCTGCTGCTCGGCCTCAAGCAGCCGGACAACGGCACGGTCCGCGTCTTCGGCACGGCACCGCGCGCGGCGATCGTCGCCGGGCGGGTCGGCGCCATGCTGCAGAGCGGCGGACTGATGGACGAGGTCACGGTCGCGGAGCTGGTACGGCTCGCCTGCGACCTGCACCCGAAGCCGTACCGCACGGCCGATGTGCTGTCCCGAGCGGGTATCGCGCAGATCGCCGGCCGCAAGGTCAACAAGCTGTCCGGTGGCCAGGCCCAGCGGGTCCGTTTCGCCCTCGCCACGGCCGGCGACAGCGATCTGATCGTCCTGGACGAACCGACCACCGGCATGGACGTCTCCACCCGCCAGGCCTTCTGGGCCACCATGCGCGAGCAGGCCGACCAGGGGCGGACCGTCCTCTTCGCCACGCACTACCTCGAGGAGGCCGACGCCATCGCCGACCGCGTGCTGGTGCTGCACCGAGGCCGGCTGCTGGCCGACGGCACGGCCGCCGAGATCAAGGCGAAGGCCGGCGCCCGCAGGATCTCCTTCGACCTCCGCGACGGCCCGATCGACGAGGCCCCTCTGCGCGCCCTGCCCTTCCTCACCACCATCGACATATCCGGCCAGACCGTCCGCATCCAGTCCACCGACGCCGACGCGACCGTCCACGCCCTGTACGGCCTCGGGGTGTACCCCCGCAACCTCGAAGTCGCCGGGCTCGGACTGGAGCAGGCCTTCGTCGCCATCACCGCCGCCGAGGAGGCCAAGCAGTCATGAACAGCCTGATCAAGCTGGAACTCGCCCGCGCCCTGCGCAACCGCAAGTTCCTGTTCTTCTCGGTGATCTACCCGTCGGTGCTGTTCCTGATCATCGCGGGCAGCGCCGACAGCACGACGAAAGTCACGGGCACCGGCCTCACCCTGCCGACGTACATGATGGTCTCGATGGCCTCCTTCGGCGCCCTGACCGCCGTCCTGATGGGCAACAGCGAACGCATCGCCAAGGAGCGCGAATCCGGCTGGGTGCGCCAGCTGCGACTGACCACGCTGCCCGGCCGCGGCTACGTCCTGGCGAAGACCGCGAGCGCCGCCGTGGTGAGCCTGCCGTCGATCGTGATCGTCTTCGCCGTCGCCGCCGCGGTGAAGGACGTACGCCTGGACGCCTGGCAGTGGCTCGCCCTCACCGGCGCGATCTGGGCCGGCAGCCTCGTCTTCGCCGCGCTCGGCGTCGCCATCGGCTACCTCGCCAGCGGGGACGCGGTCCGCCCGATCACGATGATCACCTACTTCGGGCTGTCGATGCTGGGCGGCCTGTGGATGCCGACGACGACCTTCCCGACCTGGCTGCAGGACATCGCCGAGTGGCTGCCCACCCACGCGTACGCTGCCCTGGGGCAGGCGATCGAGCAGAGCCAGGCCCCGCACGCCAAGGACATCGCCCTCCTCGCCGCGTTCTTCGCCCTGTTCGCGGGCGGCGCGGCCTGGCTCTACCGGAAGGACACGCTGAAGGCGTGATCGGCGTCGGCATCGGGCAGCGCCCGGAGAATCACAGGCAACGGGTCGTCAAGTCCTTGTGGACCGGCATCTGGCTGGTGTACCTGAGCGCGCCCGTCGCCGACCTGCTGCACGGCGGCCACAACGCGGGCGTCCAGGTACTCGGCTGGATCGGCCTCGTCGCCTTCGTGGCCTGGTACATGCTGCTGGTCTTCCGCACCGGACGCGGCGAACGCAACGGCCTGATCCTCGGCTCGCTCGCGGTTCTCGCCGCCCAGTCCACGGTCCTCGCCCTCACGCTCGGCCGGGAGTGGCTGGTCCTCTTCGTGTACGTCTCGATCGCGTCCGGCGCGGCCCTGCCCCTGCGCATGGCCCGCTGGACCATTCCGGTCACGTCCGCGCTGATGGCGGCGCTCGCGCTCGTGACGCCGGGCGGCAGGTCGTTCCTGGCCGGGCTGCTGATCCCGGCGCTGCTGGGCGGCTTCGCCATGACGGGCGTACGCGAACTCGTGCGGACGGCCATCGCGCTGCGCGAGGCCCGCGCCACCGTCGCCCAGCTCGCCGCCAACGAGGAGCGGCTGCGCCTCGCCCGCGACCTGCACGACCTGCTGGGGCATTCGCTGTCGCTGATCACGCTGAAGAGCGAGCTGGCGGGCCGTATGCTCCCCGACCACCCGGACAAGGCGGCCCGGCAGGTCGCCGACATCGAACAGGTCAGCCGCCAGGCCCTGGTCGACGTCCGCGAGGCCGTCTCCGGCTACCGGCGCCCCCGGCTGTCCGCCGAACTCGCGGGCGCCCGGGTCGCATTGTCGGCGGCCGGCGTCACCCCCGACCTCCCCGCCGAACCCGACCTCACCGGCGTCCCCGACGACAGCGAGTCGGCCCTCGCCTGGGCGCTGCGCGAGGCGGTCACCAACGTCGTACGGCACAGCGGCGCCCGCCGCTGCACGGTGGAGCTGCTGCGCCGCCAGACCCTGGACGGGACGGTGCTCGAACTCTCCGTCGAGGACAACGGCTCGGGCGGCTCGGGCGAGGGCCCCGGCAACGGCCTGACCGGCCTCGCCGAGCGCCTGGAGAAGGCGGGCGGCTCCCTGGAGGCGGGCGGCTCCCTGGAGGCGGGCGGTGCCCGGCACGGGTTCCGGCTGGTCGCCCGCGTGCCGACGGGCACCGCCCCGGACGTAGGATCCCGGGCATGACCCGCACGATCAAGGTCCTGCTCGCCGAGGACCAGTCGATGGTCCGCGAGGCACTGGCCGCCCTGCTCGGCCTGGAGGACGACATCGAGGTCGTCGCCCAGGTCGCCCGCGGTGACGAGGTACTGGCCGCCGCACGCGCGCACGACGTCGACGTGGCCCTGCTGGACATCGAGATGCCGGGCGCGACGGGCATCGAGGCGGCGGCGCGACTCCACCGGGAACTCCCGGCGTTGAAGCTGGTCGTCCTCACCACCTTCGGCCGCCCCGGCTACCTCCGCAGCGCGATGGAGGCAGGCGCCGACGCCTTCCTGGTCAAGGACGCCCCCGCCGCCCAACTGGCGGAGGCGATCCGCAAGGTCCTGGCGGGAGACCGGGTCATCGACCCCACCCTGGCGGCAGCGGCCCTCGCGGAGGGCGCGAACCCTTTGACGGACCGCGAGCGGGAGGTGCTGCGAGCGGCAGCGGACGGCTCCACGAACGCGGAGCTGGCGGCGACCCTGCACCTGTCCCAGGGCACGGTGCGCAACTACCTGTCCACGGCGATCCAGAAGCTGGCGGTACGGAACAGGGCGGAGGCGGTACGGATCGCACGAGAGAAGGGTTGGCTGTAAACCGCCCGAACCGCACCCTCAATTCAGCATCGCTCGCGCGGCATGAGCCTGCTGCCGCACCCGCTCCGCGGCCGGCTCATCCACCGCCCCCACCACATCGGCATAAGCCTCAAGCTCCGCCGCCCCCTCGACGAAGTCACCCCGCTGCACCAACAACTGCGCCCGCTCATACCGCAACCGGGCCGGATGCGAAGGCAACAACAGGGCCAACTCCACCGCCCACAAGGAGACATCCGACCGCTCCGGCCGAGCAGCCGCCCACGCCCGGATGTTGTTCAGGATCCGCGCGACCACCTCCAAAGGCTCCGCGGGACCAAGCATCGACGGATGCAGGGACGCCCCCGTGGCCCCCGCCACCAACACCTCCGCATCGGCCCCGCTCAGCACCCGCCCCCCGTCGAACGGATCGGCCAGCACCTGCTCCTCCAGGGCCCCGAACCCGACCACGAAGTGCCCCGGCAGAGCCACCCCGTACACGTGGGCCCCGGCCCGTCGCGCGACCTCCATCCACACCACCGACAACAGGATCGGCAGCCCACGCCGCCGCACCAGCACCTGGTGCAGCAACGACGACTCGAGCCGTTGATAGTCCGCGGCGGAGCCGCGAAACCCACACCGGTCCCCGAGCAGCTCACGCAGCGCCACGGCCCAGGAGCGCGGCCCGCCGGGCCGGAACGGCAGCTGCCCGGCCAGCCGGTCCAGCTCGATCTGCGCGGCGTCCAGGCCCGCCTCGTCCAGCGTCCCGTCCGCCTCCGCACCCACCAGCAGGCACAGGGCGGACAGATCGGGCCGTTCGGAGCGTGCCTCTTCGGCGAACCGCCGCCGCACCTCGGCGGACCGCTCGGGCGATGGGGGGTAGGGGGGACGCATAGCTGGCTCGTGCCCTTTCACGGCGATCGCTACCGGCCGCCGCCGGATGTTCCCGGCGCCCGGTAGTGGTGGTACGCGTGATGCGCGGCGAAGCCCATCCCGGCATACAGCTCCCGCGCCCCCGCGTTGTCCGTCTCGACCTGGAGCCAGGCGGCCGAGGCGCCCTCGTCCAGGGCCTGCCGGGCGAGCGCCGCCATCACGGCCGAGGCCAGCCCCTGGCGTCGTAGCGCCGGATCCACCTCGACGGCGGCGAAACCGGCCCACCGCCCGTCGACGACACACCGCCCGATGGCGGCGGGCGCGCCCCCGGCCTCACCGGGAACCGTGGCGAACCACACCGAGGGCCCTCCCCCACTCTCGGCTTCGCTCGAGCGGGGGGACCCCCATCCCAGCACCTTCAGGGCCACCTCGCTCATCCCCTTGCGCTGATACCGCGCCAGCCAGTCCGCACCGGCCTCCCGGGACAGCACCACCCCGGTCGGCTCGTTCCGGTCGGCGACCGGAGCCAGTGCCCCGATCCACATCTCGGCGCTCACCTCCCGCACCCAGCCCCGCCGCTCCAGCTCCGCGCACAGCATCTCCTGCGTGCCCTCGGCGCCGGTCGCGGTCTGCACATAGGCGGGCAGCCCACGGTCGCCGTACCACCGCCGTACGACGCTCAGGGCCTCGTCGAGGGGTATCCCGGGGTCGCCGAGGGGCAGCACCGAATTGGCACGCCGGGTGAATCCGCCGGCTGCCCGCAGCTCCCACTCGCCGAGCCGCTCGCTCTCCACCGGCCGCCAGGCGCGCGCGGAGACGCGCGCCAGTTCCTCGTACGAGGCCGCGGGGCCCCGTCGCCGGGCGGGTGCGGGGGGTACGACCTTGCCGGCGACCAGTGTGGATTCCGGGATCCGGACGGTTTCCCCGTCGCGGCGCGTGATCAGCAGCACACCGTCGTTCCATGATGTGAGAACACCCACCGTGTCGGTGAACTTCTCCTGCGAGGCTCCAGGTTCCCCCAAGCGCCGTACGGAGACCCGTTTACCCACGTCAGCTGCGGTGATACGGACCACAAGGCGCCCAGTCGACGAGATTTCCACAGGTCAGTTCACCCCTCCTGTTCGGATCATGCCCAGGAACGGAGATACTAGGGGCGGGCATCGACGACGCCGCGCTCCCGCGCGCCAGGCGGCGGAGCCTGTGGAGGCCCGCCAGCGCCCTATCGAGGAGGAACGACAGCGTGACCTACGTCATCGCGCAGCCTTGTGTCGACGTCAAGGACAAGGCGTGCATCGAGGAGTGCCCGGTCGACTGCATTTACGAGGGCTCCCGGTCCTTGTACATCCACCCGGACGAATGCGTCGACTGCGGGGCTTGTGAGCCGGTCTGCCCGGTCGAGGCGATCTTCTACGAGGACGACACTCCGGAGGAGTGGAAGGACTACTACAAGGCGAACGTCGAGTTCTTCGACGAGCTCGGCTCACCCGGCGGCGCCAGCAAGCTGGGCCTGATCGAGCGCGACCACCCCTTCATCGCCGCGCTGCCGCCGCAGGCCTAGTGAGGCCGGCGGGCGACCGCAGCCGCGCCGCCTCGGTCCCGTACGGCCTGATCACCTTGATCGCCGTACGGGACCGAGGCGTTTGCCGCACCAGAAAGTGAGCCAGATCCCGTGTCCGCAGTCTCCGACCGTCTCCCCACGTTTCCCTGGGACAAGCTGGCGCCGTACAAGAAGACGGCCGCCGCGCACCCGGACGGCATCGTCGATCTGTCCGTCGGCACCCCGGTCGACCCGGTCCCCGAGCTGATCCAGAAAGCGCTGGTCGCCGCGGCGGACTCGCCGGGCTATCCGACCGTCTGGGGCACGCCCGAACTGCGCGACGCGATCACCGGCTGGGTGGAGCGCCGGCTGGGCGCGCGTGGGGTCACCCACCGCCACGTCCTGCCGGTCGTCGGCTCCAAGGAACTGGTCGCCTGGCTCCCGACCCAGCTGGGTCTCGGCCCCGGCGACAAGGTGGCCCACCCCCGCCTGGCCTACCCGACCTACGAGGTGGGCGCGCGCCTCGCCCGCGCGGACTACGAGGTCTACACGACGACGTCAGGCGCTGACGCGCCGGGCCCCACGGACCTGGACCCGGCGAACCTGAAGCTGCTCTGGCTGAACTCGCCGTCCAACCCCACGGGCCAGGTGCTGAGCAAGGCGGAGCTCACCCGGATCGTCGCCTGGGCCCGCGAGCACGGCGTCCTGCTCTTCTCCGACGAGTGCTACCTGGAGCTGGGCTGGGAGGCGGACCCGGTCTCCGTCCTCCACCCCGACGTGAACGGCGGCTCGTACGACGGCATCGTCGCCGTCCACTCCCTGTCCAAGCGCTCCAACCTGGCGGGCTACCGTGCGGCCTTCCTCGCCGGCGACCCGGCCGTCCTCGCGCCGCTGCTGGAGATCCGCAAGCACGGCGGCATGATGACCCCCGCGACCACGCAGGCGGCGGTGGTGGCGGCCCTGAGCGACGACACGCACGTTCACGAGCAGCGGGAGCGGTACGCGGCCCGCCGTACGGCCCTGCGTGCGGCCCTGCTCTCCCACGGCTTCCGCATCGAACACAGCGAGGCCAGCCTCTACCTCTGGGCGACGCGCGACGAGTCCTGCTGGTCCACGGTGGCCCACCTGGCCGACCTGGGCATCCTGGTCGCACCGGGCGACTTCTACGGCACGGCGGGCGAGAAGTTCGTACGGGTGGCCCTGACGGCGACGGACGAGCGGGTGCGGGCGGCCGTAGAGCGTCTGTAACCGCTGTGGCACACATGGCTACGGGGTCCAGGAGACATCCCTGGACCCCGTAGCCGTACAGCCGGGCGGCAAGCCGCCGTCAGCCGAGGGGAAGCCCCTTCGCGGGCAGCTTGGCGGTCGACGGCAGCCCACCCTTGGTCAGCGAGTCCGTCGGCAGCCCACCCTTCGTCAGTCCGCCCTTGGTCAGTCCGCCCTTCGTGGCGCTCGACGCGGTGTCACCCACGATTTCCCCGGCGGAGCCCGCCGCCTCGCCCGCGGCCTTCTGCAGCGCGGGCGTCGTCTTCTTCACGGCCTTGCCACTGGTCTTGCCCGCGGCCGGCACAGCCTTCTTGACGGCCTTGCTGCCGGTGTCGCCCGCGGTAGCGGTCATCTGCTGAGCAGCACTGTCGACCGTGTTGCCGACGCTCGCCCCGTCCAGGGCGGTCAGCCCGCCGACGTTCGGGGTGGCGGGCAGTTCGGGGGCCGCACTCGCGGAGCCGGCCGCACCGACCCCGGCAGCCGCTCCCGCAGCGACGAGCAGCGCGGCACGGGCGATCCGTCGGGTCAGGGGGAGGGACATGTTGCTCCTTTGACGGGAGGGAACGATGAAGTGTCCGACCAAGCCCGGAGGTTTGATATCCGGTCTCGGACGCAGTGACTACCGCTCGAAGCCCGGGAAGGTTGCGGCACCGCAATGTAAAGAGTTGGCAATGCGTCGCATTATCGCCTGCGGATAAAAACGGGCAAAAAGTATCTGGTCGAAGTTCGCCGAATCCTTACAGCCCTTTGTTTCCAAGGTTTCGGCAGATGCGGGGGTGACCCGGCGAATACCTGCGCACACCGCCGGCGGTATCCGGCCCACGTAACCCTTGCGGGTGAGCTCTCGTACTGGTGCTCGTACCGCTGTTTGTCCTACCGCGCCGTGACGATACGGACCGCGCCCGTGTCCTTCTCCGCGGCGCCGGCCCGCTGCGCGCCGGCCGCACGCCACTGGCTGTCGGTGTTCCCGGCGGTCCACACCCGCCCGGCGTACGAGACGCGTTCGATGTGCAGTGCGGAGGCGTTGGCCACCGCCCAGTGCGCCAGCTGCCAGCCGCGCTGCCGAAGGCTGCGGCCGTCGCCCGAGGGCGTGTCGTCGGTCACGGGGATGGTCACGGTCCGCCTGTCGTCCGCGTTCACGGAGGGCGACGGCGTAGGTGTCGCCGCGCCGCCCACCTCCGCCCCGGCCGGCTCCAGCTCGTCCCGCCCGAAGTCCCGTGCGAGCGCGGACCGCACCGCGTCCGGACCTGCCGCCTGGGTGGCCGCGGGGCGCCCCGCGCAGGTCAGTGTGGCCGCCGACTCGCCGGTGAGCGCGGTGGCGAGCAGCGCGGCGTCCGGCTCGTGCTTGGCGTACGCCGTCGGAAAGCCGCTGCGCTGCACGCGCTGCGCGGCGACCGTCAGCGGAAGTTCCGTGTAGTCGCGCACCTTGGCCAGGTGCTTGTAGAAGATGTCCGCCGAGTACGTCGGGTCCATGATCTCCTTCGGCGTGCCCCAGCCCTGCGAGGGCCGCTGCTGGAACAGGCCGAGCGAATCCCGGTCGCCGTGGTCGATGTTGCGCAGACCGGACTCCTGGAGCGCGGTGGCGAGTGCGATCGTCACGGCCCGCTCGGGCATTCCTCGCGCGGTGCCGACGGCCGCGATCGTCGCCGCGTTCACGGCCTGTTCCGGCGTGAATTCGTACGCCGCTCTGCCGCCGTTTCCCGAGACGACCTTGCATCCAGTGCCCGCGCCGGTGACGTACTGCACCACGAGATAACCGGCGACCGCACAAAGGACCACGACGGCCGCCACGAATCGGAGGAGGCGGCCACGACGCTTGGGAGAAGGGGACTGCTCTGGCACGGGGCACAACATACTGGAGAGTACGGCGCTTGGTGTGCCAGGTGTGGAAAGTCGGCGAAGGTCTGGGGGTTAGGCTCGACAACATGGCCGACACCCCACTTGACCTCACGCTGGACGCCGCGCGGCTCACCGCGCAGCTCGTCGACTTCCCCTCCGAGAGCGGCACCGAGAAGCCGCTCGCGGACGCGATCGAGACCGCCCTGCGTGCCCTGCCGCACCTGACGGTCGACCGGTACGGCAACAACGTCGTCGCCCGCACGAACCTGGGCCGCCCGGAACGTGTCATCCTCGCCGGCCACATCGACACGGTCCCCATCGCGGGCAACGTCCCCTCCCGGCTCGACGCCGAGGGCTACCTGTGGGGCTGCGGCACCTGCGACATGAAGTCGGGCGTGGCGGTGCAGCTGCGCATCGCGGCGACCGTCCCGGCCCCGAACCGCGACCTGACCTTCGTCTTCTACGACAACGAAGAGGTCGCCGCCGATCTGAACGGCCTGAAGCATGTCGCCGAGACCCACCCGGAGTGGCTCAAGGGCGACTTCGCGATCCTGCTGGAGCCGACGGACGGTCAGGTGGAGGGCGGCTGCCAGGGCACGCTCAGGGTGTTCCTGAAGTTCACGGGGGAGCGGGCGCACTCCGCGCGCGCGTGGATGGGCTCGAACGCGATCCACGCGGCCGCACCGGCCCTCGCCAAGCTCGCCGCGTACGAGCCGCGCACGCCGGTCGTGGACGGCCTGCGGTTCCACGAGGGCCTCAACGCCGTGCGCGTCGAGGGCGGCGTCGCCACGAACGTCATCCCCGACGCCTGCACCCTCGTCGTCAACTTCCGCTACGCGCCGGACCGCAGCGAGGCGGAGGCGGAGGCGTTCGTCCGGGACTACTTCGCGGACTGCGCAGTGGACGAGTTCGTCGTCGACGACCACACGGGCGGCGCCCGCCCCGGCCTGACCCACCCCGCCGCGCAGGCCTTCATGGCGGCCGTCGGCGGCGAGGCCCGCCCCAAGTTCGGCTGGACGGACGTGGCCCGCTTCAGCTCGCTGGGCGTACCCGCCGTGAACTACGGCCCCGGGGCCCAGCTGCTCGCCCACAAGGTGGACGAGCGGGTGAAGGCGTCGCTCATCCCGCAGGCGGAGCAGCGTCTGAGGAGCTGGCTGACGGCGTGAAGGCGGTCGGGGGGCGGCGGGCGTGCTTCGGGAAGCTTCAGGGCGCTTCATGGCGGACATGCTCACGTCCCCCGACCGTAACCCGCGTAGATCTACGCTGAGCCGGAACGACCCGCAAGCTGGAGGGAGCGCACATGGCTACTGGCAACCCCGAGGGCAAGAAGCAGCCACCGGAGGAGCAGCGCCTGGGACCGGTCCTCCGGAGGCGGGGCCAGGTCCAGGCCAGCACGACCGACCAGCGTCTGCTGGACGCGGGCGGCCCCTCGGACTGGGTCCACACCGACCCCTGGCGGGTCCTGCGCATCCAGTCGGAGTTCATCGAGGGCTTCGGCACGCTCGCCGAACTCCCGCCCGCGATCAGCGTGTTCGGCTCGGCGCGGACGCCGCAGGACTCGTCGGAGTACGAGGCGGGTGTGCGGCTGGGCCGGGGGCTGGTCGAGGCCGGCTTCGCGGTGATCACGGGCGGCGGCCCGGGCGCCATGGAGGCGGCCAACAAGGGCGCCCTTGAGGCGAACGGCATCTCGGTCGGGCTGGGAATCGAGCTTCCCTTCGAGCAGGGGCTGAACCCCTACGTCGATATCGGGCTGAATTTCCGGTATTTCTTCGTCAGAAAAATGATGTTCGTCAAATACGCGCAGGGCTTCGTGGTGCTGCCGGGCGGGCTGGGCACGCTGGACGAACTCTTCGAGGCGCTCACCCTGGTCCAGACCCAGAAAGTGACCCGCTTCCCGATCGTCCTCTTCGGTACGCAGTACTGGGGCGGCCTCGTGGACTGGCTGAGGAACACACTGATCGCCCAGGGCAAGGCGTCGGAGAAGGACCTGCTGCTGTTCCACATCACGGACGATGTGGACGAGGCGGTGGCGTTGGTGTCCAAGGAGGCGGGGCGCTAGCCATCTCAGCCCGTCCGGCGTTTGAGGACGAGGCCGTTCGGGCCGAAGCGGGGGTCTGGGGGCGGCAGCCCCCAGAGACGGGACGGGAAGGGGCGGCGGGGGCGACCGCATCCATCAGCGGCTCCGCCGCGGGCCCCTACGCCAGCCCCCTCCGCGCCACCGCCGGTGCCCGGTGCCCGGCGATCGACGCCACCATGTCCAGCACCTGCCGGGTCTCGGCGACCTCGTGCACCCGGTACACCTGAGCACCGAGCCACGCCGACACGGCCGTCGTGGCCAACGTCCCCACCACGCGCTCCTTCACCGGCCTGTCCAAGGTCTCGCCCACGAAGTCCTTGTTGGACAGCGACACCAGCACCGGCCACCCGGTGGCCACCATCTCACCCAGCCGCCGCGTCGCCTCCAGACTGTGCCGCGTGTTCTTCCCGAAGTCGTGCCCGGGATCGATCAGCACGGATTCCCGCGGCACCCCCAGGGCCACCGCCCGCTCGGCCAGCCCCAGCGTCACCCGCAGAATGTCGGCCATGACGTCGTCATACGTCACCCGGTGGGGACGGGTCCGAGGCTCCGCACCCCCCGCGTGCGTGCACACCAGCCCCACGCCGTACCGCGCCGCGACCTCCGCCAGCCCCGGGTCCACCCCGCCCCACGCGTCGTTCAGCAGATCCGCCCCGGCCTCGCAGACCGCCTCCCCGACCTCGGCCCGCCAGGTGTCCACGCTGATGACGACGTCCGGGAAGCGCCGCCGCACCTCCGCCACGAAGCCGACCGTCCGCCGCGCCTCCTCCTCGGCGGTCACCTCCTCGCCCGGCCCGGCCTTGACCCCGCCGATGTCGACGATGGCCGCCCCCTCCGCCACCGCCTGCTCCACGCGCGCGAGGGCCGGCTCGTCGCGGAAGGTCGCACCCTGGTCGTAGAAGGAGTCCGGGGTCCGGTTGACGATCGCCATGATCACCGGCTCATGGGTACCGAATTCACGCCTGCCCAGCCTGAGCATCCCCTGTGACCTCTCCTGGTTCGTCCCGGCAACCGGCCGCCTGAGACCCTGACTGTCAGACTCGCATGGCACGATCGGAGCCTGACACACCTGATACCTGACACACCTGGCACATTCGACACCGAACACAAAGAGCGTGGGGGCTCCGGCGATGGTTATGTTCTTGTTCCTGGTCATCGCGCTGGCCGTGGTGGTCGCCGCGGTGACGCTCGCCGTGGTGGGCGGCGGCGAGGGCGACGGCCCGCTGCCGGAGGCCGCCCCCGAAAGACTGCGGGACTCCCTGCCCCCGGACCGACCGGTGAACCGCGCGGACGTCGAGAGCCTGCGCTTCCCGCTCGCCGCGCGCGGCTACCGCATGGCGGACGTCGACGACGCGCTCAGCCGCCTGGGCGCCGAGCTCGCCGAGCGGGACGCCCGGATCGCCGACCTGGAGTCCGCGCTGGCCGGCGCCCAGGCCACCGCTCACGTCTCCATGGAGAAGCACGGCCGGCCGGAGGAGCAGCGGTGAGCGACGACGGCGCCCTCGCCGGCCCGGACGGCGCGCTGCGCTGCCCCTGGGCCCTGTCCACGGCGGACTACGTGTCGTACCACGACGAGGAGTGGGGCCGCCCGGTCCACGGCGACGACGCGCTCTTCGAACGCCTCAGCCTGGAGGCGTTCCAGTCCGGCCTGTCCTGGATCACGATCCTGCGTCGCCGCCCCGGCTTCCGCGCCGCCTTCGCCGACTTCGAGATCACGAAGGTCGCCACCTTCACCGACGGCGACCGCGAGCGTCTGCTGGCCGACTCGGGCATCATCCGCAACCGCGCCAAGATCGACGCGACGCTCGCCAACGCGCGCGTGCTGGCCGACTGGGCCCCGGGCGAGCTGGACGACCTGATCTGGTCCCACGCCCCGGACCCGGCCACCCGCCCGGCCCCGAAGACCCTCTCCGACGTCCCGGCGGTCACTCCCGAGTCGACGGCCCTGTCCAAGGCTCTGAAGAAGCGGGGCCTGCGTTTCGTCGGCCCGACGACGGCGTACGCACTGATGCAGGCCTGCGGGCTGGTGGACGACCACCTGGAAGCGTGCGTGGCGAGACGGGGCTGATCTCGGCCAGGACGGGGCTGATCCTCGCCTTGCCACGCACCGCCTTGCCACGCACCGCCTTGCCACGCACGCCCCGGCGGCTCACCGCGCTCGCTGCTCCCGGCGGCTCACCGGCCCAGATACTTCGGCTTCTCCTTGTTCACGAAAGCCCGCACCGCGATCGCGTGATCCTCGGAGGAGCCGGCCCGCGTCTGCAGCTCGTCCTCCTTCTCCAGGGTCTGCGCCAGGGAGTGGGACAGCCCGTAGGCGACCGCCTCCTTGATCGCCCCGTATGCCACCGTCGGCCCCTCGGCCAGCGCCCGCGCCACCTTCTCCGCCTCGCCGCGCAGCTCGCCCGCCGGTACGACCCGGCCCGCGATCCCCAGCTCGTAGGCCTCCTGCGCGTTGACGCTGCGCGGGAAGAGCAGCAGGTCGGCCGCCCGGCCGGGCCCGACGACCCGCGGCAGCGTCCAGGAGATGCCCGAGTCGGCGGTCAGCGCCACGCCCGCGAAGGACGTGTTGAAGGCCGCCGTGTCCGCCACCACCCGGTAGTCCGCGGCCAGCGCGAAACCGAACCCGGCCCCGGCCGCGACCCCGTTCACGCCGGCCACCACGGGCTTCGGCATCCCGGCCAGCGCCTTCACGATCGGGTTGTAGTGCTCCTTGACCGTGCTCATCGTCTGCCCCGTACCGTTCTCCCGGTCGGCCGCCAGCAGCCCGATGTGCTCCTTGAGGTCCTGCCCCACACAGAACGCCCGCTCCCCGGCCGCGGTCAGCAGCACCGCCCGTACGGCGTCGTCGGCCGCCGCGGCCCGCACCGCCTCCCGGAGCGCGACCTTGGCCGCGATGTTCAGCGCGTTCATCGCCTCCGGGCGGTTCAGCGTGATCGTCGCGAGTCCGTCGCTCACCTCGTACAGCACGGTGTCGGCCATGGCGTGTCCCCTCCGGTGTCGCGGCTCGGACGTACCCGTCGGTACGTCCCGTGTCCGTCCCTGTTTCCGAAGGACAGCATGGCGGAGATCACGGTCCAGGGACCGGACCGGACGTGTGACCTGCGTCAAAGAATTCCGGAACCCATCCGGTCGGCGGATCTCCCTGCGGCGGCGCAGTATCGCAGTCACATCGCCGAATTGAGTGGTTTTGCTCGCGCGCGTTGCTCAAGCGATGCCGACTGATGTTGGTCATCGGGTCCTGAGATGCGGGATAATGGCTTGGAAGCAATGTGTTCGATGCCGGTGTCGCGTGTCCCACGCTATGGACCGCGCCTGCCCTCCAGGGCCGTCGGCTTTGACTATGAGCTGGTTTCAGGAAGGGGAACGAGCATGGCGGCCATGAAGCCGCGAACGGGTGATGGCCCGCTCGAGGTGACCAAGGAGGGGCGGGGCATCGTCATGCGCGTTCCGCTCGAAGGCGGCGGTCGACTCGTCGTCGAGCTGACCCCTGACGAGGCCCAGGCACTCGGCGACGAGCTCATGAAGGTCGCCGGCTGACGCGGCAGCGTCCTTACCCCTTCAACTGCCCCGGCACCGCACGCGGTGCCGGGGCAGTTGTTTTTCCCGGGGTATGGCTCAGCTGTTTGTCCGGTGTTTTCCCGGTTTCTCGTCCCGTTTTTATCCGATTCGGTACGGCTTTTTGTCCGAGCGGTACGGCTGTCAGCGCTTGACCGCGCACAGCAGTCCGTCACCCACCGGCAGCAGTGACGGCAGCAGGTCCTGGCTCTCGCGCACCGCGCGCAGCAGTTCCCGCAGCCGCAGGACCTCCGTGGGCTGCGGCCCCGAGTCCACCGTCCGGCCGTTGGCGAAGACGCCCTCGAAGACGACGAGCCCGCCGGGGCGCAGCAGGCGCAACGATTCAGCGAGATAGTCCAGGAACTCCAGGCGGTCGCCGTCGCAGAAGACGAGGTCGTAGCCGACGTCCGCGAGCCGGGGCAGCACGTCCAGGGCGCGGCCCGGGATGAAGCGGGCCCGGTTGCTGGCGAAACCGGAGGCACGGAAGGCCTGGCGGGCGAACTGCTGGTGCTCCGGCTCGGGATCGACCGTGGTCAGGACGCCGTCCGGCCGCATGCCGTGCAGCAGGTGGATCCCGGAGACGCCGGTACCGGTACCGATCTCCGCGACCGCCTTGGCGCCCACGGTGGCGGCAAGCAACCGCAGCGCCGCGCCCGTGCCGGGCGAGACCGAGCGCAGCCCCGCCTCACGGGCCCGGTCCCGGGCCCAGCGCAGCGCGTCGTCCTCGGCGACATAGGCGTCGGCGAACGCCCAGCTCGTCTGCCGGTTGCCGGTAATGACCCTCTCCTGTCCCCGTGGTTGCCTGGGCGTGACTGTATCCGTTGGTGCCGGGAACCCGCAGATGGGACCGCGCGTTTAGAGGGGGAGAGACGCGAGCGGGGGGACACGGTTGGATCACGACGACGAGCGGGCGCTCGAGCAACTGCTGACGCAGCCGCCCGAGCCGTATCAGCCCAGATCAAATTCTCGTAAAACCGCTTATCCGGAGCTAACGGGCGAGGTGGCTATGGTAGGGGCTCCACTGGACACCACCAGAGCCGACAGGGGAGGTGCGGCCGCGCCCGGAGATCGGGGAGGAGTGCTGCGGCGCTTCCTCGGATCGGCGGGCAGGCCGAAATCCGTGAACGACACCGCTGCTGACCACAGCCACGCCGCTGTATACGCCCAGACCGCGACCTTCTCCACCGACGCGGACGGGCAGGCGTGGACTCCGCCCACCTGGGAGGAGATCGTCAGCACGCACAGCGGCCGGGTCTACCGGCTCGCTTACCGACTGACGGGCAACCAGCACGACGCCGAGGACCTCACACAGGAGGTCTTCGTCCGCGTCTTCCGCTCCTTGTCGACGTACACGCCGGGCACCTTCGAGGGCTGGCTGCACCGCATCACCACCAACCTCTTCCTGGACATGGTCCGCCGCAAGCAGCGCATCCGCTTCGACGCCCTCGGCGAGGACGCGGCGGAGCGCCTGCCCAGCCGCGAACCGTCGCCCCAGCAGGTCTTCAACGACGCGCACTTCGACGCCGACGTCCAGCAGGCCCTCGACACGCTCGCGCCCGAGTTCCGCGCCGCGGTCGTCCTGTGCGACATCGAAGGCCTGTCCTACGAGGAGATCGCCGCGACCCTGGGCGTCAAGCTCGGCACGGTCCGGTCCCGGATCCACCGCGGCCGCTCGCAGCTGCGCAAGGCCCTCGCGCACCGCTCGCCGGAGGCCCGGGCCGAACGCCGCTCCTTCATGGCCCGTGTTCCCGCGCTGGGGGGAGGGGGCGCGACCGCGTGAGTGGATCACGGCCCGAACCCGGCGAGGCACGCCTCGCGGAGCAGCACCTGGGAGACCGACTCGCCGCCCTGGTGGACGGCGAGCTCGGTCATGAGTCGCGTGAGCGCGTCCTCGCGCATCTGGCCACCTGCGCCAAGTGCAAGGCCGAGGCCGACGCACAGCGCCGACTGAAGAACGTCTTCGCGGAGGCCGCCCCGCCGCCGCCCTCCGAGAGCTTCCTGGCCCGACTCCAGGGGCTTCCGGCAGGAGGCGACCCGGACGGCGATGACGACTCGCCGTTCGGCGGGGCGGGATTCGCCGGCGGCCTGACCGGGCGGCCCGGTGTCACCGGCGTCTTCGGCCTGAAGCGCGGCGAGCGCTTCGAGTTCGACTACGTCCCTGCCCGTCCGCATGGCCCTGTTCTGCCCTCCTCGGCGAACCGTGGCTTCCGTATCCACGACGTCAGCCGTCACGAGGCCGAGCGGTCGGCCTCGCGCGGGATGCGGTTCGCGTTCGCCGCCGCCGGCGCGGTGTCCCTGGCCGCGATCGCCCTGGGCGGTGTCAGCACGGTCGCGCCCGGCGACACGGCCGCGGACGCGCGGGGCGGATCCGGCGCCGGAAGCAATGTCACCCCGGCGCGCACGCAGGGCACGGGCGCCGCCACGACGCCCGAGAGCCGGCGCCGTGGGACCGGCCCGCTGCTAGCGCAGGGCCAGGGACACGGAGGGGCGCTCGGTGCCCCGGTCGCCCCGACCGAGGTGTCCGCACCGCTGCTGCCGGGCGTACCGGCGCCTGCGGCGGGCGAGGAGGCCGTCCACTCGCTGACCGCTCCCGTAATGGCCGGCGCGGCCGCCATGTCGCCCCTGATACGTCCGCTCAGTGCCACCCCGCCGATCACTCTGACCGCGTGGTCGACGACCCCGGACCTCCAGGCCCCCGGCCTGCTCGCCGGACCCGTCCCCGACAGCACCTCCGCACCGTCGCCGTCCGCTTCCTCGGGCACCGCTCGCTGACCGGTCTCTGCGCCGCGGCGCGCGAACCTGGTTGAATCCAGGGGAGTCGACGAACCGCGGCCGGCGCCGACGAGCCATGCCGGGGCAGGCCGTGACGGTGGGGAGAGCATGAACGAGGGGAAGCCCACGAGGGCGGGGGGAGCCGTGCCGGTGCCCGACGAGGTGGCGCCGGGCGGGACGGAGACATCGGACGACACCGGGGCGGGCGACCGCACCGGCACGTCCGACGGCGACTTCGAGCTGAGGGCTCCGCAGGACGTGACCTCCACGGACGTGACCTCCACGGAGGGCGACTTCGAGCTGAGCCGGCCGCATGCGCGTCCGGGGGCGGGAGCAGCGGGTACGCCGGTGGACGATGCGCGGATGACGGCGTCCGAGGGCGCGTCTACCGGAGAGAACGTTTCCGCGACGGTGGCTGAGCGTCCTGCCGGGCCCGTAGCGCCCGCCGGTGACCGCCCCAGGCCCCTGCACGACCCCGACCCCTACAGCACCCCGCCGTACGGCGAGCCGGGCCCCTGGGCACCCGCGCCGCCCGTGCAGCACCCGGCGACCACGCCCGCGCACGGCACACCGGCCCCGACGCCGCCTCCGCGGCACGCTGCGCCGACGCCGACGCCGACGCCGACGCCGACGCCGACGCCGACGCCGCCTCCAGCCCCACCCCAGTCACCGTCTCCCACCGCCCCCTCCCCAACGCCCGCTCCGCTCCCTTCCACCCCCTGGCAGAACTACGACCCCTGGGCCCCGGTCCCCGCACCTCTCCAGCAGAACGGCGCGGCGGTCGCGAGCACGGATCAGCGGCGCAGACGGACCCGGAAGGGCCTCGTCGGGGCGGCCGTGCTGCTCGCCCTCGTCTCTGGGGGCGTCGGTGGGGTCGTAGGGGCGCAGCTGGAGCGCAATGGCGGCGTGGGGGCCGTGGAGCTGCCGCAGGCCGGTGTGGAGTCGGCCGGGCGGCCCGCGGACAGTGTGGCCGGGATCGCCGCGCGGGCCCTGCCCAGCGTGGTGACCCTGCATGTGGCCGGCTCCGAGCAGCAGGGCACGGGCACCGGATTCGTGCTCGACGCTCGCGGTCACCTCCTCACCAACAACCACGTCGTGGAGCCCGCCGGGTCCGACGGCGAGATCACCGTGACCTTCCACAGCGGGGACACGGCCAAGGCCACCGTCGTCGGGCGGGACAGCGGCTACGACCTCGCCGTCGTGCGGGTGAGCGGCGTGAGCGGGCTCAAGCCCATGCCCCTCGGCAACTCCGACAACGTCCAGGTCGGCGACCCCGTCGTCGCCATCGGCGCGCCCTTCGACCTGGCGGGCACCGTCACCTCCGGCATCATCAGCGCCAAGGAGCGGCCCATCACGGCCGGCGGCGAGAGCGGGGACGCGAGTGACGTGTCGTACGTCGACGCGCTGCAAACCGACGCGCCCATAAATCCCGGCAACTCCGGCGGACCGCTCCTCGACTCCAGCGCCCGCGTCATCGGCATCAACTCCGCCATCCGCTCCGCCGGTGACGGCGCCGACTCCGGCGGTGGGCAGTCCGGCTCGATCGGCCTCGGTTTCGCCATCCCAGTCAACCAGGCCAAGCGCGTCGCCGAGGAGCTGATCAACACCGGCAAGGTCACCCACCCGGTGATCGGCGTCACCCTCGACATGGACTACGCGGGCGACGGCGCGCGCGTGGACGGCAAGGGCAGCGACGGCGGCCCGGCGGTCACCGTGGGGGGACCCGGCGACAGGGCCGGCATCGAGGCCGGCGACGTCATCACCGAGGTCGACGGCGCGCGCGTCCACTCCGGCGAGGAGCTCATCGTCAAGACCCGGGCCCACCGCCCCGGCGACCGCCTCGAACTCACCCTGGAGCGCGACGGCAAGGAGCGGAAGATCTCGCTGGTGCTCGGGTCCTCCGATGGCTGAGCGGCCGGGGGCAGGGCGGCCGAGCAGGACCGAGACTCACAGAAATGTCACAGAAGAGGCCCCTTCCGACGCCCTCTCATGCGTCCCACTAGGCAAACAACCCGGAAAAGCCCACACATACCCGCATTCGGAGGCCTCGGGACAGTACCGGTCGTACGGGATCGCCGGGTACCGTGGATCCGGCCCGGACCACGGAAGACCCGCACAGACCACCGAGGGCCGAGGACATCGCAAGGAGCTTCAGGTGTTCAATGACATAGGACCGCTCGAGCTGGTGACGCTCGTTGTCCTCGCCGTGCTCGTCTTCGGCCCGGAAAAGCTCCCGAAGCTCATCCAGGACGTCACGCGGACCATCCGCAAGATCCGTGAGTTCTCCGAGAGCGCCAAGGAGGACATCCGGCAGGAACTCGGCCCGGAGTTCAAGGACTTCGAGTTCGAGGACCTCAACCCCAAGACGTTCATCCGCAAGCAGCTGGACAACGACGAACTGGGGCTCAAGGAGATCCGCAACGGCTTCGACCTGAAGAAGGAGATGGCCGAGGTCACGGACGCCGTGCACGGCCGTGAGTCGGAGTCGTCCGGGTCCTCGGGTTCCTCCGGGTCCTCCGGCGCCCGCGTCGACATGACCAAGAAGCCCGAGAGCCCCGGCGACGACCGTCCGCCGTTCGACGCGGACGCCACCTGAGCGATAGTCACGCACCCCCGTACGTGATGCTTTTCATACTCCTCACGCGCCCCGGTACGGCCTGAACGCGCCCCCTTGAGCGACCCACGCGCCCGGTGGTTTCCCGGCTGCTCGCAGTGGTGTGGCTATGCTGCCGAGTTGTTGTGCGGACCGGACGAGTACGCCCGAAGGGGGGTGGGCCGTCTCGGTTCGACGAGAGCAAGGAGGCGTCCGGGCACATGGAGACGACGAGTCGGGCAGTCGCGCAGACGCCGGCCGCGGAGGGCGGACAACAGGTCCCCTCCGCCCGGCGCACGGTGGACGGCTACCTGCTGGCGCCCTTCCCGTGGTACGGCCTCGACGAGGCCTTCACGGGGCCGCGCTGGCTGATGCAGGTCGGTACGGCGGCCGACGGGGCCGTCGAGCACGGGTCGATCGGGCACGGTGACGAGCCCTCCGTACGGAACGAGGCGACGGAGGACAAGGAGAAGTTCGCGGTGGTGGTGACCGTCGCCGCGAATCCGTCCCGGAGGAGCGCGGACGGTACGGGGCTGCTGGAGGCCACGTCGGTGTCCTCGGCGGCCTGGCTCGCCGGGGTGGGGCTGCTGTCCTTCACCTGGCCCGGCCAGATGGACCACTCCCTGCGCGACGACTGGCTGGAGCAGCAGACGGAAACGGCGTGGGCCCTCGCGGACGACCTGGACGGTGCGGACTGGTCGACGCTGTCCCTCCCCGTGGACGGGGTACCGACGCCGTTCCACTACCGCGAGTCCGAGTTCGGCTGGGTCCTGGCCGGGTCGACGCAGGAGGGGGTGCACGTGGGGGCGTACGGGAGAGGCATGAGCGCGTACGGACTCGGCTTCGCCATGATCAAGGACATCTCGGCGTACGCATAGCCCGGCGATACGACTGGCCGGTGATACGACGAGAGGGCGCCGTCCGCGGAGACGACGCCCTCCTCGTCGTAGAGGAAGTTCTAGAACTTGTTCCTCGGGGTGATCCCCAAGGACAGTCCCGAAAGCCCCCGCTGCCGTCCTCCCAGCTTCCCCGCGATCGCTCGCAGCGCGGAGCCCGCCGGGGAGTCCGGGTCCGTCAGGACCACCGGCTTGCCCTCGTCGCTGCCCTCGCGGAGGCGGACGTCGATGGGGATGTTGCCGAGGACGGGGACGGACGCACCCGTCGTGCGCGTGAGGCCGTCCGCCACCGCCTGGCCGCCGCCCGTGCCGAAGACGTCGACCATCTCGCCGCAGTGCGGGCACGGGAGACCGGACATGTTCTCCACCACGCCGACGATCTTCTGGTGCGTCTGGACCGCGATGGAGCCCGCCCGCTCGGCCACCTCGGCGGCGGCCTGCTGAGGCGTCGTCACGACCAGGATCTCGGCGTTCGGCACCAGCTGGGCGACCGAGATCGCGATGTCGCCCGTGCCGGGGGGCAGGTCGAGCAGCAGGACGTCAAGGTCGCCCCAGTACACGTCCGCCAGGAACTGCTGGAGCGCGCGGTGGAGCATCGGGCCGCGCCAGACGACCGGGGCGTTGCCGGGGGTGAACATGCCGATGGAGATGACCTTCACGCCGTTGGCGGAAGGCGGCATGATCATGTTCTCGACCTGGGTGGGGCGGCCATCGGCGCCGAGCATGCGCGGCACCGAGTGGCCGTAGATGTCGGCGTCGACGACACCGACCTTCAGGCCGTCGGCCGCCATCGCCGCCGCCAGGTTCACGGTCACCGACGACTTGCCGACACCGCCCTTGCCGGAGGCGACCGCGTACACGCGCGTGAGCGAGCCCGGTTTCGCGAAGGGGACCTCGCGCTCGGTCTGGCCGCCGCGCAGCGCGCTCGTCAGTTCCTTGCGCTGCTCGTCGCTCATCACGTCCAGCGTGACGTCGACGCGGGTGACGCCCTCGACCCGCGAGACCGCCTCCGTCACCCGCTGCGTGATCGTGTCGCGCATGGGGCAGCCGGAGACCGTCAGGTACACGGCGACCGCGACCGCTCCGTCCGCACCGATCTCCACCGATTTGACCATCCCGAGTTCGGTCAGGGGGCGGTTGATCTCGGGGTCGTTCACCGTCGCCAGTGCTTCGCGCACCGCGTCTTCCGTAGCCATAAGGACGATGGTACGGCGCTGCACAGGGGCCCCGGTAAGTCCGTCACCGGTCGTCTGCGTCACGTCGCCGTGACCGTTCTGCCGTAACCGCGTGGAATGCGCTGTGCTCGTGATGGCCGTCCCGGCGCCCCTCCAGCTCCTTGACCATGTCCTGCAGCTCGGAGCGGATCCAGTCGCGGGTGGCGACCTCGCCGAGACCGATGCGCAGGGCGGCGATCTCCCGGGTCAGGTATTCGGTGTCCGCGATCGACCGCTCGTTCTGCTTGCGGTCCTGCGCCAGGTCGACCCGGGCGCGGTCGTCCTGCCGGTTCTGCGCGAGCAGGATCAGCGGGGCCGCGTAGGAGGCCTGGAGGGACAGCATCAGGGTCAGGAAGATGAAGGGGTAGTTGTCGAAGCGCAGGTCATGCGGTGCGAAGACGTTCCACAGCACCCACACGACGACGACGACCGTCATCCAGACCAGGAACCGCCCGGTGCCGATGAAGCGCGCGACCCGCTCCGAGAGCCGTCCGAAGGCCTCCGGATCCCACTCGGGCAGGATCCGTCGCCGCGGCGGACGCGGCTGGTCCAGGCGGGGGGTGCGGGGGCGGGTGGTCGCCGTCGCGCCCGCGGGCATCCGCTCGTGGGTGCCGGTCTCGTGCTCAGGCGCCATGGGAGGCCACCCCCTCGGCCCCTTGGATCCCCTGGTCCTCGTCCAGGTGGAACTCCGTCTCCCGCCAGTCCTCGGGCAGCATGTGGTCCAGTACGTCGTCCACGGTCACCACGCCCAGCAGCGACCCCGAGTCGTCGACGACGGGCGCCGCGACCATGTCGTACGCCGCGAAGAACCCGGCGACGACCGGCAGCGCCGCGTCCGGTTCCAGGTGCTGCGGGTCGTCGTCGATGACCGCGCTGACCAGCGTGTACGGCGGCTCGCGCAGCAGGCGCTGGAAATGGACCGTGCCGAGGTACTTGCCGGTCGGGGTCTCGTCGGGTGGCCGGCAGACGTAGACCTGGGCGGCGAGCGCGGGGGACAGGTCGGGGTTGCGGACGCGGGCGAGCGCGTCGGCGACGGTGGCGTCGGGCCGCAGCACGATCGGCTCCGTCGTCATCAGACCGCCGGCCGTGCGCTCCTCGTACGCCAGCAGGCGCCGCATGTCGGCCGCGTCCCCGGGCTGCATCAGGCTCAGCAGCCGCTCCTGCTCCTCCTCCGGCAGTTCGGAGAGCAGGTCGGCCGCGTCGTCGGGGTCCATGGCCTCCAGGACGTCGGCGGCACGTTCCTCCTTCAGCTTGCCGAGGATCTCGATCTGGTCGTCCTCCGGCAGCTCTTCGAGTACGTCGGCGAGGCGGTCGTCGTCGAGGGCGGCGGCGACCTCGGCGCGCCGCTTGGGAGAGAGGTGGTGCAGCACATTGGCCAGATCGGCGGGGCGCAGCTGCTCGAAGGTGGCGAGCAGGTTCTCGGCGCCCTGCCCCTGCTCCTCCAGGGAGAAGCCGGTGACCGCGGACCACTCGACGGTGAGGGTCTCTCCCTTGCGCCTGAAGGCGCCGCTCTTGCCGCCCTTGCGGACGAAGACCCGGTCGATCTCCCAGTCCCGGCGGGCCGGCAGCTGATGCACCGCCAGGTCGAGGACGGTGACCTCCTCGCCGGTCTCCACCAGCGTGACGCGCCGGTCCAGGAGCTCACCGAAGACGAGCCGCTCGGTGGGCCGCTGCTCGAAGCGGCGGACGTTGAGCACGCCGGTGGAGATGACCTGGCCCGACTCGATGCTGGTCACCCGGGTCATGGGCAGGAAGATGCGGCGGCGCGTGGCGAGTTCGACGACCAGCCCGAGCAGGCGGGGCGGCCGCCGTCCGACGCGCAGCATGACGACCAGATCGCGCACGCGCCCGACCTGGTCACCGGTCGGATCGAAGACGGCGACGCCGGAGAGATGCGAGACGAAGATCCGGGGGGCGCCCGCTGCCATGGCTGTGCTTCCTTTTCGTGCGGGATTCGTGCTGAGGAGCTGTGGGGGTCGCTGGGTGGACCTCTTGGGGGATCTGTGTTCCGAATTGCCCGCTCGGGTGGGCTTCAGGCTAGCCCGTCCCGATCGGATACGCCCTGGTGAGCGGTCCGGACGGTCTGGCTCCGCCGCGGGTGCACGGCACCGGTACGCTGCCGTACGCCGCTGAAGGACCCTTGTCAGAAAGGCAGCGCCACCTGTGACTGCGATTCCCCGGCGCCGTACCGGCAGGGCCGCCCTGATGAGCGCGATCTGCGCCCTGGTCGTGACGGGGACGGGCCTGACGGGGTGCAGCGAGGACCCGGACGCGGGCACCAACGGGGTCGGCAAGTTGCCGGCCGACCAGATCCAGTCGAAGACGCGCGCGGCAGCCGGCGCGGCCGGCGCCGTACGGCTCTCCGGGAACGTGGTCGTCGGCGAGCGCACATACCGGCTCGACATGCGCCTGAAGTCCGACGGCGCCACCGGCTCGGTCACCGCCCAGGAGACGACCTTCCAGTTGCTGCGGGTCGGCGAGCACCTCTTCCTCAAGGCCGACGCGGACTTCTGGACGGACGCGGACGGCAAGGGCGACGGCTCGGACGCCGACGCGGCGGCCGCCGACAAGCTCGACGGCAAGTATGTGAAGGTGCCGCAGGGCGACCCCTCGTACAAGAAGTTCAGCGGTTTCACGGACAAGGACCTCCTCTTGGACGGTCTGCTGACGCTGCACGGCACGGTGGACAAGGACGGCCACCACGAGCAGGCGGGCGTCCGCACCATCCGCATCGCCGGCGCCGACGGCTCCGGCGGCACGCTCGACATCTCCCTGGAGGGCAAGCCGTACCCGCTCCGCCTGGTACGGGCGGGCGGCGCGGGCACGCTGACCTTCTCGGCCTGGGGCAAGGACTTCGCCCTGAAGGAGCCGGAGAAGGACGAGACGGTCGACTACGGCAAGCAGCTGCCGACGTCCTAGACGGCGTCCTGGAAGTCCTGGGCGTCCAGGACTTCCCGTGGGGCTACCGCCGCCGCTTGCGCTTCTTCATGAGCAGCCGCGGCAGCCCCGCCGGAATCGGCTGACGCGTCGTCGCCGGCGTCGGCAACGGTGCCTCGGCCAAGCGGTCGGCAGGCAGGGGCGTCGTCGTCCCCGTCGGCTCCAGGCGGAGTACCCGGCATTCGCGGGCCCAGCGCTCCGTCATGGTCTCGGCGTCGGGGGCGTTCAGGCGCTTGCCCTTCAGCTCGGCGACCGCCGCCTCCCACGCCTCGGAGCCCGGCGCGAGTTCCACGACCTTCGCCGCCCACGACACCAGCCGGCCGCCCTTGTCCTTGCTGCGGACCGTGACCTCGGCTTCGGTGCCGTCGGCCAGCCCCGGCAGCGGCTGCTCGCCGGGCCCGTCGCCGACCAGGCAGGCCGCGCCCTCGTGCCAGACGTGCCACAGGGCGCGCGCCGGGCCGCCGGGACCCTTGACCCAGATGAGGCCGGACTTCTTCGTGGCCTCCTCGACGAGGGCCTGGTCGAGCAGCTCGCTTGTCATGAGCCCAGCCTATCCAGGCGCCTTCACAGCCAGCCGTTGCGCTTCAGCGTGCGGTGGATGCCCAGACACAGGACCACGGTGATGCCCATGATCGCCGGGTAGCCGTACTTCCAGTGCAGCTCGGGCATGTGATCGAAGTTCATGCCGTAGACCCCGCACACCATCGTCGGTACGGCGATGATCGCGGCCCACGAGGTGATCTTCCGCATGTCCTCGTTCTGCGCGACGGACGCCTGCGCGAGGTTGGCCTGGAGGATCGAGTTGAGCAGTTCGTCGAAGCCGATGACCTGCTCCTGGACGCGGGCGAGGTGGTCGGCGACGTCCCGGAAGTACTTCTGGATGTCCGGGTCGATCAGCCGCATCGGACGCTCGCTCAGCAGCTGCATGGGCCGCAGCAGCGGGGAGACGGCCCGCTTGAACTCGAGCACCTCGCGCTTGAGCTGGTAGATCCGCGCCGAGTCCACACCGCGCGAGACCCCGCCACGGTCCGGCGAGAAGACCTCGGTCTCCACCTCGTCGATGTCGTCCTGCACGGCGTCGGCGACCGCGATGTAGCCGTCGACGACATGGTCGGCGATCGCGTGCAGCACCGCCGAGGGGCCCTTGGCGAGCAGCTCGGGGTCGTCCTGGAGCCGGTGCCTGAGCGCCCGCAGCGAGCCCTGTCCGCCGTGCCGGACGGTGATGAAGAAGTCCCGTCCGGTGAAGCACATGACCTCGCCGGTCTCGACGACCTCGCTGTTGGCGGTGAGCTGGTCGTGCTCGACGTAGTGGATGGTCTTGAAGACGGTGAACAGGGAGTCGTCGTACCGCTCCAGCTTGGGCCGCTGGTGGGCCTGCACCGCGTCCTCCACGGCCAGCGGGTGCAGCCCGAACTCGCTCGCGATACCCGAGAATTCGGCCTCCGTCGGCTCGTGCAGGCCGATCCACACGAAGCCACCGTCACGGCGCACCACGCGCATCGCCTCGTGCGGGGTCAGCGGCTTGTCCATCCGCACGCGGGCCCCGTCGCGGTAGACGGCGCAGTCGACGACGGCGGAGGGCGTCGAGGGGTCGCGGGTGGTGTCGTACGCGCCGGTGTCCTTGCGCAGGGAGACGCGGGACGGGCGGACCACGGCACGCAGGTCGCGGATCATCGACATGGCAGGCTCCTTCGTGACAGGCAACGAAAGGCCGCCGACGACGGGTGAAACTACCCGGAATGGGGACGTCCTGACTGCGGATGTTTGGCACGTCCACAAAGCGGGGAGCACCGCACCGTCGCGGTGGCGAGCTTCGCTACTGATACAGCTGTGGATACAGCTCAGACAGATCAGGCAAAACGAAACGAAGCGCTCTTCCGCGGTGAAGCGAGTGCGAGAGGTGGCAGCCAGCCAGAGCCAGAGCAGCTACATCAGCGGCGGGAAGAGCGGGTGCTACTGCACGGTCGACTTCGGTCCATTGCAGCCCCACCTCCTCCGGCCGGTCCCTCGTAAGGGAGTTCCTTCGGCGTCGGGGCTTGATCGCGACGCTTCTGCGTGCTGCCCCGAACCACCGGCCAAGAGTATCAGCCGACTGCGGTGTCAAGGCGCTCGTTTGCCCGGTACTGACGAGTTCTATGCTCGCGGCATGGCTGATGTTCTTCCTCTGGTCGAGGCCCGGTTGCGTACCGCGCTGGGCGAACCGGACGCGCGCGCGGCGGTCACCTTCCTGGGTACGGACCGCATCGAGGTGCTGCGTTTCCAGGACACCGGACAGGAGGCAGCCGTCGTGCGTTACGCCACGCTGGGGATGTCCGCCCAGCCGATGAGCGACCCCACCGCGGTGCTCGCCGACCCGGTCAAGGGCCCGCGCGCCGAGCTGATCCTTTCGGTGCGCAGTGGTGTGGTGGACACCGACAAGGTGCTCCGCCCACTCGCCGTGCTCGCCGCGTCCCCGCAGGTCGAGGGCGTGATCGTGGCACCCGGTGCCTCCCTCGACGTCGGCGAGCCGCTGTGGCCCGGCGCCCCGTTCACCTCGGTCCTGGTCGCCGAGCCGGGCGGCCTGGTCGAGGACCTGGAGCTCGACGAGCCCCTCGATCCCGTGCGGTTCCTGCCCCTGCTGCCGATGACCCCGAACGAGGCCGCCTGGAAGCGCGTGCACGGCGCCCAGGCGCTCCAGGAGCGGTGGCTGACCAACGGGACGGACCTCCGGGATCCGACCCGGAAATCCGTCCCGCTGGACTGACCCCCGCGTGAGGAAGGTCACCGACCGGTGGCCGAAAAGCGTCAGTTGGCGAAGACGGTCACGCCGTCC
Organism: Streptomyces sp. NL15-2K; assembly: GCF_030551255.1. GTDB lineage: Bacteria > Actinomycetota > Actinomycetes > Streptomycetales > Streptomycetaceae > Streptomyces. Next base: position 7,637,179 of record NZ_CP130630.1, read on the forward strand.
TCGGTCGCGTGCTCCGGCTCCAGCTCCTCCGCCTCGTGGGTCAGTGCCTTCCGCCGTACGCCGACCACCAGCGCGCCCACGACCGCGGTGACCGCCGCGACCACGAACGGGATGTGGATGTCGGTCCACTCCTCGATCTTCGGCGCGAAGTAGGGCGCCGCGGCGGCCGCGAACCACCGCACGAAGTTGTAGCCCGCGCTCGCGACGGGGCGCGGCGCGTCCGAGACGCCCAGGGCCAGCTCCGTGTACACCGTGTTGTTCACGCCGATGAAGGCACCGGACAGGATCGTGCAGACGATGGCGGCGGTGTGGCCGCCGTATCCGAGGACGAGCACGTCGATCGCGAGCAGCACCAGCGAGCCGCCGAGCACCTTCAGCGAACCGAACCGCTCCTGCATGCGCGGTGCCACGATCACCGAGAAGACGGCGAGCAGCACGCCCCAGGCGAAGAACACCGCCCCCGACTTGTACGGCGTCAGGTCCAGCACGAACGGCGTGAAGGCCAGCACGGTGAAGAACGTGTAGTTGTAGAAGAACGCCGAGACCGCGGCGGAGGCGAGGCCGCCGTGGCCGAGCGCCTTGACCGGGTCGAGGAGTGAGGTCTTGCGGGCGGGCTTCGGCTGCTCCTTCAGGAACGCCGTGATGCACAGGAAGCCGACCGCCATCAGGAACGCGGTGCCGAAGAAGGGGTAGCGCCAGCTGGCGTCACCGAGCAGCGCGCCCAGCAGGGGGCCGCAGGCCATGCCGAGGCCGAGGGCGGACTCGTACAGCAGGATGGCGGCCGCGCTGCCTCCCGCCGCCGCGCCGACGATGACCGCGAGGGCGGTGGAGACGAAGAGGGCGTTGCCCAGTCCCCAGCCGGCCCGGAAGCCGACGAGTTCGCCGACGGAGGTCGACGTCCCGGAGAGCCCCGCGAAGACCACGACCAGCGCGAGGCCGAGCAGCAGGGTCTTGCGGCCGCCGATGCGGCTGGAGACGAAGCCGGTGACCAGCATCGCGATCGCGGTGATGAGGAAGTATGAGGTGAAGAGCAGGGAGACCTGGCTGGCGGTGGCGTTCAGGCCCGAGGCGATGGACGGCAGGATCGGGTCGACGAGTCCGATGCCCATGAAGGCCACGACGGACGCGCCGGCGGTCGCCCACACGGCCTTCGGTTGCCGCAGGATGCCGCCGGCTCCCGCGTCGAAGGGGTCCTGGCTTGCTCCCATCACGTTCTCCTGTCCCGACGAAGATAGTTGGTATATGCACATAATAAGTTAGGGTGCCTAATTAATGCAATCTACATGTGGTTTCGGCCGGTGAAGGCTTCCGTCCGGACGGGTGATCGTCCTTGACGTGGCGGAGCAGGGGTAGGACCGTGGGGCTCTATGAGGGGCGAACCCAGTTGCCCGAAGTGTGGTGGCCGGGTCAGGGCTCCCGGACTCTTCGCCGATACCTGGCAGTGCGATGCGCATGGCACCGTGCATCCGGTGCAGCCCGTGATCCCGCCCAGCGTCGAGGCCCTCGAAGTCGTGGTGCACCGCACGCACGTGCCGGTGTGGATGCCGTGGCCGCTGCCGGTCGGCTGGCTGTTCACGGGCGTGGCCTGCGCGGGCGACGACCGCAGCGGCGGGCGCGCCACCGCCGTGGCCTGTTCCGGACCCGGACCGCTCGGCGGCATGGGCGAACTGATCCTGGTGGCCGAGGAACTCGGCGTCGGCCTCGGCGCCCGGTACGCGGGCATCGACGGCCCGGATCCGGGGCCGTACATGAGCGTGGAGAAGCCGCCCCAGGCCAAGGTCCTGGCCGCCGGTCGCCCGACCCCGCTCTGGCACGTCTCCGCCACGCCCGACCGCGCCGTCTTCGCGGGCGAGGCGCTCGGGATGTGGCTGTGGGCGGTCGTGTGGCCCGAGCAGTCGGGGCTGCTGATGTACGACGAGCTGGTGCTGACGGATCTGCGGGATGCGGGGGCGGAGGTGGAGTTGGTGCCGTGCGGGGCGTTGTCGCCGCGCTTGCTCGAGCCGTAGCGGTTCGTCGTGGGGGTGTGGTTTCGAGAGCGGCTGCGGGTTGTCTTGGGCTGGTCGCGCCCACGCGGCGGAGCCGCAGATCGATACAGCCCCGCGCCCCTTCAGGGCGTTGTTCGTAGGGGGTGCACTGGTGCTGCGGGTGTGACAGGGAAGCTCGAAAGTCTGGTTATCCTTGAGCGGTCCCTTCCGTTTCGTTGCCGTCTGGAGTCCGCGTCGTGCGCATTGATCTGCACACTCACTCCACGGCTTCAGACGGTACGGACACCCCCGCCGAGCTCGTGCGCAACGCCGCCGCGGCCGGTCTGGACGTCGTCGCGCTGACCGACCACGACACCACCCGCGGACACGCCGAGGCGGTCGCCGCGCTGCCGCGGGGGCTCACCCTCGTCACGGGTGCCGAGCTGTCGTGTCGTATCGACGGCGTGAGCATGCACATGCTGGCCTACCTCTTCGACCCCGAGGAGCCGGCGCTGCTCGCCGAGCGCGAGCTGGTGCGGGACGACCGGGTGCCTCGGGCACGCGGCATGGTGGCCAAGCTTCGGGCGCTGGGCGTGCCCGTGTCGTGGGAGCAGGTGGCGCGGATCGCGGGTGACGGCTCGGTGGGGCGCCCGCATGTCGCGACCGCGCTCGTCGAGCTGGGCGTCGTACCGACCGTGAGTGACGCGTTCACGGCGGACTGGCTGGCCGACGGCGGCCGGGCCTTCGTGGAGAAGCACGAGACCGACCCGTTCGAGGCGCTCCGGCTGATCAAGGGTGCCGGCGGGGTCGCGGTGTTCGCGCACCCGGCGGCCGCCAAGCGGGGCCGTACCGTGCCGGAGTCCGCGATCGCGGAGATGGCCGCGGCGGGCCTCGACGGCATCGAGGTCGACCACATGGACCACGACCCGGACACGCGCGCGCGGCTGCGGGGCCTGGCCAAGGAGCTGGGGCTGCTGACGACCGGGTCCAGCGACTACCACGGCAGCCGGAAGACGTGCGTGCTCGGGGAGAACGTGACGGATCCCGAGGTGTACGGGGAGATCACGCGGCGGGCGACCGGGGCCTTCCCGGTGCCGGGGGCCGGCGGGTTCTGAGGCTCACGCCCTCAGCTCGCCCGCCCATGCTCGCTCCCTTCTCCGCAAGGTCTCCTCTGTCATGTTCGACCTCGCCGTCTTCGGCTCTCTCTTCCTGACCCTTTTTGTCACCATGGATCCCCCCGGGATCACCCCGATCTTCCTCGGCCTGACCGCCGGCCGGCCCGCCAGGATCCAGAAGCGGATGGCGTTCCAGGCCGTCTGTGTGGCCGGTGGCGTCATCACCGTCTTCGGGCTCCTCGGGCACCAGATCCTCGACTACCTGCACGTCTCCGTGCCCGCGCTGATGATCGCGGGCGGGCTGCTGCTTCTGCTGATCGCGTTGGACCTGCTCACCGGCAAGACGGACGAGCCGAAGCAGACCAAGGACGTCAACGTCGCCCTCGTACCGCTGGGCATGCCGCTGCTGGCCGGGCCGGGCGCGATCGTGTCGGTGATCCTGGCCGTGCAGAAGGCCGGCAGTGTCGCGACGCAGGTGTCGGTGTGGTCGGCGATCCTCGCCATCCATCTCGTGCTGTGGCTGGTGATGCGCTACTCGCTGCTGATCATCCGGGTCATCAAGGACGGCGGCGTGGTCCTGGTGACACGGCTCGCGGGCATGATGCTCTCCGCGATCGCAGTGCAGCAGATCATCAACGGGGTCACCCAGGTGGTGCGGGGAAGCTGAGTCCGTTTCATCGGTACTCCGGTACGCGCAGAGCCCCCGTACGGCATCGATGCCGTACGGGGGCTCTGAAACCTGTATGAGGATCCTGGCGTTACGAGGCCGAGGTTTCGGCCGGCCGGATCCACAGCCGCTGTCCTATCGAGGCAGCCTGCTGAACGATACGGTTGACGGAGGCGGCGTCCACAACGGTGCTGTCCACGGGCGTGCCGTCGACGTCGTCGAGTCGCATGATTTCGAAGCGCAAGGCTTCTCCCTTCGTCTGGTCATCCTCCTGAGGAGAACTACTTGGCGGATGGCCCACGGAGCGTCCATGCCCCGGGTTCCGTATGTAGTCAACGGGCTGCGTGTTACAAACATTCCCTACGCTAAAGAAAATTTTCGAACGGCTAATTACTGACCGGTTAGGTACTTGAACAGGACTGACCGGGACCGGTTGTGTTCGCAGCGTGACCGCCGGGACAATGGGAAGCGATGAACGACGACCTCGCGGCCCTCAGCGCCCGCATCGACCGCACCAACGAGCTGCTCCAGCGCATGCTCGCCGAGGTGGCGAAGACGCCCTCGACGCATGCGATCTTCGTCGACGCGGGATACCTGTACGCGGCCGCGGGACGACTCGTCGCCGGGACGGAGGACCGCCGTGCCTTCGACCTGGACACCGAGGGGCTCATCGAGGCGCTCATCGACCGGGCCCGCACGATCTTCGCGGACAGCCGGCTGCTGCGGGTCTACTGGTACGACGGCGCGAGACGCCGCATCCACACGGCCGAGCAGCAGTCGATCGCCGAACTCCCGGACGTGAAGGTCCGGTTGGGCAACCTGAACGCGAACAACCAGCAAAAGGGCGTCGACTCCCTGATCCGCTCCGACCTGGAGTCCCTCGCCCGCCACCGCGCCATCAGCGACGCGGCGCTCCTCGGCGGCGACGAGGACCTGGTCTCGGCGGTGGAGGCGGCGCAAGGGTACGGCGCTCGCGTCCACCTGTGGGGCATCGAGGCGGCGGAGGGCCGCAACCAGGCCGAGCCCCTGCTCTGGGAGGTCGACAGCCAGCGCACCTTCGACCTCGACTTCTTCAAGCCGTACGTGTCCCGGCGCGCGGCCCCGGTGTACGAGGCGACGGCGACCCGCCCCACCCGCGAGGACGTCCGTTTCGTCGGCGCGCAGATCGCGGCGAAGTGGCTGGCGGCGAGGGGCCGCGACTCGCTGGTGGAGCTCCTGCCGGGTCACCCGTATCTGCCGGGTTCGGTGGACCAGGACCTGCTGGTGGAGGCGGAGAGCATCCTGCAGTACTCGCTCCGCGGCCAGGCGGACCTGCGCCGGACCTTGCGGGACGGCTTCTGGGAGCACCTGCAGACGCTGTACTAGCCGTAGCCGCTACTTGTTCGCGCTGTCCCAGAAGTCGGCAAGGGCGCGGGCGGTCGGGAGCGGCTGGTCGATGTTGGGGGAGTGTTCGGCTCCCGGGACGACCGTCCGGCGCGCCCCCAGCCGTACCGCCATGCTGTCGAGCAGCGTCACCGGCCACGTGTCGTCATGGGCGCCCGACAGGACGTGGAACGGGAGCGGAACGGCGGCGAGTTCGGCGACGCGATCCGGCTCGGTGCACAACTGGCGGCCCGTGGCGAGAAGTTGTGCGGGCTTGTTGCCCAGCCAGCGGCGGCGCAGCTGCTCCACGCCGCCGATGCCGCGGGCCGGGCCGCCGACCTCCTCGGGCGGTCCCATGGCCAGGATGGCCTGCCACACCTCGGCCATGCTCATCACGGCGAGCGCGTCCCGCAGCAACTTCACGCGCTGCTGCTGGGAGTCGGAGATCTGTGCCGGACCCGACGCCACGAGGGTGAGCGAGCGGAAAGGGGAGTGGTCGAGCAGGACGGCGGCTCGGGCGATCTGCCCGCCGAGGGAGTGCCCCAGCAGATGCACGCGCGTGCCGAGGGCATCCGCCTGAGCGAGCACGTCCCGCGCCAGTTCCTCCTGGGCATAGGCGGCTTCGTCGTCCTCGGGCCCATCGGACTCGAACTGCCCACGCCCGTCCACGGCGACGACACGGTACCCGCGCGCGGCAAGCGGCTCGTGCAGCAGCGAGAAGTCCTCCTTGCTCCCCGTGAACCCGGGCAACATCAGGGCGACACCCTTGGGTTCGACACCGGCGGCCACGGGGGAGTCGACGACGGCGAACTCACCGCGGGGGGTACGCAGTCGGTAGGCACGGGCGCCGGGGGGTGGGGCGAAGACGGGCTGGCTGCTCACGGGGGGAGGGTATCGGGTGGGCATAGGCCCGGGGGTCCAGGGGGCGGAGCCCCCTGGCAGCTCCCAGAAACGCCGAAGACCCGGCCCACACAAGGTGAACCGGGCCGTCGGACGGCAGTACATCAGCTCTCCGCGGACTCCGTACCCGCCGCGGCCTTACGGACCCGCCGCACCTTGGGCTTCACCTCGGCCGTCTCCCCCGACGCTTCCGCCGCCACCGTCGCCTTACGGGTACGACGCCGCGGCGCAGCCTCCGGCTCCTGCGCGGCGGCCTGCGCCGGAATGTCGGCCGCGAGGCCGGAAGCCGCAGGCGCGGCGGCCTTGCGAGTGCGTCGACGCGGCTTGGTCTCGGCGGCCTCCACAGCCTCCGCGTCCGTCGGCGCCGCCACCTTGGCAGCAGCGGCCTTCCGGGTGCGACGCGGCTTGGCCTCAACACCCTCGGCGCTGTCGACGGCAGCCTCAGCAGCCTCAACAGCCGCCGCGGTCTTCCGCGTACGCCGCGGCTTGGCCGCCGCCGTACCTTCCGCACCCTCGGCGGTGTCCACGGCGGCTTCAGCCGCAGCAGCGGCCTTCCGGGTACGGCGCGGCCTGGTCGCTTCGGCCGGCTCCGGCGCCGGCTCCTGAGCCGTCTGGGCCGGGATCTCGGCCGTAACAGCGGCGGCGGACTCCACAGACTTGCGCGTACGGCGACGCGGCTTGGCCTCCGCGGCCTCGACGGTGTCGAGAGCGCCCTCGGCGGCGGCCGTGGCCGCAGCCTTGCGCGTACGGCGACGCGGCTTGGTCTCCTCCGCAGCCTCCGCACCCTCCGCAGCCTCCGCGGTGCCAACGGCAGCCTCGGCGGCCGTCGTAGCCTTCCGGGTCCGGCGACGCGGCTTGGCGACCGGAGCCTCCGGCTCCGACACAGCCGAAACCGCTGCCGACTCTGCCGCTTCCGCCACCACCGAAACCGGCTCCGAAATCTCCGGTGCCGTCGGCTCGGACGCCGTGGACTCGGCCGAAGTGACCGTCGCTGCCGCGGACTTGCGCGTCCGGCGGCGGCGCGGCTTGGCCTCCGCGCCTTCGAAGGACTCCGTGCCCTCGAACGGCTCCGCAGCCGTACCCTCGGCCGTCGCCACGGCGGACTCCGCGGCCTGAGGCGTCGCGGTCACGACGTCCGCTGCCGGCACCGCCTCCGCCGACGCTGCGCCGCGCGTGCGGCGACGGCGGCGCGGGGTGCGGGTCGAAGTGGCGTCCTCCGCCGAGGTGGTCTCCTCGGGCGTGACCGCCTCGGAGGGCGCCATCTCGTCCAAGGGCGACCCGCCGCGCGTACGACGGCGGCGGCGCGGCGTACGCGCCGAACGCTCACCGTCGGCCGACCGGGACTCGTCCCGGCCGCCCCGGCCATCTCGGCCACCCCGGCCGCCTCGGTCATCGCGACCGCCCCGGTCACCGCGACCGCGCCCACCGCGGCCGCCCGTCTCGCCCAGGTCCTCCAGCTCCTCCGCACCGAGCCCGGCACGCGTGCGCTCGGCGCGCGGCAGGACGCCCTTCGTGCCCGCGGGGATGTTCAGTTCCTCGAACAGGTGCGGGGAGGTGGAGTACGTCTCCGGCGGGTCGTTGAACTTCAGGTCCAGCGCCTTGTTGATCAGCTGCCAGCGCGGGATGTCGTCCCAGTCGACGAGTGTGATCGCGATGCCCTTGGCGCCCGCGCGGCCCGTACGGCCGATGCGGTGCAGGTACGTCTTCTCGTCTTCCGGCGACTGGTAGTTGATGACGTGGGTCACGCCCTCGACGTCGATGCCACGGGCGGCGACGTCGGTGCAGACGAGGACGTCCACCTTGCCGTTGCGGAAGGCCCGCAGGGCCTGCTCACGGGCGCCCTGGCCGAGGTCGCCGTGGACCGCGCCGGAGGCGAAGCCGCGCTGCTGGAGCTGGTCGGCGAGGTCCGCCGCCGTGCGCTTCGTACGGCAGAAGACCATGGCCAGTCCCCGGCCGTCGGCCTGCAGTATGCGCGCGACCATCTCCGGCTTGTCCATGTTGTGCGCGCGGTAGACGTACTGCGCCGTGTTCGCGACCGTCGCGCCCGCGTCGTCCGGCGCGGTGGCGCGGATGTGCGTGGGCTGCGACATGTAGCGGCGCGCGAGGCCGATGACCGCACCCGGCATGGTCGCCGAGAACAGCATGGTCTGGCGCTTCGCCGGAAGCATGTTGATGATCTTCTCGACGTCGGGCAGGAAGCCCAGGTCGAGCATCTCGTCGGCCTCGTCGAGGACGAGGCACTTCACGTGCTTGAGGTTCAGCTTCTTCTGCCCGGCGAGGTCGAGCAGCCGGCCCGGGGTGCCGACGACGACGTCGATGCCCTGCTTGAGGGCCTCGACCTGGGGCTCGTACGCCCGGCCGCCGTAGATGGCGAGTACGCGCACGTTGCGCACCTTGCCCGCGGTCAGCAGGTCGTTGGTGACCTGTGTGCACAGCTCGCGCGTGGGGACGACGACGAGTGCCTGCGGGGCGTCGGTGAGGGACTCGGGCTTGGCGCGCCCGGCCTCGACGTCGGCGGGGACGGTGACGCGCTCGAGGAGCGGGAGGCCGAAGCCCAGCGTCTTGCCGGTGCCGGTCTTGGCCTGGCCGATGACGTCCGTGCCGGAGAGGGCGACGGGGAGGGTCATCTCCTGGATGGGGAAGGGGTTGATGATGCCGACGGCTTCGAGGGCCTCGGCGGTCTCGGGAAGGATCCCGAGGTCTCGGAAAGTAGTCAGGGTGCTGCCTCTTCTGTGTGTGCGGTGCGAGGCGAGCTCGGGGGTCGTCTAGGACCGTGCTGGGGACGTCGACTGCCTTACGGGCGAGCCGTATGGCACGGGACCACTGCCGACGCTCTAGCGCTCGTACCGCTGAGGGTCCCCCTCCGGACTCCGTACGCACAGTGCCGTACGGACGGGGAGGGCTGTCGGGTCGGAGCCGATCGGGCCACCGACCGGGCATCCTCATAACGTGCGGCCCGTCGAGTACGTCAGAGTACTCAGCGGGCGCATTACCACCATACCCCGGATTCGCGCACATGCGATGGCCGATTTGGTCACGTAGTGGTCGTCACACTGATTGACCAGGTACTTCCGTCGCGCGGTGAGCGGGCTATTGTGCGCTTCATGACGAGCTCTGACAAGCCTGACAACGCCTCCGACGCAGCCGTGGAACACACCGGGGTCGCCGCCCAGGACTGGGCGCAGGCCTCCGCCGACCCGCAGTACCGTGCCGCGGTCGTGGACCTGCTCGGCGCGCTCGCGTACGGGGAGCTGGCGGCCTTCGAGCGACTCGCGGAGGACGCCAAGCTGGCGCCGACGCTGGCGGACAAGGCGGAGTTGGCGAAGATGGCGTCGGCGGAGTTCCACCACTTCGAGCAGCTGCGCGACCGGTTGACGGAGATCGGCGAGGAGCCGACCAGGGCGATGGAGCCGTTCGTCGCCGCGCTGGACGGCTTCCACAAGCAGACGGCGCCCTCGGACTGGCTGGAGGGGCTCGTCAAGGCGTACGTCGGCGACTCGATCGCCAGTGACTTCTACCGCGAGGTCGCCGCCCGCCTCGACGCGGACACCCGGGAGCTCGTCCTGGGCGTCCTCGACGACACCGGGCACGCCGGCTTCGCCGTCGAGAAGGTGCGCGCAGCGATCGACGCGGACCCGCGCGTGGGCGGGCGGCTCGCTCTGTGGGCGCGGCGGCTGATGGGCGAGGCCCTGTCGCAGTCCCAGCGGGTCGTCGCCGACCGGGACGCGCTGTCGACGATGCTCGTGGGCGGCGTGGCGGACGGCTTCGACCTCGCCGAGGTCGGTCGGATGTTCTCCCGGATCACCGAGGCACACACCAAGCGGATGGCGGCGCTGGGGCTGGCGGCCTAGCTGTTCTGTCCACGGAGGTTGGTGACAGCGATCACTGACGTGTGGTCTTGAAATGGGTGAGGGCCTTCTGGCTCGGTGTGGATTGCGACATCTACGCCGGACGACAGAAAGGCCCTCGTGCCCCACCGTAATGCACCCCTGACCGAGACCGGACGCCTGCGCCTGGCCCGCTGCGTGGTCGAGGACGGCTGGACCCTGCGCCGGGCCGCTGAGCGATTCCAAGTCTCGCCAACCACCGCACAGCGATGGGCCGACCGCTACCGCCGGCTCGGCGAGCCTGGCATGGCCGACCACTCCAGCCGCCCCCGCACCAGCCCGCGACGGACCCCGACCCGTACCGAGCGCAGGATCATCAAAGTCCGCGTACTGCGCAGGTGGGGGCCAGCACGGATCGCAGGCCTGCTCCGCCTGGTGCCGTCCACCGTGCACCGGGTGCTGACCCGCTACGGCCTGGCCCGCCTGACCCACCTCGACCGGGCCACTGGGCGCGTCATCCGTCGCTACGAACGTGCCAAGCCCGGCGAACTGGTCCACGTCGACATCAAGAAGCTCGGCAACATCCCCGACGGCGGCGGCCACAAGACCCTCGGACGCCAGGCGGGCCGCAAGACCCGGTCCGGCGCCGGCTACAGCTACCTCCACAACGCCGTCGACGACCACTCCCGCCTGGCCTACAGCGAGATCCACGCAGACGAGAAGAAGGAGACCGCTGTCGGCTTCTGGAGTCGCGCCCAGGCGTACTTCGCCACCTGCGGGATCACCGTCGAACGCGTCCTGACCGACAACGGCTCCTGCTACAAATCCCACCTGTGGCGAGACGCCCTGGCAGCAGCCGGGATCACGCACAAGCGAACCCGCGCCTACCGGCCGCAGACGAACGGCAAGGTCGAACGCTTCAACCGCACCCTGCTCGACGAATGGGCCTACGCCCGCCCCTACCGATCAGAGCAGGAACGACGCGACGCCTTCCCCAGCTGGCTGCACACCTACAATCACCACCGCGGACACACCGCGCTCAAGGGCCAACCACCCGCCAGCCGCGTCCCTAACCTCTCAGGGCAATACACCTAGCTCCTCTTCCGAGGCTTGGCGAGTTTGACGGTACGCCGAGGTCGGCGACGCCTCAGGCCGTCGCCGATCGTCGGCGGAGTGTTCCCGCGGGGCGCAGCAGCAGCGAGAGCGAGGCCGCGGAGACGATCGTCGCGCCGACGAGGTTCAGCAGGACGCTGCCCGCGTCCAGCGCGCTGTGTGTGAGGAAGGCGCCGAACAGGGCCCCGGCGATCCCGGTCGCGAGGACCAGGGAGCGCGCCGGCAGGCGGTGGGACAACCGGTGGATCGCCGCCCCCGCCAGTGCGAGACCGAGCAGAGCGGAGCCGAGCGCTTCCAAGAACATGTTGGGGTCCCTCCCACACGGCCACACTGCGCGTTACGGTCGTAGCCCGTCTTACCCGTGACCTGCGGAATTCAATCCTCGGCTGTGCGCTCCTTGTGCTCCATATGTGGAGAACGCAGGGGAGAAGCGCAGGGGATGCGCGCAGAGGGAGAAACACCTACGGAAAACCGAGAGGGCCCGGCGACGGAAAGTCGCCGGGCCCTCTCGTCGCGTATCGGCTACGCGTACGACTACAGCGCGCCGAAGCCCACCTTGCGCGGGGCCGGCTCACCGAGCTCGACGTAGGCGAGGCGGTCCGCCGGTACCAGGACCTTGCGGCCGTGCTCGTCCACGAGGGTCAGCAGCTGTGACTTGCCGGCCAGCGCCTCGGACACCGCCCGCTCGACCTCCTCGGCACTCTGACCGCTCTCCAGAACGATCTCGCGAGGCGCGTGCTGCACGCCGATCTTGACCTCCACGGCTATGTCCCTCCGACGGTCAGTGAAGTGCGCGACCTTCCGCGCCGTACTCCGCACACATTAGCCCGCGTGAGGGGACGTGCACGCTCCGGGCAAGAACGCCAGGAGCGAACAGCGGGCGGGAACAAACTCCCCGCACACGCGTGTGCGGGTCAGTGGTGGTCCGTGCCGTGCAGCGGGAAGCCGGCGATGCCGCGCCAGGCCAGCGAGGTCAGCAGCTGGACCGCCTGGTCGCGCGGCACGCTGCGGTCGCTGTGCAGCCAGGAGCGGGCCACCACCTGGGCGAGCCCGCCCAGGCCCGAGGCCAGCAGCATCGACTCGGCCCGCGACAGGCCGGTGTCCTCGGCGATGACGTCGCAGATCGCCTCGGCGCACTCGTTCGTGACCTTGTCGACGCGCTCGCGCACCGCGGGCTCGTTCGTCAGATCCGACTCGAACACCAGGCGGAAGGCGCCGCCGTCGTCCTCGACGTACGCGAAATAGGCGTCCATGGTCGCCCGGACACGCTGCTTGTTGTCGGTCGTCGACGCGAGCGCGTTCCGTACGGCCTGGATCAGGGACTCGCAGTGCTGGTCCAGCAGTGCGAGATACAGGTCGAGCTTGCCCGGGAAGTGCTGGTAGAGCACCGGCTTGCTGACGCCGGCGCGCTCGGCGATGTCGTCCATCGCGGCCGCGTGGTAGCCCTGTGCCACGAAGACTTCCTGGGCGGCGCCCAGCAGCTGGTTCCGTCGGGCACGGCGCGGCAGGCGCGTGCCTCGCGGGCGTGCCGCCTCTGTCTGCTCGATGGCTGTCACGCCGCCTCCCAAAGTCGTCCACATGCGGTGTGCGCCGCGCGGCCATCGTACTTTTCGGTAACCGTGCTGTGCGCGGTGCGAGCGGAGAATTTCATGGACCGGACGGTGACGAATACCATGCAAGACGCTTCAAACAGGGACAGAACGGGCAGTGAATTGCGCCGCTCAATACGCCGCCCCTGCTCAGAGGTGGTCTCTGCGGTACGTCACCGATAGTCGTCCTCGTCGATGGAGACCACGCGGGCCTGTTCGATGAGATCGGCCTCGCTGGCGCGGTCCGGGTCGACGCCCGTCAGCGGGTCGTCGCGGTCGGGCGCGACGTCGGCGTGCTGCTCGGCCGCGTCGACCTCGGGGGCCTCGACGTCGAACTCCTCGGCCTCCTCGGTGTCGTCGTCCACGAACGTCTCCGGGTCGGTGGGGTCAACGGCCATGGTGGGCTCCCTTCCTAGAACATCCCTGAGTGGAACAGGGGGCCACTTGCGGGTGCCCTGCGTACGAGCCTAGGAGACACCCGATCTGGACGCCATCGATCTGTGGGCCATTGATCCGAGCGCTTGTCCGCGTCGATGTCCGCGTCGATGTCCGCGTTGATGTCCGTGTCGGTCCGCGTTGATTCGAGCGCCTGTCTGTGACAGCGAACACGTGAATCACTGCGTGATCGTCTCGTAACATTGCCGCATGTCTTCGACCGAGCTGCCGTCCGTGCCGCCCGCCACTGTGCTCCCCAGGGTGGCACCTGTCAGGGTTGCGGAGGGCGAGCGCCTCAGGTCGGTGAGGCTGCCGGGGACAACGCTGACGGTGCGGTCGAGGCCCCCCGCGCGCGAGGGGTTGCCGCCCGCGCTGTACGTCCACGGCCTCGGCGGTTCCTCGCAGAACTGGTCGGCGTTGATGCAGCTGCTGGAGGACTCCGTCGACGGCGAGGCCGTCGATCTGCCGGGCTTCGGCGACTCCCCGCCGCCGGACGACGGTGACTACTCGATCACGGGGCACACGCGCGCGGTCATCCGTCATCTCGACGCCTCCGGGCGCGGCCCGGTGCATCTCTTCGGGAACTCGCTCGGCGGGGCCGTCTCCACCCGGGTCGCCGCGGTGCGGCCCGATCTCGTACGGACGCTCACCCTGGTGTCGCCCGCCCTGCCGGAAATCCGCGTCCAGCGCACGGCCGTACCGACGGGGCTGCTGGCGGTGCCAGGGGTGGCCGGGGTCTTCACGCGGTTCACCAAGGAGTGGACGGCGGAACAGCGCGTCCGCGGGGTCCTGGCCCTGTGTTACGGCGATCCCGGGCGGGTGTCGCCGGAAGCGTTCCGTCATGCCGTGGAGGAGATGGAGAGGCGGCTGCAGCTGCCGTACTTCTGGGACGCGATGACCCGCTCCGCGCGCGGGCTGGTGAACGCGTACACGCTGGGCGGCCAGCACGCGCTGTGGCGCCAGGCCGAGCGTGTCCTCGCGCCGACCCTGCTGATCTACGGTGGCCGGGACCAGCTGGTCGGCTTCCGCATGGCCCAGAAAGCCGCTCGTACTTTCCGCGACTCGCGCCTGCTTACCCTGCCGGAGGCGGGACATGTGGCGATGATGGAGTACCCGCAGGCGGTGGCCGGGGCGTTCCGGGACCTGCTCGCGGATGCTCGGGACTCCGGTGACGGAGCGGGTGCCTCCGGCGGCTCCGTGTCCGCCGGGGGTGGGGCGACCGGCTCCCGTGGCGAGGCGGTAGCCTCCGGCGGTGGGAAGGGTGGCTCCGGTGGCGGGGCCGGGATGTCAGGCACGACGAACGCAGGGAGCTGAGTCGCGACGTGGGACGCCACAGTCGACGTGGACCTGCTGTCCAGCGTGCCCCCAAGGGCGACAACACGGACATGACGGACCGGGGTCGGCCTCCAGGACCGCCGACCGGTCAACAGGCGCCGCCGATGGGCGGGACGCCGGGATACGGCGCGACTGCGCCGGGGTTCCCGAGTCCCGCGGACGGCACGCCCGCGCGTGGTGTGCCCCGTTTGCCTGACGGTACGCCCGCGCACGGGATGCCACGCCTTCCCGACGGTACGCCGGCCCGTGGCGTTCCGCGTATGGCGGACGGTACGCCCGCGCACGGCTTTCCCCGGTTTCCCGACGGGACCCCTGCCAGTGGCGTCCCACGGGTTCGGGGTGGGCATCCCGAGCAGCGTGAACCTGGTGGTGCCTGGGGCGAGTTGGACGGGCGGGCCGGTGCCGGGTACGGCGGTCAAGGGCCCGTGATACCGCGTCAGAGGCCGGCGCCGCGGCAGGACTATCTCGACGCCTTCGAGGCGGAGGACGACGTCTTCGCAACCCGGAGGTCCTCGGCCGAGGTATCGCACGCCGCCGACCCGTACGGGTCGGTCACCGCCTGGCCCGCCGAGACCGGCGGCGATGGTGTCGACGGCATCGATGACGACGCGCCGCCGACCGGTGAGCCCGCGTCGGCCAAGGGCGGCAAGGGCCGGACGTTCACCGGGATCGCGGCCGCCGCCGTCACCACCGTGCTGGCCGTCGTCGTGGCCGGCCAGGTCGCGAGCGGGGGTGACGACACCGCCGTACAGTCGCAGTCCGCCACCGACCAGGCCCGGGACGCCCGCGACTCCGCCTCGCGCGGGGAGGGGCGGCCGACGCCCGCCGAGCCGGCCGGTGCGGCGGCGCTGACGTACGAGCAGAAGATGGGCAAGACGTACGCGCTCAGCGCCACTCTCAAGGGCTCGGGGAGGTTCGACGCGATCAAGGGGATCGACCGAGGGCCTGGCACCGGGCGGAAGTACACCTACCGCGTCGACGTGGAGCAGGGGCTCGGCCTGGACGGCGAACTCTTCGCCGAGGCCGTGCAGAAGACGCTCAACGACGACCGCAGTTGGGCCCACAACGGCGCCCGCACCTTCGAGCGCATCTACACCGGCAAGCCCGATTTCGTGATCACGCTCGCCAGCCCCGGCACCACCGCCGACTGGTGCGCCAAGTCCGGTCTGGACACCACCGTGGACAACGTGTCGTGCGACTCGGCCGCCACCGAACGCGTGATGATCAATGCGTATCGATGGGCGCAGGGATCGGAGACCTACGGTGATCAGATCCATGCGTACCGGCAGATGCTGATCAACCACGAGGTCGGCCATCGGCTCGGTTACCCCCACGTCACCTGTGACAAGAACGGCGATCTCGCCCCGGTCATGCAACAGCAGACCAAGTTCCTCGACCACGACGGAATCCACTGTCGAGCCAATCCCTGGCCTTTTCCGCGGAGTTGACCGGACATCGGGCGGCTCGGCCGAGAGCCGTTCTGACGGTCGGCCATGACATGACGATCTGTGTGCGCTTGATCTCTTAGCGCGACAGAACGCGAGCCGCACGCGAAAGTTACGACCGTTCACCCCTTTTGGTGGCGTGATGGACAACCGTCCGTCGCGCCACCGCCTTGTCCGCATACGTTCGTCCCGCTGCGAGCCGTCGAGTCAACGACGGCTCCCCAGACGGGAGATCGGGGGTGCGCGCGTGCGCATCGGACTGCTTACGGAGGGTGGCTATCCGTATGTGAGCGGTGATGCCAGGCTCTGGTGCGACCGGCTCGTGCGCGGGCTCGGGCAGCACGAGTTCGACATCTACGCGCTGAGCCGCAGCGAGCGCCAGGAGGACGAGGGCTGGGTTCCGCTGCCGCCGCAGGTCGGCAGGGTGCGTACGGCACCGCTGTGGACGGCGGAGGAGGACGGGGTCGGGTACGGGCGGCGCGCGCGCCGGCGGTTCGCCGAGTGCTACGGCGACCTGGCCGCCGTACTGTGTGCGGGCAGCGGCGCGGCCCCCTCGGACGGGGCGGCGGCCCCTGAGGCGGACCGTTTCGCCAGCGCTCTGTACGGGCTCGCCGAACTCGCCCGCGACGAAGGCGGGCTGGTGCGCGCGCTCCGCTCCGAGACCGCGGTACGCGCCCTGGAGCGCGCCTGTCGAGCACCGGGCGCCCGGCGTACGGCGCGTGAGGCGCGCGTACCGGATCTGCTCGCCGTCGCCGTACACCTGGAACGCGCCCTGCGCCCCCTCTCGCTCGACTGGTACGAGGACGGCGACCTCGGCTCGGTCGACCTGTGCCACGCGGCGTCCGGCGGTCTCGCCGCCCTCCCCGGCCTGCTCGCCCACCGCTTCTGGGGCGTACCCCTGCTGGTGACCGAGTACGGCGTGCGGCTGCGCACCCACTACCTGTCCGCCACGGAGTCCACGTCGGCCGTACGGGCCCTGCTCACCGCCTTCCACGGCAGGCTCGCCGCCGAGATCTACGACCGGGCCGCGATCGTCACACCCGGCAACGCGCACGCCCGCCGCTGGCAGGAGCGCTGCGGCGCCGGCCGCGAGAAGCTCCGCACGGTCTACCCGGGCATGGAGGCCGCCCACTTCGCGGAGGTCGGCGAGTCACCGGAGGGCGCGGACCCGCACACCCTGGTCTGGGTCGGCCGGGTGGAACCGGCCAAGGACCTGGTGTCGCTGCTGCACGCCTTCGCCGAGATCCGCAAGGAGGAGCCCAAGACCCGCCTGCGGATCGTCGGCGCGCCCTCCGGCCCGGAAGGCGCCGCCTACCTCGGACACTGCAAGGCGCTGGCCGCGCAGCTCTTCCCGGACGAGGCGGACGGCCCGCACGCCGTCGGTGACAATCCGGTCTCCTTCGAGGAGATCGGCGGCCCGGAGCTGCCGACCCTCGCCGACGCTTATGCCGCGGGCGCCGTGACCGTCCTGTCGAGCGTCGTCGAGGGCTTCCCGATCAGCCTGGTCGAGGCCATGCTCTGTGGCCGCGCGACGGTCTCCACGGACGTCGGCGCGGTCGTCGAGGTCATCGGCGGCACCGGACTCGTGGTGCCCCCGCGCAATCCGCGGGCGTTCGCCGAGTCCTGCGTCGCGCTGCTGCGCGAGCCCGAGCGCCGTACACGCCTGGGCGCCGCCGCCCGGGCCCGCGCGCTCGAACTGTTCACCGTCGAGCAGAACATCACGGCATTTCACAGCATTTACCTGGATATCGTCTCGCGCACTCCGGTCCGGCGCGTGGTCCTCGACGAAACCGGCGAGCCCCTGCCGTTCGCCACCCCCGCCGAGGCCCACGTACCCGGCCGCTGGACCGGTCGGAGCGCGCGTCTCGTGGCCCGCGGCGGCCCCGGCTGGGCCGCGGGACCGCCGGTACGGGCCACGGCGCCGGTCCCCGCCAGTGAGGGAGCGTGATGAGCGTGAACCGCCCCGGAACCCCGGACAGCCCCGGAGCATGGGACGCACGGTCGCAGGAGTGGCTCGGGACGGAAACGGACGTCCAGGCCACCACCCAAGGGCCTACCGAGACCACACGCGGCCGCACAGCGACCACTACCCGCCCCGCCACCGCCCGCCGTACCGCCGCCGACCCCGTCAAGGCCCTGATGCACCGCCACCGAGAGCTGTGCGAACGGGCCGTTGACCCGCTGGAGATCGCGGCAGGCCTGGAGGCCCACGGCCTCACGGACCGCACCGCGGCACGCTTCCGCCACCGGGACGTCTTCTCCCTCGCCGAAGAGATGTACGCCCGTGTAGCCCGCGACGGCGAAGCACCCCCGCGCCCCACACCACAGCCGAGCCCCGCCTCTCGAGCCGACTGGGCCCTGCTCACCCTGCTCCCCGGAGCCCTCTGCGCAGCCACCGTGATCGCCCTGCGCCTCACCCATGGCCAGACCCGCCTCACCGTGGCCGCCGCAGGCACCCTCACCGTGGCCCTCGCCCTACGCGCCGCCCTGGCCCGCGGCCCACTCGGCACCAGAACCCGCACGCACACGGCCGGCACCTGGACGTACTGGCTCATCGCCTATGCCCTCCTCGGCGACGGCCTGCTCCACGCGGCCCTCGCGGGCGGCCCCGACGGCCTCCCCGACGGCACCCCGGACGCACCCTGGCCCTTCACCACCACCCCCGTCCTGGCCCTCACCCTGTCCTGCGCCCCCGCCGCCTGGATCGCCCACCTCTTCGCCACACGAGCCCGCCGCAAACTGACGGCCAGCCAAGTCCTGGCGGACTTCGCCGCCTCCGTACGCCCCCTGCTGCTCGCCACGTTCACCCTGTTCCTCGGCGCCCTCACCGCCCTCCTGGCCCTGTGCGACGCGGCCCTCGACGAGCCCGCCCCCTACGCCCAGACCATCACCCTGGGCGCCCTCCTGTTCCTGGCCCGCCTCCTCGCCGCCCACGGTTTCACCCACGCCCCGAAGGTCATCCTCACCGCCGCAGCCACCGCCCAGGCAACGGCCCTGGCCACGGTCTTCACAGCCCGTCTCCCCGGCTGCGACGCCTTCGCCCTCCCCGTCCAGACCCTCACCGACGCCTGGGGCCCGGGCAGCGTCCAGACACTCACCTGCGGAACAGGCGCACTGATCCTCCTGCTCCACGCAACCCGCAGACTCACCCGAGCTTCGGCCCACGCACAGCCGGAGAAGCCGTGCTGACGCGGCGGCAGAAGCTCTCACGACGGGACAGTCGCCCACGGCGAGAAGGGGACGTGCCGGGGGGTGTCCGCCCGCAGCGGTTGGCGCGTCAACCCGGGCACGTTGGTGAGAGACCGATTCCGCGCCGTTCCGAGGACCGACACCCCCCGGCACGTCCCCGCCCCCCAACCCGCCATAGCCACGCGAACCGCACCCACCCGCACAGGCCGCCGCAGGCATCCGGCGCGCCCGCTGAAGGCACCCGCAGGCATCCGGTCGACCGCCGGAGGCACCGGAGGCGGCTGGCGCGACCGCCGGAGGCACCTCAGGCGTCCGGTGCGACCGCCGGAGGCCGCCGCACGCACCCGGCCCAACTGCCGGAGGCACAACCACCCGGCCCCACCGCAGGAGGCACCCGCAAGGCACCCGGCGCGACCGCCGGAGGCCGCCGCACGCACCGGCCCAACCGCCAGAGGCACAACGCACCCGGCCCCACCGCCGGAGGCATCCGCAAGGCACTCGGCGCGCCCGCCGGAGGCCGCCGCACGCACCGGCCCAACCGCCAGAGGCACAACGCACCCGGCCCCACCGCCGGAGGCATCCGCAAGGCACCCGGCGCGACCGCCGGAGGCCGCCGCACGCACCGGCCCAACCGCCAGAGGCACAACGCACCCGGCCCCACCGCCGGAGGCATCCGCAAGGCACCCGGCGCGACCGCCGGAGGCCGCCGCACGCCCCCGGCCCAACCGCCGGAGGCACCCGCAGGCAATTCCCGAAGGAGACCCCAGATGATCACCTCCCGACCCGACACCACCTCGGCCCCGGGAGCCGCCCGATGAGAGTCCTGCTGATCGGAGCCAACGGCTACCTCGGCCGCTTCGTCGCCGACCGCCTGCTCGCCGACCCGGCCGTCCAGCTCACCGCCCTCGGCCGCGGCGACGACGCCGACGTCCGCTTCGACCTCGCGTCCGGCAGCCCCGGCGCCCTCACCCGCTTCCTCGACGCGGTCCACCCCGGCGTGGTCATCAACTGCGCCGGTGCCACCCGCGGCGGCGCCCGGGAACTCACGCGCCACAACACCGTCGCCGTAGCCACCGTCTGCGAGGCCCTGCGCCGCAGCGGCTGCGGCGCCCGCCTCGTGCAGATCGGCTGCGGCGCCGAGTACGGCCCCAGCCAGCCCGGCTCCTCCACCGCGGAGGACGCCGTCCCCCGCCCCGGCGGCCCGTACGGCGTGAGCAAACTCGCCGCCACCGAACTCGTCGTCGGCTCCGGCCTGGACGCCGTGGTACTCCGGGTCTTCTCCCCGGCAGGCCCCGGCACCCCCGCCGGCTCCCCGCTGGGCCGCCTCGCCGAGGCCATGCGCCGAGCCATGCAGTCCGGCGACGGCGAGCTCAAGCTCGGCGGTCTCGGCGCCCAACGCGACTTCGTCGACGTCCGTGACGTCGCCCGCGCCGTGCACGCCGCCTCGCTCTCCGCCGCGCAGGGCGTCATCAACATCGGCTCGGGCCGCGCCGTCCGCCTCCGCGACGCCGCCGCGGTCCTCGCCCGCGTGGCCGGATACGCCGGCGCCCTACACGAACTCGACGGCCCTCCTGGCCCGCTCAGGGCGACCATCGGCCATCCCCGCACCGATTCGGACCACACGGCCCCGGTCGCGTACCCGTACCCGGACGGCTGCGGCAGCTGGCAGCAGGCCGACGTGCGCACCGCACGCGACCGGCTCGGCTGGCGACCCCGGATCAACCTCGAGGAGTCCCTCGCCGACATCTGGATGGAGGCGGCATGCCGTATCTGACCAGCACCCCACTCGGCACGGCGAGCACCGACCTGCGGGTCGGCTTCGGCATCCCCGGTCTCGCACACCCCCTCGTCGCCCCTTCCGAATGGGCCGAACTCACCCGTCCCGGCACACCCCTGCACTGGGTCGTCCTCAACGTCGCGAACGGCCCCGGCGCCCGCCCCGACCCGCACTGCCTGGAAGCGGCCGGCCGCCTGCGCAACGCGGGCATCCGTGTCCTCGGCCACCTCGACGTCACCCACGGAGCCCGCGCCTTCGGCGAGGTGATCTCCGACGCGCACCGCTACCTCGACTGGTACCGGGCCGACGGCTTCTTCCTGGACCGCTGCCCGACCGAACGGGCCGCGCTCCACGAGATCCGCCGCACTGTCACCACACTCCGCACGATCCGTGACGACGCCCACATCGTCCTGGGCCACGGCACCCACCCGTACCCCGGTTATGCCGAGAACGCCGACCAGGTGGTCACCTTCTCCGGTCCGTGGAGCGACTACCGCTGGTCGCAGGTGGCCGAGTGGACCGCCGACTACCCACCCGACCGCTTCTGCCACTTCGTGCACGGAATCCCGCGCGGCCACCTCGAAGAAGCCCTCCGCATCGCCCGCTGGCAGGGCGCCGCGACGATCTATTTCACCGACCGCACCGACCGCACCGACCGCACGGACCGCGACGGCCGCAGCGACCCCTGGGAGACCCTGCCCGGCTACTGGGACGAACTCGTCTCGCGTATCGGAACAGGTGTCTCGGAATGAAGATGGCCATGGCAGTGTTACGACGAGAACAACCGTAGTGATTGACCGACCAACGGAGTCCCCGTGTCGCTGCCACCCCTGGTCGAGCCGGCCCCCGAGCTCACCGTAGACGAGGTCCGCAGGTACTCCCGCCACCTGATCATCCCCGATGTCGGGATGGACGGGCAGAAGCGGCTGAAGAACGCCAAGGTGCTGTGTGTGGGCGCCGGCGGCCTGGGCTCGCCGGCGCTGATGTACCTGGCCGCCGCGGGCGTCGGCACGCTCGGCATCGTGGAGTTCGACGAGGTCGACGAGTCGAACCTGCAGCGCCAGATCATCCACAGCCAGGCCGACATCGGCCGCTCCAAGGCCGAGTCCGCGCGCGACTCCGTCCTCGGCATCAACCCGTACGTGAACGTGATCCTTCACGAGGAGCGGCTCGAGGCCGACAACGTGATGGACATCTTCAGCCAGTACGACCTGATCGTCGACGGCACGGACAACTTCGCGACCCGCTACCTGGTCAACGACGCCTGCGTGCTGCTGAACAAGCCGTACGTGTGGGGCTCGATCTACCGCTTCGACGGCCAGGCCTCCGTCTTCTGGTCCGAGCACGGCCCGTGCTACCGCTGCCTCTACCCGGAGCCCCCGCCGCCGGGCATGGTCCCCTCCTGCGCCGAGGGCGGCGTCCTGGGCGTGCTGTGCGCGTCCATCGGCTCCATCCAGGTCACCGAGGCCATCAAGGTCCTCACCGGCACGGGCGAGCCGCTGGTCGGCCGCCTGATGATCTACGACGCCCTGGAGATGCAGTACCGGCAGGTCAAGGTCCGCAAGGACCCCGACTGCGCGGTCTGCGGCGAGAACCCGACCGTCACGGAACTCATCGACTACGAGGCCTTCTGCGGCGTCGTCTCCGAGGAGGCCCAGGAGGCGGCCGCCGGCTCGACGATCACTCCCAAGCAGCTCAAGGAGTGGATCGACGACGGCGAGAACATCGAGATCATCGACGTCCGCGAGATCAACGAGTACGAGATCGTCTCGATCCCCGGCGCCAGGCTGGTCCCGAAGAACGAGTTCCTCATGGGCACCGCCCTGGAGACCCTCCCGCAGGACAAGAAGATCGTCTTGCATTGCAAGACCGGCGTCCGCAGTGCGGAAGTCCTTGCGGTCCTGAAGTCCGCGGGCTTCTCCGACGCCGTGCACGTCGGCGGCGGCGTGATCGGCTGGGTCAACCAGATCGAGCCGGACAAGCCGGTGTACTAGGCCGTACCCGGTCTCCCTTCCGTGAGGGCGGGGGTCTCGCGCACCGCAGGTGCCCGAGGCCCCCGCCGTCGTCATTCGCAGACCTCGCCGTCCTTCGGCACCGTGCCGGTCAGCAGATAGGCGTTCACCGTGGAGTCGACACAGTCGCTCCCGCTCCCATAGGCCCCGTGCCCCTCGCCCTTCCAGGTGAGCATCACACCGACGCCCTTGCCCAGCTCGTCCGCCATCCTCCGCGTGCCCTCGTACGGCGTCGCCGGGTCGCCGGTGTTGCCGACCACCAGGACCGGTGCCGCACCGGGGGCGCTCACCTCCGGCGTGTCGTACTGCCCGGCCACCGGCCAGTTGTGGCACCAGCCGGCCGTGTCCCAGCCCAAGGCCGTCCCGAACACGGGCGAGATCTTCTCGAACCGGGGCAGCAGCTTCTTCGTCTCCTCGGGCGTGGGCCGCTGTTTGTCGTCCAAGCACGATATGACCCGTTGCGAGTGGGTCGTCGTGCCGTACCGCCCCGACGGTTCGCGTCCGTTGTAGAGGTCGGCGAGCGCCAGCAACTCCGAGCCGTCTCCCCGCTCCGCCGCGTCCAGCGCGCTGGTCAGGGTCGGCCAGCTGTCCTCGCTGTACAGCGGCAGGATGATGCCGGTGAACGCCAGCGTCTGGGTCAGCTTCCGCCCGGACGAGGCGGGCAGCGGATCTGCGTCGATGCGCTCCAGCAGATCCGCGATCTTCCGTGAACCCTCCGCGGGGTCCTGCCCGGTGGACTTGAGGTAGGCGTCCAGCGCGCGCTGGAATCCCCGGGCCTGGTTCTCGGCGTGGCCCACCGTGCCGGCGCTCGGGTCGACGACGGCGTCGAGGATCACCCGCCCCACGTTCTTGGGGAACAGGTGGGCGTAGACGCCTCCGAGTTCGGTGCCGTACGAGATGCCGAAGTAGTGCATCTTGCTGTCGCCGAGGACCTGCCGCATCAGGTCCATGTCGCGGGCGGTGTCGGTGGTCGAGACGTGCGCCAGCAGCCGGCCCGCGTCCTTCTCGCAGCCCTTGCCGAAGTCGGCGGCGTCCTGGAAGTACGCCTTCTCCTCGGTCGGGGTGTCGGGTGTGATGTCCACCGACTCCGATGCCTGGATCTCCTTGTCGCTGCGGCAGCGGACGCCCTCGCTGGCGCCGACCCCGCGCGGGTCCCAGCTGACCAGGTCGTACCGCTCGCGGAGCAGGGAGGCGGTGGCGGCGTACCCGGGCATCACGGACACGCCCGACTCGCCGGGGCCGCCGAAGTTGAACATGAGCGAGCCGATGCGGTTCTCACCGCGGGCCTTGGCGCGGATCAGTGCGAGGCCGATCGTCTCGCCGTCCGGCTTCGACCAGTCCAGCGGCACCTTCAACGTCGCGCACTGCCAGTCGCTGCCCGGCGCGGAGGAGTCCGCGGTGGCCTTGCAGCGGCCCCAGTCGAGCTTCTGCGAGGTCAGTGAGGAGGGCGGTGCGGCGGCCGCGCCGGAGGAGCCGGCCGACGGCCGCGCCGTGCCGGTCTCCCCGCCGCTCTTGTCGTCGCCGGACGAGCCGCCGCTGCATCCGGTCACCAGGAGCGCGGCGGCGGCCCCCAGGGCCGTCCACCGTACGAAACGTGTCATCGCAGTCCCCCCTCGCAGGCCGTCCGCCTCGTGCCGCGGATGGCGGTCCGGCCATAGTAGGCGGATCACGCGGCGGTCGCTTCGGCCTGTGGATAACCTTTTGACCAGCGCGTTTTTCCGTAATTCGAGTGCGGCGTCAGGAGCAGACGGTGCCGGCCGACGGAACCCTTCCGTCCAGCAGATAGCCGTTCACCGCGTCCTGCACGCACTTGTTCCTGCTGCGGTACGCCCCGTGCCCCTGACCCTTGTACGTCAGCTCTACACCGACGCCCTTGCCCAGCGCGGCCGCCATCTTCCGCGCGCCCTCGTACGGCGTGGCCGGGTCGCCCGTGTTGCCCACGACGAGGATCGGCGCGGATCCGGGCGCGCTCACGTCGGGATGGTCCGCGGCGCCCGCCACCGGCCAGTCGGTGCAGGTGAGCATTCCCCAGGCCAGGAAGTCGCCGAAGATCGTCGAGGCGGCCCGGAACTCGGGCAGTTTCCGCTCCACGTGGTCGGCGGTGTACCGCGGCCTGTCGTCCGCGCAGTTGATGGAGACGTTGGCCGCGGTGAGGTTGCTGTACTCGCCGTTCTGGTCGCGTCCGTTCATCACGTCGGACAGCGCCATCAGGATCCTGCCGTCACCGGCGTACGCCTGCTGCAGCCCCTGGGTGAGGTACTCCCAGAAGTTCTGCGAGTACAGCGCCTGCAGGATGCCGTTCGTCGCGGGGGCCTGGGTCAGCTCGCGCGGATAGATGCCGGGGATGGGCTTGCTGTCGAGATCCTCGAGCAGTTGGGCGATGCGGTTCTTGACGTCCTCGGCACTGTCGCCGATCGGGCAGCTCTCGGTCTTGGACGTGCAGTCCTCGGCGAAGTTGTCGAGGGCGAGCTGGAAGCCCTCGGCCTGTCCGAGCGAGCCCTGTTCGGGGTTCTGCGTCGGGTCGACGACCGCGTCGAAGACCGCCCGGCCGACGTTCCTGGGGAACAAGTGGGCGTAGACGCCGCCGAGCTCGGTGCCGTAGGAGATGCCGAAGTAGTGCAGCTTGTCGTCGCCGAGGACCTGCCGCATCAGGTCCAGGTCGCGG
Source organism: Streptomyces sp. NL15-2K (assembly GCF_030551255.1). Taxonomy (GTDB): domain Bacteria; phylum Actinomycetota; class Actinomycetes; order Streptomycetales; family Streptomycetaceae; genus Streptomyces. The sequence goes on from NZ_CP130630.1 coordinate 7,662,574, forward strand.
GCCGCGTCGGTGGTGCGCACATGCGGCAGCATCTTCTCGGAGTTCGCCTCGCAGGCCGCGTTGAACTCCTTGGTGTCGTCCAGGAGCTTGGTGCGCTCGGCCGTGTCGTCGGGGGTCGCGTCCTGCTGGAAGTACGCGTCGAGCTGGAGGTTGTTCTGGCATTCGACGGGGGCGCTGCGGCCGACTCCGCGCGGATCGAAGCTGACCAGGTCGTAGCGGGTGCGCAGGGTCGCGTAGTCCTTGCCGAGGGCGGGCAGTGTGGTGACGCCGGAGCCGCCGGGGCCGCCGAAGTTGAAGACGAGCGAGCCGATGCGCCTGCTCTCGTCGCCACTGGCCTTCGCCCGGATCAGCGCGAGCTTGATCGTGTCCCCCTGGGGCTCGTCCCAGTCGAGGGGGGCCTTCATGGTCGCGCATTGCCACTTGTCCCCGTTCGGCAGAGGGGACGGGGCGTCACCGCCGCCCTCCTCCTCGGACGGCGCCGAGCAGTCCTCCCAGCTCAGCTTCTGGGCCGACAGGTCCTCGTCCTGGGAGTCGCCGCCGCAGCCCGCCAGCACGGAGGTCAGCACAAGGGCGGTCGCGGTCAGGGCAGAGGCACGCGGTCGGGGACGGTTCGGCATGCTTCCATCCTGCGGTCGCCCAGCACCGGGCGCTCGGGACGCGGGCCGTACGAGCTACCCGACTACAGCGCGCCCTTGCGGGTGAGGTGGTTGAAGGCGAGCCAGCCCGGCAGCACCGGCAGCCACAGCGTCAGCAGGCGGAACAGCAGCACCGCGGGCGCCGCGACCTCCTTGGGCAGGCCGACGCCGATCAGACCGAGTGTCAGGGTCGCCTCGACCGCGCCCACGCCGCCCGGGGTCGGGGCGGCGGAACCGAGCGCGTTGCCGGCGAGGAACACGACCGCGACGCTGGCGAGGCTGATCGAGGTCGTGTCGTCGCCGAACGCCCGGATCGACGCGTCCAGGCACATCACGAAGCAGGCGGTGAGCAGCAGCATGCCGCCGATGCCGGCGACCAGCTTCTGCGGTCGCTGCAGCACGTCGAGCATGCGGGGCACGACACCCGCGAACAGCGACCTCACGCGCGTGGCGACGAATTTCCGCATGAACGGCACCGAGGTCACCACGAGCACGAGCACCGCCACCGTCAGCAGACCCGCGATGACCGTCCGGGACGGCGACAGCGACGGTGTCTTCTCGGTGCCGGTCAGATAGCCGAAGGACAGCAGCATCAGGATGTGGCAGCCGAGCCCGAACAGCTGCGACGCGCCGACGCTCGCCACTGCGAGCCCGGGGCGCACACCAGCGCGTTGCAGGAAGCGCGTGTTGAGGGCGACACCGCCCACGGCGGCCGGCGCGACGATCTTCACGAACGATCCCGCCACCTGAGCCGCCACGGTCCGCACGAGCGGCACTCGCTCGGGTACGAAGCCCAGCAGGGCCATCGCCGCCGCGAAGTAGCTGGCCGCGGAGAACAGCACGGCCGCGGCGACCCAGCCCCATTCGGCGTTGGCGATGAGCGGGCCGAACTCGATGTGCGTGAGCTGGGTCAGCAGGAAGTACGCGCCGATGGCTCCGGCGATGAAACTGATCAGCGTGCGTGGTCGCACCCGCTCCAGCCGGGCGGGTTCGACCGGGGCCTGCGGCCGGATCAGCAGCACCTCGTGGCGGATCTGTGTGAGCAGATCCTCCTCGCGTGCCTCCTCCACGGCCTCGTCGATGGCCCGCTTCTCGGCCCTGGCCTCTGCCTTCTCGGCCTTGGCCTCCGCCTTCACGGCCTTCTTGTCGGGTTTTTCGAGCACGGCCACGGCCTCGGCCGGCGCGTCTTCCGGGCGGGTCTGCTTGGCATGCCGGGACGCCTCCAGGACGGCTTCGCGCTCGCGCTCGGCCCGCTCTCGGGCCAGTTTCCGCAGCGTCGCGCGCGTGGAGCGGCTCAGCGCGATGGGCTGGAGCATCGGCAGGCAGTCGGCCACGGCGTCGGGGCCGAGCACGTCCACCGCGGCGGCCACCGCTCGCTGGGCGCCCACCCTGAGGCCCAACGTCACCAGCAGCTGGGAGATGTCCATGCGCAGCAGCAGATCGCCGGCCGCGATCTCACCGACCCGCAGGTCGGTGAGGATCACCGTGCCGGAACGATCCACCAGAATCGCGTCGCCCACCAGCCTGCGGTGCGCGATGCGCCGGGACTGCAGCGCCCGCACCTGGTGCCAGGTGTCGCGCAGCAGCTCGTCCGTGATCTCCTCGTCCGACAGCGAGTCCAGGGTGCGCCCGCCGGTGTGCTCGTAGACGAGCATCACCGCGTCGGGGCCCAGCTCCGAGGTGGCGATGAGCTTGGGCGCGTTGGCGCCGGCCGCGATCGCCGCGTACGCCAGCAGCGCCTCCTGTTCCAGTGCCTGGCGCAGCGACTGGAGGCTGCTGCGGGTGGCGAAGCCCCGCAGGGTCAGATTGCGCCACGCGCGATAGAAGAAGCCCTGCGCCTGCTGCTCCCGGTCGACCACCGTCACATCCAGGCGCCGACCGTCCTCCAGGGTGACGAAGTAGCGGCGGCCGCGGTCACCGGTCTCCGGCGTGTCCGACACCTCCTCGCGGGAGGCGCTCACCGGGCGGAATCCGACGGTTCTGAGGCCCGCCATCAGGGTCCGTCCAGTGGGGCGGACGTTGGGCGAGCCGACGGCGTACAGCGTGCCGTAGGCCACGGTCCAGCCGATCAGCAGCGTCAGGGTGATCGAGAACGCTGTCGTGTAGCCGGCGACGAGCATCGAGATGGCGTCGAGCAGCAGCACGAACCACAGCACCGTGCGCCAGCGCGGCCTGCGGGACATGCCGACGGCCGTCATGTACGCGATGACGGGAGCCAGATAGCCGTGCACGGGGTCGGTGAGGGCGTGGATGTCGCCGGGGGAGGGCTTGGTGAGCGCCTCCTGGATCGAGTCGGGGGCGGCCCGTGCGACCCACAGGTCGGTGGCCAGGGTGACGCCGTGCGCGAGCACCGCCGCGAGCACGCCGTCGGCGATGCGCAGCCCGTCACGCTTGATCAGCCGCTCGATCGCGAACGCGACCGGCACCAGGAGGATGGCGATGCTGGAGGCCAGCCCCGCGAAATTGGTGAGCAGGTCGGGTGCCTGGCCGGTGCCCTTGTTGATGTCCTCTTCGAGGCCCGAGGTGGTGCCGTGCGCGAACGCGGCGATGGCGAGCAGTACGGCGACGGCGATGACGCCGACCAGCAGCCGCATCAGGTCGGAGGGCCGGTGCACGCGCGCGGGGAGCAGCGGTTCGTCGCCCTCGACCTCGTCGGCGTGTACCTCGTCAGGGTCGTTGTCGTCAGACACGGACCGGGTCGTGAGCGTCTCCTTGTCGGCGTCGTCCGCGCTCTTCTTGGTGTCCGCCTTCTTGCCCGTCTTGACCGGGTCGGCGGCACCAGGGCTGGACGAAGCGGCAGAGGTGCTGTCCGCGTCCTCGGGGTGCACACCCTGCTGCTTCATCGTCTCTTCTTGGTCTCGTATCACCAGTCACCGCCCGCACGATGGTGGCATGCCCCACCGACACTCGGGGGCGTCAGGGTGTACATGCGGGGGCGCACAGTCTGCCCGAAGCGCTGCCCCGGAGCGAGGGCTACGCACGGTCGCGAGCGCGTCACGTTGTCGGTGGCGTGGGGCAATATGGGGCGGATGAGCGAGGAGAGCCTGCCGAAGGACGACGCCCACGGGGAGCACGCGGACACGCTGCCGGAGTACGCCGAGCGGGTCCTCGACGTCACCGAACGGATTCCGCCCGGGCGCGTGATGACGTACGGCGACGTCGCCGAGTGGCTCGACGAGGGCGGCCCCCGTCAGGTCGGCCGTGTGATGTCCCTCTACGGAGGGGCCGTGCCGTGGTGGCGTGTCGTGCGCGCGGACGGAGTGCTTCTTCCCGGGCACGAACTGGAGGCGCTCGGCCACTACCGTGCGGAGGGCACGCCTCTGAAGCAGGCCGGCAGGGCCGCCGAGGGCCATCTCCCGCGGGTCGACATGAGACGGGCCCGCTGGGACGGCGGCGAACGCGCGGAGGGTCACACCTGACAGCATCCGCCATCGGACGGGTAGAAGTGCAACCCGAAGCCCGTACGGGGGAAGCGGGGCACGTCCCTGGCATGCCGTACGTTCGTGAGGCGAGGGACGTACGAGTCCCGAGTGTCGTGAGGGAAGAAGCGGAAGCCCTGCTTCCGTACCGTCCGTCGGCGTAGCGTCGCCAGCGCGCATCCCTCTCACCCCCCGGCCACCGCCCTCCACGCGCGGCGGTCCTTCCCACAGCACACCCACCAGGACCGGCGAACCACGTGAGCTCCTCTTCCTCCACCAGGCGCCTGTCGCACACCCAGGTGCGACAGGGGAACCGTGGCGCTTACCGACCGGTGCGTACCCCGCCGGCCCGCGTGGATCCCCCTCGACTGGACGCCGCACAGCGAGCCGTGGTTGACCACGACACCGGACCGATGCTCGTTCTCGCAGGTCCCGGCACCGGCAAGACCACCACGCTCGTCGAGTCGGTGGCGGCGCGCATCGCCCGGGGCGGGGACCCCGCGCGCGTGCTGGTGCTGACGTTCAGCCGCAAGGCGGCCGTGGAACTGCGCGACCGTATGGCGCTGCGCATAGGGGCGGCACGCGCTCCCCAGGCGACCACCTTCCATTCGTTCTGCTACGCCCTGGTCCGCGCCCACCAGGACACCGACCTGTTCGTGGAGCCGCTGCGGCTGCTGTCCGGCCCCGAGCAGGACGTCGCCGTACGCGAACTGCTGGCGGGCCAGCCCGACCTGGAGCGGCTCGGCCTCGCGCATGTGCGCTGGCCGGACGAGCTGCGCGCCTGCCTGACCACCCGCGGCTTCGCCGACGAGGTCCGCGCGGTCCTCGCCCGCAGTCGTGAACTGGGCCTGGGCCCGGGCGCCCTGGACGCCTTCGCCCGCCGGATCGGCCGCCCCGACTGGCGTGCCGCGGCCGCCTTCCTCGCCGAGTACCTCGACGTGCTCGACCTGCAGGGCGTGCTCGACTATGCCGAACTGGTCCACCGCGCGGTCCTCCTCGCCCGCCGCCCCGACGTCACCGAGCGGCTCGCCGCACAGTACGACGCCGTCTTCGTCGACGAGTACCAGGACACCGATCCGGCACAGGTACGGCTGCTGCACGCCCTCGCCGGCGGCGGCCGCACCCTCGTCGCCTTCGGCGACCCCGATCAGTCGATCTACGCGTTCCGCGGCGCGGACGTGAACGGCATCCTGGACTTCCCGCGGGCCTTCCCGCGCGCGGACGGCCGACCCGCGCCCGTCGAGGTCCTGCGCACCTCACGCCGCTCAGGCGCCACCGTGCTGGCCGCGTCCCGGCTGCTGACCCAGCGCATGCCGCTGACCCGCCTCCCGGCCCACAAGGTGCGCGCCCACCGTGACCTCACTCCGGTACGGGACGGGGGCCAGGTCGAGGTCTACACGTACCCGACGCCCGGCACCGAGCTGGCCAACATCGCCGACATCCTGCGCAGGGCACACCTGGAGGACGGCGTCCCCTGGAGCGACATGGCCGTCCTGGTGCGGGCCGGTTCCCGCACCATCCCGACGGTCCGCCGCGCGCTGAGCGCGGCCGGCGTTCCCCTGGACATCGACGGCGACGACCTGCCCCTGCGGCACGAGCCCGCGGTGGCACCGCTGCTGACGGCGCTGAGGGCGGTGGCCACGGCGGAGGCGGCGCGGACCGACGGGCCTGCCGACGAGGCCGCGTCCGACCTTCCCGAGCCCGGCGGCAGCTCCTGGCTCGACACCGAAACCGCCCTCACTCTGCTCGCCTCCCCCCTCGCGGGCATGGACGCAGCCGACCTGCGCCGCCTCGGCCGAGCCCTGCGCGACGAGGAGCGGGCCGCCGGCACCCCGCTGCCGCCGCCCTCGGACGAGCTGCTCGCGCGGGCGCTGGCCGAGCCGGAGCGCCTGGCCGTGCACGACCCCACGTACGCGCGTGGTGCCCAGCGTCTCGGCGCGCTGCTCAGGAAGGCCCGTGAGCGCCTCGCGGGCGGCGGTACGGCCGAGGAGGCGCTGTGGGACCTCTGGGAGGGCACACCCTGGCCCATGCGCCTGGAGCGGGCCGCCCGGCGCGGCGGCGCGGCCGGACGCAACGCCGACCGCGATCTTGACGCCGTCTGCGCGCTGTTCGCGACCGCGGCCCGCGCCGAGGAGCGCACCGGCGGCCGGGGCGCCCTGAACTTCCTGGAGGAGATCGACGCCGAGGACATCGCCGCCGACACGCTCACCCGGCGGGCCGTACGCCCCGATGCCGTCCGCCTGATGACCGCGCACCGCTCCAAGGGCCTGCAGTGGCGGCTGGTCGTCGTCGCCGGCGTCCAGGAGGGCCTGTGGCCGGACCTGCGCCGCCGCGGCTCCCTCCTGGAAGCGGACCGCATCGGCCGTGACGGCCTGGCCGAACCGCTCACTGCGGGGGCGCTGCTCGCCGAGGAGCGCCGCCTGTTCTACGTGGCCGCCACGCGCGCGCGTGAGCGTCTCGTCGTCACCGCGGTCAAGGCACCCGCCGACGACGGTGACCAGCCCTCCCGCTTCCTGACCGAACTCGGCGTCGAACCACAGGACGTCACGGGCCGCCCCCGCCGCCCGCTGTCCGTCGCGGCGCTCGTCGCCGAACTCCGCGCCACCACCGTCGACCCGCGCGTCTCGGACACCCTCAGGGAGGCCGCCGCCCGCCGACTGGCCCGGCTCGCCGCCCTCGCCGACGAGGACGGTCGCCCCCTGGTGCCGTCCGCTCACCCCTACCGGTGGTGGGGCATGTTCGAGCCCACCGAGAGCAAGGTGCCGCTGCGCGACCGCGACCAGCCCGTCGTGCTGTCCGGCAGCGCGCTGGACCAACTCGCCAACACCTGCACCCTGCAATGGTTCCTGGGCCGCGAGGTGAAGGCCGACGCGCCCGCGACCGCCGCCCAGGGTTTCGGCAATGTCGTGCACGTCCTCGCCGACGAGGTCGCCTCCGGACACACTCCGGCCGACCTCGCCGTCCTCATGGAGCGCCTCGACTCCGTGTGGAACGCGCTCGCCTTCGACGCGCCGTGGAAGTCGGCGCAGGAGAAGGACAACGCGCGCGTGGCGCTCGAACGCTTCCTGAAGTGGCACGTCATGAACCGCACGGGCCGCAGGCCGGTCGCCAGCGAGCACGACTTCGACGTCAGTCTCGAAGCGGGTGACTACGAGGTGCGCATCCGCGGCCAGATGGACCGCGTGGAGGCCGATGGGGAGGGCCGCGCCTACGTCGTCGACTTCAAGACCGGCAAGCAGGCGCCCAGCGCCAAGGAGGTGGAGCGCCACCCCCAGCTCGCCGTCTACCAGCTCGCCGTCCGCGAGGGCGCCGTCGACGAGGCCTTCGACGGGGCACGCCCCGAGCCGGGCGGCGCGGAACTCGTCCAGCTGCGCCAGGGCGCCGCCAAGCGCGACGGCGGTGAGACCCTGCCCAAGGTGCAGGCGCAGGAGCCGCCGGAGGGGGAGTGGGTGGGCGAGCTGCTGGCCACGGCCGCCGGCAAGGTCCTCGACGAACGGTTCACGCCGAGCGCCGGCCAGCACTGCACCCACTGCGCGTTCCGGGCCTCGTGCAGCGCGCGGCCCGAGGGACGGCACGTGGTCGAGTAGCTCACGTGATCATTTGTGGTCTATGTGATCGACCGCACCACAGGTGCTGACCTGCGCTTCTCCTGTGCCTCAAGGGCGATGTGGCCTCCGCTGTCAGTGTCCGCCGCTAGCCTCTGCGACATGCCCGCCCGTATCACCGATCCCGATCAGCTCAAGGAGCTCCTCGGTATCCCGTTCACCCCGGAGCAGACGGCCTGCATCACCGCGCCGCCCGCCCCGCAGGTGATCGTGGCCGGTGCCGGCTCGGGCAAGACGACGGTGATGGCGGCACGCGTGGTGTGGCTGGTCGGCACCGGCCAGGTCGCCCCCGAACAGGTGCTGGGCCTCACCTTCACCAACAAGGCCGCCGGCGAACTCGCCGAGCGCGTCCGCAAAGCGCTGATCAGGGCAGGCGTCACCGACCCCGAAGTCATCGACCCGGACAACCCGCCGGGCGAGCCGGTGATCTCGACGTACCACGCCTTCGCGGGCCGCCTCCTGACCGACCACGGCCTGCGCATCGGACTGGAGCCGAGTTCCCGCCTGCTCGCCGACGCCACCCGCTACCAACTCGCCGCGCGCGTGCTGCGCGAGGCTCCCGGGCCCTATCCGGCGCTCACCCGCTCCTTCGCCGACCTCGTCAGCGACCTCCTCGCGCTCGACGCCGAGCTCGCCGAACACCTCGTAGGACCCGAGGACCTGCGCGCCTACGACGCCGAGCTGCTGCGCGCCCTTGAGGGTGCCAAACTCACCAACGCCGACCTGCGCAAGGTCCCCGAGACCGCCGCCGCCCGCCGTGAACTCGCCGACCTGGTCGTCCGCTACCGCACCGCCAAACGGGAACGCGATCTGCTCGACTTCGGCGACCAGATCGCCCTGTCCGCCCAGCTCGCCCGGAACCCCGACGTGGGCCGGATCCTGCGCGAGGAGTTCCGCGTGGTCCTCCTCGACGAGTACCAGGACACGTCCGTGGCCCAACGCATCCTTCTCGCGGGCCTGTTCGGCGGCGGCACCGGCCACCCCGTGACCGCGGTCGGCGACCCCTGCCAGGCGATCTACGGCTGGCGCGGCGCCTCCGTCGCCAACCTCGACGACTTCCCCGAGCACTTCGCCCACGCAGACGGCCGCGCCGCCACCCGCCAGTCCCTCAGCGAGAACCGCCGCAGCGGCGGCCGCCTCCTGAACCTCGCCAATGGCCTCGCCGAGCCCCTGCGCGCCCTGCACGCGGGCGTGGAGGCCCTCCGCCCGGCCCCCGGCGCCGAACGCGACGGACTGGTCCGCTGCGCCTTGCTGCGCACCCACGCCGACGAGATCGACTGGATCGCCGACTCCATCGCCCATCTCGTACGGACCGGGAAGGCGCCCGGCGAGATCGCCGTCCTGTGCCGTACGGCCACCGACTTCGCCGAGATCCAGGGCGCGCTCGTCGCGCGGGACGTCCCCGTCGAGGTGGTCGGCCTCTCCGGACTGCTGCACCTGCCCGAGATCGCCGACCTGGTCGCCGTCTGCGAGGTCCTCCAGGACCCCGGCGCCAACGCCTCCCTCGTCCGCCTGCTGACCGGCCCCCGCTGGCGCATCGGCCCGCGCGACCTCGCCCTCCTGGGCCGCCGCGCCCGGCTGCTCGTCTCCCACACGCGCGTGGACGGCGACGACCCCGACCGCCGGCTGGCCGAGGCGGTCGAGGGGGTCGACCCGTCCGAGGTGATCTCGCTCGCAGACGCCCTGGACACGTTCCTGGAGACCCCGCTGGACGGCGAGGACGACTCGCTGCCCTTCTCACCGGACGCGCGCGTGCGGTTCGCGCGGCTGGCCACCGAACTGCGCGAGCTGCGCCGCTCCCTGGCCGATCCCCTGATGGACGTCCTGCACCGCGTCCTGTCCGTCACCGGCCTGGAGGTGGAACTGTCGGCGTCCCCGCACGCCCTGGCCGCCCGCCGCCGCGAGACCCTGTCGAACTTCCTGGACATCGCCGCCTCGTTCGCCGCCGGCGACAACGAGGCGACCCTGCTGGCCTTCCTCGGCTTCCTGCGCACCGCCGCCCAGTACGAGAAGGGCCTAGACAACGCCCTCCCCGGCGGCGAGAACACCGTGAAGGTACTCACTGCGCACAAGTCCAAGGGCCTGGAGTGGGACGTCGTGGCCGTCCCCGGCCTGGTCACCGGAACCTTCCCCAGCGACCGGGGCCGCGAGAAGTGGACCACCCAGGGCAAGGTGCTGCCGCACGCACTGCGCGGCGACACCGAAACCCTCCCCGACGTGGCCTCCTGGGACTCCCGGGGCCTGAAGGCCTTCCATGAGGAGATGAAGGAGCACCAGCACACCGAGGAGCTGCGCCTGGGCTACGTCACCTTCACCCGCCCCCGTTCCCTGCTCCTCGGCTCCGGCCACTGGTGGGGCCCCTCCCAGAAGAAGCCCCGCGGCCCGTCGGACTTCCTGCAGGCCCTGTACGACCACTGTGCGGCCGGACACGGCGAGATCGAGGCGTGGGCCGACGAGCCCGCCGAGGACGAGGAGAACCCGGTCCTGCACCGGGAGGCCGCCGACCAGGTGTGGCCCCTGCCCCTGGACGACGCGGCCCTGGCCCGCCGCCGGGCGGCCGCCGCGACCGTCCTGGCCCACCTCGACGCCCTCGCCTCCCACGAGGACACCCACCCCGCGGCCACGCACGACCCCGACACCTACGACGACCCGGACTGGCCGGCCCCACCCGAGGACGACGAAGTCCCCTACGACCCCGCCTACGACGAAGCTCCCTACGACGGAGCCCTGTACGAGGAGGCCTCCGACGAGGACCACTTCCTCGACGTCGACGAGGCCGCGGCCGACTGGGACGCATGGACCCCGGACCGCCCGACCGTCCCGCACCAGGCGGCTGCCCCCGACATCCCCGAACGCTCCGAGGCGCCGGGGAGCGCACGCCCCCACCCCACAGAACCCGAGAACGCGCCCCTCACTCCGGAGGAGGCCCGCACCATCGCCTCCTGGGACCGCGACCTCGACGCCCTCACCGGGGAGCTCGTGCGCGCTCGCGAGAGTGTCACCGAGGTACCCCTGCCGGCGTCGCTGACCGCGTCCCAGCTGCTGCGCCTGGCCGCCGACCCGGACGGTTTCGCGCAGGAGCTGGCCCGCCCCATGCCGCGTCCGCCGCAGCCCGCCGCGCGTCGCGGCACCCGCTTCCACGCCTGGGTCGAGGCCCGCTTCGAAGAGCTGACGCTGCCCATGCTGGAGCCGGACGAGCTGCCCGGAGACGAGGCCGAGATCACCGACGAACGGGATCTGGAAGCCCTCAAGGACGCCTTCGAACGCACCGCATACGCCCGCCGTACGCCCCACCGCGTCGAGGCCCCCTTCCAGCTGGCGATCGCCGGCCGCGTCGTCCGGGGCCGTATCGACGCCGTCTACAAGGAGGGCGACGGCGAGACAGCGACGTACGAGATCGTCGACTGGAAGACCAACCGCACCCGCACCGCCGATCCGCTCCAGCTCGCGGTCTACCGGCTCGCCTGGGCCGAGCAGCAGGGCGTGCCCCTGGAGTCGGTCACGGCCGCGTTCCTCTACGTCCGCAGCGGCGAGGTCGTACGGCCGGACGACCTGCCCGACCGCGCGGGCCTGGAGCGGCTCCTGCTGGAGGAGCCGAGGGGTGAGGAACCGCACGACGAGGATGTCGGTGCGGGCCGATAGGCTCGTGACCATGAGCCAGCCCGTTGACAGTGCCGTCAGCGCCGTCCGTACGTACATCGAGCAGCACCGTGCCGCCTTCCTCGACGACCTCGCCGAGTGGCTGCGCATCCCCTCCGTGTCGGCCCAGCCCGACCACGCGCCCGACGTACGCCGCAGCGCGGACTGGCTCGCCGCCAAGCTCCAGGAGACCGGCTTTCCGACCACCGAGGTCTGGGAGACGCCGGGCGCGCCGGCCGTCTTCGCCGAGTGGCCCTCCGCCGACCCCCAGGCGCCCACGGTCCTCGTCTACGGCCATCACGACGTGCAGCCCGCCGCCCGTGAGGACGGCTGGGACAGCGACCCCTTCGAGCCGGTCGTCCGCGAAAACCGCCTCTACGCGCGCGGGGCGGCCGACGACAAGGGCCAGGTGTTCTTCCACACACTCGGCGTCCGCGCCCACCTCGCCGCTACCGGCCGCACGACCCCGGCCGTGCACCTCAAGCTGCTGATCGAGGGCGAGGAGGAGTCCGGCTCCCCGCACTTCCGGGCCCTCGTCGAGGAGCATGCGAGCAGGCTCGCCACCGACATCGTGATCGTCTCCGACACCAGCATGTGGTCGGAGGACACACCCACCGTCTGCACGGGCATGCGCGGCCTCGCCGAGTGCGAGATCCGGCTGTACGGCCCCGACCAGGACATCCACTCCGGGGCTTTCGGCGGCGCCGTCCCCAACCCGGCCACGGCCGTCGCCCGCCTGGTCGCCGCCCTGCACGACGAGCACGCACGCGTGGCGATCCCAGGCTTCTACGACGGCATCGTCGAACTCACCGACCAAGAGCGCGAACTCTTCGCCGAACTGCCCTTCGAAGAGCAGCAGTGGCTGCGCACGGCCAAGTCGTACGCCACCCACGGCGAGGCAGGGCACACCACCCTGGAGCGCCTCTGGGCCCGCCCGACCGCCGAGGTCAACGGCATCGGCGGTGGCTACCAAGGCCCCGGCAGCAAGACGATCGTCCCGTCCTCGGCGATGGTGAAGCTCTCCTTCCGGCTGGTCGCGGGACAGGATCCGGACCACGTCGAGAAGGCCGTCCGCGCCTGGGCGGCGGAGCAGGTGCCCGCCGGTATCCGCGCCGAGATCACCTTCGGCGCCGCCACGCGCCCGTGCCTGACACCGCTGGACCATCCGGCCCTGCAGTCCGTCGTCCGGGCCATGGAACGGGCCTTCGAAGGGCCCGTCCGCTTCACGCGCGTCGGCGGCTCGGGACCGGCCGCCGACCTCCAGGACGTCCTCGGCGCACCCGTGCTCTTCCTGGGTATCTCCGTCCCGTCCGACGGCTGGCACGCCCCGAACGAGAAGGTCGAACTCGATCTGCTCCGCAAAGGCGTCGAGACCACCGCCTACCTGTGGGGCGACCTCGCCGAGCCCTGGCGCCATGCGCCCTGACTCTCCCGCGCCGCCCGGACCGGCATCGCACGCGGGCACACTGGAAGGACCGCCCCGCACCCCGGGGCCCCGCCGGCCCCGGTCGCCTCCCGCCGCACAGCCCGCTGAACCATCCGCCGAAACACACTTTCCACCGGGGGAGTTGGAAGCACCCGTGACCACCTGGACCGACCACACCGCCGACCGCCCCATCTCGCTCACCGCCCCGAGCGGCATCGACCGAGCCGCCCACCACCGGCTCGACGAGGCCTGGCTCGCGGCGGCGTGGAGCCACCCCACCACCCGCTGCTTCGTGGTCTCCGGCGGCCAGGTCCTCATCGACGAGACGGCGGACGGCCGTACCGAACTCGTCATGACGCCCTCCTTCGAAGCCCCCCTCACCGAGGCACACCGCTACTTCCTCGGCATCGACGAGGACGGCGTCAGCTACTTCGCCCTCCAGAAGGACGCGCTCCCCGGGCGGATCGACCAGTCCGCGCGCGCCGCGGGCCTGCGCGAAGCGGGCCTGCTGCTGTCGCCGCGCGACGCGGGCCTGATGGTGCACGCGGTCGGCCTGGAGAACTGGCAGCGCACACACCGCTTCTGCTCCCGCTGCGGCGAACGCACCGTCATCGCCGCGGCCGGCCACATCCGCCGCTGCCCCGCCTGCGGCGCCGAGCACTACCCGCGCACCGACCCGGCCGTGATCATGGCCGTCACCGACGAGGACGACCGCATCCTGCTGGGCCGTCAGGTCCACTGGCCCGAGGGCCGCTTCTCGACGCTCGCCGGCTTCGTCGAGCCCGGCGAGTCCATCGAGCAGGCGGTGCGCCGTGAGGTCTTCGAGGAGGCCGGCATCAGCATCGGTCAGGTCGAGTACGTCGCCAGCCAGCCCTGGCCCTTCCCCTCCAGCCTGATGCTGGGCTTCATGGCCCGCGCCACCACGGGCGACATCACCGTCGACGGCGACGAGATCCACGAGGCCCGCTGGTTCTCCCGCGACGAGCTGCGCGCCGCCTTCGACTCCGGCGAGGTGCTCCCGCCGTACGGCATCTCCATCGCGGCCCGTCTGATCGAGCTCTGGTACGGCAAGCCGCTGCCGACGCGGAGCGTGTGACACGCGCCGGGCCACACATGGGAAGGCGGTCCCGAGGAACCCTCGAGGACCGCCTTCCTGGTTCGAAGCCGCGGAGCGGTTACGCGCCGATCTTCTGCTTCACCTGAGCCAGCGAAGGGTTCGTCAGCGTCGAACCGTCGGCGAAGAGCACGGTCGGGACCGTCTGGTTTCCGCCATTCGCCTTCTCCACGAACGCCGCGGACGCAGGGTCCTGCTCGATGTTGATCTCGGTGTACGTGATGCCCTCGCGCTCCAGCTGCTTCTTCAGCCGCTGGCAGTAGCCGCACCACGTGGTGCTGTACATCGTCACGGTGCCCTGCATGTCTCGCGCGCTCCTCTGGTGGCTCGGGGGATCGGGTCGTCCAGAGGGGGAACGTCCGCGATCGGGTCACCATTCCCGGCGGGGGTATGCCCGCCTGGTGACGCCTGCCGCATTAGTACGACTGCGAGTGCCTGCCTGTGGACAACCGGCTCACCCGTCTCCGGCGACCTGGCAGCATGGCCGTGTGACAGCAGCAACGCACTCCTCGCTCTTCCCACAGACACCGGGCTCGGCCGACGCGGTGCTCGAAGGGCTCGACCCCGAGCAGCGCGAGGTGGCCACCGCTCTGCACGGCCCGGTGTGCGTGCTGGCGGGCGCCGGCACGGGCAAGACACGGGCGATCACCCACCGCATCGCCTATGGGGTGCGGGCCGGGATCCTCCAGCCGTCCAGTGTGCTGGCCGTCACCTTCACCAACCGTGCCGCCGGTGAGATGCGGGGCCGGCTGCGCCAGCTCGGCGCCGTCGGCGTCCAGGCCCGCACCTTTCACTCCGCGGCCCTGCGCCAGCTCCAGTACTTCTGGCCGAAAGCGATCGGCGGGGCCATGCCCCGGCTTGTCGACCGCAAGGTCCAGCTCGTCGCCGACGCGGCCGCCGCCTGCCGTATCCGCCTCGACCGGGGCGAGCTGCGGGATGTCACCGGTGAGATCGAATGGTCCAAGGTCACCCAGACCGTCCCCGCCGACTACCCGCTCGCGGCCGCCAAGGCCGGACGAGAGACTCCCCGCGCCCCGGCCGAGATCGCCCAGCTCTACTCCGCCTACGAGGACCTCAAGCGCGACCGCGCGGTCATCGACTTCGAGGACGTGCTGCTGCTGACCGTCGCGATCCTCCAGGACCGGCACGACATCGCCGAGCAGGTCCGCTCCCAGTACCAGCACTTCGTGGTCGACGAGTACCAGGACGTCAGCCCCCTCCAGCAGCGCCTGCTGGAGCTGTGGCTCGGCGAGCGGGACAACCTGTGCGTGGTCGGCGACGCCAGCCAGACGATCTACTCGTTCACGGGAGCAACTCCCGACCACCTCCTCGACTTTCGCGCCCGCCACCCCGGCGCCACCGTCGTCAAGCTGGTCCGCGACTACCGCTCCACCCCCCAGGTCGTCCATCTCGCCAACGGCCTGCTCGCCCAGGCCCGGGGCCGCGCCGCCGACCACCGGCTGGAGCTGGTCTCCCAGCGCGCTGCGGGCCCCGAGCCCGTCTACACCGAGTACACCGACGAGCCCGCCGAGGCCGAGGGTGCCGCCCGCCGCATCCGCGAACTCATCGACGCAGGCGTGCGGGCCAGCGAGATCGCCATCCTGTTCCGCACCAACTCCCAGTCCGAGACCTACGAACAGGCCCTCGCCGACGTCGGCGTCCCCTACCAGTTGCGCGGCGCCGAGCGGTTCTTCGACCGTCCCGAGGTACGCAAGGCGGGCGTCGCCCTGCGCGGCGCGGCCCGCTTCGGCGGAAACGACTCCCTCCTGGACAACGCCGTCGACCTGCCCTCCCAGGTGCGTGCGGTGCTGTCCGGAGAGGGCTGGACCACCGAGCCCCCGGCCGGCTCCGGAGCCGTCAGAGAGCGCTGGGAATCGCTGGCGGCTCTGGTGAACCTCGCGCATGACTTCGCCGCCGCCCGACCCGGCGCCACCCTGAGCGACCTGGTGGCGGAGCTCGACGAACGGGCGGGCGCCCAGCACGCTCCGACCGTCGAGGGCGTCACCCTGGCCTCCTTGCACTCGGCCAAGGGCCTGGAGTGGGACGTCGTCTTCCTGGTCGGTGTCGCCGAGGGCATGATGCCGATCACCTACGCAAAGACCGACGAACAGATCGAGGAGGAGCGCCGCCTCCTCTATGTCGGCGTCACCCGGGCCCGCCAGCACCTGCACGTCTCCTGGGCGTTGTCCCGCTCGCCCGGTGGCCGTCCGGTCCGCCGCCCCAGCCGTTTCCTCGACGGCCTGCGCCCCGGCTCGACCGGCGCCGCGGGACGGAGCGCCGCGGGACGGAGCGCCGCGGTCGGCTCCGGCGGTGTCGAGCGCGGCTTCACGAGCCGACCGGGCGCTGCCGCCCCGCGACGCACGCAGCGCACCCCGGCCCGCTGCCGGGTGTGCGGGCGTACGCTCACCGACGCCGGTGAGATGAAGCTGATGCGCTGCGAGGACTGCCCGACCGACATGGACGAGGGTCTCTACGAGCGGTTGCGGGCGTGGCGCGCGGTCCAGGCGCGACGCAGCGGACAGCCCGCCTTCTGCGTCTTCACCGACAAGACGCTGATGGCGATCGCCGAGGCCGTGCCCGACGACGAGGGCGAGTTGGCGCGGATCCCAGGGGTCGGCGTGCGCAAGTTCAACCGCTACGGAGCCGACGTTCTGGCCATCTGCGCAGGCCAGGAGCTCACGGGAGAAGAAGATAAGGTTTGAGCCCAACTCGTCGAAAAAATAGTTTGCGCATGCCCCAGCAATCCCCATAGGTTCTTAGCCACGGGAACGGAGCCCTTCTCGAAGGCCCCGATTCCGTGCTGTACTTGCATATCCGTCGGACTGGCTCACCCCGGTCCCCCGAGACGCCGAGAGGAGGCGATTCCAGTGATCAGCATCAACACCAGCTCCATCAGCTCCGCCAAAGTGACCGATCGCTCGGTCGTCTCCACGTGCATGCTCGGCGTTTCGAACCTGGGCACCGGCCTGTCCGGCATTCCTGCCGTGCGTCCGGCGTCCTCTCTGTCTCTCGCGGGTCTTCCCGTCCGTGAGCGCAATGAGCGACCGACCAAGGCACTGGAAGCGGCAGTAGTGGCACAGGCCCAGGCCTATGCCTTCGCGGCGGCCGGTGCCGGATTCCGGAAGCAGACGACGCAGCACCACCAGATGTGGGCCTTCCGTGGGCCAGAACCCTGGAGTGATCCAGCCTGATCGCCGATCAGGCCGGCGCCTTCAGGGCCGCGGAACCCCATCCGGGATCCGCGGCCCTTCTGTTTGTCCCCGAACGGGGATGACGGAGCGAAGGGGCCTCGGGACAAGAAAAGAACCCGGTACCAAGCCGACACCCGGCCCAACAGGGCCGGACCGACCAGACGAGGAAGACGAACCGTGCAACTCGAAGCGCACGCCCCGTCCGTACCGCCTTCCGAAACGATCCCCCCGCCCGGCCTCACGGAGGACTCCACCTTGACTCCGCTCACCGCGCTCACCGCGCTCGACGACGCCATCGAGAACCTCGGCGTGCCCGTCCCCTGCCGTTCCTACGACCCGGAGGTCTTCTTCGCCGAGTCGCCGGCGGACGTCGAGTACGCCAAGTCCCTCTGCCGCACCTGCCCGCTGATCGAGGCCTGCCTCGCCGGCGCCAAGGAGCGGCGTGAGCCCTGGGGCGTCTGGGGTGGCGAGCTGTTCGTCCAGGGTGTCGTCGTCGCCCGGAAGCGGCCGCGTGGCCGCCCGCGCAAGAACCCGGTCACGGCATGAACACCGCAGGAACGATCGACCGTCCCCTCACGCACGACCCCAAGAAGCAGGCCCCGATGAAGCCGTCCACCAACGAGCTCGCAGGCGCCACGCCTGAAGACTTCACCATCAGCGGCGCGAACGACTCGCGCCAGAACAGGACCCGAGAGATGCAACTCATCCCAGAAGCCCTCGCCCGTGCGCATATGCACGAGCGACTGCATGAGGCCGAGCGGGAACGCCGGGCCATGCGCCTGGCGACCGCTCGCCGGATGCAGCGCAGGGCGGAGCGCGCCTCGCTGCGTGCCCGCCGTGCGCTCGCCCTGGCGGTCATGCAGTAGTCCCGACCACACCTGAAGCGGTGGCCTCCCGGCCCAGGGAGGCGCAGCTCTTCCCGCGGGGGCCGGTCCGTCCGAACGGACCGGCCCCCGCGGTGCGTTGTGCCCGCCGATCCGCGGGCCACGGCGATATCGTCGCCGGGTGACGAGTCTTCCCGGAGGCAGTGACAACGCCGGCTCCGCCGCGGAGCCCGAGTCCCTCGTGTGCGCCTGCTGCGGCACCCCGGCCGAAGGGGCGCCGCCCACCTGGACCTGTTCCGTGGAGAACGGCAGCCGTCAGTACTTCTGCGACCGCTGCTCCCGGGAGAACCTCAGGGCGATCGAGGGGCGGCTGGACTCGGCCTGGTGGTGAGCCACCTCCGCCGGGCCCTCGAGGAACCTCACGCCTCGGCGGCCGGTTCCTCCTCCAGGTCCTCCTCCGGCACGAACCCCGGCAGCCACTTCTGAAGTTCCTCGCGCAGACGCACCGTCGCGCCCAGTTGGCACAGCACGCCGATCGTGCTCAGCGTCACACGGTGGATGAGGAGGTACGCGGGGGGCAGGTTGAGCTGCTTGCCCAGCTGGTACGCGGGGGAGCGGGGGTCGGCGATCCGGGCGGCCTGGCTGCGCATCCAGCCGCGGGTGAAGGTGAACTCATGGACCTGGGCCGGTTCGATGATCGGCAGGAGATAGTCGAGGACGGCGTCCGGGTCCAGCTCTATCGATTCCTTGACGAAGCCCTCTGTGCGCAGCAGTTCGTAGACGGCCTCCGCCTCGCCGTCGAGCGTCATGCGCAGGGAGGTGCCGATCGGGGTCGGCAGGCCGCCCGGGAGGCGGTCGACCGTGCCGAAGTCCAGGACGCCCAGGCGCCAGTCGTCCTCGCCGTCCGGGTCGCCCGGCAGGAGGCGGAAGTTGCCCGGGTGCGGGTCGGCGTGCAGCAGGCCCGTGCGGGCGGGGCCGGAGAAGAGGAAGCGGGCCAGCAGCTGACCGGCGCGGTCACGCTGCTCCTGCGTGCCGTCGGCGATCACCTCCGACAGAGGGACGCCCTCCATCCACTCCGTGATCAGGACCTCGTCGCACTGGTGGACCACACAGGGCACCACGACGTCCGGATCGTCCGTGAACTCCTCGGCGTGGGCCTGCTGGGCCTGCGCCTCCAGGCCGTAGTCCAGTTCCTCGGAGACCCGGTCCTTGAGCTCCGCGATCAGCGGCTTGAGGTCCATGCCCGGAATGAGCGGGCCCAGCAGACGGGCGAAACGGCTCAGCTGGTTCAGATCGGACAGCAGGGCCTCGCCGGCACCCGGGTACTGAACCTTGACCGCCACCTCGCGGCCGTCGTGCCACACCCCGCGGTGCACCTGCCCGATCGAGGCGGCCGCCGAGGGCTTGTCCTCGAACTCGAGGAACAGTTGCTGCCAGTCCTCCCCGAGCCGCTTCGCCAGCACCGCGTGCACGGTGCGCGTCGGCATCGGCGGCGCCGCCTCCTGGAGCTTCGTCAGCGCCGCCCGGTAGGGGCCGGCGACCTCCTCGGGGAGCGCCGACTCGAAGACGGACAGGGCCTGCCCGAACTTCATCGCGCCGCCCTTCAGCTCGCCGAGCACTTTGAACAACTGCTCGGCGGTGCGCTGTTGCAGCTCGCGGCCGACCATCTCCGCGGACTCGCCCACTATCCGCCTTCCGAGCCCCCAAGTCGCCCGACCGGCGAAACCGAGCGGGAGCGCGGCGAGCTTGGCGGTACGGGTGACCGCCTTCCGGGGAAGATCAGACATGCGCCCTCCAGGTCCCAGCAAGCCGCGCCGCGTCTGCCCTACGGCGTAACTCCTTCGACGGTCGTTGCTCCGCCATTGTCTCGTGCCGCTCCTCGGCCTTGGAGGCGCATTCCCCCTTACCTTTCTCCGCTGCTCCGCACGGGCATGCGGGGTGCGCCCAGACCGGCCGCGCGTGCCAGTGCAGTGCGGGCAGTGAGACCTCCCAGCGGGCGCCCGCACTCGACGGAATCCGGCCGTCCAGGAAGGCGAGCGCGTGCGCGGCCGCCAGCCCCGCGACCGTCGTGGCCAGTGCCAGGTCGCAGGGCCGCACCGGGCGCGGCCGACCGGAGCGCCACTGTGCGACCAATCGGGGCCAGGCCTGGTCCCGGTCGGTGCGGGCCTCGTGCAGACAGCCGGCGCAGCCCGTCTCGCCGGGCAGAACGAGCGGGCCGACCACGCCGGTTCCCTCCACCACGCCGGCGTACAGATGGGGTGTGCCGGAGGCGATCAGGGGATCGGCGGCGGACGGGGCGGGCGCGTGCACGTCGATGTCGTCCCGCGGGGCCAGGATCACCAGGGAAAAGCCGGGGTCGTCGCCTTCGAGCCGCGTGCGGGGCGTGCGGCGCGGCGGGCGGTCCGGCGCCGAGCGCCGTGCGGCCCGTCGGGCGGCCTCGTCCCTGCGGTCGCCGACGGACTCGGCGGGCAGTCCGCCCGGCGCGACGTCCCCCGGTTCGACGCGGCCGACATCGCGTACGTCGACCTCGCCGACCCCCGCCCCCGACAGCAGTGAGGCCAGCACCGCGCCCACCCGGCCCGCGCCCCTGATCTGGACGCGCAGGGACCGACGGGCGGCCAGGAGCCCGATCGCCTCACCCGGTTCCGAGGCGTTCAGGGACAGCGAGGCCAGGTCGGGGCGCAGCCGGTCGAGGACCTCCTTCTTCGCACGCAGGGCGTCCGCGGCCGGCCCGCCGCCCCGCGCGTCGTCGACGAGCCCGGCCCGTGTCAGCCGCTCCACCAGCGCGTCGACATGCCCGTCGGGCAACTCCATGCGGCGTCCCTCCTCCCGTAGGAGCGCCAGCCCGCGCGTGCCGTTGAGCAGATCGAGGAAACTGGCCGTCGCCGGGTCCATCGGACCCAGTGTCATCGCGTGCGCCGGTGTCATGCCGAACTGCACGGTGGTGCGGTCGCGCCAGCCGCGCCTGAGCGCGGGCTTCACGATCGGAACCATCGGTTGCGGATCCCTCTGCTGCATCACAGGCCCCCGTAGCCCTCGTCGAACGTCCCCGTCCGCCGGTGGAGGTCGGTCGGACGTTGGTCGGACGTCCGTCGCAGCTCCGCCGGCGAGAGCCAGCATGCCCGGATCCGCCGCGAGGCGCGGAAAGTTGTCCACAGGCGGTGGGTATTCGTCGTACAAGTCGGTCGTGCGACTCGAACACATGTGGGGGATCGGCACCGAACCCTCCCGGACTCGGGACTTCCCCCGTGTGCAGCGGGTAACGTCGGGGCGTGTCCGCCGACCCACTGCACCGTGCCGGAACGCCACAGCGCAGCACGCCGAGTCAGCCGCCGAGCGGCTCTGGGGCGAGCGCGATCGAGGTGCGCAGAAGTGCCCGTCGACGCCGGACGGTCTCCGCGTATCGCGAGGGCGATCGCACCGTCGTGCTCATCCCTGCCCGGATGTCCGAGGCCGAGGAGCGGCGCTGGGTGGGCGTCATGCTCGACAAAC
Organism: Streptomyces sp. NL15-2K; assembly: GCF_030551255.1. GTDB lineage: Bacteria > Actinomycetota > Actinomycetes > Streptomycetales > Streptomycetaceae > Streptomyces. Next base: position 7,683,919 of record NZ_CP130630.1, read on the forward strand.
TGGCCGCCCAGGAGAGCAAGAAGGTCCTCGGGGACGCGGAGCTGACGGAGCGTGCCGAGCGGCTTTCGGCCCAGTACTTCGACGGCCGGGCCAGGCCGGCCTCGGTGCGCTGGGTCACCAACCAGAACACCCGCTGGGGCTCGTGCACCCCTTCCGAGGGCAGCATCCGCCTGTCGCACCGGCTCCAGGGCATGCCGGAATACGTCGTCGACTACGTCCTTCTCCACGAGCTCGCGCATCTGCTCGTCCCAGGACACGGGCCCCGTTTCTGGCGGTTGCTGGAGGCCTATCCGCGGACCGAGCGGGCCCGGGGCTATCTCGAGGGAGTGGTCGCCGCCGAGCGGCTGCCGCACCCGCCGGGCGCCCGGAGCGAGTGACAGCCGCTCCGAGTGGTGATTGGTACCGCACCCCGCGCGGGACTTTGTACCGGATCTGTACCGACTTCCGTCGGTGTCCGAGTTTGCCGTTAGCCTGTCGCGACGCACTCACATTCGGGATGGGGGACGGTCGTTACGCATGGCCAGGGAATTCCAACGCGGCCACAAGGCCAAGATCAGTGACCTCACCGCGGGCACGGATCTGTACGTAGGTGTACAGATCGCCGGTCCCGGACTGACCTTCGACATCAGTTGCTTCGGGCTCGACGCCGACGAACGGCTCTCGGACGACCGGTACTTCATCTTCTTCAATCAGCCGAAGTCCCCGGAGGAGTCCATCCAGCTCCTGGGCGCGCAGGCGGGTGACACGGAGTCGTTCCGGGTCACGCTGGACAAGATCCCGCCGCAGATCCAGAAGCTGTCGTTCACGGCGACGATCGACGGCGCTGGTCAGATGTCACAGATCGCCCCCGGGTACCTGCGCATCGTCGCCGGCGGCGAGGAAGTGGCGCGGTACTCCTTCGACGGCTCGGAGTTCTCCACCGAGCGGGCCGTGATGCTGGGCGACTTCTACCTGAAGGACGTGTGGCGGTTCGCCGCGGTCGGGCAGGGCTTCGACGGCGGCCTCGACGCGCTGCTGAAGAACTTCGGCGGCGAGGTCGCCGAGGAGGAGCCCGCGCCGGCCGTCCCGGCGCAGACCCAGGCACCGACGTTCGCGCCGCCGCCCCAGGCCGCCGCGCCGCCCGCGCCCGCACCCACGTTCGGCGCGCCCCCACCCGCACCGGCTCCTGCCCCCGCCGCCGCGCCCGCCCCGTCGGTCCACACGGCACCGACGATCGCCCAGGGCACGCCCGCCGCGGGAGTCGGCATCACCCCGCCCGGCACCACGCCACCCGGCTTCCCGCCGCCGGCACCCGCCGCGCCGACGAGCCCGCACATGTTCACGCCGCCCGGCGCCGGCCCTCAGACGTTCACGCCCCCGGGCGCCGCCCCCGCCTTCCCCGGTCAGGGACAGCCGCCCTTCGGCGGAGCCACGGCGATCGCGCCCGTGCCGCCCGAGGCGAACGTACGCGTCGTCCTGACGAAGTACGCGGAAGCCCCCGTAGGGGACCGCTGGACCGAACAGAACCCGCAGCTCGTGCGGGCCACGCTCACCAAGGGCGCCTCCATCCTCGCCAAGCAGGGCAGCATGGTCGCCTACCAGGGCGACATCGACTTCGCCCACAAGGGCTCCGGCCTGCTCGGCAAGCTCACCGGTGCGCTCACCGGCCAGGGCATGTCCCTGATGCGCTGCTCCGGGGACGGCGAGGTCTTCCTCGCCGACGAGGCCAGCCGGGTGTTCGTCATCCGCCTCCAGGGGGAGCAGCTCTACACCAGCGCGCAAGGTGTGCTCGCCTTCGACGAGGCCCTGGACACCGAGGTCCGCCGCATCGAGGGCGCGGGGCTGCCCGGCGGAGGCCTGTTCAGCATGCTCTTCTCCGGCACGGGAGCGGTCGCCGTGAAGACCCGCGGCGTGCCGGTCGTCATCCCCGTGGGCCCGGCCACCTATGTCGACGGCAACGCCGTGATCGCCTGGTCCGCCGGTGCACAGGCCGTCACCACGACCGCGCTCAGGCTGCGCCGGTCCGGATACTCGCGGCAGGCCTCCGAGGCCGTGAACCTCCAGTTCCGGGGCGCCCCCGGAAACTTCGTCGTCGTACAGCCCTTCGAGGTATGAGGCCCATGGACTCCCAGACTCTGAGTGCGCACCGCGCCCCCGCGACCGGCGTCCGGATGAGTGTGCACAGCTCCAAGACGCTCAAGGTCACCATGGCCACCGGGCACGATCTGCTGGCCAAGGCCGGCTCGATGATCGCCTACGAGGGCTATGTGCAGTTCGACGCGCCGCCCGGCAGCCTCCGCCGTACCGCGGAGGCGATGGTCACCGGCGAGGGCGGCAGGCTGATGCTCTGCCGCGGTGACGGCGACCTCTACCTCGCCGACTACGGCGGCGACATCATCGTCCTCCACCTGAGCGGCGAGGCGCTCTCGGTCAACGGCGCCACGCTGCTGGCCTGCGACGCCTCCCTGGAGCTGACCATCGAACCGGTCAAGGGGCTCGCCAAGCTGTCCGGCTCCGGCCTGACCAACCTCGTCGTACGGGGCACGGGCTGGGTCGCGCTGGTCAGCCGGGGCATTCCCATGGCCCTGGACTGCGCCGAACGGGAGACGTACGTCGACCCGGACGCGCTCATCGCCTGGACGACCGGCATGGACATGAAGGCCCGACGCTCGGTCAAGGCGAGTGCCCTCATCGGCCGGGGCAGCGGCGAGGCCTTCCAGATCGGCTTCAAGGGGCAGGGCTTCGTGGTCGTCCAGCCGAGCGAGGACACCGGCGACCGATTCAAGATCCGGGGCTGAGGGGAGCACCAGGCACATCATGCACAGCACACTCTTCGCACACGTTCCGGTGGAGTCCACCGGCCGGTACACCCTGCAGAACCCGCAGCTCCTCAAGACCGACGTCACCCAGGGCAACAGCGCCGTGCTCGCGCGGCAGGGCGCCATGGTGGCCTTCGAGGGACAGGTGGACTTCGACAGCCAGTACCGCAACCGCAGCTGGCGCAACGTCGAACGCATGACCGGCGAGCGCCTGGAACTCATGCGCTGCAAGGGCAACGGCACCGTCTACCTGGCCAACCTCGCCCAGCACCTGCACATCATGGAGGTCGGCCGCGGCATCACGGTCGACAGCTCCTACGTGCTCGCCTTCGACGGCTCCCTCGGGGTCGGCATCGTCGCGGTCGACAGCGCGGTGGAGGTGGCCTCGGCGGGTGCCTACAACCTGGAGCTCACCGGCTCCGGGCAGGTCGTCCTCATGACCTCGGGCGAGCCGCTGGTGCTGGAGGTGACCCCGGAGAAGAACGTCTGCTGCGACGCGGACGCGGTCGTCGCCTGGTCCACGTCCCTGCGGACCCAGCTCCAGGCCCCTACCTCCACGTCCGCCGTGTGGCGCCGCAGGGGTTCCACCGGCGAGGGCTGGGAGATGCAGTTCTCCGGGACGGGCCATGTCCTGGTGCAGCCCAGTGAGCTGCTGCCGCCGCAGCATCTGCGCACGTCGGGGGTCCTCGGCCAGTTCGGCATGGGCAGCGGCGGGCTGCGCGGGAACTCCCTCGGGGGCAGCAACAGTTGACGCCGTTCGGCATCGTCCGGAAAGCAAACGTAAGGGGCGACCGCCAATGCGGCCGCCCCTTACACACGCCTTCAGGGCCTCGCCCGCTTACACACGCCTTCAGAGCCTCGCCCGCGTCGCCTCCAGCAGACGTACGACCGACTCGTCCGCCACGGCCGCCACCTCGTCGTATCCGAACCAGCGCACGTCGAGCGACTCGTCGCTGACCGCGTGCGCCGCGTCCGGCGGTGCCACGACCGCGTACTGGACGTCGAAATGGCGGTGGCACGGCGGCGGGATCGGATGCCGGTCGAGCCTCACCGGGCCGCCCGGCAGCAGCGTCAGCCCCGCGATGCCGGACTCCTCCGTCGCCTCCCGCAGGGCCGCCGCCTCCAGCGAGGCGTCGCCGGGCTCGCAGTGGCCGCCCGTCTGCAGCCACATCCGCAGCTTCTTGTGCAGGGTCAGCAGCACCCCGCCGCGCTCTGGGTCGATCACCAGGGCGCTCGCCGTGATGTGCCCGTCCGCGCAGGCTTTCCACACGCCGTCCGGGTGCGCCGCGAGGTGGTCCAGGTAGGCCTGACGCAGCTCTCCCTGGTCCTCGTGGTTTTTCAGGACGAGGACCGCGTCGTCGTACAGACTCACTCGGTGTCGTCGCCCCTGTCCGCGTCCTTGGAGCCACTGTCGTCCTTGGCGCCGTCGTCCTTCTTCCTGAGGTCGGGCTTGTCCGCCGCCTCGCCGAGCATCTTGTCCAGCTCGGAGAAGTCCAGCTGCTCGCGGTGCACGAAGCCGTCCGGGTCGTCCAGGTCGGAGGCCGTGGGCAGCATGTCCGGGTGGGACCACAGGGCGTCCCGGCCGTCGACACCGCGCGCGTCCGTGAGGGAGGCCCACAGACGCGAGGCGTCGCGCAGGCGGCGCGGGCGCAGCTCCAGGCCGATCAGCGTGGCGAACGTCTGCTCGGCCGGGCCGCCCGAGGCACGGCGGCGGCGCAGGGTCTCGCGCAGCGCGTCGGCGGACGACAGACGCGGCTTCGCCGCCGCGTGGACCACCGCGTCCACCCAGCCCTCCACAAGCGCCAGGGCCGTCTCCAGCCGGGCCAGGGCCGCCTTCTGCTCCGGTGTGTCCTCCGGCTGGAACATGCCCTGCTGGAGGGCGTCCTGCAGCTGCTCCGGATTCTGCGGGTCGAACTGGCCGACCACGTCCTCCAGCTTGGCCGTGTCGACCTTGATCCCGCGCGCGTAGCCGTCGACCGCGCCGAACAGGTGCGAGCGCAGCCACGGCACGTGCGCGAACAGGCGCTGGTGGGCGGCCTCGCGCAGGGCGAGATACAACCGCACCTCCTCCTTCGCCACGCCGAGGTCCTTGCCGAACGCCTCGATGTTCACCGGCAGCAGCGCGGCCCGGCCGGCCGGGCCGAGCGGCAGGCCGATGTCGGTGGAGCCGAAGACCTCGCCCGCGAGCACGCCGACGGCCTGACCGATCTGCGTGCCGAACATGGCGCCGCCCATGGAACGCATCATGCCGATCAGCGGGCCGGCCATGGCCTGCATCTCCTCGGGCAGGACATCGCCCATGGCGGTGCCGACGCGCTCGGCGACCGGGTCGACGAGCTCCTTCCACGCAGGCAGGGTCGCCTCGACCCACTCCGCGCGGGACCAGGCCACGGCGGAGCCCGCGCCGGACGGCAGGGACGTCGCGTCGTCCAGCCACAGGTCGGCCAGGCGGACCGCCTCCTCGACCGAGCTGCGCTCGGCGGGGCCGACGCTCGCGTCCTTGGTGCCGTCCGCGGTGCCCTGCGAGACGGTCTGGCGGGCGATCTGCTTGGCCATGTCCCAGTTCACCGGGCCGCCCTCGTACGAGAGCATCTGGCCCAGCTGCTGGAAGGCGGCGCCCAGGTCGGTGGGGTTCAGGGAACCGAACATGGCTGCGAGCGGATTGTCGGCACCTGGACTGCCCGGGCCACCGAAGCCACCGGCTCCGGGCAGCCCGCCGAAACCGAACGGGTTGGCCGGGCCCTGACCACCACCGCTCTCCTGGTCCTTCTTCTTGCCCTCGTCGCCGTCGTCCGGCTCCTCCGGCGGAAGGCCGAATCCGAATGGGGTGTCACTCACGGGATTCCTCGGCTGGTAAGGCCGCCGGTTGTCTCCGACGGCGCGACTGCCCGATAACACCACCCAGCGTAGACACCATGGGCGGTTCGGGCCTCGGTGCTTCGCCGACTCTCGGCCTGCGGCAGGATGGATGCCACCTGGTACGTACGCGTCACTGGCGTGCGTACTGAAGACAACCGCTGGAGACGCCCGGTGAGTTCCCCAGATCCGCAGGTTCGCGCAGCGCGAAACCAGTCAACCAGTCCCGCCGCCCGAGGGCCCGTCGTCGCGGTCACCGGCGCCGCGTCCGGTATCGGCGCGCTGCTCACCGAGCGGCTCGTCGCGTCGGACGAGATCAAGCAGGTCATCGCGCTCGACGAGCGGCGCGGTGAGTGCGCGGCGGCGCAGTGGCACATCCTGGATGTGCGGGATCCGGCCATCGCGGAGAAGCTGCGCGGGGCCGACGCGGTGGTCCATCTGGCGCTCGATCTGGATCTGGAGACCGATCCGGCCGCCCGTACGGCCTACAACGTACGGGGGACACAGACCGTGCTGACCGCTGCGGCCGCGGCGGGGGTGCACCGGGTCGTGCTGTGCACCTCCTCGATGGTCTACGGAGCGCTGCCGGACAACGAGCTGCCGCTGTCCGAGGACGCGGAGCTGCGGGCCACGGCGGAGGCGACCGGGGTCGGGGATCTGCTGGAGATCGAGCGGCTGGCGCGGCGCGCTCCGCGTGCGCATCCCGGACTTAATGTCACCGTGGTGCGGCCCGCGGTGCTGGTGGGGGGTACGGATACCGCGCTGACCAGGTACTTCGAGTCGCCTCGGCTGCTGGTCGTCGCCGGGTCGCGGCCGGCCTGGCAGTTCTGTCATGTCGAGGATCTGTGCAGTGCTCTGGAGTACGCCGTTCTGGAGAAGGTCGACGGGGAGCTCGTCGTCGGGTGTGACGGGTGGCTGGAGCAGGAGGAGGTCGAGGAGCTGAGCGGGATCCGGCGGATGGAGCTGCCGTCCGCGGTCGCTCTGGGGGCCGCGGCTCGGCTGCACCGGATCGGGCTCACGCCGTCTCCTGCGGGGGATCTGGCGTACACGATGTACCCCTGGGTGGTGAGTGGGAGCCGACTGCATGACGCGGGGTGGCGGCCGCAGTGGACCAATGAAGAGGTGCTGGCGGAGCTGCTGGAGGAGGTTTCCGGGAGGCATACGGTGGTCGGGCGGCGGCTGGGTCGCAAGGATGCGACCGCTGCGGGGGCTGCGGGGGCGACCGTGGCTCTGCTCGGGGCGGCGGCTGTGGTGCGGCGGGCTCGGAAGGCTCGGCGGAGGATCTGAGGGGCGGGCGGTGTGGTGCCCTGCGGCTGTGACGGCGCCGGCTGTTTCTCGCTCGCGGGCGTCGGAGCTGGCGCAGCCTCTAGGAGGCTCCCCTCTAGGAGGCTCCGAACCGCCACGCGCGTGTGCCGGGTGACAGCCGTATTTCCCGTGATCCTCGGCTTGCGGCACGATGGAGGCATGGCATCCATCAGTGACCATCCCGGCGAGCAGGCCGCACAGGACCCCATCAAGCTTCTTGCCATCCGGGAGACGGCCCTCTCCCTGGACGAGGTCTTCCGGGCCGTCGGGGACGATGCCGCAGGGGGGACCGCGTTGTTCGTCGGAACCGTGCGGAATCATGACGGGGGTGCCGACGTCGACGAGCTCGGGTATTCGTGTCATCCCAGTGCCGAGGCCGAGATGCGGCGGATCGCCGAGAAGGTCGTCGCGGAGTATCCGGTGCGGGCGCTCGCCGCGGTGCATCGGGTCGGTGAGCTGCGGGTCGGGGATCTCGCCGTCGCCGTCGCCGTTTCCTGTCCCCATCGGGGGGAGGCCTTCGAGGCCTGCCGGAAGCTGATCGACGACCTCAAGCACGAGGTGCCCATCTGGAAGCACCAGAAGTTCTCCGACGGCACCAATGAATGGGTCGGCGCGTAGCGCCGTCGTTGAGGGGTGGTGGTCGGGCGACGGGAGGGCGGGTCGGCGCCTGCTGACCCCTGCCGAACCCTTCCCCACCCCCTCCGGTTGCGTAACCACACCCCTGCCGTGAGCGTTGTCAGTGTGGATGACTAATCTGCTGATCAGTCAGTTGCGGTGGCTCAGGTGGGGTTGGAGGTCGGCATGGGGGCGCTCTTCTGGTTGCTGATTCCACTCGTGGCTGCGATCGGCGCCGGCCTGTGGGGCAGCTGGGCCAACCGGACCCGCAGGATACGGAGCGACGGCCCCGAGCTGGACGGGTATGCCCGGTTCCGCGAGGCCATGGAGAAGTCCCGCCCGGGCATCTGACCGGGCGTCGCCCTGACGGTGTGCTGACAGGAGCGTCCCGTACTGTCGTGGCATGCCACGCCGCACCGCGACGATGCTCGCCTCCACTCTGATGCTGATCGCACTCCTGTGCGCGGGAGTGTTCATCAACGTGCCGTATGCGGAGATGTCACCGGGCCCGACGGTGAACACTCTCGGGGACCACGGCGGCGAGCCGGTGCTGCAGATTTCCGGGCGGAAGACCTATGCGACCAGCGGTCATCTGAACATGACCACCGTCCGGGTCACCAGTGCCGACTACAAGATGAATCTTGTCGAGGCCGTGTACGGGTGGCTTGCCCATGACAACAAGGTAGTGCCGCACGACACCCTCTACCCCGACGGCAAGACCGAGGAGCAGTCCACCCAGGAGAACGCCGAGGAGTTCAGCCAGTCCCAGGAGAGCGCCAAGGTCGCCGCCCTGAAGGAACTGGACGTCCCGGTGAAGTCCTGGGTGATCGTCTCGACCGTCGTCAAGGACTCCCCGGCAGAGGGCAAGCTGCACGCCGGTGACGTGATCAAGGCCGTCGACGGTACGGCGGTGAAGGAACCGGCCGACGTCGCCGAGCTGGTGACCAAGCACAAGCCCGGTCAGGACGTCGTCTTCACCATCGTGCCCGCCAAGGAGCAGGCCGCCGCCGAGAAGGAGAACAGGACGGCGACCAGGACCGCGGACGTGACCATCAAGACCGCGGCCTCCGACGACCGTGGCGAGAAGCGTGCCATCGTCGGGATCTCCGCGGGGACGGATCACACGTTTCCGTTCGCCATCGACATCAAGCTCGCCGACGTCGGCGGGCCGAGCGCCGGCCTGATGTTCGCGCTCGGCATTTACGACAAGCTCACCCCGGGCAGCCTGACCGGCGGCAAGTTCGTCGCCGGTACCGGCACGATCGACGACGCGGGCAAGGTCGGCCCGATCGGCGGCATCGAGATGAAGACCGTCGGCGCGCGCGAGAAGGGCGCCCAGTACTTCCTCACGCCCGCCGACAACTGCGCGGCCGCCGCGAGCGACACCCCCAAGGGGCTCACCCTCGTCAAGGTCGACACGATCGACGACGCCCTCGGCGCCTTGAAGGACATCCGCTCCGGGGACACCGCCGACCTGCCGAAGTGCACGACCGGATAGAGACGTGCACGACCGGATAGAAGTGCGCCCCCGGACAGGGCTGCGCTCTCGGACAGGGCTGCGCTCTCGGACAGGGGTGCGCCCCCGGATGGAAGCGCCCCCGGACGGCCGCGCGCGGAGCTACTCCTCGAACGTCGCCGCCAGCGCCTCCGCCAGACCCGGCACCAGGTCCGACCCGGTGAGGACCTCCGTCGGGGAGTCCTTCTCGCGCAGCCGCAGGGCCGACTCGCGAGCGCCGTCCCGCAGTACGGCGACCGTCATGCGGACCTCCTGGCGCTCCGGGTGCTCGGCCACCCACTGGGCGAGCTGCTTGTCGCTCAGCCCTTCCGGGACGGACGCCTCGGCGGACGGCGGCAGCATCAGGCGCTCCACCGTGAGCGCGCAGCCGACCACCGCGTCGGGCCAGGCGATGGTGCCGAGGAACTCGTCGAGCGGCTTGCCCGTTGGAATCTCGTCCTGCTCGATCGGGGTGAGGCCGGTGATCTCCTGCTCCTCCTCGAGGCCGAGCTGGGCCGCGAGGGCGGGTTCCTGGGCTCGCAGCCGTGCGGTGTCTACGAGGGCGAAGAGGCGGGCGGGCTGGTCCCAGCCGAGGCCGGAGGCGTACTCGTCGATCTCGAGAACGGCCCGGGTCAGCGGGCTCGCCGCCATGGGAGTGTTGGACATGGTCACAATCCTCTCTCGTTCGGGGCCGGAATCGGGAACCGAGTAAAGCGTGAGTAAGTTGCATAGGTGGGGGCCTACGATCACGAGGCCCACGCACGGCCCGTGACGACGCGGGTCTGACAGACCAACAGCGAACTTCGAGGTGCGCACCTTGGCTTTCCAGATGCCGGACCGCGGCGGAGGCCCGACGGGGCCACGGATCAGAGTGGGCCGCCCGTCCCGGCGTGTCCGGACCCTGCTCATGACGCTGGGCGTCCTTGCCGTTCTCGGCATGGCGTTCACCATGTTCGCCGGGTTCTGGACGGACTGGCTCTGGTACCGGTCGGTGAACTACTCGTCCGTGTTCACGACCACCCTGTGGACCAAGATCGGGCTCTTCTTCGTCTTCGGTCTGCTGATGGCCCTCGCGGTCGGCTTCAACATCTGGCTGGCGCACCGGCTGCGGCCGCCGCTGAGCGCCATGTCGATGGAGCAGCAGAACCTCGACCGCTACCGGATGGGCATCGCGCCGTACAAGAAGTGGCTGCTGCTCGGGATCACCGCCCTGGTGGGCCTGATCGCCGGCGCTTCCGCCTCCAGCCAGTGGCGGACCTGGCTGATGTGGGTCAACGGCGTCTCGTTCGGCGAGAAGGACCCGCAGTTCCATCTCGATGTGTCGTTCTTCGCGTTCGACCTGCCCTGGTACCGGTTCCTGCTCGGCTTCGGCTTCGCCGCCGCGATCCTCTCCGTGATCGCCGCCGCGCTCACCCACTACCTGTACGGCGGGCTCAGGGTCACCTCCCCGGGCGCGCGTGCCACGGCCGCGGCCACCGGGCACCTGTCGGTGCTGCTGGGCATCTTCGTCGCCCTCAAGGCGGTCGCCTACTGGCTCGACCGGTACGGACTGGCGGTGAAGTCCAGCGACTTCAAGGCCACCGACAACTGGACGGGCCTCAGGTACGTCGACGCCAACGCCTATCTGCCGGCCAAGACGATCCTGTTCTGCATCGCGGTCATCTGTGCCCTGCTCTTCTTCGCCACCCTGTGGCGGCGCACCTGGCAGCTGCCCGTCATCGGCTTCGGCCTGATGGTGCTCTCGGCGATCCTCATCGGCGGCCTGTACCCGGCGATCGTCCAGAAGTTCCAGGTCCAGCCGAACGAGCAGGCCAAGGAAGCGCCGTACGTCGAGAAGAACCTCAAGGCGACGCGTGAGGCGTACGGCATCGACGACTCCAAGGTCTCCGAGTACCAGGGCAAGCCCACGACGACGGACAAGACCAAGCTGCGCGACGACGCAGCCGACGCGGCGAGCATCCGCATCATGGACCCGAACATCGTCTCGCCGACGTTCCAGCAGCTCCAGCAGATGCGTAACTACTACGCGTTCCCGACCAACCTGGACGTCGACCGCTACAGCAAGGACGGCCAGGACCAGGACACGGTCATCGGTCTGCGTGAGCTGAATCTCAACGGCATTCCGAAGAACAACTGGATCAACGACCACTTCCGCTACACCCACGGCTACGGCGTGGTCGCCGCCAAGGGAACCACCGCCGACGCGGAGGGCCGCCCGGTCTTCACCGAGTCCGACCTGCCGTCCAAGGGCAACCTGGGGACGTACCAGCAGCGGATCTACTACGGCGAGAAGACCACCACGTACTCGATCGTCGGCGGTCCCCAGAAGGAGATCGACTACTCCGACGACAGCGGCGAGAAGACCTACAGCTACAACGGCGACGATGGGGTCAACCTCTCCAACCCGATAAACCGGGCCGCGTACGCCGTGGCGTTCAGCGAGCCGCAGATCCTCTACTCCGGGGCGATCGGCGACGGTTCGCGGATTCTGTACAACCGCACGCCCAAGCAGCGTGTCGAGGCGGTGGCCCCCTGGCTGACCATCGACGGCGACGCCTATCCGGCGGTCGTCGGCGGCAAGATCCAGTGGATCGTCGACGCATACACGACGACCAACGGATACCCGTACTCCTCGCGTACGACCCTCGGCGATACGACGGCCGACTCTCTGACCGCGACCAACAACGCGCGCGCGGTGGTGGCCCAGCAGAACCAGGTCAACTACATCCGCAACTCGGTGAAGGCGACCGTCGACGCGTACACCGGCGAGGTCAAGCTCTACCAGTGGGACACCAAGGACCCGGTCCTCAAGACCTGGATGAAGGCGTTCCCGGGCACGGTGGAGTCGAAGAGCGACATCTCGGAGTCGCTCATGGCCCATCTGCGGTACCCGCAGGACCTGTTCAAGGTCCAGCGCGAGCTGCTCACCCGCTACCACGTCGCGGACGCGGACACGTTCCTCAGCGGCAGCGAGGTGTGGCAGGTGCCGGACGACCCGACCAACAAGTCGGGCAACGCGGTGCCGCCGTACTACCTGAGCATGAAGATGCCCGACCAGGCGGCACAGGCGTTCTCGCTGACGACGACCTTCACGCCCAACGGCCGGGACAACCTCAGTGCGTTCATGTCGATCGACGCCGAGGCGGGCACGCCCGACTACGGCAAGATCAGAATCCTGAAGTTGCCGACGAGCACGACCGTCGACGGACCCAAACAGGTCCAGAGTCAGTTCAACTCCGAACAGGACATCGCCGAATCCATCAGGCTCCTGAGAGGCGGCGACTCCGAAGTCGAGTACGGCAACCTGCTGACGGTGCCGCTCGACGGAGGACTGCTCTACGTGGAGCCGGTCTACGTACGCGGTGGTGGACTGAAGTACCCGCTGCTGCGGAAGGTGTTGGTGTCCTACGGAGGCAATACCGCCTTCGAGGACACCCTCGACGAGGCCCTCAACAAGGTCTTCGGAGCGGAGGGCCCGACCACCGAGCCACCACCGGACGAGGGCGACACGACCACTCCGCCACCGACGTCCACCAACCCGACGGTCCAGGAGGCGTTGAACGACGCCCAGAAGGCCTTCGAGGCCGGCCAGCAGGCTCTGAAGGACAACGACTGGACGGCGTACGGCGAGGCGCAGAAGGACCTGGAGGAGGCGCTGCGGCGGGCTGAGGACGCGCAGAACCAGGCCGGCGGGACCGGCGGCAGCAGCCCCAGTCCCAGCGGCAGCCCCAGTCCAGGCGGCAGTCCGAGTCCCGGCGGCAGTCCGAGTCCTGGCGGCAGTCCCGGCAGCAGTTGATCGAAAAGCCCACCCCGCGCCGTGATACGGTTGCAGAACAACGGCGCGGGGTGGAGCAGCTCGGTAGCTCGCTGGGCTCATAACCCAGAGGTCGCAGGTTCAAATCCTGTCCCCGCTACTGAAGTCGACGACGTGTCGTACGACAGCGAAGGCCCGGATCCTGACAAGGATCCGGGCCTTCGTGGTGTGCGAACGCATGTGCCGACGTGGGGGACGGCCGTGCCGCCGAGGGGAGTTGAGAGATCTGTGTTTGACTTGTCTCTCTGTGGGCATGTCGACAAAACGCTGAAGTGACCTCACTGGCTGCGGTATACCAGGTGTACCCAGGTTGCAGGTGGTGCGACGATGGACGTTATGGGGGACAAGGCAACTCTGTTCGAGACAGGGCGATTTGTGCAGCCTTCCCGGCAGGACGAGGCCGAGGAGGTGGCTGACGACGCCGCCGAGGAGGTCCGCCGGCGGCTCGCGGCCGAAGCAGGCGACATCGAGGCGATGAGCGTCCTCGGAGCCATGCTGCTGCGCCGCGACGATCTCGACGGAGCCGAGCCCCATCTGCGTGCCGCCACCGCCGCCGGTGACCGTGCCGCCGCCAACAACCTCGGGGTCCTTCTTCACCAGCGTGGTTACGCCGACGAGGCCGCCGGATGGTGGCGGATCGCCGCCGTCGCCGGGTCCGCCGCGGCCGCGCACGCGCTGGGCCGTCATCACCGCGAGCGGGGCGACGAGCCCGCCGCGGAGTACTGGCTGCGCCAGTCCGCCGAGCAGGGCCACACGCTGGGGGCGTACGCGCTCGCTGATCTTCTGGAGCACCGCGGCGACGGGGCCGAGCGGTGGCTGCGGGCCGCGGCCGAGCGGGGGCACCGGGAGGCGGCGTACCGACTGGCACGCGCGCTCGATCACAGAGCGGCGGCCGAGGAGGAGACCGGGGCCGACGACGGTGCCTCTCTGCTGGAAGAGGCCGAGCAGTGGTACCGGCAGGCCGCCGCGCGCGGACACCGGCGGGCCGCGCTGCACCTCGGGGCGATCCTGGAGAAGCGCGGCGAGCTCAAGGAGGCCGGGCGCTGGTACCTGACGTCCGCCAAGGACGGGGAGGCGCGCGCCGCCTGCGCGCTCGGGTTCCTGCTGCGGGACGCCGGGGACACCGAGAGCGCGGCCGTGTGGTGGCTCAGGGCCGCACAGGACGGGGACGGCAACGCGGCCAACGCGCTGGGCGCGCTGCACGCCGAGCGGGGTGAGCCGCAGACCGCCGAGCGGTGGTACCGGGCCGCGATGGACGCCGGGGACGACAACGGCGCGTACAACCTCGCGCTGCTCTGCGCCGAGCAGGGGCGGACCGCGCAGGCCGAGCAGTGGTACCGGCGGGCCGCGTACGCCGGGCACCGGGAGGCGGCCAACGCGCTGGCGATCCTGCTGTTGCAGGGCGGGGACGCGGCGGGGGCGGAGCCGTGGTTCTCGAAGGCGGCGGAGGCCGGGAGCGTCGACGCCGCGTTCAACCTCGGGATCTTGTTCGCGGGGCGGGGCGAGGAGCCCGTCGCGCTGCGGTGGTACGAGCGGGCCGCGGCCGCCGGGCACACGGAGGCGGCGTTGCAGGTCGGTATCGCGCGGCTGCGGGACGGGGACGAGCCGGAGGCGGAGCGGTATCTGCGGTGTGCGGCGGGAGGCGGCAGCGCCGAGGCCGCGTACCGGCTGGCGACCGTGCTCGACGCCCGGCGTCCGCCGGCGCCCGCGCATGAGCTCGGGGAGTCGGTGCACGAGAAGACCGAGTGCGAGGAGTGGTACGAGCGGGCGGCCGGGCAGGGGCACCGGCGGGCGCAGGTGCGGGTCGGGATGCTGGCCGCCGCGCGGGGCGATGTCGTGGAGGCGGCCCGGTGGTACCGGCGGGCCGCTGAGGCCGGATCGCGGAACGGGGCGTTCAATCTGGGGCTGCTGCTGGCTCGGGAGGGAAGCGAGCCGGAGGCGGCGGTGTGGTGGACGCGGGCGGCTGACGCCGGGCATGGGCGGGCGGCGTTGCGGCTCGCCCTGGTCTACGCGCGTCGGGGGGAGCTGGCGGAGGGGCAGCGCTGGGCGGATCGGGCGGTTTCCTTGGGGCCGGTGGAGGTGGCCGAGCGGGCGGCTCGGCTTCGGGACGCGTTGCGGCAGGAGCTGTCGGCGTAGGGATTGCGTTCCGGGGTTGCGTTCCGGTGCCGGTGCGTGCGGGTTCGTGTTTCTGGGGGCTCCGCCCCCAGGCCCCCGGCCCATGCCCATCGGCCACCCGTTTACTGTCGGTCAAGGGGTGGACCTCCCGACCTGCGGCTAAGCGATTTGCTTCTGTCCGCGTCCTTGACGTAACGTTGCATTCATCGCCGCGGGGTGGAGCAGCTCGGTAGCTCGCTGGGCTCATAACCCAGAGGTCGCAGGTTCAAATCCTGTCCCCGCTACTGAAGGCCGAGGGCCGGAATCCGAAAGGGTTCCGGCCCTCGGTGCGTTCCCGGAGCGCAGATCAGGGGCGGTGGCCCACCGCCTCCTCGTACAAGGACCTGTTCACCGTCTTCGACTCCGGGAGCGGGTCTCCCTCCATCTTCTTGTAGTCCCCTGCGAAGTGCGTGTTCAGCGTGCGGATGTAGGCCCGGAGCAGGGCCACCCCCGCGTCCACGTCGTCGTTCAGCAGGCTCGGGCCGTACAGCAAGATCATGGCGGCCGGGCGGGCCACGCGGCGGAGCCGCACATCGGGCCGCAGCGTGGTACGGATCTCCAGCGTGCCCGTGCTCGGACGGAGCAGCCCCGCCGCTATGCGCAGCAGCGTGGACTTGCCGCAGCCGGAGGGACCGACGAGGCAGACGAACTCGCCGGGGGCGACGGTCGGGTCGAGCGGGCCGAGCGCGTCGACGGTGTGCGGGGCGCGGCCGAAGGTGCGGGTCAGTTCGATGGCGTGGAGTTTTGGGTGCGGATCTCCCACGGTTGCTCCTCGCGGAGTTCGGTACGGGGCGGGGTGCCGCACGACGATATGACGACCTGTCAGATTCAGGAAGCCCGTACGACGCATGGAGTCATCACGCGGAGTCGTCACGCGGAGTCGTCACGCGGAGTCTTCACGCCGAGTCTTCGCCACGGAGTCTTCGTACGCAGCGCAAAGCCCCGGCTCCCAAGGGGGCCGGGGCTTCGGCGGGTGTCGCGGGCCTTGCTAGGCCGCCGCGCAGTTCGGGCAGACGCCGCGGTACGTCACCTCGACGTTCGAGACCGTGAAGCCGAAGCGCTCCGAGTCGGGGAGGTCGGCCAGCGGGTTGCCGCTCGGGTGGACGTCCCGGATCGCGCCGCACTGGGCGCAGACCAGGTGGTGGTGCGGCCGGTGGGCGTTGGGGTCGTACCGCTTGGCGCGCTTGTCGGTGGCGACCTCGAGGACCTCGCCGAGGGAGACCAGCTCGCCCAGCGTGTTGTAGACGGTCGCCCGGGAGATCTCTGGCAGCTTGGCGACGGCCCGCGCATGGACCTCGTCGGCCGTCAGGTGGACGTGATCGCCGTCGAGGACCTCGGCCACGACACGCCGCTGCGCGGTCATCCGCCAGCCGCGGCCGCGCAGTCGTTCCAGAAGGTCACTCATAAAGACCAGCCTAACAGCAGGGGAACCAGATCCCGAATGAATGTGACTTTGGAGCATTGCTTGACTTAGACATTGTCCATTGTAGGATCGGGAGCGGCTTTGGCCAAGCGACAGGAACAGGCAGAAGTGACGTTGGCACCCTTGAGTGAGTCCCAGACTTCGACTACGACCGTCGAGGAACTGCGCGGTGCCGGCCTGCGGGTGACGGAAAACGGTCGGCGAGCCCCCCTGCCTGATGGTGTTCTATGGCCAAGGCTTCTCGAACGACGTCGCCGCGGTCACCTTCGGGGTCTGCGCCCCGACCGTTCCACCGCCCGCAGTTCCTGAGCACCGTGATCCGCTAGTCCGGAAGGATTCCCATGACTGAGAACCACGACGCGATCGTCACAGACGAGAAGCCGGAGGAGGCGGGCGGCTGCCCCGTTGCGCACGGTCGCGCCCTGCACCCCACCCAGGGCGGTGGAAACCGCCAGTGGTGGCCGGAGCGGCTCAACGTGAAGATCCTCGCCAAGAACCCCGTCGTGGCCAACCCCCTCGGTGAGGAGTTCGACTACGCCGAGGCGTTCAAGGCCCTCGACCTCGAGGCCGTGAAGCAGGACATCGCCGAGGTCCTGACCACCTCGCAGGACTGGTGGCCGGCCGACTTCGGCAACTACGGCCCGCTGATGATCCGTATGGCCTGGCACAGCGCCGGCACCTACCGCATCAGCGACGGCCGCGGCGGTGCCGGAGCCGGGCAGCAGCGTTTCGCCCCCCTCAACAGCTGGCCGGACAACGCCAACCTCGACAAGGCCCGCCGCCTGCTGTGGCCGGTCAAGAAGAAGTACGGCCAGAGCATCTCGTGGGCCGACCTCCTGATCCTCACCGGCAACGTCGCCCTGGAGACGATGGGCTTCGAGACCTTCGGCTTCGGCGGCGGGCGCGAGGACGTCTGGGAGCCGGAGGAGGACGTCTACTGGGGTCCCGAGACCACCTGGCTCGACGACAAGCGCTACACCGGCGACCGCGAGCTGGAGAACCCCCTCGGTGCCGTCCAGATGGGCCTCATCTACGTCAACCCGGAGGGCCCGAACGGCAACCCGGACCCGATCGCCGCGGCCCGTGACATCCGCGAGACGTTCCGCCGGATGGCGATGAACGACGAGGAGACGGTCGCGCTGATCGCCGGCGGTCACACCTTCGGCAAGACCCACGGCGCGGGCCCGTCGGACAACGTCGGCCCCGACCCCGAGGCTGCCCCGATGGAGGCGCAGGGCCTGGGCTGGAAGAGCACCTACGGCAGCGGCAAGGGTGCGGACGCCATCTCCGGCGGCCCCGAGGTCACCTGGACGACCACGCCCACCCAGTGGAGCAACGGATTCTTCAAGAACCTCTTCGAGTACGAGTACGAGCTCACCCAGAGCCCGGCCGGCGCCAAACAGTGGGTGGCGAAGAACGCCGAGGCGATCATCCCCGACGCGCACGACCCGTCGAAGACGAAGCTCCCGATGATGCTCACCACCGACCTGTCGCTGCGCTTCGACCCGGTCTACGAGCCGATCGCCCGCCGCTTCTACGAGAACCCCGACCAGTTCGCGGACGCCTTCGCCCGGGCCTGGTACAAGCTGACCCACCGCGACATGGGCCCGAAGTCCCTGTACCTCGGCCTGGAGGTCCCGGAGGAGACCCTGCTGTGGCAGGACCCGCTGCCGGAGCCCGAGGGTGAGGTCATCGGCGCCGCGGACATCGCGGCCCTCAAGACCAAGCTCCTCGACTCGGGCCTGAGCGTCTCGGAGCTGGTCAGCACCGCGTGGGCGTCGGCCTCGACCTTCCGCGGCAGCGACAAGCGCGGCGGCGCCAACGGCGCGCGTATCCGCCTCGAGCCGCAGCGCGGCTGGGAGGTCAACGACCCCGAGCAGCTCGCGACGGTCCTGCGCACCCTGGAGAACATCCAGCAGGAGTTCAACTCCGGTGCCAGGAAGGTCTCCTTGGCCGACCTGATCGTCCTCGGTGGCTGCGTGGGCGTGGAGCGGGCCGCCAAGGACGCCGGCCTCGACATCGAGGTGCCCTTCACCCCGGGCCGCGTCGACGCGACCGAGGAGCACACCGACGCGGAGTCCTTCGCCGCGCTCGAGCCGACCGCCGACGGGTTCCGCAACTACCTCGGCAAGGGCAACCGCCTGCCGGCCGAGTTCCTGCTGCTCGACAAGGCGAACCTGCTGACCCTGAGCGCCCCCGAGATGACGGTTCTGGTCGGTGGTCTGCGCGTCCTGGGCGCCAACCACCAGCAGTCGCAGCTCGGCGTCCTCACCCAGACCCCCGGGTCCCTGACCAACGACTTCTTCGTCAACCTGCTCGACCTGGGCACGACGTGGAAGTCGACGTCCGAGGACCAGACCACGTTCGAGGGCCGCGACGCCGTCACGGGCGAGCTGAAGTGGGCCGGCAGCCGTGCCGACCTGGTCTTCGGCTCGAACTCCGAGCTGCGCGCGCTCGCGGAGGTCTACGCGAGCGACGACGCGAAGGAGAAGTTCGTGAAGGACTTCGTCGCCGCGTGGGACAAGGTGATGAACCTGGACCGGTTCGACCTCGTCTGATCAGGTCTCGTCTGAATCAGGTCTGGTCTGAATCAGGTCTCGCGTGATCTGGTCTCGTCTGGTCGGTTCTCGGCGGGGCACGTCTCGGCGGGCCGGATCCCCTGGACAGGGGATCCGGCCCGCCGGCGCGTTCAGGCCGGTGCGGGCTGTCGTGCCGGGGCCCAGCAGCGGATGATGTCGCGGACCGAGACGATGCCGACGGGCTCGTCGTGGTCGAGGACGATGAGGTGGCGGAAGCCGCCGTGCGCCATGGCGCGGGCCGCCTCCTCCAGGGTCCAGGCCGGGGCGGCGAAGACGACGTCGGTGGTGGTGTGGGCGTGGACGGGTTCCGTGTCCGGGCTCTGGCCCAGGCCCACGGAGTTGAGTACGTCGCGTTCGGTGAGTATGCCGATACCGCCGGCGTCCGGGTCGAGGACGATGGCCGCGCCGACCCGGCGGGCGGACATCAGGGCGGCGGCCTGGCGGAGGGTGTGGGTGGGGCCGATGGTGAGGACCACCGTGCTCATGGCGTCGCGGACGAGCATGGGTTGGAAGCACCTCCTACGAATCCCGGACTCCGTTAGTTCAAGGATTCACAAGTTCACAAATGAGGGTGCTCTCAGAGTGACAGGTAAAGCGGAGGTCAACAAGAGGGCGCGTGTGGTCGGTTGAGGGCGCAGGCGCTCTTCCGGTTATCTCAGTAACGCTGGTTGAGATAACCCAGCAGCTCGTCGTGGAGCAGGCCGTTCGACGCGGCCGCGTTGCCGCTGTGCGGGCCCGGGCGGCCGTCGAGACCGGTGAAGGTGCCGCCGGCCTCCGTCACGACGATCGCGTTCGCGGCCATGTCCCACAGGGAGAGCTCCGGCTCGGCGCAGATGTCGACGGCGCCCTCGGCGACCAGCATGTACGGCCAGAAGTCGCCGTACGCGCGCGTGCGCCATACCTCGCGGGTCAGGTCCAGGAAGCCGTCCAGCCTGCCCTGTTCCTCCCAGCCGCTGAGCGAGGAGTACGCGAAGGAGGCGTCCGTGAGCTTCGAGACACGCGAGACGTGCAGGCGGGAGGCCGAGCTGAGGCTGCGTCCGGTGAAGGCGCCGTGGCCCCTCGCGGCCCACCAGCGGCGGCCGAGGGCGGGGGCGGAGACGACGCCGACGACGGGCTCGAAGCCGGTGTCGCCCGCCTCCATGAGGGAGATGAGGGTGGCCCAGACAGGGACGCCGCGTACGTAGTTCTTGGTGCCGTCGATCGGGTCGACTACCCAGCGGCGGGGGCCGGTGCCCTGGATGCCGTACTCCTCGCCGAGGATCGCGTCGCGGGGGCGGGCGCGCCCGAGTTGGCCGCGGATGAGTTCTTCCGCGGCCTTGTCCGCTTCGCTGACCGGGGTCATGTCCGGCTTCGTGTCGACCTTGAGGTCTAGGGCCTTGAAGCGGGCCATGGTGGCCGCGTCTGCCGCGTCCGCGAGGACGTGGGCGAAGCGGAGGTCGTCGAGGTAGTCGGGCATGTAGCGAACGGTATCTGTCGTTGCTGGTACGGGGCTACAGGGGGCCTTGGGGAGGGCTGTGCGGGGTTGGTGCCCGCGCTTTGTCCAGGCACCCGGCGTTTTCAGTCGCCCGGCGTTGGTGCTGGGCGGGGGGTGGGTCGCGCGGCCCGGCGCTACGGGGTGCCGCCTTCTGTGGGTCGGGAGCCGCCTCAGCGGCACGACTGCCCGCAGGCTGACGGCGGGGCGGGGGCGGCGCCCGCGGCTTGGCGGCCTCGGCTGGTGGTGGGGTGGGGCGGCGCCTGCGGCTTGGTGGCGTCGGCTGGCGATGGGGTGGGGCCTGCGCTTGTTGGCTTCGGCTGGCGGTGGGGCGGGGTGTGGGGCCTGCGGCTTGGTGGCGGTGGCTGGCGGTGGGGCGGGGCGGTGCCCGCGGCTTGGCGGCCTCGGCTGGTGGTGGGGTGGGGCGGCGCCTGCGGCTTGGTGGCGTCGGCTGGCGATGGGGTGGGGCCTGCGCTTGTTGGCTTCGGCTGGCGGTGGGGCGGGGTGTGGGGCCTGCGGCTTGGTGGCGGTGGCTGGCGGTGGGGCGGGGCGGTGCCCGCGGCTTGGCGGCCTCGGCTGGTGGTGGGATGGGGCAGTGCCCGCGGCTTGGTGGCAGTGGCTGCTCGCAGCCTGACGGCAGCGGCTGCCCGCCGCCCCACGGTGTTGGTCAGCCGTAGCCCACGGTGTTGGTCAGCCGCCGCCCCGCGGTGTTGGTCAGCCGTAGCCCGGCGGGTGTCGCGCGCCCCCGTGTGCCGCCGCGAACCCTTGACAGTGCCCCTGTGCGCGTCAAATCTGGGGCGCAGAGCCGATCGCCCAGGGAGGCGAGATGCCTGCAGCGCGGGAATCCCTGCTGGACGCCGCTTACACGGCGCTGGCGCGCCGGCCGTGGTCCGCTGTGCGGATGGTGGACGTGGCCGCGGCGGCCGGAGTGTCCCGGCAGACGCTGTACAACGAGTTCGGGAGCAAGGAAGGGCTGGCCCGGGCCCTCGTCAGGCGGGAAGCGGACGGGTATCTCACCGGCGTCGAGCGGGCGCTGACCGCGCACGGCGACGTCCGGGAGCGGCTGACCGCCACCGCCGAGTGGACGGCGTCGACGGCCCGTGAGAACGCCCTCGTGCGAGCCATGCTCACCGGCTGCTGGAGCGAGCGGCTGCCCTCACCGACGCTGAAGGCCGTGCCGTCCTCCTCGGCCGTCCCCGCGCAGCGCCGGGCGGACGGCCCGCTGCCGTCACCCGGCGACTTCGTGGCCTTGGTGCGTGATCGGGCCGTGGCGGTTCTCTCCGGTCCCGGCGCGGCCAAGTCGGAGGTCGCCGAACTGGCCCGCTCCTGCGAACTCGTCGTCCGCCTCGCCCTGTCCTGCGTGGCGGCCCCGCCCGGCGAGGGCGGCGTGGCGGATCTCGTACGGAGCGTGCTGCAACGGCAGTTGACGGGCTGACGGCTCAGTGGGCGGAACCGGACAGCTGGAGTCCGATCACGCCGATGATCACCAGGCTGATCGAGACGATCTTCAGGGTCGAGACGAGGTCGCCGAGGAAGATCATGCCGTAGATCGCGGTTCCCGCCGCGCCGATGCCCGTCCACACGGCATACGCCGGGCCCACGTCGAGCTTCTTCAGCGACAGGGTCAGCAGACCGAAACTGCCCAGGGCGAAGATGCAGAAGGCAACGGTCGGCCAGAGTCTGGTGAAGCCGTGCGACAGCTTCAGACAGACGGCGAAACCGGTCTCGAGCAACCCGGCCACGATGACCAGCAGCCACGCCATGTGCTGTCCTCCCGTAAGTCCACGTGTCCCAGCGTTTTGTGACCGCTTCATCAGGCTTCGCTCAGGCTTCGATCCGGGCTCGGTGCGATTATGCCCTTACCGGACCTACGTCAAGACAAACAACGCAGAGGTCAGCAGCCTTCCCCGGATGCGTCCCCGGACGCGTCCCCGGACGCATCCCGGCAGCCTTCCTCAGTCGCCTTCCTTCCGCTCCCTCGTCGACAGGAGCCGGCGCAGCGAGTACAGGCGGGCCGGATCCGCGTGGCCGTCGGCCACCCACTGGTCCAGCGCGCAGTCCTGCTCGTCGTGGCTGCACGCGCGGGGGCAGTTCTGCGTGCCGGGCTCCAGGTCGGGGAAGGCGTGGATCACCCGGGACGGGTTCACGTGGTGCAGGCCGAACGACCGTACGCCAGGCGTGTCGACCACCCACCCCCCGTCGCCCGCCAGCGGCAGGGCCAGCGCCGAGGTCGTGGTGTGGCGGCCGCGGCCCGTCACGGCGTTGACGTGTCCCGTCGAACGCCGCTGCTCCTGCGGCACCAGCGCGTTGACCAGGGTCGTCTTGCCGACGCCGGAGTGACCGACGAAGGCAGTGATCTTGCCGTCGAGCTGCTCGCGCACCCGGGCCACCGCCGCCCCGCTCTGCAGCTCCTCGCGGCTCGTCACCACGTACGGGATGTCCAGGTCGCCGTACAGCTCCAGGAGCTTGTCCGGCGGGGCCAGGTCCGACTTCGTCATGACCAGCAGGGGTTCCAGGCCGCCGTCGAACGCCGCCACCAGGCACCGGTCGATCAGGCGGGGGCGGGGTTCGGGATCGGCGAGGGCCGTGACGATGGCGAGCTGGTCGGCGTTGGCGACCACCACGCGCTCGTAGGGGTCGTCGTCGTCCGCGGTGCGGCGCAGCACCGACGTGCGCTCCTCGATGCGGACGATCCTGGCGAGCGTGTCCTTCTTGCCGGACATGTCGCCGACCAGTGCCACCCGGTCGCCCACGATCGCCGCCTTGCGGCCGAGCTCGCGGGCCTTCATCGCCATCACGATCCTGCCCTCGACCAGGCACGTCAGCCGGCCCCGGTCGACGGTGAGGACCATCCCCTCGGCCGCGTCCTCGTGCTTGGGCCGGATGTTCGTACGCGGCCGGTTGCCCTTGCGGTTCGGGCGGGAGCGGATGTCGTCCTCGTCGGTGTGCTTGCCGTAGCGGCGCATGACCTTATCCCTGGGTCTCCACGCCTCGTAGCATCCCGGTCCACAGGTCGGGGAAGTCCGGGAGGGTCTTCGCCGTCGTCGCCACGTTCTCGATCCGCACCCCCTCGACCACCAGGCCGATGATCGCGGCGGCCGTCGCCATCCGGTGGTCCTCGTACGTGTGGAAGGTCCCGCCGTGCAGCGGGCGCGGGCGAATGTGCAGGCCGTCGGCGGACTCCGTGACATCGCCGCCGAGCTCGTTGATCTCCTTGGTGAGCGCGGCCAGGCGGTCCGTCTCGTGCAGGCGCAGGTGCGCCACGCCGCGGAGGGTGGAGGGGGAGTCCGCGAGGGCGGCGACCGCGGCGATGCCGGGGGTCAGCTCGCCCACGTCGCCCAGGTCCACGTCGATGCCGTGGATGGACCCCGAGCCGGTGAACACCAGGCCGTACTCGGTGAGTTCGCAGGAACCGCCCATTTCGGTGAAGATCTCCCGCAGCCGGTCACCGGGCTGGGTGGTGCGGGCCGGCCAGTCGGGGACGACGACCCGGCCGCCGGTGACAAGGGCCGCCGCCAGGAACGGCTGGGCGTTGGACAGGTCCGGCTCGATGGTCAGGTCGCGGCCGAGCAGGGCGCCCGGGGTGACCCGCCAGACGTTCGGCTCGCCGCCCGACTCCGGGGTGTCGACCTGGGCGCCGACCGAGCGCAGCATGTCGACGGTCATCCGGATGTGCGGCATGGAGGGCAGCGTGGAGCCGGTGTGGCGGACCTCGACGCCCTGGTTGAAGCGCGGGCCGGACAGGAGCAGGGCCGAGACGAACTGCGACGACGAGGACGCGTCGATCTCCACCGGGCCGCCGTCCAGCGCCCCGCCGCCGTGCACCGTCAGCGGCAGCGCGCCGCGGCCGTCGTCGTCGATGCGGGCGCCGAGGACGCGCAGGGCGTCGATCACGCCGTTCAGGGGACGCTCGTACGACCGCGGGTCGCCGTCGAAGCGGATGGGGCCGTCGGCGAGCGCGGCGACCGGCGGAAGGAAGCGCATCACCGTGCCGGCGTTGCCGACGTCGACGGTGGCCGGGCCGTGCAGGCCGGTCGGAAGCACGCGCCAGGCCTCACCCGTGCTGTCCGGGCCGCCCGCGACGGTGGAGCTGGACGACACCGTCTCCTCGATCTCCACGCCCATCGCCCGAAGGGCGCCCGCCATCAGCAGGGTGTCGCGGGAGCGCAGCGGGCGGCGCAGCCAGCCGGGCTCGGAGGCGAGGGCGGCCAGCACCAGGGCGCGGTTGGTGACCGACTTGGACCCGGGCACGTGGACCGTCGCGTCGACGGCTCCGCTCGCGTGCGGGGCGGGCCAGAGGGCGGTGTGTGCGTCGTTCGGGGCCATGGGCCCCACTTTAATGGTCGGCTGTCCTTCGGGTGCTGCGCCGTGGGGGCTGATCGCGCCCACGGCGCAGCCGCATGTCGACACAGCCCCGCGCCCCTGGGGTTGGCCGGTCATGCCCCCAGTAGCCAGCGGCCGCCACCTATCAGCGAGCACAGCGACACCACATGGAACAGAAACAGCCACATGCCCGCTGGTACATGCGTCAGCCGCGACAGCTGGTCCGCGTCCGAGTCTCCCGCCCCTCCCCGTGAGCGCTTCATCTGGAGTTCGAACGCCGGCCGCACGCCGCCCAGCAGCAGGAACCACACCACCACATACGCGAACGCCGCCTGCACCTGCGGTCCCGTCAGCCAGGACACCACCACGAACGTGGCGCCCGTGATGACCACCGTCAGGGCGCCGTACGCGTTGCGGATCATCACCAGCATCGCCACCAGCAGGACGGTCGCCGCCCACAGCAGCAGCGTGATGTGCCCGGCGGCGAGCAGGGCGGCGCCGCCCAGGCCGAGGAGCGGGGGAGCGGTGTAGCCGGCGGACGCGGTGAGGATCATGCCGAGTCCGTGCGGCTTGCCGCGGCTCACGGTCAGGCCGCTGGTGTCCGAGTGCAGCCGTATGCCGGTGAGGGTGCGGCCGGTGAGCAGCGCGACCAGGCCGTGGCCACCCTCGTGCGCGATGGTGATGGCGTTGCGCGAGATGCGCCAGAAGTTGTGCGGGACGACCACGGCGAGCGCGGCGACGAGGGCCGCGATCACCACCCACAGGTCGGGGTCGGGCTGGGTGCCGGAGACCTCGTCCCAGAGGGAGGCGAGCGAGTCGGATGCGGTGGTGTGCATGTTCGGCGGTAGCTCCCTGAGGTCTCGTCGAATCTGGCAGTGTGGCACGTATGTGCGGACGGTATGCAGCCAGTCGTGGGCCCGAGGATCTCGCAGGAATCTTTGAGATCGAGAAGTGGGAACCCGAGGAGACCCTGGCACCCGACTACAACGTGGCCCCGACCAAAGAGGTCTACGCAGTCCTCGACCGTCCTCTTAAGGACGTGGAAGACCCCAAACCGGTTCGACAGTTGCGGAAGCTGAAGTGGGGGCTGGTGCCGAGCTGGTCGAAGACCCCCGAGGGCGCGGCCCGGATGATCAACGCGCGGGCGGAGACCGTCCACGAGAAGCCGTCGTACCGCCGCGCCTTCGCCACCCGGCGCTGCATCATCCCCGCCGACGGCTACTACGAGTGGGTCACTTCCAAGCAGGAGCGGGATCTGGAGGTCGAGGGGAGGAAGAAGCGGCCGCGCAAGCAGCCGTACTTCGTTCTCCCCGCCGACGGGTCGGTGTTCGCGATGGCCGGGCTGTACGAGTTCTGGCGGGACAAGACGCTGCCCGACGACCACCCGCAGGCCTGGTGGGTGACGTGTTCCGTCATCACCACGGAGGCGGAGCAGAGCCCGCTCGCGGTGTCGCCCGCCGAGGGACCGCACACCCTGGCCGAGATCCACCCCCGGATGCCCCTGATGCTGACGCCGGACCGCTGGGACTCCTGGCTCGACCCGTCCCGCACGGACCACGACGACCTGCGCTCGCTGCTCGCGGCGCCGCCCGAGGGGCTGATGCGGGCGTACCCGGTGACGACCGCGGTGAGCAACGTCCGCAACAACGGCGCGGAGCTGCTCAAGGAGCTGGAGGGGCCCGTGGAGGGCACACTCTTCTGACGTGAACGCGAACGCGAACGTGATGTCCGTTCTCAATGAGGTTGGTGGACTGCCTGGCTCTGAGCTGGGAGTTGTCATCTTGGAGTGAGACGGTGCCGCACCTTGATGTGTCAGGGGCTGTGCGGCGGGTTCGACCAGGACTTCGTGGGTCAACGAGGGTGGAAGCGGTAGGACCGCTGACCTGCGGGTTGTCAGTCTGATTGAGACAGGGAGAGCCTCGGTCTCAGGGAAGTTGCCAGTTTCTGGAGGGCTGCCAGCTCGCGGCTCCCTGCCTTGAGCTGGAACCGGCGTGCGATCTCCGGGGCCGATTCCTGGTGATCGCGCCAGTGCGGTGATGAGAGCAGGCTGGTGAGGATGACCGTTTCGGGGTAGGTCGCGATCTCGATGCGGTTCGGAGACGGGCGGAGTGGGTCTCCGTAGATGTCTTCGCCGAGGAGATGAATCCGGTCCGTCCACCGCTGTTGGAGCTGTGTCTCGGCGGCGGTGTGGAACCACTTCAGCAAGCTGTCACGTGCGGTGCGGTAGCTCTGCTCGGGGGCGGAGCCCCTGCGGCGGCTCGTGAGTCGCCGGTGGCGCTGGTTGGCTCTGCGAACGTCGGGCAGAACGCGGAGGAGATGCTGCTCGTCGCCCAGGAGCCAGCGGTGATGTCGTGGGCAGACTGCTTCGTGGGGCAGGGTCTCGCGGACGACGAGGCCGTCGATTCCGCGCCGGGCCATGCAGGGGCGGCATGCCGGACGGTGAAGGGCATCGCCGTGGCCGGTGCTCGGGCGTGGACCGATTCGTTGGCCCTCGCTGAGTTCGGCGAGAGCTGGCATCGCATGCACGAGTTCGGCGGGTGCCCGGCCGGTCAGGGCGGATAGTCCGAGCAGGGCCCGTGGGGTCCAGTGGTCCGTGCGGTTGTCGTCACGGCGGTGATGACGGTTGTGACCGAGAAGACCGGCCAGATAGCGGACCGGCAGGCGGTTGGCGTCCGCGAGCCGGTTCAGATAGGAGCCGACCGTCTCGCGGTGCACTGGCGAGAGGGGGACAGGCAGTATGCGCGGGTGTGTACTCAACTGGCCTTCCTCGTCGCGGGAGTCGAGGGACGGCGTCTGGTCTGCTGTGCAACGGCCCGGTCGAGTTCGACTTCATCGAGTCCGGTGCGTGTGATCTTCTCTGTGCCGCTGATGATGGCGTCCAGTGCGGCTTCGCGGACGAGGTGGGACAGGCTGCCGATCATGCCCCCGGTGCGGTCGTGCAGGTAGGCGCTCAGCTTGAGGAGGGTCTGCGGGCGGTGGGCATAAAGCCGTAGGGCCTCCTCCAGCGTGGTCACCAAGGACTGCCAGGCTTCTTTGTCCTTGGCCGTCTTGTGGGGGAAGGGGCGAGTGGTGATCTCGGTGTAGCGGCTGGCGATCTGCCCGCCGCGGCGGCCCGTGAACAGCCCAGTGTCCTCAACATCGACTCCGGCCAAGACGAACGTCGCCGGGATGCGCTCGGACAGATACTTGATCTGATCGGAGGCTTCGGCGCCGGTCTTGGTGCGGATGTCGAGGTTATGGAGCTCGTCGATCAGCACCAGGCGGCAGCTCCTGCTGCAGAGCAGGTCGCAGACGCGGTTGGTGATGTCGACCTGGCTGAAACGGCTGGGCAGCGGCAGGCCGATGAAGCGGGCGAGTTCGACCGCGAGCATCTTGGGTGTCGCTGCGGGCGGGACGGTGACATAGACGACGGGCAGGGCCTGGTGCCCGACTTCGCCGCGGCGGCGGCCGAGGAGTTCGTAGTTCTTGCCGAGCTGCGTGATCGCGGTGGTCTTTCCCGTGCCCGCGGGCCCGCTGACGATCAGTCCGCGGCGGGCCGACTGCTGGCGACGGTTGAGGAGGATCCGCTTGCGGCCGGTGGTGGTGACGTGCTGGATCGTGGGAGTGCGGACGATGACCAACTGCGCGTGATAGTCCTCGCGTTCACGCTCACGGGCAGTCCGCTGGTCCGGACTCAGACGCTGAATTGCGGCGGGTGAGAGCACCTCGGGAGGCATGGTCTCTTCGGCGACGAAGCATGCCCAGCCCTCCTTCGTGCTCAGCGGGTGGACGTCCTCTGGTTCCTGCCCGGCGTCCGGGGGCGGGTTCATGGACGGCTCCCGTCGGTGAAGGCGTCGAAGACCCCGAAGGGAATGACCTTGCCGACTGGTTGGTCCTCGTCCTCCGGGCCTTCCTGCGGTTCTTCGGGGAGGGCAGGCCGAAGGCCAGGGTGAACGGGGTGGCTGGCTGCCGCGTGGGTGCGGGCGGCAACTTTGCGGTCCGGGCCGTTCTGAGCCCGGGTGAGCAGGTCTTCCACAACTGCGGCGATCGCGCCTTCGTCGGTGTCGTCGGCGCCCTGGGCGGCCAGGACAGAACGGGCGTGTCGCCAGGTGAAGTCGGCGAAGGGGGCGGAGACGGAGTCCAGCCGGGTCCAGGGGACGGTGATCCAGCCGCCTGCCCGGTGATCGCGGATCCAGATGTGGGACAGATCGTAGGGGTCGTAGTGGACTTCCCAGAGGCCGCCCTTGAGGTCGACGCCAGAAGGCTGGCGCCGGTAGGGCGCCAGGTCGCGGCAGTCGTAGGTGCGGTAGTCCATGACGACGCCGTAGTCGTTGATCTTCCGCCACTCCGCGGGCAGGAGTTCGATGTAGTCGTCGCCGGTCAGGCAGACCGGCAGGTGTCCGCTGCGGGCCACAAGCATCGCGTAGACGTCGTTCGGGGACAGAGCCTGGCCCGGCAGGAACGGGCTGCGGAGGCTGTCGTGGGGCCTCGTCTGCCATCGGGCAACGACCCATTCGTCGAAGAGGTCGGCGAGTTCTCGCAGGGTCCAAACAGCCTGGACGTCCTCACCACGCCGGGTGGGGTTGGAGCCGACGTAGCCGGCGACGTGCTGGCAGAACAGCGTGTTGATCGAGGAAAAGGTGCGTTCCACCACGCCTTTGTCGGTCGGGGTGGCGGGCCGGGCCGGCTGGACGGAGACGCCCAGGGTCTGGCAGGCCGTCACGAACGTCTCCGAGATGAACACCTTGCCGTGGTCGACCACGATGGTGTCCGGGACGATCACCGGTTTCGCGGCGGCGTGTTCCAGGCGGGCATCCACGCTCATCAGCCGCGCGTGCGGGATGAGCGAGACGGACATCCGAAGAGCGTCGTGCCAGCCCGGCCGCATCGGCTCGGGGACCAGGATGCGGGCCAGTAGTAGAGCCGCATCCACGGCCTTGGTGCCCGCAGGCCGCAGGACGGCCGCGCAGATCGTCCGTGTTGCGACGTCGACCGCGATGGTCAGCTCGACCCGGCCCGTCACGCCGTCGTCCAGGATCGCCAGCACGTCCAGCGGGGTGGTGTCGATCTGCACGACCTCGCCGGGCCGGGCGGCCTTCGACGGGGTGAACACCCCTTGCGGGCGGCGGGCTCGTGACCGGCGGGCCGTGGCAGTGCCGAAGGAGTGCATCCCCTCCGACAGGGACCGCACCAGCCGGTAGAGGGTGGACCGTGAAGGCAGCTCGACGGCTCCCTCACCGTGACGCTCGACGAGGATCCGCTCAGCCTCGCGGAGCACCCGGCTCCGGGTTCCCGTGGACAGCTTCTCCTGCCCGGCCAGTGCCTCCGTGATGGCGGTGACCAGCCGTTCGTCCGCGTGCCCGGTCGGCTTGGAGACGCGGGTGGCACGGTGGTCGACCAGCCCCCAAAGTCCCTGCTCGCGCCAGCAGCCCCGCAACCGGAACAGGGTCCGGGCGGTCATCGGCGTCCCGAGAGCGGCCAGTTCCTCCGCCTTCGCCGCGATCCGTTCGTTCACCGTGCGCCACTTCGGGTCGTACTCGGGCCGGGGCCTGGCGGTCGGCTCCGCGCCGGGCAGCAGTCCGGTCTCCATCTCGACCATGTGCCGCTCAAGCAACCGGGCCCGCCGCAGGGCGGGCTCGGGAACGGTGTCCAGCAGTCCGAACGACGGCAACCCCGGCGCTTCGGGCAGGGAGTCGAGCATCTCGAAGCCGTCCGCCGCCAGCAGATGGGAGAACAGCACCAACGATGCTCCGCCGGACTCGCCCTGCAGCCGCACCGTGGTGCCGGCCAGACCCGCCACGAGGTGGACCTGTCCGTCGAACCGGACCCGGTCACCGACCCGCAGCACTCCACGAGGCCCCGAGGCAGTCACCGGCCCGCCTCCCCGGTCATCACCACGGTGCGATCACTCAGGCGACGGCCCAGGTCGGCCCGCAGCAGCCCGCGCCAGAGCAGGTGGAAGACCACCGGGAGCACGCCGATCGGATCACCCAGCGTTGCAGCCTGCCCGAGCAACGGTGCGGGAGTCGCGAAGGCCGCGCAGACCGCCGCCGTCATCCCCTCCGACACGGCGAAGCGCGGATGGCGATAGCCCGCCAGCCAGCGCAGATTCGCCACTCGGACGGGATCGATCTCACTGGCGACACGGTAGGCCCAGCCCACCGCGTCACACGCTTCCCGCGCCCGCTTGAACGACTCGGCGGCCCTCTGGTCGATCCGGTCCGCCGGACGGCAGTCCACCACCAGGCCACTTCCGTCCGCAGCCCGCGCGAAGTAGTCCGGAGCGTGTGACCGGCTGCGGCCTGATCCCTCGTCCCGCCAGCTCAGCCAGAACGGCTGCGAGGAGAACCCCGTCACCAGCGGATCGAAGTCGAGCAGCATCGCGTGATCCCGCTCCAGCCACGATTCGAACCCCACATGCCGACCGGTCGTCACCGCCCAGTACAGCCCCGGAAAATGGCGCTGGCCGCGGTACGACGGGAAGTCCCGCACCGGCAGCGCGTCCTCGAAAGCGACATCCCCGGCCTCGGTCAACGGCCGACGTCTCGTCCCGCCGTCCGCTTCAACCCAGCCGATCTCGTACCTCGACGCATCCGCGTACACGGAAACGTGCTCAACCCCCTGCGGCCCTTCAGGCACCGCCGTCCCCACACGAACCCTCATGGGACGACCATCCAGGGTTCGATGACACAGACCAGATCAGATGAGACCCAAACCACCCTGAAGTCGGAAAACCGGGCACCGGCTCACATGCACCACCGAGACCAGCCACGCTGAACTGCCAACTCGTCTGAGAACAGCAGGCTTCACCGATACGGGACACGTGAACATCAATGTGACGGAGATCATCGAAACGGATGCCGGTGCCGCCCGCATCACCTGGCACCGGGCCAAGAAGGCGCGGCTGGTGTTGGCGGTGAGCCACGGTGCCGGCGGCGGCATCGAGGCGCGGGACCTTCAGGCGCTCGCCGCCGTCCTGCCCGCCCACGGCGTCACCGTCGCCCGGGTGGAGCAGCCCTGGCGGGTGGCCGGGAAGAAGATGGCGCCCGCGCCGAAGACGCTGGACGTGGGCTGGCGGGGCATCCGGCCCGCGCTGGCCGAGGAGGGGCTGCCGGTGATCTCCGGCGGCCGCAGCGCCGGGGCCCGCGTCGCCTGCCGTACGGCCGCGGAACTCGGCGCGCACGCGGTCCTCGCCCTCGCCTTCCCGCTGCACCCGCCCGGCAAGCCCGAGAAGTCCCGCGCCGAGGAACTGCTCGGGACCGGGGCGCCCACCCTCGTCGTCCAGGGCGGCAACGACCCCTGGGGGAGGCCGGAGGAGTTTCCCGAGGGGGCGTACGAACTGCTCGAGGTGCCGTACGGCGATCATGGCTTCGCCGTGCCGAAGCGGGCGGACATCAGCCAGGAGCAGGCCCTGGCGATCATCACCGACGGGGTTGTGAGGTGGGCCGTGTCACTGGTGTAACGGCTCGGGAATGTTGCGGACCGGGCCTTGGTTGTGGCGGACAGAAGTGCTGCGAGAAACAGCACAGACGCCGTACGAGAGGAAGTCCGCCGCATGGGTTCGACCTTCTGCCCGCCCGCCTCCCGCCACCACCCCGTGGACGGGCTGCGCCCGGCGGAGTCTGATTCGAGCCGTAGCAGCCGCACTGACCTGGACTGGACGGTGCTGCATGCGGCGAAGACCGCCCCTATTCGGGCGGCGGGCGGACCGGATCGTCGTCTATCCTCCGATTCTGGTGGGACCGGTCTCGGTTCCGCCCTGACACTGGAGGAGGTGGGTCCGGTCACTGGGACCGACGCAGGGACCGACAACGGCCAGGCGGAGCAGCCCGAGGGCCCGGGCAACAGTGAGTCGACCGCCGAGCGCAGCGCGCGCTTCGAGCGCGACGCGCTGGAGTTCCTCGACCAGATGTACTCGGCCGCGCTGCGCATGACGCGCAACCCGGCCGACGCCGAGGACCTGGTGCAGGAGACGTATGCCAAGGCGTACGCGTCCTTCCACCAGTTCCGCGAGGGCACCAACCTCAAGGCGTGGCTGTACCGGATCCTCACCAACACCTTCATCAACTCGTACCGCAAGAAGCAGCGTGAGCCCCAGCGCTCGGCGGCCGAGGAGATCGAGGACTGGCAGCTGGCACGTGCCGAGTCGCACATGTCGACGGGTCTGCGCTCCGCGGAGTCGCAGGCGCTCGACCACCTGCCCGACTCGGACGTGAAGGCAGCACTTCAGGCGATCCCCGAGGAATTCCGCATCGCCGTCTACCTCGCGGATGTAGAGGGCTTTGCGTACAAGGAGATCGCGGACATCATGGGGACACCCATCGGTACGGTGATGTCCCGGCTGCACCGGGGCCGCCGTCAACTGCGCGGCATGCTCGAGGACTACGCCCGTGAGCGCGGACTGGTCCCGGCCGGCGCCGGAGAGTCGAACGAAGCGAAAGGCTCGGGCTCATGAGCTGCGGAGAGCCGCACGAGACGGACTGCAGTGAGGTACTCGATCATCTGTACGAGTTTCTCGACAGTGAGATGCCGGACGTCGATCGCGACAAGTTCAAGCAGCACTTCCAGGAGTGCTCGCCGTGTCTGGAGAAGTACGGCCTGGAGCAGGCCGTGAAGAAGCTCGTCAAGCGGTGCTGCGGGCATGACGACGTGCCCAGCGACCTGCGCTCCAAGGTCCTGGGGCGGCTCGATCTGATCCGCTCCGGCCAGGCGGTGCCCGACCACGATGTGACGGCCGCACCGCCGACTCCGCAGGAGTCCTGAGCCCGTCACCCGAACGTGCTAATCGGCGGGTCAACAGCCCGCACGCCCCCCTGCCGCCGTCCTAGGCTCCGGACCCGGACCAGGCATGGCCGGGGGAGGGCACGATGGATGTTCCGGTACGGGCACGTGCGTACGTCTCCTGCGTCGTCGTCGGCGCGCTGATCTGTCTGTTACCGCTGCCGACCGTGCGAACGCCCTGGTGGGCGGTGCTGCTGCTCGCCGTGCTGTACGGCTGCTGCGAACAGGTCCCCGCCCGGTGGCGGTTCGCCGGAACCTTTTACCCCGTGCTGCTCGCCGCGGCCTTTCTGCTGCCGCCGTCCGCCGCCGCGCTGGTGCCCCTGCCGGGCGCCTTGCTGTCTCCCGTCGAGCAGCGACCGCGGTGGCTGCGCAGGCTCTGGCGGGCGGCCCAGCTCGCCGTCGCTGTGTGGGTGGCGGCACGGGTGCACGGGGCGCTGGGCGGCCGGGACGCCGTCGGCGCCTGCGACGTGCCGTACGCGCTCGGGGCGGCCGGAGTGGCGGTGCCGGCCTTCTGCCTGGTGCTGAGCGTGCTGGACGGGGGGATCCTCGCCGTAGCGGAACGGGTTCCGGTACGACGGGCCTGGCGGGGCTTGTTCCCGCGGTCGCTCGCGCCGATCGCCGTGCACGGCCTCGCCGGGATCATGATGGCCGTCCTGTGGCGGAGTCCGTACGGGCCGGTCGCCGCGTTGCTCGTGCTGCTGCCGATGTGCGTGTCGTGGTGGGCCTTCGCCCAGTACCACCGGGAGCGGGGGGCCCACCGGGCGACGATCCGGGCGCTCGTGCAGGCCGTCGACATCAAGGACGGGTACACGCGCGGGCACAGTGAGCGGGTCGGGCAGGCGTCGATGATGATCGCGCGCGAGCTGGGGATGTCCGACGAGCGGGTCGAGGTGCTGCGGTTCGCCGGGATTCTGCACGACGTGGGGAAGCTGGGGGTGCCCACGCGGTTGCTGCGCAAGGACGGGCCGTTGACGCCCGAGGAGCGGCGGGTGATCGAGCTGCATCCCGAGTACGGGCACGAGATGGTGCGGGGGATCTCCTTTCTCGGGGAGGCCCGGGCGGCCGTCCTGCATCACCACGAGCGGCTGGACGGGAGCGGGTATCCGTACGGGCTGCGGGGCAGCCAGATTCCGGAGTCGGCGCGAGTGGTGGCCGTCGCGGACGCGTTCGACGCGATGACGTCCACGCGGTGCTACAGCCGGGCGCGTCCCGTCGACGTGGCCCTGCGGGAGCTGGAGCGGTGTGCGGGCGCCCAGTTCGACCCGATGATGGTGCGGGCGCTGGTGCGGGCGTTGAGCCGGCACGGATGGCATCCGGCGGTCACGGCGGACGACGTCCATCCACCCAGCACCGTCCCACCGGACGCACCCGTTTCCAGCCGGACACACCCGGACACCGTCGGCCGGAGCACACCATGACGGCGCGGCCATCTCAGTCGATTCTCCGCCTCATCCACGCCTGCGCCGGCCTCCTCGCCGCCGGCTCCCTCACCGCCACCCTCTGGACCGGCCTGGAGGAGCCCGGCATCGCCCTCGCGTTCGGCGTCCTGATCACCGTCGGTGAGCTCAGCCGGTGGACCGGCGCCCGGGTCCGGGAGGCCGCGCCGCTCGGGGCCGCGGGGGCGCTGTCGTACGCCCTCCTCGGGGAGGACGCCGGGCAGGCCACCCACCACGGCGTCCTCCAGGTCGTCACCGTCGTCCTCGCCGCCTCCCTCCTCGGATGCGTGCCCTACATCGGGCGGGGGCCGGGTCCCACCCTCGACCACCTCGCCCGGCGCCTGCTCACCGTCGGATTCGCCGCCGTGTGCTTCCAGCCGCTGTACAACCAGGGGACGTTCAGCGGCTGGGGCGGCCATGCCTACGCCCTGCTGCTGCTCGCGCTGCTCGCCCTCACCGCGCTGTGCGACGCCGCGCTCGCCGCGGCGCTCGCGCACGCCCGTACCCGGTGGCCCTTCGGTCCGCTGCTGCGGGACGAGCTGCGGGCGCTGCTGGGCATCGGGTCCGCCGTGTGCGCGACCGGGGCCGTGATGGCGCTCGCGGTCGCCGTCGTGGGGCTGTGGGCGCTGCCCGTCTTCTCGCTGCCCCTTCTGCTCACCCAGGTCTCCTTCCGCCGATACGCCGCCGTGCGGGCCACCTACCGGCAGACCATCGCCTCCCTGGCCCGGGCCACCGAGGTCGCCGGATACACCCCGGCCGGGCACGCCCGGCGCGTGGCCGCGCTCAGCCAGGCCGTGGGGCGGGACCTGGGGCTCACCGAGCCGGAGCTCATCGTGCTGGAGTACGCGGCCCTGATGCACGACATCGGGCAGCTGAGCCTCGTCGATCCCGTGCCGGCGGGGGCCACCGCCCAACTGCCCGTCGCCGAGCAGCGGCGCATCGCCCTGCTCGGCGGGGCCGTCGTCCGGCAGACCGGGGTCGACGCGGCGGTCGCCGTGGTCGTGGAGCGGCAGGCCGACCCCTGCGGGGAGCAGCCGGTCGCCGCGCGGATCGTACGGGCGGTGAACGCGTACGAGGAGAAGGCGCGGGACGCCGGGCCCGGCGGGCCCCTGAAGGCGCTGGAGGAGCTGCGCCTGGCGACGGGCGGCGAGTACGCCCCGGAGGTCGTGGAGGCACTGGCCCGGGTACTCGCAAGAGACTGTCTGACCCTGCCCGGGGCTGGGTAACCCATGGGTAATGAGCGCCCTTCCAGCCGTACATGGTTGGATGCGAGAAAGAGGGTGTCCGGGGGCACAGCCAGCCCACTCCACGGAACTGGCAGGCGGGAATCGTGAGGATCTTCGGCAAGGGACGGCACCGGCCCTCCGCCTCTTGGCGGCAGGCCACAGACCGCGCGTTCACGCTGATCGGCGACGGCCGGTACGAGGACGCGGGCGCGCTGCTGACGCGGGCCGCCGATCTGGAGCCCTGGCTGTCGGAGTCCTGGTTCAACCTCGCCCTGCTGCACAAGTTCCGGCACGACTGGGAGCAGGCCCGGGCGGCTGGTCTGCGTGCCGTGGCGCTGCTCGACCGGGAGACCGGCGCACCTGACTGGTGGAACGTCGGCATCGCGGCCACCGCGCTGCAGGACTGGCCGCTGGCGCGGCGGGCCTGGCAGGCGTACGGGCTGCGGGTGCCGGGCGGTGCCACCGCTTCGGGTGAGCCCGTGGGCATGGACCTCGGCAGTGCGGCCGTACGGCTGTCCCCGGAGGGGGAGGCCGAGGTGGTGTGGGGGCGGCGGCTCGACCCCGCCCGCATCGAGGTGCTGTCCATTCCCCTTCCCTCGTCCGGGCGGCGCTGGGGCGAGGTCGTGCTGCACGACGGCGTGCCGCACGGGGAGCGGACCACGGCCGCCGGGCACGCCTACCCGGTGTTCGACGAGATCGAGCTGTGGGCGCCTTCTCCCGTGCCGACCTGGGTGGTCCTGCTGGAGGCCGCGACCGAGGCCGACCGGGACGCCCTGGAGCAGCTCGCGGCCGACGCCGGGTTCGCAGCCGAGGACTGGTCGTCGTCCGTGCGGCTGCTGTGCCGGATGTGCTCGGAGTCACGGATGCCGTCCGACGAGGGTGACGGCGAGCATCTCGACCCGCACGACCACAGTGAGCCGGGGCATCCCGGGCCGCTCGGGCATGTGACCGACGGGCAGTTGTGGGTGCCGGAGCGGGAGTGTGGCGTCGCCGCGCCCGCCTCACTCGTTCGGGGCTTGCTGGACGGATGGGTCGCGGACAGCCCGGACTCCCGGGACTGGCGGGATCTGGAAGAGGTCTGCTGAACATTCGCCGTACCCTGTATCAGCATCACACCCCCTCTCCGGTTCTTCGGTTTGTGCAGGAAGGCATACGTCGGTCATGGCCCAGCAGGACACCGATCAGCAGCACGTGGGCGTGCTCCCCGCCGACGACGAGGGCTTCGTCGTCGACACGGAGGACTGCGAGGAGCGCGAGCAGGCGTACCGCGAGCGTGGCACCTCGCGGCCCATCACGGTCGTCGGGAACCCGGTGCTCCACAAGGAGTGCAAGGACGTCACCGAGTTCGGCGCGGAGCTCGACCAGCTGGTCGCGGACATGTTCGCCTCGCAGCGCACCGCCGAGGGCGTGGGCCTGGCCGCCAACCAGATCGGCGTCGACCTGAAGGTCTTCGTCTACGACTGCCAGGACGACGAGGGCCGGCGGCACGTGGGCGTCGTCTGCAACCCGAGGCTCGTCGACCTGCCGGCCGACAAGCGCCGGCTGGACGACAGCAACGAGGGCTGCCTGTCCGTGCCGACGGCGTACGCGGCGCTCGCCCGGCCGGACTACGCCGAGGTGACCGGGCAGGACGAGAAGGGCAACCCGATCAAGGTGCGCGGCACCGGTTACTTCGCTCGGTGTTTGCAGCACGAGACCGATCACCTCTACGGGTACCTCTACATCGACCGGCTCTCCAAGCGCGAACGCAAGGACGCGCTGCGGCAGATGGCCGAGAACGAGCCTCGCTACCCCGTCGTCGCCAACGACTGAGGTTCCCCCCAGCCTCGTAACTTCCTTCCGTACGGCGTCTGCTCGGGAGTCCCTTCCCGAACGGGCGCCGTTCGTCTGTCCGTCGCACGTTCGATCGCTTTCGCTCGCTCAGTGATCGGGAATCAGTCGCGCAGGGGGAGGTCTCGGCACTGTGAGGTAGTGAATGGAGCAAATCCGTTCCCAGATCGGTCAGTTGTGGTGCTGAATGGAAGTGCGGGGATACGCAACGGCGCACGCCCGGCACAGCGGGGGGCGTGCGGTAACTGGCGGCTGAGAGGGGTTTGTTTCGTGCATGCTCTCCCGTACAGCACCACATCGACACCGACGGCGGTACCGGTCCCGCCATCGCTCTCTCTTCCGGTGATCGAAGCGGCGTTTCCCAGGCAACTCCACACGTATTGGCCAAGGCTCCAGGAGAAGACCCGCACCTGGCTACTGGAAAAACGGCTCATGCCGGCGGACAAGGTGGAGGAATATGCCGACGGCCTGTGCTACACCGACCTCATGGCGGGGTACTACATCGGCGCCCCCGACGACGTCCTCCAGGCGATCGCGGACTACAGCGCGTGGTTCTTCGTCTGGGACGACCGGCATGACCGTGACATCGTGCACCGCCGTCCGGCCGCCTGGCGGCGGCTCAGGTTCCGGTTGCACGCGGCCCTGGACGCCCCGAGGAACCATCTGCACCACGAGGATCCCCTGGTCGCCGCGTTCGCGGACAGCATGGTGCGGCTGTACTCGTTCCTGCCGCAGACGTGGAACGCCCGGTTCGCCCGCCACTTCCACGAGGTGATCGAGGCATATGACAGGGAATTCCGCAACCGGACCGAAGGGATCGTCCCGACGGTCGAGGAATACCTCGCACTGCGCCGCCTCACCTTCGCGCACTGGATCTGGACCGATCTGCTGGAGCCGAGCGCGGGACGCGAACTCCCCGACGGCATACGAAAACACCCGGCATATCGGCGGGCGGCGCTGCTCAGCCAGGAATTCGCGGCCTGGTACAACGACCTCTGCTCGCTCCCCAAGGAAATCGCGGGCGACGAGGTGCACAATCTCGGAATCAGCCTCATCAAACACCAGGGAATGACTCTGGAAGAGGCGGTCACGGAGGTCCGGAAACGCATCGAGCACTGTATAGAGGAATTCCTCGTCGCCGAACGGGACGCCTTACGTCTCGCCGACGACTTCGAGGACGGCTCGGTCGGCGGAAAGGAACTCGCCGCCGCCGTACGGACCTGCGTCTGCAATATGCGGAACTGGTTCAGCACCGTCTACTGGTTCCACCACGAGTCCGGCCGGTACATGGTCGACAGCTGGGACGACCGGTCCACGCCCCCGTACGTCAACAACGAAGCGGCAGGTGAGAAATGACCGTCGAGTCCGTGCAGCCCGACGCCCCGGGAACAGGGGCATCGGAACTGCGTGAACCGCCCCTCGCCGGCGGAGGAGTGCCGGGCCTCGGCCACGGCTGGAAGCTCTTCCGCGACCCGCTGGGCTTCCTGGCCGGGCTGCGCGACGACGGCGACCTGGTCCGGCTGCGGCTGGGCCCGAAGACGGTGTACGCCGTCACCGCGCCCGACCTCTGCGGCGCCCTGCTGACCAGCCCGGCGTACGAGGTCGGCGGGCCGCTGTGGGACACCTTGGAGGTGCTGCTGGGCAAGGGGGTGGCGACCAGCAACGGTGCGCTGCACCGGCGTCAGCGGCAGACGATCCAGCCCTCGTTCCGCAAGGACGTCATCCACGAGTACGAGCGCGTCATGGTCGAGGAGTCGCTCGCCCTCGCCGCGCGCTGGCAGCCGGGGGACACGATCGACGTCACCCGCGAGGCATTCCGCGTGGGCGTGCGCATGACGGCCCGGTGCTTCCTGCAGATCGAGAACAACGACGATCTGGCCGAGCGGCTGAGCACCTCCCTCGCCACGGTGTTCGGCGGCATGTACCGGCGCATGATCCTCTCCTTCGGCCCGCTCTACCGGCTGCCGCTGCCGTCCCACCGGGAATTCGACCGGGCACTGGCCGAATTGCACAGGCTGGCCGACGAGGTCATCGCCGAACGCCGGGCCGCCGCCGTCAAGCCCGACGATTTGCTGACGGCCCTGCTGGAGGCAAAGGACGAAAATGGTGAACCGGTCAACGAACAGGAGATCCACGACCAGGTCATAGCGATTCTCACCCCGGGCAGCGAAACCGTGGGGACCCAGTTGATGTGGATCTTGCAATTGCTGGCCGAACATCCGGAACAGGCGGACCGGGTGAGGGAAGAGGTGCAATCGGTCGTGGGTGACGGGCCGGTCACATTCGGCGACCTCGGGAAGCTCACGCATACGAACAACGTCGTCTGGGAGGCGCTGCGCCTCCGACCCGCCGTATGGATTCTGACGCGGCGGGCCACGACCGAGAACGAACTCGGCGGGTATCGCATTCCGGCCGGTGCGGACATCGTCTACAGCCCGCTCGCCCTCCAGCGCGATCCGCGGTCCTACGACCACCCCCTCGACTTCGACCCGGACCGCTGGCTTCCGGAGCGTTCCGAGGACGTGCCGAAGTACGCGATGAGCCCCTTCAGCGCGGGCAACCGGAAATGCCCGGCCGACCACTTCTCGGTGGCTGGGCTCGGCATCCTCCTGGCGACCGTGATCCCGAAGTGGCGCTTCGAACGGCTGCCGGAGGCCGACGAATCGCCCCTGGTGGGGATCACGCTGCGACCGAAGCGGCTGCTGCTGAAGGCGGTGCCCAGGTGACGGTTCAGGCCGCGTCCGATCCGGCTTCGGGTCCGGGGCCCGCTTCGGGTCCGGACTCCGGTCCGGCTTCCGGTCCGGACTCGGGTCCGGCTTCCGGTCCGGACTCGGGTCCGGCTTCCGGTCCGGCTTCCGGTCCGGACTCGGGTCCGGCTTCCGGTCCGGCTTCGGGTCCTCTGAACGTCCGCCGGTAGGCGTTCGGGGTGGTCCCCACCGACCGGACGAACTGGTGGCGCAGCGCGGCCGCGTTCCCGAACCCCGTCCGGCCGGCGATCGTGTCCACCGTCTCGTCCGTCGCCTCCAGCAGCCGCTGGGCCAGCAGCACACGCTGGCGCAGGATCCAGCGGTAGGGAGTCGTCCCCGTCTCCTGCTGGAAGCGGCGAGCGAAGGTGCGCGGGGACATGTGCGCGAGGTCGGCGAGTTGCTCGACGGTGACCTCCTCGTCGAGGTGCTGTTCCATCCACACCAGCACCCCGCCGACCGTGTCGCACTGGGACCGCGGCAGCGGGCGCTCGATGTACTGGGCCTGCCCGCCGTCCCGGTGCGGCGGCACCACCATCCGCCGGGCGATCTTGTTGGCGACCTCCGGCCCCTGTTCCTTGCGCACGATGTGCAGACAGGCGTCGATGCCGGCGGCGGTGCCGGCCGAGGTGATCACCGGGTCCTCGTCGACGTACAGCACGTCGGGCTCGATGATCGCCTTCGGGTAGCGCCGGGCCAGTTCCTCAGCCTGCCGCCAGTGCACACTGCACCGCCGCCCGTCGAGCAGCCCGGCGGCACCGAGCGCGAACACCCCGGAACAGACGCTGAGCACCCGGGCACCCCGGTCCACGGCCCGGACCAGGGCGTCGAGCAGCTCGGGTGGAAACTCCCGGGTGACGTAGTCGCTCCCGGCCGGCACGGCGATCAGATCGGCCTCGTCCAGCCGGTCGAGGCCGTACGGCGTGGAGACGGTGAGGCCGCCGACGTGCGTGCTGAGCGAGGGGCCCTCCGCCGAGACGACCGTGAAGTCGTACAACGACAGACCCTCGTCGCGGCGGTCGATGCCGAAGACCTCGCAGACGACGCCGAGTTCGAAGGGATGCACGCCGTCCAGCAGGACGGCCGCCACATTCTGCAACATGCCGCCAGTGTGCCTCGGATCTGGCAGTAAATCGAGGGTCTACGGCAGTCCTGCCACTGTTGGTAAGGAGTGTCCGGAGCGACAGTGGTGTCATGACTACCGCACAGACACAAGGACTGATCGGAATGCTCACCGTCCTCGGGATCCTCGTCCTCCTGGTCCTCCCGTCAGTGATCGGCATCCTGCGCGACCGGCGCATCGACCGTCAGATCAGGGAGGCCCAGGAGGCCCGCGAGGCGTACGAGGATCAGAAGTCCTCGTCCAGGTCCACGGTGCCCTCCACCGCGACCTGGTACGCCGACGGACGCCGCTCGAAGAAGTTGGTCAGCTCCTGAACGCCCTGGAGCTCCATGAAGGAGAAGGGGTTCTCGGAGCCGTACACCGGAGCGAAGCCGAGGCGCGTCAGACGCTGATCGGCCACGCACTCCAGGTACTGCCGCATCGAGTCGGTGTTCATCCCCGGGAGGCCGTCACCGCACAGGTCGCGCGCGAACTGCAGCTCGGCCTCGACGGCCTCCCGCAGCATGTCGGTGACCTGCTGCTCGAGCTGGTCGTCGAACAGCTCCGGCTCCTCCTTGCGGACGGTGTCCACGACGTCGAACGCGAAGCTCATGTGCATGGTCTCGTCGCGGAACACCCAGTTGGTGCCGGTCGCGAGGCCGTGCAGCAGACCCCGGCTGCGGAACCAGTAGACGTAGGCGAAGGCGCCGTAGAAGAACAGGCCCTCGATGCACGCGGCGAA
Organism: Streptomyces sp. NL15-2K; assembly: GCF_030551255.1. Lineage (GTDB taxonomy): Bacteria > Actinomycetota > Actinomycetes > Streptomycetales > Streptomycetaceae > Streptomyces. The sequence goes on from NZ_CP130630.1 coordinate 7,726,592, forward strand.
GCAGATGAGGTTGAGCAGGAAGCGGCGGCGGTCCGCCTTCGTCTCCAGACGGTCCAGCTTCTCGACCTCGTTGATCCACTTGAAGCAGAACTCGGCCTTCTCGCGGATGGACGGGATGTTCTCCACGGCGTCGAAGGCCGCGGCCCTGTCCTCCGGGTCGGGCAGGTAGGTGTCCAGGAGGGTCAAGTAGAACTGGACGTGGACGGCCTCCTCGAAGAGCTGCCGCGAGAGGTACAGGCGCGCCTCGGGGGAGTTGATGTGCTTGTAGAGGGTCAGCACCAGGTTGTTGGCGACGATCGAGTCGCCGGTCGCGAAGAAGGCGACCAGGCGGCCGATGAGGTGCTGCTCACCCGGCGTCAGCTTCGCCAGGTCGGTGACGTCCGAGTGGAGGTCGACCTCCTCCACGGTCCAGGTGTTCTTGATGGCGTCCCGGTAGCGCTCGTAGAAGTCGGGGTAGCGCATGGGACGCAGAGTCAGCTCGAAGCCCGGGTCGAGCAGGTTCGTGTTACGGGTGGTCATTACTGGCAGGCCTCGCAGGACTCGGGGTTTTCCAGGGAGCAGGCGACGGCCTCTTCGGGCGCCGGCTGCTGTACGGGGATGGTCTTTTCGGGCTGAGCCTGGGCTCGGGCGGCGCGGGCGATGCGGGTCGCCGGGCGCGAGCGCAGGTAGTACGTCGTCTTCAGGCCGGACTTCCAGGCGTACGCGTACATCGAGGAGAGCTTGCCGATGGTGGGCGTCTCCAGGAAGAGGTTCAGCGACTGGGACTGGTCCAGGAACGGGGTGCGGGCCGCCGCCATGTCGATCAGGCCGCGCTGCGGGATCTCCCACGCCGTGCGGTACAGGGCCCGTACGTCCTCGGGGATCCAGGCGAAGTCCTGCACCGAGCCGTTCGCCTCGCGCAGCGCCTCACGGGTGCGCGCGTCCCACACGCCCAGCGCCTTCAGTTCCTTCACCAAGTACGAGTTGACCTGGAGGAACTCGCCGGACAGCGTCTCGCGCTTGAACAGGTTGGACACCTGCGGCTCGATGCACTCGTACACGCCCGCGATCGAGGCGATGGTGGCGGTGGGCGCGATCGCCAGCAGCAGCGAGTTGCGCATGCCGACGGAGGCGATCCGCTCCCGCAGGGCCGCCCAGCGCTCCGGCCAGGTCAACTCCGTGTCGTAGTGGTCCGGGTGGAGGACGCCCCGGGCCGCCCGGGTCTTCTCCCAGGCCGGCAGCGGGCCGCTCCGCTCGGCGAGGTCGGCGGAGGCCTCGTACGCGGCGAGCATGATGCGCTCGGCGATCCGCGTGGAGAGCCGCTTGGCCTCCGGCGAGTCGAAGGGCAGGCGCAGCTGGAAGAAGACGTCCTGGAGGCCCATCGCGCCGAGGCCGACCGGGCGCCAGCGGGAGTTGGAGCGGCCCGCCTGCTCGGTCGGGTAGTAGTTGATGTCGACGACCCGGTCGAGGAAGGTGACGGCGGTGCGGACCGTCTCGTCCAGCCGCTCCCAGTCGATGTCGCCGCCGGAGACGAACGCACCCAGGTTCACCGACCCCAGGTTGCAGACCGCCGTCTCCCCGTCGTCCGTCACCTCCAGGATCTCCGTGCAGAGGTTGGAGGAGTGGACCACGTGGCCCGGCTCGGCCGTCTGGTTGGCGGTGCGGTTGGCGGCGTCCTTGAAGGTCATCCAGCCGTTGCCGGTCTGCGCGAGGGTGCGCATCATGCGGCCGTAGAGGTCACGGGCGGGGAGGGTCTTCTTCGCCAGCCCCTTCTTCTCGGCCGACCGGTACGCAGCGTCGAACTCCTCGCCCCACAGGTCGACCAGTTCCGGCACGTCGGACGGCGAGAACAGCGACCACTGCCCGTCGGCGTCGACGCGGCGCATGAACTCGTCCGGGACCCAGTGCGCGAGGTTGAGGTTGTGCGTACGGCGGGCGTCCTCACCGGTGTTGTCGCGCAGCTCCAGGAACTCCTCGATGTCGGAGTGCCAGGTCTCCAGGTAGACCGCGGCGGCTCCCTTGCGCCGGCCGCCCTGGTTCACGGCGGCGACCGAGGCGTCGAGGGTCTTCAGGAACGGGACGATGCCGTTGGAGTGCCCGTTCGTGCCGCGGATCAGCGAACCGCGGGAGCGGATGCGGGAGTAGGCGATGCCGATGCCACCGGCGTGCTTGGAGAGGCGGGCCACCTGGTGGTAGCGGTCGTAGATGGAGTCCAGTTCGTCCTTGGGGGAGTCCAGGAGGTAGCAGGACGACATCTGGGGGTGGCGGGTGCCGGAGTTGAAGAGCGTGGGGGAGGAGGGCAGGTAGTCGAGGCGGCTCATGAGCCGGTAGAGCGCGGCGACTTCGTCCACCGACCTGGACGTGTCGTCCTCGGCGAGGCCGCTCGCCACCCGCAGCATGAAGTGCTGGGGCGTCTCGATCACCTTGCGCGTGATCGGGTGCCGGAGCAGATAGCGGCTGTGCAGGGTGCGCAGGCCGAAGTAGCCGAAGCGGTCGTCGGCGTCCGTGTCGATCAGCGCGTCGAGGCGCTCGGCGTGGACCCGTACGAACTCGGCCGTACGGTCGGCGATGAGCCCCTCCCGGTGCCCCGCGGCGACGGACTCGGTGAAGGAGGTGACGCCCTGCGAGGCGGCCTCCGCGGCGATGCCGATCGTCAACAGGCGGGCGGCCAGCCGCGAGTAGACCGGGTCCTCGGAGATGAGGCCGGCGGCCGCCTCCGTGGCCAGCTCGCGCAACTCCGTCTCGTCGGCCCGCGCCGACCGGCCGCGCAGCGCGGCGGCGGCGACCCGGCCGGGGTCGGCGTCGGGCAGGTCGGCGGTCAGCTCGGTCAGGGTCCGCAGCAACGCGGTTCCGGGACCGTCGGTCTCCAGGGCTGCTGAAACCGGTTCGGCGGGCGCGATGGTCACGTGGGGCTCTCCCTCGCTCGGCACAGGGGCCTGGTGGAGGGCAGGGGGCAGCACACGAGCGCACGCGGCGTCGCGTCCACCGACCCACTCCACGAGGCCCGGACGTAAGAACACCCGGACCGGACGGCCGGGCGCGCTGTCGACAGGTCCTCGGACTGACGCTCATACACGCATATACGCGCATGAGTACACCGTTGCGGGACAGTTCCGGATTCGCACCGGATTCCCCTGCGGCGACAGCGAGCACGAGCATACATCTTGTGCCGGGCGAGGACAGCACCCCCATATGTTGTGTCGCGGTGGTTTCGGAGCGTCAACTCATAGGTGAGGAGAGTGAGGTGCGGTGTGCCCTCGCGACGGACGGCCGGGAACGGCGAAGGGCCGCCGGATCGCATCCGGCGGCCCCTTCGTTCCGGGGTACGGCTCAGTGCCCGGCGCCCGCCGTGGCCGGCGGCAGCTCCACCTGGACGCCCGGGTCGCCCGCGTCGGCCGTGTAGTCCTCGGGCTTGGTCTCGTCGACGCCCTCCGGGGCCTTCAGCGCCTTCAGGACGAAGGTCAGGACGACGGTGACGACCACGTTCAGCACGAACGCCGTCAGACCGATGTAGCCGATCTCGCCGATCCCGGGGATCTCCTTCGACGAGCCGCCGAAGTGCTTCTGCGTCGGCGAGGCGACGCCGTACGCGGCGACCGTGCCGTAGATCATGCCGACCGCCCAGCCGGCGAGCAGCGCCCAGCGGTGGAACCAGCGCGTGAACAGACCGCCGACCAGCGCCGGGAAGGTCTGCAGGATCCAGATGCCGCCGAGCAGCTGGAAGTTGATCGCGACCGTCTTGTCCATCGTCAGGACGAAGACCAGCGCGCCCACCTTCACCAGAAGCGAGACCAGTTTGGAAACCTTCGTCTCCTGCTCCGGCGTGGCGTCCGGCTTGATGAAGTCCTTGTAGATGTTGCGGGTGAAGAGGTTCGCGGCCGCAATGGACATGATCGCCGCCGGCACCAGCGCGCCGATGCCGATCGCCGCGAAGGCCACGCCCGCGAACCAGCTCGGGAACATGTCTTCGAACAGCTGCGGGATCGCCAACTGCCCGTTACTGACCTTGACTCCGGCCGCGATCGCCATGAAGCCCAGCAGCGCCAGCAGGCCCAGCATCAGGGAGTACAGCGGCAGGATCGTGGTGTTGCGCCGGATCACCTCACGGCTGCGCGAGGACAGCGTCGCCGTGATCGAGTGCGGGTACATGAACAGGGCCAGCGCCGAGCCCAACGCCAGCGTGGCGTACGTCCACTGGCCCGCCTCCGCCGGGACCAGCGCACCGCGCGGCGCGCCCGTCGCCGGGTTGGTCTGGCTGAACGCGTCGCCCGCCTTGGCGAAGATCTCGTCGAACCCGCCCAGCTTGATCGGGATGTAGATGATCGCCACCGCGATGACGATGTAGATCAGCGTGTCCTTCACGAACGCGATCAGCGCGGGGGCCCGCAGCCCCGACGAGTACGTGTACGCGGCCAGCACGCCGAAGGCGATCAGCAGCGGCAGGTCCTTGACGAACCAGTTGGTGTCCTCGCCGCCGCCGACGCCCATCACGTCCAGCACGGCCTGGATGCCGACCAGCTGGAGCGCGATGTACGGCATGGTCGCGAGGATGCCGGTGACGGCCACGGCGAGCGACAGCCCCTTGGAACCCCACCGGCCGCGCACGAAGTCCGAGGTCGTCACGTATCCGTGCTTGTGCGAGACGGACCACAGGCGCGGAAGGAAGGTGAAGATCAGCGGATAGACCAGGATGGTGTACGGCACGGCGAAGAAGCCGGCCGCGCCGGCCGCGTAGATCGCCGCCGGTACGGCGACGAAGGTGTACGCCGTGTACAGGTCGCCGCCGAGCAGGAACCAGGTGACCCAGGTGCCGAACGAGCGGCCGCCGAGGCCCCATTCGTCGAGGCTGTGCTCGTTCTCGGCCTTGCGCCAGCGGGCGGCCAGGAAGCCCAGGACCGTGACGGCCAGGAAGAAGAAGATGAAGACGGCGAGTGCGACGCCGTTCACGCCGTCGTTCACTGCGACGCACCGCCCTTCTGGGAGGAGCGGGCGCGCTGGTCACGCTGCCACAGCTTGTACGCGGTCATCGTGAGCGCCGTGGAGATCAGCACCCAGGCCATCTGGTACCAGTAGAAGAACGGGATGCCGATGAAGACCGGGTCCGTCTTGGCGTACGACCCCACCCACAGCATCGCCACGAAGGGCGCGACCAGGCAGACGGCGATGACGACCCTCGTGGGGGTCACCACCGTTCTGCTCACTTCCGGCTCATTGGACATCGGCGGCTCCGTCCCCTCACTGATCACCTGTGCAAGCGCAGGCAATCTAGGTCACGGTGTCGCAGATATGGAACCCCTCGTCCGCATATCGGTATGTGTCGGTTCCGTGTGCTAGCCCCGGGGCTGCGTGCTATTCCTGGGGCCGCTTGAGGCGGGCCACGAATTTGTAGCGGTCGCCCCGGTACACCGACCGCACCCACTCCACCGGCTGCCCGCCCCGGTCCAGCGAGTGCCGGGACAGCATCAGCATCGGCAGGCCCACGTCGGTGCCGAGCAGGCCGGCCTCGCGTGGAGTGGCCAGCGAGGTCTCGATGGTCTCCTCGGCCTCGGCGAGATGGACGTCGTACACCTCGGCCAACGCCGTGTAGAGGGACGTGTACTTGACCAGCGACCGGCGCAGGGCCGGGAAGCGCTTCGCGCTCAGGTGGGTCGTCTCGATGGCCATCGGCTCGCCGTTCGCCATCCGCAGCCGCTCGATGCGCAGGACGCGTCCGCCGGGCGTGATGTCGAGCAGCTCGGCGAGCCGGTCGTCGGCGGTGACGTAGCCGATGTCCAGCAGCTGAGAGGTGGGTTCGAGCCCCTGGGCGCGCATGTCCTCGGTGTACGAGGTGAGTTGGAGCGCCTGCGAGACCTTCGGCTTGGCGACGAAGGTGCCCTTGCCCTGGATGCGCTCCAGGCGCCCCTCGACCACCAGCTCCTGAAGGGCCTGGCGCACGGTGGTGCGCGAGGTGTCGAACTCGGCGGCGAGCGTCCGCTCGGGCGGCACCGGCGTGCCCGGCGACTGCGTCTCCGTCATGTCGAGCAGGTGCTTCTTCAAGCGGTAGTACTTGGGCACGCGCGCGGTACGGACACTCGCTCCACCCTCGTTCTCCGCACTGCTGACGTCGGTGCTCATCTCTGCCTTCCCGGCTTCGGGTGCCGAAGCGACCGACATCCCGTCGGCCACGGCTCACATCGTGGCACGGCAGCGTACCGGGATCTCTTCCGCACGCTCCGTGATCCCCTCTGTATACCGTCAGGACCTCCTTCTGGTCTAGTCCACCGGTGGTCCCTGCTGCCGTCAAGTGGTCTGCCCGATCTGTCGGGCTTCGTAATGAAGGGTTCCTGCATATCGCGGTCCCGTAACGGACGGCCAAAGCGCACGAGAACACCCTTGACAGGCTCATTGGTCTGGTCCAGGCTCCCCCTACTGGTCTACACCATTGGTCCAGTCCCGGCCCCGAGGGCAGACCCAGGTCAGCCACAGGGAGGCAGGGGGGTTATGGCATCCCTGAGGAGGATGGCGTGAAGCGCAAGCTGACAGTCGCGATCGGTATCGCGGGCATGATGGTCTCCATCGCGGCGTGCGGGGGCGAGGGTGGCAGCGGGGGTTCGGACAACAGCGGGGCGGACGCCAAGGAGCTGACCGTCTGGCTCACCGTCGACGCGCAGAACAACTGGCCGCAGCTGGTGAAGGCGGCCGACGCCGCGGTGCAGAAGGCGCACCCCGGCATCAAGATCAACCACGAGTACTACGGCTGGCCGGACAAGAACGCCAAGCTGGACGCCGTCCTCGCCACCGACAAGGCCCCCGACGTGGTCGAGATGGGCAACACCGAGATGCTGAGCTACATGGTCAAGGGCGCCTTCGCTCCCCTCGACCCGGCGAAGTTCGACAACTCCTCCGCCTGGCTGGACGGCCTCAAGGCCTCGGTGACCTACGACGGCAAGACCTACGGCGTCCCCTACTACGCCGGCGGCCGCGTCGCCAACTGGCGCAAGGACGTGTTCGCCTCGGTGGGCGTCAAGTCCACCCCGAAGACGTACGACGAGCTGACCGCCGCCCTGGACAAGGTCCAGAAGAAGCAGGGCGACAAGTTCAGCGCCTGGTACCAGCCCACCCGTGACTGGTACGCCGCCATGTCCTTCGTCTACGACGCCGGCGGCTCGATCGCCGTCGAGTCGGGCGGCGAGTGGAAGGCCAACCTCTCCTCGCCGGAGTCCGTCAAGGGCCTGAAGGAGTTCCAGAAGGTCGTCTCCAAGTACATGCACGGCGACAAGACCAAGGACGAGTCCGACCGTTACATCGTCTACGGCCAGGGCAAGTCCGGCATGATCTTCGCCCCCGCCTGGGAGGGCGCGACCGCGGCCGCCCCGGAGAACGACAAGACCGGCAAGCTCAAGGGCAACGTCGAGAACTTCGTGATGCCCGGCCCGTCCGGCAAGAACCTCCCCGTCTTCCTGGGCGGCAGCGACCTCGCCGTCCCGGTGAAGTCCGACGCGCAGGCCGTCGCCGCCGAGTGGATCAACGCGTTCACCGGCCCCTCCGGCCAGAAGGGCCTGATCGCCAAGGGCAACCTGCCCAACAACAAGACCGACCTCGCCACGCTCAAGAGCGACCCGGAGACGGCGGTCCCGGCCACCGCGGCCGAGTCCAACTGGTTCGTCCCGATGGCACCGGGCTGGGGCCAGGTCGAGAAGGCCCAGGTCCTGCAGGCCATGCTGCAGAACATCGGCACCGGCAAGAAGTCGGTCGAGGCCGCCGCGAAGGACGCGGACGCCGCGATCGACAAGGTCATCAACTCCAAGTGACCACCGGCAGGGCCCTGTTGTGACGGGCGGGGCCCTGCTTCTCGTACGACCCTGAGGGACCGCTGAGGAGCGCGCGGATGACTGCCGCAGACACGACCACCCCTGCCAAGGTGCCGCCGCCGCGGCAGGCGCCGCCACCACGTCTTCCGGACGCACCCCCCAGGAAGCCGACGTCGAGCGGGGCCGGCACCCCCTGGCTGCTGCTCGCCCCCTGCCTGCTGATCCTGGCGCTCGTCCTCGGCTATCCGCTGGTCCGCCTGGTCACCCTCTCCTTCCAGAAGTTCGGGCAGTCCCAGCTGTGGGGCTTCCAGCCGGCCGAGTCGGTCGGGTTCGACAACTTCACCAAGGTGCTGGGCGACGGCGAGTTCTGGGCGGTCGTCGTACGGACCATCGTCTTCGCGGCCGGCTGCGTCATCTTCACGATGGTCGTCGGCATGCTGATCGCGCTGCTGCTCCAGCGGGTCTCCGGCTGGGTGAAGACGCTGGTCAACATCGCGCTGGTGGCCAGTTGGGGTATGCCGATCATCGTCGCCACCACGGTCTTCAAGTGGCTGTTCGACGCGGACTACGGCATCCTCAACGCGCTCCTCAGCAAGCTGCCCGGTGTGGAGATGATCGGCCACAACTGGTTCGCCAGCGGGCCGCAGGGACTGGCCGTGATCATGCTGCTGGTGGTCTGGGGGGCCGTGCCCTTCGTGGTGATCACCCTGAGCGCCGGTCTCACCCAGGTGCCGAAGGAGATGGAAGAGGCGGCCAGGCTCGACGGCGCGGGCGCCTGGGGCGTCTTCCGTTACGTCACCCTCCCCATCCTCAAGCCGATCATCGTGATGGTCACCACCCTGTCGGTCATCTGGGACATGGGCGTCTTCCCGCAGGTCTTCGTGATGCGCAACGGTCACCCGGAGGCCGAGTTCCAGCTTCTGACCACTTACTCCTACGACCGCGCCTTCGTGGTCAACGACTACGCGCAGGGCTCGGCGATCGCCCTGCTCACCGTGGTGTTGCTGCTCGGCGTGGTCGCCGTCTACATGCGCCAGATGCTGAAGATCGGAGAGGTCGAATGAGCGCACTGACGACTCCCGTGCACCGGAAGTCGAAGGCCGGCTGGAACCTCCTCGGTCTCCTCGTGTTCGTCACCGCCGGCTTCCCCGTCTACTGGATGCTCAATACGGCGTTCAAGCCGGCCAAGGACGCCATCGACCCGGACCCGAGCGTGCTGCCCACGGGCCTCACCCTGTCCAACTTCAGCCGGGCGCTGGACATCGCCGACTTCTGGGGCTCGGTGGGCCGCAGCCTGGTCGTGTCCCTCGCGGTGGTCGTGATCGGCATGGTCGTCGGCATGCTGGCAGCGCTCGCCATCTCCCGGTTCGCCTTCCGCGGCCGGAAGATCGTGATCGTGGGCATCCTCGCGGTCCAGATGGTCCCGCTGGTCGCGATGATCATCCCGGTCTTCCTGCTCCTGAACGACCTGGGCCAGTACGACCGGCTGACGGGCCTGATCATCACCTACCTGACCTTCATCCTCCCCTTCACGGTGTGGACGCTTCGCGGCTTCATCGTCAACATCCCGAGGGAGCTGGAGGAGGCGGCGATGGTCGACGGCTGCTCCCGCACCAGCGCCTTCGTCCGGGTCGTGTTCCCTCTGCTGGCCCCCGGCATGGTCGCCACCTCGGTCTACGGCTTCATCCAGGCCTGGAACGAGTACCTGTACGCCCTCATGCTGCTCAGCCAGAAGAACCAGACCGCGACCGTCTGGCTCGGCAACTTCTCCACCAAGCACGGCACCGAATACGCCCCGATGATGGCCGGATCCACCATGATGGCCGTGCCGATCGTCGTCCTGTTCCTCCTCGTCCAGCGCAAGATGGCCGCGGGCCTGACCGCGGGCGCCGTGAAGGGATAACGCCACCCGATGACGACACTCGCCCGCAGTGCGGACACCTTGACTCGCGATGCCCTCACCGTCCTCCAGCCCGGCTTCCCGGGCACCACCGCCCCCGACTGGCTGTTGCGCCGCCTCGGTGAGGGCCTCGCCTCGGTCGGCCTGTTCGGCCGCAACATCGCCACTCCCGATCAACTGGCCGCTCTGACCGCCCGGTTGCGCGCCGAACGCGACGACGTCCTCGTCGCGATCGACGAGGAGGGCGGCGACGTCACCCGCCTGGAGGTGCGAACCGGCTCCTCCTTCCCCGGCAACCACGCGCTGGGCGCGGTGGACGACGTGGAGTTGACGCGGGAGGTGGCCTTCGAACTCGGCCGCCGCCTCGCCGCCTGCGGGGCGAACCTCAACTGGGCCCCGTCGGCCGACGTGAACTCCAACCCCTCGAACCCGGTGATCGGCGTACGGTCCTTCGGCGCCGACCCCGATCTGGTCGCCCGGCACACGGCGGCCTACGTCACCGGCCTCCAGTCGGCGGGAGTCGCCGCCTGCACGAAGCACTTCCCCGGCCACGGCGACACGGCGATCGACTCCCACCACGCGCTGCCGCGGATCGACGCGGGACCGGAGGTGCTGTCGGACCGCGAACTCGCCCCGTTCCGCGCGGCGATCGCCGCAGGCACCCGCGCGGTGATGACCGCCCACATCCTGGTCCCGACCCTGGACCCGGACCGCCCCGCCACGCTCTCCCGCGGGATCCTGACCGACCTGCTGCGCGGCGACCTCGGCTACGACGGTCTGATCGTCACCGACGGCATGGAAATGCAGGCCATCGCCGGCACCTACGGCATCGAACGCGGCAGCGTCCTCGCCCTCGCGGCCGGCGCCGACGCCATCTGCGTGGGCGGCGGCCTGGCGGACGACGAGACGGTACGACGCCTGCGCGACGCCCTGATCACAGCCGTACGCTCCGGTGAACTCCCCGAGGAACGCCTGGCGGACGCGGCGGAACGGGTCCGGGCCCTGGCCCGGTGGACGGCGTCGGCAGCCGGGGGAGCCCCGCGGGAGGCGGTCGCCCAGGAGTCCGCCGGCGGCGACGTCGGCCTGCGCGCGGCCCGCCGCGCCCTGCGCCTCACCGGCGCCGAGCACTTCACCCCGCTCACCGAACCGCCCTACGTCGCCGCCCTCACCCCGATGGCGAACATCGCCGTCGGCGACGAGACCCCTTGGGGCGTGGCCGCGGAACTCTCCCGCCTGCTCCCCGGCACGGAGACCGGGACCTTCACCGACGAGGACGCCGCACGTACGGCGTTGCGGGCGGCCGGACCACGCCGCATCGTGGCCGTCGTCCGCGACGAACACCGCCACCCCTGGATGGCAGCGGCCCTCGACACCCTGCTCGCGGCCCGCCCTGACACGATCGTCGTCGAAATGGGCCTCCCCCAGGCCACCCCGCGAGGCGCCCTCCACCTCGCCACCCACGGCGCGGCCCGTGTCTGCGGCCGGGCGGCAGCGGAGATCATCGCGGGCGCGTAGAGACACCACGAAGGCGCCGGGCCCCTGTTCAGGAGCCCGGCGCCTTTCCCGTGCGATGCGGGCCGCGCCCCTGAATTCCCTTAAATCCCCTGCCAGTCAGGCTTGTTGGCATAGGTATGGCGGAAGTACTCCGCGAGCTTCAACTTGGACGCGGCGGCCTCGTCGACCACCACCGTCGCGTGCGGGTGCAACTGGAGCGCGGAGGCCGGGCACACGGCCGCCACCGGTCCCTCGACGGTCGCCGCGATCGCGTCCGCCTTGCCCTCGCCGGTCGCCAGCAGCACCAGGTGCCGCGCCTCCAGGATCGTCCCGATGCCCTGCGTGATCACGTGCTGCGGCACCTGCTCGATGTCCCCGTCGAAGAAGCGGGCGTTGTCGATCCGGGTCTGCTCGGTCAGCGTCTTGATCCGCGTCCGCGAGGCCAGCGACGAGCACGGCTCGTTGAACCCTATGTGTCCGTCGGTCCCGATCCCGAGCAACTGCAGATCCACCCCTCCGGCCTCGGCCAACGCCCTGTCGTACGCCTCGCACGCCCCCGGCACGTCCTCGGCCGTGCCGTCCGGCCCCATGAACGCGTCCATTCCGATCCCCAGCGGCTCGAGCACCTCGCGCCGCAGGACCGAGCGGTACGACTCCGGGTGCTCGGCCGGCAGCCCCACGTATTCGTCGAGCTGCGCGATCCGCGCCCGCGAGGCATCCACGGCACCGGCACGCACCTTCGCGGCCAGCGCCTGATAGATAGGCAGCGGCGTCGAGCCGGTGGCCACGCCGAGCAGGGCGTCGGGCTTGCGCCGGAGCAGCTGCGCCATGGCCTCGGCGATCAGCTCGCCGCCCGACCTGGCGTCCGGAACTATGACAACTTCCACGCTGGGCCTGCCGATCTGAAAGACATGTGGTGTAGACCAATCTAACAGAATCGGCCCACCCGGCCGAGATGCTGCCATCAACGTCTGTCCAGGTCCCCCTAGCTCTGTGAACCTCCCGTAACGTCCACCCAGCTCCCCGTCACCCACCGTCCCCCGTCCGACGCCAGGAACGCCACCACATCCGCCACGTCGGCCGTCTCCCCCACCCGGCCCAGCGCGGACAGCGCCGCCAGCTGCTCCCGCGCGTCCTCGCTCGCGTGCAGCAGTTCATATGTGCCGTCGGTGGCTATGACCCCCGGCGCCACCGAGTTCACGGTGATGTTCCGAGGGCCCAGCACCTTGGACAGGTACTGGGAGAAGACGTCCAGAGCGCCCTTCGTCATGGCGTACGCAATGGCGTTCGGCATCTTCGCGCTCCGGGCCAGCCCCGACGAGACGTTGATGACCCGGCCGCCGTCGCGCAGGCGGGTCATGCCGTGCTTGACGAGGAGGAAGGGCGCCTTCACGTTCACCGCGAAGACCCTGTCGTACTCCGCCTCGTCGATCTCCTCGATCGGCCGGGTGTTGCCGATGCCGGCGTTGTTCACCAGGATGTCCAGCCCGTCCGCGTGCCGGTCGAACTCCTCCCACAGGGCCTCGGCGTCCCCGGGCGCCCCCAGCTCCACGCCGATCGCGAAGGCCGAGCCACCCGCCGCCTCGATCGCGGCGACTGTCTCCTTCGCCGCCGCCTCGTTCCTGCCGTAGTGCACCGCGACCCGTGCGCCGTCGCGTCCGAGCCGCTCCGCGATCCCGCGTCCGATGCCCCTGCTCGCCCCGGTGACCAGAGCCGTCCTGCCCGCAAGCACGCCCATGTCGGCGCCTCCTTCGCAATTCCCTAGCGGTCGCTACAGAAAAGACCGTACAACACGTCGGCGACATTTCTCTAGCACCCGCTATACAATTCACTCCATGGTGAGCAGCGAGGGCACGAAGGCGCAGGTCAAGCCCGTATCCAAGCCCCGAGGCCGCCCCCGCTCCTTCGACCGCGAGACCGCCCTGGAGAAGGCGCTCCTCGCCTTCTGGCAGCACGGCTACGAGGCCACCTCGGTCTCCGACCTCACACGCGTGATGGACATCGGCGCCCCGAGCCTCTACGCGGCCTTCGGTGACAAGCGGTCACTGTTCGAGGAAGTCGTCCGGGAGTACAGCGCGAAGTACGGCTCCTTCGGCGACCGCGCCCTCGCCGAGGAACCCACCGCCCGCGCCGCGGTCGAGCGCACGCTGCGCGAGGCCGCCGTCGAGTACACCGACCCCGCCCACCCGTACGGATGTCTCGTCATCCACGCGGCCATCAACTGCACGACCTCCGAGGTCGAGGGGTCCCTCCGTGAGCGGCGCAACGCCACCGTCGCCGCGTTCGAGCGCCGCATCCGGGCGGACGTCGCCGCGGGCCTGCTCCCGGCCGGCACCGACGCCGCCGCCCTCGCCCGGCACACCGGAGCGATGCTCCAGGGCATGTCCCAACAGGCGCGCGACGGCGCGAGCCGCGAGGAGTTGGAGGCGCTCGCGGAAATTGCCATGGCCATCTGGCCCCGCACAGGAACCCGTACGGGTTAGGCTGCTTGAGAAAGCCTCAACAACAAACAGCCTCCAACGCATGGACACACATAGTGGTCTAGTCCACAATGCGTAGAGGTGGCTGAAGCAGAGACAGCCGAAGCAGAGACAACTGAAGACGAACAGGCTTCCGTCCTCCCCGCACAGGAGGGCGGACCGAGGAACCGGAGCTCTCTGCCCTGACTGCCCCGGCTCCTCATCCTTCGGCCGACCGGGACCGCACACCCCACGGCCGATATTGCTCCGGGCTGCGGTGCCGGGAGGGTTGAGGGTCCCTCTCAGGCGCCGCGGCCCGCGGGTGTCTTCCGGGCCGGTCGTATTTTCAGGCCGGTCCCCTTGCCCGGGTACGCTCGCACATGTGCCCTCCATGAACGAACTGGTCCGCCAGCACACCGCCCTCGACGTCTCCGACCTCGAGTGGCTGCACCTGCTGGTCTCGGAGTGGCAGCTGCTCTCCGACCTCTCCTTCGCCGACCTCGTCCTGTGGGTCCCCACCCGCGACGGCACCCGGTACGTCTCGGTCGCCCAGATGCGCCCCAACACCGGCCCCACCTCGTACCAGGACGACATGGTCGGCCACCTCGTCCCGCGCGGCCGCCGGCCCATGCTGGACGCCGCCCTGGACGAGGGCCGGATCGTGCGCGAGGGCGACCCGGAGTGGCGCGAGGAGGTCCCGGTCCGCGTCGAGTCGATTCCCGTACGACGGGAGGGCCGCGTCCTCGGCGTCATCGCGCGCAACACCAACCTCCTCACCGTGCGCACCCCGAGCCGCCTGGAGCTGACGTATCTCCAGAGCGCCTCGGACCTCGCGCAGATGATCGCGGCCGGCTCCTTCCCGTTCGCGAACCAGCAGGTCGACATGGACGCCTCGCCCCGCGTCGGCGACGGCCTGATCCGCCTCGACGCGGAGGGCCTCGTCCAGTACGCCTCTCCGAACGCCCTGTCCGCCTACCACCGCCTCGGCCTCGCCTCCGACCTCGTCGGCCACCACCTCGGCAAGACCACCGCCGAACTCGCCCCGACCCACGGACCAGTGGACGAGGCGCTCGCCAAGGTCGCCAGTGGCTGGGCGCCGCGCGAGTTCGAGATCGAGTCGCCCTACGGGGTGATCCAGTTCCGCGCGATCCCGCTCAAGCCCAAGGGCACCCGGATCGGGTCACTGGTCCTGCTCCGGGACGTCACCGAACTGCGCCGCCGCGAGCGCGAGTTGATCACCAAGGACGCGACGATCCGGGAGATCCACCACCGCGTCAAGAACAACCTCCAGACGGTGGCGGCGCTGCTCCGGCTCCAGGCCCGGCGCATCGAGTCCGATCGCGGCCGTGAAGCCCTGGAAGAGGCGGTACGGCGGGTCGGCTCGATCGCGATCGTGCACGAGACGCTCTCCCAGAACCTGGACGAGCGCGTGGAGTTCGACGAGATCGCCGACCGCGTCCTCGCGATGGTCGCCGAGATCTCGCCGGGCAAGGTCGCCGGCCGGCGCACCGGTCGCTTCGGCATCCTGGACGCCGAGGTCGCCACGCCCCTGTCGATGGTCCTGACCGAGATCCTCCAGAACGCCCTGGAACACGGTTTCCGCGAGGGCGACACGGGCACCGTCGAGGTCTCCGCGGTCCGCGGCGGCAACACGAAGGAGGCCCGCCTCCTGGTCACCGTCCAGGACGACGGCGTCGGTCTGCCCGAAGGCTTCGACCCGCACACCGGGGGCAACCTCGGGCTGCAGATCGTACGGACCCTGGTGGAGGGCGAGTTGGGGGGCACGTTCGACATGGTCCCGGCACCGGACGGGGGCACGCGGGTGATCCTGGACATCCCGGTGGGGGCGAACAAGTAACGGGGAGCGGGCGGTGGACGTCGACATCGAGGAGTGGGCACGCGGAGCACGGCCGGCGATCCACGACATGATCGGCCGCCTGGGCGGCGACGTCGAGGCATTCGACCGCGATCCGCTGACCGCCGTACCGCTGTTGGACGACTTCGTCCTGCGGATTCCGTGGCAGGAGTTCGAGGAGGACGACTGGGTCTGGCTGAGCGCGCAACTGACGGCGTTCATCGCGGAAGTACTCGTCCAGCGCTACGGCGGAGTGTGGAAGGCCGTGTCCGACACGTCGGCTCCCCGGGGCTGGATGCCGGTCATCGAGGTCCTCGGCAGCGATCAGATCCCGCGCCAGGTCGCCCCGACGGCGCTCGTGCACGAGGAACTCCACCCGGTGCCCCAGCGGATCCCGCGGCTGATCGAGCGGGCCGTGACGCTCGCCGGCCACCGTCTTTGACACTTCCGGACAGCAAAGAGCCCCGGCCCGTTCAGGGGGCCGGGGCAACATGCTCGTTGCCAGCATTTGCTGCGCATCGGGGGTACTGCGCGCTGCGGCTCGGGGGCGGGAGGATGCGTACTCGCTGTACGCGCCGCCAAGCTCAGGCTGTTTGCGGGGCGGGTGTTGTCAGGCGGAGGCCTGACGGGCCCGGTTGCGGGCGGCGCGGCGCTTCATGGCGCGGCGCTCGTCCTCGCTGAGACCACCCCAGACGCCGGAGTCCTGGCCGGACTCGAGCGCCCACTGCAGGCACTGATCCATAACGGGGCAGCGACGGCAGACGGCCTTGGCTTCCTCGATCTGCAGCAGCGCAGGACCGGTGTTGCCGATGGGGAAGAAGAGCTCGGGGTCTTCCTCGCGGCAAACGGCGTTGTGACGCCAGTCCATGGCTGCTACCTCTCCTTGGTATTACATGCGGGTTGCTTGTGAATGTGAACGCTTTCACGAATCCCTCAACAAGTGAAGGGCCGATCGCCAGGTTCCCTGGCGTGGGTCCTGTGAGTTGAAGAGGGGTTCTGGTGATCAGTGGAGGCCGATGTTGCGGGCCGTCCCGATCGCCACGTAGAGACTCGCAAACCTCAGCGGCGGATACAACCCCTTCCGGAAAGTTTTTTTTGATTCCTCGGTGTCGACTAGGTCACAGCCGTACTTCCATGGGGTGGATCCTGGCCTAAACGTTCGAGTGAAAGGACTTTAGCCCCTTCTGCTCACACAATCACACGCAGTGCACGGCGTACGCCTGTGAACGTCACGCTCGTACGCAGCCCGAGGTGGTCGCCGTCCATCTGAAGGGGGAGCGACACCTTCGAATGCAAGGTGAACTCACTCAGGTCATGCAGGGATGCGGCGTGCTTGCCATGGGGTCCCCGCTCGGGGGACGAAGTGAGCAACTGGGTGCCATACCGGGCAACCGCGGTCGTCGACAGGCGGCTGAGACCGAATACGTCGAGCCCGGTATCGAACGAGGCCTTAGGTGACGCGTAGATCGGGCGATTGCCCAGAAACGTCCACGGGGAGGTGTTCGAGACTATGGAGAGGACCAGATCGGTGATCGGCTCTTCGTCCGTCCGCTCCAGCGTTATCGTGCCGTGCCGGCGGTTGGGCTCGCCGAAGAGCTGGCGCATCACCTGACGTACGTAAAGAGCGTGTGTGGACTTCTTGCCGCGCTCGCGGTGCTGCTCGACCCGCCCGACCACTCCGGCGTCGAAGCCGAGCCCCGCGTTGAAGGTGAACCAGCGCGCCGGCACCGCCTCGTCCTCCGAGCCGGGCGTGCCCGAGGCCAGCCCCAGTCCGACCGTACGTTCGCTGCCCTCGCGCAGGGCGTCCAGCAGGGCGCCGGTGGCCTCCACCGCGTCGTTGGGCAGCCCCAGGGCGCGGGCGAAGACGTTGGTGGAGCCGCCGGGGACCACCGCGAGGCCGGGCAGGCGGTCCGGGTCGGGGCCCGCGTGCAGCAGGCCGTTGACGACCTCGTTGACCGTGCCGTCGCCGCCGAGGGCCACGACCAGGTCGACGTCCGCACTGTCCGCCGCCTGCCGGCCCAGGTCGCGGGCGTGGCCGCGGTACTCGGTGGTGACCGCTTCGAGTTTCATCTCGCTGGCGAGCGCGTGGATCAGGACGTCGCGCGTACGTGCGCTTGTGGTGGTTGCTGCCGGATTGACCACGAGAAGTGCACGCATGGGTTGCAGGGTACCTACTGGGCGGTACCGGGCACAGGGCGAGGTAGGGATCAAGTAATACTTCGGTGCGTGAACCTCACCACGGGGGCGTGCGCCGCGAGGGCTACCCTGCTGGGGTGAGCAGTGAGAAGACCCCCACCGCGCCCGAAACCGCCGGTCCGCGCCCGCGGCGCCTGACGTATGCCGCCGCGCTCGCCGCGCTGGAGGGGCTCGCGCTGGTGGTCGGCGGGGTCTGGATCGCCGTCCTCGGCCTCATGGGCGACGCGGACGACCGGCAGCAGGCCGTCACCGGCGGTGTGACGCTGATCGTGCTCGCGCTGCTGCCGCTGCTCGCCGCCCGCGGGCTGCTCGGCCGGCGCAGCTGGAGCCGGGGCCCGGCCGTGATCACGCAGCTCATGGCGCTGCCGGTGGCCTACAACCTGCTTCAGGCGGACAGCGTGGCGATTCCGGCGGGGATCGCGCTCGCGCTCGTGGCCGTCACCGCGCTCTTCCTGCTCATCAATGCCGAGACGACCCGGGCCCTCGGGATCCGGGGGCCCGGCAACGCACGGGAGTAATCGCTGCGGGAATGGCCCCTGCCGGGAATAGCCCCTGCCGGGATCAGTCCCTCGCGGGTTACTCCTCCACCAGCAGCTTCTCCCGCAGCTGTGCCAGTGTCCGGGCCAGCAGCCGCGACACGTGCATCTGCGAGATCCCGACCTCCTGCGCGATCTGCGACTGGGTCATGTTGCCGAAGAAGCGCAGCAGCAGGATCCGCTTCTCGCGCGGGGGCAGGTCCTCCAGGAGCGGCTTGAGGCTCTCGCGGTACTCGACGCCCTCCAGCGCCTCGTCCTCGGCGCCGAGGGTGTCCGCGACCGCCGGGGACTCGTCGTCGGTGTCGGGGACGTCCAGGGACAGCGTGGAGTACGCGTTGGCGGACTCCAGGCCCTCCAGGACCTCCTCCTCCGAGATGGCCAGCTTCTCGGCCAGCTCGTGCACCGTGGGGGAGCGGCCGTGCAACTGCGACAGCTCGGCCGTCGCCGTCGTCAGGGCAAGGCGCAGCTCCTGAAGCCTGCGCGGCACGCGCACCGCCCAGCCCTTGTCGCGGAAGTGCCGCTTGATCTCGCCGACCACGGTCGGGGTCGCGTACGTCGAGAACTCCACCCCGCGGTCCGGGTCGAAGCGGTCGACCGACTTGATCAGGCCGATGGTGGCGACCTGGGTGAGGTCGTCCAGCGGCTCGCCGCGGTTGCGGAAGCGGCGCGCGAGGTGCTCGACGAGCGGCAGGTGCATGCGGACCAGCTGGTTGCGCAGCTCCGCGTACTCCGGGCTGCCGTCCTTCAGGGTGCGCAGTTCGAGGAACATCGCACGCGCCCCGCTGCGGTCCTGAGGGTCGTGCTGCGTGGCCTGCACGCTTCGCGCCGCCGTCTCGTTGTCTCGCTCGTGCTCGCTCATCGTCCCGCCCGTAGCCCTTCCCCGAGCCCTCGCCTGGGTTCGGACAGGGGACACCCCGATCCGTCCGTCCAGAGGCGCGCTCTGTACGGCACCCTCCCGATCACCCTGGCCGCCGTCCGGGAAGCCGGTCTCCGAGGAGTCGTCGTCCACCGGGTGCGGCCTGGCCTGCTCGGGGATGCCGTCGACGCCGTCCGTCATGCGTCGGGACGTGCTCGGACCGCCCGTGCCTTCGGCGGCCGGCAGCTCCCGTGTGCCGCGCTCTTCGTCCCGCACCGGCCCGTCCCCGTTCCTCACGCCGGCCCGGGTCCCGCGCCGCGCTGTTTGTAGAGGCTGATCGAAACGGTCTTGTCCTCGTCGACGGCCGACGAGACCTTGCCCGCGAGGGCCGACAGCACGGTCCAGGCGAAGGTGTCCCGCGAAGGGGCGTGACCGTCGGTGGTCGGCGCCGAGACGGTGACCTCCAGCGAGTCGTCGACGAGCCGGAAGACACAGCTGAGCACCGAGCCGGGCACGGCCTGCTGAAGCAGGATCGCGCAGGCCTCGTCGACCGCGATGCGCAGGTCCTCGATCTCGTCGAGGGTGAAGTCCAAACGCGCCGCGAGGCCGGCCGTGGCCGTACGCAGCACCGACAGGTAGGCACCCGCGGCCGGCAGCCGGACTTCCACGAAGTCCTGGGTCGCGGGCTCGCCTGCGATCTGGGACACCCTCACCTCCAAGGTGGTACAAGCTTTACGGGGCCGAGGGTCGCCCCCCGGGGTAACGCGATATGTGGTTCAGCGGTGACGCTATCGCGCCCTGAACTTTCCTGCCCCAGGACCCCAACCCCTGCTGTCACTCATAGTAAACACACGGATACGCTCCGTGGCTAGGGGGTTTGCGCGCCCAATTGGGAAGAGGGCGCGCCGGGTTGACGTACCCAGGCGTCAGACGGTCGAACCGTCCGGAACCGGAGTCGTCCGGGGCCTCCCAGGATCACACAAGTACGTGGTCGACGAAGCACCAGCGCCAGTTCTCCCCGGGCTCGAAGGTCCGCATGACCGCGTGCCCGGAGTCCTTGTAGTGCTCGGTGGCGTGCCGGTGCGGTGAGGAGTCGCAGCAGCCGACGTGCCCGCACAGGAGGCACAGCCTCAGTTGTACCGGGTGCGTGCCGGTCGCCAGGCACTCCAGGCAGGTCTCGCTGAGCGGCTCGGGTTCGGGGTGCGGCAGCGCGTCGGCATGCGTGCACTGTTTCATGATTGCCAGATTACGACGGCTGTGCGGATAATCCGCGCGGATGAGCGAGGGTGGGCGAGGATCATGGACGTGATGCCACTGCTGCTGCTGGTGGCGGGCAGTGCCGCGATCGCGGCGGCCGCTCGGCGGACGCCCGTTCCGGCGCCGCTGCTGCTGGTCGCCGCGGGACTGCTGATCTCGTACGTCCCCGAGGTCCCGGACTACACGCTCGACCCGCACGTGGTCCTGCCCTTGATCCTGCCCCCGCTGCTGTACACGGCGGCCACCGACAGCTCGTACCTCGATCTGCGCGCGCAGCTGCGCCCCGTGGCTCTGTTGTCGGTGGGGTACGTGCTCTTCGCGACCTTCGCCGTCGGCTGGGCCGCCTACATGATCGTGCCGGACCTGCCGCTGACGGCGGCGCTGGTGCTGGGGGCGGTGGTGGCTCCGCCCGACGCGGTCGCGGCGACGGCGGTCGCGCGCCGGGTGGGGCTGCCCTCCCGGATCACCACGATCCTGCAGGGCGAGTCCCTGGTGAACGACGCCACCGCGATCACCGCCTACCGGGTGGCCCTGGCGGCGGCGGTCGGCGAGGGTGCCACCTGGGCCGGCGGGATCGGCGAGTTCCTGGTCGCGGCGATCGGCGGCGTCGGCTTCGGACTGGTGCTCATGGTGCCGATCCACTGGCTGCGCACCCACCTGAAGGAGGCGCTGCTGCAGAACACGCTCTCCCTGCTGATCCCGTTCGTCGCGTACGCGGCCGCCGAGCAGGTGCACGCCTCCGGTGTCCTCGCGGTCGTGACCGTCGCGCTCTACCTCGGGCACCGCGCGTGGCAGGTCGATTTCGCGACCCGCCTCCAGGAGGAGGCCGTGTGGAAGATGGTCGCGTTCGTCCTGGAGTCGGCGGTGTTCGCCCTGATCGGGCTGCAACTGCGCGTGATCATCGAGGGCCTGGGGGAGTACGAGGGTGGCCGTGCCGCCGGGTACGCGGTGGCCATCTTCCTCGTCGTCGTCGCGTCCCGGTTCCTGTGGGTGTATCCGGCGACCTTCCTGCCCCGCCAACTGTCGAAGCGGATCCGGGAACGCGAGGACAACCCGACCTGGAAGGCGCCGTTCGTCGTCGCCTGGGCCGGGATGAGAGGCGTGGTCTCCCTCGCCATCGCCTTCTCGATCCCGCTGACCGTGCACGGCGGCGAACCCTTCCCCGAGCGCAACCTGATCCTCTTCCTGACCTTCACCACGGTCATCGGGACGCTGGTCCTCCAGGGGCTGACCCTGCCCCCGCTGATCCGCCTGCTGAAGCTGCCCGGCCGGGACGCGCAGGCAGAGACGCTCGCGGAGGCGAACGCCCAGGCGCAGGCCTCCCGGGCCGCCGAGCGGCGCCTGGACGAACTCCTCACCGACGAGCACAACGCCCTTCCGGGCCCGCTGGCCGACCGTCTGCGCGCGGTCCTGGAGCGCCGCCGCAACGCCGTCTGGGAGCGTCTCGGCCAGGTCAACCCCCTCACCGGAGAGAGCGTCGACGAGACCTACCGGCGTCTGGCCCGGGAGATGATCGGCGCCGAGCGCACGGTGTTCGTGAAGCTGCGTGACGCCCGCTACATCGACGACGAGATGCTGCGGACGCTGCTGCGCAGGCTGGACCTGGAGGAGGCGGCGGCCTACCGGGAGGCGGCGTAGGGCGTGCCTCGTGCGTCTCAGGGGAACGGGCGGCCGGTGACGACGGCCGCGATCGTCGTCCCGCGCGCGAAGGCGCCCTCTCGTGCCAGGGCCACCAGTCCGTACAACAATTTGGCGACATAGAGACGCTCGACGGGCAGGCCGTGGCGGTCCTCGAAGTCCTCGGCGAAGGCGTCCAGCTCGGCATTGGTGCGGGCGTAGCCACCGAAGTGGAAACGGTCGTCGAGGTGCCAGCTGCCTCGAGGGCCGCCGAAGGCACGCTGCTGCAAGGCCTGTATGTCGGCGGTCAGGAAACCGCCCTTGAGGACGGGGACGCCCACCACACGCTGGTCCGGTGCCAGCCCGGCGGCCAGGCCCGCGAGGGTGCCACCGGTGCCGCAGGCGAGCGCGACGACGTCGGCCCGCCCGCGCAGCTCCTCGCCGAGCGCGCGGCATCCCTGGACGGCCTCGGCGTTGCTGCCGCCCTCCGGGACCACGTACGCGCCCTCGGCGTCCGCGGCGCGCAGGACGGCCGCCAGGGTCTCCGGTTCGGCCTTGTGGCGATACGTCGATCTGTCGACGAAGTGCAGCCGCATGCCGTCGGCCGCACACCGGGTCAGCGACGGGTTCAGCGGGCGGTCGGCCAGTTCCTGGCCGCGGACCACACCGACGGTGGGCAGACCGAGCAGGCGGCCCGCGGCGGCCGTGGCGCGCAGGTGGTTGGAGTACGCGCCGCCGAAGGTGACGACGGTACGGCCGGCCGCGGCGGTGAGGTTCGGCGCGAGCTTGCGGTACTTGTTGCCGACCAGCTCAGGGTGGATGAGGTCGTCGCGCTTGAGGAGGAGGCGGACGCGGTGGTGGGTGAACCGGGGGTCCTCGATCTCCTGCAGCGGTGACGGGAGCCGGGGCTGGAGGGCGTCGAGGCTGGTCACGGCTCCATTGTCACCGCTGGTCGGTCTCTTGTGCCCTTACTTCAGGCGGTTCCGGATCCGCTCCCGCATCGACGCCATCGTGAAGCCCCTCGGGTCCGTCTTCCCCGGCTGCCACTCCCGGTGGCCGATGACCGACCGCTCCGTCCACCCGTGGTGGCGGCAGATCGCGGCGGCCGCTTTCTCGATCGCCTCCAGCTGGGCGGCGGGCCAGGGGTCCTCGCCGTCCCCGAGGTTCTCGCACTCGAAGCCGTAGAAGTGCCGGTTGCCGTCGGTGTTGGCCTCGTTGTCGTGCGGCAGCGCCTTCTCGGCGATCACCGCGCGCAGTACGTCGTCGTCGCCGAGGCCGGCGTGATTGGCGCGGCCGTACCCGACGAGATGGACCCTGCCGTCCTTCGTGATGACGCCGTGGCACAGCGGCCCCGGCAGGTCCGCGTAGCCGTCCCGGCAGAGTTTCACCGTCCGCTCGCTGCCCTTGGTCACCGTGTGGTGGATCATCACGCCGTGGACCGGGCCCCAGGGGCCCTTGTGGTTGCGGTTGTGGTGCTCCCAGTCGCCGACCTCGACGACGGTGAGCCCCTCCGCCTTCAGCCCGGCCAGGAACTTGCCCGCGGACATGGGTGAGGCCATGATCGCCTCCTTCGTGCTGCGTGCCGACCGCCGTGCGCGGCCGTCTGGTACCGCTGTCTTGTACCGGAACCGGACGATCCGGACCACGTCGTTCGCACGGTGTGCGAGCCGATCCGGACAACTTCCGTCCGCTGGACGGGATCCCCATATGTGCCCAGTCGGACGGTGATCCATTCCCGCTCTTTCGTGTAATAGCACCAGCTCCGATCCGCTGGAAGGCTTGTCCGTGCAGATCGATGCCCGGCGCAGATCGGTGCCGGTGCATGACCGGGAGGGCAATTCCTTATGTCGGTAGGCGAAGAGGTCCGCACCGAGCAGGACCGGCCGCAGCAGAGCCTCGGCACGGCGGCCGCGCGGAACCTGGCCACCACCACCAAGTCCGTACCTCAGATGCAGGAGATCAGCTCCCGCTGGCTGCTGCGCATGCTTCCGTGGGTGAACGTGCAGGGCGGCACGTACCGGGTGAACCGGCGGCTGACCTACGCCGTCGGGGACGGCCGCGTGACGTTCGTGCAAACCGGCGACCGCGTCGAGGTGATCCCCGCCGAACTGCGCGAACTGCCCGCGCTGCGGTCGTACGAGGACGAGGACGTGCTCACCGAGCTCGCCCGGCGCTGCGAGCAACGGGAGTTCGCCGCCGGGGAGGTGATCGCCTCCTTCGGCAGTCCGACCGACGAGGTGTACCTGCTGGCACACGGCAGGGTGGAGAAGTTCGGCACGGGCCCGTACGGGGAGGACGAATCCCTCGGAGTCCTCGCCGACGGGGCGCACCTCGGCGACCAGGCGCTCCTCGACTCCGACGCCATCTGGGAGTACACGGCCCGCGCGGTCACCTCCTGCACGGTCCTCGTGCTGCCGCGCCAGGACGTCGAGCAGGTCGCGGAGCGTTCGGACTCCCTGGGCGAGCACCTCCAGGCGCTGCGCTCGATCCCCTCGCAGCGCACCAACAAGTACGGCGAGAAGGAGATCGACCTCGCGGCGGGCCACGACGGTGAGCCGGACATCCCGCACACCTTCGTCGACTACGAGGCCAGGCCCCGCGAGTACGAGCTGAGCATCGCCCAGACCGTGCTGCGCATCCACTCGCGCGTGGCCGACCTCTACAACCAGCCCATGAACCAGACCGAACAGCAGATCCGGCTGACGGTCGAGGCGTTGAAGGAACGCCAGGAGCACGAGCTCATCAACAACCGCGAGTTCGGGCTGCTGCACAACTGCGAGTACGACCAGCGGCTGCAGCCGCACGACGGCGTGCCCAGCCCCGACGACCTGGACGAGCTGCTCAGCCGGCGGCGCGGCACCAAACTGCTGCTCGCCCACCCGCGCGCGATCTCCGCGATCGGCCGCGAACTCAACCAGCGCGGACTCGTCCCCGAGACCATCGACATGGCCGGCAACCGGATCCCCACGTGGCGCGGGGTACCGATCTACCCCTGCAACAAGATCCCGGTCACCGAGGCCCGTACGACCTCGATCATCGCCATGCGTACCGGCGAGGCCGAGCAGGGCGTCATCGGCCTGCAGCAGGCCGGCATCCCGGACGAGATCGAGCCGAGCCTGTCCGTGCGCTTCATGGGCATCAATGAGCAGGCGATCATCAAGTACCTGGTGACGGCCTACTACTCGGCCGCGGTTCTCGTGCCGGACGCGCTCGGCGTCCTGGAGAACGTCGAGATCGGCCGCTGGAGGTGACGCTTCCGCACGTGGAAGCCGTGTCCCCGCCCCGCGGGGCGGGTACACCCCGGTCGTATGCGACCAGCCACAGCGGAACGCCACCGTCCGCGGACTCTCCGAGGGGGACCCCATGGCCGAGTTCATGACGGAGACGAAACAGAGCTCCGCAGCGGAGCGACCGCTCGACGGGCACGAGGCGGCGGTGATCCTGGAGGGAGCCCGGGCGTCGGTGGACCCCGAGCTGCGCTCCGCCCTGGAGTCGCTGCCCGGCTCCATGCGCCGTATCGCGCTCTACCACTTCGGCTGGGAGCACGCGGACGGCACACCGGCGGCCGGCAACGCGGGCAAGGCGATCCGCCCCGCACTCGTCCTCACCGCGGCCGCCGCGCTCGGCGGACAGCGGGCGCGGGCCGCGGCCGTACGGGCGGCCGCGGCGGTGGAACTGGTCCACAACTTCACGCTGTTGCACGACGACGTGATGGACCGCGACACCACCCGGCGGCACCGGCCCACCGCGTGGACCGTGTTCGGCGACGCCGACGCGATCCTGGCCGGGGACGCGCTCCAGGCGCTGGCCCTGCGGCTGCTCGCCGAGGACCCGCACCCGGCGTCCTCGCGGGCCGCCGCCCGACTCGCGGCCTGCGTGGTCGAGCTGTGCGCCGGCCAGCACGCGGACACGGCCATGGAGCTGTGCCGTCCGGGAGAGGTCACTCTCGACGAGGCGCTGGCCATGGCCGAGGCCAAGACGGGCGCGCTGCTCGGGTGCGCCTGCGCCCTCGGCGCGCTGTACGCGGGAGCGCCGGAGGAGGACGTCGAGGCCCTGGACGCGTTCGGCCGTGAGGCCGGGCTCGCCTTCCAGCTCATCGACGACGTGATCGGCATATGGGGCGACCCCGACAGCACCGGCAAGCCGGCCGGCGCGGACCTCGCCGCCCGCAAGAAGTCGCTGCCGGTGGTCGCCGCGCTCGCCTCCGGCACACCGGCGGCCTCCGAACTGGCCGAGCTGTACGACGTTCCCTACGAGAAGGAGGACGCGGAGGACATCGCGCGCACGGCGCTGGCCGTGGAGCAGGCGGGCGGGCGCGACTGGGCGCAGGTCCAGGCGGCCGACCGGATGGCCCGCGCCATGCAGGAGCTGACCCGTGCGGTGTCCGACCCGGAGGCGGCGGGCGGGTTGCTCGCGCTCGCCGAGTTCGTGACGCGGCGCAGCAACTGACGGGCGTACGGCAGCTGAAGGTCACCGAGGCCGGCTGAAGGCCACCGAGGCCGGCTGAAGGCCACCGAGGCCGGCTGAAGGTCACTAAGGCCCCGGAGCCACGGCGAGCGTGCGGCTCCTGACCCCGCACGCCCGATGGTGGACTCCGGTCGGCAGGTCCCGCACATCCCCACGGTGTGCGGGACCGGCCCGTTTCCCAGCGGATCCTCTGTAGGCTCAACCCCCGTACGGGCGACGACGGTTGAGGCGAAGGGGCGGGACATGGGCGTGGGGATCCGGACGGCCGACGAGGGTGACCGCGAGCTCGTCGTCCGGCTGCTGGACGAGGCTTTCCAGGACGATCCGGTCAGCCGCTGGGTGTTCCCCGGTGACGAGCACCGCCGTACGACCCACCCCAGGCTGATGGCCGCGTTCACCGACATCGTGCTCGCCGCGGGGCGGATCGATGTCACCGAGGACGGTACGGCGTGCGCGCTGTGGCTGTCCGTGCCCGCGGACGACCACGCGGGCGACGCCGATGACGAGGGCCCGGCCCAGGTGCGCGCGGCCGTCGACCCGGAGAACGAGCGCGTCGAACTGATCGGCCGGCTGACCGCCGGCATCCACCCCCCGGGCCGCGCCCACGCGTACCTGTGGATGATCGCGGTGGCCCCCCAGCGCCAGGGGGAGGGCCTCGGGACCGCGCTCATCGCCTCGGTCCTCGACCGCTGCGACCGCGACGGGGTGCCGGCCTACCTGGAGGCCAGCAACGCCCGCAGCCGGAAGCTGTACGAGCGCCTCGGCTTCGAGCTCATCGGCCACCCCCTGGATCTGCCGTACGGCGGCCCGCAGATGTGGCCGATGTGGCGTGAACCCCGGGAACAGGGCTAGGGCCCTAGTTCGGCACCACCGTCGCCACGACGCTCGGACAGGCACGTACCGACTTGGTGAAGGAGGCGCGCACTTCGGGCCGCCGGTTGGCCTCCAGGGGCATCTCCAGCAGGGCCGGACAGCCCAGATCGGCGATCACCTCGGGGCCGGGGCGCCGGCGGGTCGTGCAACCGGGCGTCGCTCTGCCGCAGTAGGTCGTCGCGCCCGGTGAAGTGGGCGGAGGCGGTGCCCACGGCCCCCGGCCTCGGCGTCCCCCCGCGGAATATCAGCCTGCGCGCACCTCGGAGGGCGAGCGCCTCTACCCAGGCGTCGGACGAGCGAGGCCCTGCGCTCAGGTTGCCGGCCATGCGGAGTCCTCTCTCCCACTTTCCGTGGTCTTCGGAAATCGCTTGCAACCACTACAGGTGAAGTACTACAACTGGAGTCGTTGCAGTGAAGGCCTACGGAAAGAGACCAGCTTGCGAAAGCTCACCTACTTCATCGCCTGCTCGATCGACGGGTTCATCGGGGACCCGGACGGTGACGCCTCGTCCATGTACCCCTTCGTCGACGAGGACTACTCCGCGTTCATCAGGGAGGAGTACCCGGAGACCACGCCGACCCAGGTCCGCCGGGCTTTCGGGTTCGACGACCTGCCGAACAAGCGGTTCGACACGATCGTCCAGGGCAGGGCCAGCTACGACCTGGCCCTGAAGGAGGGCATCACCAGCCCCTACGCCCACCTGCGCGAGTACGTCGCCTCCCGCACCCTGCGGGAGTCGCCCGACCCGAACGTCGAGATCATCGCCGACGACCTGGTCGGCAAGGTCCGCGAACTGAAGGCGGAGGACGGCGAGTTCGGCATCTACCTGTGCGGCGGTTCCGTACTCGCGGGCGAGTTGGTCGACGAGATCGACGAACTGGTCGTCAAGACCTATCCCGTCGTGTACGGCACGGGTATGCCGATGTTCGGCTCCGGCTTCGCGGTCGCGGAGTTCACCCTGGAGTCGGTGCGCGGCTTCGGCAACGGCGCCGTGATCCGTACGTACGACAGGAAGCGCTGAGCCCCGGCCAGGCCTACCCTGAGGACATGGACAGCGACACGCACGTCTGTCCCGTCTGCGGACAGGCCGTCGAAACGGTCGTCCGGCGTCACAAGACGCTGGGCGCGTGGGTCCCGGTGTGGGTTCCCGGCCCGTGCCGCAACCCGAACTGCGAGGCTTACGCCGAGGAAGGCGCGGAAAGCGCCAAAGCTGCCAAAGTCGCTAAAACCGCCGAAACCGCCGAAGGCGGCGCAGCCGCCGGTAAGCCCGGCGCGCCCGCCGCGGGGACCACCGGCACGACCGCCGCGAAGAAACCCTGAGCCGCGAAAAACCTGAGCCGAGTTGTCGAGAACCCCCGACCGGCTCCGACGTCCCCTGTGAGAGCCGCCCACCGCGGGCGGCCCGGCCGAAGACGCCGAAGACGCGAAGGAGCGGACTCATGAAGTACCTGGTCATGGTGCAGGGCACGCAGGCGGACTACGAGGCGATGCGCGGCAAGGCATCCCCGGGCTCCCCGGCCTGGAGCGAGCAGGAGGTCCAGGCGATGTACGCCTACATGAGCGCGATCAACGACGATCTGTCGGAGACCGGCGAGATGATCGACGGGCAGGGCCTGGCCGAGCCGGCGCACACCCGCACCGTCACGCTCGGCGACGACGGCAAGGCGGTGATCACCGACGGGCCGTACAGCGAGACCAAGGAGCTGATGGCGGGCTACTGGCTGCTGGAGTGCGAGAGCCTGGAGCGGGTCACCGAGATCGCCGACCGCATCACCCGCTGCCCCCAGCCGGAAGGCGCGCCCAACTACCCGGTGGTGATCCGGCCCGTCATGGAAGGCGCCGGGGACATCTGAGGAGACCGTGAGAGGCACGACCGAGGTCGAGGACCTGCTGCGCCGGCACGCTCCCGCCCGCCGCCCGACCACCACCCCTCAACGACGCGCTTCGCGCGGCCTCATCCCTCTGGTCCTCGGCGCGCTGGTGAGGCGGTACGGCCACTTCGACGCCGCCGAGGACGCCGTACAGGAGGCAATGCTCGCGGCGGCCGGACAGTGGCCCTCGGCGGGGCTGCCGGACAACCCGCGGGGCTGGCTCATCAAGGTGGCGTCGCGGCGGCTGACCGACGCCCTGCGGGCGGAGGAGGCTCGGCGGGCGCGGGAGGAGCGGGTGGCGGCGCTGACCCCGCGCGATGCGTTCGTCACCCCGGACCGGGCGGACCAGGGGCCTCGCGAGGACGACACGCTCTCGCTCCTCTTCCTGTGCTGCCACCCGGATCTGCCTCCGCCCGCGCAGATCGCCCTCACCCTGCGCGCGGTCGGCGGTCTGACCACGGCGGAGATCGCCCGGGCGTATCTCGTCCCCGAGGCGACCATGGGGATGGGGGTCCCCCCGGTTCGAGCGAAGCCGAGAACTGGGGGAGGATCAGCCGGGCCAAGCAGAAGGTACGGGGCGTGTGCTTCGGGCGCCCGGACAACTGGGCCGCGCGCCTGCCCGCCGTACTGCAGACCCTCTACCTGATCTTCAACGAGGGGTACACGGCGACCTCGGGCCCGAGCCTCCAGCGGCGTGACCTGGCCCGGGAGGCGATCCGGCTGACCCGCGAGGTCCATCGGCTGCTCCCCGACGACGGCGAAGTGGCCGGCCTGCTCGCCCTGATGCTGCTCACCGACGCCCGCCGCGACGCGCGCACCGGACCGCACGGTGAGCTGATCCCGCTCGACGAACAGGACCGCGGCCGCTGGGACAAGGCGGCGATCGAGGAGGGCGTCGCGCTGGTCACCCGGGCGCTGAGCAGGGGACCCGCGGGTCCCTACCAGGTGCGGGCCGCCATCGCGGCCGTACACGACGAGGCGCCGTCCACGGAGGCCACCGACTGGAGGGAGATCCTCGGCCTGTACGACATCCTCGTCCGGCTCGTCCCCGGCCCCGTCGAACGCCTCGGCCGCGCGGTCGCCGTCGCCCTGGTCCACGGCCCGCGGGCCGGCTTCGCCGAACTGGAGGCGCTGGAGGGGAAGCTGAGCGAGGGGCACCGCCTGGACGCGGTCCGCGGCCATCTCCTGGAGTGCGCGGGAGAGTACGACGAAGCCCGCGCCGCCTACGAATCGGCGGCCGCGAGGACCCTGAGCCTGCCGGAGCAGCGGTACTTGCGGGGGCGGGCGGCGCGGTTGAGGCACTAGGTGTGCTTCGGTGTGCGGTTCGACGGACGTCCTCTGCTTCTTCAGGACCCGCAAGTGCTTCTTCAGGACCCGCCAGGCAGCCCGCCCGTCCCCGGATCGCGCCCCGTCAGGCAGTACAGGCCGTCCGCCGGGTCCCGCATCACTGTCCAGTGGCTGCCGTGAGCGGCCAGGCGCGCACCGAGCCGTTCGTGGGCGGCGCGGGTCGCCTCGATGTCGGCGCAGGCCAGGTCCAGGTGGGCGGAGAGGGGCCGTTCCTCGCCGAGGCGCTGGAGGAGGATGCGGATGGGCAGGCCGGGCGGCGGCTCGATCACATGGAATTCGGGGAGAGAGCCGGGCCGCGACTGCCACTCGGGCAACAGGCCGCTCCAGAAGACGACTTCGGCGTCGTAGAGGGAAGGCGGGATGTCGATGCAGACCTGGTCGAGGCGGCTGCCCCGCACGACCGGCGGCCGGACCGACTCGCCGCGCCACGGCACCGCGCAGAACCCCTGCCCGGCGGGGGAGCGCAGCACGACCAGCGTGCCGTGATCGGCCACCGCCTTCGCCCCGAGCCGCAGCGCCGACACGACGAACTCCGGTACGTCCTCGACGGCGAAGTCGAGATGCGCCCCGCCCGCGCTGTCGACGACGCCCTGGACCTTCACGCACGCGTCGCCCTCACCCGGCACGAGGGTCACGAACTCGTCCCGCTCACCCCGCGGTTCGGACAGCCGCGTGTCCGTCACCGCGGTCCAGAACCCACCGGCCCGGCCGAACACGTCCTGGGGCCGGTCGATGAAGGCGTACGTCCAACGGATGCTCATGCGGTGATCGTAGGCAGCGACGCCCGACCCTTCGGCCGAATTTCCACCACGTCAGCGTGACAGGCCCTCCATCACTCGCGCGCGTGGTCCTGG
Organism: Streptomyces sp. NL15-2K; assembly: GCF_030551255.1. GTDB lineage: Bacteria > Actinomycetota > Actinomycetes > Streptomycetales > Streptomycetaceae > Streptomyces. Next base: position 7,757,944 of record NZ_CP130630.1, read on the forward strand.
AACAGCCTTTGCCTGCAGTTCGCCTGGGATTGCCTTGCGCTTGTTTGCATTAAGGAATGGACCACATCACGTTCCTGGTGGCCGTCGTCATCGTCACGGCGCTCGCCTTCGACTTCACCAACGGGTTCCACGACACGGCGAACGCGATGGCCACTTCCATCGCCACAGGGGCGCTACGGCCGAGAACGGCCGTGCTGATCAGCGGGATCCTCAATGTGGTCGGCGCCTTCCTGTCCACCGAGGTTGCGAAGACAATCTCCGGCGGCATCGTGGACGACACCCTCGTCACGCCGGGAATGATCTTCGCAGGCCTGGTCGGGGCGATCCTGTGGAACCTGCTGACCTGGTTGGTCGGGCTGCCGTCGAGTTCCTCGCACGCGCTGTTCGGCGGGCTGATCGGGGCGGTCTGGGTCGGTGCCGGCTCCGACGGCGTGCATTTCGACAAGGTCGTCGAGAAGGTGCTGATCCCGGCGGTGGCCTCGCCGGTGGTGGCCGGGGTCGCGGCGCTGATCGCGACGTACTTCGCCTACCGGCTCACCGCCCGTGCCCGCAAGCAGTCGGTGACCAAGGGCTTCCGGCTCGGGCAGATCGCCTCGGCCTCACTGGTCTCGCTGGCGCACGGCACGAACGACGCGCAGAAGACCATGGGCGTCATCACGCTGACCCTGATCTCCGCGGGCGCGCTCGGTCATGACGCCGGTCCGCCGATCTGGGTGATCGCGTCCGCGGGTCTCGCCATCGGCCTCGGCACGTATCTGGGCGGCTGGCGGATCATCCGCACGATGGGCAAGGGCCTGACCGAGATCCAGTCGCCGCAGGGCTTCGCCGCGGAGACCGCCTCCACGACCGTCATCCTGACCTCCGCGCACCTCGGCTTCGCCCTGTCCACCACGCAGGTGGCCTCGGGCAGCATCCTCGGCGCGGGGCTGGGGCGGCGGCTGGCGGAGGTCCGCTGGGGCGTGGCCGGCCGGATGGTGATCGCCTGGCTGGTCACGCTGCCCGCCGCGGCGCTGGTCGGCGGTGTCTCCGCGAGCGTCGTCAAGCACGGCGGGAACGTCGGCACGGTCGTCGTCGCCCTGGTGGGCGCGGCCGTCGCCGCGGGCATCGTGGCCCTCTCCCGCCGCAACCCGGTGCACGCCGACAACGTCAACGACAACCACGAGGTCAACCTCCGCGCCGAGCCGCCCGCCAAGGTCGGAACGGCCGCCTGAGTCACGGGAGTTCACAGCATGAGTCTCGACTGGAGCGCACTGGGCCAGGTCGCCGCGGTGAGCATCGGCGTCACCGTCGCGGTGGTCGTCGTCTTCGCCCTCGGCGTCCTCGGCCTCGCCCGCTTCGAGGACGCCCGGGAACAGAACGGCACCGCCGCCGTCGCCGTCACCCAGGCCGGCCTGTGCTTCCTCGCGTGCGCGGCGGTGGTGGCGTACGGCATCTACCTGATCGTGCCGCAGTTCCACTGAGTCGGCGCGGTTCCACTGAGTCGCCGCGGTTCCCATGGGACCGTGAGGAAGGAAGACGCGATGACGTCGTCGCCCCTGCTGTCCGAACTGGCCGATCTGAAGGTCGACTACAGCGACCACGACGATCCCGTGCTCATCCAGCCGGACGGAAGCCCGGTCGACACCTGGCGGGAGAACTACCCGTACGGGCACCGCATGGAGCGCAGGGAGTACGACTGGCACAAGCGGCTCCAGCAGATCGAACTGCTGAAGTTGCAGAGCTGGATCAAGGAGACGGGACGCCGGCTCGTCATCGTCTTCGAGGGCCGGGACGCGGCCGGCAAGGGCGGCACGATCAAGCGGTTCACGGAGCACCTCAACCCCCGGGGCGCGCGGGTCGTGGCCCTGGAGAAGCCGACCGAACGCGAGCGCGGGCAGTGGTACTTCCAGCGGTACGTGGAGTATCTGCCGACCGCGGGCGAGATCGTGCTCTTCGACCGGTCCTGGTACAACCGGGCCGGCGTGGAGCGGGTCATGGGCTTCTGCACGGACGACGAGTACCGGCGCTTCATGCGTCAGGCGCCGCTGTTCGAGCGGATGCTCGTGGACGACGGCGTGGACTTGGTGAAGTTCTGGTTCTCGGTGTCGCGGGGCGAGCAGCGCACCCGCTTCACGATCCGCCAGATCGACCCCGTACGGCAGTGGAAGCTCAGCCCCATGGACCTCGCCTCCCTGGACCGCTGGGACGACTACACCGCCGCCAAGGTCGCCATGTTCCGCCAGACGGACACCGAGTACGCACCCTGGACGGTGGTCAAGAGCAACGACAAGAAACGGGCCCGCGTCGAGGCCATGCGCAGCGTGCTGGCCCGCTTCGACTACACGGACAAGGACGACGAGGTCGTCGGCGTCCCCGATCCACGCGTCGTGGGGGCGGCGGCGGGGTTGTTGGAGGCGGGGGAGGACGATACGGCCGATGAGGCCGAGGCCGGCGAGGACTGACGGTTGGGCGACCCTCCCATGTGGAGCACCCTCCCATGTGGAGCACCCTCCCATGTGGAGCACCCTCCCACCCGGGACACGCCGAAGGGGCCCGACCGGAGCGAGTCCGGCCGGGCCCCTTCGGGGTGTTCCTCGACCCGCGATGGTGCACCGATCGCCGGTCGGGCAGGCTGACGCGGGGTCAGGCCTTCTTGGTCTCCCAGAAGATCTTGTCGATCTGGGCGATGTAGTCCAGCGCCTTCTGGCCCGTGGCCGGGTCGGTCGAGCCCTTGGCGGCCGAGAGGGCCTTGAGGGCGTCGTTGACCAGCTGGTGCAGCTCCGGGTACTTCTCGAAGTGCGGGGGCTTGAAGTAGTCGCTCCACAGCACGGAGACGTGGTGCTTCGCGAGCTCCGCGCGCTGCTCCTTGATGGTGGTGGCGCGCGCCTGGAAGTGCGGGTCGTCGTTGCCGGCCATCTTTTCCTGGATGGCCTTCACCGACTCCGCCTCGATGCGGGCCTGGGCCGGGTCGTACACGCCGCAGGGCAGGTCGCAGTGGGCGCTGACCTTGACCTTGGGGGCGAACAGGCGGGAAAGCATGGAGCAATCCTTCCTCGTGATCGTCTTCTCAGGTGCGACATTACTCCCCGGGAGAGGGGATTTCGCGAGTGCCCCCATGGGCTTAGGACAAAAGTCCGGGGTGAGACTGAGACTGGTGGAGGATGAACCGGGGAGGTGCCGGGTGATGCCGGAGCTGTCGCAGGATGCCGAACGGGGGAGGGCGGACCGGCCCTTCGGCTGGGTCGAGGTGACCGGGCCGTCGATGGTGCCCACGCTGTATCACGGGGACTGGCTCGTGGTGCGGCACGGGGGGCGGATCAGGCCGGGTGACATCGTCGTTCTGCGCCATCCGTTCCAGCAGGACCTGCTCGTCGTCAAGCGCGCGGCGGAGCGCCGCGAGGGCGGCTGGTGGGTGCTCGGGGACAACGCGTACGCCGGTGGCGACAGCACCGACTACGGGGCCGTGCCCGACGAACTGATCCTGGGCAAGGTCCGCTTCCGTTTCCGGCCGCGTCGGCCGGATCAGCGCTCGCCGCTGGCCCTGCTGCGCTGGGCGCTGTCGGCCGCCAGGCCCGTCCTGCCCGACCGGTCCGCCTCCAGGCGCTTGCGGGCGCGGTAGGCGGCCACGTTGGCGCGGGTGGCGCAGCGGTCGGAGCAGTAGCGCCGGGAGCGGTTCGTGGACGTGTCCAGGTAGGCGTTGCGGCACGGCGCCGCCTCGCACATGCCGAGGCGGTCCACGCCGTACTCGGTCAGGTGGAACGCCAGGCCCATCGCCGCGATGGCCGCGTAGCCGGCGGTCGCGTTGGAGGGGTGGTCCGCCAGGTGCATGTGCCACAGCGGGCGGCCGTCGTCGTCCCGGAAGTCGTGGCCGGAGATCTGTGGGCTCACCGGGAACTCCAGCAGCAGTGAGTTCAGCAGGTCCACCGCGAGGGTCTCGTCGCCGCCGTCCGCCGCCTCGAAGACCGCGCGCAGCCGGGCGCGGACCGAGCGGAACCGTGTCACGTCCGCGTCGGTGGCGCGGCGGGCCGCCGACTGATTGACCCCGAACAGGTCGCGGACGGCTTCGACCGAGGTCAGCGCGTCCTTGCCCCGGGCCGGTTCCTCGCTGTTGACGAGACGTACGGCGTAGTCCGAGTAATAGGCCAGTTCCACTTGTAGTCCTTACGGAGGCGCTCTATGGTCGTGATGCGGTCGGGGTAACAGCCGGTCGTGCATCCAGGGTATTACGTGACATGCGTTACATGACATCGCATGACATCGCATGATGGAGGGGCTCGATGACGGACACGGACACCACCACGGCCGGCACCGACTGGCAGGCCTGGCAGGAGAGCTGGGACCGCCAGCAGGAGTGGTACATGCCCGACCGGGAGGACCGCTTCCGGATCATGCTCGACATGGTCGAGGCCCTCGTCGGCACCGCGCCGCGTGTGCTGGACCTCGCGTGCGGCACGGGGACCATCACGGCCCGGCTGCTCGCCCGGTTCCCGGAGGCCACCAGCACCGGCGTCGACCTCGACCCGGCCCTCCTCGCCATCGCCGAGGGCACCTTCGCGGGCGACGAGCGCGTCACCTTCGTCACCGCCGACCTCAAGGACCACGAGTGGCCGGCCGGGCTGCCGTACGACTCCTACGACGCCGTCCTGACCGCCACGGCCCTGCACTGGCTCCACAGCGAACCCCTCGCGGCCCTCTACGGTCAGGTCGCGGAGCTCGTCCGCGACGGCGGTGTCTTCATGAACGCGGACCACATGATCGACGACACCACGCCCCGGATCAACGCGGCGGAGCGCGCACTGCGGCACGCGGGCATGGATCAGGCCAAGCGGGACGGGGCCCTCGACTGGGCCGAGTGGTGGCAGGTGGCGGCCAAGGATCCGGTGCTGGCCGAGCCGACGGCCAGGCGCTTCGAGATCTACGGCGAGCACGCGGACGGCGACATGCCCTCGGCGGCGTGGCACGCGCGCGTGCTGCGCGAGACGGGGTTCGGGGAGGCGCGGCCGGTGTGGTGCTCGCCTTCGGACACGTTGCTGCTGGCGCTGAAGTAGCGGTGGCACGAGAACACGAGAAAGAGGCGGTACGGGAACCCCGTACCGCCCCTTCCGTGATCGCCGCAGCTTGCTGCAGTGCTACAGAACCTTCGACAGGAACGACTGCGTCCGTTCGTGCTGCGGGTTCGTCAGGACGTCCCTCGGATCGCCGGACTCGATCACCACGCCGCCGTCCATGAAGACCAGGCTGTCGCCGACCTCGCGGGCGAAGCCCATCTCGTGGGTGACGACGATCATCGTCATGCCGGACTCTGCGAGGTCGCGCATGACGTCGAGGACGTCGCCGACCAGCTCCGGGTCGAGGGCCGAGGTCGGCTCGTCGAAGAGCATGAGCTTCGGGTCCATGGCGAGGGCCCGGGCGATGGCGACCCGCTGCTGCTGGCCGCCGGAGAGCTGCGAGGGGTAGCTGGCCGCCTTGTCGGCCAGGCCGACCCGCTCCAGCAGCTGCTGCGCCCGCTCCCGGGCCTGCGCCCGGCTCACGCCCTTGACCTGGACCGGGGCCTCCATGACGTTCTCCACGGCCGTCATGTGCGGGAACAGGTTGAAGCGCTGGAAGACCATGCCGATGTCCCGGCGCTTCAGCGCGACCTCGCTGTCCTTGAGCTCGTACAGCTTGTCGCCCTTCTGGCGGTAGCCGACCAGCTCTCCGTCGACGTACAGCCGGCCGGCGTTGACCTTCTCCAGGTGGTTGATGCAGCGCAGGAAGGTCGACTTGCCGGATCCGGAGGGGCCGATGAGGCAGAAGACCTCGCCGGACTTCACTTCCAGGTCGATGCCCTTGAGGACCTCGACCGGACCGAAGGACTTGTGGACACCCTCGGCCTTGACCATGGGGATCGTGCTCATGGGTCAACGCCTCCAGTTCCCGAGGGACAGCATGTTCGCCTTGATCTTCTGGAACGGCGTGTCCGGGAGCGTCCGGCTCGAACCGCGCGCGTAGTACCTCTCGAGGTAGTACTGGCCGACGCTGAACACCGAGGTCAGCACCAGGTACCAGGCAGCGGCGAGGAACAGCATCTCGGCCGGGGCGCCGGAGGTCTGGCCGATGTCCTGGGCGACGCGGAGCAGCTCCGAGTACTGGACCACGGACACCAGAGAGGTCGTCTTCAGCATGTTGATGACCTCGTTGCCCGTGGGCGGCACGATCACGCGCATCGCCTGCGGGACGACGATCCGGCGCAGCGTCCTGCCGTGGCTCATGCCCAGCGCGTGCGCCGCCTCGGTCTGGCCCTCGTCGACCGAGAGCAGACCGGCCCGGCAGATCTCCGCCATGTACGCCGCCTCGTTGAGGCCGAGGCCCAGCAGCGCCGTCAGGAACGGGGTCATGAACTGCGACCACTCGTCCTTGTAGATCGGCCCGAGGTTGATGTACTCGAAGACCAGGCCCAGGTTGAACCAGACGATGAGCTGGACCAGGACCGGGGTGCCGCGGAAGAACCAGATGTAGAACCAGGCGATGGACGAGGTCACGGGGTTCTTCGACAGGCGCATCACCGCCAGCAGGATGCCGCCGACGACGCCGATGAGCATGCACAGCACCGTGAGCATGAGCGTCTTGCCCACGCCGCTGAGGATGCGGTCGTTGAAGAAGTAGTCCGGGATCGCTCCCCAGTTGATCTTGCCCTGGGAGAACGCGTAGATGATCCCGCCCAGTACGGCGAGGGCGACTACGGCGGAGACGTACCGCCCGTAGTGACGGACCGGGATGGCCTTGATGGCCTCCGGGCCGGCCGGCGGGGTGTCCGCCGGCCCGTCCGTCTTGTCGATGTCAACAGTCACGGGTGTTGCCTTTCAGTGGCCGCGGCGCGCGGTCACTTGCCGCCGTTGATGACGGCTTCCTTGATGGCGCCGTCGGCGGCGCCCCACTTCGTAAGGATCTTCTCGTACTCGCCGTTCTTGATGACAGCGTCCAGCGCGGCCTTCAGGGCGTCCCGCAGCTGGGTCTGGTCCTTGGCGACGGCGATGCCGTACGGCGCCGCCTCGACCTGTTCGCCGACGATCTGGAAGTCGTTGCCGCCGCCGGACGTCTTCACGGCGTACGCGGCCACGGGGAAGTCGGAGGAACCGGCGTCGGCGCCGCCCGCGCGCAGGCGGGTCTGGGCCTGCTGGTCGTTGTCGAAGGGCTGGATGGAGATCGTCTTGCCGCCGGTGCACTTCTTCGCCTCGGACTTGGCGAGGTCCTCGGAGACCGTGCCGCGCTGCACCACGAGCTTCTTGCCGCACAGGTCGGACCAGGTCTTGATGCCCTGGTCGTCGCCCTTCTTGGTGTAGATCGAGACACCGGCGGTGAAGTAGTCCACGAAGTCGACGCCCTCACCGACCTTCTTGCCGGTGTCGGAGTCGATGCCCTCCTGGCGGTCCTTGGTGTCGGTCATCGCGGACATGGCGATGTCGTACCGCTTGGAGCGCAGACCGGTGATCAGCGTGTCGAACGTGCCGTTCTCGAACTCGAACGTCACACCCAGCTGCTTGCCCATCGCGGCCGCCAGGTCCGGGTCTATGCCGACCGTCTTGCCGGAGCTGTCCTTGAACTCGACCGGCGCGTAGGCGATGTCGGAACCGACCTGGATGACGCCCTTGTCACGGATCTCCTTCGGCAGCTTGTCGGCCAGCGGGGCCGCGCTCGCCGAGGCGGTGTCGGTGCTGTCCGAGCCGCTGTCCTTGGTCTGGTCACCGCAGCCGGTGAGCAGCAGGGTGCCTGCGACCGCGATCGCACCGACCGCTGCTAGCCGATGGTGCGCGGCGGTCGTACGACGGGTGGAGCTTGCGGTCATGGTGGGTTCCTCCGGCGGATGGGTGGAGTTGCCGATGGGGCGGGCAGCTGCCGATGGGTTCGGCGGCTGCCTTGGATCCTGATGGGTCCTGGGTCGACGAGAGCACGCGCCTTCGAGTGTCGCGACCTTGTGTGATTACGGCATCTTGCCATTCGGACTGAGGCATTCATGGGGCCCGCCATGTCAAAATCGGATAACGGGCGACCCCCGAACCGCACCAGGTCGGTACATCCCGACCGCACCATCTACGGGAATCTGTCCTTCCGGCCGGAAGATCTCCGGTGTGTGCCGGGATTCGGACGATCGGGTCTGTGCTGGTGGCGGCCGGTTCGGTGGCCGTCCCGACCCCGTCAAGGGCTCTCTAAGGTTGTCCCTGGATTTCGGCATGATCCATGTCACCGACACGTGGCTGTCGTCCTTGTGCTGTCGTCGTGGCGGCTTGTGGAGTGTCGGCTCGTGTTCGGCTTGCTTCGGCTCGTGTGGTGCCGGCTTGCGTTCGGCTCGCTTCGGCTTGCATCGTGCGGCGTGTGATCTTGCGGGCCTTGCGCGTTATGGACTCGTCGTCAGCGCCGTCCGTCGGGTAAGAAGGTTCTTCACACCCCTCATCCGGGGCTCAGGGCGCGTGTGCGGCGCGCCCGTCGCGTATGTGCCCGTGCGTATCCCGTGCGCAGCACCATCAGGGCCGTACGCGGTGCCCGCCCACTTCTCAACCAGGAGTGGCCACCCTCAAACCATGAAGACCTAAGGGGTAGAACAAAGTGGCAGCGGAGATCGTCAATCCTCGCAGCGACAGCAATACGGAGCAGGAGGGCGGGGCCGAGCCCCTCGATTCCTTCGATCCGGCGTTCGCGCTGCACCGCGGCGGCAAGATGGCCGTGCAGGCCACCGTGCCGGTCCGGGACAAGGACGACCTGTCCCTGGCGTACACGCCCGGCGTCGCGAAGGTGTGCAGCGCCATCGCGGAGCAGCCGGACCTGGTCCACGACTACACGTGGAAGTCGTCGGTGGTCGCCGTCGTGACGGACGGTACGGCCGTGCTCGGGCTCGGCGACATCGGGCCCGAGGCCTCCCTTCCGGTGATGGAGGGGAAGGCGATTCTGTTCAAGCAGTTCGGGGGCGTGGACGCGGTTCCGATCGCGCTGGACTGCACGGACGTCGACGAGATCGTCGAGACCGTGGTGCGGCTCGCGCCGTCCTTCGGTGGCGTGAACCTGGAGGACATCTCGGCGCCGCGGTGCTTCGAGATCGAGCGGAAGCTGCAGGAGCGGCTGAACATTCCGGTCTTCCACGACGACCAGCACGGTACGGCGGTGGTGACGCTGGCGGCGCTGCGGAACGCCGCGCGGCTGACGGGGCGTGGGCTCGGTGATCTGCGGGCCGTCATCTCGGGCGCGGGCGCGGCTGGTGTCGCCATCGCGAAGATGCTGGTCGAGGCCGGGATCGGGGATGTCGCCGTCGCGGACCGGAAGGGGATCGTGTCGGGGGACCGGGACGATCTGACGTCGGTCAAGCGGGAGCTGGCCGGGTTCACGAACAAGGCGGGGATCGTCGGGTCGCTGGAGGCGGCGCTGGAAGGTGCCGACGTCTTCATCGGGGTTTCGGGCGGTACGGTGCCGGAGGCCGCGGTGGCGTCGATGGCTCCGGGGGCGTTCGTGTTCGCCATGGCCAACCCGAACCCCGAGGTGCACCCCGATGTGGCGCACAAGTACGCGGCCGTGGTGGCCACCGGGCGGTCGGACTTCCCGAACCAGATCAACAACGTGCTGGCGTTCCCCGGGATCTTCGCGGGGGCGTTGCAGGTGCGGGCCTCCCGGATCACCGAGGGGATGAAGCTGGCGGCGGCCGAGGCGCTGGCGGCTGTGGTCGGGGACGACCTGGCTGCGGACTATGTGATTCCGTCGCCGTTCGACGAGCGGGTGGCTCCGGCTGTTACGGCGGCGGTGGCTGCGGCGGCTCGGGCGGAGGGGGTTGCTCGGCGGTAGCCCTGTGCGGGTGCCTCCGGCGGTTGGGCCGGGGGTGCCTGGGGCGGCTGGGGTGGTCTGTGCGGGTGCCTGCGGCGGCCTGTGGGGGTGCCTGCGGCGGTTGGGTCGGGGGTGCCTGGGGCGGCTGGGGTGGTCTGTGCGGGTGCCTGCGGCGGCCTGTGGGGGTGCCTGCGGCGGTTGGGTCGGGGGTGCCTGGGGTGCCTGGGGTGGTCTGTGCGGGTGCCTCCGGCGGCTGGGGCTGTGCGGGTGCCTCCGGCGGCCTGTGGGGGTGCCTGCGGCTGTTGGGCCGGGGAGCCTGCGGCGGCCTGTGCGGGTTCGGTGGGGGTGCGGGTAGCGCCTTCGGTGGTGCGGTGGGTCGGGGCCGCGCCGGGGGGTGTCCGTCCTCGGAACGGCGCGGAATCGGTCACCTGGCAAGGTGCCCGTGTTGACGCGCCAACCGCTGCGGGCGGACACCCCCCGACACGGCCCCTTGTCGCCGTGGGCGACTGCGGGTGCGTGGTCCGTCCGCCCAGCTGGCAGCCGGTCCGCGTCAGCTGCAGGCAGTCGGCTCGCCCAGCTGCGGGCATTCGTGCCGCCTAGGGCGGCACGCGTGGGCGCAGGCGGCGCCCCGTAAGCGCCGGGCTGCGCGACCCACCCTCGTCCGGCACCAACGCCGGGTGACAGGGGACGCGGGGTGACTGGACTCACCCCGGCAGCAGGGCGTGTGTCACAGCGCACCCTGGTTCCCCGCGCCGCCGGCGGAGCCTATCGTCAAGGTCATGTTCGCTGTCTACGCCGCCCGAATCGACCGCGACCAGCCGCTCGCCGGCCTCGAGTTGGGAGAGCGTCCGGCTCCCGAGGCCCGCCCCGGCTGGAGTGTCGTCACCGTCAAGGCCGCCTCCCTCAACCATCACGACCTGTGGTCCCTGCGCGGCGTCGGCCTCGCGGAGGACAAGCTGCCGATGATCCTCGGCTGTGACGCCGCCGGTGTCGACGAGGACGGCAACGAGGTCGTCCTGCACTCCGTCATCGGACAGAGCGGGCACGGTGTCGGCCCCAAGGAGCCCCGCTCTATCCTCACCGAGCGCTATCAGGGGACGTTCGCCGAGCAGGTCGCCGTACCGACGTGGAACCTCCTCCCGAAGCCCAAGGAGCTCTCCTTCGAGGAGGCCGCCTGCCTGCCCACGGCCTGGCTGACGGCGTACCGGATGCTGTTCACGAACGCGGGGGTCAGGCCCGGTGACTCCGTGCTCGTCCAGGGCGCTGGGGGCGGTGTCGCCACGGCCGCGATCGTGCTCGGGAAGGCGGCCGGGCTGCGGGTCTTCGCCACCAGCCGGGACGAGGCGAAGCGGAAGCGGGCGGTTGAGCTGGGGGCCGTGGAGGCCCTGGAGTCGGGGGCTCGGCTGCCGCAGCGGGTCGACGCCGTCATCGAGACCGTGGGTGCCGCCACCTGGTCGCACTCGGTGAAGTCCCTGAAGCCGGGTGGCACGCTCGTCATTTCCGGCGCCACCAGTGGTGACCGGCCCTCGCATGCCGAGCTGACCCGGATCTTCTTCCTGGAGCTCAAGATCGTGGGGTCGACGATGGGGACCAAGGACGAGCTGGAGGACCTGCTCTCCTTCTGCGCCGCCGCCGGTGTGCGTCCGGTCATCGACGAGGTGCTGCCTCTGGACCGGGCCCGCGAGGGCTTTGCGCGGATGGAGTCCGGGGGGCAGTTCGGCAAGATCGTCCTCACGAACGGCCAGTAACTCTTCCGTCTTGCGGCCGGTCCGGTTTCCGGGCCGGCCGTTGGTGTGTGTCAATGATGGTTGACAGTCGAGGGCCTGTCAACGTAGGTTGACGTCATGAGTGAAGCAACGGATCTCGCCGAGCGTGCGGGTGATCGCGATCCCCGGGTCGGGCTGCGGGCCGTCGCCGCGTTGCGCCGGCTGCTGGAGCAGTTGGAGGCCGTGCAGGTGCGTAGTGCGCGCAATCAGGGCTGGTCGTGGCAGGAGATCGCCGCGGAGCTCGGTGTGAGCAGGCAGGCCGTGCACAAGAAGTACGGGAGGCATTGATGTTCGAGCGGTTCACGAAGGACGCCCGGGACGTGGTGCGGGGGGCGGTCGAGCATGCGGAGAGGGCTGGGGTGCAGTCCGTGGACGCGGAGCACGTGCTGCTCGCTCTGCTCGACCGGGAGGGCAGCCGTGCCTCGTTCGCCTTGGCCGCGGTCGGGCTGGGGGAGCGGAGGGAAGAGGTCCGGGCGGCGCTGGTCGAGGCGCGGCGGCGTGCCGGGTTGTCCCAGGCCGAGGCCGATGCCCTGGCGGGACTGGGGATCGACGTCTCGGAGATCGTCGCCCGGGTCGAGGAGGTGCACGGCGTCGGGGCGATGTCCGGCGACCGGAAGGACAAGGGGTGGTGGGCGAGCCGCCGGTCCTTCAGCCGGGGCGCCAAGGAGGTGCTGGAGAAGGCCCTGCGCATCGCCGTCGCCCGTCGGGACCGTCACGTCGGCGACGAACACATCCTGTTGGCCCTCGCTGTCCGGCCCGGAGTCCCCGCAGAGGTTCTCGCCGACCACGGGGCGACGCACGAGTCGCTGACGCGGGTGCTGTACGGCGCGGGAGAGGCCCAGGCGGGTTGACCGGTGCGTGGTGGGAGAGGTGCGGGGAGGGCGGCGGGCTGGTCGGGGGCCCGCCGCCCGTCGACCGCGTGGGCGATGCCTAGGCCTTCGGGGCGCGTAGCAGTGCCCCGATGTGGGCCGCCGCCGTCGAGAGGTGGCGGCGGGCGTCGCGGAGCTGGTCGGGTGTGACGCCGTGGTCCCGGGCGGCGTCGCGGATGTCGTCCCGGAAACGGTCGAGCAGACGGTCCAGGTCGCGGGCCGGGTCGCCGGTGGAGTCCTCGTGGGCCCAGGTCGGCTCGTACTCCGCAGGGAAGTCCTCCGGGGCGTGCGAGTACTCGGCGGTCGGTGCCGCCTTCTCCGCGTTGCCGTAGCCCCGGCCGAAGCCGAAGTCCTTCCCGAACCCCTTGCCGTAGTCCTTTCCGAACTCGCCGAACTCCTTGGCCAGTTCCGTCAGTCCCTCACGCACGCCTGTCGGCCAGTCGCCCCGGCTGAAGTGGTCCTGGACCTGCTCCTGGACGCGCCGGGCGATGCGCTGCACCTCCTCCTGCGCCTGCGCCCGGGCCCGCTCCTGTGCCTCCTTGGCCTGGCGGCGGGCCCGCTGGGCCTCCTCGCGGGACCGTCGGCTCTCGTCCTTGGCCCGGCGGGCCTGCTCCTTCCACTCCTGCTTGACGCGGCGCATCTCCTCCTTGGCCGCGCGCCACGCCTCCTTGTCGGTGTGGTCCGTGTGGTCCCCGAAGGCGGCGTCCTGTTCGGCCCCGGTCCGGGGTCCGCCCCCGCGGCGGGCCTCGGAGGCCGCCGCCCGGATCTCGCGCCGCAGGTCGCCCGCCGCGCCGCGCACATCGGCCCGGATCTCGGCGGCGAGTTCCGCGACCGACTCCCGGATCTCCAGTTCCAGGTCGGCAAGTTCGCCGCTGCGGTCGGCCAGTTCGGCGCGGCCCGCGTCCGTGATGGCGTACACCTTGCGGCCGCCCTCGGTGGTGTGGGTGACCAGGCCCTCGGCCTCCAGCTTGGCCAGGCGGGGGTAGACGGTGCCCGCCGACGGCGCGTACAGGCCCTGGAAGCGCTCCTCCAGGAGGCGGATCACCTCGTAGCCGTGGCGCGGGGCCTCGTCCAGGAGCTTCAGCAGGTAGAGGCGGAGGCGGCCGTGGGCGAAGACGGGAGGCATGTCAGAGCACCTTCTTGTCGGTCGTGCTGTCGGCCGGGGCGCTGGTCGAGCCCTCGCCCGGGCCGGAAGCGGAATTGTCTCCCAAGCCGTCCCGGGGGGCGTCCGTCGGGTCGCTCCGCGGACCGTCCGTCCGGTCGCCGGCCCCGGACCTGGTGTCCTCCGCCCGCGTGCCGGAGTCCCCGGCGTCGTCCCAGCGCTCGTCCTCGTCCTCCCGGGGTGGCCTGCGCAGCAGGGCGATGGAGCCGGAGACGGTCGTCGCCCGCAGCTTGCCGCTGCCCGTGCCGAGGCGGCCGGTGATCCGGTGCGCGCCCCACTGGCCGTGCACCCGGAGGCCGTCGAAGGCGTTGGAGATCGTGCCGCTCGCGGTGTTCGCCTCGACCTCCGCGTCCGCCGGATGCGGCAGCCGGATGGCTATCTCGCCCGACACGTTGGTCAGCCGCACATCGGTGGGGCCGTCCGGATCGAGGTCGACGATCATGGAGCCGCTGACCGAATCGGCCCGCACGGAGGAGCCGGAGCCCTCGACCACCGTGAGGTCGCCGGAGACGGAGTTGAACCTCAGGTCGCCGGTGACGGCCTGGGCCTCCAGGTTCCCGGAGACCGTGTCGGCGCGGACCGGGCCGGACAGCCCGACGAGTGTCGTGTCACCGGAGACGCCCTTCACCACGGACGTCCCGCGCATCCCGGAGACGACGGCACCGGCGCTGACCACGCCCACCTCGACGCGGGTCTCGGCCGGCACGGCCAGGGAGACGACGGCACTGCGCCGCCAGCCCTTGCGGTCGAGCCACTTCAGGAAGCCCTTCCACGGCAGGTCGTCGTACGCCACGGTGAGGGTGCCGTCCTCCTGGGTCACCACCAGGGGCGGTCCCTCGATCCGGGAGACCTCCAGGCGGGCGGAACCTTCGTCGGTGCCCACCACGTTCACCGTTCCGTCGACGATGCGTACGTGGAGGGCCGTGACGGGATCGTCGAACGTGAGCTTCTCGGGTTCCGTGACGGACCACTGGGACATGGTGCAGACCTCCCCGCCGTGACGCGCCATATCGCGTCTTCTGCAATTCACGATATATCGCGGTCAGGGAAAGTCAAGACACCCGTTCTGGGACACAAAAAGGGGCGCCCACAGGCGCCCCACCCGGCATTCCCTCCCGCAGGCCCTACTCGTCGTCCTCGTCCTCGTCGTCCAGCCGGGCCAGCCACGTCGCCAGCCGCTCCACCGGCACCTCGAAGTCCGGGTTCAGATCCACGAAAGCCCGTAGCTGCTCGGCGAGCCACTCGAAGGTGACCTCCTCCTCGCCGCGCCGCTTCTCCAGCTCTTCGATGCCACGGTCGGTGAAATACAACTCTTGCTCCTGATGCGGACGGGACAAGCCCTCGAACGTCTACTTCTCAAGGGTAGGCCGCGCGTCGCGTGCCCGGATTCGAGCGGCTTGCGGGGTCGCGCCGCAACCGACCGGCGCATTAGCCTCGTCGCAGTTCAAGTGGGCGCCGGACGTGGCCGGTTGGACGGCGCAAAGGCTCGACGGGGGAGCGGCATGAGTCACATCCAGGAGATCAAGCTGCCGGACGGCACAGTGATCACCGCCCGGATCGGGGAAGGCGAGGCCTACGGTGAGCAGGAGGACGTCGGGTTCACCGATGCCGCCAGGGCCAAGGTGGTTCAGCTCCAGGAGCTGATCACGGGCGTGGGCAGTTCCGTCCTCGACGCCGCCCGCGCCGTCGCCCCGCACGAGGCCGCCATCTCCTTCGGCGTGGAGTTCACCGCCAAGGAGGGCCTGGCCGTCGCCGTGCTGGCCCGGGGAGAGGCCAAGGCGTCCCTACAGGTCACGCTCACCTGGCAGTTCGACGGGCGGACCGAGCCGCCGGGGCCCGCGCCGAGCGCCGGTGAGCCCCCCGCGCAGCCCGCGCATGACTGAGAACAACGAGCGCCTGTACGCGCTCGCCCGGGCCGCCACCGTCCACCTGCTGGCCGCCGAAGGCGACGACCGGCCGCTGTGGGGGAGTGGGTTCTTCGTCGCGCCCGGCTGGGTCCTCACCGCCGCCCATGTTCTGCGGCGCCATCTCGCTGCGGACCAGAGCCTCGTCTTCCGGGTACGCGGCGAGGGCGTCGACGCCGAGGCGCGGCTGGAGCGGTGGCTGCTCACCGACCCGGGGCGGGCCACCGTACCGCTGGAGGAGGACCTGGCCCTGGTGCGGCTGGCGGGTGACCCCGAGCAGTACCAGCACGAGTGCGTGTGGCTCGCCGACCGGGCCGCACTGCGCTCCGGTGCCGTCAAGGTGTTCGGTTACTACCCGGAGCCGCCGCACACCCACGCCAGAGCGGTCGACGCCGAGATCAACGGCCAGGAGCCCCCGTACGGGCTGATCATCAAGCCCGACATCGACTTCCCCGCCGGAGTCTCGGGCGGCCCGCTGCTCGATCCGGGCACCGGAGCCGTCGTAGGACTGGTCAAGTCGCGACGCAAACAGCAGGACGGCGGGAAGGCGGTGGCGATCTCCGCGCTGCGCCGCTTCGGGCAGACGTACCGCACGGTGATGGCCGCCCACGACGAGTGGCACGGCGGGGACCCCCGCTCCGAGAACGGGGACAACTGGACAGACCTTCAGGAGGCCGAGATTCCGGCCGACCGGGGAGAGCGGTGGACTCCGCGGGACCGGTGTGCCGCGCTGCGCCTGCTCGCCGCGCTGCCCGCCCCGCCCGACACGCCCACCGTGGAGCTCCTCGTGCGCCGGACCCGCAGCGGGAACGTGGGGCCGGGTGAGACCCGTGAACTGCCGGCCTGGCGCGACGGCCACGGGATGCTCTACGAGGGGACGCGGCCGCTGGACGCGTTCACGCCTCTGCGCTACCTCAAGTACGTGGAGGCGTACACACGTTCCCGGGGCGGCGACTGCGATGAGCTCGCACGGTGGATACAGCGACGGCTGGGCCGCCACCCACGGCGGGACATGCACGACTTCGTCAGGGACGTCCGCCTGCCCCCGGAGCTGGAACCCGCCCCCGCGGACGGGCCGGCCCGAGTCGTCATTCCCTACCCGGGCCCCGGTGAGGGACCCACAGTGGCCGTGGTGCTCGACCCGGTGATCGGCCCGGGTCCCGTCCGCTTCTACTGGCAGATCTGGCTGGACGACGGCGACGGCAGCGGCGAGCCCGAAATGTACGATTCGGAGGACTCCGGCCACGGATACCTGCCCGATGAACTCGTCCAGCCACTGCGCGGCCCGCTCGGCACACTGCTGCGGACCAAGGACCGCAAAGGCAGGCCCGTACCGCTGGAAGTGGCCCTGCCCGCCGAGCACTTCGACACCGCCGTACACCGCTGGCGGTTCGACGACATCGCCCAGCTCAACGACACCGGACACCTCGGCGCACGCCGCCAAGTGGTGCTGCGCTCCCTCGCACGCCGTGGAGATCCGGACAAACTGTGGGCCGACCGCTGGCAGGCGATGACGGCCCAGCGGCGCTTCGGCGGCTGGCGCACCCCGCCGCGAGGCGTCCCGGCGAGCCCCGGTACCTACCAGGAGGCGGCCGTCGACGCCATACCCGTCATGTGCCGTCCAGCCGGGCACGGGCAGGGGCAGACCGCGATGAGGCTGGCACTGGAGAGCGGTCACGGTGTCGCCCTCTGGTCCATCGACGGCAAGTCCGCCCACGCCTGCACCGAGGCATGCGACCTTCTCTACGCCAAGGCGGAGGAACTGCTCGGCTCCCTCGGCTCGCCGGCCGAACTCCCGGACCGACTGCGCCACCTGCGGCAGGACATCAGCGAGCAGCGCCCGGACCGCGCCTGGGCCGAGCCGCTGGCGCTCCTGTACGACGACCCACGGCGCCCGCTGCCGGGGGAAGAGGGCAACCCCCTGGACGCACCGCGGTGAAGACGATGCGAAACATCCGGGGGAACTCCGCCCAGGCTGGCCGAAAGAGCCGGTGTGGCCGGCCTGGGCTGGGTACATTCCCAGGGGCCCGTTGTGGGCGCGCACCGCCCCCGTCGGCCAGGACGTGGACTACCACCGACCGTCGACGAGGAGCGCACCATGAGCGAGTGGTACATCTACCAGGGCATCGGGCGTCCGGATCCAGCCAGGATCGAACAGCTTCCGGACCCGCCGCCCTGGCGGGCCTTCGACGCGGAGCCCGTGCCCTACGACGTCCCGGCCCTCGACTCGTCCACCCACCGCAGGCTCGGCGCCCGCACCGTCCCGCTGCCCGTCCAGGACTCCGACACCCTCGAACTCGTCAACGCCGCCCTGTACTTGAGGCGCCCTCTCCTCGTCACCGGCGATCCGGGCGTCGGCAAGTCCACACTGGCCCACTCCATCGCGTACGAACTCGGCCTCGGCCGCGTGCTGGAGTGGCCGATCGTGAGCCGCAGCGAACTGCGCGACGGGCTGTACAGCTACGACGCCATCGGCCGCCTGCAGGACGCCCAACTGCGGCGGGCCGCACAGGAGCAGCGGGAGGCGGGTGACGGAGGGCCGGAGTCGGAGGACATCGGCCGGTACATCAAGCTGGGGCCGCTCGGCACCGCGCTCCTCGCCGCCGGCCGGCCCCGCGTGCTGCTCATCGACGAGCTGGACAAGAGCGACATCGACCTGCCCAACGACCTCCTGAACGTCCTGGAGGAGGGCAGGTTCGCCATCCCCGAGCTGGAGCGGATCGCCGACCGCACACCGGTGGTGGAGGTGCTCACCGACGACGGCCGACGGGTGGCGGTGACGGGCGGTCAGGTACGTTGCCGGGCCTTCCCGTTCGTCGTGCTGACCAGCAACCGGGAGCGGGAGTTCCCGGCCCCGTTGCTGCGCCGCTGCATCCCCCTCGACCTGAAGGCACCGCGCGCCGAGCGGCTCGCGGCACTGGTCCAGGCGCACTTCGGCCAGGACGCGCACGAGGCCAACCACGACCTCGTCGACCGCTTCACCCAGGCCGAGGCGGACGGCGCGCTGCGCCCCACCGACCAGCTCCTCAACGCCATCTTCCTCGCCCAGCACGCCGCCAGGGACACGACCCGGCGCGAGGAGATCTCGGAGCTGCTGATGCAGCCCTTGGACCGCGGGCCGAGGTAGCCGATGGCGTCCCGGGCTCCCGGCATCCCCGCCGACGACGTGAGCGACGTGCTCGCGGCGCTGGTCGCGCGGCTGCGTGACGCCGGCCTCACGCCGGGTGTGGAGGAGCTCGCGGACGCCCTGTGGCTGGCGCACTGGCTGCCCGCACCGGAAAGCCCGCCGGGCCGGACCCCGGCCAGGGCATCCGAGGCCACCCGGTCACCCGCCGACGGCCCCGACCCGTTGCCGGCCGGACCACGCACCACCCCCGACCCGGCGGACGGCGCGGACCGGCAGCCCGACGGCGCCCGGCTCTTCGCACCCGGCCCCGGCGAGGCCGCCACCGGGGTCCGGACGGCTCCCGTACGTGTCCCCGCCGCCCCCGCCCTGCCCGAACCCCTCGCCCTGCAGGCCGGGTTACGTCCCCTCCAGCGCTACCGCGCGCCCGTACGGCCCGTGCCGCGCGTCCTCGACGAGCGGGCCACCGCGGAACGGGCCGCCGAGTCCGGGCTCGTCGTACCTGTCCTGCGCACGGAACGGCGCCGCGAGGCACGCCTGTTGCTCCTGATGGACGTCTCCACCTCGACCGTGGTGTGGCAGCAGGCGCTCGACGAGCTGCGGCAGGTCTGCGAGCGCGCCGGGGCCTTCCGCGAGGTGCAGGTGCACTACCTCCACGAGGCCCCGGGCGGCCTGCCGGGCTGGGCCCCCGCGCCCGAGCACACCGGCCCGCTGCACGCGCCCGAACAGCTCAGTGACCCCACGGGCCACCGGGTGACGTTGGTACTGAGCGACTGCGCGGGGCCGATGTGGCGCAGCGGCCACATGCAGCGACTGCTGTACCGCTGGGCGGCGACCGCTCCCGTCGCCGTCGTGCAGCCGCTCCCGCAGCGCCTGTGGCTGCGCACCCATCTGCCGGCCCGGCGCGGACTGCTGCGGCGGCGCGAAGGACCCGCCGGGGCACTGGAGTTCCGGCCCGACAAGGGGCGCGTCGAACCGCACGCGCTGCCCGTCCCCGTGCTCGCGCTGCGCCGTCCCTCGGTCGAGAGCTGGGCGCGGCTGGTGTCGGGGGCCACCGGACAGTCGCTGGCCGCGGCCGCGGGCTGGGTGCGCGCCGACCATCCCGCGTCCACAGCGCCGGTACGGGCCGCGGAGGACCTCAGCGGCGAGGATCGCGTCCGCGTCTTCTGGCGTGCCGCCTCCCCGCAGGCCCGTCGGCTCGCCGTGTACCTGTCCGCGGCGCCGCTGTACCTGCCGGTGATGCAGCTCGTCCAGCACGCCATGCTCGCCGGCAGCGGCCCCGAGGTGCTCTCCGAGGTGCTGCTCAGCGGGCTGTTGCGGCGCCGCGAGGACGCCGACGACCCACGGGCCGTGCGCTACGACTTCCTGCCGGGGGTGGCGACGGAACTGCGCGCGCGGCTGGCCGTGGAAGAGGTCGAGCTGCTGTTCAAGCACTGCTCGGAGTACGTGGAGCGCAAGTTCGGGCGCAGCGTGCGCAACTTCCCCGCGCTCGCGGGGGCCTTCCTGCGGGGAGTGGTGGATCCGGAGCGGGACTCCGCGACGCCGTTGTCCGGCCTGGCACAGGAGGAGCCGGCCGGGCTGCGGGCGTTCGCCGAGGTGTCCGCGGAGGTGCTGCGGGACCTGGGCGCCCGGATCCCGGTGGTCCCCTCCTGGCCCGGGGCGAATGCGGGCGAACTGCTCAGCAGAGGTCGGGCAGCGCTCGAACGGTACCGGAACGAAGGGCTCACCAGGGAACTCGACGCCGCGGTGGACTGCCTGCGCAAGGCCCTGGAGGCCGCCCGGCCGGGCCAGGAGCGCACCGGCGCCGCCGAGGAACTGGCGAACGCGCTGCTGTCCCGGTGGCGGGTGCGAAGCGTGGTGGAGGACCTGCGGGACGCACTGGCCGTGCTGGAGGGCGTCGGGACCCGTCGGGCCGTGCTGCTGCGGGGGACGGTCCTGGCGAACTGGGCGGCCGGCCTGGACGGCGCGACGGAGCTGCCCGACGGCGTACGCCGCCGGGCCGAGGCCCGCGCCGACACCGAGCGGACCGTCCTGCGCTGGGCCTTCCACGAAATGATCGAGCGGGCCGACGCGGAACTGACCATCGCGCTCGGCGACGAGTCCGCCGAGGGCCCCGACCTCGCTCTGCGCACGAGCGCGGCCCGGTTGCTGCTGGGCGTACGCCGCGCCCTGGCCGCATCGGGGGCCCAGCTCCCGCTGCCCGGCCCGGAGGGCGAGCCGCACACCTGGTACGTCAGGCACATGAACCGGGCGGTCGAGGCCGCCACCGTGTGGCTCTCGCTCGCCGACCCCGAGCAGGCACATCTGGAACGAGGGCGGCTCCTGCTCGCCCTCGCGCGCCAGTACCTGGGGCAGGGGCTTGTCAGCCGCCTGCCGCAGGACGGCGACAGGGAACGCGCCAACGAGGCCGCCGGTCAGGCCGCCGACGACTTCGTGGAGGCCGTGCACACCGACGAGGCGCTGTCCGACGCCGAGCGCTGCGGCGCCTGGCTGGACATGGCGTCCGCCACCGAGCTCATCCGGCCGGCCCGGGCCGACGACCCGCAACGCGAGCTCGTCCTGTATGCCGTGCAGCAAGCCCTGTCGGCCGCGGGCGAGGACGAGGAGCTGCGGTTCACCTGCCATGCCTGGGCCGCACGGATGCACCGGGCGCGCTACGACGAGACGGGCAGCGACCGCGACATCGACCGCTGCGTCGACGCCTGGCAGGCGGCCGTCCCCCTGCTCGACGAGGACGACGGCCGCCGCCCCGGCGTACTGACGGAGTACGGCACCGCGCTGCTCGACCGGGGGAAGGAACTGGCCGCGGCGGCCGACATCGAGAACGCGGTACGCGTCCTGCGGTCCGCGGTCGAGGACACGCCCGAGGCGGACGACGACCTGGCGGTGCGGCGGACGCACCTCGGGTTCGCCTATGCCCTGCGCTACGAACACAGCCGGGTTCTCTCCGACCTCTACGAGGCCGACTGGATACTCGGCGAAGTCGCCAGGAACGCGGACGCGCCGCACATCGTCCTGGCCGCCCTGTTCCAGCGGGGCCTGATCGCGACGGAGACCTACGAGCGCAGTGGCACCCTCAGCCACCTGCACCGTGCCGCCGAGATCTACCAGGACGCCGTGGAAACCGCTCTGGAGGTCGGGGACCAGGAGGGCGCGGCCGACGCGCGGCAGCAAAGGGGCGCGGTCTTCGAGCGGCTGAACCATCTTCGGACGGCGCTGCGCGAGTACCGCGAGGCCCTGGACCTCACCGCCGACCCGGCCCGCGGCGAGGACCTCCGCACGCGCATCGCCCGCCTGGAAACCGGAACGGCCGCCGAGTGACCGCCCCTGTCGACGACTCCCGCATACCCCTCCCCGAGATCGCGGCACCGGACCACACCGACCACCCGGTATTGGCGGTGATCCTCGCCGAACTCCGCCGACGACAGGACGAGCCGAGCGTCGTGGCCCACTACGAGGACGCCCCGTGACCACACATCCCCGGTGGCCGCACGCTCTCCTGGACACGCGACGGCAGCGGCCCGTCCCCTTCCGGCAGTTCGTGCTGAAGGTCCACGGCCGCTGCAACCTCGACTGCGGGTACTGCTACCTCTACCGGGGCCAGGACCAAGGCTGGCGGGACCGGCCGGCCCGCGTCGCCGAGCGCACCATGCACCGCACGGCGACCCGCATCGCCGACCACGTCCGTACCCACGGTCTCGACCGGGTCCGCATCGAACTCCACGGTGGCGAACCACTCCTCACCGGCCCCGGCCCTGTGCTCGCCTACACGCGCGCGGTGCGCGCCGCCGTCCCCGCCGACTGCGCGGTCACCGCCACCGTCCAGACCAACGGCACGCGCCTGACCGCCCCCGTCCTCGACCGCCTCGCCGAGGAGGGAGTCAGGGTCGGCCTCAGCCTCGACGGGGGCCGTGCCGGGCACAACGCGCGCCGCGTCGACCACGCCGGCCGTCCGGCCTGGCCCGCCGCCCGCGCCGCCGCCCGCAGGCTCGCCGAGCGGCCGGAGTCGTACGCCGGAATCCTCTGCACGATCGACCTGGCCGCGGACCCCCTCGACGTCTACCACTCGCTCCTCGAACTGGCCCCTCCGGGCGTCGACTTCCTGCTGCCGCACGCCAACTGGCGGTACCCGCCCCCGGGCATCCCCGGCCTGCGGCCCGGCCGCCACCGCCCCCGCCCCACGCCGTACGGCGACTGGCTCACCGCCGTCTTCGACGCCTGGTGGGACGCCGACCGGCCGCTCACGCGCATCCGGCTCTTCCAGGAGATCGCCGCCCTGCTGCTCGGCGCCCCGAGCGCGGCCGAGGCCGTCGGGCTGTCCCCGGTGGCGGCCGTCGTCGTCGAGACCGACGGCGCCGTCGAGCAGGTCGACTCACTGCGGTCGGCCTACGCGGGCGCCTCCGAAACCGGACTGGACGTCTTCCGGCACTCCTTCGACCAGGCCCTGCGCCACCCCGGCGTCGCCGCACGGCAGTTGGGCGAGCGGGCGCTGGCCGAGGAGTGTGTGGCGTGTCCCGTGGGGAAGGTGTGCGGGGGTGGCAACTACGTGCACCGGTACGCGCCCGGGACCGGGTTCCGGCACCCCAGCGTCTACTGCGCCGACCTGGAGCGGCTGATCCGGCACATCGCGGGGCGCCTGGAGCGGACCGTCCGCGGGCCCGCGTGAGGTCACCCCCGCACGGCTCGCCGAAATAGGACCAACTCGGCGGTAGTAGAGCCGTTTTGACGCACAATTGAATAACCTGTGCACAGTCGTGACCAGGTTCGGTTGAGGGGACTGCAGGATGTCGGCGGAGCTCGGACACGTCACGGTGGTCTTCGCGGGACAGAGTGAGTCCTGGGCCAAGTGGATCGATCACCAGGTCCGGGCGGCCGGCCGCGCCACCACGCTGGTGCGCTGGAATCCGCTGCGACGCCTGCCCAACGGGACCCTGTCGGAGCTGCTCAGCGCCCCGGACCGGATCCTGCTCGTCATCGACGACTGGTACGAGCGGCTGGGCCGCACGCGGTTCGAGGCCTGGGCGGAGGTCCTGCGCGAGGCCCTGCCCCAGTACCGCGACCGCCTCGCCGCCGTGAGCATCACCGCACGGCCCATGCCCGAGGCCGTCATCGCCCTGGCCCCCGTCGAACTGCGCGGCCTGAGGCCCGAAGTGGCGCGCAGCCGTGTCCTGGAGTGCGCGGGCGTCCCCGCCCCGAACACCCTCGTCGACCTGCGCCGCGGCCCCCGTTTCCCGGACGACCCGCCGGACGTGTGGCGGGTCCCGCGCCGCAACCGCCGCTTCATCGGCCGCACCGAACTCCTCGAGAAGGTGTACGGCGCCTTCTCCGCGGCCGGCCGCGACGGCGCCGCGGTCGCCCTGCTCGGCCCCGGCGGCCTGGGCAAGACTCAGCTGGCCCTGGAGTACGTCCACCGGTACGCCGGCGAGTACGACATCGTCTGGTGGGTCCACGCATCCCAACGTGTCACCGCGCGCCAGCAGTTCGCGGAACTCGCCCCCGAGATGAGCCTCGGGGAAGCCGGCGGGGACCTGTCGGCGACCATCAAGGCCGTACGGCGGGAACTCGACGCCACCCAACGCCCCTGGCTGCTGGTCCTGGACGGTGCCGCAGGCGACCCCCGGCGGCTGACCGACCTCGTACCCGGCGGACGCGGCCACGTCCTGATCACCACCCACCGCAGCGAGTGGGGAGCGCACGCCGAGACCATCGCCGTACCGCCCTTCGAACGCCCGGAGAGCGTCGCCTTCGTACGCCGCCGGGCCGCACGGCTGACCGAGGACCAGGCCGAGCGTCTCGCCGAGGCCGTGCAGGACATGCCGCTGCTCCTCGACCAGATGGCGGCCTGGCTGGACCTCAACCCCACCGTGTCCGTGAACGAGTACATACGCGACATCCAGGACGGCAGGCCGGACCGGTTCGGTGTCATGGCGTCCGGCGAGTACCCGCAGAGCTTCGAGGTGGCCTGGTCCCTGCTCGTCAACACCCTGCGCGAGGGCTCCGAACCCGCCTGGCAGCTGCTCAACCTGCTCGTCTGCTTCTCGCCCGACGTGGTGCCGGTACGGCTGCTGCAGTGGGCACGGCACCACGACCTGCCGCCCGAACTGGCCGAACTGGTCGCCGAGCCCAGCAGCTGGAACACCGCGCTGCGCAAGCTGTCCGAGATCACCTCCATGCGGATCGAGTACGAGCAGAGTCCGCGCCTGGACGCCCAGACCGTCGGCACCCTGCGCATGCACCGCCTCTTCCACCGCTATGTGCGCTCCGTGCAGGCCCCCGCCGACGCCGAACGCTACGCCGCCGCGGCCCGCAAGGTCCTGGTCTCCGCGGACCCCCGCGACTCCTCCACCGCCGGCAACTGGGCACGCTACGCCGAACTCATCCCGCACCTGGAGCCGTCCGGCGCCCTGGAGTCGGCCGACGACGACGTGCGCGACCTCGTGCTCAACTGCGTCGAGTACCTGCGGATGCGAGGCGAGTACCAGGACGGCTGGTGGCTGAGCCGGCGGGTCGTCGACCACTGGCGGCCCGCGTTCGGCGACACCGACCGCTCGGTCCTCGTCGCCGTCCACCAACTCGCCAACATGCTGCGCCGACTCGGCCGCTACCCCGAGGCCGAGGAAGTCGGCCGGGACATCCTGCGGCGCCTGGAGAGCGCGCAGGACGTACGGCCCATCGAGCTGATCCGCGCCAAGGACGGCCTCGGCGGCACCCTCATGGCCCTCGGGCGGTACGCGGACGCCCGCGCCCTGTTCGAGGAGGCCGCCGCGAGCGCTGCCCAGGAACTCGGCGGCGAGAACGTGCCGCGCACCCTCAGCATCCGCAGCAACCTCGCCGTCGCCGTCGGCCTGCAGGGCCACTACGCTCAGTCGCTCGCCCTGCACCGCAGGATCATGGAGGCCCGGGTCGACCTGCTCGGCGGCAAGAACCCGGCCACACTGGGCTCGGCCCTGCGCACCGCCTGGATGCTGCGGCTGCTCGGCCGCTACCGGGAGGCCCTGGCCATCCAGGGACACAACTCCCGCGTCCACAGCCAGGTCCTCGACCGCAACCACAGCCAGACCCTGTACGCCGAACACAACCTCGCCCTGTGCGCCCGCCGCGACGGAGACCTGCAGTTCGCCCACCTGATGATGCGCGGCGTACGGGAGAAGATGACGCGCCGGCGCGGGCCCCTGCACCCGGACACGCTGATGGTCTCCTGCGACTACGCGATGCTGCTGCGCCACCTGGAGCTGACCACGGAGGCCAGGGAACTGGCCGAACAGACGGCCATGCAGTACGCGGCCCAGCTGGGCGACGCTCATCCGTACGCGGTCGGCGCGCGGGACAACGTGGCCACCGTCATGCGGGACATGGGCGAGAACCGTGGCGCACTGGGGCTGTCCCTGCGGACGACCGAGGAGATGGAGCAGGCCGTCGGCCGCGACCACCCGTGGGCCATCGGCTGCGCCAAGAACGCCGTGGCCGCGCTCGCGTCCGCCGGCGAGACCGAGGCCGCCGCCGACCTGGGCCGGGACGCCGCCGAACGGTCCGCCCGGGTGCTGGGCGAGGGCCACATCCTCACCATCAGCCTGCGGGCCGGCCTCGCCGTCGACCTGGCCGAGCTGGGGGAGCGCGCGGAGGCCGAGCAACTGCACCAGGAGGCGGTCACCCGCCTCACCGGCCTGCTCGGCCCCGACCACCAGCACACCCGCTACATCCTCGAACGGCACCGGCCCTACTGGGACTTCGAGCCGCAGCCGATCTAGGGGGTGCTTTGAAAGTCCCGCACAGCACCCACGGCGCCCGGCACGCACCCTCGCCGCACCGGCCAAAGACCCAAGTAGCTCCTCCCCCACGCTCGGCTTCGCTCGCGCGGGGGGACCCCCATCAAGGGCCTTCGTCCGGCACGCCGAGGGCACGCACCGAACACCGCGGGCACCGCACGGGACTTTCAAAGCACCCCCGGCCCTGCCGCGAAGCCGAAGGGCCCGCCCCCGGAAAGCTCCGGGAACGGGCCCTGTCGTTCAGCCCTCTCGTTCAGGCCTGGCGTTCAGGCCTCTACGGGGAGACCTACGCGTCGAACACCTCGCGCACGAGCTGCTCCTGCTCGGCCTGGTGCCGCTTCGCGGAACCCACCGCCGGCGAAGAGCTGTGCGGACGGGAGATCCGCCGCAGCCGCTCACCGTGCGGCACGTCCGCGCCGACCGCGAGGTCGAGGTGGTCGATCAGGTTGAGGGCGATGAAGGGCCATGCGCCCTGGTTCGCCGGCTCCTCCTGCGCCCACAGGTACTTCTCGACGTTCGGGTACTTGGCGATCTCGGCCTGGAGCTCGGCACCCGGGATCGGGTACAGGCGCTCGATCCGGATGATCGCCGTGTCCGTGGCGCCGCGCTTCTTCCGCTCGGCATCGAGGTCGTAGTAGACCTTGCCCGCGGTGAAGACGACCTTCTTGACCGCGGCCGGGTCGACCGACGGGTCCCCGATGACCGGCTGGAACTGACCGGTCGTGAACTCCTCCGCCTTCGCCGCCGCGGCCTTCAGACGCAGCATCGACTTCGGGGTGAAGACCACCAGCGGCTTGTGGTGCGGGTTGTGCACCTGCCACCGCAGGAGGTGGAAGTAGTTCGACGGCGAGGTCGGCATCGCGACCGTCATGTTGTTCTGGGCGCACAGCTGCAGGAAGCGCTCCGGGCGGGCCGAGGAGTGGTCCGGGCCCTGGCCCTCGTAGCCGTGGGGCAGGAGCAGGACGACGCCGGACGTCTGGGCCCACTTCTGCTCCGCCGACGAGATGAACTCGTCCACGACCGTCTGGGCGCCGTTGACGAAGTCGCCGAACTGGGCCTCCCACATCACCAGCGCGTCGGGACGCGCCAGCGAGTAGCCGTACTCGAAGCCCATCACCGCGTACTCGGACAGGAGGGAGTTGTAGACGTTGTAACGCGCCTGCTCCTCCGCGAGGTACATCAGCGGCGTGAACTCCTCGCCCGTCTCACGGTCGATGATCACCGCGTGGCGCTGGCCGAACGTACCGCGCTGGGAGTCCTGGCCGGACAGCCGGACCGGGACGCCCTCCAGCAGCAGGGAGCCGACCGCGAGGGTCTCGCCCATGCCCCAGTCGATCGTGGCGTCCTCGACCATCGACGCCCGGCGCTGCAGCTGCGGCAGCAGACGCGGGTGGACGGTGATGTGGTCGGGGATGTTGACCTGGGACTCGGCGATCCGCTTGACGACCTCCGTGGTGACCGCGGTGTTGACCGCGACCGGGAACTCCGCCTGCGGGTCCGAGGGCTCCGCCGACAGCGGCTGCGAGGTGGCCTCGCGGACCTCCGTGAAGACCTTCTCCAGCTGGCCCTGGTAGTCCTGGAGGGCCTGCTCGGCCTCTTCCAGGGTGATGTCGCCCCGGCCGATCAGCGACTCGGTGTACAGCTTGCGCACCGAGCGCTTCTTGTCGATCAGGTCGTACATCAGCGGCTGCGTGAAGGCCGGGTTGTCCGACTCGTTGTGACCGCGGCGGCGGTAGCAGATGAGGTCGATCACGACGTCCTTGTTGAACGCCTGGCGGAACTCGAAGGCCAGGCGAGCGACGCGGACGACGGCCTCGGGGTCGTCGCCGTTCACGTGGAAGATCGGGGCCTCGATCATGCGGGCCACGTCCGTCGCGTACATCGAGGAACGCGAGGACTCGGGCGCCGCCGTGAAGCCGACCTGGTTGTTGATGACGACGTGGACCGTGCCGCCGGTGCGGTAGCCGCGCAGCTGCGACATGTTCAGCGTCTCGGCCACCACGCCCTGGCCCGCGAAGGCCGCGTCGCCGTGCAGGGCCACCGGCAGGACCGTGAAGTCCGTGCCGCCCTTGCCGATGATGTCCTGCTTGGCGCGGGCGATGCCCTCCAGGATCGGGTCGACCGCCTCCAGGTGCGAGGGGTTGGCGGCCAGCGAGACCTTGATCTGCTCGCCGTCCAGGCCCGTGAACGTGCCCTCGGCGCCCAGGTGGTACTTCACGTCACCGGAGCCGTGCATCGACTTCGGGTCGAGGTTGCCCTCGAACTCGCGGAAGATCTGCGCGTACGACTTGCCGACGATGTTCGCCAGCACGTTCAGGCGGCCGCGGTGGGCCATGCCGATGACGACCTCGTCCAGGCGCGACTCGGCCGCCGAGTCGATCACCGCGTCGAGCAGCGGGATGACGGACTCGCCGCCCTCCAGGGAGAAGCGCTTCTGGCCGACGTACTTCGTCTGCAGGAAGGTCTCGAAGGCCTCCGCCGCGTTCAGCCGGCGCAGGATGCGCAGCTGCTCCTCGCGCTCCGGCTTGGTGTGCGGGCGCTCGATGCGGTCCTGGATCCACTTGCGCTGCTTCGGGTCCTGGATGTGCATGAACTCGACGCCGGTGGTGCGGCAGTACGAGTCCCGCAGCACACCGAGGATGTCGCGCAGCTTCATCATCGACTTGCCGGCGAAGCCGCCGACGGCGAACTCGCGCTCCAGGTCCCACAGGGTGAGGCCGTGCTCGGTGATGTCCAGGTCGGGGTGCTTGCGCTGCTGGTACTCCAGCGGGTCGGTGTCGGCCATGACGTGGCCGCGGACCCGGTAGGAGTGGATCAGCTCGAAGACGCGGGCGGCCTTCGTGACGTCGTCGTCGTGCGAGGCGTCGATGTCCTTGAGCCAGCGGACCGGCTCGTAGGGGATGCGCAGGGCCTCGAAGATCTCGTCGTAGAAGCCGTTCTCGCCGAGCAGCAGGTTCGCGACGATGCGCAGGAACTCGCCGGACGCGGCGCCCTGGATGACCCGGTGGTCGTACGTCGACGTCAGGGTCATGACCTTGGAGATGCCCAGCTTGTTGAGCGTGTCCTGGGAGGTGCCCTGGAACTCCGCCGGGTAGTCCATCGAGCCGACGCCCATGATGACCGACTGGCCGGGCATCAGGCGCGGGACCGAGTGGACCGTGCCGAGGCCGCCCGGGTTGGTCAGCGAGACGGTGACGCCGGAGAAGTCGTCCATCGTCAGCTTGCCGTCGCGGGCGCGGCGGACGATGTCCTCGTAGGCCTGCCAGAACTCGAAGAAGTTCAGCGTCTCGGCCTTCTTGATGCCGGCGACGACGAGCTGGCGGTCGCCGTTCGGCTTCACCAGGTCGATCGCCAGGCCGAAGTTGATGTGCGGCGGCTTGACGAGGGTCGGCTTGCCGTCCTTCTCGGCGTAGTGCCAGTTCATCGACGGCATGGCCTTGATGGCCTGCACCATCGCGTAGCCGATCAGGTGCGTGAAGGAGATCTTCCCGCCCCGGGCCCGCTTGAGGTGGTTGTTGATGACGATGCGGTTGTCGAAGAGCAGCTTCACCGGGACCGCGCGCACGGACGTGGCCGTGGGCAGCTCCAGGGAGGCGTTCATGTTCTTCGCGACCGCGGCGGCCGGGCCGCGCAGCGTGACCAGCTCCGGTCCCGCGCCGTCCGGGGACGCGGCGGCGGGCTGGGCCTTGGCCGCCGGCTTCGCGGCAGGCTTCGCCGCCGGGGCGGGCGCGGCGGCCTTCGCGGGAGCCGGTGCCGCGGCCGCGGGCTTCGCGGGGGCGGCCGGAGCCGGGGCCTGGGCCTGCTTCGGAGCCTGCGGTACGGCAGGTGTGGACGGGGCCGATGGGGGTCCCCCCGCGCGAGTGGATTCGAGCGTGGGGGAGGTCCCTGCGGCCCCCGCGGCCGCAGTACCCGCCGGAGCCGAGGCGGCGGCCGCACCCGGCTTGTAGTCGGCGAAGAAGTCCCACCAGGCGCGGTCTACCGAATTCGGGTCCTGGAGGTACTGCTGATAGATCTCGTCGACGAGCCACTCGTTGGGACCGAACGCGGCAGCGGGGTTCTTGCCCGCTTGGTCGGCGTCGGTCGAGATGCTCGAGTTACTGGGGGACTGTGGCGACACGGCGGCAACCGCCCTCTTCCGCTTCACAAGGTGATGGACAGCGGGAATTAAGGCTACGCCCCCAAGACCGTGAAGGTCAGGCCGGGCCCGTTGATCGTCGCGTAAGTCACATCAAACAGCGTGTTTCGGGGGAGGAAATGGCGGGAAACAAGCGTGGTTCCGCTTCGGCAGGGAAGAGCTGAGTGGGCCCAAGCGCGACGACGGCGCGGGCCTGTGCCTGATCACACGTGTCCGGCAGCGCGGACGGCCCGTGGATCTTGTGGCTCCGCTTCGAACTTTACGTCAACTTGGCAAAGATGGAAGGCCCGGAAGGGTGACAAGAATCCGGCAACCCCGCTCGGATTCGGCCACTCCGATCCGGCCTCCGTGCAGATCCACCGCCCAGCGGGCGATCGCCAGACCCAGTCCCGTGCCGCCGTCGCTGCCGGGACCGTGCGGCCGGCCGACGTTGCCCCGGTTGAACCGCTCGAAGACGCGACGCCACTCCGAGCGGGGAATGCCGGGGCCCTCGTCGAGAACCTCCAGCTCCAGCGACTCCGGGGCCGGCCCGCGCCGCGCCTTGACCGTGACCCGGCCGTGCGGCGGGCTGTGCTTGACCGCGTTGTCGATCAGGTTGGCGACGACCTGGTGGATCCGCTCCGGGTCGGCGTGCGCGGTGAGCTCCGGCGGGGACACGTCCAGGTGCAGATGGACGTCCGTACGGGTGTGGCTGCCGGAGCCGGACGCGATGCCCGCGCGCGCGGAGGCGACCATGTTGGCCTCCTTCAGCACGCCCGACAGGTACGGCCACACCTCGAAACGCCGCTTGCGCAGCGGTACGACCCCGTTGTCCAGCCGGGACAGGTCCAGGAGCGTTTCCACGAGACGTCCCAGCCGCTCGGTCTGCTTCAGGGCCGTACGCATCGTCTCGGGGTCGGCCTCCGTGACGCCGTCGACGATGTTCTCCAGCACGGCCCTGAGGCCCGCGATGGGCGTGCGCAGCTCGTGCGAGACATTCGCCACGAGCTCCTTGCGCTGCCGTTCCTGGGCCTCCAGGTCGTCCGCCATACGGTTGATCGTCTGGGACAGGTCGCCCAGCTCGTCCCGGCGGTTCTCCCGCACCCGGCGCGTGTAGTCGCCGTGCGAGATCGAGCGGGCCACCGCGTTCATCTCGTCCAGCGGCGCGGTGAGCGACTGCGCCACGAACTGCGTGATCAGCAGTGTGGCGATCATCGAGAAGACCGTGATGAAACGCAGCTCGGTCTCGGTGCGCACGGCGATCAACGTCAGACCCGTGGTGATGAACACCGAGATGACGACCAGCGCGCCCAGTTTGGTCTTGATCGAGAACGGGCTTATGCCGCCCCAGGCAACCCCGGGGCCTCTCCGTGCGGCCGGCCCGTCGCTCATGGCGTCGGCGTCTCCAGGGCGTAGCCCACACCGTGCACCGTGCGGATCCGCTCGGCGCCGATCTTCCGCCGGAGCGCCTTGATGTGGCTGTCGACCGTCCGGGTACCCGAGGCGTCCGCCCAGTCCCACACCTCGGCGAGCAGCTGCTCACGGGAGAGCACCGCGCGCGGGGTGTTCGCCAGGCACACGAGCAGGTCGAACTCCGTCGGCGTCAGGTGGACGTCCTCGGAGCGCACCCGTACCCGGCGCTGCGCGTGGTCGATCTCCAGCTCGCCCAGGCGCAGGATGCCGCTGCGCGGTGTGGCGGCGGCCAGCGCGGCCCGCTCCACCCGGCGCAGCAGCACGTGCACGCGTGCGGCCAGCTCACGCATCGAGAACGGCTTGGTCATGTAGTCGTCCGCGCCGACACCGAGCCCGACCAGCATGTCGGTCTCGTCGTCGCGCGCGGTGAGCATCATCACCGGCACCGGCCGGGCGGCCTGCACGCGTCGGCAGACCTCCAGACCGTCGAAGCCGGGCAGCATGATGTCGAGGATCAGCAGATCGGGCTGCC
The DNA here is from genome assembly GCF_030551255.1 of Streptomyces sp. NL15-2K. Classification (GTDB taxonomy): domain Bacteria; phylum Actinomycetota; class Actinomycetes; order Streptomycetales; family Streptomycetaceae; genus Streptomyces. The sequence continues at coordinate 7,790,359 of NZ_CP130630.1, forward strand.
AGGCCTCTGCCGTGTCCACGGCGGACGGTCCGTCGCTCGCCGTTTGCACGAGGAATCCCTCGGCGCGCAGGCGGGTCGCGATGGCGTCCACGATCGTCGGATCGTCTTCGACGACCAGGACTCGGCGCTGTGCACCCGGAGTCGTCGCCGTGCCGTTGTGGGAGGTGTGTGTCTGCTCCATCGCCCGCCCCTGAGGTGTGCTTTCCGGAACCAGTGGGGTGATTCCTTGTCTGCGCATGACTGCGATTGACGCTTGAATGATCGGCGTCAGGGATGCAGCGTACGGGGAGTCACCGCGCATTTGCTATCCAGGTCGGACGGCGAGGTGCACGACGTCGGGAACGCCCCGGGCAACCGGGATCTCTTCGGTACGCACCCGCTGGAACCCGGCATTCCACAAGGTTCCCTCGAATTCCGGAGAGGGCTGGGCCGACCACACGGCCAGGACTCCTCCCGGTCTCAACACCCTTGCGCAGTTTGCCAGTCCATCTGGCGAGTAGAGATCGCCGTTGCCCTCGGTGACGGTCCAGTCGGGACCGTTGTCGACGTCCAGGCACAGAGCGTCGAATGTGTCGGAAGTCTCATTGACGAAAGCGACCAGATCCGTTTTCAGAATTTCGGTGCGGGGATCGGCCAGGGCCCGCGAGGAGAGCGCCGACAGGGGCCCGCCCAGATGCCAGTCGATGATGGCGGCCTCGCGCTCGACCACCGCGATCCGGCCCCAGCGGGGACTCTCCGCGGCGTGCGCGAGCGAGAAACCGACCCCGAGACCGCCGATGAGCACACTCGGCCGCGCCCGCGCGCCCAGAGCCTCCAGCGCCGCGTCGACGAGCCGCCGCTCCGAGCGGCCGTCGGAGGTGTCCATCAGGAAGCAGCCGTTGGCGACGATCTGCAGCACCGCGCCGTGCCGGCGCAGCACGACCTCGCCGTGCGGGCCTTCGCGACGGTCAATGACTTCGGGAGGGGAGTCGGGAATGTCGTACGAGGTGGCCATCTGCCCATCCTGGCACTTCCATGGGGCAACGCCCGAGTGAATTACCGGGTCGTGACAGGGACTTGGCGGTAGCCGTCCGCTTCGGTTCGCACGCTCCGGTTCGAAGCTGACAAGTTGCTGTGAATGCGGACCTTCGTGGCGCCGGTCACAGACAGCGCCGCGCCGGGCGCGAAGGGTGGGATGCGACGGAAAGGAGCGCCTCACCGTGGAACGCACTGCGAGGGCCGACGCGACGGAACCTGCGAGCGCGCCCAGTGCCCCGCACGGGACGGCGGCTCCGACCGTGCCTCCTCCGCCCCCTCCGGCGTACGACGCATGCCTGCCGGCGGTCTCCGGGCTGCTGGACGCGATACCGGGCCAGCGGGGGGCTCCTCAGTGCGCCCCCACGCCGGACCCTGTGCGGGCCCTCCGCCCCTGGCGCCTGCTCCCCACCCCCACCGGGACGCCGTTCACCTTCGGGTACGCGGCCGTCCTCGCCGTCACCTCGCTCTTCACCGAGTACGCCGATCCCGCGCTCGTGCACACCCTGCACCAGGCCTCCAGCACCGATGTGGCGCACCTCGTGCAGACGCCCGTGCCGGTGCTGGTGGCCAGCGCGCTGTGGATCGCGGGCGGGATCCTCTCGCCGTTCGCGGTCGGCTTCCTGCTCGTCCTGACCGCGCTGGAGCGCCGGATCGGCGGGCCGCGCACGGCCTGCGTCTTCCTGCTCGGGCACGTCCTCGCCACCCTCGCGACCGAGGTGCCGGTGGGGCTCGCGGTACTGGCCGGTCACCTCCCCGACAGCTCGCTGCACCGCCTCGACTACGGCGTCAGCTTCGGCGTCGCCGCCGGTGTGGGCGCCTTGGCCGGACTGCTCACACCCTGGCTGCGCTGGCCTCTCCTGGCCGCCTTCGGCGGCATGCTGACGCTGGACCTGATCGCGTTCACGGACCCGATGACGAACTGGGGCCACCTGATGGCGTTCGCCATCGGCATCGCGACCTGGCCGTGGATACGGCGGTGGCGCACGGCTGCTTAGTCACCTCGCCGGTGGCTTACGGCACCACGTGCGCGACCGCGCCCGTTTCCAGGGCCACCCACAGCGCGCCGTCCGGGCCCACGGCGATGCCGTGCGGTTCGGAGGACGGTGAGGGGAGGTCGTACTCGGCAAGCGCGCCGTTCGCGGTGATGTGTCCGACGCGGTTGGCTCCCCATTCGGTGAACCAGCAGTGCCCGGCGGAGGTCGCGGCGATCGCGTGGGGCCTGGCCGTGCGGTCCGGGAGCGGGAACTCCTCGATTCCGCCGTCCACCGCGAGCCTGCCGATCCGGCCCGCCGCGATCTCCACGAACCACAGGGCCTCGCCGTCACTGGTGATGCCCACCGGGCCGGCGTCGGGCGTGGGCAGCGGGTGCAGTACGACCTCGCCGTCGAGGCCGATACGGCCGATCGCGTGCGCCTGGTTGAGGGTGAACCACAGGGCACCGTCGGGGCCCGCGATGATCGCCGAGGGGTAGCCGCCCTCGACGGGCAGCGGGAACTCGGTGATCTCGCCGTCGACGGTGATACGGCCGACGCGGTCGGCGTTCATCTGCGTGAACCACAGCGCGCCGTCCGGACCGGTGGTGATGCCGAAGGGGGCACTGTCGGGAGTCGGCAGGCGGTAGGCGCTCGTCTTGCCGTCGGGCGTGACGCGGCCGATGCGGTGGTCCTGGGACCGGGTGAACCACAGGGCCCCGTCGGGGCCGGGCGTGATGATCATCGGTCGGCAGGCAGGCGAGTCCAGGGCGTGCTCCCGGAGTTCACCCTCGACGGTGAGCCGTGCGATCCGGCCGCTGTGGACGAGGGTGAGCCAGAGGGCGCCGTCGGGGCCGGCTGTGATGCCGTACGGTCCGGCACCCTCCCCTGTCACCTGGGTCACCGGGATCTCCCGGATCGACGGGCTGTCGGACTGTCGCACTGCGATTCCTTTCCGGGCTTTCGGGTTTTCGGGTTGGCCTCGGCCCCGGTCACCAGCGCACCGTGCCTGCCGTGAAACCACGCGCGCAACCGCTTTACGGGGGCACTCGATCGCCTGCGGGTTCACTCGTCGCCGCGCACACGCGCGTGCAGATGCTGGTCGTGCCAGCCGTCCGCGTGCAGCAGCGCGCCGCGCATGGTGCCCTCCAGGGCGAAGCCGGCCTTCTCCGCGACGCGGCAGGACGCCGGGTTGGCCACCGAGTGGCACAGCCGGAGCCGGTGCAGGCCGAGATCGTCCAGGGCCCACCGGGTGAGGCGGCGCGTGGCCTCGACCGCGACGCCGGCGCCGCGTCCGGCGGGCAGGACCCAGTAGACGAGCTCGGCGCTGCCGCCCCCGAGGTCGATGTCGTTGCAGCCGATCAGACCGACGACCTCGCCGCCCGCCGGCCGTGCGATGGCCCAGATCGCGGCGGTCTCCGCCGTCCAGCGCGTGTGCATGCGCGCGATGCGGGTGCGGGCCTCGGCGGGGGACTGTGCGGGCAGCAGGTTCCACCGGCTGATGTCCGGGTCGTGACTTGCGGCGACGAGGGCATCGGCGTCCGTCGCCCGCCACGGCCGTAGCTCCAGGCCGTCGGGAAGGCCGAGGACCGGCTGGGCGTTCTCGGACATGCGACCGGCGGGCACCACCGGGGGTATCGGAGCGATCATCCGCGCAGGATGGCAGACCTTCGATCGGGCGAGTGGCTCAGGCGTCACTGTCCAGTGCCGCAGGAGGTTGCATGGGGCGGTGGCCGTGGTCAGCGGGATGAAGGTTTTGTCTGCGCGGTAGGCGCAGGAGTTGTGCAGATCAACCTTGCGTTTTCGGAGGGTGGGAACGCCCGGTTCTCTTCACGAATCCCGACAGCAGATGTACGGCGCTCCGGGAGGCGGCCCGCCACTGCCGACGTCGATGTTCACGAGAACGGGAGACATCCCGTCCCTGGCCGACGTGGCTGTAGGGTCCGGCTCCGTTGGTGAGGGTGGGGTTTGGGCCTGTGGCCTGATCGGTCTGCGAATCTTGATCGCTGCCGAGCCTGCTGATTGGGTGGCTGGCATGACTGAGCTCGGACCCGTCGCCTGGCCACCTGCCCTGATCAGGACCGAGAGGCTCGTGCTCCGTGAGCCCGAGGCCCGGGACCGTGCGGCGTTCATCGAGTTGCACGCCTCGCCGGAGGTGCACACCTACCTCGGCGGTCCCCGGCCGCGTGACGAGCTTGAGCGCGAGATGCCCGAGGCGCCCGGGCGGCGGCCCGGGAGTTTCGTCGTTGATCTCGACGGGGCGATGATCGGCCAGATCCTGCTCAGGAGAGCGACGGAGCACCGTCGCCCGGCTGCCGTGGGGAAGGTCGATCTCGGCTACCTGTTCCTGCCGCGAGCGTGGGGATTCGGGTACGCCGCCGAGGCGTGCGCGGCGGCACTCGACTGGTTCGACGGCGTCCTTCCCGGCGAGCCGGTGGTGCTCGCCACCCAGACCGCCAACGTCGGCTCGATGCGCCTCGCGGCGAAGCTGGGGTTCACCGAGGTGGAGCGGTTCCAGGCCTGGGACGCCGAGCAGTGGCTCGGCCTGCGGTCCCCGGTCACGCCCTCCGATTGAGCTCGTGCTCGACAGCGGCGGATCCGCACTCAACAGCACTGCTGGGACGGCTGACTCTGAACGGCTTCTCCGGCCCCAGAGGAACGAGTCCGGTGGCCCCATGGGGTTGATCGGGAAATGAATGTTCGTCAGAAGTGGCCACCAGGGGCGGTCTTGCGGTGGGAGCATCGTTGTGCTTCCGACAGTCAGGGGCCTGGATGGACGGCCCAGTGCCGTGTCCGGATAGGTTCACCGGTTGCCTCCCGATCGCTCCAAAGAGTCGCCGGGTACGCTCCTTCGGTCCTTGATTGAGAGGAGTTGCTCAGTGGCCAGGTTAAGTGGACCCGTTCTGCGCACCCAGAGGCTTGTGATGGAGCCGATCCGCCGCGGGGACAGCGACGATCTCTTTGAGGCCGTGGTCAGTCAGGACAGCGTCATGCGATGGCTGGCGACCGGCCGGGCGGACAGTCGATCTGCGGCCGAGGCCATGTGCGACGACCACGTCGCCCACTGGACCAGACACGGCTACGGCGACTTTGCGGTCAGGGATGCCGCAACGCACGCGTTTCTCGGCCGGGTGGGACTGCGTAATCGGGCCCAGCACGGAGTCGACCTCGGTTTCGCCGTGCACCCACGGGCGCAGGGTCGCGGGATCGCTGGCGAGGCGGGCCGTGCGTGCCTGGACCTGGCGTTTCGCCGCCTCTCGCTCCCCGCCGTTTTCGCCTTCGTCCTGCCCGGCAATGCGGCCTCGATCGCGGTACTGCGCCGCCTGGGCGCCCAGGCGGACGGGACGGTCCAGTCCAGTGGCCTGCATTGTCTGCGCTACCGGTTCGACCCCGCCGCCGCGGCCGCTGCGGAGCATGCGGGGGACGACGGTGGTGCGGACCTCCAGCTGCTCCATGCGCCGGGCCCCGGTTCTCCGGAGGACAAAGCCGCACTCCGCGATGGCCTGTCCGACCCATCCGGGGTGAAGGGGCTCGGTCTGGTGTGGGCCGACAAGCAGCACACCCTCACCGCCGTCTCCGAAGGCCGGCCGGTGGCTTCCGCGGGATGGCTGCTGCGGGACATGGCCTTCGACGGACTGCCGCGCCGCGCCGCGGGGCTGGGCGGTCTGCTGGTGCACCCCGCCCATCGAGGCCAGGGCATCGCCCGGACGGTGATCAGCGTGGCGGTCGAGCACGCACGAGCGGCCGGCGCCGAGACGATGATTCTGCTCTGCCGCCCGGACCTGGTCCCGCTCTACAGGCAGCTGGGATGGAGCCGGCTCTCCGTGCCCGTCACCCTCCAGCAGCCCGACGGCGCGCGGACATCGCCACTGACCACCATGATCTACGACCTGGCCGGCCTGCCTCATCCCACCATCAGTGTGGACCTGCGGGGCCTGCCCTTCTGATGCGCTGAGCAGGATTCACCGTGCGGTCAGGCCGCTAGCATCCGCCTCGCTTCGAGATGGGAGCGGAGCCTATGCGGGAGAGGGCCAGCCCAAGTCGGATGTCAGAACACGATCGAGCGCCGCCCGGCCTGCGGGCCCCCAGGTCGGCTTGCCGCCAGGAAGGCCCCGCTCCCCGTTCTGCCCCATGAGCATAAGGAAGAGGCTCTTCATAGCGGCCAGCCCGCGGGCGCGCCGGATCGCCGCCTCGTCCGCATGCGCGTACATGTCGAAGAACCGTGAGGCCGTACCCGCGGGTAGCAGCACCCATGCGGCGGCGAGATCCCATGCCGGATCGCCGGCGAACATGGCACCGAAGTCGACGATGCCCGAGAGCGTTCCGTCCGAGACGACGACGTTCGCGGGATGAAGGTCACCGTGCACCCACACCGGCGGGCCCTCCCACTCGGGGGCCGCAACGGCATCGTCCCAGACGGCCCGGACCTCGTCGGCAATGCCGCCGGGGACAACGGCTTCAAAGAAGTGGTCGAAGCCGTCCGTGCACTTCTTGGGGTGAGCGCCGAAGTCCGAACTGATCGGCGCCTCGGCGGGCGCCTCCACGTGGAGCGCCCTGAGGAAGCCCGCCAGTGTGTCGGCCGCGTGGGCGCCGCGGCTGATCGAGCCGTGGTCCAGCGGCTCGCCGGGAACCCACGTCATGACGGTCCAGTGCTTGGGGAAGCGCTCGGACGGTTCGCCGAACCGCACCGGGGTCGGCACCGGGAGCGGCAAGCGCGGGGCCAGCACGGGTAGCCACCGCCGCTCCTTGAGCTGGAGCTCCGGGGTGGGGTCCATGCGCTGCATGCGCACGGCCAACTCGTCCCCGAGGCGCCACATTTGGTTGCCCCAGCCGCCCGCCACCTCGCGGATGGCCAGCCCTGCAAGGTCTGGATGCTGCTCCTGCAACAGGTCGCGGACCAGGTCTGCGGTGATCTCGATCTCGGCGGCGGTCATGCGAAGCCACAGTACGTGAGACAGCGGAGCGGACTCTCACTCTCCGGAATGCCCACCGCCACGCCCGTTCCGTCAGCGGTCCTCTCCAGAGCAAGAGGACGCCACGCTACCGGGCATTGGCGTTGGGCTCAGGTGGAACCAATTGACTCGTTCACAGCGGGCCCCGAAGATCGCTAGCCGGGGCCAGAAGACTCGTTCGAAGCCAGACGGCCATCAGGAGAGCGTGTAGTAGCTGTCTCCATTCCGGAGAAGAGTGTGGGTTCGGAAGGGGTGCCAGGCACGCCGGAACACGGTGGCGAGGTGGCGGTGCGCGGTGAGTGCGTCGCCAGCTCGGTGGGATGGATTGAAGGCGTGGGCATGGCGTTGCTGTGTGCGTTGGGTGGCGGTGCGCGGGGCTGGTTTCCGAAGGTGATGTTTCTGGTCGTGGACCCGGATAGGAGCAAGCGGCGGGCGCTTGGCGGTCATGTTGGCCCAGTGGCTAATGGGGTCGTTCTCGTGTTGGCCGTAGCGAGGGTGTCGTAGCCGTCGGGCGATCTCGGCGTTGAAAAGGTGGCGGTCCCAGGCTGTCCTCTGTGCTTGCTGTCTCCAGTGGGGCGATGCGAAGAGCGGGGCCAGTGCAACGGCTTCGGGATAGACCGCGGCGCAGAGGCGTGAGACCGAGAAGGTCGCTTCGGCTGTGCCGGGCGGGATGAGGATGTTGGCCCGGCGGATCCAGTCGTGCCACGCTTCGCCGTTCTCGTTCTCCGGAAGGGACCAGAGCTGGCCGCAGATGAATATGGCGGTGAGGACGGCGTCGTAGGTGATGGCCCAGCCGTGGCGCTGGAGGATGCGCAGATGTCTGCGTTGTGCCTGGACGATTTCTGGGAGGGCGTCGAGAGGTGTGGTGTGTCCGTCGGCGTCGGACGGGCAGAGCCATAGCCGGTGTCGGGTGCAGACGTAGCGGTGGTGCGGCAGGATCCTGGTGACCTCGCCGCCGGGGTGTTTGGCGTTGCAATGGTGGCAGCCGGGTTGTGGCTGGTGGCGGAACATGGCCCAGTCGGGCTGTGGGGTGCGTAGTTCGGGCAGGGCTCCGGCGAGGGCGTGCACCGTCCGGCCCGTGATGGCGGCGAGGCGTTCGGGGAGGACGGCGCGGCGCATCCCGCCGGAGGCTTCGCGTTCGGTGACGCACCGCCAGAGGGTGTTGATGTCGAGACCGTGGAGCCGGGCCAGACGGCCGATGTAGGAGGCGGCGATCTCGTGCTGTGCGGGCGGGACGGGGTCGGGCAGGCGGGGGAGAAGCATCAGGCGATGCGCCTCCGGCGTGAGCGGGTTTTCTCCGGGGCGGTGAGGGCTTGGGAGCGTTCGGCGGCGTAGTCCACCGGGACCGTCTCCAAAAGGTCTTCTGTGATGCGTTCGCTGCCGTCCTCGATGGCGAGCACCGCGGCGCCGCGGATGAGCTGCGAGAGGCTGCCGATCATGCCGCCGGAGCGGTGGTAGAGGTATTCACTCAGGCCGGGCAGCGTTCCGGGCTGGTGGTGGTGGAGCCGGAGTATGGATTCCAAGGTGCCGACGAGGGAGTGCCAGGCGTCCCGGTCCGCTCCAGGCGCGTAGGGGAATGGGGTGGTGGGGATGACGGTGAACCGACCGGCGATTTGGCGGCCTCGGGTGCCGGCGAACAGGCCCTGGTCCTCGACGTCGATGCCCGCGTAGGCGAAGGTGGCGGGCAGCCTTTCGGCGAAGTACTTCAATTGGTCTGAGGCTTCGGCGCCGGTGCGGGTAGCCAGGTTCAGCTTGTGCAGTTCGTCGATTAGGACGAGGTCGACGTGGACGTGTGCGGCGGTGGCACAGACGGCGTTGACGACGTCGGTGATGTTGAATCGGGTGGGGAAGTCCAGGCCGATGAAGCGGGCGAACTCCATGGCGAGCATTTTCGGGGTGGCGGCCGGCGGGACGGTGGCGTAGAGGACCGGGAGCCGGGAGCGGTCGCGTGGGTGGCGCTTGCGGACGGCGATCTCGTGGGCCCGTCCGAGCTGGGAGAGGGCGGTGGTCTTCCCGGTGCCAGAGGCGCCGCTGATGATGACTCCCCGACGGGCGGAAATCTGCTGCCGGTTGAGCTGGACCAGCAGCCGCGAGGTGGCGATGACCTTCCGGATGGTCGGGGTGTTCACCAGCGGCAGATCGGCGTGATAGTTCCGGCGTACTTCGTCGTCGTGCAGCTTCTCCTTCCGGGACAGGGCGGCGCGCTGGGCCGCGGTCAGCAGCGGGGGTGGGGAGGGTTCGTGCTCGACGAAGCGGCGCCACCCCTCCTTCGTGGTCAGCGGGCTGTCCGGCGGCGGCTCCTGCTCCGTGGCCTGCTGAGGGACGAAGGATGTGCGGGAGGGCCTGGTCATAGCCACCTTTCGGCTTCTGCGTGGGCGTCGAAGACACCGAACGGGATCACCTCGGCCGGTTCGGTGCCGGGGTCGGGCGGGGTTGGTTCCGGGGCGGTGCGCGGTGCGGGCGGCCTCTGGGAGGCGGCTGCGGCGCGGGTGCGGGCGGCCACCTTCGCGGTGCGGGTGTCCGGGCCGTGTTCGGCGCGGGTCAGCAACTCGTCCAGGACCCGGGCTACCGCCGCCTCGTTGGTGTCGTCCAGCCCGGCCTCGGCGGCCAGACGCCGTGCGTGCTGCCAGGTGAAGTCCGCGAACGGCGCGTTCACCAGCGGAAGATGCACCCAGGGGACGGTGATCCAACCCTGCTGGGTGCGTACGAACACCTGGGACAGGTCGTAGGGGTCGTAGTGGACCTCCCAGAGACCGCGCTTGGCCGCATGTCCGGAGTGCTGGCGCCGCAGGGGCCCCAACTCGGAGCTGTCGTAGGTGCGGTAGTTGATCCGGATGCCGTAGCCGTTGATGGCCCGCCAAGTCACCGGCAGTAGTTCCAGATAGTCCTCACCGCGTAGGACCAGCGGCAGGTAGCCGCAGGCCGCGACCAGGGAGGCGTACTTGTCGTTCGGCGACATCGCTTTCTTCGGCCGGAACGGGTCGCGCAGAGCATCGTGCACTCTGGCCTGCCACCCGGCCAGCAGCCACTCGTCCAGCAGGTCCTGGAGCTCGGGAACCGTCCAGATGGCCCGGTCCTCGACCCGTTCGCCTCGGCGGGAAACCTCCCGGCCGGTGTAGGCGGGAAGGTGCTGGACGAACAGTGTGTTGATCGCGGAGAACGTCGCCTCCACGATGGCCTTGTCGGTCGGCGTGCGCGGACGTGCCCTCTGCACCGAGATGCCGAGCCGGTCACAGGCCCGCACGAAGGTGTCGGAGATGAACACCTTCCCGCCGTCGATGACGACGGTGTCCGGCACGATCACCGGTTTCGCCGCGGCCTGTTCCATCCGCGCGTCCACGTCCAGTAGGCGCAGGTGGGGCATCCGCGACGCCGCCATCCGCAGCGAGGCAGGCCAGCCAGGCCGCATTGGCTCGGGCACCAGCATCCGGGCCAGCAGCAGCGAGGCGTCCACCGCCTTGGTCCCCACCGGCCGCAGCACCGCGGTGCAGATGGTCCGCGTCGCGACGTCGACCGCGATTGTCAGATCCGCGCGGGCAGTCAGCCCTGAATCGAGCACCACCATCACGTCCAGAGGGGTGGAGTCGATCTGGACTTGCTCTCCGGGACGGTCCGCGAAAGTCGGTGTGAACGGCCCTTCGGGCCGGTTCGCCGTCTGCCGCCGCGTGACCGCCGAACCGAAGGTGTGCCTCCCCGTGGACAGCGCGTCGATCAACTTGTAGAAGGTCCGCTGACTCGGCAGCGGCACCACCCCTTCGCCGTAGGTAGACTCCACCAGCTTGACCACTCGGCGGATCAGCCGTGACCGGGTCCCTGTGGAGGTGTGCGTCTCCGCTTCCAGGGCCTCCTGGACGGCCGCGACCAGCCGTGCATCCGCCCGCCCCGTCGCCTCCCAGGTCTGGGTCGCCCGCTGGTCCACCAGCCCCCAGACCCCTTGCCGGACGTAGCGCGACCGTCGGCTCTGCACGGTCCGAACGGTCACTCCCAGCTCTCGCGCCTTCGCGGCCATCCGTTCCATCAGCGAGAACGCAGCCGGGTCATATCCAGGGCGCGGCGGAGTACCCGGCGTGGTGCTGGGCGGCAGCCCGGTCTCGATCTCCACCATGTGCCGTTCCCACTCACGCGCCGCCTCCCGCACCGCCTCCGGCAACGTGGCCAGCAGCCCGGACGGCTCCACCGCGGGCAACGGCTCCGTGCCGGTGACGGCGAAGTCCGGCGCCGCCATCAGGCGCGACGCCAGCACCACCGACTCCGCCTCCGTCGCCGACCGAAGCCGCACGGACGTGCCGGCGAGCGCCACCACCTGGTGATCGCCGTCGTCGTAGGTGACCCAGTCCCCTGGCCGCAACACCGGCCTGCCCGGCCCGGCCCTCACCTCCGCACCCCTGCTGACACCAGCGAGACAGCATGCAGCGGCACCGACACATCCGCCGTCAGCTCGTGCGACCACAGCAGGTGGAACAGCACCGGCAGCACCCTGATCGGGTCCCCCACCGCCGAGGCCCCGCCCATCACCGGCTGTGGCTCGGCGAACGCCGTCAGCAGCTCGGAGGCCACGGGTTCCAGCCGGTGCCGGGGATGGCGGTAGCCCGCCAGCCAGCGCACATTGCGCACCACGATCGCGTCCGGCGCCCCGACAAGCAGGAACTCCCACCCCACCTGGGCGCAGGCTGCCTGCGTCGTCTCGAACTTCATCACGTCCCGAGGCTTGCGCCGATTCGCCGGACGGCAGTCGACTACCACCCCCGTGCCGTTCTCGCGGCGGGCGAAGTAGTCCGGCGCATGCGAGATGCCCTTGCCCGCATCTGACCGCCAGAACAGCCAGAACGGCTGAGACGAGATCCCCACCACCGACGGGTCGAAGTCCAGGAGCATTACGTGGTCGCGCTCCAGCCAGGACTCGTACCCGATGTGCCCGCCCACCGTGGACGACCACCACAGCCCCGGCAGATGCCGCTGACCCTTGTACGACTTGAACGCGCGTACGGGCGCGACGTCCTCGAATCGGACTGCCCAGGCATCCACCAGCGGGCGACGAAACTCAGACCCGTCCCGGTTGGCGTACGCGACCTCGAACCCCTCCGCCGGCGGCCCGGAGACCCCGCCCGGCAGTACCTCTAACGAACCTGCCACGACTCACTAACCCGAACCCGCGACGAAAGGTCACTCTGCAAGACGAAAGACCAGACGAAGCATGAAGCTGCAAAGCGAAGAGATCCACGTCAAAGGACAGTCACGAGGTGATCGCTCACAGCGAACGCCGCCAGGGGAACAATGCAGGGCTCACAAGCATTGAGTCGGCATAGCTCAACTTCATTGTCGAGAGGAAGATCATGGCTGCCGAGTCCACGCCCCCTGCACCGCTCACCCTGCCCCTGCTGCCGCTCGACGACGAGGTCGTGCTGCCCGGGATGGTGGTTCCGCTGGACCTGAATGACGCCGACGTACGCGCCGCGGTGGAGGCCGCCCAGGCCGCCGCCCGGTCGGAGCCCGGAAAGCCCAAGGTTCTCCTGGTGCCACGCATCGACGGGACATACGCGGGCACGGGTGTGCTCGGCACCGTCGAGCAGGTCGGCCGGCTGGCCGACGGGGACCCGGGCGCCCTGATCCGCGGCCGGGGGCGGGTGAAGATCGGCGCGGGGACGACCGGGCCGGGCGCGGCGCTGTGGGTCGAGGGGACGCGGCTCGACGAGCGCGTGCCCGAGCCGGTGCCGGGGCACGTCACCGAACTGGTCAAGGAGTACAAGGCGCTGGCCACGGCGTGGCTGCGCAAGCGCGGTGCCTGGCAGGTGGTCGACCGGGTGCAGGCCATCGACGATGTGTCCGCCCTCGCCGACAACTCCGGCTACTCGCCCTTCCTGACCACCGAGCAGAAGGTCGAGCTCCTCGAGACCGCCGACCCGGTGGCCCGCCTCAAGATCGCCACCCAGCAACTGCGCGACCACCTCGCCGAGCAGGACGTCGCCGAGACCATCGCCAAGGACGTCCAGGAGGGCGTCGACAAGCAGCAGCGGGAGTTCCTGCTGCGGCGGCAGCTGGAAGCCGTACGCAAGGAACTGCGCGAGCTCAACGGCGAGAAGGAGGGCGAGGAGTCCGACGACTACCGCGCCCGCGTCGAGGCCGCCGACCTGCCCGAGAAGGTCCGCGAGGCCGCTCTCAAGGAGGTCGACAAGCTGGAGCGGTCGAGCGACCAGTCGCCCGAGGGGTCGTGGATCCGCACGTGGCTCGACACGGTGCTCGAACTGCCGTGGAACGAGCGAACCGATGACAGCTCTTCCGCGTACGACATCCAGGGCGCGAAGGAGATCCTCGACGCCGAGCACGCGGGCCTCGAGGACGTGAAGGAGCGGATCACCGAGTACCTCGCGGTGCGCAAGCGCCGCAGCGACCGCGGCCTGGGTGTCGTGGGTGGCCGGCGCGGCGGTGCCGTACTGGCTCTCGTGGGCCCGCCCGGCGTCGGCAAGACCTCGCTCGGCGAGTCCGTCGCCCACGCGATGGGCCGGAAGTTCGTCCGGGTCGCCCTCGGCGGCGTCCGGGACGAGGCGGAGATCCGCGGGCACCGGCGTACGTACGTCGGCGCGCTGCCCGGCCGTATCGTGCGCGCCATCAAGGAGGCCGGGTCGATGAACCCGGTGGTCCTGCTCGACGAGATCGACAAGGTGGGCTCGGACTTCCGCGGCGACCCCGCGGCGGCCCTGCTGGAGGTACTGGACCCCGCGCAGAACCACACCTTCCGGGACCACTACCTGGAGGTGGAGCTGGACCTGTCCGACGTCGTCTTCCTGGCGACGGCGAACGTCCTGGAGGCCATCCCCGAGGCGCTGCTCGACCGTATGGAGCTGGTCCGGCTCGACGGCTACACCGAGGACGAGAAGATCGTCATCGCCCGTGACCACTTGTTGCCGCGCCAGCTGGAGCGGGCGGGGCTGGAGAAGGACGAGGTCGTCGTCGACGAGGGCGCGCTGCGCAAGCTCGCCGGCGAGTACACGCGCGAGGCGGGCGTCCGCAACCTGGAGCGGTCCGTCGCGCGGCTGCTGCGCAAGGTGGCCGCCCAGCACGAACTGGGCGAACGCGAGCTGCCGTTCACTGTCACGGACGGCGACCTGCGCGACCTGATCGGCCGGCCGCACCACGTGCCGGAGTCCGCGCAGGACCCGGCCGAGCGGCGCACGGCGGTGCCGGGCGTGGCGACGGGCCTCGCGGTCACCGGTGCGGGAGGTGACGTCCTGTTCGTGGAGGCGTCGCTGGCCGACCCGGAGACGGGCGCGGCGGGTCTGACCCTGACGGGCCAGCTGGGCGACGTCATGAAGGAGTCGGCGCAGATCGCGCTGAGCTTCCTGCGCTCGCACGGAGCGGAGCTCGAACTGCCGGTGGCCGACCTGAAGGACCGGGGCGTGCACATCCACTTCCCGGCGGGCGCGGTGCCGAAGGACGGGCCGAGCGCGGGCGTCACGATGACGACGGCACTGGCGTCGCTGCTGAGCGGACGGCTCGTGCGGACCGACGTGGCGATGACCGGTGAGGTGTCGCTGACCGGGCGGGTCCTGCCGATCGGCGGCGTGAAGCAGAAGCTGCTCGCCGCGCACCGGGCGGGCGTGACGACGGTCGTCATCCCCAAGCGCAACGAGCCCGACCTGGACGACGTCCCGGCGGAGGTGCTGGACAAGCTCGACGTCCACGCCGTCACCGACGTCCGTCAGGTTCTGGAGCTGGCGCTGTCCCCGGCGACGAACGGGGCCGCGCCGGAGGTTCCGGTGGCGGCGTGACGGACGCCATCGGATGAGGGAAGGCCCGGCCTCTCGTGAGGGAGGCTCGGGCCTTCGCCGTGTGGGAAGGGCCCGGATGCTGCCGTTGGTCCAGTCCTGCGAAATACTGGCGGAGCTGTGGCGATGACGCGATTTCGCGAAGAGTTTCAGGACCGGGAAGACCGAGGCAGGGGCTGACGTGCACGAAGACGGGAACGGCGACGGGAACGGCGACGGACGCCGAGCCGAAGCCGAGGTGTCGCCGAGTGGTGCGGCGCCGGGCGGTACGCGGCCGAGCGGCGCGGACCGGGAGTTCCTCGCTCTGGAACGCGAGCTGACCGTGCTGTTGCGGCGGGCCCGGGCGTCCTCGGGCGAGATGGCGCGCGAGGTCCATCCGGACCTGGAGTCGGCGGCGTACGGCCTTCTCGTCCGCCTGGACGAGTGCGGCCGCCAGCGCGCCACCGAGCTGGCCGCCTACATCGGCGTCGGCAAGGCCACCATGTCCCGTCAGCTGCGCGCCCTGGAGCACCTGGGCCTGGTCGCCCGTGAACCCGACCCCGCCGACGGCCGCGCCTGGCTCGTCCACCTCACCGAGGAGGGCCACCGCCGCGTGGCCAAGGTCCGCGAGGCCCGCCGGGCACGCTACGTGAGCCAGCTCGCGCACTGGGACCGGCGTGAGGTGGCGGAACTGGCGCGCTTGCTGCAGCAGCTGAACCGGGGCATGGAGAAGTAGGAGCCACAGGTCACAGCTCCGCGTACACCACCGTCGCATCGTCGTGCGTCTTGCTCCGGCCCAGGTACGTCCGCTCCTCCGCGTCCCTCCGCTCCAGCTCCCGTACCCGTTCCACCAGCGCCCCCGCCCCCTCCTTCCGTACGAAGGTGAAGCAGTCCCCCCAGCCGCCCTCCCGGAACTTCTCCACCCACCGCGTCGCCCCGTCCGTGAGGGCGACGAGGGTGCGGACCTCGGAGCTGGGCAGGGTGCCCGTCACCGCTCTCTGAGCCACCGACGGATCCGCCGCCGCCGTGAAGAAGCCGCCCTCCTTGTTGCGGACCGTGGAGTCGACCAGCGCGTCCGTGGCCAGGGCGGAGCGGGGGAGGCGGGAGAGGCGGTCGTCCAGTACCGGGGTGACCGAACCGGCCGGGGATTCCAGGAGGAGGGCCGAATCCGACAGGACCAGGTACTCGACCGTCTCCGGCGACCAGCGCGCCACAACCACGGTTGCCTGTGGGGTGCGTGGGTGAGAAAGGTCACAAGTGGCCGCGTGCGCCTCGGCTGTTCGGAGAATCGCTCGGGACAGGATCTGGGGCAGTGTCACATCTCGGCATGAAGTGGTCAGTTCGGTCAGGGCCCCGCCGAGGCGCGCGGTGAACCAGGGCACCGAATGCAGACAGCCCGTGGCGTCCTTCGGTGGTGTCACCCCGTCCAGGACCACGAGTGCTCCGCCCAGTCCGGAAGCCGGAAGTCCGACACTGGCGAAGTCCTCGTTGGGGCGGGCCGGATCACCAGGGGCCGAAATGAGTTCCGTGCGCATCCGGCCAGTCTGCACGAGCTCTTCACAAGGTGCGCCAAAGGCTGGCATCTGTTGCCGAATTGACGAACCCGCGCAGGTCAGGAGCCTGGTTTGGGATGGAATGGTGCGCTCCGGGAAGACGTGGCGGCGAATATTGCCACCGCCCGCCGCAGACGTCCAACCGGCCCGCCCGGCGAGGGTGTCGGATACGCCGCGGGAACTTGCCCGTCAACTCTCCTCCGATGTTCACTCCTTCGGGTGGCGGGTCCGGTGATGCGCGACCACTGCCCACCGGCACTGGGAGGGTCGGGATCCGTACTGGGTGTACGCAGAGTCGACACTAGTGACGGAGCGTAACCCGGGCCCATGGGTACTCACGAGTCAGGAATGCGAGCACCGGTGCAGAAGATGCGGCCTCGTCGCACAGGCAAGCAGGCGGCCTCCGGCAAAGGCACGGAGCCCACGCCCGGCACCCCCCACTCCGGCACCGGCTCCGGCACCTCTGTCGGCAAGGGCCGCCCCACCCACGTACGCACCCGGCTCATCCTCGCCGTCGCCGTGGTCGCCGCCGCCATCGCCGGTGCCGGCGTGCCCTCCGTCGTCACCACCTCGGGAGAGCTCAGTGACGCGCAGGACCTGGTGACCCTCGCCGAGCAGACCCAGGACGCCCTCGCGCTCGCCCACTCGCTCGCCGACGAGCGGGACGAGGTCACCTCGTACATCGCCGCCGGGCGGTCCAAGTCCAAGGCGCCCAGCGAGCAGCGCAGCGTCCGCGTCGACCGGCAGGTCGAGGAGCTGCGGGCCGACGGGGACGCGCCCGCCTCCCTGCGCGGCGACCTCGACGGCATAGACGCCGTACGCAGGGCGGCGCTCACCGGCAAGAGCAGTGCCCTCGAAGCGCACCAGGCCTACTCCGCCACCATCACCGAGCTCCACCGGCTCGCCGAGCACCTGGCCGAGCAGATGCCGCCCCGCGCGGGCTCCGGCGCGTACGCCCTCGCCGAGCTGGACTCCGCCGTCCAGCAGGCCGCCGCCACCCGCGGGCTCCTCCTCGCGGCCCTGAACGTGCCGACGACGACCCAGACCGTCATCGACCCCGTCACCGGCCTGCCGACGACCGAGAGGACCACCTCGGACGCCGACGCCAAGCAGCGCGACGCCCTGACCGCCGCCGCCCAGCAGGCCCGCCTCCGCTCCGCCGCCGCCCTCGCCGGCTTCCAGGACTCCGCGCCCAAGGCCGCTGTCACGTCGTACGACTCGACCGTCACCGGCCCCGAGGTGAACTCCGCCGAGAAGTACCTCGCCACCCTCACCGACCAGCCGACCCTGAGCGACGGCGAACTCGGTGCCAGCGCCACCAAGGTCGACGCCGCCCTCTCCGCCCGCATCGACGCCATGCGCGGGGCGGAGGCCGCCCTGTACGACCGCCGGGTCAAGGACCTCGCGCAACTGCGGGACGACGACGTCACCGCACTGGAGATCCGCATCGCCGTCCTCGGCGCCCTCCTGCTGCTGGCCGTCGGCATCGCCACCGCCATGGCCCGCACCCTCACCCGGCCGCTGTCCGTCCTGCGGCGCGGCTCGGCCCGGCTCGCCGAGGCGGAGGACCCCACCGCCCAGGAACCGGTCACCTTCACCGGCCGTAACGACGAGTTCGCCCAGGTCGTCCGCTCCGTCAACGCCCTGCACGCGCACGCCGCCGCCCTCGCCGAGCGCGTCGCCACCCTGGAGGCCGACCGCAAGCACCTGGTCGGCCAGCGCCAGAGGATGGCCGACGCCCGCGAGCAGCTCAAGAGCGAACTCGCCGAGTCCGCCGCCCAGTTGGAGCGGCTGCGCACCGGCATCTCCGCCACCTTCGTCAACCTCGCGCTGCGCACCCTGGGCCTCGTCGAGCGCCAACTCGCCGTCATCGAGGGCCTGGAGGAGCGCGAGCAGGACCCGGACCGGCTCGCCACGCTCTTCAAGCTCGACCACTTCGCCACGGTCATGCGCCGGCACAGTGAGAACCTCCTCGTCCTCGCCGGCACCGAGCATGTCCAGCAGAGCGCGGGACCCGTCCCGCTCGTCGACGTCGTACGCGCCGCGGTCAGCGAGATCGAGCGGTACGAACGCGTCCGCATCGCCGCGCTGCCGCCGCACGCGCACGTGGCCGGCTTCGCCGCGGACGACCTGTCCCATCTGCTGGCCGAACTCATGGAGAACGCCACCTCGTTCTCCCCGCCCGACCTGCCCGTCGAGGTCTCCGGCTGGCTCCTGGAGAGTGGCGAGGTCATGCTCTCCGTCCATGACGAGGGCATCGGCATGACCGCCGACCGGATGAGCGCCCTCAACTCCCGGCTCGCCGACTTCGATCCCGAGACGCCGTACGACCCCTACGACCCCTACGACCCCTACGACCCCTACGACCACGAGGGTGAAGAGGGCCTCGGCCTCGGTCTGTACGTCGTGGCCCGCCTCGCCCACCGGCACGGCGTGCGCGTGCAGCTGCGCGAGCAGAAGCAGGGCGGTGTCGCCGCCGTCGTCGTCCTGCCGAGGACCCTGCTGGCGGCCGCACCGTCCGCGGCCGTCCCCGCCTCGTCCTCGTCCTCCCCGGCCGGCGCAGGCGCGCACAGCTTCTCCCTGCCGGGCGCGGACGCGGAGGCCAACTCCAACGTCCTGCACGGCCGTTCGGAGAGCGGCGACCCGCTGGTCGCGCTCGCGGAGAAGGCAGTACGACGGTCCGAGGCGACGCCCCCGGACGAGGCCTCGGCACCGGAGACCCCGGCACCGGAGACCCCGGCACGGGAGACCCCGGCCGAGACCACGATGGCACTCCTGGTCCCCACTCCCGCAGTCGCCGACGGCGACGACGCCCCACAGGGGCCACCCGCACCCGACGACGAAAGCAGCACGGGTGGTGCGGGTGGGAACGAACCCGTCGAAGGCGAAGCCGAGACGGAACACGAACGCGCCCCGGATGAGCAGCTCACCGACAAGGGCCTCCCCAAGCGCACCCCCAAGATCACCGCCCCGGCCCCGCCGCCCCGCCGGCGCAGCGGCTCCGTGGACGCCGACGCCCTCCGCCGCCGTCTCGGTGGCTTCCGCCGGGGGGCGGAGGCCGGCTACCGCGACGTAGAGGCGGAGATCGCCGAAGAGACGGGCCAGACGAAGAGGCCGGCAGCAGGACCCGCAGAATCCGAAGAAGCCACGGGGGGCACAGTCGAGGAGGCAAGCAGTTGACCGCGCCCAGTACCTTCGGAACCTTCGGACTGAGCCGTGAGGCCCGCAATCTGCACTGGCTGCTGACCAATCTCGTCGAGGAAGTGCCCGGCATCCAGTCGGTCGCCGTCGTCTCCTCCGACGGCCTGCTGCTGCTCTCCTCCGACGCCGGCCTCCCCCACGCTCGAACAACCTCGCGCGGGGGGACCCCCATCGCCGCAGCACGGGAGGTACAGGACGACAAACCGACCGGCCCGCGCGGCTCCTCCGCCGACCTCGCCACCATCGTCTCCGGCATCGGCAGCCTCACCATCGGCGCCGCGAAGCTGATGGATTCCGGGCCCGTGAAGCACACCATGGTCGCGATGGACGAGGGCAGCCTGTTCGTCATGTCGATCAGCGACGGCTCGCTGCTCGGTGTGCACGGCTCCGCGGACTGCGACATGAGCGTGGTGGCGTACCACATGGCGCTGTTCGTGGGCCGCGCCGGCCACGTTCTGACGCCCGAACTCCGCAGCGAGCTGAGGCAGTCCCTGGAGAACGACCTGGAGTCCAAGGCGACGGGGAGTACCCGATGACCAGTACGCCGAAGAAACTTCCCGTGCGCGGCGCCGACCGCAAACCCGCCCGCGTACGCCCCTACTCGCTCACCGGCGGACGGACCCGCTTCGGGCACGTCCTGCTGGTCGAGACGTTCGTAGCGAGCACCGCGGCCCTCGAAGCCCCCGAGGACCGCAAGGAACTGACGAATGGTTCCCTCAACACCCGGGTCATGCCGGAGATGCGGGCCATCGTCGAACTGTGCCGCCGTATGCGCACGGTGGCCGAGATCGCCGCGCTGCTGAAGATGCCGCTCGGTGTGGTCCGCGTGCTGCTCAGCGACCTCGCGGACCAGGGAAAGATCCGTGTGCACGGAACCGGAACCGGTCACGGCACGGGCCGTCCGGACCGCGCTCTGCTGGAAAGGGTGCTGAGTGGACTCCGTCGTCTCTGACGCCGCCCGTGGCGTCCCCGCCCCCCGTCCTGCCCCGCTCGTGGAGGCCGACGAGGATCTGAGGTCCTGGCAGACGGACCCCACCCGGGCCCCCATCGCCACGAAGATAGTCGTGGCGGGCGGGTTCGGCGTCGGCAAGACCACGCTGGTCGGCGCCGTCTCGGAGATCACGCCCCTGCAGACCGAGGCGCTGATGACCGAGGCGAGCGAGGAGCACGACGACCTCACCGCCACGCCCGGCAAGACGACCACCACCGTGGCCATGGATTTCGGCCGCCTCACGCTCGACGACGACCTGGTGCTCTACCTGTTCGGCACGCCGGGCCAGCAGCGGTTCTGGTTCATGTGGGACGACCTGGTGCGCGGCGCGATCGGCGCGGTCGTGATGGCCGACACCCGGCGCCTGAAGGACTGCTTCCCGGCACTGGACTACTTCGAGAGCTGCGGGCTGCCGTACGTCGTCGCGGTGAACCACTTCGACGGCAGCGAGCTGTTCGAGCCGGAGGACGTGCGGGAGGCGCTCACGGTCCCGCGGCACATACCTGTCATGATCATGGACGCGCGGCGCCGGATCTCGGTGATCGAGACCCTGCTGGCGCTCGTGGCTCACGCACTCGAGGAAACCCCCGAGTAGCCGCCGTAGACGTCGTAGTTGTCGTAGGCGTCGTAGTACGTCCAGTAGTCGAGGAGACACCACCCGCATGCGGAAGATACTCGTCGTCGGAGCCGGCCAGTCCGGACTCCAGATAGCCCTCGGACTCCAGTCGCACGGGTACGAGGTCACCCTGATGTCGAACCGGACCGCGGACGAGATCCGCTCCGGCCGGGTGATGTCGACGCAGTGCATGTTCCACACGGCACTCCAGCACGAGCGCGACCTCCAGCTGAACTTCTGGGAGTCCCAGGCCCCGAAGATCGAAGGACTCGGCGTCTCGGTCGCGGCACCCGGCTCGCACGACCCCGGCCCGACGCAGCGGGCGATCGACTGGGTGGGCAAGCTCGACGGGTACGCGCAGTCGGTCGACCAGCGGGTGAAGATGGCCGGCTGGATGGAGACCTTCGCGCAGCGCGGCGGCCGGCTGGTCATCCACGGCGCCGCGGTCGGCGACCTCGACTACTTCTCCCGCACGTACGACCTGGTGCTGGTGTCGGCGGGCAAGGGCGAGCTCGTGCAGATGTTCGCCCGGGATCCGGAAAGGTCCCCCTACAGCGAGCCGCAGCGGGCCCTGGCGGTCTCGTACGTCCACGGCCTGGGCCCCCGCCCGGAGCACCCGGACATGGAGGCGGTCCGCTGCAACCTGGTCCCCGGCGTCGGCGAGCTGTTCGTCATGCCGTGCCTGACCACCTCCGGCCGCGCGGACATCCTCTTCTGGGAGGGCGTACCCGGCGGCCCGCTCGACGTCTTCAACGGCGTCAAGGACCCGGCGGAGCACCTCTCCCTGACCCTGGAACTCATGGAGAAGTTCGTCCCCTGGGAGCATGCGCGGGCCGGAAAGGTCGAACTGACCGACGCGGCCGGGACGTTGAGCGGCCGTTACACTCCGACCGTCCGCAACCCCGTCGGCCGGCTGCCCGGCGGTGGCCTGGTCCTCGGTGTCGCCGACGTGGTCGTCGCCAACGACCCGATCACCGGGCAGGGCTCCAACTCGGCGTCCAAGTGCGCGGCTTCGTATCTCGCGTCGATCCTCGAGCACGGGGACAAGGAGTTCGACGAGGCGTGGATGACGGCGACCTTCGAGCGCTACTGGGACACCGCCCAGTACGTCACCAAGTGGACCAACGCGATGCTGGCTCCGCCGCCGGAGCATGTGCTCAACCTGATCGGTGCGGCGGGGCAGATGCCGCCGGTCGCCGAGCGGGTGGCCAACGGGTTCAATGACCCGGCCGACTTCGAGAACTTCTTCTACGAGCCGGAGAAGGCGGGCGCCTATCTGGCCTCGGTCGCCGGAGCCTGACCGGCTCGGGGCGCGTCGGACGCCCCACCTGGCGGAGCGGGCGGCGCTGGTGGGGCTGATGGGGCAGGTGGCGTCGGTGGGGCGTCCGGGCGTACGGCTCCCAGGACCGGGTTGGCCGCGATCGGTGAGACCTTGATCGTCTCGCCGGGTCTCGGCGCGTGCACCACCACCCCCTCGCCGAGGTACATCGCCACGTGCGTAGCCTCCGGGAAGTAGATCACCAAGTCGCCGGGTCTCAGCTCGTTCAGCGGGATCCTCGGCAGCCGCGCCCACTGCTCCTGGCTGGTGCGGGGGATGGGCGTCCCGGCGCTCGCCCACGCCTCGGACGTCAGGCCCGAGCAGTCGTACGACTTCGGGCCCTCCGCGCCCCATTCGTACGGCTTCCCGAACTGCTGTACGGCGTAGCGCAGCGCGCGGTCGCCCTCCTTGGACGGCTTCCGGTCCTCGCTGAGCGCGCCGGACGCCATGAACTCCCTCTGCGCCTTCACGATGCCCCTCTTCTCGAACTCGGCCAGTGCGGCGAGCTGTTCGGGTGTGAGGGAGGCGAGGAGTTCCTCGACGGCCTTGAGCTGCTTCTGTACGGCGTCCCGGTCCTTCTTCTGCCGCTCGGCGAGGGCGAGTTGCTTGTCCAGGGCCTTGCGGGCCTCCCGCGCCAGCTCGTCGGCCCTCTTCTCGCCGACCGCCAGCTTGCCCACCGTCTCGGCCCGCTCCCGCGCCAACTGGCCGATCACATGGCCCTGGTCGAGCGCGTGCTGCGGGTCGCGCGCGAGCAGCAGCCGGACGTACGGGGAGATGTCGGTGCTGTTCTGGTACTGCTGCCGGGCCAGGCGGCCCGCCGCCCCTCGGCTGTCGTGCAGGGAGAGCCTCGTGCGGGCCAGCTCGGCGTCCAGCCGGGCCACCTCGGCGCGCTGCTTCTTCAGCCGCTCCTCGGTGGCGTTGTAGGTCTCCGTGGCCCGCTCGGCCTCCCGGTACCGGTGCCGAAGGTCCGTCAGCAGTTCGGCGACGGGGCGCCGGACCGGTTCGCGGGGCTCGGGGGCCGCCGCCGCGGGCAGGGGTGCGAGGGCGGTGCCGGCCGCCATCGCCGCCGTACAGACCAGACGCAGAAGCTTTTCTGACACGTCATCACCTCCGGTGCGCGAGGCGGACCTTCCGCGCTTCTCCGCATCGTGAGGACCAGACGTATATGAGGATTAGACTTATATCTCGTGTTTGAGTGCCGCGTGTGCGCGGTTCGGCGTAACGGGGTCACCCGTCGGTGTCACCCGGCTTGCCGACCGGCCCGGCGTCCGGCTTGGACCAGGGCCACTTGAGCTTGCTGCCCCGTTTGCCCTCGGGGTCGTACTCGTACTTCCACCCCTGCTGGAGCCCCAGCCTGCTGTGCCCGCGCGGCACGCGGCGGTAGACGAGCACGGTGGGCGGGCCGCCGGCGGCGTCCGGGACGGGGATGCGGTACGTCTTGGGCGGGTGCCCGGTGGGGCCCAGCAGCACGGGCAGCACGCGGCCGTCCATGGGGCCGCCCTCGAAGGGGGTGTCTTCGCTCTTCACGGCACCAGTGTCAGCCATCGGCCGCCGGTGCCCGTCGTCCCGGGCATCCTCCGCCGGTCGGCTCAGACCTCCTCCGCGAGCACCTCGACCAGCGTCGAGGTCTGCGGGTCGCGGCGCGCGGTCACCGACAGGACCGCCACGAACTGCTCGACGAGCCAGTCCCGCAGCTCGTCGGCGGGCGGCTGCTTGTCCTCGTCCAGCCAGATGAGGGAGGCCGCCTCGACCGCCGTGATCCACATGCGGACGGTCATCCGCAGCCGGGGGCCCGGCTCCGAGACCTCCAGGTGCCGCAGGATGTGCTCGGCGGCGGCCCGCCGTACGCCGTCCACGATGGCCGTCGTACGGGAGGTCTCCACGACGCTGCCCCCTTGCAGCAGCGCGCTGAAACCGGCGTCGTGCTGGTCGACGAAGGTCAGGTAGCGGTCCAGGGCGCGGGCGAGGCGGGGGAGGAGCGGGCCCTCGCGGGGCTCGTCGAAGCACTGCTGGAGCTCCTCGGCGGCGGAGCGCAGGGCCGCCTCGTACAGCTGCTGCTTGCCGCCCGGGAAGTAGCGGTACACCAGGGGCCGCGACACCCCGGCCGCCTCCGCCACGTCGTCGAGCGACACGTCCTCGGGCACGCGGTGCGCGAAGAGGGTGAGCGCGGCGTCGAGGAGCTGGCTGCGGCGTTCCTCGACGCTCAGGCGGCGGTACGCGGGGGCCTGGGGGGTCATGACCAGCAGCGTATCGGCCCCGGCCCGGGTCACAGTGCCCCGGCAGGCAACGTTTGCCCGTTGAGGAGCGCCCGCCGCGCAGCGGCCAAAGACCGCAGCCGGTGCGTGCTCTCGGCGTGCCGGCCGGAAGGCTCCGTCGATGGACCGGACGTACTTGGGCTTTCGGCCGGTGCGGCGAGTGGGGGCACCTCCCACGCCTTTAGGGCAGTGGGGGAGCGTGCCGGGCGTCGCGACGGGGCGAACGTTGCCTGTCGGGGCACTTGCTAGGCCAACAGGCCAGACGACCTCCACAGCCGCCGCCCGGCCCCCCGCAGCACCCCGATGTCGTCCAGGAAGTCGGTCAGCCGCTTCGCTCCCGTCCGCATCACCTCCCGGCGGTGCCCGCTCGCCTTCACCTGTGCCATGGCCGCCCGCTTGTCGAGTCCCACGTTCGTGTACACCTCGGGATTCACGAACGCCACCGAGAACACCCGGGCGAACTCACCGGAGGTGACCCGGGTGAACTCCTGCGACCACCTCGGCGCCGTCACCATCTGCCGCCGCAGCTCCTCGCGGGCGTACCGCACATGCCGTGCCTCCTCGACCACGTGGATCCGCGTCACACCCCGGACGAGCGGCTGCACCCGCTCGTCCGGGAAGGTCAGCCGCTGCATCCAGTCCAGGACCTCCTCCCCGAGGAGCGTGGCCGTGAAGGAACCCGGCGTGGTGGAGATCGTCTTGAACAGCCGGCCCAGCGCCTGGTGCGCCCGGCTCACCGGGTACCAGGGCGTCCCGCCGTGTGTGATCAGCCGGGCGAACATCTTCGAGTGCCGGCACTCGTCCTCGATCTCGGTGAGCGCGTACCGCACGTGCGCGCTCGTCGCCGCCTTGTCGTAGATGTGCCGCACGAGCAACTGCATCAGGATGATCTCGAACCAGATGCCCAGCGAGGCGAGCGCGGCGGCCTCGTGCCGCGACAGCAGGATCCGCTGCTCCTCGCTCATCCGCCGCCACATCGGGGTGTCGTACAGCGACACCAGCTCCGGCGGCCAGAACCACTTGCCCTCCTCCAGGGGCGCGTCCCAGTCCAGCTCCTTGTCCGGGTCGAAGGAGTGCTTGGCGGAAGAGGCGAGCAGCCGCTCGGCCACCTGCTCCCGGTCCTTGAGCAGACCGAGCGCGTCACGCAGCCCGTGGAGCGCGTCGGCTTCCGTCAGGGTCGTCATGGCTGATTCACCTCGTTACCCGGGGTCACATCGTCCGGGACTTATGAGACTGCTTGTCAGCAAGGTCGTCAATCCCTTCCGCGTGACTTGTTGGCCATGACTTGTCGAGCAGTGGGGCGGAGGGCGGCGCATCCGGGGCGCCTCAGTAGGACGTCGGTCCGAAGCCCGGAGGTTCGGGGAAGACCACCGCGTCGATGCACTGCGCGATCTCGTGCGGGAGCCGGCCGAGCGGTAACTCACCCGTCTCCGTTACGACCGGTTCCCCGAAGGTCTCCGCATAGGCGGACCGGGGACCGGTCAAGGTGAGGCTCAAGCCCTGCGTCTCGTCCACCTCGAAGCCGCGTTCGGCGAAGAACGCGCGGACCCTCGCGACGTGTTCCGGCGGGGGCAGCATGGCCGCGACGGTCGATGCCGTCGGGCGGGTGGCGGGCGTCTGCGGAGCGAGAATCACACATGGGAGAGCAGAGCTCCGCCCGGCTCTCAGGAGCCGGTCTACGCCTGAGGTCAGTCTCGGCAGGTGAGAATCGTCCACGTTTCACAGTCGGCCGGACCTGCGCGTGAGTACCTGTGTACCGCCGTCTTACGGGCGGGAAACCGTCCCCTGACCGGCCCGCCCGTAGCCTCGTCGGGCATGACGGGGAACGTACCGACCATCCTCCCGTGCACGAGGTCGTGCAGTCGGCCGTCTCCGAGGTCGAGCAGTACCGGCGCGTCGCCGTGGCCGGCGTCGAGCCGTGCCGCGTCCGCGGCCACTGCGTCGCCGAACTCTCCCATCTGCTTGCGGAGTTGGTGGAGAACGCGCTGATGTTCAGCCCGCCGAAGCAGCCCGTCGAGGTCTACGGCTGGCGGGACGGCGGCGAGTACTGCCTCGCCGTCCTCGACCGGGGCATCGGCATGACCGCCGAGCGCATGGCGGAGGCCAACGCCCTGCTGTCCGGCCGGGCCCCCTTCCTCAAGGCGCCCACCCGGTTCCTCGGTCACCACGTCGTCGGTGCCCTCGCCGCCCGTCTCGGCGCGCACGTCGAGCTGCGGCCGACCGGCGGCTCGGGCGTGACGGCGTACGTGGCCCTGCCGAACTCACTGGTCCAGGAGGCGTCAGCCGCGGCCGCCGCCCGATGAACCTAGGGCCTGTTGCGAAAGTGGCGCCTGCCGCGCGACGCCCGGCACGGGCTCTCGCCGCACCGCCCGAAAGCCCGAGTACGCCCAGTACGAGGGCTTCCGGGCGGCACGCCGAGAGCCCGCACCGGACGCCGCGCGGCCGCCCTTCGGGCGACGACGCCACTTTCGCAACAGGCCCTAGCCCCGCCTCCGTCACCGCCCGCCCGATGAACCGAGCACCGCCTCCATCACCGCCCGCGCGATCGGCGCCGCGTCCCCGCCGCCGCTGATCTCCCCGCGGTCCGCCTCCGCGTCCTCCACCACCACCGCGACCGCGACCTTCGCCTCCATGTGGCGGTCGCCCCGCGCCCAGGAGACGAACCAGGCGTACGGCGTGCCGGAGTTGCCGAGGCCGTGCTGGGCGGTGCCGGTCTTGCCGCCGACGGTGGCGCCGGGGATGGCGGCCTTCCTGCCGGTGCCCTTCCTCACCACCTCCACCATCAGCTTCCTCATCCGGGCGGCGGTCGACGGCTGCATCGCCTGCCGCGCGGGGCGCGAGCCGGCCGTCGTCAGCGTGACGCCGCTCGCCCGGGTCGTCCGCTCCACCAGGTACGGCTGCCGCACCTGCCCGCCGTTCGCGACCGCCGCCGCGACCATCGCCATCTGCAGCGGGGTGGCCCGGGTGTTGTACTGGCCGATGGACGACAGCGCCAGCTGCGCCCTGTCCACGCTCGTGTCGAAGGTGCTCGGCGCCACCGGGAAGGGGATCCGCAGGTCCGTGTCGTTGAAGCCGAAGGCCTGCGCGGTGGCCGTCATGTCGGCCACGCCCACGTCCGCCCCGAGCTTGGCGAACACCGTGTTGCACGACCACTTGAACGCCTCCCGCAGCGAGAGGTCCTCGCAGCCGTCGGACTCGTTCGTCAGCCTCGTCCTCGTCCCCGGCAGGGTGTAGGGGTCCGGCGAGTCGGTCTTCGCATTCAGGTTCTTGATCACACCCGCGTCCAGCGCCGCCGCCGCGGTGACCACCTTGAAGGTCGAGCCCGGCGGATAGGTCTTGCGCACCGCCCGGTTGAGCATCGGCTTGTCCGCGTCGCGGTTCAGCCGCGCCCAGGACCGGCCCACCGCCGCGTCGTTCCCGGACAGCGCCTCCGGGTCGTACGACGGTGTCGACACCAGTGCAAGGATCCGCCCGGTCGACGGCTCGATCGCCGCCACCGCGCCCTTGCGGTCGCCCAGCCCGTCATACGCCGCCTGCTGCGCGGCCCGGTTCAGGGTGGTCTCGACGTCGCCGCCGGGGTTCTGGGAGCGCGTGAAGTCGTTCCACAGCGGGAGCGGGGAGAGCATCGGGTCCGTGCCCGACAGGAGGTCGTCCTCGGTGTGCTCCAGCAGGCTCGTCCCGTACTCCTGCGAGGCGAAGCCGGTGACGGGCGCGTACAACGGGCCGTCGACGTACGTCCGTTCGTAGCGGAGCTGCTCGCGGGTGTCCCGGGAGCCGGTGACCGGCTCGCCGCCGACCAGGATGTCGCCGCGCGGTTGGCCGTAGCGGGCGATGCTGGTGCGGCGGTTGGCCGGGTTGTCGTCGTAGGACCGGGCCTGGAAGACCTGGATGCGGGCGGCGTTGACCACGAGGGCCACGAGCAGCAGGGCGCAGAAGCAGGCGGCGTGCCGGATGTAGCGCGTCATGACGCCTCCTCTAGAACAGGCCCTAGGCTCATGGGGCCACCTGCCCGTCGTACTGGCTGCGGGCCGAGTCGCTCACCCGGATCAGCAGCGCCACGATCGCCCAGTTGGTGACGACCGACGAACCGCCCTGTGCCAGGAACGGCATCGCCATGCCGGTCAGCGGGATCAGGCCCGTCACCCCGCCCGCGATCACGAACACCTGGAGCGCCACGATCGAGGCCAGCCCGACCGCGAGCAGCCGGCCGAAGGGGTCGCGCAGGGCGAGGCCCGCACGGTAGCCGCGCTCGACCAGGAGGGCGTACAGGATGAAGATCGCGGCCAGGCCCGCCAGGCCCAGCTCCTCGCCCGCCGTGGCCAGGATGAAGTCCGACTTGGCGGCGAAGCCGATGAGGATGGAGTGGCCGAGGCCGAGGCCGGTGCCGAGGATGCCGCCCGCCGCGAAGGCGAACAGGGACTGCGCGAGCTGGTTCGGTCCCTCGCCCGCCTCGATCGACGCGATCGGGTGCAGCCAGTCCTCGATCCTGCCGTGCACATGCGGCTCCAGCCGGCCCACGGCGACCGCGCCCAGCGTGGCCAGCAGCAGGCCGACGGCGATCCAGCCGGTGCGGCCGGTGGCGACGTACAACAGGACGACGAACAGGCCGAAGAAGAGCAGCGAGGTGCCGAGGTCGCGTTCCAGGATCAGCACGCCGACGCTCACCAGCCAGACGGCGACGATCGGGCCGAGGACGCGGCCGGTGGGCAGCTGCATCCTGGTGAACCTCCAGACCCTGCGGCCGGCGTAGGCCAGCGCGTTGCGGTTCGCCGCCAGGTACGCGGCGAAGAACACCGCCAGCAGCACCTTCGCGAACTCGCCCGGCTGGATGGAGAACCCGGCGATCCGGATCCAGATGCGGGCGCCGTTCACCGCCGGGAAGAGGATCGGCAGGGTGAGCAGGACGAGGGCGGCGGCGACACACACGTAGGAGTAGCGCTGGAGGATGCGGTGGTCGCGCAGCAGGAGCACCACCACGATGAACAGGGCCACGCCCAGCGTGGACCACACCAGTTGGGTGGGCGCCGCCCGGTCGGCGGGCGTCTCCAGGTCCAGCCGGTAGATCAGGACCAGGCCGAGCCCGTTGAGCAGCACGCCGATCGGGAGCAGCAGGGGGTCGGCGTACGGGGCGCGCAGACGCACCGCCAGATGGGCCAGCAGCGCGAGCACGCCAAGCCCGGCGCCGTAGCCGGCGGCGCCGGGCGGGACGGTGCCGTTCTTGGCGAGGCCGACATCGCAGTAGCCGTACACGGAGAGGAATACGGCCACGACGATGAGGGCCAGTTCGATGCCACGGCGCCGTGGGAGGCGTACAGCGGGGGCGGGCGAACCCGCCCGCACCACGGTGATTCCGGCCTTGGTCATGTCCGGAACTTACCCAAATAGTGCGTATTTTCCGCCTTCGCCTTGGTCTTCAGCACCAACGAGGCTTGGGACCGATGTTGGCGATGTGGCGGGCCGAGCCCCAGGCCCAGGTGCCGTCCGTGAGGAGGTACCAGTGGCGGTTGCCCTGGATGGACTGGCCGGTGGTCTTGCAGAAGATCGTGACGATGTCGCCGCGCTGGGCGTACCGGACGATCCGGGAGCCGCGGTTCGGGGCGTTGCGCAGCGCCAGCGTGCTCGCGGTGACGCGGCCCTTGTAGAGGCGTGCGGTGCGGTGGTCGCCCTGGTCGCCCTGGCCGTCGGAGTCGCCGCCCTGCTGGGAGTCGCCACCCTGATTCGAGTCGCCGCTCTGGTCGGTGCCGCCGCTCTGGCCGAGGTCGTCCTGGCTGCTGAGGCCGGGGTCGTCCGCCCCCTCGTCGCTCGCGACGGCGGGCGTGGCTGCGGTGGCGACGGCGAAGACGCCGGCGGCGACGGCTATGGCGAGTCGGGAGCGCAGGGACATGGGGACCTCCGGGAATGAGGCGAAACCTGACTAATCGCCACATTAGGGGGACTCTCGGGTCGTCGCGCGTCACGCTGGGCCATCGGGGAGATCGCCCTCCGGCGACGGAGACTGAGGGAGCGTCAGGGTGGCCAGGGCTCCGCCGTCCGCCGCGTTGCGGAACGTCAGCCGCCCGCCCAGCACCTCAGCCTGTCCCAGCGCGATCGTCAGCCCGAGCCCGTGACCCCGCGCGCCGCCCTCCGTGCGGAACCGCTGCGGCCCGTGCTCCAAGAGGTAGTCCGGATAGCCGTCCCCGTGGTCCCGCACGGTCACCACCGGCCCGTCCACCGTCAGCACCACCGGCGCCCGCCCGTGCCGGTGCGCGTTCGCCACCAGATTGCCGAGCACCCGCTCCAGCCGCCGCCGGTCCGTCTCCACCGCCACATCCCGTACGACGTCCACCTCGGTGTCGGTCCCCGACGCCCGCACCACCCGCTCGGCCACCGCCCCCAGCCGCTCGGTGTCCAGCTCCACCCGCTCCCGCCCGGTGTCCAGCCGGGAGATCTCCAGCAGGTCCTCGGTCAGCGTGCGCAGCGCCGCCACCCGGTCCCGGACCAACTCGGTCGGCCGGCTCGCCGGCAGCAGCTCGGCCGCCGCGTGCAGACCGGTCAGCGGGGTGCGCAACTCGTGCGCCACGTCCGCCGTGAAGCGCTGCTCGGCGAGCAGCTTGCCCTGCAACGACGCGGCCATGGAGTCCAGCGCGGCGGCGACCGCGGCCACCTCGTCCTGCGGGTGCGTCGGCTGCTTCGTACGGGGATCGTCGACGCGGGCGTCCAGGTCGCCCGCGCTGATCCGCCGGGCCACCCGCGCGGTGGTGTGCAGCCGCCGGGTCACGCGGGTCACCGCGAACGCGCCCACGACCAAGGTCGCCCCGATCGCCAGCCCCGACGACCAGACGATCGCCCGGTCCAGGCCGTCTATGGTGCGCTCGCCCTGCGAGTAGTCGACCTCCACGGCCAGGGCGCGGCCGCCGTCGACCGGGCCCGCCGCCCACATCGTGGGGCGCCCGCGGTGCTCGCCGACCATCGTGCCGCGCTCCCCGGCCGCCGCGAGCTCGCGCAGCGGTTCGGGCAGGTCCGGCGGGTCGACGCCGACTCCCCAGCCCAGCGTGTCCCCGGCCTCGAACGCCGCGGTCGCCTCCGTCAGCCTGGTCAGGGCGAGATCGCGGGCCTGGCCGACCGTCTGGTTCGTCACCGAGACATGGACGAGGACGCCGAGCAGCGCGGCCAGCGCGCAGCACATCACGGTGATGAAGACGGCGGCCTTCACGGCGAGCGTGCCGGACCACCGGGGGAGCGGGAGCCTCATCGACCGCTCGCGGAGAGGGAGGAAGACGGTGAGACGGATGGTGAGGGCGTCGGGGTCGGTGTCTTCTTGCGCGGGCCGGTGCGCAGCATCTCGTCGTGCGTGAGGAGCATCGCCTTCTGCTGCGGGTCCCAGGTCCACTGGAGCCGGTACTCGTACCCGGCGACCTCCGACGGCGAGCGGATGATCACCGACCGTCCGGCCAGCTCGACCCCGCTCATGGCGTCCTCCCAGGCCATGACCTGCATGAGCCGGTGCTTGTCGACGGTGTAGACGCGTACGGCCGTCAGCTTGCCGGGCAGCTGCCGGAAGCCCAGCGTCAGGTCGTCGCGCCCGTCGCCGGTCAGGTCGCGGTAGTACGGCTGGAGGACGGGGCACCTGCCCTTCCCCGCGCCCTCGTCGCAGTCGGTCATCCGGCGGGAGGTCTCGTGGTACGGCGAACCGGAGCCGTAGTCGCCCGGATTCGAGGTGATCTCCTTGCGCACGATCGCGACCGGGTCCACCTTGCGGATGTTGTCACCGGGGACGGCGATCCCCTTGATGACCTCGGTGTTCACCTCGCCGACGACGAAGGCCGGACTCGACACCGGCGGCAGGCCCGGCCACAGCTTGTCCGGGCTCATCGCGGTCGGCGTCGGACCCGCACCGCGCAGCCCACCCGTGTCACCGCAGGCCGTCAGGGCCGCCAGGGCCGCCAGCGGCAGGGCGACGGTGGCGGCGGCGCGGACGGGTCTGGGGGGCACGGTGCTCCTGCGGTTCGGGGCGGGTGTGATCGGCAGCCCGTACACCTTATTCCGCACGAAGTCCTTTTTGCGTACCGGCGGAGGAGCGGGGCAGAAACGATTTACTCGGCTACTCGGCTCACTCGCTTATTCGGCCAGCTCCTCCAGCAGCCGGG
This sequence comes from Streptomyces sp. NL15-2K, assembly GCF_030551255.1. Taxonomy (GTDB): domain Bacteria; phylum Actinomycetota; class Actinomycetes; order Streptomycetales; family Streptomycetaceae; genus Streptomyces. The sequence continues at coordinate 7,823,101 of NZ_CP130630.1, forward strand.
CCGTCGCCAGTCCGGCCCGCAGGTAGTCGACGAAGAGCTCGTTGTGCAGCGCCCAGGGCGAGCGCCGGGCCCGGATCAGCCGGATCGCCTCGTCCGCGGAGCTCCCCTGGCGGATCAGGGCGTGCGCGACGACCAGGCCCGAGCGGTTGTAGCCGTGGTAACAGCGGACGAGGACCTCGCGGCCCCCGTCCAGCGCCTCGCACGCGGCCCGCGCGAGCCGGATCACCCCCGCGAGCTGCGTACCGTCCAGCGGCCCGTCGGGAATCGGCCACACATGGTGCTCCACGCCGGCGTCCGGCCCGTGCCCCGGCAGCCTCAGCAGGGTCTGCACGACGTCGAACTCGTCACGCACGACGGCGAACTCCACCGCCCCGCTCTGGCCCCTGAACTCATGTCCGCCCATCCACAGACCGGGCACGATCTCGTTCCACGGGCTGTCCGGAGCGGGTACGTCGGCTTGCTTCCTGCGCGTCCGCAACGGCGCCTCCCCAAGGCCCTGCCAACTCACGAAAGCACCTACCCGGCCGGAGTCGGCCTCAAAGGTGACCCGGCTCCTTGCCCCGGGAGCGCCCGGCCTGTTCCCATGGTCATGGGGTGATGCTGCATGAGCGGACTGCGCGTCGTACCGACTTGGCGGCACGGTCAGGAACGGCTGTACGTCTGCCTCACGGACGGCAGGAACATCGCCTGGTACGACCGTGAGGCGGCCAGGGTCAACCTGCTCAGCGAGGACCGCGAGGACGACGTACTCCACGCACTCGGACCCTTCCTGACCGGCCCGGTGGCGGTCGGGCCACCCCCGGTGCCGACCCCCGCGGAGCTGGCCCGGCTGGCCCTGCACCCGGACGACGACCTGGCGCCCAACCGCCCCGGCGAGGCGCTCCTGGTCGCCATGGACCGGGATCCGGGCCCCACGCACCGGCTCCGCCCCGACCCGCGCCGCCGGGCGCTGGCGGCCGAGCAGGCGGTCGGTGAGGCCCTGGACCGGCTGGATCGCGCGGGCTGGCACGCCCTGCACTCGATCCCGCTGCCCGGCGGCGACCGCGTCCACCATCTGGCGATCGGCCCGGGCGGACTCTTCGCGATCCACACGCTGTACGCGCGCAAGCAGCGGGTCACGGTCGCCGACCCCATGGTCGCGCCGGGCCGCCGCGAGCCGCGCCCCCTGCTGCGCCGCGTCCGCGCCGACGCCGACCGCGCCTCCTACGCCCTGACGGCCGAGGTCCACCCGGTCCTGGCCCTCGTCGCCCCCAGCGCCGTGTCGCTCACCGCCCCGCCGCGCGGGGTCCGGATCATCACGGACACGGAGGTCGAGAGCCTGGCCCGGCTGGGCGGCGTCCTGAAACCGGCGGATGTGGAGGCGCTGCACGCGATGGCGCGGGACCGCCGTACGTGGGCCTCCGGCGGTTGAGCCGGATCGCGGTGCCGGTTGCCTGTGCGGTGCGGGTCGGCTTTGCGGTCCGGGTCGGCAGGGGGTGCCGTGTCCCTGGGGGCTGCCGCCCCCAGACCCCCGCTTCGGCCTGGACGGCCTCGCCCTCAAGCGCCGGACGGGCTGAGAGTGCCTGACCGGCGCTGAGAGGTGCTGGGGCGCTCACGGCAGGCGTCCCGCGAGGTTGCCTCTGGGGCGCTCACGGCAGGCGTCCCGCGTTGTCCGCGTCGAGCAGCGGCGCCAGCAGATCCCCGTGGTCCTGTAGGCGGGGTGCGATGTCCGGTGCCTGGAAGGTGAGCTGCGCGGGCGCCCCGCAGTCCTCGACCTCGACCCAGGTCACCGGCGCGGACACCAGCGGCTGTGCCCGGGCCCGCAGGGTGTAGGGCGTGGCCGTCGTCTTGCGGGCGGCGTTCTGGCTCCAGTCGACGAACACCTTGCCGGGCCTGAGGCTCCGCGTCATCCGGTGCAGGACCAGCCGGGGCATCGCCTTCTCCGCCTCCACGGCGAGTTCCTTGGCGTACTCCGACACCTGATCGGAGGAAGCCCCCCGCACGGCTGCCAGCAGGTGCAGCCCCTTCGATCCGGCGGTCTTGACGTACGCCTCGATCCCGTCCGCCGCGAGCCGTTCCCGCAGCCAGAGCGCGACCTCGCAGCAGTGGACGATCGTCGCCGGCGGCCCGGGGTCGAGGTCGAAGACCAGCCGGTCGGCCTCGCCGGGCGCGTCGACCAGCCACTGGTGGGTGTGGAACTCGGTGACCAGGTTCGCCGCCCAGATCAGGCTCGCCAGGTCCTGCACCAGCACCATCCGGGCCGGCCCCTCCGACCTGGGCACCTCGGCGGTGGTGACCCAGTCGGGCGTACCGGGCGGGACGTTCTTGGTGAAGAACACCTGGCCGTCGGGCCCGTCGGGATAGCGCAGGAAGGACACCGGCCGGTCACGCAGGTGGGGCAGCAGGACCTCGGCGGTGGTCGCGTAGTAGTGCAGCACCTCGGCCTTGGTGAACCCGGTCGCGGGATACAGCACCTTCTCCAGATTGCTGAGCGCGAGCCTTCGCCCCTCCACCTCTGTGATCGGCGTCATACGATAAGAATCCCAGAGATTTAGCCAGAAATTTTCGTAACTCGTCGCAAAGAGTCATAAAACTATCGAAAGGGTGCTGCCTGTGCGATCCATATGGAACGGCGCCATCTCGTTCGGCCTCGTCAGCATCCCGATCAAGCTGGTGAACGCCACGGAGAGCCACTCGATCTCCTTCCGCCAGATCCATACGGAGGACGGCGGCCGCATCCGCTACCGCAAGGTCTGCGAGCTGGACGACGAAGAGGTCTCCCAGGCGGAGATCGGCAAGGGATACGAGGACGCGGACGGCACGATCATCCCGATCACGGACGAGGACCTGTCCAACCTGCCGCTGCCGACGGCCAAGACGATCGAGATCGTGGCCTTCGTGCCGGCCGACCGGATCGACCCGCTCCAGATGGACGCCGCGTACTACCTCGAGGCGGGCGGTGCGGCCGCCGCCAAGCCGTACACACTCCTGCGCGAGGCGCTCAAGCGCAGCCAGAAGGTCGCCATCGCCAAGTTCGCGCTCCGGGGCAAGGAGCGCCTGGGCATGCTGCGGGTGGTGGGCGACACCATCGCCCTGCACGGACTGCTCTGGCCGGACGAGGTCCGCGATCCCGCGGCCGTCGCCCCCGACACCAAGGTCACGGTCAACGACAAGGAACTCGACCTCGCGGACGCCCTCATGGAGACCCTCGGCGAGATCGACCTCGACGAACTGCACGACGAGTACCGCGAGGCCGTCGAGGAGGTCGTCGCGGCGAAGGCGGCGGGGGAGGCCCCGCCGGAGGTGCCCGAGCCGGCGCGCGCGGGCAAGGTCCTCGACCTGATGGCCGCGCTGGAGAAGAGCGTGCGGGAGGCGAAGGAGTCGCGCGGGGAGGAGCCGGCCGAGGAGCCCGCGGAGGTCAGACGCCTCGCGGCGGGCGAGTCGTCGCGGGCGACGCCGAAGCAGGCGGGCGGCAAGAAGTCGACGGCGAAGAAGACGGCCGCCAAGAAGACGACGGCGTCCCAGAAGAAGTCGACGGCGAAGTCCGCGCAGGGCGCCAGGAAGACCGCTTCGGCGAAGAGTACGGCGAAGAAGAGCACCGCCAAGAGCACGACGGCGAAGAAGTCGACCGCGAAGCAGTCGGCGGCCAAGCAGTCGACGGCCAAGAAGTCGACGGCGAAGAAGTCGACGGCGAAGAAGACGGCGGCCGGCAAACGGACCGCGTGACCTGCGCACCGCGCGAACGACGACTCCGCGGCCGCAGGTCCCGACAGCCCTGCCGGTCCGTCGGTCAGTCGAGGGTCTTGGCACCCTCGATGATGACGGGCTGGGTGGGAACGTCCTGGTGGCCGCGGCTGCTGCCCGTCCGCACCTGCGTGATCCGGTCGACGACGTCCTGCCCCTCGGTGACCCGGCCGAAGACGGTGTAGCCCCAGCCGTTGGGGTTCTTGGCCGTGAAGTTGAGGAAGTCGTTGTCCGAGACGTTGACGAAGAACTGGGCGGTCGCGGAGTGCGGGTCGCTGGTCCGCGCCATCGCCACGGTGTAGGCGGTGTTCTTCAATCCGTTGTCGGCCTCGTTCTGGACCGGCGCCATGGTGGGCTTCTGCACCATGTCCGGGGTGAAACCGCCGCCCTGGACCATGAAGCCCGGGATCACCCGGTGGAAGATCGTGCTGTCGTAGTGCCCGTTGCGGACGTACGTCAGGAAGTTCTCGACGGTCTTGGGAGCCTCGGCGTCGTTGAGCTCGATGACGATGCGGCCGAAGTTCGTGGTCAGCTCGACCCTGGACATGGAAATCGTCCCTTTCTGGCGGGGCTTGGCCGCAGCATCTTGTCACACGGCCCTCTTTCCGCCGGTCGGGCAGGCCGACGCCGCGTCAGGCGGCCTCCTCCAGAGCCCGCTTCGGACCCTCCTCCGGCCGACGGGGCCGACGCACTCCCGCCCGCCACCGCCCGGAAAGCAGCACCGACGCGAGACCCACCGCCAGCCCCAGCGCGGGCAGCACGGGGAACCGCCCCTCGGGCGCGAACCCCTGGACGGCGAACCGGCTCAGGGCACCCGTGCCGGACGCCAACCCGAGCCACAGCGCCCAGGCAGGCGGAAGGCCGACGCCCGGACGCATGCGGCGTTCATGGCCGACGGCCTCGTGGACGACGGCTTCATGGACGACCGCCAGTCCCCGCTCGACCGGCCGCAGCGCCCACACCACCCCCGCCAGCACCACGCCGAGCACCAGCAGCCAGGGCACCCGCATCCCCCACCACGCCACGGACCCGAAGCGGGGCTCGGGCGCGAGTCCGGTCAGATAGAACGCGGCGGCGACGACCAGCACCGGCACCATGTGCCACAGGTAGAGGGTCATGCTGGCCCCGCCCACGGGCCGCACCACCCGCCACACCCGCTCCCGTTCCAACGCCTGCCGCACCCCGGGCGCGACGAGGAGACACAGCCCCACCTGCGCCACGGCCCAGGCGAGCATCGCCGCCGAGGGCGGGTTCGTGTTGCTGGGGTCCTGTCCGGTCACCAGGATCAGGCTGACGGGGAACGGCCCGAGCCACACCAGAAGGGCGAAGGCCACCCCGCCCGCCGCGGCCAGCACGGCGGGCACCGCTCGCCGCCCGCCCAGCAACCCGTCCCGCCAGCAGAAGCCCAGCTGATAGGCGACGCCCCACACGAGGACGTAGTTGAGCAGTCCGAGATACGGCACCTGCCCCGCGACCACGAGCGCGTCGGCGCCCAGCGCGACCGCGCCCATCACGACGGGGACGCGCGGCCCCCACCGGCGGTGCGCGGCGTGCAGCGGCGGGGTCAGGGCGCTGAGGAGGAGGTAGACCGGGAGGAACCAGAACTGCATCGCCAGGGCCCAGCCCACCAGCGCGAGCGTGTCCGCATCGACGCCGACGGCCGCACAGACCCCGACGGCGGCCAGCACCAGCCCGCTGTAGACCCCGGTCGGCAGCAGCAGCCGTAGAGCCCGCCGCCCCACCCATCCCGCGGCCGTACCGCCCGCTGCCCGCTCCCGTGCCCAGGACCCGGCCGCCGCATATCCGCCGGCGAGGAAGAACAGCGGCATGACCTGGAAGGCCAGTGTCAGCCACTGCGTCCAGGGGACCACCGCCAGCAACTCCGGCGCGTCGATCTCCCCGCCCGGCCCGTGCTCCAACGCGGTGATCAGCCAGTGCCCGAACACCACCAGCCCGATCGCCCACGCCCGCAGGAAGTCGACGTACCGATCTCTGCCCATGCGCCGCATGCTGCCGCACCACCACGGCGACCGTGCCGAAAAGGCCGTGCCGCAACCAATCCGTGCCCGGTACGACACCGCCCGCATCCGGACACGTCGTTCACATGGTCAGCACGGCCTTGACGGTCTGCCCCGCCCGTACGTCCTTCACGGCCGTGTTGATGTCGGCCAGCGGGTAGGTCCGGACGAGCCGGTCGACGGGGAAGCGGCCCACGCGATGGAGGGCGAGCAGACGGGGGATCAGGGCGGCCGGATCCTGGTGGCCCATCACCGAGCCGGTGACCGTGCGGCCCTTGAGCAGTTCCCAGGCGTTCACCTCGAAGGTGGCCTCCGCCTCGGTGACGCCGAGGACGGCGGCGGAGCCCAGCGGGGCCAGTACGTCGGTGGCGGCGCGCATGATCCGCAGCGAGCCGGTGCATTCGACGCTGTAGTCGACGCCGCGGCCCCCGGTCAGCTCCAGGACCCCCTCGACCGGGTCGGTGTCGCCGGTGTCGAGGGTGTCCGTGGCGCCCAACTCCCGGGCGAGCGCCAGCCGGTCCGCCTCCCGTCCGACCACGATGATCCGGGCGGCCCCCGCCACCACCGCGGCCATCAGCGTGCTGAAGCCGACCCCACCGGGGCCGAACACGGCGACCGTACTGCCGGGCCGTACCCGCAGGGAGTTGAGGACCGCCCCGGCGCCGGTGATGACTCCGCAGCCGAAGGGGGCGAGCGCCTCCGGCCGGATGTCGTCGTCGACGCGGATCAGGGAGCGGGGGTGGGCCAGGCCGTGGGTGGCGAAGGAGGACTGGCCGAAGAAGTGGTCGCGCACCGGTGTGCCGTCGGTGTCGGTCAGTCCTGTGGTGCCGTCGGCGCGCTGTGCGCCGAAGTTGAGGGGGATGTGGTCCTCGCAGTACATGGGCAGGCCGCGGAGGCAGTTCGGGCAGTCCCCGCAGGAGTCGAGGCAGGCCAGCACCCGGTCGCCGGGCCGCACTCCGGTGACCGCGCTGCCGACGGCCTCCACGACCCCGGCGCCCTCGTGGCCGAGGACGGCGGGCAGCGGAGTGGGCACATGGCCGACGGCGGCTTCGAGGTCGGTGTGGCACAGACCGGCCGCCTCGTAGCGGACGAGGACCTCGTCGGGCCGGGGATCGTCCAGTTCCAGCCGTTCGAGTGTGAACTCGGGTTGGTCCGGGCGGGCGACGGCGGCCGTGACCGTACAGGGCATGTCTGCCCCCTTTGCGGCATGTGCGGGGTGCGTGCGGTGGGCGTATTCACGCTAGGTCGGGTCCCGTCGGGCCGCGCGGTGGCGTAGGCGATTCGGGCGCGGGGCGGCTGAGGGGCGGCTCCGCGGGCGGCTGCGGGGTGCTCGTCCAGTGGCCCGCGGCTACGCGCTGCCGTCCCAGTCGTACGGGCCACCACCGCGCCACTCGATCAGCTCGGGATCGTCGACGGCCATGTCCTCGGCGGGCAGGCCGGCGCGGTGCAGGTACTCCATCACGTCGAACAGGCTGTACGCGGTGCCCGCGCGCTCGCCGTGGATCGTCACCTCCCGCCCACCGTCCGGCGAGGGCGGGAGCACGATCACAGGCGGGTGCTCATCCATGCCACCACCATGCGCCGCAATGCGGCCGAGTGCAGCTTGGCTGTGCGATCCGGACGACAGTGAGGCGCTGTCGCAGGCCCTCTGGCCCTGTCGTGCGCCCGCCCCCGCCCGCTCCCCCCCCCGGCCCTCCGCCCCCCGCCGCACTGTCGTACATCCCGTGGCGGCATGTACAGATCACGTCCCCCTGGAGGCAACCTTCCCCACGCACCATCTGCATGCCGCCCCCCCGCCCCCGCGTCCTCGACCACCGACCGTAAGGAAGCACCTGTGAGAACGTCCCGCACCGCGCGCAGAGCCGCCGCCCTCGCCTCGGGCACCGCGCTGGCCACCCTCCTCGCGGCATCCCCGGCCGGGGCGGCCGACCTGCCGACGGTGACCGCCACCAGCGAGACCGCCGCCCTCTACGACGACGAGGCCGGCGGCAACTCCGACGCCGACGACCCGGCGATCTGGCGCAACGCCGCCGACCCGGCCCGCAGCCTGGTCGTCGCCACCGCCAAGGAGGGCGGCCTGCGCGTCTACGACCTGGACGCGCGCCTCGTGCAGTCGCTGGCCGCCCCGAAGCCGCCCGCCGAGGACGACGCCCCGGGCCGCTTCAACAACGTCGACCTCGTCTCCGGCCAGCGCACCTCGACCGGCCTCGCCGACGTGGCGGTGGTGAGCGACCGCGGCAACGACCGCCTGCGGATCTACCGCATCGACCCGTCGCGCCCCGGCGGCCCGCTGACCGACATCACGGACCCGGCCGCCGCGCCCGTCTTCTCCGCCGACCAGACCGAGATCAACGACCAGCGCACCGCGTACGGCCTCGCCACCTGGAAGGACAAGTCCACGGGCCGTACCTACGCGCTGGCGAGCCGGCGCGAGCGCACCCGCCTCGCCCTGCTCGAACTCGTCCCCACCGCGAACGGCACGGTCGGCTACCGCAAGGTCCGCACCCTCGACCTCCCGTCCTCCTTCCGCCTGCCGAACGGCACCTCCTGGACCCCCTGCCTGGAGCCCGGCGAGCTCCCGCAGATCGAGGGCATGGTCGTCGACCCGGCCACCGGCACGCTCTACGCCGGCCAGGAGGACGTCGGCATCTGGCGGCTGCGCGCCGACCTCGCCAACAAGCCGGTGCTCGTCGACAAGGTCAAGGAGTACGGCGTCCCGGGCACGTACGACGAGGCGACCGAGGAGTGCGCGCCGGGTACCGACCCCGGCTACGGCGGCACGCGGCTGTCGGCCGACGTCGAGGGCCTGACCATCTACCAGGAGCGGGACGGCGACGGCTACCTGCTCGCCTCCAGCCAGGGCGACAACACCTTCGCGCTGTACGACCGCGAGGTGAGCGAGGACAACGAGTACGAGGGCGGCTTCCGGATCGGCGCCGCGACGGACACGCTGGACAGCGTGGAGGAGTCCGACGGAGCGGCCGTACTGAACGCCCCGCTCGGCACCCGCTACCCGCGCGGCCTGCTCGTCGTCCAGGACGGCCACGAGACCCCCGAGGTACCGGACGGAGAGGGTGGCACGCGGACGGCGACCGGCTTCAAGTTCGTCGACCTCGGCGCGGTGGTGGACGCCACCGGTATGTGACAGCCGTTGTGACCGACAGGTGACAGCCGTACGGGGTCCTCAGCCGCGGATGCCGCTGAGGACCCCGCCGAGCGCGACCACCACGTCGGTCAGCCCTGTCCCAGCAGGGAGCGTCCGAACCAGTCGGACCGGTCGCGCACGCCGGGGAGGGCGAAGAAGTAGCCGCCGCCGGTGGGAGTGATGTAGTCGACCAGGGGCTCGTCGATGAGGCGTTCCTGGGTGGCCTCGAACTGCCGCTTGACGTCCTGCTGATAGCAGCAGAACACCAGTCCCATGTCGAGGTTGCCGACCTTGTCGACACCTCGGTCGTAGTTGTAGCCGCGCCGCAGGATGCGCGACGCATCCGTCCTGGCGGTACGCGGATTGGCGAGGCGGATGTGGGCGTCGAGCGGGATCGCCTCGCCCTGCGGGTCCCTGGCGTAGTGGGGCGTGTCGGTCTCGCGGGCACCGTCGAGCGGGGCGCCGGTGTCACGACGCCGGCCGATCATCTGTTCCTGCTCGGTGAGCGAGACCCGGTCCCAGAACTCCACCCGCATCCGGATGATCCGGATCACCTGGTAGCTGCCTCCGACCGCCCAGGACGGCTCGCCGTCGGCTCCGGTGACCCACACCAGCTTGTCCATCTCGCGCGCGGAGGAGGTGTCGGGATTGGCGATGCCGTCCTTGAAGCCGAGGAAGTTGCGCTGCGCGCCGGACGGCCGGGAGGGGTTCTGGAAACCGTCGATACGCCACTTGACCTGCATGGCACCCCGGGTGTGCCGGGCGATGTCGCGCAGCGCGTGCAGCACGGTGTCGGAGTGGCCGGCGCAGATCTGGAGGGACAGGTCGCCGTGACACTCGGCCGCGTCGAGGTCGTCGTTGGGGAAGGTGCGCATAGGGGTGAGGTGCTGGGGCTTGGCGGCGGAGAGGCCGTAGCGGTCGCCGCGTCCGTCGCGTCCGTCGCGGTCGTTGAAGAGGGAGGCGCCCAGGCCGACCGTGACGGTCAGACCGTCGGCGGGTATGTCGGGTCCGAGGATGCCGTTGTCGGAGGGAGGGGCGCCGACGCCCAGGTCGTCGGGTGCGCCGCCGGTGGTCAGGAAGCGGGCCCGGGTGGTGAGGGTGCGCAGCAGATCGGCCAGCTCGGCGCGGTTCTCGGCGATGACGTCGAAGGAGACGAAGGCGGCGGCGGTCTGCTGCGGGGTGGTGACACCGGCCTGGTGGACGCCGTGAAAAGGCACCGGGCCTGTGGCTGCGGCGGTGTCGCCTTCCGCGGCGGCGGCGCTGTCACTTCCGGTGAGCTCGGCCCCGGCGAACCCGGCCGCCCCCGCCGCGCCGACAGCGAGGGCGGTCTTGACGAACGTACGACGGCCGGTGGGGCAGGCGCCCTCGTGACCCGGGGTGGGGGCGGGCTGCTGGGACGTCATCGGGGTGGGGTCCTCTCTGCGCTGATACGGGGCTCACGCGGCCTTGGGCTCATGCGGCCTTGCGGATTTCCAACAGGTCGGGAATCGGGGCGAGTTGTTCCAGCAGCTCCCCCATGGCGCCGTCGAGCCGCGCGTGGGTGACGGCGGGAAGGCTGTCGACGGGCGTCCAACTGCCGTCCTTACGGCGAGCGGAGAGCACCAGCCGCTCGGTACGCCGCATCCAACTGCCCACGGACGTAAGGACCTTGGGATCACGCCGCTCGATCAGCGGACGCAACAGCCCAAGCAGCACCCGAGTTCCCTCGATGTTGGCCTCGGTGGTGGCCAGGGTGGTCCCGCTGCCGTAGTCGGTGGCGTCGGTCAGCTCCTGCTGGAGGGTGCCCTCAAGGATTTCGTGGGTACGCAGCGGCAGGTCGCCCGGGTCGAAGTCCTGATGCGGGAAGTCCCGCCGCAGGCCGGCGATGTCGGAGCCGAGCCGCCGGGCAGGCGTGCGGAGGGAGTCGGCCGACTCACCGTGCCACAGCCCGTACTCGACGCGATGGAATCCGGTGAATCGGGCGTCCTTCACGCCGTGGGGCAGCCCGGCCGTGGTCCCGTTGATCCTCGCGTCAAAGTCCCCGAACGTCCCGTAGGCGGCACCGAGCGAGGCGTACTCCTCGTGCGCGGCCAGCCAGTCCCGGCGGGCACGGTCGAGGTGCCCGGCGTCGATGTCGTGCTGGAGGCCCCGGGTCCGGCTCTGGAGCACGGCCAGCCCTTTCTGCACATAGGCCCGGTAGGAGGCGAGCGGCGCGGCGAGATCCTTCTCGGACACCGGCAGTACGGCCGTCTCGGCACCGCCACCCGTGACGCGCACGGCGGCAGAGGTGACGGCCTTGCCGCCGGCCGGCACGCACCGCCAGGCGTAACTCCCGCTGCCGATCGTGGCGGTGAGGGTGCGGGTGGTACCGGGAGCGATGCCCTCGACCTCGCCGTAGACGGCGGCCGTGGCGGGGTCGATCAGGTAGGCCTCGACGGTGCTCCGGCCGGAGTTGCGCACCTGGAAGGAGCGGCGGCCGGGCTCGGGGGCGGAGAATCCCTTGCCGCAGTCGGCCGGGGAGACGGTGACGGTGGTGGCGGGGGGTTTGTCACCGCTGACGGCTACGAGGATGCCGGCGAGGAGGGCTGGGGCGGTGAGGGCAGCCACGGGGACCACCCAGCGGGGGAGCCGTCGCGGAGCGGATGGTGCGGGTGCGGGTGCGGGTGCGGGTGCGGGTGCGGGCGCTGGCGCTGGCGGATTGGCCGAGGGCACGTGTGCAGCACGCGCCCCAGGTATGGCACGCACCCCCCGCACGAACAGAGCCATCACCACGACGAGATAGGAGCCGTAGGCCGCCACCTGAAGCCACGTCATCTGCGGGGTCACGTTGAGCGTGCCGCTGACCAACGTGGCGTACCAGGACCCGGAATCGATGCTCCCCGACAGATCGAAGGCGTACGCAGCCGCCCCCGGCAGCAAGCCCCCCTCCTGAAGGTCACGCATCCCGTATCCGAGCACCCCGGCCGCGATCACGATGAGCGCGACGCCGGTGAAGGTGAAGAACCGAGTCAGATTCAGCCGAAGCACACGCCGATACAGCCCCCAGCAGACCCCGCCGGCCAACACCAGCCCCGCCCCCGCCCCGACGAGCGGCCCGGCGGACTCCCCGGCGGCCTGCCCCGTGGTCCACAGGAACAGGGCGGTCTCCAACCCTTCACGCCCGACGGCGAGGAAGGAGATGACGACCAGCATGCCCGCGCCCGTGCCAGGCCCGCCCCCCAGGGCGTCGGTGACCTTCTCCTTGATCTCCCCGGAGAAACTCCGCGCCGACCGACGCATCCAGAACACCATGGCGGTGACAAAGGCGACCGCGACGACACTGAGCACACCGCCGAACGCCTCCTGCGCCTGCCCGGACAACCCGGCCGAGGTGAAGGTCAGCACGGCCCCGAACCCCATGGACACACCCACGGCGGCCAGCACCCCGGTCCACACATGAGGCAGCCGCGACCGCTGACCGGCCCGCACGAGAGTGGCCACCAGCACCGAAACGATCAGCCCGGCTTCCAGCCCCTCACGCAGCCCGATCAAAAAACTCGGCAGCGCGTTGTCCCACACCAGAGAACTCCCCTCGGGAACGCCACGGACGCCCCCGACACGGCCGTATTCCGGCCAAGGTGGGCTTAGCGTAGGCAAACCTAACCATCTGCGATGGGGCTGGAGTTGAGACTGGAGTAAGAGTCCGGTAGGAGCCTGAGCAGCCGCTCTCTGTCGTGGGCCGGTCATGGGGCCCGAGGCGCCACAGGGGCCAGAGGGGCCCGAAAAACGCCTGCGTTCCCCGGCGATCTCCGTCGTACGCTGACGTCCGCTGTCAGCCGAGGGAGGACGCATGGGGATAAGAAGCCTGACCCGTACCGAAGCCGAGCGCCGGGCCGCGCTGTTGACGGTCGACCGGTACGACGTGGAAATCGACCTCACCGCCCTGCCCGACGGACCGGACATCCGATGCGTCTCCACCGTGACCTTCACCTGCGGCGAGCCGGGCGCGGAGACCTTCGTGGACTGCGCGTCACAGGTACGCAGCGCCACCCTGAACGGCACCGCCCTCACCCCCACCGGTGACGGCCGTATCCCCCTCCCCGCCCTGGCCGAGCGCAACGTGCTGCGCGTGGAGAGCATCCAGGCCGACACGGCCACGGGCCAGGGCGTGCACAAGGCGACCGACCCGGCGGACGGCGAGGTCTACGTGTGGATGAGCTTCGAACCCGACGAGGCCCGGTTCGTATGGGCGTGCTTCGACCAACCCGACCTCAAGGCCCCGCACGCCTTCACCGTCACGGCCCCGCCCGCATGGACGGTCACGAGCAACTCCGGCGACGCACGCGTCGAGGAGCTGGGCTCGGCTCGCCGCTGGACCTTCCCCGACACCCCACCCCTCTCGACGTACAACACCGTCGTCAACGCGGGCCCCTTCCACGAGATCCGCCGCGAGACCGACGGCCACGACCTCGGCCTCTACGCCCGCCGCTCCCTCGCCCCGATCCTCGACCGCGACGCCGACGAGATCTTCACCCTCACCCGCCAGGGCCTCGCCTTCTTCGGCGAGGCCTTCGTGATGCCGTTCCCGCAGCGCAAGTACGACCAGGTGTTCGTGCCCGAGTTCGGCGGCGCCATGGAGAACTACGGCTGCGTGACCTGGTCCGACGCCTTCCTGCGGCGGGCCACACCGACGCCCGCCGAGAGTGAGCTGCTCGCGAAGGTGCTCCTGCACGAGATGGCGCACATGTGGTTCGGCAACATCGTCACCATGCGCTGGTGGGACGACCTCTGGCTGAACGAGGCGTTCGCGGAGTTCGCCTGTCACTGGGCCGCCGAGCGCGCCACCCGGTACACCGACGCGTGGGCAGGCCACCTGGTGGGCGACAAGCTCACGGCGTACCTGTCCGACCAGGGCCCCGTCTCCCACCCGATCCACCAGCCCATCCACGACGTCGCTCAGGCCGCGTCGATCTTCGACAACATCACCTACCCCAAGGGCGCCTCCGTCCTCCAACAGCTCATGACGTACGTAGGCGAAGAGCGCTTCAGGGCCGGCATGACCGCCTACTTCGCCCGCCACGCATGGGGCAACACCACACTCCAGGACCTGATCGACGCCCTCTCCGAGTCCGGCGGCCGCGACCTGGACGCCTGGCGCACGGCGTGGCTCGAGACGGCAGGCACCGACCGCTTCTCACTGGAGCGCGACGGCGAGACGGTCACGCTGGTGGCCGCCGACACCCCGCGCCCGCAGGTGCTGGCAGTGGGCGCGTACGGCGGCAACGGCGAAGCCCTGGAACGCAGGACGCTGGTGCGGGTAGAGGTGACGCAGACTCGCACCCCGATCACCGGCCTCCCACCCGAGGCGGACGTCCTGCTGATCAACGACGACGACCTGACCTTCGCCACGACCCGCCCGGATCCCACCACCAGGGACGCCCTCTTCCGTACGGCGGCACAGCTGCCCACGGCCATCTCCCGGGGCGTGGCCGCCGCCACCGTATGGGACATGCTGACGACCGGCGAGGCCACGGCAGCGGAAGCCGGACGGTGCCTCACCGCGGTCCTGGCGGCCGAGACATCCGACGCCGTGATCGAGCCGTACCTGACCCTCGCCGCGAACATCGCCGAACTCTGGGCCTCGCCCGGCGAACGCGCCGACCTGACGGCGGCGGTGGCGACAACCTGCCGCCGCCTCGCCACGAACCCCGGCCGCCGCCAGGTCGCACTGCGCGGCCTGGCCCGCACCGCGACGAACGCGGACGACCTGACCTGGCTCCGCGAACAGGCAGGCGACGACGTGGACCTGCACTGGCGCGCGCTGGTCCGCGAGGCGGAACTGGGCGGCGACGTCTCCTCCGAAGCCGCCCTCCTCCTCGAACGCGACCCGGACCCAGACGCCTGGATCCGCGCCCTCACCGTACGAGCCGCCATCCCCGACCCCGCCACGAAGGCAGAGGTCTGGCAGAAGCTGGCCGTGGACCGCGCGGTCCCCGTCAGCTCGGTCGCCCAAGTGGCAACGGCCTTCTGGCGCCCCGCCCAGGACGCCCTGCTGACCCCCTACACCCAGCGCTACCTGGACTCGATCCCGCACCTGCACGAAGGCGGGATGATCCCGGCGATGGTCTACACGGGCCGCCTCTTCCCACCGCACGCCATCGACTCCACGTACATCGAAAAGGCCCAACAGGCGTCCCAGGACGCAGCCCCGGTGGTCCGCAACACACTCCTGGAACGCTCGGACGCGGTCAGCCGGATGCTGCGCGCCCGCTCAACCTGATCTCAGCCCAAACCGTCTTCCCTGCCGGCGGCCACGCCTCGCTACCCCACCGCGTAGCGAGCGAGCCGACGATAAGCAGCCCGCGCCCCGCTTCTTCCTCGGTGGACGGGGTGGTACGAGGCAAGGGGCGCCGATCGCCCCGCAAATCCGTCACTTCGATACGGAGCGTGTCCGGGCTCTCGACGACAAGAGCGAGCCGGAACCCTCGACCCGCCACCCGCCCATGGGTCACCGCGTTGGTCGCCAGTTCGGCCACGACCATGGCCGCAGACTCACTGACCGAGCAGGTCTCGGGCCAGCCCCACTGGGCGAGCTGCTGCACGGCCAACAGCCGGGCGAGGCGGGCGCCGCGCGGGGTGGAACTGAGGAGTTGGGTGAAGCGGCGGGTGGATTGCGCAGCGGCGGGAGCGGCAGGAGCGGATTGAGGGGTGGAGATTTCTGACTTCATGTCACCGAGCGTGGCCGTCCCGCTCTACCCTGACCAGGGAATCCTTCGGTACGCAGGGTGTGCGTACCGGTACGGACGGTGTCCTGTACGGGGTGTCGGCCGTGACCTGGTTGGGGCGTAGGACAGCAAGGCGGGTGCGACATGACGGTGACGGAGCCGCAGGAGACGTACGACGAGGGTGAGCAGGCCAGTGACCTGAACCGGGCGATCGGCAAGCAGGTCAAGGTACTTCGGGAGCAGGCCGGCCTCACGCAGAAGGAGCTGGGGGACCGGCTCGGGTATAGCGAGGATCTGATCTCGTCGCTGGAGCGGGGGAGACGTACGCCACAGCGGGAGTTCTTGGACGCGGCGGACGAACTGCTGGACGCCAGGGGCCTGTTGAACGCCACGGTCGAGGATGTGGAGAAGGCCAAGGCGAAGGCGAGGGTTCGGCATCCGGCTTGGTTTCGGGACTACGCGCGGCTGGAGCGAGAAGCCGTCGAGATCAACTTCTACAACAACCATGATGTCCCTGGCCTGTTGCAGACTGAGCGGCGGACCCGCGCACTGTACGAGATGCGCAAGCCGCTGTTGGACGAGGAGACCATCGAGCAGCGGGTGTCCTCGCGGATGGCCCGTCAGGAGATCCTGACCGGTTGGCCTCCGCCCATGGTCACCGCCGTCATCGAGGAAGTGGTTCTGCGGCGCTGCCTTGGCGGCCAGGAGATCCACAGAGAGCAGCTCGAACAACTGCTCAAACTCGGACGGTTGCGCAACGT
Source organism: Streptomyces sp. NL15-2K (assembly GCF_030551255.1). Lineage (GTDB taxonomy): Bacteria > Actinomycetota > Actinomycetes > Streptomycetales > Streptomycetaceae > Streptomyces. The sequence goes on from NZ_CP130630.1 coordinate 7,839,431, forward strand.
GGAGCTCCAGGTGATGCCCACGGAGCGCTTGGAGCACGCCGGGATGGGCGGTCCTTTCGTGCTGCTCACGCCGAAGGGCAAAGCCCAGATGGGATACACCGAGGCGCAGAACTCCAGCCGACTGATCACGGACCCTGAGGAAGTACGTATCCTGGCGGCACGGTACGGCAGCATCAGGGCCCAGGCGCTCACCATGCGGGAGTCCCTCGCCCTGATCGAGGACTTGCTGGGGGAACGATGAGCACTGCGGAACCCGCGCGACTCGCTTGGTTCAAGAGCAGCTACAGCGGCAATGAGGGCGGCGAGTGCCTCGAAGTCGCTGCAACTCCCGGCACCGTCCATGTCCGCGACTCGAAGGCCCCCACCCGCGCTCAGCTGGCCTTCGCCGCCTCAAAGTGGGCCGCGTTCGTACAGTACGCGGCCCAGGGGTGACGCACGGGTGGGAGCGGGGCCCACAGCGCCTACGCACTGCAGAGGACGAGTCAGTCGGTGGCATGCGCCCGCACCCAGGGACTCGAACACCATCAACAGTTCACTGACGGCGCCTAGCGAACACTCCACTCGCGGGACGACGGAGTAGCTGCTCTCCCGGAAGCACGCCACCGCGAAGCGATCATGGTGTAAGCAAGGCTGTGGACGTGCGTCGGCGAGCTTGCAGCGTCAAGTAAACCCGTGCGGCGCATAGCAGGACGTTCGCCTGATGTCGTTCAGGAGTGGGGGAGTATGGGTACACCACGGATCCCAAAGCCTAAGGATTCCACGCAAAGAGAACTCTGGCGCAGAGCAAACGGCATGTGCCAAAAGTGCGGCTGTGAGCTAGATCCCGGAAGGCGGGGGCCTGCACCAACCGCTGAGGTGGCACACATCAGGGCCCTCCGCAATGGCGGCGCGCGTGCAGTGCCGGGCTTGTCGATAGAGGAAAGAAACTCGATTGACAACCTTATTCTCCTTTGTCCGCAATGCCATGACCTTGTGGACAAGGATGAGGGGAAATACACGATTTCTGCTCTGCTGAAGATCAAAGCAGAGAATGAGGAGCGGGCGGCCGCTTTGAGGCAATCTGGGCAGTCGTGGAGGATGCGATTCGCCTCTATTGACTACCTCAACCTTCCTCGCGTTGCCGCTATGCCAGGCGCGAACGTGTTATTGAAGGCTGCCGAAGAGGTGAGTCTCGATATAGAGCGCCCGTTTCGCGAGCAGGGGGCTACCTCCGGATTCTTCATAGCGAAGATTCATCCACTTTTCGCTGTATGGGATGCTCGGGCGACGCAACTCACGGATGAGACCGTAGCTCATGTGCAGCACGGTCAAATGGTTGCATTCGAGCAATCGATGCGTGCCCGTAACACATCCTCGCTGCCTGTCATGCCGAAGTCCATGTCATGGGAAAATGCTCCTCAGCTTGTATGCACTGTCGGCAAGCGGAAAGTGCGCATCCGATTTGATGCGGATTGGATAACTACTGCAACGCCTGTTGTCGACATAAAGAGCGCGGCGCGTCGATCCGTGGTATACGCCGGCCTGGGCCAGGTTGTGGGCATCACAGACACAGAAATCTTCGTGTCGGCCCGTCTCTTCGGCCAACCGCAGACATCGGAAAGCGCCATGTGGGACTATCTTAAGTCGTCGCGTAATCCAGGTCCGGATACTCTACTCGTAGACGATTTCGTGAACGAGTTATCCACGTTGCAGCAACCTCCATCTAAACCCGTCTTGAATCACGGAGCGACGGAATTGAAGACTGTAGCACTGCACTTCGACGAAGATGCGGTAATTCCTGAGCAGATAGAGCGAGAGCTGTTTGCGCAGATTCTTCGCGTCGTGCCAGAGTTTCGCCGTGATGTCCGAGTGGCTGTCTACAGCATGCCGCTAACCAGAGTCGCAAAGAGCGGCGTCATCGTGCCAAGTGATGTCGCGGTCGGAATATTGGCTGCGAAGCGCGATCTTTGGAAGACACTTGCCGTTCCGGAGATGACGACTCTCATTCACTACAAGAATGTCGCTATCGCCAAGGTGGAGGGAGTCTCCATCCAGCAGGCCGACGACCTGCACTCGGTAATGAAGGAGGTGTCGTCAAGTTATGCGGGCGCGGTAGAGGTAGATCTCGAACTGGATGCCCATCGTCTCATATATGAGGATGTCGCCCGCTATAGGCTTGTGCAATCCGACTTGCGCCTTCTATGGAGCGAGCTTGAGCGTGCCCTATCTGGTGATGACATTGATGACAAACTCAGTGAGTGGGAAGCGTCAGGCCTATTTGGTCAGGTCAGTTGGGAAGACGGTCCTGGTCTTCACGATGCCGAGATTCGCGCGCTAGGGAATGAATTCGTCCGATGGTTGGCAGAGGATGACAATCGCTGAGCGGCGGATGTGGATGCTGGACCGTGAAGTGCAACATCTAATGAGAGGCTCCTCGGCTTCGCGCCAACTGACCTTACGCGACAGTCACGAAGTCACAGCCTGGGCTTCACGGAATACAGCAGCGCCGAACTCGGTCGCAGCCTGCGCCCGCAGTGCCGCGGCCAGCGCTTCGTCTGCCTTGACAGAGGCAATCTCAGACCAGCACTGCGCAATCTGCTCATCCAAGATGGCGCAGCGCCCGATCTCTTGGAGTGATCCGCTGCCTTCCGACTGTTCAGCGGGTCCCTGCAAGGGACTGAAGTGGACTGCACTGTGGTGGCCGGAGTTCGCCGCGAACGGCAAGGCGGAGATCCCGGTGCGCTGGCTGTTGTCCCACCAGGCCGGCTTGGTCGCGCTGGACCAACCGGTACCGCTGACCGAGGCGCTGGCCTGGAAACCGATGCTGGCCTCGGTACGGTCGTGTCGATCAGGCTCAGCAGCGGCAACGGGTCCCAGGATGCGACCCCCCAGGCCGCGCACAACCCCTTCGCCACAGCGGCGTCGAGGGCGGCGCACGCCTGTACCAGCGCGTCCTGGTTGTGAATACGCGGAGTGAATGCCGGTCCTCATGGTCCGCGCCGGCTTGCTGGTCCGAGCCAGAACGCTCGACGCCGCGGATGCCCTCACCAAGAGGTGGGGCCTGGGCGGCGGCGACGTGTGGGGCATGAGCCCTTTCGGAGGCAGCACCAGCGCCCCGGTGTGGGCCAGGATCGACCCACGCGTCTTCCTCCGTGACAGCATCCAACTCTCGTGCATACAGGCGGCGTTCAGAGCCGCCTATCACCTCCCCCAAGCCGACTCCGTCGCCGTGGGCACCGATGATCCCGCCCATCTGGGCGAACTCGTCGGTGCCCTGGCGGCCGAGGTCGAGGAGCGAACCGTCCAGGAGTATCGGAGTCTCCTTCGGAACCGCTCGCGAGGGTCAGCCCTCCTGAAGCTCCTTAATGACCTGCTCGGCCATGCGCCGGGCGGGTTCCAGCCGGGGGTCTTCCGGGTGCGCGTACGGCCCGAGGATCTTCGAGCAGGCGAACAACGTCATCAGTTTGCCGTCCCGGCTCTCGAAGTCGGACCGGCGCTCGTGCCGTACGCGATCGGCCAGAGCCGGGACAGCAAGGGAACTCGCCCCATAGGGAGGCCGAATCCAACCCCAGCGGTGCGCTACCCCAGTCCTCCCAGTCGAAGAGGGTCACTAACAGCGGACCGATTGGCTTGGGTTTCCTTGGTGTTGCTGTGATTCTTCCGGTCTCATCGGGGTTCTTGCGGTTGCTGCGTGACCTTTCCGGGCGGGGTGCGTTGTGTAAGTGAGTTCGATGATCGGACAGCGGTTCTGGGTGGCTGGGCGGGGGTGACAGGGTGCGGCGGAAGGTCGAGCTGGGTGAGGGGCAGGCGGCGCGGGTGGCGTGCGCGTCGGCGTGCGCGTTCCGTGGCCTGGATGCCGTCACCGGCGAAGCCCTGGGCGCCGATGCGCTGGCCGGGAGGGTGGGCTGGCTGACGGCCCTGGTCGAGAGCATGTGTGCCGAAGTGACCGGCACCCGCTGGAACCGCCCGGACCTGGCCCGGCTCGCCTGCGGGCGGGACCGGTCGGGGCAGCGGCTGCCGTCGAACGCGTGGATGGCGCTGCGGATGCTGGGCTGGGCGGCGACTGCCCCGGAGGGGGTGTACGTTCCTGACCGGGTGCGGCGGGTCGCCGAGGAGCAGGCCGGGCGGGCGCTGCGCTCGGCCTGGTGGCGTACGCAGATCACCGACGCGGTACTGGCCACCTGGCCCACCGGCCCCGACGCCGATCCGATGCGGCGCACCGGGGCCGAGTGGGAGGCGCTGCGGGCCGCCTGTCCGGACGGGCAAGCGGTGGCGGCCTCGGTGCTGCGCTCCCGTACCCGGCAGGTGGCCGCCTTCCACACCACGCATGGTCGGCTGCCCGCCGACCTGTGCGAGCTGGAGGCGGCGCCGGGCGGCGGCCGTCAGGTGGTGCTCGCCGCCGCCGACAAACAGCTGGCCACGCTGGCCCGCTGCGAGGACGACCCGGCCCGCTACGCGGTGCTGACCGTGCGCCTGCCGGTGCGGCCCGACCCCCGCACCCGCGCCGACTGGCACCCCGTGGTGATCCGGTTCCGGCTGCCGCCCACCATCCCCGTCACGGCCGCCCTGCACGCCCCGACCCTGCGCCTGCGCGGCGGACGCCTGCGCCTGGACGTCGCCCACACCACCGCCGTGCCCACGACCCGGCGGGACGGGCATGTGCGGGCGGTGGCCTTCGACTACGGGCTGAACACCCTGCTCACCGGCGGGACGCTGACCCTGGCCGGCGGCGCCCAGCCGGCCGTGCACACCGACGCCCGCCCCGTCTTCTTCCGTGCGGACGGGGTGCTGGCCAAGGCCGACCGGCTGCGCATCCAGGCCGAACAGCTCTGGGCCAAGGCCGCCCACCTGCAGTCCCTGACCGACGGCCGCACCGCATCCGGGCTGCGCCCCGATCCGCTCACGGCGGCGAAGCTGGCGGTGCTGCGCACCGAGCACGCCCGGGTGAGCAAGCGTCGTACGCGGCTGAACGAGCAGCTCGCCAAGGCCGCCGCCCACTTCATGGTCGGCCACGCCCGCGCCGCAAGAGCGTCGGTGATCTACCTGGAGGACCTGCGAGACATGGAGGCCCGGGGCAAGGGCCGCACCCTGAACACCCGCCTGTCCAGCAGTGTGCGCGGGCAGATCGTCACCCACACCCGCCACCAGGCCGCGAAATACGGCATCGCGGTAGTCATCGTCCCCGCCCGCGGCACCTCCAGGTACTGCCCCACCTGCCTGAGCGTCTTCCGGCACCGCGCCGCCCCCGACCGCACCACACCGGGCTGGAAATGGGCGAGCTGCCCCGACACCGCCTGCGGCTACAGCACCGACCGGGACGTCGCCGCCTGGCAGCGGATCGGCGCCCGCGGCCTGCAACACCAGCACACAACCGTCCTGGACCGCGCGAGTGGCACCTACGTGATCCGCCGCACGGCCCCGGAGCTGGACCGGCCGGTCCGGCACACCACCCACCCCAGGCCCGCCATCCCCGACGGTACGCGGCAGCAGTCCGCTGTTGCCGTGGACCGGACGAAGGCGGGACCGACGAGAAACCGCCCTGTGCCCAGGCAGCGACGCAGGGTCCCCGCCCCACCCACAACACCCGCAGCGCAGACCGCCGTTGCGGGCCCGGGTGGAAAGCGTCCGGCGGGGCGGATGCCCCAGTCACCCACCCACCGCACCCAGCGGCGGCGCAGGCGGCAGGCACCGCACACGATGAGCACCCCCACCCGGCACCAGCCACGTGGGGCCAGACTCGGCGCAGGCTTCCACCTGCACACCCACGCCACCCCCGTCACACGACCGGTACGGCCAGGGACACAGCCGAGATCACTTTTCCACCGGAGCTGGGCCGACAACCCAGCCCCACCCAGGAAAACCTAAGCTCATCCGTGACGCTGAATGTCGGCGCGGTCATGTTCGCCCAATTCAGGTCCGCGTGGGCCGGCACCCACCGCTCCACAGTCGTATCGAAGTCGCCGGAGAAGACACCACGGATGGACTCGGTGACGAGGGCCTGGGTGATAGTGACGGTGTCCGGTGTGGCGACCCGCCCAGTGTCCTGTGCCGCCAGGGCGTCCAACGAGGCGTTCAAGGCCTCCCACCAGTCGTCCGGCAGTCCGGGACTTCACTCAGGATGGCGCTTCCGACGGGAGCCCCCGGCAGAAGCTCAGTTTCATCCGCCCGCCACATCACCGGCTCGTCCGTGTCCCGCCAGACCACACATCCGTGCCACTCGGGCTGGGCGATGCCTTCCAGACGCGCTGCACTCTCAGTGCCGTTCTACTCCTGATCGGGGATCTTGTCGAGCAAGCGCCGCTCGATGCGCACCCAGGTGTCGCGGACTGTTCTGGCCCCCACGGACCGGCGTTTGCGCACCAACGTATCCGGGAGCAAGCGCACTTGCAGCGACCGCTCGACGCGATCAAGAACCTCGTCAACCGGCTGTACCCGTAGATCAATAGTCTGACCGGTGGAGACCGAGAGCGTCATGGATGCGACCGTAGCAGTGGTGCGGCGAGAGGTGACGGATGTGAGGTCCCCGCCCTCTGCCGACCGCGATGGGCAGCGGCTCCGGGACCGGTCCCGACAACGACGACTACGGTTCACGGCGGCCCGAACCGTACCCCCCACAGGGAGGAAACCCTCCATGCCAAGCACCCGGACCTGCGTGCTGGCGGGCGTCACCGCGGTGGTCTCGACCGCCGTACTCACGCTGTCCGCCCAGGCCGCCACCCAGGCCGCCACCCAGCCCGACACTTCGGCCGCGCACGAGCGGGCGGCCGCCCGGTGCTCGTCCCCGTCCGAGATCCTGGACCTGACCGACTGGAAGCTGACCCTGCCCACCGGCGAGGACGAGGATCCCACCGAGATCACCCAGCCCGAGCTGGCGACCTTCTCCGCCGCTCCCTGGTTCCAGGCCGACGCCGCCTGCGACGCGGTCCGCTTCCGGGCCGCCGTCAACGGAGTGACGACGGGAGGCTCCAGCTACCCGCGCGCCGAGCTGCGGGAGATGACCAACGGCGGCGAGGACGAAGCCGCCTGGTCCACCACGGAGGGCACCCACACCCTCGTGGTCACCGAGGCGTTCACGGCGCTGCCCAAGGAGAAGCCCCAGGTGGTCGGTGCGCAGGTGCACGGCGGGGACGACGACGTCACGGTCTTCCGCCTCGACGGCAGCAAGCTCTACATCACCGACGGCGACGACAGCCGCCACCACCTCGTCACCGACGACTACGAGCTGGGCACCGAGTTCGAGGCCAAGTTCGTGGCGGAGGACGGCGAGATCGACGTGTACTACAACGGGAAACCGCAGACCACGATCTCCCACGACGGCGACACCAATTACTTCAAGGCAGGCGCCTACACGCAGGCCAACTGCGACAACTCCGACCCGTGCGCCGACGGGAACTACGGCGAGGTCCGCATCTCCGGCATCGAGGTCACCCACTCCTGACCGGCGCACGGCGCTTACGTGCGCAGTAGCCGGGCACTTGGACTCCACAGCGTCCGCCCGGGCCATCCGCGGGCGCTGAGACACCCGACAGGCGGGCGGGGCAGGCGGGTGGTGAGTCAGGGACCGGCAGGGGGCCTGAGGAGAGACCGTGACCGTCCGCATAGGAGTAGAAGAAGAGTTCCACCTGGTCGACGTCGAGAGCGGGCTGCTCGTCCCACGCGCCGGAGCGGTCCTGGACCGGATACGCCGACCCGAGTTCACGACCGAACTGCAGCAGTCGGCCGTGGAGTGGAACAGCGAGGTCCACACCTCCCTGGGCGCTCTCCACGCCGACCTCGCCCGGGCACGGCGGCGGCTGGACGCGGCGGCCTCCGCGCTGGGAGCGGCCGCGGTGGCGGCCGGGACCGCGCCGCTGGCCCGGGTGACGGGCGAGGACATCACCGCCGCTCCCCGCTACCGGCACATGGCCGACGCATACCGCAGGGTCGCCGACGAGCAGCTGATCTGCAGCGCGCAGATCCACGTCGACGTACCCGACCGCGACACGGCCGTACGCGCCATGTGCGCGGTATCGCCCTGGCTGCCGCCCCTGCTGGCCCTGTCCGCCAGTTCCCCCTTCTGGCTCGGCATGGACACCGGCTACGCCAGCTGGCGCACGATGGTGTGGCAGCGCTGGCCCACCGCGGGCCCGGTGGGCTGCTTCGCCGGGGCCGCGGACTACGACGCCGCCGTGGACGGGCTGATCCGCACCGGGGTGATCAGTGACGCGGGCATGGTCTATTACGACGTACGGCCTTCCACGCATCTGCAGACGCTCGAGATGCGCATCTGCGACGCCTGCCCGCGCACCGAGACGGTGGTTCTCATCGCCGGGTTGTTCCGTGCCCTGGTCCGGGACGCCTGTGAACGGTCGGCGGAACCCGACGCCGACGTGTGCGACGGCAAGCACGACTGGCTGCGTGGCGCCGCCTGGCGGGCGGCGCGCTCGGGTCTGGAAGGAGACCTCATCGAACCGGTCACCCGCCTTCCGGCGCCCGCCCCCACGGTGCTGCGCGGGATGGCCGAACGGCTGCGCCCGGCCCTGGAAGCCTCCGGTGACCGCGACACCGTGTCGGACCTGCTCGAGGACGCCCTGGCGGCGGGCAGCGTCGCCCACCGGCTGCGCCGCGTGGCGGAGGCGGACGGCTTGCTCGCCGGCGTGGATCTGCTGGTCACCGAGACACGGGGCGGGCGCGGCCGACGCCGACGGCCGGCGCCCGCCGTCCGCAGAGCCGTCGCCACGAACGTGGGTGGTCCCTAGGCCCTGTCGTCAATTTTCCGCCCGCCGGCGTCACCGGGCGCAGCCGACGTCCAGCACTTCGACCACGTCACCGTGAATGGTGTACACGAGCCAGCACCATTCACCGAACGCCGCGGCCAGATTCGGGACCTGGATCTTCGGGTCCTCGGCCACAGCCTCGATGAGCGTGATGATCTCCTCGTGCACGCTGTCCGGAACGTCGAACAGTGCGTTGGCGGCCTGCTGGACCAGTTCGACTTTCATGTCGCCCTCCCGCGGACGGCAGGAGCAGCACGTATGAAGCTGTGCACTAAACACGATAAATCCGCCGGCTCGGCTGAGTAACCGGAACGCATCCGCGTGAGCCGCACGGCCGGCCGGGTACTCGGTCCAGGACCGAAACCGCTGGGGGGATTCCGCATGATCCGGTGAAGGAGGATCCGATGGCTCAGCAGGTTCGGGAAGTCATGACGACAGACCCCGTGGCGGTATCGCCGCAGACGCCGCTGGTCGAGGTCGCGCGTCGGATGCGGGACGAGAACATCGGTGACGTACTGGTCATCGAAGAAGACCATCTGCGCGGTGTGGTCACCGACAGGGACCTGGTGGTGCGGGCTCTCGCCGAGGGAGCCGACATCAGCAGCAAACCGGTGCGGGAGGTCTGCAGCGCGGAGACGATCACCGTCTCTCCGGACGACGACGTGGACCGCGCGATCCAGCTGATGCGGGACCGGGCGATTCGCCGGCTGCCGGTCGTGGAGGAGGAGGACCGGCCGGTGGGCGTCATCTCGCTGGGCGACCTCGCCGTCGAACGCGACCCGCGATCGGCGCTCGGCGACATCAGCGCCGCCGACCCCAACCGGTGAGGCACCCACGGATCAACCGTCCCGACCTCACAAGGTCACAGCACCCGGCGGGCGGACATTCCCTCACGGAATGCCCGCCCGCCGGCACGTTCAGGGCGGCGGCCCCGCTCTCCCGCGGCTACCGCTGGGGGATGGCGAGTTCACGGCCGCGATAGAAGCCTTCGCGCTCCTCGGCGACGTACGGGGCCATGTTCGCGCGCCGCTGGGCCTCCGGCTCGGAGGCCCGCCAGGAGTCGCATGCCTCCTTGGAGTCCCAGAACGACACCCCGGTGATCTCCTGTCCGTCCTCGGACCAGTACGCGAAGGCGCGGCGCATGCCCTCCGGGTGGGTCGTCGGCTGCCATGCCCTCTCGAACTCCTCCAGGGTGCCCGGCCGCAGGCGGCGCGTGGTGACCCAGACGACGTGCTCCTCCATCGACGGCTCCTCCGTTCTCCCTCAGGTGACGCTGCCGGTGCTTCCGGCGAAGAGAATCCGGGCGAGTTCGTCGTCCAGCGACTGGCGGACCTTGCTCATGAGGCCGCCCTCGGTGGCCTCGCCGACGACCTCGACGACGCTACGAGCCTCGTGGGTGGCCTTGGCCGCGTCGGCGCCCGCGCGCTGGGCGACGCGGCGCAGAGGCTCCTTCCGGCTCCCGTATCTCGCTCACGTCCTCCGTTACCAGCATCGCGCCGATGCCTTCCTCGCGCATACGGCGGCCGCCATCGGGGGGTCTGCCTACGGGTGGCCGCGGCCGGGATGCGGATGCTGTCGGCCGCGGGTCAGGCTGGTGGCATGTCCGAGCGCCGTGTGATCGTTTTCCCGCCGTCCGAGACCGGAGGCCGCCAGGTGGACGTCGACGGAGAGATTCTCGGCACCGCGTACAGCCTGCACGACCTGACCGTGTTGCTGCGCGACGCCGGCCTGCCGAACTGGGACGAGGTGGACGTTGCCGAGTCGGGCCTCATCGAGTGGCACGGGGGAGGGCCGGAGGTGTGGAAGCCATGAACGCGCGCGACGGGGCTGAACGCGCGCGACGGGCATGAACGCGTGCGACGGGCGTCCTGGTCAGCTTCGTGAACGATGCCAGGCCAGGATGGCAGAGGTCCAGATCATGCCGACCATCTGCTCCGCGGTCGCCTCACCGGCTCCTGGGGCCAGGTTGTTCGGCGATCCTTCCACCGGCCGGGCGGGTGGGTACGCGGGCGCGGCGTCATGAGGCAGACCGGCAGCACGATCGACCGAGGACTCCCTCACAGCATGCATCTCCTTCGATCCCAGCCGGTGCCTGCGGCGGGTCACGCTACCCGCCCTTGCCCACTGAGCCCGGCACGGACGACACCGTGGCGCGGTGCGATTCATCCGGTCGGCCGACCGGATGCCGCGCCGGCGGTGGAAGTTCTCCGATTTCCAACCCGGTGCGGGCGGCCCTCGTCAGTGGTCGGCCGAGGAGTGCGTGTCCTGCCGTGGCTGCTGGTGGGCGTCCGCTTCCAGCGGTGGTGCGCCGTACCGGTCGGGGCGGTGTTCCCCGGGTGTCGCGATTTTGTAGCGGGGCCTGCCGGCGGCTCCGGGGGCGAGGGGTACCGCCCGGCGGGCGGCGAGGCGGCCCACCCAGCGCCGGCCGCAGATGGGGCAGGCCGGAGCCCCCTGGGGGTCGTAGGGGGACGGGGTGCCGTGCCCGTCACGGGTGAAGTACTCCCACTCGTCCCCGTACTCGTCGCGGTAGAACTGCACGTCGTAGTCGACGCTCCACTTGTGCCAGCAGTGGCCGCAGGTGAATTCGACGCGTTCCACGGCGAGCTCGGTGATCATCGGCTTCCTCCCTTCGCGTGTGGTCGCGCTGTGTACTCGAGCCGCGTCACATCCCACCGTCGCCGGGCGGCGTTCCCGACCCTGTGCCCGGAACCGGCGGTTCGGTCACCTCCGCCTGCGCGGGCCGCAGCAGCTGGTCGCCGAGTCGGTAGCCGGGGCGGAGGATCGTGGTGCAGGTGGGCCGTTCGACGTGGCCGGCGCGCAGGCAGAAGACGGCCTCGTGCAGGGCCGGGTCGAAAGGGTCTCCGGGCGTGCCGAAGGCTTCCAGGCCCAGCGCCGCGAGTTCGCTCTCCAGCAGGTCCGCGACCCGCTGGAAACCGCCCGTGACCTCACCGTGCTTGCGGGCCTCGTCCAGGGCGTCGAGCACCGGCACGAGACCGGCGAGCACGTTGGCCACCGCGATCTCGCCGACGGAGCGGCGGTCGCGGCGGACCCGCTTGCGGTAGTTGTCGTACTCGGACTTCAGCCGCTGCAGGTCCGCCGTCCGCTCCCGCAACTGCCTGCGCAGCACATCGGTGTCGGAGGGCGCCGCCTGCCGGGGGGACTCGAGGTCGCCGCGGCGCCGCAGCTCCAGCGTTCCGCCCGGCTTGCGCCGGTCTTCGCCCCGGACGATCGCCAGCGGGCGTTCGCCAGGCCGGTGGGTCTCGTCGGCGCGGGTCATCCAGCACCCTCCTGCCGCTTGTCGTCATCGACGATCTCCGCGTCCACGACGTCCTCGTCCTGGCCCGTGTCACCTGCCGCGGTGCCGCCCGCACCGGCCGCGGCGGACTGCCCGCCCTGGGCCTGGGCGTACATGGCGGTGCCGACCTTCTGGGCCGCCGCCATCACCTTCTCCGTCGCCTGGCGCAGGGTAACCGTGTCCTCGCCGTCGGCCGGCTTGGCCTTGAGGGTCTCCTTGAGCTCCGACAGCGCGGTCTCGACCTCGCCCTTCACGTCCGTGGGGATCTTGTCCGCGTTGTCGGCGAGCAGCCGTTCGGTCTGGTAGGCGACCTGCTCGGCCTGGTTGCGGGTCTCGGCGGCCTCCCGCCGGCGCCGGTCCTCCTCGGCGTGCTGCTCGGCCTCGCGCATCATGCGGTCGATGTCCTGCTTCGGCAGGGCGGAACCGCCGGTGACCGTCATGCGCTGTTCCCGGCCCGTGCCGAGGTCCTTCGCGGTGACGTGCATGATGCCGTTGGCGTCGATGTCGAAGGAGACCTCGATCTGCGGGACGCCGCGCGGCGCCGGCGGCAGACCGGTCAGCTCGAACATCCCGAGCTTCTTGTTGTACGCGGCGATCTCGCGTTCGCCTTGGTAGACCTGGATCTGCACCGACGGCTGGTTGTCCTCGGCCGTCGTGAAGATCTCCGAACGCCTGGTCGGGATCGTCGTGTTCCGCTCGATGAGCTTCGTCATGATGCCGCCCTTGGTCTCGATACCGAGGGACAGCGGCGTGACGTCGAGCAGCAGGACGTCCTTGACCTCGCCCTTGAGGACACCGGCCTGCAGGGCGGCGCCCACGGCCACGACCTCGTCCGGGTTGACGCCCTTGTGCGGGTCCTTGCCGGTCAGTTCCTTCACCAGCTCCGTGACGGCGGGCATGCGGGTCGAACCGCCCACCAGGATCACGTGGTTGACGTCGGCCAGCTTGATCCCGGCGTCCTTGACGGCCTGGTGGAAGGGACCCTTGCAGCGCTCCAGCAGGTCCGCGGTCAGCTGCTGGAACTGGGCCCGGGTGAGCTTCTCGTCCAGGTGCAGCGGACCCTCGGCGGACGCGGTGATGTAGGGCAGGTTCACCGTGGTCTCGGTGGACGACGACAACTCGATCTTCGCCCGTTCGGCGGCCTCCCGCAGCCGCTGGACGGCCATCTTGTCCTTGGTCAGGTCCACGCCGTAGTTGTTCTTGAACTGCTTGGCGAGGTGGTCGACGATCCGCTGGTCCCAGTCGTCGCCGCCCAGGTGCGTGTCGCCGTTGGTGGCCTTGACCTCGACCACGCCCTCGCCGATCTCCAGGAGCGACACGTCGAAGGTTCCACCGCCCAGGTCGAAGACGAGGACGGTCTGGTCGTTCTCCTTGTCCAGCCCGTAGGCCAGGGCCGCGGCCGTCGGCTCGTTGATGATGCGCAGCACCTTCAGGCCGGCGATCTCCCCGGCCTCCTTGGTCGCGGTGCGCTGGGAGTCGTTGAAGTACGCCGGTACGGTGACGACCGCCTCGGTGACGTCCTCGCCCAGGTACGCCTCCGCGTCCCGCTTGAGCTTCTGCAGCACCCGTGCGGAGATCTCTTGGGCGGTGTACCGCTTGCCGTCGATGCTTCCTGTGTCGGGGAACCGCCAGGCCGCCTCGCCGATGTGACGCTTGACGGAGCGCACGGTCCGTTCCACGTTCGTGACGGCCTGTCGCTTGGCCACCTCACCGACCAGCACTTCGCCGCTCTTGGCGAAGGCGACCACCGACGGCGTCGTCCGCGCGCCTTCCGTGTTGGTGACGACCGTGGGCTCCCCGCCCTCCAGCACGCAGACCACCGAGTTCGTCGTACCGAGGTCGATTCCCACTGCACGTGCCATGGTCCTCTCCTCCCTCCGCGTCCTATGAAAGTGAATAAGAACTAACGCCCTAGATTGTCAAGAAATTCCGTTCTGCGCCTGGTTGTTGTCAATATGACCCCTTTTGCTGACCATCTCGGTGGCCGAGGCGGTCAAGCCCCGCAAGATCGAGATCAGCCGCGCCGAACAGAAGGAACTCGGCGCCTGACCACCCGGGCAACGGCCCAGGTCATGGCCTCTCGCCCACCCGTCGGTGCCGGATGTCCCGCACCACCTCACCGTCGGGCTCCGGTGCGCTGACGGCCAGGCGGGCGAAGGGTGCGGACGGCCACAGGTCCACGACGACCACAGGTTCGTCGGCGCGCACGGCGACGAAGTCCCTGCCGTGGGCGTGGCGCCGCTCTCCCAGGCAGTGACCGGGACGGCACACGCCGCCCCGCGGCGTGCCGCGCAGGCTGCGCCACCAGTCCGGCTCGATCCTCACGTCCTTCACGTCCGCCACAGACACTCGCACCTCCCGGCGCCGGGCCAGGAGCCGCTCCCGCCAGGACAGGCGGAGCACGAGGTCCTCGTCTTCCAGTACCAGCCGGGCCACGGATGCCGCCTCCCTCGACACACCTCTGGACGGATATCGACCACTATGACCTGTTCCGGGTTCGGTGGCACAGTGGCGGTATGTGCGGCCGGTACGTCTCCACCCGTAGCCCGGAGGACCTGGTCCAGATGTTCCGGGTCACCGAATGGCGCCCGGAGGAGGCGCTGGCGCCGAACTGGAACGTGGCCCCGACCGACGACGTGTGGGCCGTTCTGGAGCGCACCCCGCGCGACGAGCGAGAGTCCGCGTCCGTGCGGAGGGAGCTGCGGCCGCTGCGCTGGGGCCTGGTGCCGTCCTGGGCGAAGGACCCGAAGATCGGCTCACGGCTGATCAACGCGCGGGTCGAGACCGTGCACGACAAGCCCGCCTTCCGCCGCGCCTTCGTCAAGCGCCGCTGCCTGCTGCCGGCCGACGGCTTCTACGAGTGGGAGCAGACCAAGGGGAAGAACAAGGGGGAGGACAAGGGGAAGGACAAGGGGAAAGACAAGACCAAGGGCACCGGCAAGGCCCGCAAGCAGCCCTACTTCATCCATTCCGCCGACGAGCCGGTGATGGCGCTCGCCGGGCTGTACGAATACTGGCGTGACCCGGCGGTGAAGCGGGACGACGACCCCGCCGCCTGGCTGCTGACCTGCACGATCCTCACCACCGAGGCCACCGACGCGGCCGGCCGCGTGCACCCCCGCATGCCACTCGCCCTGACGCTCGATCACTACGGCGCCTGGCTCGACCCCCACCGCCAGGACCCGGACGAACTGCGCGCGCTGCTGACCCAACCCGCGAACGGCCACTTGCAGGCCCGGCCCGTCTCCGCCGCCGTCAACGACGTCCGCAACAACGGCCCGCAGCTCCTGGACGAGGTCTCTGTGTAGCCGATCCGACGAGGGCCCACGCCGGGCAGACAGGCGACGGGGGGTTGCGCCTGCCTGCCCTTGCGCGTGCACACCCACTCACGGGGGGAAAGCGGGTGCCGCGGGGCCCATGGCCCACTCCCCACAGCGCAGCGACCAGCCGAGGTGTCACACTCCGGCGCCCGGGTCATTCCTTGAGCGCGACGAGGACGTGGCTGTCGCCGACCTGCCAGACCGTGGTGATGTGGCGAAAGCCCGCCTGCCGCAGCAGTTCGATGTGGCGGGTGAGTGTCAGGTCGTTGTCGTTCCCGTCGTGGTTGCCGAGTGCGGCCTGTCGCTTCTCGCGTTCGGTGAACAGGTCGGTCAGTTCCGGGGCCCGGGCGGCCGCGCTCCACCAGGACTCCCAGTCCTCGTGGTCGCGTGTGCGGGATCGTTCGGCTCGTCGTCGCCCCACATGGGCGGTGAGTTCCGAGCACCGCCGGTCGTCCAGGGGGAAGTGGTCGCCGTTGACGAGGGCGCCCCCCGGTCGCAGCAGGCTCGCCAGCCGGCGGTAGGTCCGCAGCAGGGTCTGTTCCGAGAGGTAGTGGAGGGCGGTCGTCGAGACGGCCGCGTCCAGGGGGCGGTCCAGGGCGAGGGCGTCGGTCCATCCGCTGTCCCCGATCACGGTGTCCACATAGCGTGCGGCTTCCGCGTGATGGGTCCGGCCGAGCTCCAGGAGCACCGGGTCCATGTCCACGGCGACGATCTCCGTGTCCGGCAGCCTCGCGGCGAGCCTGGCGGCCAGCGATCCCGGGCCGCAGCCGAGGTCGAGGAGCAACGGCCGGGACCGGTGGGCCGCGACGTGCTCGACGACGTCGGCGATGACTCTGAAGCGCTCCTCGCGGGCGATGGCGTAGTGCTCCTGCTGGCGTTCCCAGCGCTCCACCCACAGTTTGGCCGTTTCCATGCTTACGCCCATGGGTTCGCGTCGCCTCTTCCGTCCGTCGACCGCCGGCTACGCTCAGAACCTATCGACTATTGGAAACGATTTCCATTCACGCTACTCCTCCAGGGTCGCCAGCACGGTCAGCAGACGGTCGACCTCCCGCACCGTGTTGTACACATGGAGACTCACCCGCACCGAGCCGTCCCGCCTGTCCGCACCGGCCTGGCACAGACTGTCGGCCCGGACCATGAAGCCTTGGTCGTACAGGATGAAGCCCAGGTCGTCCGACGGGATGTCGCGATGCCGGAAGGTGACGATGCCGTGGCGCCGCTGGACGGCGGAGTCGGCGGCCAGGCTGGCCTGGCAGCCCAGGACCTCGTAGGGGTCCAGGCGGCGGAGCCCCTCGGTGAGCCGGGCCGTGAGGGCCGTGGTCCAGCGCGCGATGCGGTCCGTGCCCGCGGCCTCCAGCCAGTCGAGTGCGGCCTCCAGGGCGGCGATGCCCACGGTGTTGGGGGTGCCGTCCCAGCCGCCGGGCCGGAACTCGGGCCCGCGCCCCGGTGCGTTGCGGGCCCAGACGGCCCCGGAGCCGGGCAGGGCCAGCGCCTTGTGGCCGGAGAAGACCAGGAAGTCCACGTCGAGCCGGTCCACGGACACGGGGAGGTGGCCGATGCTCTGGGCGGCGTCGAGACAGATCGGGACGTCCGGGCCGACGGCCTCGCGGATGCGGTGCACGTTCATGTCGCCGCCGTAGACGTGGTGGACGTGGGTGGCGGCGACGAAGCGGGTGCGCGTGCCGACGGCCCCGGCCAGCGCCCGGTGGTCGTAGTCGCCGGACGACTCCTGGTACGGCAGCTCCCGCAGGTGCACCGTGACGCCCTGCCGCGCCAGCAGTCGCTGGGCCTCCAGCCAGGGGTCCAGGTTCGCCCGGTGGTCGGCGAAGGGAACGAGGATCTCGTCGCCGTCCGAGACAAGGCCGGGGAGCCAGTCCCGGGCGACGGTCCGCAGTCCCTCGGTGGTGCCGCTGGTGAAGTGGACGCCCGAGCGCTCCGGTTCGGGGTCGCCGAGGAACTCCTTGACGCGCTGCCGCGTCCGTTCCACCAGTGCCGTCGTGTGGTTGGCCCACGGATAGCTGCCGCGCCCGGCGTTGGCGTTGGACGTCGTCAGATACGTCTGTACGGCATCGAGGACGGCCCGCGGCTTCTGCGAGGTGGCCGCGCTGTCCAGGTAGGCCACATCGGGGTGTGCGGCGATGATCGGGAACTGCTGCCGCAGCTCCCGCTGCCATTCGGCCAGCTCGTTCAGTTCGGTGCCGGGCACGGAGTCAGTCCCTCACCAGCGGGGCGCCGGCGTCACGCCACGCCACGATCCCACCGGACAGACTGCGCACGTCGGGATGGCCCATGCGGGTCAGCAGCGCGGCATAGCGGGCCGACTTCTCGCCGATCGGGCAGGCGAGCAGCACCGGCTGCCGTTTGCTGAACGGCAGGCCGCCGCGCAGGAGTTCCTCGAACAGCTCGTCGGCGATGTTGACCGAGCCGTCGATGTGCAGCACGGCGTACGCGTGCGGCCCGCGCAGGTCGACCACGAGGGGCCGCGGCCGGCCGTCCTCGATCCACCGCCGCGCGTCCGCCGTGCCGATGACCGTGGCAAGCTGTCGCACCTCGGCATCGGAGAGGGCCGCGGCGGAGTTCTTCCGGGGCGGCCGGCCCAGCAGCTCGGGGCGGCGCTGCCGTACGTAACTGAGGTAGCTCTCGGCGCGGTCGCAGACGATGAAGACCGCCGTCCGCCGCTCGGCCGCCCCGGCTTCCGCCAGTTCCGCGTCCACCGTACGGAGATGGCGTACCGCGCCCTCATAGGCGGCGCCGCCGGTCGGTCCGGCCAGCAGTCCGCAGCGGCGGATCAGCGTCAGCATCCCGTCGATGGCCTCACCAGCGGTCACCGACTCGATCGTGTCGTACGTCGCCGGGTCGAACAGGCCCACCTGGTGTACCTCGTCGATGGTGCGGATGCCGGGGATGAAGTCCGACTTGTGGGCGACGAGCCCGACCACCCGTACGCCGGGGTCCTGTTCGCGCAGTACCCGGGCGACGCCGGTGGAGGAGCCGGCCGTGCCCACGCAGGCGATGAACCAGTCCGGCGCCCGCCCGTCCAGGTCCTTGACGATCTCCGGGCCGGTGCCCGTGGCGTGGGCCTCGGTGTTGCGCGGGTTGAAGTACTGGTCGGTGTGCAGATACGCGTTCTCCGGCCCGGCGAGCGCCTGGTGGAAGCGGGTCAGCGGGTCGTCGGTGTCGGTCGGGTCGAGGCACTCGCTCTGCCCCGGCAGCTCCTCGATCTCCGCACCGAGCAGCAGGAGCAGTTCCTTGATCTCCGGCACCCGCATCCGGTTGGTGACGCTCTTGAACTTGAGGCCGTGCATCCCCGCGAGCAGGGCGAGGGCCTTGGCCGTGTTGCCGCTCGACAGCTCCACGACCGTCTCACCGCGCTCCGCCGCCGAGGCGAGAGCGGGGCGGGCCATGTTCCAGGCGGCCCGGTCCTTGACCGAGCCGAAGGGGTTGAGCATCTCCAGCTTGGCGTACAGGTCGATGTGGCTCAGGCCGTGCACGGCCGGGTCGATCCGCACCAGCGGCGTGTTGCCGATGGCCTCCGTGATGCTGTCGTACCTCATGAGAACGGTCCCCCCACTCCCGTGATCGGCCAGTACTCCTCGTCCAGGCACCAACGCCAGGAGTCCCCGTCCCGGGTGACGGCGACCGTGCGGGCTACCGGCTGCCGCTGCGCGTGGTGGGCGTGGAAGTCCATCGCGTAACCGGCGGTGTTCGCGAAGGCCAGCAGATCTCCCGCGCGTGGCAGCCGGGGCAGGAAGACCTTGCGGCGCGTGATCAAATCGGCCTCCAGGCACAGGTTGCCGGCCAGATAGACCCCCACCGGTCCGTCGTCGTCGGCGTCGCTCCGCGCTCCAGGGCGGGGGACGAGAACCGGATCGACGAGAACACCGTGCTCCTCCAGGCTCACGTCACCGGCGTTCATGCCGAGGCGGACCAGAAGGTCACCCGAGTCCTGGCCGGTACGGCGCACGTCGAGCACCCGCGCCAGCGACAGTCCGCACTGGTCGACCAGCGCCCTGCCCGGTTCGCAGGCGAGGCCGTAGAGGTGCTCCAGGAGCAGGGTGGCCAGCGGCCGGCCCGAGGTGGGGGCGGGGTGGGCCAGCAGTTCGTCGAGGTATCCGGGTCCCGCGGTGGGCCGGTGGGCCGGGTAGAGCGCCGGCGCCCCGCGCAGTGTGCCGCCCTCGTTGCGCCACCCGTAGCCGTGGCCGCGCCAGGTCATGGCGGGGCTGGTCCCGAGCACGGCCTCGGCGAGCTCGGTGGTGTAGCGCTCCCACTGACCGGCGTCGGCGACATAACCGACTCCGAAGCCGCCGCCGATGTCGATCACGCGCGGGTCCATTCCGCGGGCGCGGCACTCGTCCATGACGGTGACGCAACTCTCCAGGGCTACGGCCTTCTCCGCGACCCCGGTGGTGTCCAGGTGGTAGGCGACCCCCGTCAACCGGACCGCGTCCCCGTGCCGTTCGACCGCGTCGAGCAGGGCGTCCACCTCCCGCACCGGCGAGCCGAAGCGGCTGCGCCGGAAGAGCACCCGCGTGCCCGACGCGGCGGACGCGGAGGCTTCGAACTCCGACAGGCGCAGCAGGACGTCCGTCCGGGGCAGGTCGTACTGCCGTATCAGCCCGGCCAGTTGGTCGAGCTCGGCACGGGAATCGATGTTCACACTGGCGCCTGTGCGGGCGGCCAGCCACAGGAACTCGGGGTCCTTGGGGCCGGTGGCCATGATCCGGTCGGAGGTGAAGCCGCACTCCAGCGCGTGCCGCAGCTCGCTCAGCGAGGCCACGTCGATGCCCGCGGCGGCCGGGGCGGTCGCCGTCAGTCGCCGCGCCAGGCTGGACGCCTGGTTCGCCTTGTGCGCGAAGTACACCCGGCCGGTGAGGTGGTGCTCGCGGTAGACGCCGCGGAACGCCGCGACGTTCTCCACGATCCGGTCGGGCACCAGCACGTTGAGCGGTGAGCCGAGGGCGTCGGCGAGGGAGTGGAGAAAGGGCGCGGCTGCCAGCAGCGAGTCGAGCGGTGGCTCCAGCCGTGGTTGCAGGTACAAGGGCGCACGCACGGCAGGTCCCCTTTCCGTGCACCGGCGGCCGCTGCCCCCGGCGGTCGAGCGACACCGTCGAGCGTCGGCAGCCCCTCAGACAACCGTTCGGGGATCATCATTTCCCGTTGATACGCCTTTAAGCCCGGGAGTTGGCCCAGGGACGGCAATCTCATTGCCAACCATTTATGAAAACGATTATCGTCTTTGTTGTGCCCGAGCGGGCATGAACATGACCCAGGGGGGTTCCCTTTGCGTACCCACAGACGCCTGCTGACCGTCACCGGCATCGCCGCCGCAGCGCTCGCCACGGCCGGTCTCAACACGTCGGCCTTCGCCGCCACCACACTCGGCAGCGGCCACGTCGACGTCCTCGACGCCGAGTGGGACGGCGCCGATCTCCATCTGCACGTCCACGACGAGGAGACCGACACCGAGTACGAGCCGGCGGACGTGACGCTGGCGGTGCCGGCGGCCGCCAGGGTCGCCAACCCCGGCCACGGCTGGCTGGGAACGGGCAGCCAGGTGTGGCTGCTGCCCGACGACGAACTCGTCGCGGACTCCCGGGGCGTGCTGTTCCCGGGCATCTCCACCGAGCACCTGGCCACGGGCGTCTTCGCCAACAACACGGTCACCTACCGGCTGGTCAGCGCCACCCGCAACGGCGCCACCACCGAGGACTTCAGCGTCTACGCGGGCAGCACCCGCTGGTACGACAGCAACACCGCCACCACCTCCTTCAAGTCCAGGACCTTCGGAGTCGGCACCCACAACCACGCCAACTGGGCCTTCGAAGAGGCCGGTACCTACCAGCTGACCTTCAGGGTCCAGGGCACGGTCGGCGGTGTGACCGAGCAGGCCACCGCGACCTACACGGTCGTCGTCAGCTCGTGATGCGGGCCCTGACGCGCGGCAGACGCGCCTTCACAGCCGCGGCTCTCACCACGGCGACCGCGGTGCTCCTGGGCGCGGCAGGGCTGGCCGCCGCCGGCGGCGGCGGGCCTGCCCGCGCCGCCGGTGGTGCCGTCGTGCTCGACGAGGGCGAGCTCGATTTCACGCCCCGATTGGTCGACGGGAAGCTGGAGTTGCGGATCGACGACCGGAGCGGCGGTACGGCGGTCACGCGGGAGCCGTCCGACGTGGTGCTGCACGCGGTGCAGTCGTCCCTGCAGTCCACCCTGGACCCGGTGGCCACCGCGCTCGGCACGACGAACATGGACACCTGGCAGCTCAACGGCTGGCAGGCGGAGAACATCTTCGCGCCGGAGCCGGGCTGGAACGGCTCCGTGGCGGGCGGCGACACCGAGGTCACGCTGTCCGGATACGACGGGCCCGGGGACTTCGGTATGGCCACGTACACCCCCGAGATGGACAACGTGGACGCTCCGGCGATCCCGTACCTCGGCAGTGCCGCGTCCGTTCAGCGCACCTTCACGCTGCCCCGCGACGAGGAACGGCTGCTCCCCATCTGGCAGTTCACCGCGGAAGGCGTCTACCGGCTGACGTTCACGGTGACCAGCGGCGGCTCCACCGACACCGAGACGCTGGCCGTGGTCGTCGGCGACGACATCGACCCGAAGGACGTACTGCCGGGCGACGGCTCCACCCCGACACCCCCGACACCCACGGCACCCACGACGCCCCCGACGTCCCCGCCGCCGTCGAGTACCTCGCCCTCGACGAGCCCGACGCCCACCGCACCGGCCGCGCACGTCATCGACAACGGCCACCTCGATCTGGCCGCGCGCCCGGTGGACGGCTCGCTGCAGTTCCAGATCAAGGAGGGCACGGCCCTCGACCACGAGTGGTACCAGCCCGACGAGGTCGTGCTGCATGTGAAGCCCGCGGCCAGGCGGAAGATCACTGAGGGGTACGAGTTCCTGGGACCTGTGGGCGCCCCCGTGTGGTGGCTGCCGATCCAGCAGCTCGACGGTCTGATCTGGCCCGGCTGGAGCACCGACCAGTTCAAGAGCTCCGAGATCGACGGCCGTGTGGCCTTCCGGCTCGATGCCCTCCAGGGACCGGGCGCGTTGCGCGTCTTCGGTGAGGATGCGCTCGGCAAGGTGATCACGCAGGCCGACAGCTCCGACGGGCTGCCGGACAGCTTCGACCTGTCCGTACCGACCCACCGCCACACCGTGTGGACCTTCCCCGCCGAGGGCGTCTACCGCACCACCTTCACCGTCAGCGCCACCCTCGCCGACGGCAGGAAGGTCAGTGACACGGAGACCATCGCCTGGGTGGTCGGGGACGACGTGGACCCGTCGACCGTGAAGCCGGGTGAGGGGGACGAGCCGACGGCGACTCCGACGGCCGGCCCGCCGGAGTCGGCCTCCCCGCCCCCGACCGTGACGGCGCCCTCGACCGCGTCCCCGCCGGTGTCCGGGTCCGGCCCGGCCGGCGGCTCGGGCTCGGCGACGGACCCGGGCTCCCAAGGATCCTCCGGAACGAGCGGAGGTTCGTCGACCGGCGGCAGCGGCACCTCGACGACCGGCGGCCTCGCCTCCACCGGTGCGCAAGTCACCGTCATCGCGGGCATCGCCCTGGTCGCCCTGCTGGTGGGCGGCGGCGCGGTGTTCTTCGTACGACGTCGCCGTACCGCCCAGTGAAAGCTCCGCGTACGACGGGCCGGCGCCTGGCAGCCACCCGGTCCGTCGTACGCGGCACTGTCGTGTTCGAGAGAAGGAGGAGCCCCATGCGGGGCCGTCCCAGACGCACCACCATCACCGCAGCCGCCGCGCTCATCGCGTCACTGTCCGGGTGCAGCGGGCTTCAAGCCGGGTCGTCCGACGCCGAGTTGAGGGTGTCGACGACCACCGGGATCATCGCCGACCTGGTCCGCCAGGTCGGCGGCGACCGTGTCGACGTCACCTCGATCGTGCCGCACCACGGCGACCCGCACTCCTATGAGCCGAGCCCCGGCGACGCGGCCAAGGTCGCCAAGGCCGACGTCGTCTTCAGCAACGGGCTGCTGCTCGAAGAGCCCGGGATCATGAAGATGGTCCACACCAACGCCAGGAAGTCCGCGCCGAAGATCGAGGTGGCCGAGAAGCTGGAGGAGTACGGCGGCACGGTCATGAAGCTGGAGGAGGACCTCGGGCTCGACGTGCTGTGGCTCGGCTGGGCCGTCGAGGGCGAGGTCGCGGGAGACGGCTCCCAAGTCCGTACGACGGCCACGAAGCTGGAGGGACCCGGCGAGCTGCGCGTGTATCTCACGGACACGCTCGGTACGCCCAAGGTGTACATCGACTCCGCCGACGGCCTCGGCGACGCCGACTCCTTCACCCTGCCGCCCGAGGCGCACACGCACGTCAACTGGGCGTTCAGCGCGCCCGGCACGTACCGGCTGACCGTCGAGGGACGGACCGAGACGCTCGACGGGAAGACCGAGGACATCGGCAGCGGCACCTTCACCTTCACCGTCGGCGACGACGCCGAGGCACCCGGGGCGGCGCGAGTGTTCGACGGCGGGCACGCCGACGTCGCGCTCAACGCCGAGACCGGGAAGGTGTACGTCCGCGCCGACGACGACACCAGCGGCGAGCCGGAGCGGCTCGCGGCCGAGGACGTGGTGCTCGACGTGCCCGACCGGGCCAAGGCGGCCGTACCGAAGGAGGAGCCGTACTCCTTCCTCGGCGAGGCGGGCGACGAGCTGTGGGTGCTGCCGCAGGCAGTGATCGGCAAGCATGTGCACGGCGACATGGACCCGCACGCCTGGGAGGACGTCGCCAACGCCGGGGCGTACGTCCGCCGGATCGAGGCCGAGCTGATCAAGGCCGACCCGGACGGGAAGGCGACGTACGAGAAGAACGCCGCCGCGTATCTGAAGACGCTCGGCGCCCTCGACGAGGAGGTCGCGCACAAGCTCGCGACCGTGCCGGAGAAGAACCGGAAGCTGATCACCACGCACGACGCCTTCGGGTACCTCGCGAAGGCGTACGGCATGGAGATCGCCGGTTTCGTCGTGCCCGTGCCCAACCAGGAACCGAGCGCGGCCGAGGTCGAGGAACTCGGCGACACCATCCGGGAGAAGAAGGTCCCGTCGGTCTTCCTGGAACCCAACCTCGCGGCGCGCGCCGACGTACTGCGCCGGGTCGCCGAGGACGAGGGAGTCGGGATCTGCACGATCTACGGCGACTCCTTCGACGACAAGGTCCACGACTACGTATCGATGATGCGGCACAACGCGACCGAGCTCGCCAAGTGCCTGGGGGAGGACGCCTGATGAGGGGCATGCGGAGGACGCGGAGGATTCAGCGGATCGCCGTGACGGTGGTGCTCGCGGCCACCCTGGCGGGAGGCGGGGTCGCCGTCGCGGACGACGGTACGGCAGCGGGGCCCGGCCTCGGCCGGATCGCCTACGCGGACGGGGCTCTGACCCTGGACCCGGCGGACGGCGCCCATGCGATCGAGGTCGGCAGCGCGGACGTGGCGGACGCCTCGGCGCCCGGGTGGGACACCACTGGCGTACCCGGGGGCGCTGTGGCCGGGGACACGCTGAAGTGGTCCCTGGCCGGGCTTGACGGTCCGGGTGACCTGAAGGTGTACGAGGAGGCGGCCGACGGCGCCGAGGACGCGCCGCTGTTCGACAGCGCGGACAGCCTGCCGGACGAGCACGAGCTGCCGGTGGGCCAACGGGGCGAGACCCGCTGGGAGTTCAGCGAGAACGGTACATACCAGGTCATCTTCACTGCCCAGGCCACGGCGGCGGACGGGCGCGAGCTGTCCGTCGGGACCGTGTACACGGTGGTGGTCGGGGACACGGCGGAGGGGGAGAACACGGCAGAGGGGGAGGGCACGGCTCCGGATGAGCCGGTGGCCGAGGAGAGCCCCGCCGAGAAAACAGCCGAGGGGACGCGGACTCCGACGGCCGCCGGGAAGGCCGTGACGGAGGTGGTCGAGGCCGAGCGGCGCACCGCCCGGGTCGCCACCGCGGCTGCCACCGACGTCGTCTCCGACAAGAAGGTCCTCGACGAGGGCCACGTCGACTTCGCCGCCCGCGTCGTCGACGACAAGCTGCAGATCCACATCAAGGACGGCACGGTCTCGGGGAAGACCACCTGGCGGGAGCCCTCCTCCGTGGTCCTGCACGTCAAGCCCGCGGCGAAGAACACCCTCCCGGCGAGCGAGGAGTTCTCGTTCCTCGGAAAGGGCGGCGACCCTGTGTGGCTGCTCGACCAGGTGCAGCAGGAGGGGCTGCTGTGGCCCGGCTGGTCGACGGACAACATCGAGGCCGGGGCGACCGAGGGGGGTGTGGAGTTCTCACTCACCAAGGCCGACGGTCCAGGTACCTACGCGCTCTACACGTACGACGCGATGTCGGGCGCGAACGTCCTGTTCAACAGCAAGGACGGGGTGCCGGACGCCTTCGCCGTGCCCGCCGACACGCACGCGCACGGCGGATGGGCGTTCACCGAGGAAGGGACGTACCGGCTGACCTTCAGGATGAGCGGCACGCTGGCCGACGGCACGAAGGTCTCCGACACGGAGACGGTGGCGTTCGCGGTCGGCGACACCGACCCCGGCAAGGTGACGCCGGGGGACGGCTCCGGCAAGGGAACCTCCGGGACCGCCGGGTCCTCCGGTTCCTCTTCCCCGGGGTCCGCGGGGTCCTCGGATTCCTCGGGCACGGCAGGCTCCGCGTCCGACTCCGGCTCCACGGGCGGCAGTTCGGCCGACGACTCCAGCGACGGCACGATGGCCTCCACCGGCGCCGGCCAGGCCGTACTCCTGGGCTCGGCCGCCGCCGCCCTCACCGCCGTGGGCGCCGCGTCCTTCCTCGCCGCCCGGCGAAGGAGGACCGCGCGTGGCTGACAGATCGGACCCGCTGCTGCGGGTCACCGGCGCGACCGTCGTCCTCGGCGGCAGGACCGCCCTGGAGCGGGCCGACCTGACCGTCGACGCGGGCGAGCTCGTCGGGCTCATCGGACCCAACGGCGCCGGGAAGACGACTCTCCTGCGGGCCGTCCTCGGGTTGGTGCCGCTGGGCGGGGGAGAGGTGGCCGTCGAGGGACGGACCGGTCGTAAGGCCGGGCAGCGCATCGGATACGTGCCGCAACGGCACGAGTTCGCCTGGGACTTCCCCATCGACATCGCGGGAGCGGTTCTCACCGGCCGCACCCGGCAGATGGGCTGGCTGCGCCGCCCGCGCGCGGCGGACCGGGCGGCGGTGGACGAGGCGCTGGAGCTGACCGGGCTCGCCGAACTGCGCCGGCGGCCCGTCGGTGAGCTGTCCGGCGGCCAGCGGCAGCGGGTCCTGGTGGCCCGCGCCCTGGCCGCCGGCCCGCGCATCCTGCTCCTGGACGAGCCGTTCACCGGAGTCGACGTACCCACCCAGGAGTTGCTGAACGAGCTGTTCGGCCGGCTGGCCGGGGAAGGCAGGGCGCTGCTGATGACCACCCACGACCTGGCGGCCGCCGCCCGCACCTGCCACCGGGTGGCGCTGATCAACCGCACGGTCGTCGCCGAGGGCGGCCCCGAACTCCTCGCCGATCCCGACAAGATGCTGCGGGCGTTCGGCCTGGACCGCGCGATCGGAGCCGTAGCGTGATCGAGTTCCTCACGGACCCCTGGCACCTGCCCTTCATGCAGCGGGCGTTCGCCGTCGCCGCGGTCATCGGCCTGGTGTGCGCAGTGGTGGGCGTGTACGTCGTGCTGCGCGGCATGGCGTTCATCGGCGACGCGGTCGCCCACTCGGCCTTCCCCGGCGTCGCGCTCGCCTACGCCTTCGAGGGCAACCTCCTCCTCGGCGGCGCCGCGGCCGGCATCACGACGGCCGTGTTGATCGCCTTCGTCTCCCAGAACCGGCGGCTCAAGGAGGACACCGTCATCGGCGTCTTCTTCGCCTTCGCCTTCGGACTCGGCATCGTCCTGGTCTCCACGCGCGACAGCTGGACGACCGACCTGTCCTCCTTCCTCTTCGGGCAGGTCCTCGCGGTCAGCGCGTCGGACGTGTGGTCCGTGGCCGCCATCGGTGCCGTACTCGTGCTCGTCGTGCTCGCGATCGGCAAGGAACTGGTCGCCGTCAGCCTGGACCGGGAGGCGGCACGTGCCGCGGGCCTGCCCGTGTTCCGGCTCGACCTGGCGCTCTACGTCGTCGTGACCACGACGATCGTGATGTCCCTGGAAGCGGTCGGCAACATCCTCGTCCTCGCCCTGCTCATCACTCCCGCGGCCGCCGCCCGCATGCTCACCGAACGGCTCTGGGCGATGACCTTGCTGGCGTCGCTCATCGGCTGCGCCGGAAGCGTCGCGGGCCTGTACGTCTCGTACACCTACGACCTGGCCGCGGGCGGCTCGGTGGTCGTGGTCCTCACCGGCCTGTTCGTCCTCACCTGGTGCCTGGCACCCCGTCACGGACTGCTCGCCAAGCGCATCCGGCGCCCGGATCCCGCCCCCGCCGCACCGTGAGGGCCCGACCTGTACCGCTGGCTCCTGAGGAAGGCCACAGAGCTATGGGCCCGCACGTCACCTCCCCAACTCCCCTGCGATACAGGCACATTGAGGACTGTCTGCTCACTTGAATCATCAAGTACCTTGCCCGTGCCGGTCGTTCGAACCGGCATGCGCCTCGGGGGACCTGACCAGTCCCGAGTGGAGGAACCATGCACAACGGCCACAGACGGGCCGCCACCAGCCTTGTCACGGCGATCGCCCTCGCTGTCACCGGCCTCACCGGCACCGCGTACGGACACGGCGTCCCCGCCGCGGACGACGGAGTCGACAACGGCGTCGCTCATGACCACGACCACCAGCACGGCGGCGAAGAGGGACACCTCCCGGCCACCGACAACAACGTCCGCCTCGTCAGCAAGCTGAAGCTGCCGAACGTCACCGAAGGCAAGATCGCCGACGTCGGCGTCTACAAGGGCTACGCCTACCTCGCCTCCTGGGGCGGCGTGGGCTGCGACAACACCGGCGTCCACGTCGTCGACATCCGCAAGCCCAGCAAGCCGAAGGTCGCCGGCTTCATCCCGGCGCCGGCCGGCAGCGCTCCCGGCGAGGGCATACAGACCGTCCGCCTGTCCACGCCCGCCTTCACCGGCGACGTCCTCGTCAGCAACAACGAGGTCTGCGGCGAGGGCGGTGCCGGCGGCATGAACCTCTACGACGTCACCGATCCCGCCGAGCCCAAGGTGCTGGCCGAGGGCGTCGGCGACTTCACGCTGGGCGGCGAGCAGTCCGAGAAGGCCAACGACATCCACAGCGTCTTCGCCTGGGACGCCGGCGACAAGGCGTACGCCGTGATCGTCGACAACCTGGAAGCCGTCAACACCGACATCATGGACATCACCGACCCGGCGAAGCCGCGACTCGTCGCGGAGTACGACCTGTCGGAGACGTTCCCGCAGATCGTGCAGGCGGCGCCGGAGAACCTCAAGGAGATCTTCCTCCACGACATGGTGGTCAAGAAGATCCGCGGCCGTCAGGTGCTGCTGGCCTCGTACTGGGACGGCGGGTACATCGCCGTCGACGTGACCGACCCGAAGAACATCACGTACCTCGGCGACACCGATTTCACCGACCCCGATCCCGAGGCGGCCGAGAGCGGACTCGACGTGGCTCCCGAAGGCAACGCCCACCAGGCCGAGTTCACCGGCGACAACCGCTACGTCATCGCCGCCGACGAGGACTTCGCCCCGTACCAGGTCACGGCCCGCAACACCGACGACGACACCACCGTCAACGCCTCGCAGGGCATCCCCCTGGAAGAGGGCGAGACGATCAGCGGCGGTACGACCTATGTCGGCCTCGCCTGCAACGGCGGCCCGGCCGTCCCGGCGGGCGACCCCGCCGCCGTGGACATCGCCGTCGTCGAACGCGGCTCCCACGTCCAGGGCGGCGTGTGCACCTACACCGAGAAGGCCGCCAACATCGAGGCCGCGGGCGGCTACGACGGGATCCTCGTCGTCAACCGCACCGGCACCGACGCCTGCGACAGCCAGGTCGGCATGACGATCGAGGGCACGCTCCCCACCTTCGGTGTCGCGCCGCGCGGCCAGGGCTTCGCCGTCTTCGACCAGCCCTACAGCAACGACGACTGCCTCGCCGGCACGGGCCCGGCCACCCTGCCGGTGGACATCGGCACCAAGGGCGACCGGCTCACGTTCGCCTCCTCCTTCGACGGCTGGGGCTACGCGCACCTGTACCGCAACGAGCGCGGAAAGATGACCGAGCTGGACACCTACGCCATCGACGAGGCCCACGACCCCGAGTACGCCTCCGGCTTCGGCGACCTGTCCATCCACGAGGTCGCCACCTCCCAGGTGCGGCCCGACCTCGCGTACTTCTCCTACTACGCGGGCGGCTTCCGCGTCGCGAAGATCAAGCACGACAAGCTCGTCGAGGTCGGTCGCTTCATCGACGAGGACGGCAGCAACTTCTGGGGCGTCCAGGCCTTCAACCACTTCGGAAAGGAGTACGTCGCCGCATCCGACCGCGACTACGGGCTCTACATCTTCCAGTACACCGGCCGCTGAACACCGATGTGACGCGGAACGGGCCCCGGAGCCGATTCACCTCGGCTCCGGGGCCCACCGACGGGCGCCCGTCGACGGGGATCAGAGCCGGTCGAGGATGCTCCGGAGCTGCGTGACCTCGGCCGACTGGCCCTTGACGATGTCGCCGGCCATCTTCACGGCGTCGGCGTTCTTGCCGTTCTTCTGCTCGTCCTTGGCCATGGTGATCGCCCCGTTGTGGTGGTCGATCATCATGTCGGCGAACATCTTGTCGAACTCGGTGCCCTTCATGGCCTTGAGTTCCTCCATGTCCGCGTCGGACATCATGCCGTCACCGCCGCCGTGGCCGCCGTGGTCCATGCCGGGCATGGACTCCGTCGCGGTCGGCTGCTTCCAGGACTCCAGCCAGCCCTTCATCGTCTTGATCTCGGGGTCCTGGGCCTTCTCGATCTTCCCGGCGAGGTCCTTGACCTCCGCGTCCGAGGCGCGTCCGTCGGCCAGCCGGGCCATCTCCAGGGCCTGCTCGTGGTGCGGGATCATCATCTGGGCGAAGGTGACGTCCGCGTCGCTGAAGCTCGCGGATCCGGCCTCGGCGGACGCCGACGCCGACGCGGACGCCGACTCCGAGTCGCTGCCGCTGCCGTGGTCCATGCCGCTCATGTCGTCGCCACCGCAGGCGGCGAGGAGCAGAGCGCCGACGGCGACAGCGCCCACGGCGGCGGCGCGGCGGGCGGACTTGCGGCGCGGGGCACGCGTGAAGGAAGTCATGGTCGATTCACCTCATGTGTCGGTTCTTTGGCTGTACGGGCGTACGCGAAGCCGCGGGATCGCGCGTGGTGCGCGCCCGCGAGAACGGTTCGGCCTACAGCCGCAGAACTGACAAACGGGTGAGATCGGGTCCGCGTGGCGGGGGGCTGGGCCGCAGTACGGCGGCAACCTGCGCCAGAAGCTCCGCCGGCCGTTCCCCGTACCGGGCGAACGCCGACCTGAGGAGCGCGGCGAGCACCCACGCGCCGAACAGGACCGCCAGACACAGCGAGAGCATGTCCATGGCCGCGCCGGGCTCATGGCTGGACGACGGGTCCCGGGGATCCGTCGTGTGACTGCTCATGCCCGCCTCGGTGTCGGCCGGGGAGCTCATGGGGGTGTGGTCCGCGGCGGTCGCGTCCATCGCCGTGGCGTGGGACGCGGTGTTCGTGGCGGAGTCGTGCGAGCTGTCCGGGTGTCCCAGGGTGTGCATCGTGAAGACGCCGAGGGCGAGGACCACGACGAGCAGCAGGTGCCCGAGGGCGCCTCCTGTGCGTACGTGCCTGCTCGCCGTCACTCCGGTTCCCGTCCTTCGCCGTTGTGGATCTGCTCTCCGAGAGTACCCAAGGGGTGCGGGCCGCGCCGCGGAAGGGATGCGTCTGCCGGCCCCTGTCGGTCCGCCGGTGCGGCTGTCATGCCGGTCGACGCCGGTGGTCCGCCAGGGCCCTGTACGGGACCTGGCGGACCACCGGCCGGACATCGCCGCACCTCGGTTCGGCAGCCCATGCGCTCAGACGCCGATCTGCTCGCCCGGTGCCGTCCGCTCGGGCTGCTCCCGGCGGGCGGCGGCCGCGGACTTCTCGGAGCGCATCACCAGGAGGGTGGTGAGTCCGCCGATCGCGGCGATGACCGCGGCCGCGGTGAACGCCGAGCTGAAGCCGTCGGTCAGGGCGGGCAGGTCACCGAGCCGCCCGGCGCCCTGCGAGGTGGCCAGGGCGGTGAGCGCGGCCAGTCCGAGGGCCGAGCCGATCTGGTAGGTGGTGTTGACGATTCCGGAGGCCAGGCCGGCCTGCTCGGCCGGGGCTCCGGACATGGCGGCCATCATCGCCGGGATGTAGGCCAGCGACATGCCGAGCGCGGCGACCAGCGAGGCGGGCAGTACGTCGACCACGAAGGAGCCGCTCGGCTCCACGGCTGACAGCCACACCAGGCCGAGGGCGAGGACGAGGAGCCCGCCGCCGATCAGTGGCCCGGCGCCGAACCGGGCCAGCAGTCGTGCGGTGATCGCGGTCATGAAGACCATGAGCAGCACGGTCATCGGCAGCAGTGCGGCGCCCGAGGCGAACGCCCCGTAGCCGAGGACCTGCTGGAGGTAGAGGTTGAGGAAGTACCACATCGGGATCCATGCGGCCCCCAGCAGCGTCATGGCCAGGTTGGCCGAGCCGAGCCGCGGTACGCGCCAGATGCCGAGCGGCATCAGCGGCTGCCGCACGGTCCGCTGGATGACGAAGAACAGGGCCAGCAGGCCGGCGGCGCCGAGGAGTTCCAGCACGGTCTGTGTGGCTCCCCAGCCGGTCTCCGGGGCGCGTACGACGGCGAAGACGGCGAGGGCGAGACCCGCGGTGACCGCGGCGGCGCCGAGTACGTCGATGGCGCCGCGGCGCGGGGCGACCGCCGGCAGCAGCCTCGTGGCCGCGAGAGTGGCGGCGCCGATCGGGACGTAGATGATGAACACCCAGGGCCAGCTGAGCCACTCGGTGAAGACGCCGCCGAGGAAGACGCCGGCGGTGCCGCCCGCGGGGGCCGCGGCGCCGTAGAGGGCCATGGCCTTGCCGAGTTCCTTCGGGTCGTGCGCGAACAGGGTCATCAGCAGGGTCATCGCGGCCGGGGCGATGAGCGCCCCGCCGACGCCTTGCACGGCGCGGCCGGCGACCTCCACCCACGCGGTCTGGGCGGCCGCCGCGACGATCGATCCGCCGATCAGCACGGTCCAGCCCGCGGTGAACACCCGGCGGGCGCCGAGCAGGTCGGACAGGCGTCCGCCGAGCAGCAGCAGGCCGCCGAAGGCGATGACGTAGGCGTTGAAGCCCACTGCAGCTCGCCCTGCGAGAAGCCGAGGTCCTTCTGCATCTCGGGGAGCGCGACCCCGATGATCGAGGTGCGCATGATCACCATGAACTGGGCGGTGGCGAGCACGGCGAGCGCCCACCAGCGCCGGGGGTTGACGATTGTCTCGCCGAAGCAATTCGGTCATGTGCCTGGCGCGTTAACGCGCTGTTGCGCGGGAGTTGGCGGATCAAGGTCTGCAGGCCGCTAGGATCACGGCATGATCACGGCTTGGTCATCCCCGCGCATGGTGCGGGCCCGTTTGTCCGCGGGTCCGTGGCTTCGCGTGCTGGCCATGGCCGTGCTGCTGTTCGGCGTCGTGTTCACGCACGGACTGCACGGAGAGAGCGTCAAGGGACATCTGGCGACCAGCGCCGCGGCGCCCGCGCTTGTGTCGCCCGTGCACGTGTCGCCCGTGCACGTGTCGCTCCAAGAGGCTCACGGCGTCACCGACACGGAGGCTCTGTCCCGGCCCGCCGCGATGGGCGCGCCGCACGAAGGTCACGGCCCGTCGCATCCGAGTGAGCACTGTCTGTCCGGCCAGCCGCCACAGGGACCGGTGGTGACACCGCCCTGCTTCGCTGCGGCGGTCAGCGAATCGGCCGCTGTCGGGCGAGCCTCGGTCAAGCGTGGCCCCGATGACTCCGTGCTCTTGGCCGCGCCGTCCGCGTCATTGAGATTGTCCGTGGTTCAGCAGGTCTAGAAGCCGCCGTCCTCCGCTCCCGGCTGTTCCAGCCGGCCCGGCTCAACGGGCGATGAGAACGGTTCGCCGCTCGCGCGACGACCACGGGGTCCCGCACATCTGACGGGGACCTGACTCTCCCTCGTCGATGCCGTCCCACCCCCCACCCATGCCTGCCGCTGTCCTCCGTCATGGCCGCCGCCGCCGTGGCCGAGGAGCCGGCGGTCGCACGGAGGACCTGTGCCGTCTCACTTCCGTATGCCCACGCACGCCCTGCGGGCCTTGGCCGACCCGCGCCGGCCGCGTCCATTCGACGCTCTGCTGCGGGCCGTCCTGCTGATGGCGATCGGCCTGTGCGCCCTCGTCCACGGCCCGTCCGAAGAGACGGACCGGCCGGCACCCGCCGTCCCCGCGGCGGTGGCATCGGTGGCGGGCGAGGGGGTGCCCCACGGACCGCACCGCCACCACCAGGGCGAGGAGTGCGCCCTGGACGGAGCCGTCCGTACGACCGCCCAGGCTGCTCAACAGCCGCCTGCCGACGCCGCGGCGATGGCCCTCGTCGGTGTCCTCCCGTTGCCGGCAGGGCCGCCCGCACACCGCCGTCCGTACCGGTTCCGCAGACGGCACACGGGCAGAACGGCGCTCGTCCGCACCTCCCGGTGGCGCATCTAGACCTCTCGCCCGCAGCCGGGTCCGCACCCGCTGCCGCGCGACGGCTTCACTCCCCCCGAACGGACGCACCGTCCGGGACGCGGCCGTGGCGCGAGACGAGCATGCACCGCGCATTCATCGAGCGAGAGCGAAAGAAATGCAGTCAACGCAGTCAACGCAGTCAACGCAGTCAATGCAGTCACTGACGAACACCGCCGCCACGCCCGACCGGTCCGCCCTGTCGGCATTGGTGGGCAACACGCCCCTGCTGAGGGTGTCCGAGCCGCTGACACCCGCGGACCGCGGCTTCTGGGCGAAGCTGGAGGGCTTCAACCCCGGCGGGATCAAGGACCGGCCCGGCCTGCACATGGTCGAGCGGGCCCGCGCCCGGGGCGACCTGCGCCCCGGCGCCCGGATCATCGAGTCCACCAGCGGCACCCTCGGCCTCGGGCTCGCCCTGGCCGGAATGGTCCACGGCCACCCGGTCACCCTGGTCACCGACCCCGGGCTGGAGATGTCCATGACCCGGCTGCTGACCGCCTACGGCGCCCAGGTCAACCTGGTCTCCGAGCCCCACCCCACCGGCGGCTGGCAGCAGGCCCGCCGCGAGCGCGTCGAGCAGTTGATGGCGCAGCACGCCGGCTCGTGGTGCCCGGACCAGTACAACAACCCGGACAACACCACCGCCTACACCCCGCTCGCCCTGGAGCTGGCGACGGAGATGGGCCACATCGACGTCCTGGTGTGCAGCGTGGGCACCGGCGGACACTCCGCCGGCGTCTCCCGCGTACTGAAGCAGCTCTACCCCGAGCTGCAGGTGGTCGGCGTCGACGCCATCGGCTCCACGATCTTCGGACAGTCGGCCCGACCGCGGCTGATGCGCGGCCTCGGCTCGAGCATCTACCCCCGCAACGTCGCCTACGACACCTTCTCCGAGGTCCATTGGGTGGCCCCGGCCGAGGCGGTGTGGACCTGCCGCCGACTGGCCACGTCCCACTACGCCACGGGCGGGTGGAGCGTGGGGGCGGTCGCCCTGGTCGCGGGCTGGCTGGCCCGCACCCTGCCCGAGGACACCCGGATCGCGGCGATCTTCCCCGACGGGCCGCAGCGCTATCTCGGAACGGTGTTCGACGACGACTACTGCGCCGCCCATGGGCTGCTCGGCTCCCCGCCGGCGCCCGAACCCGAGGTGATCGGCCGGGCGGACGAGAAGGAGGTCACCCGCTGGACCCGGTGCGCCGCCGTGGCCGACCCGCTCACGCCGGCCGACGCCGCGGAGGAGGGACGGTGAAGGGCATCCTCACGCAGGTCCGCACGTACGAACGCAGCGTCCAGCTGTTGATGGTCAATCAGTTCACCATCAACCTCGGCTTCTACATGCTGATGCCGTACCTGGCCGCCCACCTGTCCGGCACTCTGGGCCTGGCCGGCTGGGTCGTCGGACTCGTCCTCGGCATACGGAACTTCAGCCAGCAGGGCATGTTCCTCGTCGGCGGAACGCTGGCCGACCGCCTCGGCTACAAGCCGATGATCGTGGCCGGATGCGTGCTGCGCACGGCCGGCTTCGCGACCCTCGGCCTGGTCGACTCACTCGCCGCACTGATCGCCGCCTCCGCGGCGACGGGACTTGCCGGGGCGCTGTTCAACCCGGCGGTCCGGGCTTATCTCGCCGCCGACGCGGGGGAGCGCAGGGTCGAGGCGTTCGCCCTGTTCAACGTCTTCTACCAGGCGGGCATCCTGCTCGGCCCGCTGGCGGGGATGGTGCTGACCGGCGTTGACTTCCGCGTCACCTGCCTGGTCGCCGCCGGCATCTTCGCGCTGCTGTCCGTCGTGCAGATCCGCGCGCTGCCCGCCCGGCGGGCCGAGGATTCCCGGGGGAAGGAGAACCAGGACCGGGACGGCGTGCTGTCCCAGTGGCGCGGCATCCTCGCCAACCGGCCGTTCCTGCTCTTCTCCGGCGCCATGATCGGCTCGTACGTCCTGTCCTTCCAGGTCTATCTCGCGCTGCCGTTGGAAGTGCGCCGGCTCGGTGGTGACGGTGAGTTCGGTACGGCGGCGGTGGCGGTGCTCTTCGCCGTCTCCGGACTCAGCACGATCCTCGGGCAGACGAGGGTGACCGCCTGGTGCAAGGCCCGGTACGAGCCGGGTCGGGCGCTGGCTCTGGGGCTGGCCGTCATGGGGGCGGCCTTCCTGCCCTTGCTGATGGCCACCGCCGTGCCCGTTCCCGAGTCCGGCGTGGGACTGTGGATGCTGGCCGCCGTACCGCCCACGCTCGCCGCGCTCCTGCTGGCGATCGGCACGATGATCGCGTACCCCTTCGAGATGGACACCATCGTCCGCCTCTCCGGTGACCGTCTCGTCGCCACGCACTACGGGCTCTACAACACCATCTGCGGGGTCGGCATCACCCTCGGCAACCTGCTGACCGGCGCGGCACTCGACGCGGCCCGCGAGGCGGGCATGCCCGCACTGCCGTGGATCTCACTGGTGGCGCTCGGCCTCGCCTGCGCCGCCGCCCTCTACGGCCTGCACCGCACCGGCCGACTGACGACCCCGGCGCCCGAACCGCAGCCCGCCGTCGCCTGATCCACCACCGTTCCAGGACCAGGGGCGGGCGCCGCACGGCGCCCGCCCCTGACGGGCCGCGCCGTCCGCCGGTAGAGCTCAATGCCCACCCGGCGGGCGGCGTCGGTCGATGTCCTGCTCAGTCTTCGCCCACCACGGTCAGGTCGTCGCCCAGGGCGGCGGCGATCCGGGCGGCGCGGGAGTGATCGTCCAGTCGGCGGGTGAGGTAGGCGCAGGCGTGGTGGTGCCGCAGCGACCACCAGGCGGCGGAGCCGCCGATCCCGCCCTAGGCGATCTTGCCCTTGTCGCGTACGAAGCCCGGCGTCCACGTGATGCGGGCGCCGAAGACCTCGTCGAAGTCGGTGACTTGGGTATGTGCGTGGCCGTGCTCATGCCTGGGGCTCCGGCGCTCATGCCTGGGGCTCCGGCGCGATCTCCTTGATCAGGCCCTCGACCAGCACCTTGATCTCGTCCCGGATCGGCCGCACGGCCTCGACGCCCTGGCCCGCCGGGTCCTCCAGCGTCCAGTCCAGGTACCGCTTGCCGGGGAAGACCGGGCAGGTGTCGCCGCAGCCCATGGTGATGCAGACGTCCGACTCCTTCACCGCGTCCACGGTGAGCATCTTCGGGACCTCGGCGGAGATGTCGATGCCGACCTCGCGCATGGCCTCGACGGCGGCCGGGTTGACGCCCGCGCCCGGGTTGGAGCCGGCGGAGCGGACCTCGACACGGTCCCCGGCCAGGTGGGTCAGCCACGCGGCGGCCATCTGGGAACGGCCGGCGTTGTGGACACAGACGAAGAGCACAGAGGGCTTGTCGGACATCAGGAGGTCTCTCTTGATCTCGCGCCTGGCAGGCGGCAGAGGAGGGCACTCACATCAGCACCCAGTGGTGTCAGTCACCACTGATGTGACAGTATCAGCGCATGCTGACGTCAGTCGACACTGATCTGATGCGGGTCCTGGCGGACCCGCTCCGCCTCCGGATCGTCACCTTGCTCGCCAAGGAGACGCTCTGCAGCACGCACCTGATCGAGGAGACGGGGGCCAGACAGACCAACCTCTCCAACCATCTGAAGGTGCTGCGCGAGGCAGGGGTCGTGGAGACCGAGCCCTGCGGCCGGTTCACCTACTACCGGCTCAAGTCCGACGTCATCGCCGCCCTCGCCGGTCAGTTCGCCGACCTCGCGGAGACCGCGCGCGCCACCGCCGAGAACAACGTCAAGCGGTCCTGCCCCTGACACCCGCCCCTGCGGCGACCGCACCGAGGAGTCCTGTTGACCGCCACCGAGGCCACCGAGCACGACAGAGCCGGGGAATCCGCCATGACCCCCGGCGCCGAGCCGCAGCCCGCGCCGGGTGCCACACCGCCGCGTAACCCCCTGGTCGCCCGCGCCGCCGCCGAACTCATCGGCACGGCGCTGCTGGTGGCGGTCGTGGTCGGCTCCGGCATCCAGGCCACCGACCTGACCAAGGACGTCGGCCTGCAGCTGCTGGCCAACTCCACGGCCACCGTCTTCGGCCTCGGCATCCTGATCCTCCTGCTCGGCCCGGTCTCCGGCGCGCATTTCAACCCGGTGGTCACCCTGGCCGAGTGGTGGACGGCGCGGCGCGGGGGCGCCGGGGTCACCCTGCGCGAGGCCGCGGTGTACGTGCCCGCACAGATCGTCGGCGCGATCGCGGGCGCCATCCTGGCGGACGCGATGTTCGGCAGGCCGCTGGTGGAGTGGTCGACACACGACCGGTCGGCGGGGCACCTGTTGCTGGGCGAGGTCGTCGCCACGGCCGGCCTGATCCTGCTGATCTTCGGCCTGGTCCGCACCGACCAGCTGCGCTTCGCCCCGGTGGCCGTCGCCTCGTACATCGGCGCGGCCTACTGGTTCACCTCGTCGACGTCGTTCGCCAACCCGGCGGTGACCATCGGCCGCGCCTTCACCGACACCTTCGCGGGTATCGCGCCGGGTTCGGTCCTGGGCTTCATCGGCATGCAGATCGTCGGTGGCGTGGTCGGGCTGGCGCTGGTGGCCCTCATCTTCATGCGCGGACGATCGGCCGAGTGACCGACAGGACGCAGGTGGTGGTGATCGGCGGCGGCCAAGCGGGGCTCGCGGCCGGCTACCACCTGCGCCGCCTCGGCCTCGACTTCGTCGTCCTCGACGCCCAGACCACGCCGGGCGGCGCCTGGCAGCACGCCTGGGACTCACTGCGTCTGTTCTCCCCGGCCGCGTACTCCTCGCTGCCCGGGCGTCTCATGCCGGCGCAGAG
The DNA here is from genome assembly GCF_030551255.1 of Streptomyces sp. NL15-2K. GTDB lineage: Bacteria > Actinomycetota > Actinomycetes > Streptomycetales > Streptomycetaceae > Streptomyces. Next base: position 7,878,286 of record NZ_CP130630.1, read on the forward strand.
CGGCGAGACCTACCCCGACGCGCAGCACGTGGTGGAGTACCTCGCCGACTACGAGAGTCGCTACGAACTTCCCGTCGAGCGGCCGGTACGAGTCCTCGGCGTCCGTCGAGACCGCCAACTCCTGCGGGTGGAGACGGACTTCGGCACCTGGCACGCCCGCGCGGTAATCAGCGCGACCGGCTCCTGGTGGCGGCCCTTCCTCCCCGCTGTCCCCGGCCGCGCGGCCTTCGAAGCCCGGCAGTTGCACACGGTGGAGTACCGCACCCCCGCCGACTTCGCAGGCCAACGCGTGATCGTGGTGGGCGGGGGAAACTCCGGCGCCCAGATCGCCGCCGACCTGGCGTACGACACGGACCTGACCTGGGTGACCCATCGCTCGCCGCACTTCCTCGCCGACGACATCGACGGGCGTGCCCTGTTCGACGCTGCCACCGCCCGCCGCCGTGCTCTGGAGGAGGGGCGCACGGACACGGGCGGCGTCGCCTCGCTCGGCGACATCGTCGCCGTCCCGCCCGTACGCAAGGCCCGAGACCGCGGCCTCCTGAAGGCCGGCCCGATGTTCTCTCGTCTCGTCCCCGGCGGCGTCGAGTGGGCCGACGGCTCCCGCGCCGCGGCCGACGCGATCATCTGGTGTACCGGCTTCCGCTCGGCCTTGTCCCACCTCGCCCCGCTTCAACTCCGCGGACACCGCGGCCACATCGCCACCCACGGCACGCGAGCCGTGGACGAGCCACGCCTGCACCTGCTCGGCTACGGCGACTGGACCGGACCCGCCTCCGCGACGCTCATCGGTGTGGGCCGCCCGGCCCGGGACGCGGCCCGTGAGGTCGCGGGCATGCTGCGGGCTTGACCTTCCAGTCGACTCGAAGGTTTACGTTCGAGGCATGAGCGCTATGCGGATATCCCAGCTGGCCGAACGCTCCGGGATTCCGGCGTCCACGCTGCGGTTCTGAGAGACGGCCGGGCTCCTGCCGGCCGAGCGCACCGCGTCCGGCCACCGCGCCTACGACGAGGAGTCGGTGGAGCGCCCGGCGTTCATCTCCTCCGCCGAGCTGCTGGGGCTCGCACTGGAAGACATCCGCGACCTGCTCGACGTGCCGGACGGTGGTGGAACTGTCACCTGTCCGCCCGCCGACCCAGGCCCGGATGCCCGCGAAGGCGGGGGACCGTGGCGGGAGGCACCGGTGGCCTGCCCCCCCGGGCGGCGACGAACTGGGGGAGCGGACCGCGCAGTGGCGAGCCCTGGTCGCCCGGGCCACCGAGCATCAGGAGGTCCCGGACGGGTGCGCCTGACCGTCCCCAGTACCAGCGCGGCCCGGTCGGGCCGCCTCGGCGACGTGGCGGCCGTCATCCCCGTCTACGGCGACTTCCTGATCGTCATGGCCTTCACTGGCCCCTCGCCCTCGCCCTGCCCGACGAGCTGGCCGTCGCCGCGGTCGTCGTGGTCGCCCAGACCCTCGTCGAGGTCATCGGCATGGTCGCCTACGTACGCCTCATCCCCCGCCTCGTCCCGGAACCGGACCGGGCACAGGTCACGGCCGGTTGAGGATGGCGCAGATCCCGCCCTCGGATCACGGATGGGGACCGGTCATGCGGCCCGCCGCCGACTGACCGTCGGCCTCGAACGTCGCGCTGCCTTCGTCGATGCGCGCCCGGTAGATCGCCAGGACCTCGTCAGCAGCCTCGGCGGACACGGAGCGGGACACACTCGCCGCAGGGACCGAGGTGGATACGGCGGCGCTCCCCCTGTTCCGGGTCGTGGTCAGGCCGCGATCGGAGTGATGGTCAGCAGCTTGCCCATCGCGGCCAGCACGGACGGCTCGACGCGGTAGTAGACCCAAGTGCCGCGCCGCTCGGAGGTCAGCAGCCCGGCCTCCTTCAGCTTCTTCAGGTGGTGGGAAACGGTCGGCTGGGAGACACCCACGTCGGAGATGTCGCACACGCACGCCTCACCGCCCTCGTGCGAAGCCACCAGCGAGAACAGCCGCAGGCGCACCGGATCGCCCAGCGCCTTGAACATCCGCGCGGCCGTCTCGGCCTCCTCCGCGGTGAACGGGCGCTCGGTCAGCGGCGGGCAGCACGGCGCCACGCCCTGGTCGGCGGGCTCCAGCAGCGGCAGCACCTTCGTATTCGACCTATTCGACATACATCTATGTTGACATACGTCGAACCAGCGGCGCGAGGGCCGCAAGGCCCCAGCCTCGGACAGGGTGGCGACACTCCACGGCTGGCCCGCAATCTGCCCGCGCACGGATCCGAGCCGATCAGGCTCAACCTGTCCAGCAGATTCGATAAGTGCCTATGTTGACGCCTATCGATACAGGTGCCATCCTGGCCAGGCAAGCCATCGACGAATGTCGAAACAAGAGGGAGTCCCGTGGCCGTGTCCATCAACAGCGTGCCCACCACCGACCAGCTGCCCGTCGTGGTCATCGGAGCCGGGCCGACCGGCCTGGCCGCCGCCGCCCACCTCATCGAGCGGGACATCGAACCGCTGGTGCTGGAAGCCGGACCGTCGGCCGGCAACGCCGTACGTGGCTGGGCGCACGTGCGCCTGTTCTCCCCCTGGGCCGAGATCACCGCCCCCGCCGCCGAGAAGCTGCTCGCCCCGACCGGCTGGGCCCGCCCCGACGGGGCTACCTACCCCACCGGCGGCGACTGGGCCGAGCACTACCTCCAGCCGCTCGCCGACGTCCTCGGCGACAAGGTCCGCTACGGCGCGACCGTGACCGGCGTGGCCCGCGCGGGGCGCGACCGCATCGTCGACTCGGGCCGTGACGAGCAGCCCTTCACCGTGCACATCCAGTCCGCCGACGGCCACGAGGAGCGAATCACCGCCCGCGCCGTCATCGACGCCTCCGGCACCTGGTCCACCCCCAGCCCTGCGGGCGCCAACGGCCTGCCCGCCCTCGGCGAGAAGTCGGCGGCCGACCGCATCTCCTACCGAGTCCCCGACCTCACCGACCCCGCCGTACGCGCTCGCTACGCGGGCAAGCGCACCGCGGTCGTCGGCTCCGGCGCCTCCGCCTTCACCGCCCTGGCCCACCTCGCGGACCTGGCCAAGGACGAGCCGGGCACGCACGCGATGTGGATTCTGCGCCGCGGGATCACCGGCTCCACGTACGGCGGCGGCGAGGCCGACCAACTGGCTGCCCGCGGCGCCCTCGGCCTGCGCGCCAAGGCCGCCGTCGAGAACGGATACGCGAGCGCGGCCACCGGCTTCCGCACCGAGTCCGTCGAGCGCGACGCCGACGGCCGGCTGGTTCTGGCCGCCGAGGACGGCCGCCGCCTCGACCCGGTCGACGAGGTCATCGTCCTGACCGGCTTCCGCCCGGACCTGTCCTTCCTCTCCGAGCTCCGCCTCGGCCTCGACGAGCGCCTCCAGGCCCCGACCGCCCTTGCCCCGCTCATCGACCCCAATATCCACTCCTGCGGCACCGTCTATCCGCACGGCGTGAACGAGCTGTCCCACCCGGAACAGGGCGTCTACCTGGTCGGCATGAAGTCCTACGGCCGCGCGCCGACCTTCCTGGCGATGACCGGCTACGAGCAGGTCCGCTCCATCACCGCAGCCATCGCCGGAGACCGCGAGGCCGCCGAGCGCGTGGAACTGACCCTGCCGGAGACCGGAGTATGCGGCGGGGCCGGCCTGTTCGACGACCCCGACGCGGCCCAGGCCGGCGCGGGCGGCGGCTGCTGCGCGGCCCCGGCCACCCTGCAGATCGGCATCGGCGCCCCGGTCTCCTCCGGCGGCTGCTGAGCCGCCAGCCCACCCCTTCTGACAGGAGGTACGCCATGTCCCGCGTGCAACTCGCCCTCCGCGTCCCCGATCTCGACGCGTCCGTCGCCTTCTACAGCAAGCTGTTCGGCACCGGACCCGCCAAACTCCGCGCCGGCTATGCCAACTTCGCCATCGCCGAGCCCCCGCTCAAGCTCGTCCTGATCGAGGGCACGCCGGGCGAGGAAACGCGTATGGACCACCTCGGCGTCGAGGTCGACAGCACCGAGGCCGTCCACGCCGCCACCGCCCGCCTGAACAAGTCCGGCCTGGCCACCGACGAGGAGAACGACACCACCTGCTGCTACGCCCTCCAGGACAAGGTCTGGGTCCACGGCCCCGGCCAGGAACCCTGGGAGGTCTACGTCGTCAAGGCCGACGCCGACACCCTGGCCAAGGAACAGGGCAGCACCTGCTGCACCGGCCCGGCCGACACCGCCGTCACCGTCGCCGCGAAGGAACCGTCCGCCGCGGGCGGCTGCTGCTGATCCGCCGATGACCAACCTCCACACCAGCGAGGCCGCGACCGGTACGGGAGACCGCTCGCGGCCTCGCGCCCACCCTGCGCGCCACCCCGATCACCAGCTGGAGCAATCGTCTACCGCGCCTTCACGGCCCTCAACGCCCGGATCACTGCCGACACCAGTTGGTCGTCGGCCGCCATCACCAGTGCCTCCCGATGCGGATCAGTCGGCGGTGCAGCTCGTCCACTACGCCGCGGCCGCCGCGGTCCAGTGCCGGCGCACCAGATCGGCGTTCAGGTGCGCCCGCAGGTCAGCAGCGGACTGTGCCTCGCGGACGACCCGCTCGTACATGAGAAGCAGGTCGGCTTCGTCGGCGAGGTCGTATTCGTAGTGCGAGCCCCAGTCGATGTGCCGGGGCAGGGTCACGGCGCCGGAGGTCGGCCCGACCAGTTCGTCGAGCGACTCCGGAAGCGCGTAGATCCTGGCTGCGGCGTACCTGCTGATACGCCCAGCATGCCTCAACCCGGTGCACCGTGGTACCGACGCTCGCACCCGCCGCGGGGCGACGGGCTGAGCACAAACGTGCCAGTCACTGGCCCGTGAAACTGCGTCGTCGACGCTCGCTGTGGCGGCGAAGGCATGGTGAGTCATGGTGCGGAACCGGCCACGCCAGGACCGGGCGTGACCAGCGGCGACGGAAGCCGTGCCGAACGTCCGATAATCCGGAACCGTCAACCGTGCGTGGCCGAATGCCCTCTTGTCGGGGGATGTTCGAATGAATCAGCCGGGCAGTCATGCCGCGCCGATCAAGAGGAGGCGGGCATGAACTCAAACGAACATCAAACCGGTGCCACACCGGACCCCAAGCAGACACCGGACCAGTCTCCGGCGCAGCCGCCCATTGAAAAACCCCAAGACCGCGGTAGCGCGTGCGGGCCATCCGCGCCGGCCTGGCCCAGGGCGCCAGCCCCCGCTGCTGACCTGTCGTCAGGGCCCAACGTACTTGCCCCCGAGCGACGGTGGTGGTGGTCGTGGTCCTCCGCCACCGGCACTAATGGGCGGTACGTGTGGTGAGGTCCTCGTCCGTGATGGGGCGGACCACCCGGCAAGGGGTTCCGACCGCGACGGTCATCGGGGGAATGCTGCGGCTGACGATGCTGCCGGCGCCGATGACCGACCCATATCCGATACGGACGCCGGGCAGGACCACCGCGTTGCTGCCGATCCACACCTTGTCCTCGATCACGATCGGTTCGGAGAACCGTCCGAAGTCAGCGCGTCGTGAGGGATGCACCGGGTGTCCCGTTGTGGTCAGTGTCACGCTGGGCGCGATCATGACACCGTTGCCTATGCGGATGTCCACGTCGTCTACGAACGTGAGGTTCACGTTCCCGAAGAAGTCGTCGCCGATGTGGACGTTGCTGCCGAACCCGGCGTGGAACGGCGGCAGCAGCACCGTGCGTTCACCGACCGAGCCGAAGATCGCGACGAGCAGCGATCGACGTTTCTCCGTTTCGTTCGGTGGTGTGTGGTTGTACTCGAAGATCTCCTCGGTGCGGCGCCGAGGGGCCAGGAAGGCCGCTTCCGACTCGGTGTAGACGAGCCCCTTGGCGATGCGGGCCAGGACTTCTTCCTCGTGAGCATGCGTCACAGCGGAACGCTCCCTTCGTTTGGGTCGGCGCCGAACCTCGGAGGCGTTTGTCACCTACGGTGGACAGCGCGTTCATCGGCGGATCGTTGCGATGAGGCGTCGTAGCGCGGCGTGGGCGGGTGGGCCCCAGGTGGCCTTGCCGCCCGGGCGGCCATGAAGGCCGGCCTCTCCGATGAGGATGCCGCTGAGGGCTGTCAGCACCGCCCAGCCGCGGGCCCGGCGCAGGGTCGCGGCGTCCACCACCGGCTGGTAGACGTCGTGGAAGCGGTCGGCGGCCCCGTCCGGCAGCAGTATCCAAGGGGCGGCGACCTGCTCGGGGACGACCGGCCAGGTCGGGGTGCTGGTCGAGCAGCAGATCCCGGACCAGATCTGCGGTGATGTCGATCTCGGTATGGGTCATGCGGAGCCACGGTAGTCGGACGCTGACCCGGGCGTTTGTGACGCCCAGCACTCAGTGCCGCTCACCATCCTCACTTCCTGAACTGGGCATTGCACGGCAATGCCCGTCGGCGCCTGGTTCCCCCTCGGCCGTCCTGCGAAGGGAGGAAGAGACACAGGCTGGCATCATCGGTGCGGGCCAGGTTTGGTGGGGATTGCCTCCACGCCCCTTTCTTGGCACCTGCCTTGCCGAGAGCCGTACGCCGGAGGCCGCCCCTGGGCGACCGGCGCGCGGACCTGCGGCTCGTCACCGCCAGATGGACTTCAGCTGCCACGCCTGCATGTGGTCGAGGGTGGCGGTGCCGCCTTCGGCGAAGACGTCGACGCCGGTGCTGGAGGGGTCGGGGAAGATCTGGTCGGTGATCACCGCTTCGCCATTGCCGCCGAAGACCTCGACGGACGACCAGTCGACGAGGATGCGTAGCTTGACCTTGCCGTTCTTGGGCTTCAAGGGTGCGGTCTGGACGCCGGGGAAGGTGCTGTTGAAGTCGCCGACGCCGGAGCGGGTGCGGTCGACGTACAGCTCCTGGGTCGTGGTGTCGTAGCCGATGACGGTCTCCTCGCCGCCTGCGCCGGTGCGAACCTTGAGGCCGAAGCGTTCGGCGTCCTTGAGGGAGAAGGTGGCCTCGATGTCGAGGGCCTTGCCCTTGGTCGCGCGGCTGATCAGCGGCTTGGAGGTGCTCCTGACGGTGACGCCGGACGCCGTCGCCGGGCGCTTCTCCCGGAGGGACTCCAGGCTGCCCACCGGCTTGCTGGTCAGCCGGGTCTGGCCGTTGATCGTGCGCAGTGCCATTTCCCGGGGAACGCTCTGCGCGCTGCGCCAGGGAGAGGTGGGGATGGACTGGCCGTAGTCCCAGTTGTTCATCCAGCCGATCATGTAGCGCTTGCCGCCCGGTGCGTTCTCCCAGGACACCGCCGCGTAGTAGTCCTTGCCGTAGTCGGTCCAGTCGGCGCGCTGTACGACGGACTTGGCGCGCGTTTCAGCGGCGGTGAACTGGTCGGCGAGGATGTGGCCCCAGCCGACGGTGTTCATGTCGACGATCTGGATCTGCGCCTTCTTGCCGACGTACGGGCGCATGTCGAAGGAGGCCCAGTCCAGGGTCTCGCTGTCGGCGCCGGTGGCGCTGCGGACGACCTCGCCGTCGACGATCAGGTTGACGGACGTCTCCTGCGAGACGCGCTGGGCCTGGCTGTCGGACAGCACGACATGGTCGACGTTGAGGTGGCCCCAGCCGCCGGTGTTGTCGTCGACGATCCTGATCTGTGCCTGCTGGCCGGCGAGGTCGCCGACGTCCCAGGAAGCCCAGTTGAGCGCCTCGGCGTCCTTCCCGGTCGCGCTGCGGACTACTTGGCCGTCCACGAGGAGCTCGACGGCGGTGGGGTTGTCGGAGCCGGCCGGGTGATTGCCGCCGCCGATGAGGAAGTTGATGTGCTTCTTGTCGATGGTGAACTCGGGCGACGTGAGCGTGCCGGTGGTGGAGTCGCCGTTCAGGAAGGTGTTGACCAGCCCGTCTCCCAGGAAGCCGGATACCTGCCCCTGGCCGGGGAGGGTGCCGGTGGCCGGTGCGGTGCCGAAGGCGTCCCCGGTCGCCGTCCAGTCGCCGTAGGTTCCGCCTTCGAAGTCGGCGAGGACCGTGCCCTCGGGCGGAGTCGTGTCCAGGACGGTTCCGGCCTCGTGCGGGTGCCGCCCGCCACCGATCTTGAAGTTCAGGTAGGGACTGTCCACGGTGAAGGAGGGAGAGGTGAGGATCCCGGTAGCGCCGTCACCGCCGTGGAAGCTGTTGGCGAGGCCCTTGCCGTCGAAGCCCTCGACGGCCCCCTGCCCGTCCACCGCCCCGGCTGCCGGTCCCTGACCGAACGCGGTGCCCGTGGTAGTCCACGCACCGAAGCCGGCGCTCTCGAAATCCTGCACCGCCGTGCCGGTGGGTGGTGTGTAGGTGCCCTTGTCCTCGGCGGTGAACTTTTTGCCGTCGAAGTCGCCGATGAAGTACTGCGAGCCCGAACCGCCCGCGATACCACCGGGGTTGATGTTGACGACCAGGACCCACTTGATGTTGTTCTTGTCCCCGTCGACGGCGAGGGGGAACAGGTCGGGGCACTCCCACACGCCGCCCGTCGCACCGGCCGGCCCGAACTCACTTTGCAGCTTCCAGTCCTTGAGGTTCTTCGACGAGTAGAACTGCACCTTGTGCTCGGCGGACAGCGACACCGTCATCAGCCAGCTCTTTGTCGGCGCGTACCACTGGACCTTGGGATCGCGGAAGTTGGTGGAGCCGATGTCGATGACGGGATTGCCCTGGTACTTGGTCCAGGTGCGGCCGCGGTCGGTGCTGTAGGCGAGCGACTGGGCCTGCTTGCCGCCGTTCTTGTAGGCGCTGGTGTAGATCGCCACCATGGGCGGGTTGTTCTTCGTGCCGAACCCGGTGGTGTTGTTCCAGTCGACGACCGCGCTGCCGGAGAACACCATCTCCTCGTCGTCGTGCGACAGGGCGAGCGGCAACTCCTCCCAGTGCACGAGATCCTTGCTCACCGCATGCCCCCAGGACATGTCGCCCCACGAGTTGCCGTTGGGGTTGTACTGGTAGAAGAGGTGGTACTCGCCCTTGTAGTAGACGAGGCCGTTGGGGTCGTTCATCCAGTTCTTCTCCGGAGTGAAGTGGAACTGGGGTCTGTAGGTCTCGGTGTACGGCGGGATGTCGGCAGCGACGGCCTGGGGGGCGAGCGGGGCGGCCGACAGGGCGCAGACGGTCGCCACCGCCGCCATCATCCGTATGCGGGCATGCCGGGATACGCGAACAGAGCTCATGGTGTCTCCTAGTCCCGCGGCTCGTCGGCGCAGCGCTGACTGCGGCCCCGGCGCGGACGGACCGAAAAATGACACCCCAGCGGCGTCGACGTCCACGCAGCCGACTGGGGTGTCAACGACGACTTGTGTCATCGATGACAGCGAGTGCCCGATTATGAAGGGCAATCCGGCCGGTGCGTCAACGGTTCGGGCGCGATTGGCCCGGGACGGGCCTGCGGTCCGTCGGGCGTCGTCGGCGGTCGGCAGCCGCCCCAACGAGTTCGGTCATGGCGGGTTGGGGTCGGCAACCGCGCAGGTCAGAGCGGTGGCTTGGGTGGCAACCGGCAGGCTTCTGCGGCATCGTGCGAGACCGAGATCGGCCGCATTAACGAGTTGTTTCCGGGGTGTTGACCGGTCGGGCCTTTCGGTGCTTCACTTCCGGGACCGGTACCGAAACCGGTTCCGGGACCGATGTCGGTACCGGTCCCACAGGGCTCTGTACGATCGGCTCTTCGGTGCGGGAGGAAGTCTTCCGCCTCTGCGTGAAGGGAGGGGAGGTGACATGGGAGTCACTATCGCCGACGTGGCCGCGCGGGCCGGGGTCAGCAAGACGACGGTCTCGCGGGTGCTGAATGCCAAGGGCGAGATCAGCGAGGACACCGTCTCGAAGGTCCGCGAGGCGATCTCGGAGCTCGGCTATGTGCCGAGCGCCGGGGCAGTGGGACTCGCACGCGGCACGACACAGATGATCGGCATGCTGGTCCCTGACATGGCCTGGGTCTGGGCCGGCATAGTGCAGGCGGTTGTCGAGACCCTGGAGACCGAGGGCTTCGGACTGCGCATGCTGACCGTGAACGGCGGTGAGGAGTCACTGCGCAGGCTGGGCCTGCAGGTCGCCGCCAAGTCGTTCGACGGTCTGCTGGTGATAGAGCCCGAGGGGACCCTGGCAGCCATCACGGAACTGCACGAAGCCGGACTGCCGGTGGTGCTGATCGACGACCGCTTCCAGCGGCCGGGATTCCCCTACGTGGCCACCACCAACCGGGAGGGCGGTGAGCAGGCGGCGCGCCACCTGCTGGACCTCGGCCGCCGTCGCCCGCTGGTGGTGACCGGTCCCGACGAGTACGGCTGCACCCGGGAACGGCTGGGCGGCTTCGTCGACGTCTATGCGCAGGCCGGGATCGAGCTCGACCCGCGCAGCATCATCGGCGGTGACTTCTTGTTCGACACAGCCCGGAGCGCGGTCGCGCAAGCCGTCGCGGACGGCGTGGAGTTCGACGCGGTCTTCGGGCACAACGACCCCTCGGCGGCCGGCGTGCTCGCGGCCTTGCACGAGGCCGGCCTGCGGATTCCGCAGGATGTCGCCGTGGTGGGGTTCGATGACGTCGAGCTGGCGTCGTACACCTATCCGGCGCTGACCACCATCCGCCAGCCGATGCGGGAAATGGGTGAGGCGGCGGCGCGTCTGCTGCTGGACCACGTGCGGAGATCGCCGGAGGCGGCCTCCTCGCGCATCGTTCCCACCAGCCTCGTGGTCCGTGGCTCGACGTTAGAGCCGAGCTCGAACTGACGCCACGTCATCGCGATGCGCACCTGATGGCGCCTCGCGGCCGGGCGGTGCGTTGCCGGTGACGCACCGCTTCCCGTCTCCTTGAAACCTCGGCGAACCTCTTCGGACTCGCCTACCCGCAACTCAGGGCGGCTGCGCCTGCGTTCGCGCGGCACCGCCCCCATGCATTTCCGCCCGCGCGTTCCCGATCCGGGACACCGAAGGGGCGCCTGGCGCACCCCGCCCGGCCGCTACCCACTCCGCGTCGGACGCTCCCACCGCGACCCGCGAGGACCCCCGTCGCCGCTGTCAGCACAGACGCTGCCCACTCGTGGGTCGGCCCATCCGGGCGCCCGCCCCTTCCTACCCTTCGCCGCCCCCCGCGCCTGTCTCGCTCAACGGCAAGGAGCCGCATCATGCGTATCACCACCCGTCACGCCGTCAGAACCGTCCAGACCCTGTGCGTCACCGTCACGGCAGCCCTACTGGCCACCGGCTGCGGCCGGAGCGAGGATTCCGGCCCCGGCAACGATGCCCCCGCCGAGATCGGCGCGGGCAAGGCCAAGGGGACGGTGGTCATGTGGTCCATGGGCGACCCCGACGACGACCTGAAGGAGCTGGCCAAGAAGTTCGAGCAGGAGAACCCGGACGCAGACGTCAAGATCACCGCGGTCCCGTGGGACGGCGCCCACGACAAGCTGACCACCGCGATAGCCGGCGGCAACACACCGGACATGTCCATGGTGGGCAGCACCTGGATGGCCGAGATGGCCGCCTTGAACGGCTTCCAGGCCACCCCGACATCGATCAAGTCGTCGGACTTCTACCCCGGTCAGTGGGACACCACCAAGTACAAGAACACCCCCTACGGCGTCCCGTTCATCGCCGACACCCAAGCGGTCTACTACCGGACCGATCTCACGGCCAAGGCCGGTATCAAGGGCGCCCTGGCCGGCGACTGGGACGGATACCTGAAGGACCTCAAGGCCATCCAGGCCACCGCCGGCAAGGAGAACCCCAAGCTGCGCCACGCCAGCGGGCTGGTGATGGGCTTCAACTCCTGGATCTTCTGGCTGCCGATGGTCTGGCGGCAGGGCGGTGACATCTACGACTCCAAGACCGGAAAGTTCACCTTCGACACGCCCGAGGTCGCCAAGGCGCTGGAGAACTACGCAAGCGTTCCGAAGCAGGGCCTGGCGCCGACCGACAGGGCGGACAACGTGCAGGAGTTCCAGGACGGGCTGACCGCCGTCTACCAGGAGGGCGCGTGGGCCGGCGGCACCTTCCACAAGGACTCCCCGCAGCTGGACGGCAAGTGGAAGACCATGCCGATGCCGTACACCAAGCAACCCGCCGGGTTCGCCGGCGGCACCGACCTGGCGGTGTTCAAGGAGGCCAAGAACCCCGACGCGGCATGGAAGTTCGCCCAGTTCCTGACCGAGCCCGCCAACCTCGCGACCTATTCCAAGGCCACCGGCAGCCTGCCTCCTTCGCCCCAGGCGTGGACCGAGGGGAAGCTGACCGAGGACGAGAACATGAAGGCGTTCGCCGAGCAGCTCGAGGTCAGCAAGGCGCCGCCCGCCATCACGACCTGGCAGCAGATCGCCGACACCATCGACTCCGAACTGGAGAAGCTGACCCTCGGCAAGGCCACCGTCGCCGAGGTGCAGAAGACGCTGCAGTCCAAGGCCACCAGCATCGGCACCGGCCGCTGAGCGCCGCCGCCATGAGCACTCCTCGTACGGACGGATGACATCCATGTCCACGAAAACGCTCCCCGAGCGGGGCGACACCCACGAGCAGGGCACCGCACGGCCGGAACAGAACCCCGGTCACCGGCGCTTCGCGGTCCGGGGCACGGCGCGCGGCAGGCAGGCCCGGGCCGCCTGGATGCTCGCCGCCCCGTTCCTCGCGCTGTTCGCGGCCTTCATGCTGCTGCCGGTGGTGTGGTCGCTGCTGATGGGCCTGACCGACACCAAGAGTTCGGACCTGCGTACGCCGCTGAACGTGTCGTTCGTCGGCTTCGACAACTACGTACGCCTCTTTGAGGACCCGCAGTTTTTCACGGCCCTGCGCAACACGGCCGTGTTCGTCCTGGTGGCCCTGCCCCTGACCCTGGCCGCCGGGCTCGCGGCGGCGGTTGCCCTCGACCGGGGCATCCGCCGCTTCCGGGCCGTCTTCCGGGTCGGCTTCTACCTGCCGGTGATCACCAGCATCGTGGCCGTCGCCGTGGTGTGGAAGACGCTCCTGGAACCTCGCGCGGGACTGGTGAACCTCGTCCTGGGCTGGTTCGGGATCGACGGTCCGGCCTGGCTGGCCGACACCCGCTTCGCCCTGCCCGTCATGATCGTGATGGCGGTGTGGCGCAACCTCGGCACCGTCATGATCATCATGCTGGCGGGTCTGCAGTCCGTCCCCCAGTCCCTGATGGAAGCGGCCGAACTCGACGGCGCCGGGGCATGGCAGCGGTTCTGGCGGGTCACCTTCCCGCTCCTGCGGCCGGCCCTGCTGCTGACCGCCGTGACCACGGGCATCGGCTATCTGCAGTTCTTCGACGAGCCGTTCGTCATGACCGACGGCGGACCGCTGGACTCCACGCTGTCGGCGACGTTGTACGCCTACAAACAGTTCGGCAACGGCAACTACGAGATGGCGTCGGCCGCCGGCTACGTCATCTTCGTCCTCATCGTCGCGCTGACCGTGCTGCAGTTCCGCGTGCTGCGAGACAAGGACTGATGCCTCATGAGCACCCTCTCCACTCTCCGAACGCCACAACCGGGCACGGACCGCGCCCTGAGGCGCCGCCGCATCCGCCAGAACTGGGGCCAGCCCTGGCTGTACCTACCGCTCGCCGGCGCCCTGCTGCTGATGATCGCGCCGTTCCTGTGGATGCTGTCCGGGTCGTTCAAGCCCGAGGCCGACATCCGCAGGGTCCCGCCCGTCCTGATACCCACGGCGCCCACGACCGCCAACTACGGCGAGCTGTTCAGCACGCTCGACTTCACGAGCATGTTCGCCAACTCCGTGATCGTGGCCCTCGCCGTCACCGCGGGCAACCTCATCTTCTGCTCGATGCTCGGATACGCCCTGGCCAAGCTGGAGTTCCGCGGGCAGCGCGCCGTTTTCCTGCTGGTCATGGGGACGCTCATGATCCCCGGCCTGGTCACCTTCGTCCCGCTGTACGTGCTGGTGGCCAACATGCAGCTGACCGGCTCCTTGCTCGGGCTGATCCTGCCGTTCCTGGCCACGCCCTTCGGGGTGTTCCTGATGCGGCAGTTCATCTCCACCCTGCCCGACGAACTCATCGACGCCGCCCGCGTCGACGGCTGCCGCGAACTGGCCATCTTCGCGAAGATCATCCTGCCGTTGACCAAACCGGCCCTCGCCACGCTGGGGATCATCACCTTCCTCGGCTCCTGGAACAACTTCCTGTGGCCCCTGGTCGTGGCCCAGAACGAGAGCCAGTACACCCTCCCCGTCGGACTCGCCCTGGCCAGCAGCGGACAGTCCTTCACCCGCTTCGGCATCCTGCTCGCCGGCGCCATGGTCGTCCTGCTGCCGGTGATGATCGTGTTCCTCCTCTTCCAGCGCCAGTTCGTGGCCGGTATCGCCACGACCGGCCTGAAGTGACGCCCCGGCTTCTGCCCCGCCGCCCTCTGCGGCATTGGTCCCGCCCGGGGCGGCGGACGGACGGCCCGCGAGGCCCACCGCAGCAGGCGGTGGCGTCGCTGCGGCGAAGCGCTCGCCGTCGCCCATCAACTCTGATCTGTGACGACTCATCTCTTGGAGAACACCGTGGGACAGCCGGTCCACTCTGCCGTGTACCTGGATCCGGAAGCGTCCGTGGAAGCGAGAACCGACGACTTGCTGTCCCGGATGACCCTGCCGGAGAAGGTCGGGCAGTTGCTGATGCTCGACGGACAACACGGGGACCTGGCGGACATCGTGTCGGCCAAGCTGGCCGGATCGGTCCTGCATGTGTCGCCCGAGCTGATGCCGCAGGCCATGGAACTGGCCCGGCAGACACGTCTCGGCATTCCGCTGCTGACCGCCGACGACGGCATCCACGGTCACTCGTTCTGGCCGGGGGCGACCATCTTCCCGACCCAGCTGGCCATGGCCTGCTCCTGGGATGCCTCCCTGCTCCACCGGGTCGCCCGTGCGGCCGCGACCGAGATCGCGGCGACCGGAATCCACGGGACGTTCTCCCCGGTGCTGTGTATCACCCGGGACCTGCGCTGGGGCCGGATCAACGAGACGTTCGGCGAGGACCCGTTCCTGATCGGTGAACTCGGGGCGGCGATGGTGCGGGGCTATCAGGGTGAGAGCCTCAGCGACCCGACAGGCGTGCTGGCGTACGCCAAGCATTTCGCGGGCTACTCCGAAACCCTGGGCGGGCGCGACGCGAGCGAAGCCGAACTCAGCCCGCGCAAGCTGCGCTCATGGTTCCTGCCCCCCTTCGAGCAGGCGGTACGTGCCGGCTGCCGCGGCTTCATGCTCGGCTACCAGTCCATCGACGGGGTGCCCATCACCGCGAACGAGTGGCTGATCAACGACGTGCTCAAGGGCGAGTGGGGCTTCACCGGGACGCTGGTGACCGATTGGGACAACGTCGGCCGGATGGTCTACGACCAGCGGACCTGCGCCGACTACGCCGAGGCGGCGGCGGTCGCCGTCTCCTCCGGCAATGACCTCATCATGGCCACGCCGCAGTTCTTCGAGGGCGCGCAGGAGGCAGTCGCGCGCGGCCTGGTCGAGGAAAAACAGATCGATGACGCGGTACGGCGGGTTCTGCGGCTGAAGTTCGAGCTCGGGCTCTTCGAGGACCCGCGCACTCCTGACCCCGAGCGGCAGGCGCGGGTGATCGGCTGCCGCGAACACGCCGACCTCAACCTTGAGACCGCCCGACGCTCCCTGGTGCTGCTGCGCAACGAGGGCATCCTGCCCCTCGAAGGCGGGCTGACCCCGGAGGGAACGGGTCGCGCCGTGAGCCAGGGTACGCCGCGGACGATCGCGGTCATCGGCCCCAACGCCGACAGCACGGAGGCCATGCTCGGCGACTGGGCGGGCGCCACCGGCCAGGTCCCATGGATGCCCGAAGGACATCCACGCGAGTCGGTGGAGACGGTGCTCGACGGCCTTCGCGCCGTCGCACCCGCCGAGTGGACCATCACGTACGCCCGCGGTGCCGACATCGCGAGCCCCGACCAGGACACCGGGTGGTCCACCGGGCCCGACGGCCAACCGCAGCCGCCCGTTTTCGCCCCCGCCCCGGTCGACCAGGCACAACTTCGGGAGGCCATCGCCGCCGCAGAGGCCGCCGACTACGCCGTCGTGGTCGTGGGGGACACCATCGACCTCACCGGCGAGGTGCGTTCCACGGCCACGCTCGACCTCCAGGGAAGTCAGATCGCACTGCTGGACGCGGTCGCCGCCACCGGAACACCGATGATCGTCGTACTCGCTCAGTCCAAGCCGAGTACCCTCCCGGACTCGGCACTGAACGCGGCGGCACTCATCGAGGCGTTCAACCCGGGCATGCGCGGCGGCCGCGCCATCGCCGAACTCCTCCTCGGACTCACCGAACCCAGCGGCCGACTCCCACTCTCCTTCGCACGCCACGTCGGACAGCAACCGGTCTTCTACAACCAGGTGCGAGGCCAGCACGGGAACCGCTACGCGGACCTCACCCAGGACCCGATGTTCGCGTTCGGCGAGGGCCTCTCCTACACCACCGTCACCTACTCCGACCTTGTCGTGCACGACCTCGACGTCCCCGCCGACGGCACCGTCGACGCCACCGTACGACTCACCAACACAGGCAGCCGTCCGGCCCTGGAAACGGTCCAGGCATACATCAGCGACCTGACCACCAGCGTCACCTGGGCCGAGCAGGAGCTGAAGGCGTTCACCCAGGTCGAAATCCCTCCCGGCGAAAGCCTGGACGTCCACATCGGCGTCCCTGCCGTGCAGTGCTCACTCGTCACAGCCGACAACCGCCGAGTGGTCGAACCAGGTGAGTTCGCACTCCGCGTCGGCCCCAGCTCACGACGGGAGCAGCAGCTGAGCGCAGGATTCCGCATCCGGACTTGAAGACCGCGTATGGACCTGAAGGCCGCATCCAGATCTGAAGACCGCATACGGGCTTGAAGACCCCCGCCCCGCCGGCCTGCCGCCCCGCCAAATCGAGGGCCGGCGGGGCGGGTTCCATCTGAAACACCGAAAGGCACGCGTGTGTCCACCACACCCCGCGATCCGCACCGCCCCGTGGCGCACCTGCGCCCGCCCCGCAACTGGATCAACGACCCCAACGGGCTGGTCTTCCATGACGGCCACTACCACGTGTGCTACCAGTACAACCCGTACGGCGCGACCCACGCGAACCTGCACTGGGGCCACTTCCGCAGCCCCGACCTGCTGACCTGGGAGCCGCTGCCGATCGCCCTGTCCCCAACCCCAGGTGGCCTGGACGCCGACGGCTGCTTCTCCGGCAACGCCGTCTCCGACGGCGAACGGCTGGTCGCCTTCTACTCCGCGCACCGCGAGGACCGCTCGCCCCAGCACCAGCCGGTCACCTCCGCCGTCTCCGACGACGGCGGCAGAAGCTTCCACCCGCGGGGCGAACTGCTCATCGCCGAGCTGCCCGAGGGCTGCACCATGTACCGCGACCCCTACGTCTGGCAGGACGGCGACGGCTGGCGGATGCTGGTCGGCGCCGCCCTCGCGGACGGCCGCGCCGCTGCTCTGCTCTACGACTCGCCCGATCTGGAGACCTGGACCTACCGGGGGCCCTTCGCGGCCCGCCGTCCGGAGCCCATCGGTGGTACCGACCTGCTTACCGGCGAGGGCTGGGAATGCCCCCAGTACCTCCCGGCACCCGACGGACCCGGCGCCCTCATCCTCAGCACATGGACCGAACCCACCGGCCCGCAGAGTGTCGCAGCCCTGATCGGCGAAGAACACGAGGGGCAGTTCAATGCCGGCCCGGCGGTGCCCGCCGACTATGGCCCCGACTACTACGCACCCGCCCTGCTGCGCGCACCGGGCAACCGGTGGCTGCTGTGGGGCTGGTCGTGGGAAGCCCGCGACGAAGCCTGGGCCGTCGCGGACGGATGGGCCGGGGTCCTCACCCTGCCCCGCGAGATCCATGTCGACGATGGCGGCACGCTGCGTCAGCAGCCCGCCACCGAGCTGCTCGCCCTGCGCGGCGACCACACCATCCACGCTGCAGGCGCGACGCACGGCCCGCAGCCGGTGGAACTCGGCAGCGTGGGCCGGGCCTTCGACCTGACGGCCCGCCTGGAGCAGACCGCTGGAAACGCCGGTCTGCGGCTGCTCACCACCCCGGACGGCTCCGAATACCTCGACATCCGCCTCGATGCCGACGCGGGCGAACTGGTCGTCGACCGTGACCACGCCTCACTGGACCCCCGGGCCCGCGGCGGTTCCCACCGGATGCCCTGCCCGGCAGACCGGGCTGTCGACCTGCGCGTCGTCGTCGACCACTCCATCGCCGAAGTCTTCCTGATCACCACCGGCCAGGTCCTCACCCTGCGCTTCTACCCCACAGGGCAGAGCCCGTGGCGACTTCAGGCCCGCACCGCCCCGGGTACGCGCCTCGGCTTCGCGGTCGACGCGTGGGGACTGCACCCGCTCGTGATCAAGGAGCCGAGCACCGGCGTCGCAGAGTCGGCGCCGGCGTCGCCGTAGAACCGACTCCAACCGGTCGATCCCCCACCTCGGCACTGTGTCCCACCCGCTCTCCCAAGTACTGAACAAGCAGGTCCGAAGGAGGATCTTCCATGAGCTCATACGGTCTCGGACGACGCCAGTTCCTGGCCACCGCAGTCGGTGTCGCCGCCGCCTGGACCCAGATTTCCGGGAACGCCATCGCCGCCCCGCAGCTGAAGCAAGCCTCACGTGACAATTCCGTCCGTGTGTGGCTGACGGACGTATCGGCCGGCAAGTGGGTCGCCGGTCAGGACGATGTGCTGTTCAAGGCGAGGAGAACGGCCAACCCGCTGACGATCAAGATCGACGACAGCGTCAAGTACCAGAAGGTCCAAGGCTTCGGCGCGGCCATGACCGACTCCTCCGCCTGGCTCATCGACAAGCTGTCCCCTGCCGAGCGGACCAAGCTGATGAAGGAGCTGTTCGATCCCTCGAAGGGAATCGGCCTCAGCCTGCTCCGCTCGCCGATGGGCGCCACGGATTTCAACGCGTCCGGGAACTACTCCTACAACGACATGCCCGCGGGCCAAACGGACCCGACGCTGTCCAACTTCTCCATCCAGCATGACGTGCCGTACATCATTCCGGCCTTGCGGCAGGCTCTCTCGCTCAACCCGTCCATCAAGGTCATGGCCAACCCGTGGAGCCCACCAGGCTGGATGAAGACCTCCGACTCCATGATCGGAGGCACTCTCAAGAGCGAGTACACCTCCGCGCTCGCCGACTACTTCGTCAAGTTCATCCAAGCCTATGGCGAAGCCGGCGTGCCCATCTCCTACATTTCCCCGCAGAACGAACCCATGGGTACGCCCACCTGGCCCGGGATGTTCCTGTCCGCGTATCAGGAAGCCGATTTGATTCAGGAGATCGGCAAGGCGTTCGAAGCCAACGGAATCTCCACGAAGATCCTGGCTTGGGACCACAACTGGGACGTGCCCTCGTATCCGGAGACGATTTTCAGCGACCCCGCAGCCTCCAAGTACACCGCGGGAACCGGGTGGCACATCTACAGCGGCAACCCGAACTACCAGACGCTGGTCCACAACGACTACCCGAGCAAGGAAACGTTCATCACGGAAGCCACCGGAGGCGTTTGGCAGGACAGCGACCAGACAGCGTTCAGCGAAGCACTGGGTACGTGGATCATCAACGGAACGCGCAACTGGGCGAACGGGGTGATGCTGTGGAACATCGCACTCGACCCCGATCGGGGCCCGCTCAACAGCGACACGGCCGGCATACCCATGCTGCGGGGGTTGCTCACGATCGACCCGGCCGACGGGCGGGTGACCTACAACGTGGACTACCACGCCCTCGCTCACGCCAGCAGGTTCGTCAAGCCCGGAGCACGCCGGATCTACTCGAACACCTTCGGGGAAGGCAGCATAGAGAACGTCGCGTTCCAGAACCCGGACGGATCGAAGGTCCTGATCGCGCACAACTCGGGCAGCGCGGCGAAGACCTTCAGCGTCGCGGACGGGACCCACTCGTTCGACTACACCCTGAACGCCGGCGACGCCGTCACCTTCACGTACTCCGGGCCTGCGCAGAGCGGCCGTACCCCCGCAGCGACCAAGGTCTCGGACCCGACACACGACTTCACGTTCAAGTCGGCATCCGGCCCGGTCACCGTCACGTACGACCCGGCACTGCTGCTCTACCAGAACTCCATCCGTACCGGAAACAAGCTGGTCACGTACTCCCTTCCGATCGGAGCTTCCGTCCAGACGACCGGAAGGGCGCTGAGCCGTAGCAAATGGACCGCCACGGCTTCCGCGCAGCCGGATTGGGGTGTGGCCGCGAACGCGATCGACGGCGACATCAACACCAGGTGGAGTCTCGGGCACGGGACGACGAGCGGCGACTGGTTCCAGATCGACCTGGGGAGCCCCACGAGCTTCAACAAAATCGTCTTCGACACCGGCGTGAACAATTCTTTCGACTACGTCACCAAGTATCAGATCTACGTTTCGAACGACGGAGTCGATTGGGGCAGCGCGATTGCGAGCGGCAGCGGGGGCATTGGCAAGATAGCCGTCACGTTGCCGACCCGAACGGCACAGTACATTCGCATCGTCAGTACTGCGCCATCCGGTTTCTGGTGGGCCATCGGCGACATCGAGGTGTACGGGTCTGCGCATGGAACCGGATCGATCACAGCTCCGGCAGCGATACCGAACGGCCTCCAGCTGAAGAACTGGACCAGCAAGGAAGGGGAGCAGGTCACCGTAGCATTCAACGGGACCACCGACAGCAAGAGTTTCAAGATATCCACCGACGGCTCGTACACCTATACGCTGCCGAGCGGGACTTCGGCGATGTTCACGACCAAGAAGCTGTCGAGCTTCCCGTCGCCGACCTTCAGCGATTTCAAGCCGGAACGAGGCATGCCGCGCTCCAAGTTCACGATCCGCGGTTCTGGTTTCGGTGATGCACAGGGGCTGGGTACGGCGTATTTCGGATCGAGCTATGCCGAAATAGACACCTGGTCGGACACGAGCATCAGCGCCTACGTCCCGAGGGGGCTTCCAGCGGGGAAGGTCACGGTTTCCGTGAAGGGGGCCAGCGGAGCAGACGCAGGTGGATCATCGTTCGACGTCATAGATCTTGGTCCTGCGCTGCCGCGGACGGGCTGGACCGCAAAGGCTTCGGACGCAAGCCAGTGGGATGCGCCCGGAAACATGCTCGACGGTAATTCCGACACTCGGTACAGCTCCGGAACAGGGCAGTACGACGGCCTCTGGATCCAAGTGGACATGGGACAAACGCAGATCTTCAGCAAGATCGTTTTGGATGTCGGCGGCAGTGTCAGCGACTATGCGCGAAGCGCAGACGTATACGTATCCATGGACGGAACCGACTGGACCAAGGTTTCTTCCGTAGCGGACGGCCAACGAGTCCACCTGATTTCCTTCCCGACGCAAACAGCTCGCTACATCAAGGTCGTCAATACCGGAAACGTTGCGCGTAGCTGGTGGTCAGTCGCAGAATTCAACGCCTACAACTGACCTCGGGCTTTCATGTAGGGCGACCGTTGGCCTTGCCCCCGACGCAGAGGAAGTGCCTCTGGCCAGCGAGGACAGGGATTGCTGATGTCCTTGTTCCCGCAGTGGCTGGAGGCACCTACCGGATGAAGGATGCGCTCGGCTGTGACTGCCAGGCCGATACAGGGATGCTTCGCGCACAGCGGACCGTGCTCGGGCTGGTGCCCTCCGAGGGCACTGGACGCGATCCGGAAGGCTCGCTGCTGCAACGGGTCTGGTCACTGGGGCGGCGACGCTTCGACCTCGACCTACTGGGGTCCCTCGACGCGCGTACGAAGGAGTCCGTCGGCAGCGTCGGCCAGCACACCGGCGAGGGCTGGGACTGTCCCCAGTACCTCCCGGCGGCCTCGGCACCCCGGCGCCCTCACCCTCAGCGCCTGTAACTACGACGACAGCGCCAGGTGCGTCGCCGCCCTGGCCGGTGCCCGGCGCCCTCGCCGGTGTGCTGGCCGACGCTCAGCCCATCGCCGGGATAACGGCACGGTCTGCACGTCAGCACAGCGTTCAGTACTGCTCGGTCTCCACGAAACCGGCGTCCGTGTCATTGTTCGCGCCGAAGGCGTCGGCAGCGTGGGTGGGGTCGAATCCGGGCGGGCTGTCCTTGAGGCCCAAGCCCAGGCCGGCCAGCTTCGCCTTGACCTCGTCGATGGACTTCGCACCGAAGTTACGGATGTCCATAAGGTCGGCCTCGGAGCGCGCCAGGAGCTCGCCCACGGAGTGGACGCCCTCGCGCTTGAGGCAGTTGTACGACCGAACGGTGAGCTCCAGCTCCTCGATCGGCAGGGCGAGATCGGCGGCGAGGGCGGCGTCCGTGGGGGACGGGCCCATGTCGATGCCCTCGGCGTCGATGTTGAGCTCACGGGCCAGCCCGAACAGCTCGACCAGGGTCTTACCGGCGGAGGCCATCGCGTCACGCGGACGCATCGCCTGCTTGGTCTCGACGTCGACGATCAGCTTGTCGAAGTCGGTGCGCTGCTCGACACGGGTCGCCTCGACCTTGTACGTGACCTTCAGAACGGGCGAGTAGATCGAGTCGACCGGGATACGGCCGATCTCCTGGCCGACCTGCTTGTTCTGCACGGCGGAGACGTAACCGCGGCCACGCTCGACCGTCAGCTCCATCTCGAGCTGGCCCTTGCCGTTGAGCGTGGCGAGGACGCGGTCGGGGTTGTGCACTTCGACACCGGCCGGGGGTGCGATGTCGGCGGCGGTGACGAGACCCGGGCCCTGCTTGCGCAGGTACATCACGACGGGCTCGTCGTGCTCGGACGACACGACGAGCTGCTTGATGTTCAGGATCAGGTCGGTGACGTCCTCCTTGACGCCCGGCACGGTGGTGAACTCGTGCAGCACGCCGTCGACGCGGATGGATGTGACAGCCGCACCGGGGATCGACGACAGGAGGGTGCGGCGAAGGGAGTTGCCGAGGGTGTAACCGAAGCCCGGCTCCAGCGGCTCGATCACGAACCGGGAGCGGAACTCGTCGACGACCTCTTCGGTCAGGGACGGACGCTGAGCAATCAGCACGAGGTGTTGCCTCCAGTGGTTTGGCGCCCGCTATGTAACGCCGTAGGCACCACGAAGGGTACGGGCCATACGGGCGATACGGTCTCCGCACAGGCCGAACCGCCCGTCTCCCCAACTCAGCCAGGAGGCTTCGGGCCCCGTCCCGCCCCCCACGGCCGTTCTGCTTTGCTCGCGTCCAGCTCGCGTCCAGCTCTCGGGCGCGCAGGACGGCCAGGGCTGGGCTGTTCCATCACGCGACGACGACGCTGGGGTGCAAGCCCGGCCGCCGGTACTCGAAGTACCACCGCAGCGGCTGGGACCGCGCACCGTCCAACCACCTTCGAAGGACGGGGAGATCGCCACCGCTGTCCTGCGCGTTCACGCTCCGACGCTAGAGACGACAATTCATGCAGGTCACACGCTCGTTTTGGCATGCACGCAAAACTCCCGACCTGTATTTCTGCAGGTCAGGAGCTTTTTCCGGAGTGCCCCCGGCAGGATTCGAACCTGCGCACACGGCTCCGGAGGCCGGACAGTTCCCAGACGTTTTCGCAGTTCAGCAGGCTATCTGACGGAATGTTAGCCCCGTCGTCCGTGCATGTCCCGCGATCTGGAAATATCCTATTCTGACCTGCTTGCCTCGATTGCATTGTCCCGGGGATCCTCGGTGCCAGCCTGCGGAGTACCCGGAAATAGATTCGGCAGCCCCTGCTGTTGAGTGTCGGCCACACCGGCTGCATGGAGGGGCGGTGCCGGACCTGAAGCTCTACAAATGCCGAGGCCGATGTGCAGAGCATCGTCGAGGGCAACATGGAGAAGCTGCTCGAGGTCCGGTTCCTGGCGAGCGAGTGCAGCACCGGCCCGGTCCACGGCGGTCGGATCGACTCGCTGGGCCTCGACGAGAACGGGGCGCCGGTGGTCGTGGCGCACAAACGCGGCACTGACGCCGGCGTGATCCATCAGGGCCTCTACTGCATGGCGTGGCTGGTGCACCACCAGGCAGAGTTCCGGCACCTCGTCCGCGACCGGCTCGGGCCCGCCGTCGCGGCCCAGGTGTTGTGGAGTGCGCCCAGGCTGATCTGTATCGTCGGCGGCTTCACCCGCGACGTGCACACCGTACGCGAGCACCGGCGCTGCAAGCATCGACCCGGTGCCCTTCCCTTTTGGGCACCGAACAGAAGCAGTACCGGGCGTACCAAGAGGTTGCGGAACTTCGCCTGCCCCCCCAGAGGCAAGAAGCTCCTCGTTCACCTGAAGGCCGACGCCGGCGAGGTCGAGCTGATCCCCGGTCACCCGGGATGTGACGGGGCTTGCACACCACGGCACGGGCGACCTGGAAGTGCTGAGCGGGACGTGGAGCGAACTGTGGACCTGTTCCGGGTCAGCTACGCCGCGGTGTAGCCGTCCGCTGCGTCCGTGACAGAGGGCGCGGGACTGTGCGCTTGTGGCTGACCTGGTGATCGTGCCTTCCGGCGTACGGGCAGGTAGTGGCGGTGGACCATCAATGATGCGCGCGATCGCCGGTTTGGCCAACCGGCGATCTGCGGCTATATTCCGCGCTCCTTCGGCAGTGCCGCCGACTTGAGCGCAATCACGATCAGGGACTCATTTCGAGGGTGCAGCACCGTGCGTACTTCGTGTCACGGGATTGAGGGGCGTGGTCGAAGAGGGCGCGCAGGGTGAGGGATTCCTCGAGGAACTTCTACGCCAACCGAGTGGTGAACACCGAATTCCTGGATTCCTGATAGTCCCGAGCCCTGGCAAGACGCTGGGTCTCAGATCTTGATGACGGTAACGCGTGCGCCGCACAGCGCGATGAGGTCCTCGGGGCCGGAGGTGAGGATTGTGACGGGTCCGGTCGCGGCGAGGGCGGTGGCGCCGAGCATGGCGTCGATGGCGTACTTGTGGCCGTGCAGGCCGGCGTCGGCGAGCAGGGTGGCGGCGTGGCGGGCGATGGGCTCGGTGACCGGCTCGACGACGAGGCGGGAGAGGGTCCACTCCAAGGCTGGACGGTTGATGCGGGGGTGGACCACCTCGACGAGTGTGGCCGCGGACGTGATCACCCGAAGGTCGTCGGCGCGGGCCAGGGCGAGCCAGCCGGTGACGGTGCGGTCGCGCAGCACGGCCTTGGCCAGTCCTTCGCTGTCGAGGACGAGCGTGCCGCCGGGGACGGCTGGGGAGCGGGTCACGCGGCGTCCGCCCCGCTCTGCGTCTGCCGGGGGCGGGCCTGGTGGAGCTGGTCGCGCAGGGCCTGGATCTCCTCGTCGGTGACGGGCCCGTGTTCGGCTTCGGCGACGGCGATGAGTTCGTTGAGGTTGTCGCGTTCGATCTGGCGGGCGACG
Organism: Streptomyces sp. NL15-2K; assembly: GCF_030551255.1. Lineage (GTDB taxonomy): Bacteria > Actinomycetota > Actinomycetes > Streptomycetales > Streptomycetaceae > Streptomyces. The sequence goes on from NZ_CP130630.1 coordinate 7,903,574, forward strand.
GCGGCGGCGACGTAGGCGGACAGCCCGGAGGGGCCGCTGCGGGCCTTGGCGGCTTCGGCGATGTCGCGGGGCATGGTGATCGAGTACTTGCCGGTAGGGTCACTCATGCTACCTATCCTACCTTTAATCCTCCCCGTAAGGGTGCCTTGCCGGCTCCCTGTTTCCAGGTCAGGGCAGCGTGGCTTCTGGGACGCCATTGCTCCGATGGGCGTACGCGTTCACCTGGGTAGAAAGGTGGTGGGCGCCATGAGGAATGCGGCATTCCCGGTGCATGGAGTGCCCAAGAGGAGACGCGCTGGAAGAACCGTGATCGCTGGGCCGCGCGGCAACGGCCACGTCGCGATCGCAGCGGCAGATGTCCGGGAGCTGGCCGATGTGTTCGGTGCCGAACTGGTCCGTTCCGTCCGGGACTGCGCAGCCCGTGAGCAGGATCGCGTGGTTACTGGCTGTGGCTCGGCTCGCGGACGCGCGGTCGGCGTCAGCTGGTACGCCTTCGCGCTCGAGTATCTGGACATGCGCTGGCCGAAGATCGCGGCGAAGACCCGGAGCGAGACCAACGAGGCCCTGTGCGCGATCACCCAGGCGATGCTTCGCGACGTACGGGGCCGCCCGAGCGACGAGCTGCTGCGCCGCACGCTGCGGGACTGGGCGTTCGTCGTGCCCCGGCCCGAGCCGCGGAGCATGCCGACCGATGTGCGCCTCGCACTGCGCTGGGTGGCGGGCGCCTCACGCCCGCTGACCGACATGCTGGATCCGGCCGTGATGCGGGCCGTGCTGGAGGTCCTGCGCCTGAAGCAGGACGGCACGGTGGCAGCGGCCGAGACCCAGCGGCACAAGCGCATGACCCTGGTCAACGCGGTGGGCTACGCCATCGAGCAGCGCCAGCTGCCCGCCGACCCGCTTGCCTCCATCAAGTGGCGCATCGTCCAGACCGTCAAGCAGGTCGATCCGCGGGTGGTCGCCAACCCTGCCCAAGCCCGCTCCCTGCTCTGTGCCGTCTCCTACGTCGGCAGTTACGAGCGGGCTCGCGGACGGCGGCTGGTCGGGCTGTTCGGCGGCATGTACTACGCGGGCTGCGGCCCGAGGAAGCGGTCGCGGTGACCCTGCCGGATTGCCTCCTGCCGACTGAGGGCTGGGGCAGGGTGACCCTGCACATCACTCGGCCCCAGGCGGGCAAGAAGTGGACCGACACCGGACGGCTTCATGACGAGCGTGGTCTGAAAGATCGCCCGCCGGGCGAAACCCGTCCGGTGCCGCTGCCGCCGGAGCTGGTGGCACTGTGGCGGGAGAGCATCGACACCTTCGGCACCGCCGACGACGGGCGGCTGTTCTTCAACGAGCGCGGCGGCATTGCCGCCTCCGGCACGTACGACCGTGTCTGGCACGAGGCCCGCGAACTCGCCTTCCTGCCCGACCTGGTGGCATCCCCGCTCGCGGCCCGCCCCTACGACCTGCGCCACTCAGCTCTGTCCACGTGGCTGAACGCTGGCGTCGACCCCACCGAGGTCGCCGAACGTGCCGGCAACAGCGTCGAGGTCCTCATGACTCGCTACGCCAAGTGCCTGTACGGGCGGCAGGAGATCGCCAACCAGCGCATCGAGCAACTCCTGCACGAGTACGCGTAGCACACAGACTGCGGTCACCGCCCGAGATCTTCTGACACTCACCTCGTCTGCCACAAGACCAGCGCGTCGGCCGCGCGGACTTGGTGCGGGGGGCCGAGGAGGACCATGATGCCGTGCCGCCGGGGAGGGGCGCGCGAACGATCGAACTTAGGCCCCGTCCTCAGTTTTCAACACTGGCTGCTCCTTTTTCGGCTGACTCGGCTCGTACGGCGGATTCCAGGGTGCCGTCCAGGTGGATTCCCCGGAACGAGGCCCACGCCACGAGTGCGCTGCCGCACACCACGGAGCAGTCGGCGAGGTTGAAGACTGGCCAGTGCGGCAGCTGGATCCAGTCCACGACATGCCCCTGCCATGGAGAGGGCGCGCGGAATATCCGGTCGATCAGACTCCCCGCGGCACCGGCCATGATCAGCCCGAAGGAGACTGCCCAGACGGGGGTGCGGATCCGGGGCGACACCACCAGCATGGCGATGAGCACCCCAATTTTCACCGTGGTAAAGAACCACGTTTCACCCTGACCGAAGGAGAACCCTCCGCCGGAATTAAAGACCAGCGTGAATTTCAGAAGCCCGCCGAGTGTCTGCGTCGGATCAGTGACCGAGAAATGCGTCAACGCTATCTGCTTTGTGGCTAGATCCGCCGTCAGCAGCGTGAGCACCACTGCCGTCATAATTCCAAGCCGTCGAGGCATGGCGTCGGGGGGCAAGGAAGCTTCTTGGATAAACTTTGGGCGCCGTAAGCCAGTCATGGGAGCATTGTAGGCGAGGATCGCCTGAAAGTTTTGGCGAGCCGTATTAGGCCCTCCTCGATCCCCTCAGGGGTGTGCGCGGTGAATGACATCCGCAGGGTTGCCGGGTCGGCCGGGCCCGCGAAGAACGGGGCGCCGGGGACGTACGCGACGCCATGGGCCACGGCCCGGGACAGGAAATTCCCAGCAAATGCGAAGACGTTTCGATCTGCGGCTCACGGCCTGCAACAATTCTTCGAACCCGTCGGTGGCAGGAAGCCACCTTGAGCCGGGGTTAAATACATGGCTGCTCGTCAGGTCGGCCCCGGCTTCCGGGCAGCCGCGTTCATCGTGCCCCACCCGGTCGGGTGGTCGGGACGGACCTGCACCGGACCCGGGCCGTTGCAGAAGGAAATCGCACGAACACGTTGGACGCACCGCGAACCGAACGAATACGTTCAAGGGCATGGGTGATGTCCGTCGTCGGCGCTTGATCATGCTCGATGTGCTGGCCGCACTCGGATTCGTACTGCTCCCGCAGGTGTCGCTGCTGCGGCCGGCCATGAGCGCCGAGGTGAGCGGCGGCACCGTATGGCTGCTGTCGCTGAGCACCGCGCTGCCTCTGATCGCCCGGCGGCTGTGGCCCGTGCCGGTCTTCGTGTTCGTCCTGACCGCCGCTTGCGTGGCGTCGGCCGTCGGTGTCGGACCGCCCCCGTTTTTCGCCGCCGCCTACGCCCTGTACACGGTGGCCACGACGAGGCGGCGGCAACCAAGGCTGTCCGCAGTTCTCATCGCCGGGCAGTGCGCGGTGGGCGCGGCCCTGCTCACGGTGACGGGAGGGCAGAGCTACCAGGGTGGGACCCAGGCAGTGCAGGTCGTGTTCGGACTGCTCGTCCTCGGCGCCACTTGGGCGGCGGGATCGGCGGTCAGAGAGCGGCGGGAGAGCATACGGCGTGCCATCGAGCAGGCGGCCGAGCAGGCGAAGGTCGAGGAACGCCTGCGCATCGCCCGCGACATCCACGACGTCGTCACGCACAGCGTGGGCCTGATCGCAGTCCGGGCCGGGATCGCCAACCATGTGGTCGCCAGCCACCCGAAGGAGGCGCGGGAAGCCCTGACGATGATCGAGGACGTGGCCCGCGGTGCGCTGCGCGACATGCGGGCCACCCTCAAGGTACTGCGCCGGGACCAGGAGGGCGCTCAGGACCTTAGGCCGGTTCTCGGGCTGTCGGACCTTCCCTCCCTGGTCCAGTCGGCGGAGGCGGCGGGCGTGCGGGTGGACCTGCGGTCTCGCGGCACGGAGGAACCTCCGGACGGTGTCGCGCTGTCCGCGTTCCGGATCGTCCAGGAGGCGCTGACCAACGTCATCAAACACGCCGCGCCGACCCGCTGCCGGGTGCACCTCACCGCGGAGCGGGGCACGTTGACGATCGACGTGGCCGACGAGGGCCCCGGGCCCGGGAAACGGCCGAGCGTGCCCGGCGGCCAGATGGGCCTCGTCGGGATGAAAGAGCGGGTCGCCGCGCACGGCGGCACCCTCAGCGCCGGACCGAGGCCGGGCGGCGGTTTCCGGGTCCTGGCGACGCCGCCGTACTGAGCCGGACTCATTCGTACCGGGCGGACTCATCCGCAAGTATGGCTTCGGCCCCGCGAAGGCCGTCCGGTAGTCCCGACCCGGGACCGATGCTGCCGGCGGGACGCCCGATGAGACTCACCATGTGATTGACGTCCAGAACTTGACCAAGCGGTACGAGCAGAAGACCGTCGTGGACCTCACCTTCACGGTGCGGTCCGGGGCCGTCACGGGATTCCTCGGCCCCAACGGAGCCGGGAAGTCCACGACGATGCGGATGATGCTCGGCCTCACCCGCCCGGACACCGGATCCGTACGTATCGACGGGCGTGCCTATCACGAACTGCGGTACCCGGTCCGGCATGTTGGTGCCCTGCTGGAGACATCGGCCCCGCATCGCAGCCTGACCGCCGCCGACCACCTGTTGTGGCTCGCGCAGAGCAACCGGATCGCCCGGCAACGGGTCGGAGAGGTCCTGGAGATGGTCGGCCTGACGGACGCGGCCCGGCGGCGGATCGGCACGTTCTCCCTGGGGATGGGCCAGCGACTCGGCTTGGCCGCGGCGCTGCTCGGCGACCCGCCCGTCCTGGTGCTCGACGAGCCGGTCAACGGCCTTGACGCAGAGGGAATCCGGTGGCTGCGCGAACTGCTGCGCGCGATGGCCGCCGAAGGCCGGACCGTCCTCGTCTCCAGCCACCTGATGACCGAGATGTCCATGGTCGCGGACCATCTGATCGTCATCAGCCGCGGGCAGCTCCTCGCGGAGACCAGCATGTCGGACTTCATCCAACGCCACGGACGTACGTACGTACGCGTGCGGACACCGGAACCGCTGCGGCTCAACAGGGAACTGGAACGGAAGGGAGCCTCGCTGAGGCTCGCATCGGACGGCAGCCTGGAAGTCGGCGGCATGTCGGCGGCCGAGATCAACCGGTTGGCCGCGGCCAACGGGCTCTCGCTCGAAGAGCTGAGCACCCACACGGGATCCCTTGAGGACACCTTTCTCGAGCTCATCGGCAAGGGAGGAAGGAACACCCATGTCTGAGACAGTCGCGGCCATCCGGGCTGAGTTCACCAAGCTGCGAGGCGTCCGCGGCACGTTCATCGCGCTGTTGCTGTTCGTTCCCGTCAGCGTCCTCATCGCCGCCCTGGGCGGCTGGTCCACGAAGGGCGCGATCGAATCCGACAGCCCTGGGCTTCGCTCCGACTTCACCCCGGAGCAGGCTGGCCTGGACGGCATCCTCTACGGCCAACTCGCCCTGATCGTGTTCGGAGTGCTCATCGTCTCCAGCGAGTACGCGTCGGGCATGATGCGGGTCTCGCTGCTCGCCGTGCCCCGGCGAGGCCGGCTCTACGCGGCGAAGATGGCCGTCACCGCTGTCGCCGCCGCGGCCATCGCGATCCCCGTCACCGTCGTCAGCTACCTGGTTACCCAGCTCGCCCTGGGATCCTACGGCGCCGCGATCGACGCGAGCGGCGTCCCCGGCGCCCTGGCCGGCGCGGTGGTCTACCTGATGCTGATGAGCCTGTTCGCGGCGGGTGTGGCCGCGATGGCCCGCAGCGCCATCCTGCCGCTGGCCACTCTGCTCCCGATGGTGCTCGCCGGAACCCAGATCCTTTCCGTCATCGGAGCGACGAGGGAGGTGGCGCGGTACTTTCCCGACCAGGCCGGCATGCGGATGCTCGACGTCGACTCGAACGACGCGCACACCGGATTCGCGGTGCTGCTCGTGTGGACCGTGGCGGCGCTGGCCGCGGGCTACTTCCGGCACAGTCGCTGGGACGCGTGACGGGACTGGCATGAGGCATGTGCCCCATGCCTGTGGGACATGTCGCTCCGTAGGTTCCCAGACAGATCAAGGGCCGAACAGGTCGGCCCGAACGATCTGACCACTGGGACGAACCATGTCCGCGATCTACGAGCCCCCCGCCCTTCAGGAAGTTGGCGACTTCGACGAGCTCGCCAAGTGCCTCGGCGTCGGAAGCTGCGAGGACTTCGCTGGCTGCGGTTACGCCGTCGTCTGCTTCTGGTGATCACACCGGTGCCGGTGCGCTCGGGCGCACCGGCACCGCCCGGGGAACGAGGCGACATGGAATTCGTAGTTCTTCCGGACTGCCCGGCCGGTGTCCGACTGGCCGCGGACCTGCGGGCGGCACACCGGATCTATCACGCGTCGGGGCGGCCCTGGATTGTGGGTGACTGGCCCCAGGACGAGGTCACGGTGGTCGAAGCGGACCCGCGGCGGATGGTGCTGCTGGGACACACCTGGCTGGACGAGACGGCCACGACGGCCGCGCTCGGCCGGATGCGCTCGCTCCACGACGTGGATACGGCGCGTCCCGGCTGCCAGGGCTCTTTCATCTGACGGCTTCGATGGACAGCAGGACCCGGGTCCAGGGCTCGGTCGCCGGCGTACGACAGATCTTCACCGCCGTGGTCGACGGGGTCACGGTGGCGGCGAGCGGCATGGAGCCGCTGCTGCGGTTCACCGGCGCAAGCCTCGACGAGACGGTGCTGGCCGCCCGCCTGCTGGTGCCCGGCGGAGTGCCCTGGCCGCTAGCTTTGAGGCCTGTCCACCGGGGTATCGACCCGCTCGGCACCGGGCACTGGCTCGAACTGGACGCCGACGGCCGGTCGCGACAGATACGTTGGTGGAAGCTGCCGGAGGCGTCCCTCTCGCTGGCACAGGGCGCAGAGGCGAACCCACTGCGGTACAGCACGACCGCTGCAGGTGACGCCCGCTCAGATGGACGTGCTCCGGCAGATCGACGGGGCTACGGGCCCGGCGGGCCGAGGCGCGCACGCTGCTCGGTTTCGATCCCGCCATGCCCTCGCCCGACCGGCTCACCCTGTTCGCCACGCGCTTCCAGGCCGCGGACACACCAGGCTTCACCACCACCTGCGACCCGAAGGACCTCGACGAGATCTCCCAGTGGGTGGTCGAGGCCCGGCGCCGTGCGGACCTCGTCATGGTCAGCGTGCACTCCCACGAGCTCGGCCCGACGCCGGAGACACCCGGCGAATTCCTGCGCGAGTTCGCCCACCGGATGATCGACGAGGGCGCCGACATCGTGGTTGGACACGGCCCGCACCTCCTCCGCGGCGTGGAGCTCTACCGGCAGAAACCGATCTTCTACAGCCTGAGAAACATCGTCAGCCAGATCGAACGCGCCGACCGGGTCCCCGCCGAGGACTACGCGAGGGTCGCCGCGGGCGAACAGCTCACACCAGGACGGTACTTCGCCGAACTCGTCGCTCACGGCCGTCGGCTGTTCGCCCCGCACCGCCAGTACTGGCAGTCGCTCGTGCCGGTGCTCACGTTCGACGACGGCGCGCTCGTTGGCGCCCGCCTCCACCCGATCGAACTGGGTTTCGGCCAGCCGGTTCACCGCCGGGACCGCCCGCGTTTGGCAGGCCCGGTCGACGCCAAGGACATCCTCACCGACTTCGCCCGGCTTGCGGAGCCGTACGGCGCCACCGTCACGGTCGGGGACAGGGGGGCGGGTGAGTTGGTGATCGACGGGTCGTGACATCCGCGGGACGCCTCGCCCTGGCTGCTTTCGTCTCAACAGCTCGTGGGCGCAAAGCAGTTGAGAAAACGGAACTGCTAAAATCGCGGATCCGATGGCCCCGATGAGCAGCGTGCGAGGAATGCGGAATGACTGAGGCGGTCCGGGTGCTGATCGCGGACGATCAGGCGCTGTTGCGCGGGGGCTTCCGTGTCCTCATTGATTCGACACCCGGAATGGAGGTGATAGGCGAGGTGGGGAACGGCGCCAGGGCAGTGGAACTCGCCCGGGAACTCAAACCGGACGTCGTCCTGATGGATCTGCGCATGCCCGTCATGGACGGCATCGCGGCCACGCGGGAGATCTGCTCCGACGAGACGATGGCCGGTGTACGGGTACTGGCCCTCACGATGTTCGACATGGACGACTACGTCTACCCGGCCCTTCAGGCGGGCGCGAGCGGATTCATGCTGAAGGACGCCTCGCCGTCCGACCTGCTCGCCGGCATTCGCGTCATCGCCACCGGCGAGGGTGTACTGGCACCCACGGTCACGCGCCGCCTCATTGCGAACTTCTCCCGTAGCGACGAAACGGCTCGGTCGGCCCCGCGGCTCGTCGGGCTCACCAAGCGGGAACAGGAGGTGCTCGTGCTGATCGCGAACGGATTGTCGAACGCCGAGATCTCCCAGCAACTGGTGGTCAGCCTGCCAACCGTGAAGACCCATGTGAGCAGCCTCCTTTCCAAGCTGCATGCCCGCGACCGCGCCCAACTGGTCATCATCGCCTATGAAAGCGGCCTTGCCGAGCGCGGGATGCCGACCTGAGGGTGCGTAGAGAATTTGCGAGACGACGGTCCGCAAAGGCGTGTTCGAGCTGGAGGCCGGTGGAGCGCCGCTGGGGCGCGTGCGCCGCCTGTACGGACGGGCCGCGATGGTCAACCAGCGCATCCAGGCATTGAGCGTCTCCCAGCCCACAGGCCCCTGCGGGCATCTTCGCGGTGGCCCGGTTGATCGGGGCGAGGAGGTCGACGTCGTTACTGACCCGGTTGACGATCGGGTGGGCTTGGACGGAGTAGCCGCCTGCAAGGGCGTAGCCGAAGTCGTCGGCGAGGGCGTCGAGCCTGATGCGGATCAGTCGGCAGTGCAACTCGTCCACTACGCCGCGGCTGCCGCAGGTGCCAGCTCGGGAAAGCGGGTCTGCCAGGCCGCATGGGCCGGAGCGGGCAGGAACAGGTCCGTCCAGTGCCGGCGCAACAGACTGGCGTTCAGGTGTGCCCGCAGGTCAGCGGCGGACTGGGCCTCACGGATGACCCGCTCGTACATCAGGAGCAGGTCGGCATCGTCGGCGAGGTCGTATTCATAGCGCGGGCCCCAGTCGATGTGCCGGGACAGGGTCACGGCGCCGGAGGCCAGCCCGACCAACTCGTCGAGCGACTCCGGAAGCGCGTAGATCCTGGCTGCGGCGTACCTGCTCAAGTGCCCAGCATGCCGTGAGCCGTTGCGTCGTGGTACCGACGCTCGCATCCGACGCGGCGACGGGCTGCCCACGGCATGCCAAGCACTGGCCCCGCCAAAGTCAAACGGCCCGTTTCTCCGTGTGCCTTCCGACCGCCCTCGTCGGAAAACATGCAGGTCACAGTAGGTTTCCTCCGGCGACGGTGCTGCCTTGCGGCTCTCCGTCCCGCAAATAGCCCACGCAAGGCGATTTTGCGGGATCGGATATTTGGGATTCCATCTGTGTGGCGCCGCAAAGCCGCAGGTCGAAGGCTCATCGGACTGAGTGGTTATGGCCAAGTAGGCCGTGCGTTTTGGCATGCACAAGAAAGGCCCTGACCGGCGTTTCCGCTGGTCAGGGCCTAAATTTCCGGTGCCCCCGGCAGGATTCGAACCTGCGCACACGGCTCCGGAGGCCGGGCAGTTCCCAGACGTTTTCGCAGGTCAGTGGGCCACCTGGCGGAGCGTTAGCCTTCCGGTCCCGCGTACGTCCCGCGACTTGGAAATGTCATAATTTGACCTGCTTACCTAGATTGCTGCTGAGCGTCGGCCACACTGGCTGCAGCGGTGTCGAAGCAGAGTCTTGTCGAGGCCAACATGGAGGCACTGCTCCGGGGTCCGCTTCCTGGCGACCGAGTACAGCTCCGGTCCGGCTCGGTGCCGGCCGTCGTCACAAGGCCCTCTGGGGCTCGGACTGCGCAGCCGCTCGACTCTCGCCCACTTCCTGCGGGGTCCGTTCCTCAGGCTTGCCCCGCATGCGTGACACCGCGACCCCGGACAGACAGAGGAGCCCGCCGAGGAGGGACAGCCAGCCGGGCACCTCGCCGAGGAACAGCCACGACATGACGATGACGAGCACCGGCACGGCGTACGTCGTGGCACCCATCTTCCCGGCAGTGGTTCGCGATATCGCATACGCCCATGTGCTGAACGCCAGCGCCGTGGGGAAGACGCCCAGGTACACCACCTGCAGCGTCGCGGACGCGGGGGCCCGGCTCACCTCCGTCGCGAACCGACCTGCGAATGGCAGGCATGCCAGCGCCCCGACGAGCGCGCCGAACGTCGTCACCTGGAGCGGGGTGGCGTGCTTCAATGTCGGCTTCTGCAGTACGACACCCACTGCGTACACCACCGCCGCGAGCAGACACATCAGCACACCGACGACGGATGCCTCTTCTCCGCTGGAGGTGGCCAGTCCGACGATCACGGCCCCGACGAACGAGACCGCCACGCCCGCCATCAGCCGGGGTGGAAAGCCCTCCTTCAGCAGCCATCCGCCCAGCAGCGCCATCAGGATCGGCCCGATGTTGACGATCATCGCGGCCGTGCCGGCGTCCACCTCTCGCTCGCCCCAGTTCAAGGCGACCATGTACGCGCCGAACCACAGGATCCCCGAGGTGGCGATGCCGAGCCACGTTTCGCGGGGCGGGAATCCCTCGCGCCGGACGAGCAGAATGGCGAGCAGCACGACCGAGGCCACCGCCAGCCTCCCGAAGGCGAGTGGGCCCGGTTCGAAATGCTCGGCGGAGCTGCGAATGGAGATGAATGACGATGCCCACAGCACCACGGTGACCGAGGCGGCGACGAGTGCGCGGCCATCCGTCCCGGCCGGGGGCCGCGTCTCACCGGCCACCGCTGCTATTTCCGCCTGCCGACTCAAGATTGTTTCCTCCAAGACAGATACTCTGAAGTGTCGTCGAATAGAGTCATTGTCGTTCCTGGCTGCGAGGCGTCGCCGAGTCGGACTCGGGTAACAGGAGCACGTAGCGGAGATCCTGCCGATAGGCGGGAAGCAGAACCTGTGATGTGACGACTATGTCCCCCGACGCCACATGCGGGATTCGCAGTCGGAAACTATTTCTCTGGCGATAGGCTATGACCTTCGCGTCCTGCTCCCACAGTCGCCGGCATTCACGGTCCTGGAGCACCTCGTCGAGTATTTCCCCGAGTTGCCTGTTGTTGCGACTTGTTGCCAGAGAGAATCGCAGCTGGGCGAGATAGAGCGCGGCGTGCCGGGGCCATTCGGTGATCTGTTCGCGAGCCGTCGGCGTGGTGAGAGCCCAACGCAGGAGATTCGCTTCAGGCTCCCGGACCCAAGGAAACCACGTCGCCATGGGGCCCGTGTAGTCGAGCATGTTCCACGCGTGGTCGACGACATAGGCGGGGTATTGCTCATGAGTGGCGAGCAGGTGCGTGAGTGTGGCGAGGGCCTGTTCCTGTCCCTCCGGTCCCGGTGCGACCGGATCGGCATTCACGTGCACATGCCGGTACAGGGCCAAGCGTTCGTCCAGACCGAGTGCCAGTGCGTCGGAGAGGCGCTGCAACGTCTCGGGAGTGAGCGGTGCCCCCATGTCGCTCTCCAGATTGCGGTACCAGCGTTCGCTCACCTCCATGCGCTCGGCGACCTCTCTTTGGGGAAGCGGCCTGCCGCGCTGCAATTTCTTTCCCGCCACCGCCCGCCAAGCGCGTAATAAGTCCGGGAGCTTAGTGGTGTGGTACACCGGCTGAAATACCCCCCTGTTGTAGCAATCAGAGACCGAGGCGCAACGACGGCCCTGCCGAAATGAGCCCGAGCAGCCCACCCGTATGCTATCGGATGCGCAGAACCGCGCACTGTGACCTTCAGCACGACGGTCTGTGATCGTACTGATGGTAACCGGCAAATATTTACCGGTCAGCGGTCGTGGGGTTAGTGCGGCTGTCGGCCGGGGCATCATTGGGGCCGCACTGCCCGAGCTGTCTCATTTGTGCAAATTAATTCAGGGTTGACGGCATCCGGAGATCCGCCCCTCGGATATTGCGCGGCATATTTTTGCCGCTTGACGCTGGTTGAATCCCGCTGCAAGCATCGAAGCCAGTTCCCCTATTCGCCGCACTTCTCAAGTTGGAGAGTAATTCGTGCAGACGGTCGACGGCCTGTTGCAGCGGGCGTGTGAGAAATTCGCTGACGCGACCGCAACCAGCTCCGCTTCAGAAGCCCTTTCATATACCGAACTCCTGTCGCGCGCCCGGAAAGTGGCGGACGACCTGCGAGCGCAGGGCATCGGGCCCGGCGACGCCGTCGGCATTCTCGGTCGACGCAGCGCGTCGGTGATCGTGGCCGTCTTCGGTGTGTGGATTTCTGGGGGGATCGTCATGCTCGTCGATGACGCACTGCCGGATGTGCGTCGGCAGACCATGCTGGACTCCGGTCACGCGCGGGCGACCGTCGACTGCGCGAACGGCCACCAAATCGCTTTGCGGCCCGGCTCCGGGCCCACGGACGCAGGCGGTCCGGCCGGGATTCTCGACAACGAGGACTACGCCTATATCGCCTTCACCTCAGGGTCCACGGGGAAGCCCAAGGCGATCGTCGGAAGCCACACGGGGTTGTCCCGGTTCCTGGAATGGCAGTCCGGCGAATTCGACATCGGTCCGCAGGATCGATTCGCCCATCTCACCAACCTGTCTTTCGACGTCTGGTTCCGAGACGCCCTGACGCCCCTGATCTCGGGCGCCACACTGTGTATTCCGGATGAACGGCACCTCGACGCCACCGGAGTACGGGAGTTCCTGCGCAGCGAGGAGATCACGGGCTTCCACCTGGTCCCCTCGCTCGGCAAGGTATGGATGTCCGGCCTCACGGAGAGCGATCCGACGGCGAGCGTCCGGTTGTCCTTCTTCGCGGGCGAGCCTCTGGACGGCGCCCTGGTCAGCAGGTGGCAGGATCTCTTTCCGAACTGCCAGGTGGTCAACCTCTACGGCCCGACCGAGACGACACTGGCCCAGCACTTCCACCGGGTGCCGCACCGGCCGGCCGCCGGCATCCAGCCGGTGGGCCGCAACCTCCCCCAGTCGCGCAGCCGTGTCCTGGACGAGGACAGGAAGCCCTGCGCCGACGGTGTCGCCGGGGAGATCCACATCGTGGCGGAGCACCCCTCGTACGGCTATCTGGTCGACGGCCGGATCGTCTCGCCGTTCGTCGAACTCCACCTCGACGGGGAGCGGGTCCTCGCCTACCCGACCGGGGATCTCGGGCGGCGCGGCGCGGACGGCGACCTGGAGATCCTCGGCCGGGCGGACGACCAGATCAAGATCGCGGGCGTCCGGATCGAACTGCAGGAGGTGCGCTCCGCGATCCAGTCCCACCCCAGCGTCCGCGATGTCTTCGTCTGTGCGCAGGAGGACCGGTTCACCAAGTTCATCGTCGCGGTCGTCGAGGGGGACGCGACGGCCGAACGGGAACTGCGCGACTACCTGGGCGGGCGTCTGATGAGCGCGATGCTGCCCTCCGCCTACCTCTTTCTCCCCGAACTGCCCAAGCTCCCCAACGGGAAGATCGACCGTAAGGCGCTGTCCGAGACCGCTCGCGCCCATGTGCAGGCCCGGGCCCGGCACGCGGCCGACGAGGGACCGTCGGGTCCGAAGGCCCGGTCGGTCGCCGACCGGCTGGAGCGGATCTGGCTCTCCGTGGCCGGTGGCGGAGCCACCTCCCTGGCCGACCGTGAGTCGAACTTCTTCGACGTGGGAGGGACCTCGCTGACCATCGTCGTCCTCCACTCCGAGATCCAGAGCGAGTTCGGTGTGCGGTTCCCGATGGTCCGCCTCTTCGAGCACGCCTCCTTCAACGCGCAGCGCAGGTTCCTCGAGTCCATGACGAAGCAGCCGCGCAAGCGCGTACCGGGCACCTCGGCGGCCACGGCGCGCGCCGCACGCAGCCGCGTCCTGACGGCCAGGCGCGCCCGCCGGACCTGAGACGCGCCGCCCGCGCGAGTGGTCCCTGACCGTCGCCTCCGCACCGCACCGACTCGCCCCGCACCGCAGTGACCTGTCCCCGCACAGCACCGCACCGTACGGACCAAGGATGAACATGGACAATGATGACGAGCTGATCGCGATCGTCTCGATGGAATGCCGACTGCCCCAGGCCGACGACGTCGACGCATTCTGGCAGAAGCTGGTGAACGGCGAGAGCGCCATCAGGGATCTCACGGACGCGGAGGTCGCGTCCGCCGGGGTGCCGACGGGGCAACGGTCGCGCCCGGACCATGTGAAGCGGGCCGGAGTCCTGGAAGGCGTCGCCGAGTTCGACTCCACGTACTTCGGATACTCGCCGCGCGAGGCGGACGTCCTCGACGTCCAGCAGCGCCTCATGCTCCAGTCGTCAGTGTCGCTGCTGGAGCGGGCCAACATCGATCCGCAGCGCACCCAGCAGCGGATCGGTGTGTTCGCCGGCTCGGGAATGAGTACCTACCTCTTCGGGGCACTCCGCCGCCGCGACCTGGTCGACTCGCTCGGCGAGATGGTCGTCCGACACGGCAACGACAAGGACTTCCTGGCCACCCGGATCTCCTACAAGCTGAATCTGCGCGGGCCCAGCGTGAACGTGCAGACGGCGTGCTCGACCGGTCTCGTCGCCGTCCACTCGGCCGTGCAGAGCCTGCTCCTGAACGAGTGCGACGCGGCCATCGCGGGCGCGGTGCACATACGGGTGCCGCAGGAGTCCGGATACCAGTACCAGGTCGGCGGGGTGCTCTCGCCGGACGGCGTCTGCCGCCCGCTCGGCGCCGAGGCCAACGGCACGCTGTTCACCAACGGCCTCGGCCTCGTCCTGCTGAAGCGGCTGCGCGACGCGATCGCCGACGGCGACGACGTGCACGCGGTGATCGCCGGTTCTGCGGTGAACAATGACGGTGCGGAGAAGGTGAGTTTCACCGCCCCGAGCGTCTCGGGCCAGGTCGGAGTGCTCAGCGACGCCCTCCAGGTCTCCGGCGCCAAGCAGACGGACATCACCTACATCGAGGCGCACGGCACCGGGACCGCGCTCGGAGATCCCATCGAGATCGAGGCGATCAAGCAGGCGTACGGCCTCGACGGCGCCCGGTGCGGAATCGGTTCCCTCAAGGGCAACTTCGGGCACCTCAACATCGCGGCCGGCATCATCGGGCTGATCAAGGCGGCCCTGGTCCTGAAGCACAAGTACGTGCCGCCGACGGTGAACGTCGGCGAGGTCAACCCCGCGCTCGAACTGGACGGTTCACGCTACTTCGTGACCACCGAGGGGCACCCGCTCGACGGTGACGGAGACACCTGGGCGGGCGTCAGCGCGTTCGGCATGGGCGGCACCAACGGCCACGTCATCCTGAAGAGCTTCGAGCAGACGCCGGCCGAGCCCGCGGCACCCGCCGACGGCCCCAGCATCCTCACCTTCTCGGCGCGGTCCGAGGCCGCCCTGCGCGGCCAGGCGACCGCACTGGCACAGCATCTCGCCGCGCACCCGGAGGGTTCGCTCGCCGAGTACGCGTACACGCTGCGCGAGGGAAGGACACGGCACCCCTACCGGGCATCGCTGGCCGCGGTCGACCGGGCAGAGGCGGTCTCCCGTCTGAAGGCCGGGCGGTACCACCGGGGAGCCGAGGCGGACTCCGACGAGATCGCGTTCGTCTTCGCGGGCCAGGGAACGCAGCGCGGGGCGATGGGAGCCGTACTCGCCACGAAGAACGAGCGCTTCGCCCGCCGGCTCGACGAGGCGACCGCCGCGGTGAACGAGCACATGGACTTCGACGTGAACACGTACCTCGGGTCCGACGGCCAGGTGGACAGCATCGACACCTCGGTGGCGCAGCCGCTCCTGTTCGCCGTCGAGTACGCGCTGGCGGCCACCCTCATCGACTCGGGCGTCCGGCCCCGGTACGTCCTGGGACACAGCCTCGGCGAGATCGTCGCCGCGACCGTCGCGGGCGTGTTCGACCTGCGGTCGGCCGCGGCGCTCGTCGTGACGCGGGCGCGGCTCATGGGACGCTGCGAGACCGGGGCGATGCTCGCCGTCGATCGCCTGGAGCCCTTCGCGGACCTGCTGGACGGCGGCTCCCTGGTGGTCGCGGCGGCCAACTCCCCGCAGCAGCACGTGTTGTCCGGCAGCCACGAGGCCATCGACGCGGCTGCCGCGCTCGCCGTCGACGCCGGTGTCCACCACCAGCGACTGGCGACATCGCACGCGTTTCACTCGCCGCTCATGCGGGAGGCCGCAGACCGGTTCCTGGAGTTCCTCACGTCCTGCACCTTCCGGGCGCCATGGATCCCGCTGGTGTCGAACATCACCGGCGGGCTCCTCACGGAGTACGAGGCCCGGAGCCCGCACTACTGGGCGGACCATCTGCTGCGTACGGTCGACTTCGCCACCTCGGTGGACACACTGCGGCGCTTGGGCGTGCGCCGGTTCATCGAGATCGGCCCCGGCCGGTCGATGAGCAACCTGGTGCGGGCCGGCTTCGGGCCCGAGGCTGCCTCGACCCTCGAACTGGCCCAGACGCTGGGCGAACCGGAGCACGAGGACGAGTCGTTCGCGGACGCCGTCGCACTGGGCTGGACCGCCGACCCCGACGTGCCCATCGACGAGTACGCGAGCGCCGCACGGATGACGTCGCTGCCCACGTACGCATTCGAGCGGCACGTCCACTGGGTGGAGCCGGCGCTCGGCTTCGGCGGGGACACCGCCCGTTCCGGTGAGCCTGCGGCACAGGCCCCCGCCACCGGACCGGCGACCACCACCGGACCGGCGACCACCACCGAGCCGGCGGCAGGCGACTGCCCCGGCGACCTCGACGATCCCACGGAAGAGATCCGACGGGTCGTCGGGCAGATCTTCGAGAGCTTCCTCGGCGAGGCGGCCTCGGCCCACGACCGCGGGTTCTTCGAACTCGACGGAAACTCGCTGATGGCGATCCAGCTGATCAACAAGCTCCGCGAGACCTTCGAACTCGACTTCTCTGTCCGGGACTTCTACGAGAACAGCTCCGTGTCGGGAACCACGAACGTGATCAAGGCACTGCTGCTGGAGGAGCCCGCACATGTCTGACGGATCCTTCCTGGACGCCGGGCAGCTGGCGCAGCTCAAGGCGAAACTGAGGTCGGGCACCACGGGCACACCCGCCCCCGCACCCGTATCCGCCTCAGCGCCCGCCCCCGAGAGGCAGCGCGATCCGGCCGCGTCCTCCCTCCCCGACCTCGGCGTGATCTTCTTCTCCGGACTGAGTGGCGACAGCGACCCCTACGACCTTCTCCTGGACGTCTCCCGCTTCGTCGACGGCGCGGGCTTCGGCGCGATCTGGACTCCGGAGCGGCACTTCACCGAGGCCGGCGGCGCCTACCCCAACCCGGCCGTCCTGGGCTCCGCCCTGGCCGTGATCACCGAGAACGTGCGGATCCGGTCGGGAAGCGTGAACCTTCCGCTGCACGACATCCTGCGCGTGGCGGAGGAATGGGCCCTCGTCGACAACCTGTCGGGCGGGCGCGTGGACCTCGCGGTGGCGCCCGGCTGGCACTCACGGGACTTCGTCCTCAACCCCGAGGGCTACGAGAGCCGGGGGCAGGCGCTCAACGCGGCGCGGGAGCAGTTGCAACAGCTGTGGCGCGGAGTCCCCGTCGAACGGACCGACCCCGCCGGGGAACGCCACGACATCCTGACCTTCCCCCGGCCCGTGCAGTCTCAACTCCCCGTCTGGCTGACCTCGTCGAAGAGCGTCGACTCGTGGCGCTTCGCGGGCGAACAGGGCCTCAACGTCCTGTCGGCCCTCATCAACTTCGGGCCGGCCGAACTGCAGAAGCGGATCGACGTCTACCGCGAGGCGCGGGCCCGGGCCGGCCTCGACCCCGACCGGGGTGTCGTCTCGCTGATGCTGCACACCTACGTCGGCGTCGACGCGTACGAGGCCGTGGAGCGCGTGCGGACACCCATGACCGAGTACCTGAGTTCCTTCGTCACCCAGCACGCGACCTCGGGACAGAGCGAGTCGCAGGACAAGTCCCGGACGCTGCAGAACCTCGACGCGGACCGGGACGAGTTCCTCGAGATGGTGTTCCAGCGGTACGTCTCCTCCAGCTCGCTCATCGGCGATGTGAAGCAGGCCCGGCAGACGCTGGAGGGGTTCCGGGACATGGGCGTGGACGAGGTCGCGTGCCTCGTGGACTTCGGGCTGTCCAAGGACGAGGTGCTGGCGAGCCTCACCCGGCTCTCCTCGCTGCTCGAGAAAGGAGCATGACCTGTGCGGACGTACAGCTTCCAGGGTGTCCTGCCGCGTATCCACCCGAGCGTCTACGCGTTCGACGACGTGGTGGTGATCGGGGACGTGGAGATCGAGGAGGGCGTCAGCCTGTGGCCCGGCGTCACCATTCGCGGGGACAAGGGAAAGGTGCGGATCGGCCAGGGGTCGAACATCCAGGACCATGCCATGCTGCACTCGGACCCCGACAGTCCGCTGGTCGTCGGACGGGACGTCACGATCGCCCACAGCGCGGTGCTGCACGGCTGCTCGGTCGCCTCCGGAACGGTCGTCGGCATCGGCGCGATACTGCTGAACGGGGCCCGGGTAGGGGAGAGTTGCCGGGTGTCGGCGGGAGTCGTGCTCGGCGTCGGGCCCCTCTACCCGTCCCGGAGCCTCATCGCGGGCACCCCGCCCTCCGCCCTGATGACGCTCAGCGACAGCGACGTGGCGGTGCTGGACGAGACGGCCGCCGAGTACCGGCAGCTCGCCGAGCAGTACCGGACGGGCCTGCGCCGCCTCGCTGTGCCGGGCCATGAACGGTCCGAGACGTGGGCCGATGCCTGATGCTCCATCAACCCCTCTCATCAGACGCCCGGTTGCTCCGGCGTCATGGTCCCGGGCACCGGACGGCGGCCGTCTGCTTCCACCACGCGGGCGGGGGCATGTCCGCCTACCGGGGCTGGGCGGAACAGCTCGCCCCGCACCTGGACGTGGTCCTGGTCCAGCTCAAGGGGCGCGAGGACCGCACGGCGGAACCACTCACCGACGACCTGGGCGATCTCGCCGTGCGGATCGCCCGGGACATCTGCGGGATGCCGTACGACGACCTCGTACTGGTCGGCCACAGCATGGGCGCGACCATCGCGTGGGCGGTCGCCGACGCGATCTGGGCGGTCTACCGCCGCCGCGTGCGCGTGGTGCTGTCGGCTCAGGCGCCACCGCCGTACACCGACCGGATCGGCCCTGTCGGCCGGCAGCCGGTGGGGGAGGTGCGGCACGGCCGGACCGTCGACGTCTCCGGAGCCGTGGGCGACGCCCTGACGAGTGCCGCGGACGCCTTCCACTCGGACATCCTGGCCGCGGACCTGGCCTGGATGTCCCGCGAGTTCCCCGCGCTGGTTCCCCGGCCGCTCCCGGTCGACCTGTACTGCGTGGCGGCCGGCCAGGACCCGCTGCTGGCACCCGAGGACATGGCCGGCTGGGCGTCGCTGACGACCGGGCACTTCTCGCAACGGACGGTTCCCGGCGGACACATGTACCTCCTGACGGATCCCACGCCTGTGCTCGGGCTCGTCGAGACGCTCGCGGCCCAGGGCTCGACAGACAGGACGGTCGGCCATGTCCGGTGACGCACGCGACGGCGCCCGGGTGCGCGTCGGCTTCCAGCGGAGCACCCCGCCGTTCTCCTACGCGCCGACCGCGGACTTCAGCCCCGTCGGCTACTCCGTGGACCTGGCGCGGCTGGTCCTCGCCACGGTCCTCGGCACCCCTCACACGGCTCCGCCGCTGGAGGCCGTCGAGGTCACCTCCTCCACGAGGGAGGCACTGCTCGCCCGGCATCGCATCGACATCGAATGCGGTTCGACGACGATCACGCAGGCGCGAGCGCGGCGCTGTGCCTTCAGCAGGCCGATCTTCCGCACCTCGCACCGGATCGCGGTGAAGCCCGGTGTGAAGGTGACGGCAGGCGGTCTGCACGTTGTGGGTATCCAGGGCTCGACGAGCCAGGCCGCGCTGGAAACCCGGACGGACCTCGGATTCGACTGGACTTTCGTGGGCGTGGCGTCCATCGGTGAGGCCAGGGATGTCTTCCTCGACGACCCGCGGGTCGGTGCCATGGTGGCGGACGAGGTGATTCTCCGGGCACTGCTGCGCGGCGGCGGCACACCGGAAGGAATCAGACTCCTGGACACGCGGCTGGGTGGGGAGTTCTACGGATTCATGATGCGGCGTCACGACCAGGAATTCGTCCGCGCCGTCGATGACGCACTGGCCGAGGTGTTCGCGTCCGACGCGTATCCAAGGCTCCTCCAGTCGTGGTTCGTCGACGAACTCCCCGGTCTTGGATTCGGCCTGGGGATGGATCCCGCGGACGACGCATTCGTGCGGCGGGAACGGCAGGCGGGGGACCACCCTGCCGATCGGAAGAGGCGGCTTCGATGAACACCACTGAGATCACCTTGCAGGACGCTTTCAAGGACGTCATGGCCTGCGTGGCCACGCCCGTGTCGATCGTGACGGCCATGCCCCGGCGCGGAGCGCCGCGCGGGGCGACCGTCAGCGCCTTCACCTCGCTGTCGATCACGCCGACGATGGTCCTGGTCAGCCTGGACCGGAGGTCGCAAACGCTCGACGTCATCCGCGAGTCGGGTCGCTTCGGCCTCAACGTGCTCGGTGCCGACCAGGACGATCTGGCGATGTCCTTCGCCTCCCGGAGCGACATCGACAAGTTCCGCGGAACGTCCTGGGACGTCGACCACGACCTCCCGCGCATCGCGGGGGCCTCGGCATGGATCGCGTCGACCGTGGCCGATCTGGTGGACGGCGGAGACCACGTCATCGTGCTCGGTCGCGTCGACGCCGCGGAGACCACGGGGAGCAAGGCACCACTGGTCTATTACCGACGCAGCTTCGGGACCCACCAGCCGCATCATGTCTCCGAGAGTGTGAAGGTCCCGGAATGAGGAACAGAGTCCGAATCGGACTGCTCGGATGCGGAACGGTCGGGGAGGAGTTCGCCGAACTGCTCGTCGAGCGGCGCGCCGCGATCGAGGAGGTCGCGGGAGTGTCCTTGGAGCTGGTGCGGGTCGCCGTGCGCGATCCGGGCAAGCCACGCTCCCCGGTGCTGGACCCGGAGATGTTCACCGGCGACGCCTACGAGGTGGTCAAGGCCGAGGACGTCGATGTCGTGGTCGAGCTGATCGGCGGCACCTCACCGGCCGGAGAGCTGGTGACGGCAGCGCTGCACTCCGGAAAGTCGGTCGTGACCGCCAACAAGGAGCTCGTCGCCGACGCGGGCCCCGAGCTGTTCGCCGCGGCCGACCGGGCGGGGGCCGACCTCTTCTTCGAGGCGGCGGCCGTGGCGGCCGTGCCCATCCTGCGACCCATGCGGGAGTCCTTGCTGGCCGAGGACGTGACGCGGGTGGCCGGCATCGTCAACGGCACCACGAACTTCGTGCTCACCCGCATGACGGCCGAGGGGCTGAGCTTCGACGAGGCGCTGGCCAAGGCCCAGGAGCTGGGATACGCCGAGCCCGAGGCGAGCGCCGACATCGAGGGCACCGACGCGGCGTCCAAGATCGCCATTCTCGCCTCGCTGGCCTTCAACCGGTCGGTCTTGGCCGACGACGTCAGCCGGGAGGGCATCGTCGGCCTCGACCGCGAGGACTTCGAACTGGCCTCCCGGTTCGGTTTCGACATCAAGCTCCTGGGGGTGGCCGAGCGGTTCGCCGACGGCTCCGACGCGCACGGGACGATCGGCGCCCAGGTCTTCCCCGCGCTGATCGCACGTGATCATCCGCTGGCGAGCGTCCGGGACAGCTTCAACGCGGTCTTCATCACCACCTCCGCCGCCGGTGAGCTGATGTTCTACGGGCATGGCGCCGGCCCCCGCCCGTCGGCGTCGGCGATCCTGGGCGATGTCGTCGGCGCCGCGGATCAGCGGTTGCGCGGCACGCACCACCGTGTCCCCGTCGGCCCGCCGGCGGCTATGCGGCCGACGGGGGAGCTGGTGCACTCCTACTACATCCGCGCCGACGTCGATGAGGCGCCGGGCGTCCTGTCCGAGGTGACAGGCGTGTTCGGGCGGCACGGAGTGTCGATCCGCACGGTGGACCAGCACGGCGCTGAGTCGCAGGCACGCATCGTGTTCATTACCTTCCCGGCACCCGAGCACGCGCTGCACAGCGCGATGGACGAACTGCGGGGCCTCGGCCATGTCCGGGGCGTCGGGCGGGTGCTGCGAATCTACGCCCAGCAGCCGGAGTCCCATCCCGGCACCGGTGCGTCAGGACCCTTCCGGGCCCGGCGAACAAGCCAGGTCACAGCGGTCCGAGCAAGAGAAGAACAAGAGAAACAGGAAAGGGCTCACCACATGTCCCAGCCGATACAGCTCGTCATCCACATCACCACGCTCCCGGGGCGCGGCAAGGACCAGATCGCCGCGTTCGAGCACCTCGCGCCGCTCGTGCGAGCCGAAGCGGGATGCCTCCAGTACGACCTGCACCAGGTGAGCGGCGACCCCGACCGCTTCGTTCTCATGGAGCGCTGGTCGTCCCAGGAGGCGCTCAGCGCGCACGACGCCACCCCGCACATGATCGAGGCCGACACGGCCAGTCCCGCGTTCCGAGCGGGCCCGGCGGAAGTGTTCCGTCTGGACGCCGAACCCCTGGCCTGACCGCAGACAGGCCGCCGACACGGGTCGGCGGCCTGTCCACTGCGGAGCAGGCCCTTGAGGAACTGCCCTGGTTCGCGTTCTGTCGCGAGTACAGGGCGATGCGCTGGCCAACTGCTGCGGCCAACACTCGTGAGGGCATCGCTGACGGACTCGGCGCGGTAACGCCGGCCCTGGTGGAGCAGGAACCGAAAATGCCGTCACCGGAAGACTCGAAGCGGCCGCCGCAGGTGCGAGCCCGGGGAAGCGGGCCTGCCAGGCCGCGCGGGCCGGAGTGGGCAGGAACACGTCCGTCCAGTGCCGGCGGACCAGATCGACTTTCAGATGCGACCGCAGGTCGGCCGCGGTCTGGGCCTCACGGATGACCCACTCGTACATGAGGAGCAGGTCGGCTTCGTCGGCGAGGTCGGATTCGTAGTGCAGGCCCCAGTCGATGTGCCGGGGCAGGGTCACAGCGCCGGAGGTCCGACCAATTCGTCGAGCGACTCCCGAAGCGCGTAGATCCTTCCTGCGGCGTACCTGCTCGTATGCCCAGCATGCCGTAAACCGTTGCGCCGTGGTACCGACGCTCGCATCCGACGCGGCGACGGGCCGCCCGCATCGTGCCGAGCACTGGCCCGCGAAAGTCAAACGGCCCTTTTCTCCGTGTGCCTTCCGACCGACCTCGTCGGAAACATGTAGGTCACAGTAGGTCACTTCCGGCGATGACGCTGCGATGCGGCCCTCCGTCCCGCAAATAGCCCGCGCAAGTCGAATTTGCGGGATCGGACATTTGGGATTCCATCCGTGTGGCGCCGCAAAGCCGCAGGTAGAGGGCTCATCGGATCGAGTGGTCATGGCCAAGTGGGCCGTGTGCGTTATGGCATGCACAAGAAAGGCCCTGAACTGCGTTTCTGCAGTTCAGGGCCTAAATTTCCGGTGCCCCCGGCAGGATTCGAACCTGCGCACACGGCTCCGGAGGCCGTTGCTCTATCCCCTGAGCTACGGGGGCGTGTCGGCTGCGGTGTTCGCGGCGACGGGTAAAACCCTACCAGCTCCTTCGGGGTGTTCATGAACGGGTTTCCGGCGTCGCGAGCAGGTCGTGGCCGGCCCTCGCGGGGTGGTCGGGGGTGTCCGGGGAGCGGATGGTCCCTCGCACGGGGTCAGAAGTAGGTAAAACCCGGACGCGATGGCCGGTCCGCACCTACTCTCGAGTTGTGCCAGGCGCATCCGGCCGGGTGCTTGTTGTGGACGACAACAAGGTCATCCGGCAGCTGATCAGGGTCAATCTCGAGCTGGAGGGCCTCGAGGTGGTGACCGCGGCCGATGGTGCCGAGTGTCTGGATGTCGTTCATCAGGTGCGGCCCGATGTCGTCACCCTGGATGTCGTCATGCCCCGGTTGGACGGGTTGCGGACCGCCGCCCGGCTGCGTTCCGACCCTCGGACCCGTGACCTTCCCCTCGCCATCGTCAGCGCCTGTACGCAGTACGAGGTCGAGACCGGCCTCGACGTCGGCGTCGACGCCTTCCTCGCCAAGCCCTTCGAGCCCGCCGAACTCGTCCGGCTCGTACGGCAGTTGATCGAGCGGAAGCAGCTCGCCGTGCCGGCAGAAGGGCCGATGGAAGGGGCCATGGAACAGCCGATGGACGTGTCGATGGAACGGCCGACACCGGGCGGGACTGTGTTCGGGAGCGTGCTCGGTGCCGGGGAGGCCGAGCGGGCCGGGCGGACCGGCCGCTGAATCGCCGGGGCGGTCGTCCTACGACTCCGGCCGTCCTCTGCCCGTCCACATCTCGGACCCGCCGAAACCTGCTCGCCTACCCACCCCCCTCCTCGCCTACGCTTGTCCCGTGACCCCCGTCGAGCTCTCCCGTACCGTGCTGCGCGCGGTGCGTCGCGCTGTCGACGAGGGGGAGCTGAGCGTGACCGTTCCGGAGCGGGCCGTCGTCACGGTGCCCGGGCCCGGTGGCTGTGGGGACTACGCCACCAACATCGCTCTTCAGCTCGCCCGCCCGGCGGGGCAGCCGCCTCGCCGCGTCGCTGAGATCCTCCAGGCCCGGCTCCTCGGTACCGAACACGTCACCGACGTCGTCGTCACCGGGCCCGGGTTCCTCAACATCAGCCTGCGGAGCACCTCGTCCGTCGCTCTCGTCGAGGAGATCCTGCGGCGCGGATCGCGGTACGGACACGCCGACTGCTCCACCGGGCAGCTCGTGCGGCTCCACGCCCCCCACGAAGTCCGCGCCCTGGTCGTCGCCGACGCCGTCGCCCGCCTCCTCCGCTCCCAGGGCGCCCTCGTCCGCATCACAGCCGCGGCCCGCCCCGAGCCGGAGTGGGAGAGCGTCCTCGGCGTGCGCGTCGATGCCTTCGGCAGCCCTGATGCCCGGGCTGTGCCTGACGCCCGGACTCTCCCTGACGCCCGGGCTCTGCCTGATGCCCGGGCTGTGCCCGACGCCCGGACTCTCCCCGATGCCCGGGCCGTGCCCGACGCCCGGACTCTCCCCGACGCCCGGACCCTCCCGGACGCCCCCGCTCCCCGAGACACCCCCGCTCCCCTCGACGTCAACCTACGGCCCGTACCGGCGGCCCCTGGCGACGACCCCGTCCCCCTCGGCCGTGACGCCGCCCGCTGGGCCCTGCTCCACCCGGCCTCCCACGACCGGCCCCGTATCACCGACGAGCACCTCGCCCAGCGCGAGGGCAACCCCCTCTTCCGCGTCCGTTACGCCCACGCCCGCACCCGGGTCCTGACCCGTAACGCCGCCGACCTGGGCTTCACCGCCGAGCCCGGGCCCACGGACACCGCCGACGCCACAGACCTCGCAACCGCAAGCACCACAGACACCACAGACCTCGCAACCGCAAGCCCCACACGCACCACAGACACCACGGACGCCCTCCTCACCACCCTCGCCGACCACACCCGCGTCCTCGCCCGTGCGGCAGCACACCGCACCCCCGACCGTCTCGCCCGGCACCTCGTCACCGTCGCCGATGCCGTCCTCCCTCTGCTGCCCGCCGTCCTGCCGCGCGGCGAGGAGAAACCCTCGGCCGCCCACCGCGCCCGGCTCGCCCTTGCCGAAGCCGCCGGGACGGTGCTGGCCGGCGGCCTGTCCCTGCTCGGTATCGACGCACCCGACCACCTCTGACACCAGCACACAGAGAGCTACCCCAAGAGCCATGAGCCGATCCGCACACCCCGCCGGGCCCCGTCACGCCGATGTCCTCCCGGAGGGCCACTACTCCGCTCCGCCCGCCGATCTCAACACCCTCGACCCCAAGGTGTGGGCCCAGACCGTCACCCGGGACCCGCACGGCGTCGTCACCGTCGGCGGCCTTCCTGTGACCCGGCTCGCCGAGGAGTTCGGCACCCCCGCCTACATCGTCGACGAGGCCGACTTCCGGGCGCGGGCGCGGGCTTGGCGTACCGCCTTCGGTCATGACGCCGATGTCTTCTACGCCGGCAAGGCCTTCCTCTCCCGGGCCGTCGTCCGGTGGCTGCACGAGGAAGGGCTCAATCTCGACGTCTGCTCCGGCGGTGAGCTCGCCACCGCCCTGTCCGCCGGCATGCCCGCCGACCGCATCGCCTTCCACGGCAACAACAAGTCCACGGAGGAGATCGACAGGGCCATCCGCGCCGGTGTCGGGCGGATCGTTCTCGATTCCTTCCAGGAGATCGTCCGCGTCGCCCACATCGCGCAGTCCCTGGGCAAGCGGCAGCGCGTGCAGATCCGTATCACCGTCGGTGTGGAAGCCCATACGCACGAGTTCATCGCCACCGCCCACGAGGACCAGAAGTTCGGGATTCCGCTGGCCGGCGGGCAGGCCGCCGAGGCCGTACGGCGTGCTCTTCAGCTCGACGGGCTGGAGCTGATCGGTATTCACAGCCACATCGGGTCGCAGATCTTCGACATGTCCGGCTTCGAGGTCGCGGCCCATCGGGTCGTCGGACTGCTGAAGGACATCCGTGACGAGCACGGGGTCGAGCTGCCGGAGATCGACCTCGGCGGTGGGCTCGGTATCGCGTACACGAGTGACGACGATCCCCGCGAACCCCACGAGATCGCCAAGGCGTTGACCGAGATCGTCAGCCGGGAGTGCGAGGCGGCCAAGCTGCGCACGCCCCGTATTTCCGTCGAGCCCGGGCGCGCCATCGTCGGTCCGACCGCCTTCACGCTGTACGAGGTCGGCACCATCAAGCCCCTTGACGGGCTGCGCACTTACGTCTCCGTCGACGGCGGCATGTCGGACAACATCCGTACCGCGCTGTACGACGCCGAGTACTCCGTCGCTCTCGTCTCCCGCGCCTCCGACGCCGAGCCCATGCTCGCCCGTGTCGTCGGCAGGCACTGCGAGAGCGGCGACATCGTGGTCAAGGATGCGTTCCTGCCGGCCGACCTGGCACCGGGTGACCTCATCGCCGTACCGGCCACGGGTGCGTACTGCCGGTCCATGGCCAGCAACTACAACCACGTGCTCCGCCCGCCGGTCGTAGCGGTCGACGACGGCGAGGCCCGCGTGATCGTCCGCCGCGAGACGGAGGAGGACCTCCTGCGCCTCGACGTCGGGTGATCCACCCATGATTCGGCCAGAAGAAACGTAATTCAGCCTGAAGAAACAGGGGGCGGAAGATCTCCTGTCGCCCGCCCCCGTACAAATGAAATAGATGTCTCACGATCCGGACATGGGATAGAAACTCCCGTCCGGTGAGTGAGACTGGTCCCACCGTGACGGTAAGAGGAAACGAGGTCGGATGATGCGTACGCGTCCGCTGAAGGTGGCGCTGCTGGGCTGTGGAGTGGTCGGCTCAGAGGTGGCGCGCATCATGACGACGCACGCCGACGACCTCGCCGCCAGGATCGGTGCTCCGGTGGAGCTCGCGGGGGTGGCCGTCCGGCGGCCCGACCGGGTCAGGGAAGGCATCGACCCGTCGCTCGTCACCACCGACGCCACCGCCCTCGTCAAACGCGGCGACATCGACGTCGTGGTCGAGGTCATCGGCGGTATCGAGCCCGCTCGTACGCTCATCACCACCGCCTTCGAGTACGGCGCCTCCGTCGTCTCCGCCAACAAGGCGCTCCTCGCCCAGGACGGCGCCGCCCTGCACGCCGCCGCCGAGGACCACGACGCGGACCTCTACTACGAGGCCGCGGTCGCCGGCGCCATCCCGCTGATCCGCCCGCTGCGCGAGTCCCTCGCCGGTGACAAGGTCAACCGGGTGCTGGGGATCGTCAACGGCACGACCAACTTCATCCTCGACAAGATGGACTCGACGGGGGCCGGCTACCAGGAGGCCCTCGACGAGGCCACCGCCCTGGGATACGCGGAAGCCGATCCGACCGCCGATGTCGAGGGCTTCGACGCCGCCGCCAAGGCCGCCATCCTCGCCGGCATCGCCTTCCACTCGCGCGTGCGCCTCGACGACGTCTACCGCGAGGGCATGACCGAGGTCACCGCCGCCGACTTCGCCTCGGCGAAGGAGATGGGCTGCACCATCAAGCTGCTCGCCATCTGTGAGCGGGCCGAGGACGGCGGGTCGGTCACCGCGCGCGTGCACCCCGCGATGATTCCGCTGACCCACCCGCTCGCCTCCGTGCGCGGCGCGTACAACGCCGTGTTCGTGGAGTCCGACGCCTCCGGTCAGCTCATGTTCTACGGGCCCGGAGCCGGCGGTTCCCCCACCGCCTCCGCCGTGCTCGGCGACCTCGTCGCCGTCTGCCGCAACCGGCTCAACGGCGCCACCGGACCGGGGGAGTCCGCGTACGCCGCCCTGCCCGTCTCGGGCATGGGGGCGGTCGTCACGCGTTACCACATCAGCCTCGATGTGGCGGACAAACCGGGTGTTCTCGCCCAGGTGGCGACCGTGTTCGCCGAGCACGGGGTTTCCATCGATACGGTTCGGCAGCAGGGCAAGGACGGCGAGGCGTCTCTCGTCGTCGTCACCCACCGTGCTTCCGACGCGGCCCTCGGCGGGACCGTCGAGGCGCTGCGCAAGCTGGACACCGTGCGTGGTGTCGCCAGCATCATGCGGGTTGAAGGAGAGTAACCAGCAATGACCCACCAGTGGCGCGGAATCATCGAGGAGTACCGGGACCGGCTGCCCGTCTCCGACACCACGCCGGTCGTGACGCTCCGCGAGGGCGGCACGCCCCTCGTGCCCGCGCAGGTGCTCTCCGAGCGCACCGGCTGCGAGGTCCACCTCAAGGTGGAGGGCGCCAATCCCACCGGGTCCTTCAAGGACCGCGGCATGACCATGGCCATCACGCGGGCGAAGGAGGAGGGCGCGAAGGCTGTGATCTGCGCCTCCACCGGCAACACGTCCGCGAGCGCGGCCGCTTACGCCGTGCGTGCCGGGATGGTGTCGGCCGTCCTCGTCCCGCAGGGCAAGATCGCGCTCGGCAAGATGGGGCAGGCGCTCGTGCACGGCGCCAAGATCCTCCAGGTCGACGGCAACTTCGACGACTGCCTCACGCTGGCCCGTGCCCTGAGCGACAACTACCCCGTGGCACTGGTCAATTCGGTCAATCCGGTGCGGATCGAGGGGCAGAAGACCGCCGCGTTCGAGATCGTGGACATGCTGGGTGACGCACCCGACATCCACGTCCTGCCGGTCGGCAACGCGGGCAACATCACCGCGTACTGGAAGGGGTACAAGGAGTACGCCGCCGACGCGATCGCCGCGCAGACCCCGCGCATGTGGGGCTTCCAGGCCTCCGGCAGTGCCCCGATCGTGCGCGGCGAGGTCGTCAAGGACCCCTCGACGATCGCCACCGCCATCCGCATCGGCAACCCCGCCTCCTGGCAGTACGCCCTGGCGGCGCGGGACGAATCGGGTGGTTTCATCGATGAGGTGACGGACCGTGAAATCCTGCGCGCCTACCGGATGTTGGCCGCTCAGGAGGGCGTCTTCGTGGAGCCCGCCTCCGCCGCTTCCGTGGCCGGCCTGCTGAAGGCCGCCGAGCAGGGCAAGGTCGACCCGGGGCAGCGGATCGTGTGCACCGTCACCGGCAACGGCCTGAAGGACCCCGACTGGGCCGTCGCGGGCGCCCCGCAGCCGGTGACCGTCCCGGTCGACGCGGCGACGGCGGCCGAGCGCCTCGGCCTGGTCTGAGAAGGTAAATCCCTACGAGGGGGCACAGGGGGCTTACGACACGCATCGTGCGCCTCCTGTGCGCCCTATGTCGCCACAGAACCTTCCTTCGATAGGCTGTACTGAACCCGCCTGCCGCATATGCCGCGGCGCTGCGTCGTCTCAGCGGCCTGAGGGTCTCCCCGTACATATCGAATGTCTTCGACAATCACGCAGCTCAAGGAGAGTCATCGAGCGATGGCCGGTCCAGCCTTCCGCGCCGCCGCCGTCCGGGTGCGCGTCCCCGCCACCAGCGCCAACCTCGGCCCGGGCTTCGACGCCCTCGGCCTGTCGCTGGGGCTCTACGACGACGTGGTCGTCCGGGTGGCCGACTCCGGGCTGCACATCGACATCGCGGGGGAGGGGAGCGAGACGCTCCCGCGTGACGAAAACCACCTTCTCGTACGCTCCCTGCGCACCGCCTTCGCTCTGCTGGGCGGACAGCCGCGCGGCCTGGAGATCGTCTGCGCGAACCGCATTCCGCACGGCCGGGGCCTCGGCTCCTCCTCGGCCGCCATCTGCGCCGGCATCGTCGCCGCGCGTGCCGTGACCATAGGCGGCGAGGCCCGGCTCGACGACACGGCCCTCCTGGAGCTGGCCACCGAGATCGAGGGCCATCCCGACAATGTGGCGGCCTGTCTGCTCGGCGGTTTCACGCTCTCCTGGCTGGAGGCCGGAGCCGCGCGGGCGATCAGGATGGAGCCCGCCGATTCCATCGTTCCGGTGGTTTTCGTGCCCGGTAAGCCGGTCCTGACGGAGACCGCGCGCGGACTGCTCCCGCGCACCGTGCCGCACGTCGACGCCGCCACCAACGCGGGCCGTGCAGCCCTGCTCGTCGAGGCCCTCACCCGGCGCCCCGAGCTGCTGCTGCCCGCCACCGAGGACCGACTTCACCAGGAGTACCGCGCACCGGCCATGCCGGAGAGCGCGGCGCTGGTGGAGCGGCTGCGGGCCGACGGAGTCCCGGCAGTCATTTCAGGCGCGGGCCCCACAGTGCTCGCGCTGGCCGACGGCGAAAGCGCCGACAAGGTCGCCCATCTGGCAGGCGAGGGCTGGGCCGCGAACCGGCTGGAGCTCGACGCCCGGGGAGCGAGCGTGCTGCCGCTTGCGCCCTGATTCGCGATTGCCGCGGATGCCGGATACTTCGAGAGGGGGAATGTTTGTTGGATCCGGTAGTGTTAACCTCAAGTCTGCACCCGACCTCACCATGGCGAGGTGCTTCATGTCCCCGTCCGGGACAGACACCCTTCCGGGAGCCTCCCAAGCCGCACTGTGTTCCGTACGACGTATGTAGTCAGTACTTCGTATGCGGGCACTGAGCGACTTGCCGGGCACGCTCCGGAACCGGTGCGACCGAGCCGCATGACACAGACACTCAGTGCCACGGCTCAGGGAAGCGCCGTCACCACATTCCTCCGCCGCTTAGGCGGACCACCGCCCCGGCACGGTCCACACAGCAAGGACCGAAGCCGGACAGCACAACCGGTCGCCGAGCCAGACAGGCCGACGTCCGCTCCAGGGAAGGACCCTTCGTGAGCGACACCACCGATCTGATGGGCGCACGTGTCGAGGAGACCGCTGCCGCGCCCGCCACGGACGCCTCCGCGCCTGCCACCGGTGCCGGCTCCCGGCGGCGCCGCGGTACCGGCCTCGAGGGCATGGTGCTGGCCGAGCTGCAGCAGGTCGCATCCGGCCTCGGCATCAGGGGCACCGCGCGTATGCGCAAGAGCCAGCTGATCGAGGTCATCAAGGAGGCGCAGGCCTCAGGGGGTGCCGCGGCTCCCAAGGCCGACGCCGCCACCGAGACCAAGCCGAAGCGCCGGGCCACCTCCAAGGCCCGTACCGGTGAGGAGTCCACCGCCGCGAAGAAGGCGGCGGCCAAGGCCGAGGCGCCCGCCGAGAAGGCCGTGGCCCAGCAGCAGATCGAGATCCCCGGCCAGCCGGCCGGCGGCCCCTCCCGCGACGGGGGTACCTCCCGCGCGAGCACAGCCGAGCGCGGGGGAGAAGCCGAGCGTGGGGGAGAGGACGCCCCCGCCGAGCGCCGTCGTCGCCGTGCCACCGCCGACGCCGGCAGCCCGTCCGCCGCGACCGAGACGGTCGCCGCCGAGGCGAAGAGCGAGCCCAAGGCCGAGACGCCCGCCCCGCAGTCCCAGCAGCCGCAGGGCGACGCCGGTGAGGGCGGCGAGGGCCGCCGTCGTGACCGCCGTGAGCGCGGCCGGGACCGGGGGGACCGGGACCGTGACCGGGGGGACCGTGACCGGGACCGCCGGGGCAAGGGCGACGACCAGCCGGGTCAGGGCGGCCAGCGGCAGCAGAGCCAGCAGCAGGGCGGCGGCCGTCAGGACCGCCAGCGCGACACCGGTCCGCAGGACGACGACGACTTCGAGGGCGGCCGTCGGGGCCGTCGGGGCCGTTACCGTGACCGCCGTGGCCGTCGTGGCCGCGACGACATGGCCTCCGAGCCGCAGATCACCGAGGACGACGTCCTGATCCCGGTCGCGGGCATCCTCGACATCCTCGACAACTACGCCTTCATCCGTACGTCCGGCTACCTGCCCGGTCCGAACGACGTGTACGTCTCCCTCGCCCAGGTCCGCAAGAACGGCCTGCGCAAGGGTGACCACATCACCGGTGCCGTGCGTCAGCCCAAGGAAGGCGAGCGGCGCGAGAAGTTCAACGCGCTGGTGCGTCTGGACTCCGTCAACGGCATGGCGCCCGAACACGGCCGTGGCCGCCCGGAGTTCAACAAGCTGACGCCGCTGTACCCGCAGGACCGGCTCCGCCTGGAGACGGACCCGGGCATCCTCACCACCCGCATCATCGACCTCGTCGCGCCGATCGGTAAGGGCCAGCGCGGTCTGATCGTGGCCCCGCCGAAGACCGGCAAGACCATGATCATGCAGGCGATCGCCAACGCGATCACGCACAACAACCCCGAGTGCCACCTGATGGTCGTCCTCGTCGACGAGCGTCCCGAAGAGGTCACCGACATGCAGCGGTCGGTCAAGGGCGAGGTCATCTCCTCGACCTTCGACCGTCCGGCCGAGGACCACACCACGGTCGCGGAGCTCGCCATCGAGCGCGCCAAGCGGCTGGTCGAGCTCGGCCACGACGTGGTCGTGCTGCTCGACTCGATCACGCGTCTGGGCCGTGCGTACAACCTGGCCGCGCCCGCTTCCGGCCGCATTCTGTCCGGTGGTGTCGACTCGACGGCGCTGTACCCGCCGAAGCGCTTCTTCGGTGCGGCGCGGAACATCGAGGACGGCGGTTCGCTGACCATTCTCGCCACCGCGCTGGTGGACACCGGGTCCCGCATGGACGAGGTGATCTTCGAGGAGTTCAAGGGCACGGGTAACGCCGAGCTCAAGCTCGACCGGAAGCTCGCGGACAAGCGCATCTTCCCTGCGGTGGACGTGGACGCGTCCGGTACCCGTAAGGAAGAGATCCTGCTCGCTCCCGACGAGCTGGGCATCGTCTGGAAGCTGCGGAGGGTGCTGCACGCCCTCGACCAGCAGCAGGCGGTCGAACTGCTCCTCGACAAGATGAAGCAGACGAAGTCGAACGCCGAGTTCCTGATGCAGATCCAGAAGACGACGCCGACGCCGGGCAACGGCGACTAGGCGCTCCGCTGGTAGAGCCGAAGAACTTCCGGTCGGCTGTCGGCCGCGGGTTGTTCGTGGCTGATCGCGCCCACGCGGCGGAGCCGCACATGTAACAGCCCCGCGCCCCTTCGGGGCGCTGACACCGAGGGCCGTCCCCACTGCGGGGCGGCCCTTTGTGCTGCTCATGGCCGTTGTACGATCACGCTCTTCGGCCAACTTTTCGGCCACGTTTTTTGATCCCGAGGGGGGACTCACGTGGGTACACCCATGTCCGGGGGCGGCGGACGGCACAGACGCCGCATACGCATCGCCCTGCCCGTCGGCGCGGCCGGTCTCGCCGCCGCCGTCGCCGTGGCGCTGCTGACCTCGTCCGCGGACGCCGCCGCCGGCTCGCCGAAGCCGCGGCCGCCGGCCAGGGCCACCGTCGCCGACTCGCCCTCGCTCGCCGAGCTGGAGCAGCGGATCGCCGAGGCGACGGAGGGCGACGACACCCCGGGCGGTACGACGTCCAAGTCGTCCCTGAGCGCGAGCACCGGCACCGTCAGCCCGATGATCATCGGTGGTACGACGACCACCATCACCACGGCCCCGTGGATGGCCCAGCTCTGGTACAGCGACACCAAGGGCACGGCCGACGAGAGCGATGACATCGGCTTCTTCTGCGGCGGTGCCGTCGTCGCGCCGACGAAGATCCTCACCGCCGCGCACTGCGTCAAGGGCTACGACTGGAAGGCCCACGGCGCCATCCTGACCGGCACCTCCCAGCTGCCCACGGAGGACGACCTGCACGGCGGCACCGTCAGCGGCGTCTGGCGGCAGTGGTACCACCCGTCGTACAACGCGGGGACCATCGACAACGACCTCGCGGTGCTCACCCTGCCCAACCCCGTCAAGGCCACGCCGATCCGCATGCGGCCTCGTACGCCGCCGGCACCAGCGCCAAGGTCTACGGCTGGGGCCG
Organism: Streptomyces sp. NL15-2K; assembly: GCF_030551255.1. Lineage (GTDB taxonomy): Bacteria > Actinomycetota > Actinomycetes > Streptomycetales > Streptomycetaceae > Streptomyces. The sequence goes on from NZ_CP130630.1 coordinate 7,937,590, forward strand.
CACCAGCTCCACCGACCAGGACATCTCCGAGACGCTGAAGACGGCCACACTGCCCGTGCAGTCCGACACCACCTGCGCGAGCTACTACGGCGCCGAGTTCGTCAAGGGCCACATGGTCTGCGCGGGCAACCCCGCCACCGGCAGCGACACCGGCACCACCTCGGCCTGCAACGGCGACTCCGGCGGCCCGCTGGTGGTGAACAACCGCATTGTCGGCGTCGTCTCCTGGGGAGTGACGAACTGCGTCACGAAGGGCGCGTACAGCGTCTTCACCAAGGTCGGCACGTACGTCGGCGCCGCCTATCCGCGCATCGACGACACCAACCTCAGCGGTGACCACAAGGCCGACCTGTGGGTGCGCAACGCCTCCACGAAGACCGGCTACGAGAAGGACTCCCTAGGCACCTCCTTCGGCGCCCGCCAGTCCTGGGGCAACTGGACCGGCGTCAACGTCGTCCTGCAGACCGACCTCGACCGGGACGGTTACCAGGACTTCGTCTACCGCGTGGCCTCCACCGGAGACGTCTTCTGGTGGCGCTACCTCCCGGCCACCGAGAGCTGGGCCGACCCGAAGCAGATCGCCGACAACTGGAAGACCCGCACCCGCATCCTCACCCCCGGAGACGTCACCGGCGACTACCTGCCCGACCTGCTCTCGGTCGACTCGGCCGGCGTCCTGTGGATCTACCCGGGCAAGGGCAACGGCACCTTCGCCCCCCGGGTGAAGGTCGGCTCCGGCTGGAACCAGTACAACTCCCTGCGCGGCCACGGTGACTTCACCGGCGACGGCAGGACCGACCTGATCGCGCGCAGCACGAGCAACGGCTCCGTGTACCTGTACAAGGGCACCGGCAAGTCCGGAGCCGGAGCCTTCTCCGGCCGGATCAAGGTGCGCACCTGGAGCGGCACGACGTACAACGCCTTCGACGCGGTCGGCGACGTCACCGGCGACGGCAAGGCCGACTTCCTGGCCCGTACGCCCGGCGGCACCCTCTATCTGTACAAGGGCACCGGAAAGGCCACGAGCGAGATCTTTGCCACAAGGATCTCCGTCGGTACCGATTTCAAGCAGTACGACATCTTCGGCTGAAATCGCAGGTGAGCGACGATCACCGCGCCACGGCGACTACGGACTGTGCCCACCCGCCCACAAGGGTGGGCACAGTCCGTCGTGCAACCCTTTCCCGAGTTTCCCCGTCTGACCAGGCGGAGCGACGATGGTGCGGTAAGAGCCTGTGTCACATCCCCGGCCGGGGATGTGACACAGGCTCTAAAGGTCGCTTCGACCACGCCTGACCCTGAAAGCAGGGGGTAACCGACCGGACGAGATTCGAGGAGCACATGTCCGCCGAGAGCACGCCGGAGCCCGGCATACCGGGTGCGTCCGGCACCACCGGCCCGCGCCACCGCGCCAAGGGCCGCCGCCGCAAGCCCCGTGGAAAGCGCAAAGGCGTCCTGATCATGGCGTGGACCGCCGCGGGCATCGTCGTGCTGGGCGGCACCGGAGCCGGATACCTGTACTTCAAGCTCAACGGCAACATCAAGAGCGTCGACATCGACTCGGCGCTCGGCACCGACCGCCCCACCAAGGTCGACAACGGCTCCGAGAACATCCTCGTGCTCGGCTCCGACACCCGCGCAGGCAACAACAAGAAGCTCGGCGGCGGCGTCGACGACGGCAGCGCCCGCTCCGACACCGCGATGATCGTGCACGTCTACAAGGGCCACAAGAAGGCCAGCGTGGTCTCCATCCCGCGCGACACCATCATCGACCGCCCCGAGTGCACCGACACCAAGGGCGACACGCACGACGCGGCGGACGGCGTGATGTTCAACTCCGCGTACTCCACCGGCGGCGCGGCCTGCGCGGTGAAGACCGTCGAGTCCATGAGCGGCATCCGCATGGACCACTACCTCGAGGTCGACTTCAGCGGCTTCGAGAAGCTCATCGACGAGCTCGGCGGCGTCAAGGTCACCACCACCAAGAACATCGACGACCCCGACAGCCACCTGAACCTGAAGGCCGGCACGCACACCCTCACCGGAGACCAGGCCCTCGGCCTGGTCCGCACCCGGCACGGCGTCGGCGACGGCTCCGACCTCGGCCGCATCCAGCTCCAGCAGGCCTTCATCAAGGCGCTGATCAACCAGGTCAAGAGCATCAACCTGTTCGGCAGCGGCACCAAGCTGTACGACCTGGCCAACACCGCCACGAAGGCCGTGACGACCGACTCGGACCTGGGCTCGGTGAACAAGCTGATGTCGTTCGCGAACGGCCTGAAAGGCATCAGCTCGTCCAACATGCACATGGTCACCATGCCGGTCCAGTACGACCCGGCCGACCCCAACCGCGTCATCGTCGAGGAGGCCAAGGCCAAGCAGGTGTGGACGGCCCTGGAGGACGACAAGGCGATCCCGAAGTCGGCCACGGAAGGCACGGCCACCGGCGAGGCCAAGGGCGTCGTAAGCACCCCTTGAGCTCCCGGGGAATACACGGCCCCCGCCCCCGGTTTTGGGGGATGGCCCCAGTCCTGGCAGACTGGTACGTCGGCTCCGGTTCACGCTTCCGCATCCCGCGGCTGCGACCCGGCGCCCTCCCGAAATCTAGGAGACACCTTGAAGCGCGACATTCACCCCGCGTACGTCGAGACGCAGGTCAGCTGCACCTGCGGCGCGTCGTTCACCACCCGCAGCACCATCGAGTCCGGATCCATCCGTGCCGATGTCTGCTCCGAGTGCCACCCGTTCTACACGGGCAAGCAGAAGATCCTCGACACCGGTGGCCGTGTGGCCCGCTTCGAGGCCCGCTTCGGCAAGGCTTCCGCCGGCTCCAAGAAGTAGCGAGCCCTATTTCGCCGGTCCACGGCCGCGCCCCGCTTCAGGGCGCGCCGGGACCGGCGTTTTTGGTCGCCCGCCTTCCCTTCGTACGTATTTCAGGAGCCCAAGATGTTCGAGGCCGTCGAGGAACTCGTCGCCGAGCACGCCGACCTGGAGAAGAAGCTCGCCGACCCGTCGGTCCACTCCGACCAGGCCAACGCGCGCAAGCTGAACAAGCGGTACGCCGAGCTCACCCCGATCGTCGCCACGTACCGCTCCTGGAAGCAGACGGGCGACGACATCGAGACCGGGCGCGAGTACGCCGCCGTCGACCCCGACTTCGCCGCCGAGGTCAAGGAGCTGGAGAAGCAGCGCGAGGAGCTGACGGAGAAGCTGCGCCTTCTCCTCGTCCCGCGCGACCCCAGCGACGACAAGGACGTCATCCTCGAGATCAAGGCCGGCGCGGGCGGCGACGAGTCGGCGCTCTTCGCCGGTGACCTGCTGCGCATGTACCTGCGGTACGCCGAGCGGGTCGGCTGGAAGACCGAGATCATCGACGCCACCGAGTCCGAGCTGGGCGGCTACAAGGACGTCCAGGTCGCCGTGAAGACCAAGGGCGGCCAGGGCGCCACCGAGCCCGGACAGGGCGTGTGGGCCCGGCTGAAGTACGAGGGCGGCGTGCACCGCGTGCAGCGCGTGCCGGCGACCGAGTCCCAGGGCCGTATCCACACCTCCGCGGCCGGTGTCCTCGTGACCCCCGAGGCCGAAGAGGTCGACGTCGAGATCAACCCCAACGATCTGCGCATCGACGTCTACCGTTCCTCCGGCCCCGGCGGACAGTCCGTCAACACCACCGACTCCGCCGTGCGCATCACGCACATTCCGACCGGAGTCGTCGCCTCCTGCCAGAACGAGAAGAGCCAGCTGCAGAACAAGGAGCAGGCACTGCGTATCCTGCGCTCCAGGCTGCTCGCCGCGGCGCAGGAGGAGGCGGAGAAGGAGGCCGCCGACGCCCGCCGCAGCCAGGTCCGTACCGTCGACCGCTCCGAGAAGATCCGCACGTACAACTTCCCGGAGAACCGCATCTCGGACCACCGCGTCGGCTTCAAGGCGTACAACCTGGACCAGGTCCTGGACGGCGAACTCGACGCGGTGATCCAGGCGTGCGTCGACGCGGACTCGGCGGCCAAACTGGCAGCCGCATAAGGCACGTACGAGGACCACACGGAGGACTTGCGTGCAGCAATCATTTGGGGGGCGACCCCCAAACCCCCGAGGCGTGCTGCTCGCTGAGGTGGCCCAGGCCACCCAGCGGCTGGCCGACGCCGGCGTGCCCTCGCCGCGCAACGACGCGGAGGAGCTCGCCGCGTTCGTGCACGGCGTGAAGCGGGGCGAGCTGCACTCCGTGAAGGACTCGGACTTCGACGCCCGCTACTGGGAGGTCATCGCGCGCCGTGAGCAGCGCGAGCCGCTCCAGCACATCACCGGGCGTGCCTTCTTCCGGTACCTGGAACTCCAGGTCGGACCGGGGGTGTTCGTGCCCCGGCCCGAGACGGAGTCCGTCGTCGGGTGGGCCATAGACGCCGTCCGCGCGATGGACGTCGTCGAGCCGTGCATCGTCGACCTGTGCACCGGCTCCGGCGCCATCGCGCTCGCCCTCGCCCAGGAGGTCCCGCGCTCCCGTGTGCACGCCGTGGAGCTGTCCGAGGACGCCCTGAGGTGGACCCGCAAGAACGTGGAGGGGTCCAGGGTCGACCTGCGTCAGGGCAACGCCCTGGACGCCTTCCCCGACCTCGACGGCCAGGTCGACCTGGTCATCTCCAACCCGCCGTACATCCCGCTGACCGAGTGGGAGTACGTCGCTCCCGAGGCGCGGGACTACGATCCCGAACTCGCCCTGTTCTCGGGGGAGGACGGCCTCGACCTGATCCGCGGCCTGGAGCGCACCGCACACCGTCTGCTGCGCCCCGGCGGTGTCGTGGTCATCGAGCACGCCGACACCCAGGGCGGCCAGGTGCCGTGGATCTTCACCGAGGAGCGGGGCTGGGCCGACGCGGCCGACCACCCCGACCTCAACAACCGTCCGCGCTTCGCGACCGCGCGCAAGGCGCTGCCGTGAGCACGCCCCACACTTCGTTTCCGCAGCAGTACGTGTACGAGGAGGCCAGCTAGATATGGCACGGCGATACGACACCAACGACGCGACCGACCGCACGACCGGTCTGCGCGAGGCCGCGTCCGCCGTCCGCCGTGGCGAGCTCGTGGTGCTGCCGACCGACACGGTGTACGGCATCGGCGCCGACGCGTTCTCCTCGGAGGCCGTGGCCGACCTGCTCGAGGCCAAGGGCCGGGGCCGCAATATGCCCACCCCGGTGCTCATCGGCTCCCCGAACACCCTGCACGGCCTCGTCACGGACTTCTCCGAGCTGGCCTGGGAACTGGTCGACGCCTTCTGGCCGGGCGCGCTCACGCTCGTCGCCAAGCACCAGCCGTCCCTCCAGTGGGACCTGGGCGACACCCGCGGTACGGTCGCCGTCCGCATGCCGCTGCACCCCGTCGCCATCGAGCTGCTGACCGAGGTCGGCCCGATGGCCGTGTCGTCGGCGAACCTGACGGGCCACGCGGCGCCGGAGGACTGCGACGCCGCGCAGGAGATGCTCGGCGACTCGGTCTCCGTGTACCTCGACGGCGGCCCGACCCCGGGCAACGTCCCGTCCTCGATCGTCGACGTCACCCGCGAGGTGCCCCTCCTGCTGCGCGAGGGCGCGATCTCCGCGGACGAGCTCAGGAAGGTCGTACCCGACCTCGAGGTGGCGAATTGACGGCCCCTGACGCGGGGCGTGGCATAGGCAACGGGGACGAGACGGGGGGCCACATGCACCAGGGCGGCCTTCCGCGCGACAGCTTCCGCATCCTCCACGTCAGCACCGGCAACGTGTGCCGCTCGCCGATCACCGAGCGGCTGACCCGCCATGCCCTGGCGGACCGGCTCGGCGATCCGCTGTGGGGCGGGCTGATCGTGGAGAGCGCGGGCACCTGGGGCCACGAGGGCGCGCCCATGGAGGCCAACGCGGAGGCCGTGCTGGCCGACTTCGGCGCGGACGCCTCCGGCTTCACCGGCCGCGAACTGCTCGACGAGCACGTCATCATGGCGGACCTGGTCCTGACCGCGACCCGGGACCACCGCGCCCAGGTCATCTCCATGGGCCACTCGGCGGGCCTGAGAACCTTCACCCTGAAGGAGTTCACCCGCCTGGTGAAGGCGATCGACACGGCCACCCTGCCTCCCCTGGAGGACGGCGTGGTGGCACGCGCGCGTGCGTTGGTGCGTGCGGCGGCGGCTCTACGCGGGTGGCTCCTGGCCCCGACCGCCGAGGCCGACGAGGTGTACGACCCCTACGGGGCGCCGCTGACGTTCTTCCGGGCGGTCGGGGACGAGATAAACGAGGCGATCGATCCCGTGGTCACGGCGCTCACGGGTGTCCCCGCAAAGACGTAACAACCGAGCACCCCACCCGCCCCGGGCCTACATTGGACTTACGTCACTGTCGACGCCCCGGAGTTCGCCATGTCGGTCACGCATGCCCCTGAGACGGCTGATGTCCTGCTGCGGCAGGACCCCGAGCTGGCCGAGATCCTGCTCGCGGAAGCCGACCGGCAGGCGACGACGCTGCAGCTGATCGCCGCCGAGAACTTCACCTCGCCGGCCGTGCTGGCCGCCCTCGGCTCGCCGCTCGCCAACAAGTACGCGGAGGGGTATCCGGGCGCCCGGCACCACGGCGGCTGCGAGATCGTCGACGTCGCCGAACGCCTCGCCGTGGAGCGGGCCCAGGCGCTGTTCGGCGCCGAGCACGCCAACGTGCAGTCGCATTCGGGCTCGTCGGCCGTCCTGGCCGCGTATGCCGCGCTGTTGCGCCCCGGGGACACCGTGCTCGCCCTCGGGCTGCCCTACGGCGGTCACCTCACACACGGCTCGCCCGCGAACTTCTCCGGCCGCTGGTTCGACTTCGTCGGGTACGGGGTGGACGCGGAGACCGGGCTCATCGACCACGACCAGGTGCGGACGCTGGCGCGTACGCACCGGCCCAAGGCCATCGTGTGCGGGTCGATCGCCTATCCCCGGCACATCGACTACGCCTTCTTCCGGGACGTCGCCGACGAGGTGGGCGCGTATCTGATCGCGGACGCCGCCCATCCCATCGGGCTCGTCGCCGGGGGAGCGGCCCCGAACCCGGTGCCGTACGCCGATGTCGTGTGCGCCACCACCCACAAGGTGCTGCGCGGGCCGCGCGGCGGGATGATCCTGTGCGGCAGCGAACTGGCCGAGCGCGTCGACCGGGCCGTCTTCCCGTTCACGCAGGCCGGCGCGCAGATGCACACCATCGCCGCCAAGGCCGTCGCGTTCGGCGAGGCGGCAACACCGGCCTTCACCGCGTACGCCCATCAGGTGGTCGCCAACGCCAGGGTGCTCGCGGCCGCACTGGCCGCCGAAGGGCTCGTCGTCACCACCGGCGGCACCGACACCCACCTGGTGACGGCCGACCCGGCGCCGCTCGGCGTCGACGGACGCACCGCGCGCGGGCGCCTTCTCGCCGCCGGGATGGTGCTCGACTGCTGCGCGCTGCCGCACGCCGACGCCCGTGGCCTGCGCCTGGGCACGGCCGCCGCGACCACGCAGGGCATGGGAGAGGCGGAGATGACCCGGATCGGCGTACTGTTCGGGCAGGTCCTCAGGGGGGAGGCCGAGAGCCAGAAGGCCCGTGAAGAAGTGCGGGATCTCGTCGGCGGATTTCCGCCGTATCCCGACTGAACCGGGGTAGGCGCTGATCCGTACACAGCCACACGTGCAACCATCGTCGCTACCCGGAAGTCCCCAACCATATGCGCGCGTCGCTAGTGTGTGGGGCTGAGATGGCCAGCGAGACCTGTGGGGAATGCCCGTGCGTGAATACCTGCTGACGCTCTGCATCACGGCCGCGGTGACGTATCTGCTGACAGGGCCGGTACGGAAATTCGCGATCGTGGCCGGAGCGATGCCGGAGATCCGGGCCCGTGACGTGCACCGGGAACCGACTCCGCGGCTCGGCGGGATCGCCATGTTCTTCGGCCTGTGCGCGGGTCTGCTGGTCGCCGACCACCTGGCCAACCTCAACGAGGTCTTCTCCAAGTCCAACGAACCACGCGCCCTGCTCTCCGGCGCGGCCCTGATCTGGCTGATCGGCGTCCTGGACGACAAGTTCGAGATCGACGCCCTGATCAAGCTGGGCGGCCAGATGATCGCCGCCGGCGTCATGGTCATGCAGGGTCTGACGATCCTGTGGCTGCCGATCCCGACGGTGGGCAACGTGGCGCTGACCCAGTGGCAGGGCACCCTGCTGACGGTGGCGCTGGTCGTCATCACCATCAACGCGGTGAACTTCGTCGACGGCCTGGACGGCCTCGCGGCCGGCATGGTGTGCATCGCGTCGGCCGCGTTCTTCCTGTACGCCTACCGGGTCTGGGTGTCGTACGGCATCGAGGCCGCCGCTCCGGCCACGCTGTTCTCGGCGATCCTGATGGGCATGTGCCTGGGCTTCCTGCCGCACAACATGCACCCGGCGCGGATCTTCATGGGCGACTCGGGCTCGATGCTCATCGGCCTGGTGCTGGCCGCGGGCGCCATCTCCATCACCGGACAGGTCGACCCGGACGCGCTCAACCTGTACGCCGGGTCCGAGAAGGAGGCCGTGCACCAGACGGTCCCCGTCTACATCCCGCTGCTGCTGCCGCTGACGATCATCGCGGTGCCGACCGCCGACCTGGTGCTGGCGATCGTGCGCCGGACCTGGAAGGGCCAGTCGCCGTTCGCGGCCGACCGCGGCCACCTGCATCACCGCCTGCTGGAGATCGGCCACTCGCACAGTCGCGCGGTGCTGATCATGTACTTCTGGTCGGCGCTGATCGCGTTCGGTGCGCTCGCCTACTCCGTGAACTCGGCGTCCATGTGGATCGTGCTGGGTGTCGTCTTCCTCAGCGCGATCGGGCTGGTGCTGCTCCTGCTGCCCCGCTTCACCCCGCGCGCGCCGCGCTGGGCGGAGGCGTTCATGCCGCCGCGCTACCGCCGCCGTCGGGTGGTCGACGCGGTCGAGGAGCCCGAGGCCGCGACGGCCCAGCCGTCTCCGGCCGAGGACGAACAGCGCACTCCGGTCGCGGCCGGTATGCCAGGAGTCAACGGAGCGACCGCCCTCGGCGCTCGTTCGCGTCTGATGGACCGGCGTAAAGCCGAAACGTCGCGCTGACGGTCGTCGCTGACGTCCAAGGTAAGAATCTGACTAAAGCATTGCCAAAGCATGGAGTGCCGACGAGGTCGCAAACGGCCCCAATACCAGACAAGTCGGCCAGGATCTTGCACAGACGGGCAGGTTCACTCTCATGTGTGACAGCGAGCACACCTACTTGGTAAAGACCGCATCAAATAGTTTGTGATACGGTTCACGAGAACCCGGGACAGAGCCGAAGGACCGCAGTGCGACGGTTCCTTGGCGTGAGGTTCCCACTCCACCCGGGACTACGCTCGTCCATGACGACACCCCTGCCCCCCTGCGAAAGCGGAGTTGCCGCCATGCCGTCCAACGACGTCCGGATCTTGGCCCAGGCCGCCGTGCCCACGGCTGCCGTCGGCGCGATTGCCGCCGTCGTCAGCGGCGTGGTCGCCGGTGGCAAGGGGGCGGTCGGGGCGGTCGTCGCGACGCTGGTCGTGATCCTGTTCATGGGGCTGGGTCTTTACATTCTGCAGCGCACTGCCAAATCGCTTCCGCACCTCTTCCAGGCGATGGGCTTGATGCTGTACGCGGCGCAGATTCTTCTGTTGTTCATCTTCCTCGCCGCCTTCAAGAACACCACGCTGTTCAACCCCCGGGCCTTCGCGATCTCCCTGGTCGTCGGCACCCTCGTGTGGATCGCCGCGCAGACGCGCGCCCACATGAGGTCCAAGATCCTCTACGTCGAACCTGAGAAGTCGGGGCACTCGTCGTGAAGGGTAGGGCCGGGATAAAGGCACGTGAGATCTCCTGCTATCGTCCGGTGCCAACTGCGGCATCGCGGGCGCGGGCATCCGAGCTGACGCCTGCTCAAGCGCGAGGCGAGATGCCCCTCAGCCGCCCCCACATCCGTAACACCAGTCCAGTGCCGAACCGCGGCTGCGTGCCGCGCCGACACAACGAGGTTGCCGTACCTATGCGCCACGCTGAAGGAGCCCGCGGTGAGTGCTGACCCGACGCAGGTGCTCGCCTTCGACACCAACTGCCACCTGTTCGACGGGTGCGGCTTCGCCGAAGTGTCCCCGGGCCTGCACTCGTTCCTGTTCCAGCCCCTGATGGGTGACGGGGACAGCAACCTGTACTTCAACAAGACGATGCTGCTGGCGCTGCTCGGCTCGATCATCATCGTCGGGTTCTTCTGGGCCGCCTTCCGCAGGCCTCAGGTCGTGCCCGGCAAGTTCCAGATGGTCGCCGAGGCCGGCTACGACTTCATCCGCCGTGGTGTCGTCTACGAGACCATCGGCAAGAAGGAAGGCGAGAAGTACGTACCGCTCGTCGTCTCGCTGTTCTTCTTCGTCTGGATGCTGAACCTGTGGTCGATCATCCCGATCGCCCAGTTCCCGGTCACCGCGATCATCTCCTACCCGCTTGTCCTGGCGCTGCTCGTCTACGTGCTGTGGGTCTCGCTGACCTTCAAGCGGCAGGGCTTCGTCGGCTTCTGGAAGAACGTCACCGGCTACGACAAGTCGCTCGGTGCGGTGCTGCCGCTGGCCATGCTGATCGAGCTCTTCTCGAACCTGCTGATCCGGCCGTTCACCCACGCCGTGCGACTCTTCGCGAACATGTTCGCCGGTCACACCCTGCTGCTGCTCTTCACGATCGCCAGCTGGTACATGCTGAACGGCCTCGGCATCGCCTACGCGGGCGTCTCGTTCGTGATGGTCATCGTGATGACCGCCTTCGAGCTGTTCATCCAGGCCCTGCAGGCGTACGTCTTCGTCCTGCTGACGTGCACCTACATTCAGGGCGCCATGGCCGAGCACCACTGAGCCACCCGCACCCCGACCTCCCATAGTCGTCCGGTGGCCAACCCCCACCGGTCCGTAAAGAAAAGGAAGAACTGGCATGTCTACCCTTGCTGCTGTCGAAGGCTCCCTCGGCTCCATCGGTTACGGCCTCGCCGCGATCGGCCCCGGCGTCGGCGTCGGCATCATCTTCGGTAACGGCACCCAGGCCCTGGCCCGTCAGCCCGAGGCTGCCGGCCTGATCCGTGCCAACCAGATCCTCGGCTTCGCATTCTGTGAGGCGCTGGCCCTGATCGGTCTGGTCATGCCGTTCGTCTACGGCTACTGATCAGCGACACCAGTCCAGCCGACTAGACGAAAGGCACTCACATGAGCCCGATGCTCATCGCGGCGAGCGAGGGGGAGAACCCCCTCATCCCGCCGATCCCCGAGCTCGTCATTGGCCTGATCGCCTTCGTCATCGTCTTCGGCTTCCTCGCCAAGAAGCTCCTCCCGAACATCAACAAGGTTCTGGAAGAGCGACGCGAGGCCATCGAGGGCGGTATCGAAAAGGCCGAGGCCGCCCAGACCGAGGCCCAGAGCGTGCTCGAGCAGTACAAGGCTCAGCTCGCCGAGGCCCGTCACGAGGCCGCGCGTCTGCGCCAGGAGGCGCAGGAGCAGGGTGCCGCGCTCATCGCCGAGATGCGCGCGGAGGGCCAGCGGCAGCGTGAGGAGATCATCGCCGCCGGTCACTCCCAGATCGAGGCCGACCGCAAGGCCGCCTCGTCCGCGCTGCGTCAGGACGTCGGCAAGCTCGCCACCGAACTGGCCGGCAAGCTCGTCGGTGAGTCCCTCGAGGAGCACGCCCGGCAGAGTCGTGTGATCGACCGCTTCCTCGACGAGCTCGAGGAGAAGGCCGAGGCGACTCGATGACAGCGCACGGAGCGAGCCGCGAGGCAACCGCAGCCGCACGTGAGCGTCTCGACGCGCTGACGGACAACACGTCCGTCGACGCGGCCCAGCTCTCCGACGAGCTGGCCGCCGTCACCGCGCTGCTCGACCGCGAGGTGTCGCTGCGTCGGGTCCTCACCGACCCGGCGCAGACCGCGGAGTCCAAGGCCGAGCTGGCCCAGCGTCTGCTCGGCTCCCAGGTCAGCGGCCCCGCCGCCGACCTGGTGGCCGGCATGGTGCGCTCCCGCTGGTCGCAGTCGCGTGACCTGGTGGACGCGCTGGAGGAGCTGGCGAGCCTCGCCGACCTCACCGCCGCCCAGCGGGCCGGCACGCTCGACAGCGTCGAGGACGAACTGTTCCGCTTCGGCCGGATCGTCTCTTCGAGCACTGAGCTGCGTGCCGCGCTGACCAACCGCAAGGCGGGTATCTCGGCCAAGAGCGAGCTGCTGCGCAGTCTGCTCGGCGGCCGGGCCGCCCCGACGACAGAGCGTCTGGTGACGCGCCTTGTCGCCGCGCCGCGGGGACGTAGCCTGGAAGCGGGACTGGAGTCCCTGTCCAAGCTCGCCGCCGAGCGCCGGGACCGCATGGTGGCCGTCGTGACCTCGGCGGTTCCGCTGAGCGACCCGCAGAAGCAGCGCCTGGGTGCCGCCCTCGCGAAGCTCTACGGCCGCACCATGCACCTCAACCTGGACGTGGACTCCGAGGTCCTCGGCGGGATCCGGGTGCAGGTCGGTGACGAGGTCATCAACGGCTCGATCGCGGACCGCATCGAGGACGCCGGCCGCCGCATGGCGGGCTAGCAGCAACTTCATAAGCAGTACGCAGTACGTGTACCTACGGCCCGGTTGGGCCGTGCAGAGGATTCCTGGGGGTCGCCCCCAGACCCCCAAAGTGAAACTTCGGGCCCAACAAGGAGAGCAGGGAACCCAGATGGCGGAGCTCACGATCCGGCCGGAGGAGATCCGGGACGCGCTGGAGACGTTTGTCCAGTCGTACAAGCCGGACGCGGCCTCGCGCGAGGAGGTCGGTACGGTCACCCTTGCCGGCGACGGCATCGCGAAGGTCGAGGGTCTTCCCTCGGCCATGGCCAACGAACTGCTGAAGTTCGAGGACGGCACCCTCGGCCTCGCGCTCAACCTGGAAGAGCGCGAGATCGGCGCCATCGTCCTCGGCGAGTTCAGCGGCATCGAGGAGGGCCAGCCGGTCTCCCGTACCGGCGAGGTCCTGTCCGTGGCCGTCGGCGAGGGCTACCTCGGCCGCGTCGTCGACCCGCTCGGCGCCCCGATCGACGGCCTCGGCGAGATCGAGACGTCCGGCCGCCGCGCCCTCGAGCTGCAGGCTCCGGGCGTCATGGTCCGTAAGTCGGTGCACGAGCCGATGGAGACCGGCTACAAGGCCGTCGACACGATGACCCCGATCGGCCGCGGTCAGCGTCAGCTGATCATCGGCGACCGTCAGACCGGCAAGACCGCGCTGGCCGTCGACACGATCATCAACCAGCGTGACAACTGGCGCACCGGCGACCCGAACAAGCAGGTCCGCTGCATCTACGTCGCCATCGGCCAGAAGGGCTCCACCATCGCGTCCGTGCGCGGTGCCCTGGAGGAGGCCGGCGCCCTGGAGTACACGACCATCGTCGCCGCCCCGGCGTCCGACCCGGCCGGCTTCAAGTACCTGGCGCCGTACACCGGTTCGGCCATCGGCCAGCACTGGATGTACGAGGGCAAGCACGTCCTCATCGTCTTCGACGACCTCTCGAAGCAGGCCGACGCCTACCGCGCCGTGTCCCTGCTGCTGCGCCGCCCGCCGGGCCGCGAGGCCTACCCGGGCGACGTCTTCTACCTGCACTCCCGGCTGCTGGAGCGCTGCGCCAAGCTCTCCGACGACATGGGCGCCGGTTCGATGACCGGTCTGCCGATCGTCGAGACCAAGGCCAACGACGTCTCGGCGTTCATCCCGACCAACGTCATCTCCATCACCGACGGCCAGTGCTTCCTGGAGTCCGACCTGTTCAACGCCGGTCAGCGTCCGGCCCTGAACGTCGGTATCTCGGTCTCCCGAGTCGGTGGCTCCGCCCAGCACCGGGCGATCCGCCAGGTCTCCGGCCGTCTGCGCGTGGACCTCGCCCAGTTCCGTGAGCTGGAGGCGTTCGCCGCCTTCGGTTCCGACCTGGACGCCGCGTCGAAGGCCCAGCTGGAGCGCGGTCAGCGCATGGTCGAGCTGCTGAAGCAGCCGCAGTACCAGCCGATGTCCACCGAGGACCAGGTCGTCTCCATCTGGGCCGGCACCACCGGCAAGATGGACGAGGTGCCGGTGAACGATATTCGGCGGTTCGAGAAGGAGCTCCTTGAGTACCTGCACCGCAAGGAGCAGGGCCTGCTCACCTCCATCCGGGAGGGCGGCAAGATGTCCGACGACACGCTGCAGGCCATGGCCGACGCGGTCGCGGAGTTCAAGAAGCAGTTCGAGACCTCGGACGGCAAGCTGCTCGGCGAGGAATCGGCCGTCAGCGTCTCCAAGTGACGTAAGGAAGGGACCTGACTCATGGGAGCCCAGCTCCGGGTCTACAAGCGTCGCATCCGATCCGTCACCGCGACCAAGAAGATCACCAAGGCGATGGAGATGATCGCCGCCTCGCGCGTCGTCAAGGCGCAGCGCAAGGTGGCGGCGTCCACGCCGTACGCGCGGGAACTGACCCGCGCGGTCACGGCGGTCGGTACCGGCTCGAACACCAGGCACCCGCTGACCACCCAGGCGGACACGGTCACCCGGTCCGCGGTGCTGCTCCTGACGAGCGACCGTGGTCTCGCCGGTGCCTTCAACTCCAACGCCATCAAGGCGGCGGAGCAGCTGACCGAGCGCCTGGAGCGCGAGGGCAAGCAGGTCGACAGCTACATCGTCGGCCGGCGCGGTGTCGCCCACTACAACTTCCGTGAGCGCAAGATCGCGGAGTCGTGGACCGGGTTCACGGACCAGCCGTCGTACGCGGACGCCAAGAAGGTCGCGGCCCCGCTCATCGAGGCCATCGAGACGGACACGGCGGACGGCGGCGTGGACGAGCTCCACATCGTCTACACCGAGTTCGTGTCGATGATGACGCAGACGGCGCAGGACGCGCGCCTGCTGCCGCTCAGCCTCGACGAGGTCGCCCAGGAGGCGGCGCCGAAGGGCGAGATCCTCCCGCTGTACGACTTCGAGCCCTCGGCGGAGGACGTCCTGGACGCCCTGCTGCCGCGGTACGTGGAAAGCCGTATCTACAACGCGCTGCTTCAGTCGGCCGCTTCGAAGCACGCCGCCACGCGGCGCGCGATGAAGTCGGCCACCGACAACGCCGGCGACCTCATCGAGAACCTCACCCGGCTTGCCAACCAGGCCCGCCAGGCCGAAATCACCCAGGAAATCAGCGAGATCGTCGGAGGCGCAGGCGCCCTCGCCGACGCGACCGCGGGGAGTGACTACTAAATGACCACCACTGTTGAGACCGCGACGGCTACGGGCCGCGTCGCCCGGGTCATCGGCCCGGTCGTCGACGTGGAGTTCCCCGTCGACGCGATGCCGGAGATCTACAACGCCCTCCACGTCGAGGTCTCCGACCCGGCCAAGGCTGGCGAGAAGAAGACGCTGACCCTCGAGGTCGCCCAGCACCTGGGTGACGGCCTGGTCCGCGCCATCTCCATGCAGCCCACCGACGGCCTGGTCCGTCAGGCCCCGGTGACCGACACCGGCTCGGGCATCACCGTCCCGGTCGGCGACTTCACCAAGGGCAAGGTGTTCAACACCCTCGGTGAGGTGCTGAACACCGACGAGACCTACGACGGCGAGCGCTGGTCCATCCACCGCAAGGCTCCCGCCTTCGACCAGCTCGAGTCCAAGACCGAGATGTTCGAGACCGGCCTGAAGGTCGTCGACCTGCTGACCCCGTACGTCAAGGGCGGCAAGATCGGTCTGTTCGGTGGTGCCGGTGTCGGCAAGACCGTGCTGATCCAGGAAATGATCATGCGTGTCGCCAACCTCCACGAGGGCGTCTCCGTCTTCGCGGGCGTCGGCGAGCGCACCCGTGAGGGCAACGACCTCATCGCGGAGATGGAAGAGTCCGGCGTTCTGGACAAGACCGCCCTGGTCTTCGGTCAGATGGACGAGCCCCCGGGCACCCGTCTGCGCGTCGCCCTGGCCGGTCTGACCATGGCGGAGTACTTCCGCGATGTGCAGAAGCAGGACGTGCTGTTCTTCATCGACAACATCTTCCGCTTCACCCAGGCCGGTTCCGAGGTGTCCACCCTGCTCGGCCGTATGCCGTCCGCGGTGGGTTACCAGCCGAACCTGGCGGACGAGATGGGTCAGCTCCAGGAGCGGATCACCTCGACGCGTGGTCACTCGATCACCTCGATGCAGGCGATCTACGTCCCCGCGGACGACCTGACCGACCCGGCCCCGGCCACCACCTTCGCCCACCTCGACGCGACGACGGTGCTCTCCCGTCCGATCTCCGAGAAGGGCATCTACCCGGCCGTGGACCCGCTGGACTCCACGTCCCGCATCCTGGACCCGCGCTACATCGCGCAGGACCACTACGAGTGCGCCATGCGCGTCAAGGGGATCCTGCAGAAGTACAAGGACCTCCAGGACATCATCGCGATCCTCGGTATCGACGAGCTCAGCGAGGAGGACAAGCTGGTCGTCCAGCGTGCCCGCCGCGTGGAGCGCTTCCTGTCCCAGAACACCCACGCCGCCAAGCAGTTCACCGGTGTGGACGGCTCCGACGTGCCGCTGGAGGAGTCGATCGCCGCGTTCAACGCGATCTGCGACGGCGAGTACGACCACTTCCCGGAGCAGGCGTTCTTCATGTGCGGTGGTCTCGAGGACCTGAAGAAGAACGCGAAGGAGCTGGGCGTCTCCTGAGCCACGTGCTCTGACGAGGGGGCGGGGCCCGTCCCGCCCCCTCACCCACGCCTACTAGACTTGTAACCAACACCCGGCAGACCCGCCGGGTGGTGACCCGAGGAGCCACCTTGGCTGCTGAGCTGCACGTCGCGCTGGTCGCGGCCGACCGAGAGGTCTGGTCCGGCGAGGCCTCCCTGGTCGTCGCGCGCACCACGTCCGGCGACATCGGCGTCATGCCCGGTCACCAGCCGCTGCTCGGTGTGCTGGAATCGGGCCCGGTGACCATCCGTACGAGTGATGGTGGGACGGTCGTCGCCGCGGTGCACGGCGGTTTCATCTCGTTCGCGGACAACAAGCTGTCGCTGCTGGCGGAGATCGCCGAGCTGTCGGACGAGATCGATGTCCAGCGCGCGGAGCGGGAGCTCGAGCGCGCGAAGGCGGAGGGCGACGCCTCCGCCGAGCGTCGCGCGGACGTACGCCTGCGAGCGGCGGCGGCGCGCTGAACCAGCGCGTCACGCGATGACGTCACTCAGCCGCGGCTGGAACCGGAGCTCTCCGGTACCGGTCGCGGCTGAGGCAGATGTGGGTGTTTTTTCCATTCCGTTACCGAGGAGACGAGGAGGTCGGTGTCGATGGTCCTCGCTCTGACTGTGTGCGGATTGGTCGTAGTCCTGGTGGCGCTGGGACTGTTCGTCTTCGGCCTGCGTCGCAGGCTCATCCAGCGCTCCGGTGGCACGTTCGACTCCAGCCTGCGCTGGGACGTGCCGGAGAAACCCGACACCAGTGGCAAGGGCTGGAGCTACGGCGTCTCCCGCTACAACGGCGACCGCATCGAGTGGTACCGCATCTTCTCCTACGCCCCTCGCCCGCGCCGCGTCCTGGAGCGTGCGTCGATCGAGGTGGCCGGCCGTCGCGTCCCCGAGGGCGAGGAGGAGCTGGCCCTGCTGTCCGACCACGTGATCCTCGTCTGTCTGCACCGGGGCACGCGCCTGGAACTCGCGATGAGCGAAGACGCGCTGACCGGTTTCCTCGCGTGGCTCGAAGCGGCCCCTCCTGGACAGCGCGTGAACGTCGCCTGACAGCAGGGCGCCGACTTCGGGTGGCGCCGCGCCACCGCCCTACGGTCGGTCTCCGGCCGTGCGGCCTCAAGGCCGGGACGGCGGGTCCCGGGCGGAGGAGGAGCGTGGTCCCGACGCGTTGCAGTTTGCTTCCGTGAGAGTCGCTTGGTATGCGGGGATGTGAGGCGGGGGCGAGCTGTCGTGATCCCGGCCGCCGAGTCAGCCGGTGCCGCGAACGGCACCGGCTGACCGGGATCCACATTCTTCACCAGGGTGCCCATCGCGGCATGCCGGCATGATCACCTGGGCTCCTGCAGAGAGCCGTCGGTAGTCCGACTACCGCATCCCCGGTGAGATGGGGCGGCCCACCAGCTGGATCCGTTCCAGTAATCCACGCTCGCCCCGGTAGTCGCTTGGGTTCTCGCATATGTCACTCGAATGGTCCAGGGTCCTGATCGCGTTCCAGGGCTGAGGTACCCCGGTTCACGAGGGCCGTGGTGACGCGGCCGCCGACGGACGACCTACTCGCCGCGACGCTGGGCCACATCGCTGTACTCCCTCACGCGTTGGCCATAGCCGCACTGTTGAGCGCATCCGTGTCCGGTATCGCCACACCAGCCACTGCCACGTCCCTGCCCGTGCGTCAGGCGCAGAAGAGTGGATGAGAGTCGATGAGAGCGGATGAGGAGGACAGGCAAGGACAAGGGTTACTCCGTTCGAGTGAATGTAGTGTTCTTGTCTTGTCACTCGATTGGATGCGTGGGTCACTGAGAGTGTGAACCGGCGGGCTGCCCATCCCCGAGCCGGGGGAACGTTCTGACAGGCAGCGTTTGCCGGTTTTTCCTTGCCCAGGGGAGATGGCGGAGGCTGCTGCGCGCCCGGCTGGGTGTGCGGGAGCGCCTGTGTCGGTTCGTTCACCCGGGCGCGGCTGCACGGCTGATCGGTGCTCGCCGCACCTTGGAACGGGTCCGGACAGAGGCTGACGTGCGCGCCGTCGGCGGCGGTCCCACTCCTGTGACGTGGCAGTCGATGACTGGCCATTCATGCCGGTTCCTCGCATGTCCCCATCAACCAGCGAGGAGTGTCCTCATGCCCATCTCTCCGAATCAGGGTTCCACCGGTGGCGGGACCCTGGTGACCATCACCGGCACCAACCTGTCCAACACGACCGCAGTGAACTTCGGCAGCAAGCCTGCCACGAGCGTCACCAACGTCTCCCCGACGCAGGTCACCGCCGTCTCCCCCTCGGGGACCGGCACGGTTGGGGTCACGGTGACCACCCCGGGCGGTACCAGCAACCCGGTGCCGTTCTTCTACGTCGGCGCTCCGTTCAAGTCGTCGCTGGGCGCTACCTCCGGGCCGCTGGCCGGCGGCAACACGATCACCATCAACGGCACCGGGCTGTCGACGGCCAGCAGTGTGTCGTTCGGCGGGGTCACCGCCACCCCGACCGTGAGCAGTGACAGCTCGCTCAGCGTCACGGTGCCCGCGGGCGCTGCGGCGGGGCCCGTGTCGGTGAGCGTGACCACGGCGGGCGGCACCAACAACGGCCTCAGCTACACCTACGTCGACATCCCCGTGGTCGGGACCATCGCCCCGACCGAGGGCTCGACCTCCGGTGGGACGGCGGTGACCATCACCGGAACCAACCTGGACAGCACGGACTCGGTCACCTTCGACGGTACTGCGGCGCCGTTCGCGGTGGTCAACGCGACCACGCTGTCCGTGGTCACTCCGCCCGGGACCGCGGGACCGGCCGACGTGGTCGTGACCAACCCCGCCGGGTCCGACACAGAGCTCGGCGGCTTCACCTACGTCGCGGGCCCCGGTATCTGACCGGTCCCATCGCCTCCGTGACAAGGAGGCGTTGAACCCCCGTCCGGGCGGGCTTCCCCCCCGCCGCCCGGACGGGCTCGACCTCGCCGCCACGCCATGGCGTGGCGGCTCGTCAGATGGATTCCCAGTCCTGCGTGGAGGAGCACAGTCATGCCTGCCCCTGTGGTGTCTTCGGTCAGTCCCAACCAGGGACCGACCTCGGGTGGTACCACCGTCACCGTGACCGGAACCGACTTCACGGGAGTGACCAACGTCCGTTTCGGAGTCAAGACGGCCCCAACGTACGTCGTCGACAGCCCCACCACTATCAGGGCGGTGACTCCCACAGGCACCGGCACCGTGAACGTCACCGTCAGCACGACCCAGGGCACGAGCAGCCAGTCGGTTCCGTTCACCTATGTCGCGGCTCCCTCCCTCTCGGCCCTGTCGCCGAATCAGGGCCCGCAGACCGGGGCGACGGTGACGGTGACGGGCACCAACCTCTCGGGTGCGACGGCGGTGCGGTTCGGCGGGGTGGCGGCGTCGTTCACTGTCGACAGCAGTACGCGGATCACTGCGGTGGCTCCCGCCCGTGCGCCCGGTGCCGTGGGGGTCACGGTGACCACCCCCGGTGGCACCAGCAACGCCCTCACCTTCACCTACGCCGCAGTTCCCTCCGTCACCGGGCTGTCGCCGAATCAGGGCCCGCAGACCGGGGGGACGACGGTGACGGTGACGGGCACCAGCCTCTCGGGTGCGACGGCGGTGCGGTTCGGCGGGGTGGCGGCGTCGTTCACTGTCGACAGCAGTACGCGGATCACCGCGGTGGCCCCCGCCCAGGCGGCCGGTGCCGTGGGGGTCACGGTGACCACCCCCGGCGGCACCAGCAACGCCGCCGATCCCAACGCGTTCTTCTACTACGTCGCGCCGCCCTCTTTGACCGGCCTCGCCCCTCTCTCAGGACCCAAGGCGGGCGGCACCACGGTCACGCTCACCGGCAACGACCTCCTCGGTGCGACGGCGGTGCGGTTCGGCGGGGTGGCGGCGTCGTTCACTGTCGACAGCAGTACGCGGATCACCGCGGTGGCCCCCGCCCAGGCGACCGGTGCCGTGGCGGTCACGGTGACCACCCCCGGCGGCACCAGCAACCCCGTCGAATACGTCTATCTCAACGACCCGCTGCTGGCCTCCCTGGCACCTGACCAGGGGTCGGTCCACGGTGGCACGGTCGTCACGCTGACCGGCAGCGATCTCGCGGCCACCACCGGTGTCACGTTCGGCGCCGTGCCCGCGACGTTCACCGTGGCTTCCCCGACGCAGATCACCACCGTCGCCCCGCCAGGCCTCGCGGGGCCGGTTTCCGTCACGGTCACCACACCCGCCGGTACCAGCAACGGATTGACGTACACGCGGATCGCCGCGCCCGAGATCTGACGCGCGGTGAGGTGGGGATGACGTCCTTTCCCGACCGACGGCGTGCGGTGGCCGAGCGACGACCGCACATGACCGGCTGTCGCGGGGGCTGGGTGAGCGGTGACGGTGAAGCCGGAGAGGCAGGGACATGACCTGCCTCTCCGGGGCGTCGGGCGCCGGCCCACCGCGAGCTGCCCGGTGCCGGGGCGGGCGTCAGCTCAGCCCGCGGCTCACCGCTGCGGCGAGCTCGCCGTTCGGGGTGTCTCCGCTGAACTCCCAGAAGAACGCGCCGCCCAGGCCCTGGTTCCTGGCCCAGGTCATCTTCCCGGCGATCGTCGAGGGAGTGTCGTACGACCACCAGTTGCTGCCGCAGTGCGCGTACGCCGTGCCCGCGACGGTGCCGGTGGCGGGGCAGGAACTCTTCAGCACCTTGTAGTCCTCGATGCCCGCCTCGTACGTGCCGGGTGCCGCGCCGGTCGCCGTGCCGCCGGGGGCGGACTGGGTGACGCCGGTCCAGCCGCGGCCGTAGAAGCCGATGCCGAGCAGGAGCTTGGCGGACGGGACGCCCTTCGCCTTCAGCTTGGCGATCGCGTCGGCGGAGTTGAAGCCCGCGGCCGGGATGCCGGGGTACGAGGTGAGCGGTGAGTGCGGGGCGGTCGGCCCGGTGCCCGCCCAGGCGCCGAAGTAGTCGTACGTCATCACGTTGTACCAGTCGGCGTAGGCCGAGGCGCCGCCGTAGTCGGCCGCGTCGATCTTGCCGCCGGAGGAGCCGTCGGCGGTGATGGCGGCGGTGACCAGGTAGTTCGAGCCGAACTCCGAACGCAGCGCCCGCATCAGGTTCCTGAAGGCGGCGGGGCCGGAGGTGTCGCAGGTCAGGCCGCAGGCGTTCGGGTACTCCCAGTCGATGTCGATGCCGTCGAAGACGTCGGCCCAGCGCGGGTCCTCGACGACGGCCTTGCAGGAGGCGGCGAAGGCGGCCGGGTTGGCGGCGGCCTGCCCGAAGCCACCGGAGTAGGTCCAGCCGCCGAAGGAGTACAGCACCTTGATGTGCGGGTACTTGGCCTTCAGCTGGCGGAGCTGGTTGAAGTTGCCGCGCAGCGGCTGGTCCCAGGTGTCGGCGGTGCCGCTGACGGACTGGTCGGCGGTGTAGGCCTTGTCGTAGGCGGCGTAGGTGTCGTCGACGACGCACTTGCCGTCCTTGACGTTGCCGAACGCGTAGTTGATGTGGGTGATCTTCTGCGCGGAGCCGGAGGTCACCAGGTTCTTGACGTGGTAGTTGCGGCCGTAGACGCCCCACTCGGTGAAGTAGCCGAGCTTGACCTTGGAGCCGGAGGGCGGAGGTTCCGTGGTCCCCCCGGTGGTGCGCACCTTGACCGCGCCGCTGACCGGGCCGGTCTGGTCGGCGGTGTCGCGGGCCTGGACGGTGTAGGAGTAGTCGGTGCCGGCGGTCAGGCCGGTGTCGGTGTACGAGGTCGTGGTCACGGTCGCCACCTTGGCGCCGTCGCGCAGGACGTCGTAGTTCTTGACGCCCTTGTCGTCGGTGGCCGCGCTCCAGGTCAGCTTCGCCGTGGTGTTGGTGACGGCGGAGGCGGTCGGGGTGCCGGGCGCGGAGGGGGCCGCGTCGCCGGGGACCGTGCCGCCGCCGTCGCAGCTGCCGCCGTTGAGCTCGCAGTGGGAGGGCGAGCCGGATCCGGTGCCGTTGAAGCCGAAGGAGACGGAGGCGCCGGGGGCGAGGGTGCCGTTCCAGGACTTGTTCTTGGCGGTCCAGTGGGTGCCGGAGGCGGTGACGTCGGCGTCCCAGGCGGAGGTGACGGACGTGCCGGAGGGGAAGTCCCACTCGACGGTCCAGGAAGTGATGGCCGTGGTGCCGGTGTTCTTCACCGTCCACTTGCCTTCGAAGCCGGAGCCCCAGTCCTGGGTCTTGGCGTAGGTGGCGGTCGCCGACGGGGCGGCGGAGGCGGGGCTCGCGAGCCCGACCAGGGCGGCGAACGGCAGCAGCAGGGTGGTGAGCCCTGCCACGGCTCTGTGTCCCGGTCGGTGCCTGAGTCCGAGTCTGTGTCCGAGGCGCATCCGCGTCTCCTAGGGGGAGTTTGGTGAGGTGCGCAGGACAATAGAAAGGTCTGGACCATAGGTCAATAGGTCCAGACCAATAGACAGTCCGAGGTAGTCAGTTGTTACAGGCCCAACTCCTGGGCCAGGACCGCCGCCTGAACGCGGCTGCGCAGTTCGAGCTTCCCCAGGAGGCGGCTGACGTGGGTCTTCACGGTGGCCTCCGCCATGGCGAGACGTATCCCGATGTCCGCGTTGGACAGGCCCTCCCCGAGGCAGGACAGCACCTCCCGTTCCCGCCGGGTCAGCGCGTCGAGGACGGAGGGGTCGGCCGACGGCCCGCGTACGGGCTTCGCGGCGAACTCGGCGATCAGACGGCGGGTGACCGCCGGCGCGATCAGACCTTCGCCGCGCGCCACGGTACGGACCGCGTCGAGAAGCCCGCGCGCCTCGGTGTTCTTGAGCAGGAAGCCGGACGCGCCCGCGCGCAGCGCGCCGAAGACGTACTCGTCGAGGTCGAACGTGGTCAGGACGAGCACGTCGGCGAGGTTCTCGGCGACGACCTGGCGGGTCGCGGAGACGCCGTCGAGGCGGGGCATCTGGATGTCCATCAGGACGATGTCGGGCCGCAGCTCCCGGGCCAGCGCCACCGCCTGTTCGCCGTCCGACGCCTCGCCGACCACCTCGATGTCGGGTGCGCTGCGCAGGATGAGGACGAGTCCGGCACGGACGGCGGACTGGTCCTCGGCGACGAGGACGCGGATCATGCGGGGCCTCCTGGGGTGGTGTCGGTGACGGGGAGGGTCGCTCGTACGGCCCAGATCTTGCCGTCGGCGGAGTCTTCGGGGCCGGCCTCGAAGCCGCCGCCCAGCAGTGCGGCCCGTTCCCGCATCCCCACCAGTCCGGCGCCCGAACCGGGGGCGCGCGGCCCGTCCCGGTCGCCGTACGGGCTGGTCACGGCGACGGTGAGGGAGCCGTCACGCTGGGCGAGCGCGACGGTGACGCGGCCGGGACCGGCGTGCTTGAGCGCGTTGGTGAGGGACTCCTGGACGATGCGGTAGGCGGCGAGCTCGACCGGGGCCGGCAGGGCGCCGTGGTCGGCGTCGAGGGTGACGTCGAGTCCGTTGGTGCGGGCGCCGTCGACGAGCGCGGGGAGTCCTTCGAGCGTCGGTGTCGCGGCCGGCTCCCTGTCTCCGTCGCGCAGGATCCCGATCAGCCGCCGCATCTCGGCGAGGCCCTCCACGCTGTTCTCGCGGATGACGGCGAGCGCCTCCCGGGAGGTCTCCGGGTCGTCCAGGGAGAGCGCGGCGGTGGAGTGGATGGCGATGGCGGAGAGATGGTTGGCGACCATGTCGTGCAATTCCCGTGCCATACGGGCGCGTTCCGTGGTCACCGCCTGGGTGCGGTCCATTTCGGCGAGCAGCGTGGTCTGTTCGGCGCGCAGCCGGGCGGCCTCGGCGGCGTCGCGGTGGTTGCGGACGATCCAGCCGGTGGCGGCCGGCATGAGCGCGACCAGGCCGATGACCACGCCGATCAGCAGGGCCTCCGGCTTCTGCAAGACGGCCACGGGCACCACCGTGCCGGCCACGGTCAGCAGACCGGTGATCCAGGGGACGCGGCGGGCGGTGGCGGGCGGTCCGTACACCACGGCCGCGTACACGAGGTCGGTGAACATCACGACGGTGACCAGGTTGCCCTGGGTCATGGTGTCCACGGTCAGCGCGGCCCATCCCACCAGCAGGGCGGTGCGGGGCAGGGTGCGGCGCATCGCCTCGCAGCCGGCGGTCACGGCGAGCGGCAGCAGGATCGGCCAACGGCCGTCGAAGAGCACGATCGGATCGTCACCCGCACGCGTGCCCAGGCCGACGCCCCACAGCAGCAGCCCGCCCAGCAGTCCGGCGAGCGCGGCGCACAGGTCGAAGCGGTGCGGTCGGGGGAGTCGTACGGCCATGTGTCCATCCAACAGGGCGAGCACGCCGAACGCCTGATTCCCGGGAACGGTCCCGCACTGCATCTTTCGATGTACCCCGACTTCGTCACCGCCGACGACGATCGCGGGCGATCCCGACGGGAGCCTTGAGGAGTGACCGAAGGGAGTACGTCGTGATCGTCGCGTTGATCATCGCCTGCGAAGTCGGCTTCTGGGTGCTGCTGGCGCTCGGCCTGGCCGTCCGCTACCTGCTGAAGTGGCGCCGGACCAGCGTGGCGCTGCTGCTGTGCGAGCCCGTGCTGGAGCTCGTCCTGTTCGTCGTGACGGCGATCGACCTGAAGAACGGCGCCGAACCGAGCTGGGAGCACGGGCTGGCGGCGCTCTACATCGGCTACACGGTCGCGTACGGCCACTACACGATCCGCTGGCTGGACGGCCACGCCGCGCACCGCCTGGGCGGGGCCCCGCCACCGCCGAAACCCCCGCGCTACGGCATGCCGCGCGCCCGGCACGAGGGCCGCCTGTGGCTCCGTACGGTCCTCGCGGCCGCCGTCGCCTGCGCGCTGCTCCAGGGTGCGGTCTGGTACGTCGGCGACGACGGCGACGTGTCGTCCCTGCGGTCCTTCCAATGGGCGGCACTCAGGGCCGCCGGTATCCATGGCCTGGTCGCGCTGGCGTACCTGATCTGGCCGAAGAAGGACCCGGGCGACGGCGTGAGCGCGGCTGAGGTCACGTCCTCGAAGGAGAGTGTCCGGCGATGAGCGCGGCGACGAGGAACCTGCTGGAGGGTGCCGCCACCTTCGTGGCCGGCCTGGTGCTGTGGCTGTTCACCGGGGGAGTGGAGGTCCCGGTCGTCACCCTGACGAAGGTCGGCGTGGTGATGATGTGCGTCGGCGGCGTTCTCGTCGCGACGGGCCTGTACCAGGCGGCGCGCGACCGGTAGGAACGCCTCAGCGCTCCCCGCCCGGCACCCACAGCACGTCCCCGACGTCCTTGTTCGCGGCCCGCGCCAGGATGAACAGCAGGTCGGACAGGCGGTTGAGGTAGGTCGCGGTCAGGGGGTTCATGCTGCCGTTCTCTCCTTGGGCACCGTGGACCTCCAGGGCCGCCCAGGTCGAGCGCTCGGCACGCCGTACGACCGTGCAGGCCTGGTGCAGCAGAGCCGCACCGGGCGTCCCACCGGGCAGGATGAAGGAGCGCAGCTTCTCCAGCCCCTCGAGGAAGTGGTCGCAGTCCGCCTCCAGCTTGTCGACGTAGGACTGCTCGACCCTGAGGGGCGGGAACTCCGGCTTCTCGACCACGGGCGTCGACAGGTCCGCACCCACGTCGAACAGGTCGTTCTGGACGCGGATGAGGACCTTGACGATCTCCCGGTCCAGGTTGCCCAGCGCGACCGCCGTGCCGATCACCGCGTTCGCCTCGTTGGCGTCCGCGTACGCGGAGATCCGCAGGTCGGTCTTGGCGACCCTGCTCATGTCGCCGAGGGCGGTGGTGCCCTGGTCGCCGGTCCTGGTGTAGATGCGCGTCAGATTGACCATGTGGTCAGGGTAAGCGCTACTGGAATTGCCAGAACATTCGTGCGCCCACGGCTATGGGTTGGTGGTGGTGAGGCCGGAGTGTGGGTGTCACGACCGGGATGGGAGTTCGAGTAGCGAACGAGTGACCTTTTCGCCTGGCGCTCGTTGCGTGTGGTGACCGATTCTGTGACACCGACTGGGGGTGGAGGGGCGTGGTGGCGAATGCCTTCACCTGCTGCGTGTGCGGTTGGCGACGCTCTGAGCGGGCGCTGAGGGGCAGACTCCCGGGTGGTGGCTGGTGAAGGTCACTCGCATCGCTTACAGCAAGAACCTCAATGCTCGTAAGTATGAGCAGCTCGCTGAGCAGGCCCAGCGACTTGGGAGGGTGCGCTCCTTGGTGTGGCGGAAGTACGGGGCGCTGGCTGGCGTTGGTGTCTCCGACCGGACCATTCGCGACCAGTGGATGAAGGACTGTACTGCCGAGGCTTTCGGGGTGCTCGCCACTGACTGGAAGGAGACACTGCGGGACGCGGTCGCCGACATCAAGGCGAACCGTGAAGCAGCCAAGGCCTTGGTCCGGCAGGCGATCCGACGCCATACCCGCGACGAGGCCGAGCGGAAGCGGCTCTTCACGGCGCTCAAGCGCGACCGATGGATGGACGATCCGTATCTGTCGCGCCTGATGCGGAAGCACTGGAAGCATGGCCGGAACCGCACCGAGAATCAGATCGTGGTCCGCTCCGACCTGTATCGCACCTTTACTCTGACCGAGAGTGGCGACATCTGGCTCGCCGTTCCCTCGCTGGTCCGCCGACAACTGATCGCCATCCCGCTGAACACCACGGTCGCTCCCACGGGGACGCTGCGGCTGATCCTGCGTGACGGCCGTGTGGAAGTGCACTACCAGATCGAGGACTCCACTCTGAAGTCCAGTCAGCGGCCGTGCGGAACCGCAAAGATCGGCGTCGACAAGGGATATTCGGAAGTCCTCACCGACTCTGACGGCAACCACCACGGGTTGGAACTCGGCGACCTGCTTCGGACGGAGTCGGACTCCCGTAATGCCAAGAACGTCCGCCGGGCAAAGATCCAGGCCGTTGCGGATAAGGCCCGCGCGTCTGGTGACTCGGCAAAGGCCGACCGAATCAGCCAAAACAACCTCGGCACCATCAAACGCAACCGCCGACACCATGCCTTCGAAGCTCGTGTCCGCTCGGTGACCTTCACCGCGGTCCACGCTGTGGTCGACAAGGCGGAGCACATCGTCGCCGAAGACCTGACCCGCCCCTTCCTGTCCCGGAAGAAGCTGGGCAAGAAGACCAACCGTCGCCTCGCCGCCTGGACCAAGGGCGTCACGGCCGAGGCACTCAACAGCCTGTCGGAGCGCAGAGGTTCTGCGCTGACGCTGGTCAACGCGGCCTACACCTCACAAGTCGTCCCCTGTTGCCGGATCCTCGGCATGCGTAAAGGGGACCGGCTTCACTGCACTCGGTGCGGGGCGGTGTGGCAGGCAGACCACGCGGGAGCGATCAACGTCCTGGAACGAGACAGTGACCCCGACATCACCCTGTACACACCGCACACGCGGGTGAAGCAGATCATCCAGGAACGGGCCGATCGCCGACGGACCAGACTGCCGGTCCAGGACTCCAGCACCCCGGTGCGGAGAGCGAATTAGCCAATCCGAGCAGCAACAACACTGCAGGAATGGGAAGCAGACGTGACGCGCATTACTTACTGGTCACATACCCCCTCGCGAGCGCTAGTCTCCGGCGGAGAAGCATACGTAAGCAGCGTGTAACGCGTTTCAATGGGGAGTCGCACAGTGACACGGAAGCTTGCCGTCATCGGCGCCGGACTCATGGGTTCCGGTATCGCCCAGGTCTCCGCGCAGGCGGGCTGGGACGTCGTCCTGCGTGACGTCACCGACGAGGCGCTCAGGCGTGGCACCGACGGCATCAAGGCTTCGTACGACAAGTTCGTCGGCAAGGGCAAGCTGGAGGCGCACGACGCCGACGCCGCCCTCGCCCGCATCACCGCGACCACCGACCTGGACGCCGCCGCCGACGCGGACATCGTCGTCGAGGCCGTCTTCGAGAAGCTGGAAGTCAAGCACGAGATCTTCCGCACCCTCGACAAGCTCGTGCGGGACGACGCCGTCCTCGCCTCCAACACCTCCGCCATCCCGATCACCAAGATCGCGGCCGTGACGGAGCGCCCGGAGCGCGTCGTCGGCACGCACTTCTTCTCGCCGGTCCCGATGATGCAGTTGTGCGAGCTGGTGCGCGGTTACAAGACGAGCGACGAAACCCTCGCCACCGCACGGGAGTTTGCCGAATCCGTCGGCAAGACCTGCATCGTCGTCAACCGGGACGTGGCCGGCTTCGTGACCACCCGGCTCATCTCGGCGCTCGTCGTCGAGGCCGCCAAGCTGTACGAGTCGGGCGTGGCCACCGCCGAGGACATCGACCTCGCCTGCAAGCTGGGCTTCGGCCACGCCATGGGACCGCTCGCCACGGCGGACCTCACCGGCGTCGACATCCTGCTGCACGCCACCAGCAACATCTACACCGAGTCCCAGGACGAGAAGTTCGCCCCACCGGAGCTGATGCGCCGGATGGTGGACGCCGGTGACATCGGGCGCAAGAGCGGGCAGGGCTTTTACAAGCACTGAGGCAAGCGCGGTAACCGCACACGCCCCTCGGGCATCACACCCTGGGGTGAATTCGGTATCGGTTCGCTTACAGACGGCAACCTCTGACGGCTCTTCACCGTCAGAGGTTGCATCACCGGACACCACAGCAAGGCATCACAACGCGGAGCACGGCACGCACGCACATGGGGAGCGCATATGCACATCAGGGGCGACCACGTCGAGCTGGTCGTCGGGGGCCGCCTCGACGTCCGCAGCGCGGCGGACGCCCGTACGGTCCTGCACTCGGCCGTCGACGACGGAGCCGGCGATCTGGTACTGGACCTGTCCGAGCTGGACTCCTGGGACGCCACGGGACTCGGGGTGATCATGGGTGCACACCGGCGGGCCGGCCGCTGCGGCCGACGACTGGTGCTGCGTGGGGTACCGCCGCAGATGCAGCGCCTGCTCGTCGCGACGAGGCTGCACCGCATCCTCGCGATCGAGGGCGGCATCGGGTTGGAGTCCCTGCCTCGGGTGTGACCTCGGCGACGGGGGAGACCTGGTGCGGGGCGGCGAATCGTACGACGCGCCCAATCCTCACGAGACTGTGACGTCTCGGACGGCGCGGTACCCCGGGCTGTCGTAGATACTGTGCGAAGGTTTAGGGTTCGGTCGCCCGCCGCTGACAACCCTCGAGCGGGCCCGGACCAGAAGCGACAGCGCGGTGTGCAGCAGGCCGGGAGGGGCCGGATGGGCACACGACGCTTTTGGGGGGCTTGAAACCTATGGACCCGAACAACCGGGAACCCGAGGAGTACGGCCACGAAGGTGACGGCCATGTGCCGGGCCGGCGCCCGGCCAGGGACTCCCTCACATCCGACTTCGGACAGCACGCGCCCGCGCTCGCCCGCACGGTGCAGCTCGTCACGGGCGACTACCTGCTCACCGTCAACCCGGTCGACGGCAGTGAGATCGAGGCCTGCCCGCCGGGCGAGCGCCCCCGGCGGCCCGAGAAGCTCGGCGCGGCCGAACGCGCCGAGGTGGCCCGCGCCGCCAAGGCACCCGTGCCGCCCGGTCCGGGCCGGCCCACGCTGCCGCTCCTGGCCCGCCAGGACGAACGCGAGCGCCTGGTACGGCTGCTCGCCCGCGGCCGCTCCGTACGCCTCACCGGCCCGGCCGGCTCCGGCCGCACCAGCCTCCTCGACGTCGTCGCCGAGGACTGCGCGGACCTCGCACCCGACGGCGTCATCCGCCTGAACGGCTTCCACCGCACGCCGAGCGATCTGCTGTACGACCTCTTCTACGCCGTCCACAACGCGCCCCTGCACCGCCCGGAACGGGTCGAGTTGCTCGGGTACGTCCGCGAGATCGGCGCGGTCGTCGTCCTCGACGACATCGAGTTCGGCGGCGCCGCGCTCGACGAACTGCTCGACGCCACCCCCGAGTGCGCCTTCCTGATCGCGGCCACGCCCGACGTGCCCGCCCCGTCCACCGAATCCGTGATCGAAGAGGTCTTCCTCGGCGGGCTCGAGCGGGCCGACGGCCTGGAACTCCTCGAACGTGCGGTGGGGCGCGTACTCACCGAGGAGGAGTCCAACTGGGCGGGCGACCTCTGGTTCGAGTCCGAGGGTCTGCCGCTGCGCTTCGTCCAGGCCGGGGCCCTGCTGCGACAGCGCGACCGGATGCGGGCCGGTGTGGACGCCGTCGACGAGTTCGGCGTCTTCGCGGACGCCCCTCCCTTCGACCTGCCGGTCGACGCCCCCTTCGACGCCGACGAGGGCGAGGACGTACCGCTGCCCTCCCTCGGTGAGGCCGCCGCACCCGCCCCGCTGCTCGCCGCCCGGCTGAGCGAGTCGGCGCGCGCCACCCTGCGGTTCGCCGTCGCGCTCGGCGGCGAGGTGCCGCACCAGGCGCATCTGCCCGCGCTGGTCGGCGACACCCACGCGGACGCCGCGCTCGGCGAGCTGGCCGACTGCGGGCTGGTCTCCCCGGTCGGCGCCCGCTACCGGCTGGCCGCCGGTGTGCAGACCCAGCTGGAGGCCGCCGGGTACGCCGACGACATCGAGGCCCAGGCTCTCAGCGCGGCCCAGCACTACGGCTGGTGGGCAGGACATCCCTCGGTCACCCCCGAGCGCGTGTGCGCCGAGGCGGACGCCCTGCTGGCCACCCTCGGCGTCCTGGTGCCGGCCACGACAGCGCCCGCCGAGGGCGAGGAGAGCCCCACCGTGCGGCTGGCCCGCACGGCGGCGCCCGCGTTCGCCGCGGGCGGGCACTGGAGCGCCTGGGAGCAGGCGCTGCGGTCCGGCGCGGAGGCCGCCCGGCTCGCCGAGGACGTCTCGGAACAAGCCTATTTCCACCACGAGTTGGGCATCCTCGCGCTGTGCGGCGGGCAGTTCGACCGGGCCCGTGCCGAACTGGAGGCCTCCATCGGGCTGCGCGGCGCCCTCGCCGACAAGCGCGGCACCGTCGCCGGCCGCCGCGCGCTGGCCCTGGTGGCCGACCGCTCGGGCACCGTGCCCGGTCTCGCCGCCACCGCGGGCGAGGAGGTGCCGGACGCCCGGTCCGAGGAGTCGCAGTCGCCGCCGGGCAGCGTACCGGCGCCGTTCCCCCAGCTCCAGCGGCCCGGCGACACCTCCACTCTGGTCACCTACCAGGCCTCGACCGCGTCGTCCTCGCCGACCGTGCCGACCGCTTCGTCTTCGCCGTCCGCGTCGTACTCGTCGACGCACAAGGCCCGGGGCGGCCTCAGAGGACTCGCCCGGCGCAACCTCGTGGCGGCCGGCGCGGGCGCGCTGCTCGTGGCCGTGCTCGGCACGGTGGTGACGCTCGGCGCCACATCCGACAACGAGACCAACCCGCCGGCCGAGCACGTCGGCGTCAACCCGTCGGCCAGCCCGGGCCCGGACGACGGCAGCCTCGGCGCGGACAAGGCGGAGAACGGCGACGGTTCCGGCGGCACCGGTGCGGCGACGAGCGAACCGACCGACCCGGGGCCGGACGGGACGTACGGCACGTCGGACGATCCGACGCCGACCGCCACCCCGAGCGACCCGTCGGACGAGCCGAGCGGTACGCAGGGGACGGGCAGCGGGTCGCCGAAGCCGCCGGCCACCTCCCCGTCGAAGCCGCCCACATCGCCGTCCAAGCCCCCGACACCTACGTCGAAGCCGCCGACGGGCACGCCGACGACCACAGCACCGACCGACAACCCGACGGACACCCCGACCGGCACGCCCACGGGCACCCCGACGGGCCCGCCGACGGATGCCCCGTCGACCTCCGACTCGGCCAGCGGCCCCGCCCCCACCGGCGCCCCGGCGGAGACGACCACCTCGGCGAGCGCCCCGGAGAGCACCGACCCGGGGGCGCCCAGCAACTCGGGCGACGTGATCTGAGCTCCAGCACAGCAGGGCCCGGTCCGCTTCTCGGCGGACCGGGCCCTGGACGTCGTAGGACTCCCCGGACTCCCCGGGCTACGCCTCAGAACAACCGCAGCTTGTCGTCCTCGATGCCCCGCATGGCGTCGTAGTCGAGGACCTGGCAGCCGATGCCGCGGTCGGTGGCGAGGACGCGGGCCTGCGGCTTGATCTCCTGCGCGGCGAAGATGCCGCGGACCGGGGCGAGATGGGGATCCCGGTTCAACAGCTCCAGGTAGCGCGTGAGTTGCTCCACGCCGTCGATCTCACCGCGCCGCTTGATCTCGACGGCGACGGTCTGTCCGTCCGCGTCCCGGCACAGGATGTCGACCGGCCCGATGGCCGTCATGTACTCGCGGCGGATGAGCGTGTAGCCCTCGCCGAGGGTCTCGATGCGGTCGGCGAGCAGCTCCTGGAGGTGTGCTTCCACGCCGTCCTTGATCAGGCCGGGATCGACGCCCAGTTCGTGCGAGGAGTCGTGCAGGACTTCCTCCATCGTGATGATGAGCTTCTCGCCCGCCTTGTTGATGACGGTCCAGACGCCCTCATCCTCGCCGCTGCCCTCCCTCAGCGTGCAGGGCGGCGACATCCAGTTCAGGGGCTTGTAGGCCCGGTCGTCCGCGTGGATCGAGACGCTTCCGTCCGCCTTGACGAGGATCAGGCGGGGGGCCGAGGGCAGGTGTGCGGTGAGCCGGCCCGCGTAGTCGACGGAACACCGGGCAATGACGAGACGCATGGTCGGCAACGCTACTGGACGGGCCCCTGTGCACGCGATTCGGCCCAGAACATACCTGTTCGGTTGTGGCCGATTGTGTGCCCAATGAGGCCGCTCCATGTACGCATTCTGCTGGTGCGGTCACCCTCGGTTCCTTACGGTAGTAAACGGGAGGTCGCGATTTGTGTACACAGCGTGTTTGGTAGCGCGAACTCCCCTTATCTGTCCGGCAACCCCCGTTGATCGGGGGTGCGAGAGGAGAACCCATGTCGCTCGACGTCTCACCGGCCCTACTCGAACAGGCCGAGCGAGGCGAGGTCGACGAAGCTGCCTTCGTCGACTGCGTCCGGACCTCCCTGCCCTATGCGTGGGAGATGGTCAGCTCCCTGGTGGCCCAGCTGAAGGTCGACGGCGGTCAGTTCGCCGACAACCAGACGCCCCCGCCGGACGAGCAGGCACGCGGTCAGCTGCTGCGTGCGCTCGCGAGTGACGCGATACGCGGCGCACTGCAACGGCACTTCGGTGTGCGGCTGGCCTTCCAGAACTGCCACCGGGTGGCGGTGTTCCCGTTGGACTCCTCCGTCGACGAGACGCTGGCCCGGTTCACCTCGGTGCGCAACCAACTGCTGAACCAGTCTCCGGAGTTCCGGGACTGCTGACGCGGTCAGTCGTCGGCTTGCCGTTCCGTACGCGGGAGGTGCATTCAGTACCGGAGCGGCAAGCCCTCTGCAGAACAGGGCCGTTCAAGAGAGCTGCGGCAGCACTTCGGCACCGAGCCGCCGTACGTTCTCCTCGGTGGCCGCCAGGTCTCCCGAGCCCTCGACGAGCAGGGCGAACCGGGAGACACCGGTCCGCTCGCTGGTCGCCGCGAGCCGGTCGGCGCACAGCCGCGGAGTGCCCACCGGGTGCAGCCCGCAGAGCAGTTCGGTGTACGCCAGCGGATCGCGCATCCGGCGCTCGCGGCCGTCCACCGTGACATGGGCGCCGAGCCCCAGCCTCAGCCAGCCGGGCATCGTCTTCAGCAGCGTCTCCGCCGCGTCCGTACGCCGGTCGGCGATCTGGCAGACGCCGGCCGACACATGGGCCGCGTCGAGGACCTGCTCGGGGGGATGGCCGGACGCGCGCGCGTGCCGGCGCCACAGGGCGACCATCTCGGCCTTCTCCTCGTCCCCGACATGCATGCCGAGCAGCATCGGCAGCCCGCGCTCGGCGGCCAGCCGCACACTCTCCGGGGACGTGCACGCGACGACCACCTCGGGGCCCGCGGCCTCCGTCAGCGCCTCCGACGGCCGTGGTACGACGGCGACTTCACGGAAATTGAAGCGCTCGCCGGAGGCCGCGACGGAGGGTTCGCGCAGCCAGCGCACCAGCAGATCGAGTGATTCGGGGAACCCCGTCTCGTACGCCTGAAGACCCGTGCCGAACACCTCCAGGTCCACCCACGGGCCGCCGCGGCCGACACCCAGCGAGAAGCGTCCGCCGCTCGTCATGTGCAGCAGCGCGGCCTGTTCGCCGAGCGCCACGGGGTGGGCGGTGGGCAGCACGCTGACGGCCGTGCCGACCTGGATGCGGCGGGTGCGGCCGAGCAGTAACGCGGCGAGGGTGACGGCCGAGGGACAGGTGCCGTACGGCACGAAGTGGTGCTCGGCCAGCCAGACCGAGTCGAGCCCCGCCTCCTCCGCGACCTCGGCCGAGCGGACCGCGCGGTGCAGCGCCTCCCCCTGGCCCTGGCCCGGGAACTGGGCGGCCAACACGAAACTTCCTACGCGCATGTGCTTTTCCTGCTTCCTTGGCTCCGACGCGGAGCTCCCCCACCCGGCATAACCGCCTGACATGTGCCGAGGACACGGCCTGCGAAGAGATTTGTTGATTGTCTGCAGAATGCGTCGTGCGGGAAGGAGACTTGTGACGGTTGGTGACGTACGCATACCCCCGTCCGTGCCGCGTAGGCTGGATGCGGCCCGTGCTTCCTGTATAGCCCCGTGAGGTGTCCTGTGTCCCCGCGTCGCAACCGACCCAAGGGAGCCGGTTCGTCCGGCCGGAGCGCCGAGGACGACCGTCCCGGCCGCTACGGCGGCTGGCAGTCCACGGAGGACTGGCACGGCGAGGAGTGGAGCGTGCGCCATGTGGCCGGGGCAAGCGCCCAGGGCAAGGCGTACCGCTGCCCGGGCTGCGAGCAGCTGATCCCGGACGGTGTCCCGCACGTCGTGGCCTGGCCCCAGCACGCGGGCGTCGACGACCGCCGCCACTGGCACAGGGCGTGCTGGAACGCGAAGGACCGCCGCACCACGCGGGTGCAGCGGTCCAGGAACGTGCCGAAGTTCTGACAGCCCTACAGCTCTTCCAGTAACAGCCCGGGGCTTAGGGGTCCTTGCACTATGCCCGCCCGGGTCGCGCGGCCTGGCACCGCACCTCGCCGCGTTGCCGAAACGCCCACGTGGCTCCTCCCCCACGCTCGAACAGCCTCGCGCGGGGGGACCCCCATCGAGGGCGCTCCGGCGCCTTGCGATGCACGGCACCAGACCACGCGACCTGATCGGGCGCTCATAGTGCAAGGACCCCTTACACGTCCCGCTTCTCCAGCAGCGCGACGGCGCCGGCGAACGCGGCGGCCGTCACGCCCAGGATGATCCACAGCGGGTCCCAGCCGGACGGGCCGGACTCGGTGAGGGAGTTGGAGTAGAAGACGCTGAGCTGGTTCGGGATCGAGTACTCGACCAGGGCCTCGCGCAGGCCCTCCAGCGACGCCGAGAACATGAACAGCGCGATGACCAGCGGGGCCAGCACGAGCCCGATCATGAGGGTGATCGCGCCCGCAGAGTGCCGCACGACCGAGCCGACGACGAGCGAGAGCAGGCCGAGCAGCGCGATGTAGAGCGAGATGCCGACCGTGCCCTTCAGCCACTCCCCGCCGGACGGCGACCGGGCGCCGTCCAGCAGGGCGACGTCCGCCAGGGCGACGAGGAGCGCCGACGCCAGCGTGACCACGAAGGCGACCGAGAAGAACACGATGGCCTTCGCCGCGAGGACCCGGCCCCGGGAGGGGCAGGCCACCATCGTGGTCCGGATCATGCCGGTGCCGTACTCCGAGGCGGTGGTCAGTACGCCGAGCGTGATGATGCACATGCTGCCCAGCAGCAGCCCGAAGAAGCCGAACGACAGCGGGTTCTCGGCCGCCAGGCTCCCGTCGGAGGAATTGGCGGCGACCAGCGCACCGGCCGCCAGCCCGATGCCGATCACGAGCAGCACGAACACGCCGAGCGTCCACATCGTGGAGCGCACCGACCTGATCTTCGTCCACTCGGAGGCGATCGCGTGCCCGAGGTGGGTGGGCACGACCGGGATCGGCGAGGTGTAGCCGGACAACGACGGTCCGGGCGCAGCCTGCCAGTTCGGTGCGGCGGCCTGCGGCATCGGGGGCTGGGGGGTGCTCATCGGGCGTCCTCGGGCTTGGTCGGGGCGGAGGCAGGGGCTGCGGGGTGAGCGGCGGCGGGGGCCGGAGCCTGGCCCTGCGGGGCCTGCTGCGCGTAAGGGTTCGGCGCACCCGCGCCGGGAGCGCCGGGCGCGGCGGGAGCGCCGTACGGACCGGCGGGCGGCTGTCCCTGCGGCCCGGGCGGCTGCCCCTGCGACATCGCGAAGGGCTGACCGCCCTGCTGGGGCGGCGGCGGGGCGTACCAGCCGGGCTGGCCCTGC
Organism: Streptomyces sp. NL15-2K; assembly: GCF_030551255.1. GTDB lineage: Bacteria > Actinomycetota > Actinomycetes > Streptomycetales > Streptomycetaceae > Streptomyces. The sequence continues at coordinate 7,974,503 of NZ_CP130630.1, forward strand.
CCCGGCACCGGCATCGGCGGCTGCGCACCGGGCGGCAGCGGCTGCTGGAGCCCGGCCTTCTGGTCGATGGAGGAGCGGTAGTCGACAGCCCCCTGGGTCATCCGCATGTACGCCTCCTCCAGGGAGGCCTGGTGCGGCGACAGCTCCCACAGCCGTACGTCGGTGTCGTGCGCGATGTCGCTGATGCGCGGCAGCGGCAGTCCCGTGACGCGCAGCGCGCCGTCCTGCTCCGGCATCACATGGCCGCCGGCCTCGGTGAGCGCGGACGACAGCTTCTCGCGCAGCTGCGGCTCGGTGTCGGGCGTCCGCACGCGCGCGAAGTCGGCGGAGTTGGCCGAGATGAACTCCGTCACACTCATGTCGGCGAGCAGCTGCCCGCGCCCGATGACGATCAGGTGGTCGGCGGTCAGCGCCATCTCGCTCATGAGGTGGGACGAGACGAAGACCGTACGGCCCTCCGCCGCGAGCGCCTTCATGAGGTTGCGGACCCAGTGGATGCCCTCGGGGTCGAGGCCGTTGACCGGCTCGTCGAACAGCAGCACCTGGGGGTCGCCGAGGAGCGCGGCGGCGATGCCGAGCCGCTGGCCCATGCCGAGCGAGAAGCCCTTGGACCGCTTCTTCGCCACGTCCTGGAGCCCGACCACGCCCAGCACCTCGTCGACCCGCCGGGCCGGGATGCCGGCCAGCTGGGCCAGGCACAGCAGGTGGTTGCGGGCGGCCCGGCCGCCGTGCACGGCCTTGGCGTCCAGCAGCGCGCCGACCTGGCGGGGCGCGTTGGGCAGCTTGCGATACGGATAGCCACCGATCGTCACCTGCCCCGAGGTCGGATTGTCCAGTCCGAGGATCATCCTCATCGTCGTCGACTTGCCCGAGCCGTTGGGCCCGAGGAAACCGGTGACGGCACCGGGCCGCACCTGGAAGGAAAGGTTGTACACAGCGGTCTTGTCGCCGTAGCGCTTGGTCAGGCCGACTGCCTCGATCATGCTCCGCACCCATCGCAAGGTTCAGGACAGCGGGGCACACGCCCCCGTAAGGGTTAGGAGCTTATCGGGGCGCTGACGGTTCCGCTCAAATGAAAGCGAAGCCCTGAGCCTCACGCGTCGCGCTTCTTGATCATGAGGTAGCCCCCGAGGAGCGCCGCGACCACCCACAGCGCCATGATCCCGAGCCCACCCCAGGGGCCGTACGGAGTGTCGTCGTCGACCGGGGTGACCACCTGCATGATCTTGCTGCCGGCCTGGTCGGGCAGGTACCGGCCGATCTTCTTCGTCGCGTCGACGCTGCCGAGGATGTTGGAGATCAGGAAGAAGAACGGCATCAGGATGCCCAGCGACAGCATCGGCGAGCGCAGCATCGCGGCCACGCCCATCGAGAACATCGCGATGAGGGCCATGTAGAGCCCGCCGCCCATGACCGCGCGCAGCACGCCCGGGTCGCCGATCGCCGCCTTGTGCTCGCCGAGCATCGCCTGCCCGAGGAAGAACGCGACGAAGCTGGTCGCCATGCCGACGGCCAGCGCGAGGCCGGTGGCGACCGCGATCTTGCTGAACAGGAAGGTGCCGCGCTGCGGTACGGCGGCCAGCGAGGTGCGGATCATGCCGGTGCTGTACTCGTTCGACACGACGAGCACCCCGAACACGATCATCGCGAGCTGACCGAGGCCCATGCCCGCGAAGCTGATGAAGGTCGGGTCGAAGGTGAGCTGGTCCTGCCGGCTCATGGTGTCGAACTCGCTCTTCGACAGGGCCGAGATCAACGCGCCCAGCGCGACGGTGACGACCACGGCCAGCGAGAGCGTCCACACCGTGGACGCCACCGACCGGATCTTGGTCCACTCGGACCGGACGACCTGGATCGCCGCCATGCTCACTTCCTCCTCCGGCCGTCGCCCCACTGCTGCTGCTCGGGAGGCGTCCCGTCGTGCGCGTGGTACTCCACCGACTCCGCGGTCAGCTGCATGAACGCCTCCTCCAAGGAGGCCTGCTGGGGACTCAGCTCGTGCAGCACGACCTGGTACTGCGCCGCGAGCTCACCGATGTGCTCGGGCTTGCCGCCGTCGACCTCCAGCGTGCCGTTGCCGTTCTGTACGACCGTGAGCCCGGCCCAGTGCAGTACATCGAGCAGCCGCTCGCGCTGCGGGGTGCGGATCCGGACGTAACTGCGCGAGTTCCGCGCGATGAAGTCGGCCATCGAGGTGTCCGCGAGCAGCCGCCCCTGCCCGATGACGACGAGATGGTCGGCGGTCAGCGCCATCTCGCTCATGAGGTGGGACGAGACGAAGACCGTACGGCCCTGCGCGGCCAGGGACTTCATCAGGTTGCGGATCCAGTGGATGCCCTCGGGGTCGAGGCCGTTGACCGGCTCGTCGAACATCAGGATCCGCGGGTCGCCGAGCAGCGCGGCGGCGATGCCGAGCCGCTGGCCCATGCCGAGCGAGAAGCTCTTGGTCTTCTTGCGCGCGACCGCCGTCAGCCCGACGGTCTCCAGCACCTCCCGCACCCGGTTCCGCGGAATGCCGTTGCTCTGCGCGAGGCACAACAGGTGGTTGTAGGCGCTGCGCCCGCCGTGCCAGGCCTTGGCCTCCAGGAGGGCACCGATGTACGTCAGCGGATCCTTGAGCCGGTCGTAGTGCTTGCCGTCGATGCGGACGTCGCCGGCGGTCGGACGGTCGAGCCCGAGCATCATGCGCATGGTCGTCGACTTGCCGGCCCCGTTGGGCCCGAGGAAGCCCGTGACGATACCCGGTCTGACGCTGAAGGTGAGGTTGTTGACCGCCACCTTCTCGCCGTACCGCTTGGTCAGCCCCTCGAGCTCGATCATGCGCCCCACGCTAGAACGCGGCAAAGCCCTCTGCCACCGCAGGGGCAGAGGGCTTCACCGATGTTCCGCAGACGTACGCCGGACCGTTACCGGGACTGCTGAGCCGGAACGCCCCGGGAGATCGGCTCGTCCTCGGCCGGGGAGCCGGCGGCGGCCACCGCGGCGCCCGTGAGCGTGGCGAGCATCTCGCGCACGTTCGTCAGCTGGGCGTTGATCGAGTCGCGGCGGTTGGTGAGCGCCGCGAGCTCCCGCTCGGATTCCGAACGGATACGGTCGGCCTTGGCGTTGGCGTCGGCCACGATGTCCTCGGCCTGACGCTGCGCCGTCTCGACGGTCTGCCGGGCGCGGCGCTCGGCGTCCGTGCGCAGCTTCTCCGCCTCCAGGCGCAGCTGCTCCGCGCGGTGCTCGATCTCCGCCAGACGCTTCTCCGCCTTCTGCTGACGCGAGGCCAGGTCGCGCTCGGACTGCTCGCGGCGCTTGGCGAGGTTCGTCTCGAAGTCGGCCGCGGCCTGCGCGGCCTTCGCCCGGGTCTCCTCGAAGAGGGCGTCGGCCTCCTCGCGCTTGGACTGCGCGTCCTTCTGGGCCTCCGCGCGCAGCTGCGAGGCGTCACTCTTGGCCTTCTCGATGACCCGGACGCCCTCGTCCTCGGCCTTGGCCTTGCGCTCCGCAGCGAACGATTCTGCGTCGTTGCGGACCTGCTGGGCCGCGGACTCGGCGAGTTCGCGATGCTGCTCGGCCGCGCGCCTGGCCTCCTCGCGCAGATCCTTGGCCTCTTCCTCGGCGAGGCGGAGGATCTTCTCGACACGCGCGCCGAGACCGGCGTACGACGGCTCGGCGTCGGTTACCTGGGCCTGGGCGTTCTGCGTCTCGAGGTGGAGCTCCTCGATGCGCTTTTCCAGAGCGGTGATGCGGGCCAGAGCGCTGTCGCGGTCGGAGACGAGCTTCGAGATGCGTTCGTCCACCTGCGCGCGGTCGTACCCACGCCGCACAAGCTCGAAGCCATAGGGGGAAGTGTCGCTCATGGGGTTCCTGTCGAATGAGACCGGTGAGGTGATAGGTGGAATCCTAGGGGCCGAAGCGGTGTGTCATCGAGCGGATGCGTGTTTGATCTGGAGAATGACACCCCTTTTGGGTGGATGACCCTGGGACGGCTTGCCAAAGACTTGGTCAAAGGCCCCATAAAACACCGGAATGCCGTCTTCAGGCTAGCCTTCTGACGACTTGCCACCCGATCGTGGTGCGCCGACCGTGGCGCCCGCCTTGACACCGGTGTCCTTCCCCGCGGACGGGGCCTCGAAGGATTCCAACGCCTCAAGGACGTCCTGGACACGGGAGATCTCCGCATTGATGTCCTCGCGGCGGCGCACCAGGATCTCCAGCTCCCGCTTGCCCTCCTCTACCGTGCGCTTCGCCTCGCGGATCGCCTCGGCCTTCAGCTCCTCGGCCTCCCGGATCAGCGCCGACTTCTTCTGCTCGGCCTCCTTCAGGAGCCCCTCGGCCTTCTTCACGGCCGCGATACGGACCTTGCCCGCCTCGGAGTTGGCCTCCGAGACCAGCTCCTTGGCCTTCGCCTGCGCCTTCTCCAGCTGCTCCTCGGAGGCCTTGATGAGCGCGTCGCAGCGGTCGCCGGTCGACCTCATCGTCTCGGCGGCCTCGCGGCGGGCCCGCTCGTGCAGGTCCTCGATCTCGGCGGTGATGCGGTCGCGCAGCTCCTCCGCGCGCTCCCTGATCGCGGTGGCGTCCCGCCGGGCGCCGACGAGCAGCTCGTCCGCGTCCGTACGGGCCTTCTCCACCGTCGCGTTGCCCTCGACCGTCGCCTCGGACACCAGCCGGTCGGCCTCGGTACGGGCCGCGCCGACCATGGAGTCGGCCTGCGACTCCGCGTCCGCGGTGGTCTTCAGGGCCTGCTGCTGCGCCTCGGTGAGCAGCTTGTCGGCCTCGGCCGTGGTCTGAGTGATGAGCTTGTCGACCTGCTCGGCCGCCTCGGAGCGCCGCTTGTTGGCCTCCTTGCGGGCCTCGTCGAGCGTCCGGTCGGCCTCCTCGCGCGCGGCCGTCGTGACCCGCTCGGCCTCCGCATGCGCCTCGGCCCTGACCCGCTGGGACTCGCTGCGGATCCGCTCGGCGTGCTGCCGCGCCGCCCCGATCGTCTCGGCGGCCTCGGCACGCAGCCGCTCCGCGTCGCCGGTGGCGTCCGCCATGAGCTGCTCGGCCGCGGCGGCCGCCTCGGCCCGAACCCGCTCGGCCTCCGCGATCGTCTCCGACCGCAGCCGCTCCGCCTCGGCGACCGTCTCCTGCCGCAGCCGGTCGGTGTCCGCGACCGTCTCCGTGGTGAGCCGCTCCGCCTCGTTGCGCGCCTCGGTGATGAGGGTGTCCGCCTGGGTGGCCGCGTCCGACCGGATGCGGTTGGCGTCCTCGCGGGCCTCCGCCCGGGTGCGCGACGCCGCCTGCTCGGCCTCGGCGATGGCCTCCGACGCCTCGGTACGCACCCGCTGGGCGTGCTCGGAGGCGTCCGAGCGCAGCCGCTCCGCCTCCGCGATCGCCTCCGAGACCGTGCGCTCCGCAAGCGCCTTGGCGGCCTCGGACTCCTCGCTCGCCTCCCGCCGGACGCGGCCGGCGTCCTCGGCGGCCCGCTCGCGCTCGGCATAGGCGTCGTGGCGGACCCGGTCCGCCTCCTCCTCGGCCTCCCGGCGCGTACGGTCCGCCGCGTGCTCGGCGGCACTGCGCAGCCCGGTGATCTCCTCCTGGGCCTGCTCGTGCAGCCCGGCGACCGAGTCCCGCACCTGCTGGGCGTGCTGCTCGGCGGCCGACACCATCTCGGTGGCGCGCCGGTCGGCCTCCTCGACCAGACGTACGGCCTCGGTCTGCGCCTCCTCCACGCGCCTGCGCGCCGAGGCCAGCAGCTCCTCGCTCTGCTCGCGGGCCCGCCCTCGCTCCTGGTCGGCCTCCTGCCGCGCCGCGCCCAGGTACTCCTCGGCCTCGCGCCGACGCCGGTTGGCCTCCTCCTGCGCGGCGGCCAGCGTCTCCGACGCCTCCGTCGACAGCCGCTCGGCAGCGGCCTGCGCCTCCGCCCGTACCCGATCGGCGGTGTCCTGCGCCTCCGACTTCATCCGCTCGGCCTCGGAGGCGGCCTCCGAGCGCAGGCGTACGGCGATGGCCTCGCCCTCGGCCCGGGAGGCGGACGCGTCGGACGCGGCCTCGTCGCGCACCCGCTCGGCCTCGGCCTCGGCCTGCTCCTGGAGCGTGCGGATCCGCTCGGCGGCCTCGGTGCGCAGCCGCTCGGTCTCCTCGGCGGCCTCGCGGCGGATCCGCGCGCCCTCCTCGCGGGCGTCGGTCAGCGCCTGCTCGGCGGTGGCGAGACGCTGCTCGGCCTCGGTGTGCAGGCGGGTCAGTTCCTCGGCGGCCTCCGCGCGGCGGGCCTCTATGGCCTGCTCGGTCTCCTCGTGCAGTTCGCGCGCGGCCCGCTCGGCGTCGGCCTTGATGCCCTCGGCCTGCTCGACGACCTCGGCGCGGTGCCGTTCGGCCTCCTTGCGCGTGCGGTCCAGGGTCTCCTCGGCCTGCCGGCGCAGCGTGGTCGCCCGCTCGATGGCCTCCGTGCGGACCTTCTCGCTGTCCGTGGTGGCCTTCTGGCGCAGCTCGTCCGCGTCGGCCTTGGCCTTGGACAGCAGCTCCTCGGCGGTCCTGGCCGCCTCCTCGATCTGCGCCACGGCCTCCTTGCGGGCCTCCGCGCGGATCTTCTCGCCCTCGGCGACCGCGTCGGCGCGCAGCTGCTCGGCCTCGCCACGCAGCCGGCGGGCCTCCTCCTGCAGCTCGACCGTCTTGGCGCGGTACTCCTTGGTGTCGTCCTTCGCCGCGCCCTTGAGCTGCTCGGCGATGTCGTGCGCCTCGGCCCGCAGCCGGTCCGCCTCGGCCTCGGCCTCGGTGCGGATCCGCTCGGCCTCCTCGGCGGCGGCCTTGGTGGTCCGCTTGGCGTCCTCCTGCGCTTTGTTGAGGACGTCCTCGGCCGTCTTGGCCGCCTTGGACAGCTGGGTCGCGCTCTCCTCGGCGGTGAGCGTCCGGGCCTTCTCGGCGGCCTCGGCGAGCAGCTTCTCGGCCTCGGCGCGGGCGTCCGCGACGATCTGCTCGGCGTCCGACTTGGTGGCCTCGGCCTCCTTGGTGGCCTCGGTGACCAGCCGGGCGACCTGCTCCTTCGCCGTGCGCGTGCGCTGCTCGTTCGCCGACTCGGCGCTGGCGAGGGCCTTCTCGGCGGCCGCCTTGGCCTCGGTGACCAGCTTCTCCGCCTCGGCGCGCGCCTCGCGCAGCGCGGTGTCCGCCTCCGCGATGCGCTGCTCGGCGGCCCGGCTCAGCTCCTGGGCCTCGCGGCGGGCGGTCTCCGACTCCGTCGTGGTGGAGGTACGCAGCTTCTCGGCGTGGTCGGTGGCCTCCTGGGCCTGCGTGGAGGCGGCGTTCAGCAGCCGCTCGGCGTCCGTGCGGGCGCGGCGCAGCAGCTGCTCGGCCTCCGCGCGGGCGGCCTCGGCCTCGCTCTGCAGCCGCTGCCGGGCCTCGGCGGTCAGCCGCTCGGCCTCGGCGCGGGCGGCGGCCATGGCCTGCTCGGCCTCCGCGCGGGACTCGTCGAGGAGCCGGCGGGCCTGCTGCTCGGTGCGGGCACGCAGCTGCTCGGCCCAGGCCACGTTCTCGTTGACGTGCGTCTCGACGGTCTGCCGGCGCTCGGCGAGCTCCTGGTCGAGCTGCTGGCGGCGGGTGACCGCCTCCTGGTGCAGCTCCGCCTGGAGCCGCGCCGCCTGCTCGGCGTGCTCCTGGAGGATGCGCTGGGTCTGGGCGCGGGCCTGGCTCAGCTCGCGCTCGGCGTCCTGGCGCAGCTGGTCGGCCTGGATCTGGGCGTTGCGCAGCAGCTGCTCGGCCTGGTAGCCGAGGTCGCCGCCGTCGTAGGCGGGCCGGGACATGATGGTGCGGCGCGCCTCGTGCAACTTGGCGCGCAGCACCTCGACCTGGTAGCCGAGGTCCTCGGCGTGCTGGATCGCCTTTTCCCGCTCGGTCTTGAGCCGATCCATCTCGGCCTCGAACCGAGAGAGGTGGTCGACGTCAGCCGCCGGCTCTCGCTCCTGGCGTTCGTAGCCCCGCACTGCGCGGTCCCATCCGTCCCCTGGTCGCAAGTCTCTCCAAACGAGCTCCGTCCATCCGCCGAACGGGGCCCCCGGGGAATGGTGTCAGATCAACGGCGGAGCATGGGCTGCTGCCCCGTCGCTCGTCCCCCGAAACCCGGACCCCGGACTTGGTCCCGCTTTGACGGCAGGACCAGGTCGCCCTGGTTGGAGCGGCGACCGACCCCAACCCTACCGGCCCTTATGTACGGGGGTCAGTGCTCAGGTGACTCAACAGGCGCTGAAGTGACCAGTTCTGTCAGTACGCCGTGGCAGTCCTTGGGGTGAAGGAAGGTGATCCGTGACCCCATGGAGCCGCGTCGCGGCTCTTCGTACAGAACGCGTACGCCCTTGTCCTTGATGCCGGCGGCCTCCGCGTCGACATCCGCCGTACCGAAGGCGATGTGATGGACGCCCTCGCCGTTCTTCGCCAGCCACTTCGCGACCGTGGAATCCTCCCGGGTCGGCTCCAGGAGCTGCAGGTACGACGCTCCGCCGTCGGACGTATCGTTGATCTTGAGCATGGCCTCGCGCACGCCCTGCTCCTCGTTGACCTCGGAGTGGAACACCTCGAAGCCGTACGTGGCCCGGTAGAACTCGACGGTCTTGTCGAGGTCGAAACAGGCGATCCCGATGTGGTCGATTCGAGTCAGCATGAATTCAGTGGAGCGCGCCGGAGGTGGTTACGCAACGTGCGCGCGATCACACGCTTCGCCGGATGACGGGGTGGTCTACCGCTCAGTACATTCGAAGTAAACCCTCGTTCACTCCTCGGCCTGTGCAGGCCGGTAAGGGGATCGCAGCTCATGACTGGATCGAACAGCACGACCTCGGTGATCGTCGCGGGGGCCCGGACGCCCATGGGGCGGTTGCTGGGCTCGCTGAAGTCCTTCTCGGGAGCCGACCTCGGCGGCTTCGCGATCAAGGCCGCCCTCGACCGTGCGGGGATCGGTGGCGACCAGGTGCAGTACGTGATCATGGGCCAGGTGCTCCAGGCCGGGGCGGGACAGATCCCGGCACGCCAGGCCGCGGTCAAGGCCGGCATTCCGATGAACGTCCCGGCGCTCACCGTCAACAAGGTGTGTCTGTCCGGCCTCGACGCCATCGCGCTCGCCGACCAGTTGATCCGCGCGGGTGAGTTCGACGTGATCGTCGCGGGCGGCCAGGAGTCCATGACCAACGCCCCCCACCTGCTGCCGAAGTCCCGCGAGGGCTTCAAGTACGGCGCGGTGGAGATGATCGACGCCATGGCGTACGACGGTCTGACCGACGCCTTCGAGAACATCGCCATGGGCGAGTCGACGGAGAAGCACAACACGCGGCTCGGCGTCGCCCGGCCGGAGCAGGACGAGGTGGCGGCCCTGTCCCACCAGCGGGCCGCCGCCGCGCAGAAGAACGGCCTGTTCGAGGCCGAGATCACCCCGGTCGAGATCCCGCAGCGCAAGGGCGAGCCGGTCGTCTTCAGCAAGGACGAGGGCATCCGCGCGGAGACGACGGCCGAGTCGCTGGGCAAGCTGCGTCCGGCGTTCTCCAAGGACGGCACGATCACGGCGGGGTCGTCCTCGCAGATCTCCGACGGTGCCGCCGCGGTCGTGGTGATGAGCAAGGCCAAGGCGCAGGAGCTCGGCCTGGAGTGGATCGCCGAGATCGGCGCCCACGGCAACGTGGCCGGTCCGGACAACTCCCTCCAGTCCCAGCCCTCCAACGCCATCCAGCATGCCCTGAAGAAGGAGGGCCTGGAGGTCGCCGACCTCGACCTGATCGAGATCAACGAGGCCTTCGCCGCGGTGGCGGTGCAGTCGATGAAGGACCTCGGAGTGTCCCCGGAAAGGGTGAACGTCAATGGTGGCGCCATCGCCCTGGGTCACCCGATCGGCATGTCCGGGGCCCGGCTCGTCCTGCACCTGGCGCTGGAGCTGAAGCGGCGCGGCGGCGGCGTGGGCGCGGCCGCGCTGTGCGGCGGCGGCGGTCAGGGTGACGCGCTGATCGTGCGGGTACCCAAGGCGTAACCGCTTTACCGGTCTCTTCACTCGAACGGATCTCGAGCAGATCTCGAACGGAGCTGTGATGCAGGACGTCTCCACGCTGGTGGCCCAGGCCAGGGAGGGCCGGCCGCGCGCCGTGGCCCGCCTGATCTCCCTGGTGGAGGGGGCGTCCCCGCAGCTCAGGGAGGTCATGGAGGTATTGGCACCGCTGACGGGCGGGGCGTACGTGGTCGGCCTGACCGGCTCTCCGGGAGTCGGCAAGTCGACCTCTACCTCGGCCCTGGTGACGGCCTACCGCAAGCAGGGCAAACGGGTCGGCGTCCTGGCCGTCGACCCGTCCTCGCCGTTCTCGGGAGGAGCGCTGCTCGGCGACCGGGTCCGCATGTCGGAGCACGCCTCCGACCCCGGCGTCTACATCCGCTCGATGGCCACGCGCGGCCACCTCGGCGGCCTCGCCTGGGCCGCCCCCCAGGCCATCCGCGTCCTGGACGCGGCGGGCTGCGAGGTGATCCTGGTCGAGACGGTCGGCGTGGGCCAGTCGGAGGTCGAGATCGCCTCGCAGGCCGACACCTCGGTGGTCCTCCTGGCCCCCGGCATGGGCGACGGAATCCAGGCGGCCAAGGCGGGCATCCTGGAGATCGGTGACGTGTACGTCGTCAACAAGGCCGACCGGGACGGCGCGGACGCCACCGCCCGCGAGCTGAACCACATGCTCGGCCTCGGCGAGTCCCGCGGCCCCGGCGACTGGCGCCCACCCATCGTCAAGACGGTCGCCGCGCGCGGCGAGGGCATCGAGGAAGTCGTCGAGGCACTGGAGAAGCATCGCGCGTGGATGGAGGAGCGGGGAGTCCTGGCGGAACGCCGGCTCGCTCGGGCCGCACGCGAGGTGGAGACCATCGCGGTCACGGCGTTGCGCGAGCGGATCGGCGACCTGCACGGCGACCGGCGGTTGAGCGCGCTGGCGGAGAAGATCGTCGCCGGGAGGCTGGATCCCTACCGGGCGGCGGACGAGCTGGTGGCGGGGCTCACGCAGGGCTGACGAGAGCCGAACAGAGGACCAAACCGAGGACCGAACAGATGACCCAACCGAGGACCGAACCATGGTCAACTCCCGGTATCCGTTGATAAGTTGATACGCATGTTCCTCCTCTTGGCATAGGGCTCGCCCCGGCCCGCGACCGGCACATGGCACCAGGCCACAGCCGTCGCGGCACTTCGGCGTCCCTTCTTCGCCTCCAGTAGAGGAACTTTCGCGTGTCCGCTGTGTCCTCGCGGCCCTCGTATGCCGCGGTACTCCGCATTCCGCACGCCCGCCGCACCTTCGCGGCCTCACTCGCCGCCCGGCTGTCGTACGGCGTGATCCCGCTCGCCTTGATGCTGTGCGTGACCCGGGCCACCGGGTCGTACGCCGTGGCCGGTGTCGTCATGGCGGTGTTCGGCGCCACGGTCGTCATCCTGTCGCCGTATCGCGCGGCCCTGGTCGACCGGTACGGCCCCCGCCGGGCCCTGCTGCCCATGACCCTGCTGCACGCGGGCCTGATCTGCGTGCTGGCGCTGGTGAGCCGGCACCCGGGCGTGCCCGCCGTGCTGCTCGGCGCGACCGCCGCCGTCACGGGCGCCTGCGCGCCCCCGCTCGGCCCCACCATGCGTACGGTGTGGGGCGAACTCGCCGCCGACCGGCTGCTGTTGCAGCGTGCGTACAGCCTCGACGGAGTCGCCGAGGAACTGCTCTACGTCATCGGCCCGCTGCTGGTCGGCGTGCTGGTCGGCTTCACCGCACCGACCGTCGGCCTGGTCCTCGGCGCGCTGCTCGTCGCGCTGGGGGCGCTCGCCTTCGTCACGTCACCGGCGGTCGGTGCGGTGCGTCCAGCGCGTCGCGCGAAGCCCGCGGGCGCGGGCGCGGGCCGGCGGACTTCGCTGGTCCCCGGCCGGGAACTGCTGCAACCGGTCGTCGTCTCGGCGGGCGTCGGCCTGTCGCTCAGCGCCGTCGACCTCCTGGTCGTCGCCTTCGCCGGGCAACGGCACTTCGGGGACGCCACCGTCGCCTGGGTGCTCGCGGCCCTGTCGGCGGGCAGCGCGGTCGGCGGCCTGCTCAACGGCGCCGTCGACTGGCGTACGCCCGCCCGTGTCCGCCTCCCGCTCCTCTCCGTGGGCCTGGGCCTCGCCCTGGCCGCCGCGGGCCTGGCCCCCGGCATCCTCACCCTCGCCGTGGCGGCCGCCTGCACGGGCCTGTTCGTCGCCCCGGCCCTGACGACCGCCTACCTCATCGCCGACGAGGCGGCCCCGCCCGGCTTCCGCACCCAGGCGGGAGCATGGATCAACACCGCGGTGAACGCCGGGAGTTCGGCGGGGGCCGCGGTGACGGGGTTGCTGGTGGAGCGGTTGCCGCTGTGGGTGTGCTTCGCGGTGGCGGGCGGGGTGTCGGTGACGGCCGCGGTGATCGCGTGGGCGGCTGCGGGAGCGGGCCGCTCTGAGGGACGGGCCGCGTCTTTCAGCCCGTCCGGCGGGGTCTGGTGATGCCGTTCGGCAGTCTTGAGAGGGGCTCCATCATCCTCACCTCGAACAAGACCTTCAACGAATGGGGCCAGGTCTTCGGCGACGAGGTCCTCGCGACCGCCATCCTCGACCGCCTCCTGCACCACTGCGAAGTGATCTCCATCAACGGCCCGAGCTACCGCCTGTACGCGACTCTGCCCTTCAGCTCGTACGCTGACAGTTGGGCAGCTGTGCCGCCGCGATCATCCTGATGACCAGGCGCCTTGCCCGGGGCCGGGCCGCACCACAAGCGGTGACAGCGTCCTCGCTGGCCCGAGCGGCCTGATTACTCAGCCGCTCCGGACCATCGCCCTTTGCGCCATGGCCGCACTGCCGTGGCCAGCCTTGACAGCTCCATATCGTTTCTCGATATTATCGAAAAACGATATGGAGCTTCGAGTGAGGGGGATCCACATGTCCGAGACGTCGCCCTGGTGGGTGCGGGCCAACAGCCATCTGCTGGAACTGGCCGTGGGGCTGGGGCTGTTACTGGTGGGCCTGTTCAAGGTCCTGTTTCCGATACTGGGCGTCGTGGGCGCACCGTCGGCCACGACCGACACCCGCACGGTCGGCATCGACACCGCGGCCTCCATGCCTGACGTGACAGCTGCGGGACCGGTGACGCTCCGCGGGACCAGCCAGGCCGAACTGGTCTTCCATGACCCGGGCTTCGGGGACCGTCTGCTGCTGATCCTGCCCGGCCTGGTCAGCGCGGTTCTGCTGATCGTGATCCTCGAGGTTCTCATACGCCTGACGCGTACCTTCCATTCGGCGGACTTCTTCGCCCCGCAGAATTCTCGCCGCCTGCTTGTCATCTCGGGAGCCATCCTCCTGATCGCCACACTCCCCCCGGCCCTGGACGTCTTGACGACGAACCTCCTGCTCGACGGCACCCCATTGCAGCGCGCCGTCCACACCGCCTACTCCATCAACACCGTCGCGCTGTTCGGAGCCCTGCTGACCGCAGCCGCGGCCACGGCGTTTCGCCAGGGCACGCGACTGCGCGAGGACACCGAAGGGCTGGTCTGATGCCTGCAGAGGACCCGCACGAGATCCACTGCCACCTCGACCGACTGCTGGCCGACCATGGCATGACCCTGGCCCAGCTCGCCGAGCGAGTCGGAGTGACCGTCGCGAACCTGTCCATCCTGAAGAACGACCGCGCCAAAGCGATCCGCTACAGCACACTCACCGCGATCTGCCGTGAACTCCACTGCCAGCCAGGCGACGTACTCACCTTCGGCGAATAGTAAGACCACGACACCGCAGGCCGGGCAGCCGTCATGAGCAGCCCTGGCCTGCGGCACGCTTGCACGACGTCCGTGGATCTCCCCGCCGCAGGGCGGACGGCCGCCGAAACACGGCAAGGAGTTCCGCTTCGCCAAGCCGGAGACCTGGGGCGAGCCCGACGCTGCAACGACACAGGCCACCGACCGGTACGGCACCGCCCGAGCAATGGCCTGGGACCGCATCCACCCTCGGCTGACCACTCGCTCCGCCTGGATCGACCACACCGGTGAACTTCCCATCATCGGGGGCACCTTGATCCGCCTACAGGTCGACCGCCTGCCCGGTGGCGGAAACCCAGTGCCTGTCTGTTTGTGGTCCTCTGCCACCGGCCTGACCGGCGATAGCGTCGACGTGCGCTGGCAGGCGTTTCTGAGGAGGTTCGACCTGGAGCACACCTTCCGGCTGATGAAGCAGACCCTCGGATGGACCCGACCGAAGCCCCGCACCCCCCCCGAGGCCGGCGACCGCTGGACGTGGCTCGTGATCGCCGCCCACACCCAACCTCCGGCTCACCCGCGAAGCCGCGGCGGACCTTCGCCGCCCTTGGGAGAGGCCGACGAGCCCGCACGGCTCACCCCGGCCCGTGTCCGCCCGCACCTGGCCTGTCCGGCCCGTGCACCGAAACCATCAACACCCTGACCAGGAAGGCTGCTTGGACCCAAGAATCGCCGTCCCACGCCCCGCTATGAGGTCGGGAAGACGACCAGACGACCCGAGAGCATCATCGAGCGCGACAGTCTCAGAGAGACGGCGATGGTGGGCCCGGTGCTGAGTCGGCTCCTGCGGCCGGGAAGCGGTGAGCAGCAGCCGTTCTCGGGTGAGACCGCCGCTCCCGACGAACCACTGCCCGCCCGCCGCGTCACGGAAGAAACAGGATGAGCGTGGCCGGGTGGCCGTGAACAGCCCCTGTTGGCACGGCCGGTGAAACCGTTCCCGTAGCTTCGGGTCCCGTCACGGCAGTAAACGTCTGCGGAGGGAGTCGCGAGGGTGCGAGCCTTGCTGACAGTCATGGGTGTGAGCCGCACCTTCGGTGAGCGCGAGGCGCTGAGAGCCGTCGACCTGGAGGTCGCGGCGGGCGAGTGCGTGGCTCTGCTCGGCCCCAACGGCTCGGGGAAGTCGACTTTGTTGCGCATCGTCTGCGGCCGGGACCGCCCCACCACCGGCGAGGTCGAGTTCGACGGCGAGTCGATGACCGAGGACGATGTGCGGGTACGCGCCCGCGTGGCGGTCGTCGGTGACGCCCTCGGCTGCTACCCCGACCTGACGGTACGGCAGCACCTCGAACTCGTCGCCGTGGCACACGGGGTGCCCGAGGACCGGATCGACGCGCTCCTGCGCGAGCAGCGGCTGACCGGCCACGCGGATTCGCTGCCCAGCGCGCTGTCCTCCGGACAGTTCCAGGCGATGCTGCTCGCGTCGGCCCTGCTGCGCCCCCGTGACCTGCTGGTCCTCGACGAGCCGGAGCAACGGCTCGATCCCCGCGCGCGCGGTCGTCTCGCGAACCTGCTGCGGGCCGAGGGCGACAAGGGCGTGGCGGTGCTGTTCGCCACGCATCAGCCCGAGTTGGCGCGGGTCGCGCAGCGCGTGATCGCCCTGGAGGACGGGGCCGTGGTCGCGGACGGCAGCCCGGACGAGGTCCTGACGGAGGCGGGCGCGTGAGCCGTACGGCGTTGGGGACGGGGGTCGGCGAAAGCGCGGAGGTGCGGCGAAAGGGCGGCGTCGCGGACCGGACGGCCGAGACGACGCAATGGCTGCGGGCCCGCCGCGGCGCCGGCCGCGCCCGCCGGTTCGCCTATGTGGCGTACGTCGCCCTGGTCCTGCTGCTCGGCTGGTACGGCATGTTCGTCATCGGGCTCTTCCACGAGATCGGCCACCGCCGGCCGCTGGCGGACAGTGCCGACGCCGTCGCTCGCATGCTGCCGTCCGGTCTGGTGTTCGCGGCGCTGGCGGGGTTCTTCCTCACGGTGCGCGACGCGTTGTGGCGCGGGCCGGTGATCCTGCCGCGGCCCGACGTCGACTGGCTGCTCGCGCTGCCCGTCCGACGCCGTCCGGTGCTGCTGCCCTGGTTCGCCCTGTCCGCGGGAATCTGGGCGCTCGCCGCACTGCTGCTGGGCTTCGTCGGCGTGCTGCTCATCGCGGCGGCCGACCTCGGCCGGATCGGCCTTCTGGCCCCGGCCTGCCTGGGCCCCGCGGTCTGCCTGGCCCTGCTGGCCGTGGTCGGGGCGGCCGTGGTGGAACGGTCCCGAAAGGCCGCCGACCGGCTCCATCGGGCCACCCCGGTCCTGCTGCTCGCCGTCCTGCTCAGCGCCGTACAGGCGGTGGCCGCGGCGCAGGGGTACCGCTCGAAGGTGCTGGAGACGGTCGAACTGTGGTCCGGTCCGTGGGGCTGGGCGGCGCAACCCGTCCTCGCCGCCGCGGGCCGGTCCGCCCCCCTGTGGCCGGCGGCGCTCGCCCTGCTGGTGGCGGCCACGGCGGCCGCCCTGGTGTACGCCGGGAAGGTCGTCGACGAAGTGCCCGTCGCGGTGCTGCGGTCGCGGGCCCGGGCGTCGGGCGGGGTGCTGGCCGGCATCCTCGCCGTGGACATGCGCTCGGTCCGGCTCTCCATGACCGGCGGCCAGGAGGTCCGCAGCCGCGGCCGTGTCGAACGGTGGGCCGCCCGGCTGTCCCCGCCGCGCTCGCCCGGTCTGCTGGTCGCCTGGCGCGACGCGATGGGCCTGATCATGGCGCCCAGGCGGCCCGGCCTCATGGCCCTGCTGCTCGTGCCGGCCGGCGCGGCCGCCGGTGCGGCCGCCGGGACCCGGGGCGGGACGGCGTACCTCACGGCGGCACTGGCCACGCTGTTCGGCTACTTCGCCGCCTCACAGTTGCTGGAGCCGGCAAGGCTGGACGCCGACGACGTACGGCGCACGGCATGGTCGCCCCGGCCTTACGAGCGCCTCGCGCTCGAACACGCACTCGTGCCGACGCTTGTGCTGGTCGTCACCGGATGCCTGCTCGCCGTACCGGTCGCGCTGTCGGCCCACACCACGGCACCTCTGGTCGTGCTGGCCGCCGCACCGGTGCTGGTCGCCGCGGGGCTGCTGAGCGCGTACCGGTCGCCTGTGCCCGTGTGGGTGTTGTACGGCGGTCCCGTGCTCGGCGACGCCGGCCCGATCCTGGCGATGCTGTGGTACGCCGTCGGCCCGATGGTCGGGGTCGCGGGACTCACCGTCCTGCTCGCCGCGCCTTTCCCGGCCGGCATCCCGCAGGCGGCAGATCCACTGGGCCGCCTGGCCGCGTGCTGGGTCCTCGCCCTGCTGATGTTCCGCTGGGTGCTGGGGCGCGCACGCAAGCGGGTGCGGCCATAGCCAGGAGCACGGCGATCTGCGGCGCTGCGGCTCGCTTTTGAAGCGCTCCGTTCCGCCATCGAGAAGGACCGAATCGCTGGGGCTGACTACGAGCCGTTTTTTGTGCGTCCCCGGCAGGACTCGACCTGTTGGCTGAGTCACCCGCCGAGAAGACAGTACCGGCCAGGGCTGCGGCGACGCGCTCGATCGTCCCGCATCGTGTCGAGGGCGTCGACGTGCGGTGGTCACGCCGGACTACCAGCGGATCTTGTCGGTGCTGGCCGGCCAGAGGCCGGCAGCGGGATGTGGGCGAAGCAGATCGTGCTCGCCCTGGCCGAGATGGCGATTCGATTCCGGCTCAGGTGGAGGGAGTGCGCTCGCGGCTGAAGCGGCTGAAGCGGTTGGCCGGGCGGGGCTGGGCCACCGAAATCCAGCCGGGACTGCTCACCGTCTACCCGGAGCCGGCGCCGGTGGACGCGTGAGGAAGCCCGGCGCCGCCCGGCCAGGCGGGCGCTCATCAGCGTGTCCTCGTCGGCCTGCACCAGCTGGGCGATCACTGGCACCCGGTTCCCGCCGGCCGAGGCCAGCAACATCATCGCCCGCCGGTAGCGCACCGAACTGGTGCTGCCCCGGCGCACGATCTGCTGCAGCTTCTGCCCCTCCTGGTCGGTCAGTCTGCGCACACGGACAGGCTCAGCCACCGCACCTCCAGCAGTTGGATCGGACGTCGCCGCACATCCAATCGCCACGCCACCAACCCGGCGAACCTTGAGTGGTCTGGCGGGTCTGGTGATGGCGTTCGGCAGTCTGAGTGGTCTGGCGGGTCTGGTGATGCCGTTCGGCAGTCTGAGTTGTCTGGCGGAATCTGACGACGCCGTTCGGCAATCTCAGCTGTCCGGGGGGATCTGACGACGCCGGTCAGGCGATCTCAGCCCGTCCGGCGTTTGAGGACGAGGCCCTTCGGGCCGAAAGCGGGGGTCTGGGGGCGCAGCCCCCGGGGACGGGAAGGGTAGGGGCGGAGGGGGCGAGCCACCCGAGGCCCGCCCCCACTCACCCGCACCGGCCCCGTACAGCACCGCACGGCACGTCAGTCGTCGTCGCCACCGTCGTTGTCGTCGGCCACGTCGTCACCCGCGCGGTCCGCCCGGTCCGCCGTGACCTTCCCGCTGTTCAGGTCGACCCGCCAGTCCTGCTCGGCCTTGCCGGAGGCGTGGGTCTCCACCTCCCAGCCCTTCGAGGTGCCGTCCTCGTCCAGGTCCACCGACGTCACCGTGCCCTTACCGGTCACGGCCTTCGCGGCCTCCGCCGCCGTCACGGAGGTGCCGTTCAGCGCGGCCCGCACCTCGGCGGTGTCGTCCTCGCGGTCGGTGTGGGAACCGAGCACCTTGCCGGTGCCGGGGTCGACCCGAACGCTGTGCCAGGTGTCGCCGCCGCGGAGCACGTCGACCTTCCACACGACCGACCCGGCGTCGGCCCCGTCGGCCCCGCCGTCTTCGCCGTCTTCGCCGTCCAGTTCGACGGTGACGGCGGTACCCGGGTCGTGCCGCAGCGCGGAGGCGATGGCGTCGGCAGCTGTCACCTCCACGGACCCGGCCTTCCCGGCGTCGTCGTCACGGGCCCCGTCGTCGTCCCGCGCGTCGTCCCCCGTGACCCGCACGTCCGCCGCCTGCCGCGCCGACCCCTCGCCGTCCCCGGACACCGCGAGAGCCGTGGCCGTACCGCCCCCGATCAGAGCGGCGGCCGTAACGGCGGCGATCACGATGTTGCGCTTCATGCGGATTCCTCCAGATTCGTTCAGCTTCGTTGCGCTGTGTGTCGTTTCGCTTTCGACATCACCAACATCGCCGACCGACGCTGAGAGGAACCTGAAGCCCCCTGAAGGGATCTTCAGCTTCACTTTGCGAACCTTTAAGCATGCGCCTGTTGATCGTCGAGGACGAGAAGCGGCTGGCCCTGTCGCTCGCCAAGGGTCTGACCGCCGAGGGGTACGCCGTGGACGTCGTCCACGACGGCCGGGAGGGGCTGCACCGGGCCACCGAGGGGACGTACGACCTCGTGATCCTCGACATCATGCTGCCCGGCCTCAACGGCTACCGGGTCTGCGCCGCCCTCCGCGCCGCCGGGCACGAGGTGCCGATCCTGATGCTCACCGCCAAGGACGGCGAGTACGACGAGGCGGAGGGCCTGGACACGGGCGCCGACGACTACCTCACCAAGCCGTTCTCGTACGTCGTCCTCGTCGCGCGGATCAAGGCGTTGCTGCGCCGCCGCGGCCAGGGCGCCGGGGCCTCGCCCGTGCACGTCCTCGGCGACCTCAAGGTCGACACCGCCGCCCACCGCGTCTTCCTGGACGAGGACGAGGTCACCTTGACCGCCAAGGAGTTCGCCGTCCTGGAACAGCTCGTGGTGCGGGCCGGCGAGGTGGTGTCCAAGGCCCAGATCCTGGAGCACGTCTGGGACTTCGCGTACGACGGCGACCCGAACATCGTCGAGGTGTACATCAGCACCCTCAGGCGCAAGCTGCGCGCCGGGCTCATCCGGACGGTCCGCGGCGCCGGTTACCGGCTGGAGGCGGCACAGCCATGAGACGCCTGTTCGGCTCCGTACGGTCCCGGGCGACCCTGGCCGCCACGCTCGTCGTCGCCGTGGCGCTGGTCGCCGCCGGGGCCGCCGTGCTGCTGTCGCTGCGCTCCAACCTGATCGGCGAGGCCGCGACCGATGCGGAGCGCTCCGCGCGGACGGTCGCTTCCAGCCTGGCCCTGGGGAAGCGGTACGACCAGTTGTCCCTGGACGAGGAGGACGAGCCGGTCCAGGTCGTCGACGAGAACCGGACGCTGGTCGCGGCCAGCGAGGACCTGCAGCGGATCAGCGGCACGGACACCGACGCGGTGAAGCCGCAGGTGCGGCCGACCACCCCCGCGGGCGGCGAGGAGGGCGAGGACTCCGACGGGGCGAAGGACGACGGGGCGAAGGACGACGGGGCGAAGGACGACGGGGACGACGACGAGTCCTCCCTCCATCCGGGCGAGATCGCCGAGAAGACCACCTACACCAACGGTTCCGCGACGATCGACGGCGAGACCGCCGACTACCGCTTCGCCGCCGTGAAGGTCGAGGTCGAGGGCAAGGGCCTGCTGATCGTGTACGCCGGCGCCCCCCTCTCCGCCGAGAAGAGCGCCGTCAACACGGCGCTGACCGTCATGCTGATCGGCTTCCCGCTGCTGCTCACCGTGGTCGCGGGGGTGACCTGGCTGGTCACCCGGCGTGCCCTGCGCCCGGTCGAGGGCATCCGCGGCGAGATGGCCGCGATCACCGCCTCCGAGGACCTCGCCCGCCGGGTGCCGGTGCCGGACACGCACGACGAGGTGGCCCGCCTCGCCCGCACCACGAACGAGACACTGGCCGCCCTGGAGAGCTCCGTTGAGCGGCAGCGCCGGTTCGTCGCCGACGCCTCGCACGAACTGCGCAGCCCGATCGCGTCCTTGCGTACCCAGCTGGAGGTGGGCGCCGCCCATCCCGAGCTGCTGGACGTGGAAGGCGCGGTCGAGGACACCGTACGACTGCAGCGTCTCGCCGCCGATCTGCTGCTGCTGGCCCGGCTGGACGCGGGGGAGCGGCCGGCCGCCGCGACCCGGTTCGACCTCGCCGCGCTGGCGCGGGAGGAGGCCGAAGGGCGGACGGGCGTGAGCGCGCAGGCGCCGGAAGCCGTGCATGTGGCCGGATCGCGGGGGCAGGTGCAGCGGTTGCTCGTCAATCTGCTGGACAACGCACAGCGGCACGCGCGTTCGGCTGTCCGGGTGAGTGTGCGGCGCGAGGGGGAGTGGGCGGTGGCCCAAGTCGCCGACGACGGGGACGGCGTGCCGGAGGGCGACCGGGAGCGGATCTTCGAGCGGTTCGTACGGCTCGACGAGGCCCGCAGTCGTGACGACGGCGGCGCCGGGCTCGGACTCGCCATCGCCAGGGACGTCGCCGCACGGCACGGCGGCACGCTCACGGTCCGCGACGCGTCGGCAGGCGGAGCCCTGTTCGAACTCCGCCTGCCGCTCCCCCGATCAGATCGCTAGGGACGTCCCCGCTGCCCGCGAAGATGCTCCGCGATGGGCTTCAGGGCCTTGTCGAGTTCCAACAGGGCCTCGGGGGACAGCAGGTCGATGAAGTGCCTCCGCACAGACGCCACATGATGGGGCGCGACCTTCTTCATCGTCTCCATGCCGTGTTCGGTGAGGACCGCGTACAGACCTCGGCGGTCCGACTCGCAGTTCTCGCGCCGCACCAGGTCCGCGTTCTCCATGCGCGTGATCTGGTGGGAGAGGCGGCTCTTGGACTGGAGGGTGGCGGATGCGAGGTCGCTCATCCGCATCCGTACGCCCTCCGACTCGGAGAGATTCACCAGGATCTCGTAGTCGTTCATTGTCAGGCCGAACGGCTGCAGGTCCTTTTCGAGCTGGTACGTCAACAGCCTGTTGACCTCCAGGTGGGTGCGCCAGGCGCACTGCTCCGCATCGGTCAGCCAGCGCGTGGCCGTCTCGGTCTCCATGAATGAAGTCTACCTAAAAGGTTGAAAGGCGAACTAGTGAGGGTTGTCGTGACGTCGGCGCGCACACGTTCGACGTCACACTCCGCAGACTACCGCTCACAGCCCGAAGCGACGCTGGAGGTCTCCCAGCTGTCCGGGAAGGCGCGGTGCACCGGCCTGCTGTGAGTGGCCTGCGGGGGCACCGCCCCCACCGGGCACCCCGGCCTCGTGCGGAACCGCCCCCGTGGCCTGCTCGGCCATGAGGACCTCGGACGACTGGAGCAGGACCGTACCGGCTCCCACGAACTCGAACTGATGCTCCTCGCCGGAGGCCCCGCCGAGGCCCGTCATCGCACGTAGACCGCCCATGAGGCCGGTCATGTAGCCGTGGTCGTAGTGATGGCACGGCGAGGGGCAGTCGGCCCAGCCGACCAGGGCCTGCGGGTCCACCCGGATCGGGGGTTCCATGAACACCACCGGACCGTTGGAGGCGGCCACGAACTTTCCGGTTCCGATGAGTGTCAGAAAACCCGGCACGATCGACTGCTTGAGAGCGAGACTTGGCTGAAAAGCGAGCAAGTTGCCCGAGCGAATGGTCAGATTGCCGTCTTCGAGGTCGTACGAGTTCACGTCGAAGGCCCGGTCGGCGAGGAGCATCTTGCCCGAGCCCTCCGCCACGACCCAGTCACTGGCGTGCAGAGGCGAATGGAAGGACGTACGCACCAGGCGGTCCAGCCGGCCGTGCCCGATGCCGTTGAACTCCATCGAGCCGTAGTAGGCGATCATCTTCCCCTTCTGCAGGAACCACTGGCTCCCCTTGAGCTCCACGCAGAAGGTGTAGTTGTTGACGTTGTCGTCGGACGGCAGCGTCATCGGGTCGAAGACCGCCGGGCCGCCAGGTCCGCCGGTGCCGCCGGGGGTTCCGTAGGGAAGGGTGCTCACAGCTTCTCCTCCGAGGCCTGGACGTACACCGCACCGCTGCCGCTGAGCTCCAGTTGGAACGCCTCTCCGGAGCCGCGGCCCACCATGTCGCGCCATCCCAGCGCGGTGGACAGCTTGTTGCGTACGTCGCCGTGGTGGGCGACGTACGCCTGCGGGTCGACATGGACCGGGCGCTGGGGGGTGATGGGCACCTCGATGACCCCGCCGTGGGCCATGACCGCGACCGAGCCGTGCCCCCTCAGGGTGGTGGTGAACAGCCCCTGGCCGGTGACCTGGCCCCGGACCATGCCCATGACGCCGCCCTGGGAGCCCATGAACATCGTCCCCTGCTCCAGCGTGCCCTCGAAGGCGAGCAGCCGGTCCGCCTCCACGAACATGGTGTCGCCGGTGAGGTTGATGACCTGGACGTGGTGGCCGCCGTGCCCGAACAGCACGGTGCCGCTGCCCTCGACGGTCATCAGGGGCGCCGCCTCGCCCGCGACCCGGCGGCCGATCATCGACATGACCCCGCCCTGGCCGCCCTGCATGTTGGGCGTGAAGGACACCTCGCCCTTGTAGGCGAGCATCGCCCCGCGCTGACTGAACAGCCGCTGCCCGGGCATGACGGTCGCTTCGACCATCTTCGAGTTGAGCTCACGGAAGGCCATGTCACACATCCCCCGCGATCGTGTTCCGCTCGCTGGGCTGGACGTACACCAGGCCGTCGCCCTCGAAGCGGATCTGGAAGGCCTCGCCGCCGCCCTCGCCCATGAACGTGCGGAACGTCACACCGGATTGGAAGGACTGCCGCAGGTTCCCCTGGTGCGCGATGTACGCCCCCGGGTCGACGGTCAGCGGATACTGCGCGCTGACCCGCAGCACGACCGCAGGCCCGTCCGACATGATCGCCGCCTGCCCGTGTCCCTCGACGGTCGTCGTGAACAGCCCGTTGCCCTGCGAGGCGCCGCGCATTCCGGTGAACGACGTGCCGGTCCGCAGTCCGGAGTCGGTCGCGAGCAGGTTGCTCGACTCCACGTACAGCTTGTCCCCCTGGAGACCGACGAGGTTGATCTCCGAGGCCCGGTCCGCGAACCAGCACGTCCCGTGCCCCTTCACCTCCATCAATGTCATCTGCTCGCCGGTGATCCGCCGGGTCACCATCCCCCGGATGCCCTCACCGCCGCCGCTGAGTTTCTTGAAGTCCATCTGACCGTCGTACGCGACCATCGAGCCGTTCTTCGCCTTCACGGCATCCCCGGTCATGTCGACGGCAAGCACCTTGCTGCCTTGAAGTCGGAACATCGCCACGCAGTGAAGGTAGCCGCAGGGCGGGCTCCGCGGACAGAGCCCAGGGGTGGAGACGCACCCTGAACGCACCCTTAGGGGAGTCGTTTGCCACAATGGGCGAACGTTTGTGCTCGCATTCACAAACCCGACGTCTCTCCCACCGAAGGTGACCCGTGGACATCAAGACCGCCACCGCCATTCGCCGCCTCCGCCTCGTCTCGGCCCCCGAGGCGGTTTCCTTCCTCCTCCTGCTGGTCTGCTCGGTGCTGAAGCGGACCACGGACTTCAACGCGGTCCCCGTGATGGGGATGATCCACGGCGTCCTCTTCATCCTGTACGTGATCTTCTGGGCCGACGCCTGGAACCGCACCAAGTGGTCCCTGAAGACCGCCGCCCTCTACTTCGTCCTCTCGGTCCTGCCCACCGGCGGTTTCTTCGCCGAGCGCAAGCTCAGGCGTGAGGCCGAGGACGCGGTCATCGCCTCCCGCGCCCGCAAGGAAGGGATCGTGAGCGCGTGATCGTCGCCTTCTCCGTGACGCCGCTGGGCGTCGGCGAGGACGTGGGGGAGTACGTCGCCGACGCCGTGCGGATCGTGCGTGAGTCCGGCCTGCCCAACCGCACCGACGCGATGTTCACGTCCGTCGAGGGCGAGTGGGACGAGGTCATGGACGTCGTCAAGCGCGCCGTGGCCGCCGTGGAGGCCCGTGCGCCGCGCGTGTCCCTGGTCCTCAAGGCGGACATCCGCCCCGGGGTGGAGGACGGGCTCACCTCGAAGGTGGAGACGGTCGAACGGCATCTGGCCCAGCGGGCGGAGTAGGCCGCCTACCGAGTCGCCGCGTCCGTGACGTGGAAGACCGCCGTCCACCGGTCGTCGTGCAGGCAGGCGTTCAACGGCTCGACCAGAGCCGTGTGATCGGGGTCGGTGCGCCACTGTTTGACGTGTTCGAGGCTCTCCCACTCGCTGGTGAGCAACCAGCGAGTGGGATCGTCGACGGAGCGGCACAGCTGTTCTCCGAGATGCCCGGGGGAGCGCTCGGCGCGTTCGAGCACGCCCTGATAGGACTTCACGAAGTGCGCTTCCATTCCGTCTCGCACACGCAGCAGCCGAACGACCCGCACACGTGCCGGAACCTGGGTGCTGTTCACGTCAGGACGGGTCGAGGACGACGGGAAGTTCCGCCAACCCGCGGAAGGCGGGGAACGGTACGGTCAGCCAGCGCGCGTCTTCCGGGGGGCCGGCCAGGGCCATGCGAGGGTGCCGGCCGAAGAGCGTGGTGAGAGCGATCTGCATCTCCAGACGTGCCAGCGGCGCGCCGGCGCAGTAGTGGGGGCCGACGCCGAACGCGAGATGGGTCGCCTGGACGTTCGGGCGCGTGACGTCCAGCCGGTTCGGATCGGCGAAGGCTTCCGGGTCACGGTTGGCCGAGGTGATCGAGATCTGGACGAGCGCGCCCTTGGGGATGAGCGTGTCACGGATCACGAGGTCTTCTTTGGCGTAGCGGAAGGTCGAGTTCTCCACGGACGACTCGAACCGGAAGATCTCTTCGATGGCCGCGGCCGTCGCGCCCGCATCCTGCAGTGCCAGTCGCTTCTGCTCCGGTTGGGTGAGCAAATGGTAGACGGCGTTGCCGATCTGGTACGCCGTCGTCTTGTGGCCTGCGAAGAGCAGCACCCACGCTGTGGAGACCAGTTCGTGGTCGGTGAGCGCGCCTTCCTCGTCCCTTGCTGTGACGAGGGCGCTGAGCAGGGCTCCGTCCGGCTCCTGCCGCTTCCGTGCGATCAGATCCACCAGATAGTCGCGCAGGTTGCCCTCGGCCAGTTCCAGCGCCTTTCTCGCCTCCGGACCGAAACCGGTCCGAGCGACGGTGCTGGACCATTCCTGGGCTTGCGTGCGTTCGTTTTCCGGGACGCCCAGAAGTTCGCAGATCACTTGGAGCGGCAGCGGGAAGCAGAACTCCGGGAGCAGGTCCACGGGCTCCGAAGCCGAGCACTGGTCCAGCAGTTCCGCAGTGATCTTCTGGACACGCGGACGCAGTGACTCCACCCTTTTCGGGGTGAAGGTGTTGCCGACAATCCTCCTGAGCCTGGTGTGCTTCGGAGGGTCCGAGAAGAGCATGTTGTCGTCCAGGGCGATCGACGAGTCACCGAAGATGCGGTGGTAGGCGTCGATGGCGCCGTACATGTCCTTGCTCAGGCGCGGGTCGGCCAGGGCGGCGCGCGCGTCGTCATACCGAGTGATCAGGTACGTCTCGACGCCGTGGGGCGGTGACAGCGGGCATACGGGTGCCGTCTCCCGGAGCTTGGCGTAGACGGGATGCGGATTGGCGCGGAACTCCCGGCTGCAGGACGAGGCCGCGGCCGCGGCCTCATCGGACGACAATTCCTCGGATGCGAACGCTTGCGTCATGTCTCGTCCCGGGGGTCGGTGGATTCCAACGGTCAGTGGCACGGTTTCCCGTGCGGCACTGCGAGGCAAACGTTGCTGGGCCATATGGGTCGGGTCACCGTATGAACTGTGCATATGTAAGTCCCACTTGGTAAACACTGACTGTCAGGCCGGTCCTCGACCCCCGGACTGGGCACCGCCGAATGAGGTAGGAAATCAGTGAGCGGACGCACAGCGGAATCAGTGGAAGTACCAGTTCTCATCGTAGGCGGATCCCTGGTGGGTCTTTCCACCTCCGTGTTCCTGGGACGCCTCGGAATTGAGCACATGCTCTTGGAGCGGCATGGCGGGACCTCGACGCACCCGCGTGGTCGCGGAAACAATGTGCGCACCATGGAGATTTTCCGGACCGCCGGACTGGAGCCGAGTATCCGGGAGGCCGCCTCGGCGCTCGCCGGGAACGACGGCGTTCTTCAGGTGGACACCCTCGCCGGCGGTCAGCGCCGCTGGATCATCCGGGACATCTCCGCAGGCATCGACGTGTCTCAAGTCAGCTCTTCGGACTGGTGCCTGTGCAGTCAGAACGATCTCGAGCCGGTACTGCTGAGCCATGCCCGCAGGCAGGGGGGAGACATCCGCTTCAGCACGGAGATGCTCTCCTTCACACAGGACCGAGAAGGAGTCCACGCTCAGGTCATGCACCGGGACACCGGTGAGACATATACCGTGCACGCTGATTTTCTGGTGGCTGCCGACGGGCCCCGAAGTCCTGTTCGCAAACGGCTGGGTATCAGTCAGTCAGGACCCGGTGAGCTCTTCCACAACGTCAGCGTCACCTTCCGCAGCAAGAGGCTCAAGGACTACATCGGCGAAAAGAACTTCGTCGTCTGCTATGTGACGAACCCGGAGGGAGAAGGGGCGCTGCTGCCGGTGGACAACGAGGAACGATGGGTGATCCATGTTCCTTGGTTCCCCGACCGAGGCGAATCACTGGAGGATTTCACCGACGACCGCCTGGTGGCTCATGTCCGCGCGGCCGCCGGCGTGCCGGACATCGATGTGGAGATCACCGGGAAGGCCCCCTGGCACGCCTCGAAGCGTGTCGCGGACACCTACGCACAGGGCCGGATCTTTCTGACCGGTGACTCGGCACACGAAATGCCGCCGACCGGTGCGTTCGGCTCCAACACCGGAATCCAGGACGCGCACAATCTCGCCTGGAAGCTGGCCGCGGTGCTCCGCGGCTGGGCCGGCCCGCCCCTGCTGGACAGTTACGAGCAGGAACGACGCCCTGCCGCCGTCGCGACCAGCACGCGGGCGGCCGTGCAGGCGGTCGAGGAGGAGCACCCGGGATTCACTCCCGCGGCGGGACGCAACGACGACCCGGCGGATCTCATGACCGTCGCGCTCTGCTGCCGCTACGCGTCGAACGCTGTCGTGGGTGCCTCCCCG
The DNA here is from genome assembly GCF_030551255.1 of Streptomyces sp. NL15-2K. Taxonomy (GTDB): domain Bacteria; phylum Actinomycetota; class Actinomycetes; order Streptomycetales; family Streptomycetaceae; genus Streptomyces. The sequence goes on from NZ_CP130630.1 coordinate 8,002,159, forward strand.
GAGCGGCCGGTGGTCCCGGAGACCTTCCAGCTCGGCGGCGACCCGGGCAGCCGTGCACCTCATATGTGGGTCATGAGAGACGGCGTCAGGATCTCCACGCTGGATCTGTACGAGCGTTCCTTCGTGGTCCTCGCCGGGCCCCGAGGCCATGAGTGGCGGAACGCGGCGAAGAAGGCCTCCGAGACCCTGGGCGTTCCGGTCGAGTCGTATCTCGTGGGGCCCGGCCAGGACCACGACCTCGTTCCCGACCCGGACGACGACTGGGCGAAACTGCACGGCACGGCCGAGGACGGTGCCGTCCTCGTACGCCCGGACGGTTACGTCGCGTGGCGGGCCCACGCCGAGATCCCGCAGGCCGATCGCCTGCTGACGAACGTGCTGCGGACGGTACTCGGCCGCACCTGAGAAGAGGACAGGCAATGACATCAGCCGCCTTCGACGGCCCCGCCGCGGGCCGAGTGGACGTCCACCACCACTTCACCGCGCCGGCCTGGCTCGACTGGGCAGAGCAGCGAGGCGTCATCCACCGCGAAAAGCTGCCCTGGTGGACCCGCTGGGACCTGAACGCGGCCCTGGAGCTCATGGACAAGGCGGGCATCGCCACGTCCGTCATGACGGTGGCGATGCTCGGACGGCTCCGCGAGCGGACGGAGCGTCAGGACAGCGCACGGGTCGCCTTGCGGGCGGCGGCCGACGTCGTGGAGAGCCATCCCGCACGCTTCCGGTTCTTCACCCCCGTGTTCCTCGACGACCTGGAACTCTCCCTGTGGAGCCTCGAATACGGCCTCGACGAGCTCGGTGCCGTCGGGGTGAGCACGAGAACGAGCATGGACGGTGTCTACCTCGGCGACGAGACGCACGACCGCCTCCTGCGGGAACTGAACGACCGGTCCGCGGTCGTCAGTACCCACCCCATGGACGTGCCGGCGGGAAAGGGCGGAGCTCCGGGCAGTACGGGGCTGCCGGGCATGCCGCCCTTCGTGTGCGACTTCCTTGTCGACACCACGCGTGCCGCCATCAACCTCATCAAGAACGGCACCCTGGACCGTTATCCGAATCTCACCTTCATCCTCCCGCACGGCGGAGGCTTCCTCCCGTACATGGCGACCCGGCTCGAACTCTTCGGCGGGCATCTCACTCCCGAGATCGAGCCCGGCCGTGTCCGCGACTACCTGCACCGGTTCTACTTCGACACGGCGGGCCCCATGTCCCCGTCGGCCACGCCCACCCTGATGGCCACCGTGGACCCCGGCCACATCCTCTTCGGCACGGACTGGCCGCCCACCCCCGCGCAGGTCATCGCCGACATCACGACACCCGCCCTGGACAACGATCCGGTCATCTCCGACCAGCAGCTCCAGGGAATCAACCGCGACAACGCCGTACGTCTGATGCCCGAACTCGCCCGCTGACGAGAAAGGACGAGCCGGTACGAGCCGGTACGAGACGGTACGAGAAGGCCGCTGCCCGCGCTCCCTCCGCGCGGGCAGCGGCCTTCTTCGTTCACCGGGCGGCGGCGTCCCTTTCCCAGTGGTAGAAGCGCTCCGCCATGGCGTCCTTCGGGCTGCGCCAGGTCTCCGGGTCGTACGCGCTGACGTACGCGGCGAGCTTCCGGCTGATGTCGCGGAACTCGGGGTGCTCGGACACGCGTGCGATGGCGGGCCCGGGGTCCTGCTCGGCTTCGATGAGGTGCATGTACACATCGCCGAACTGGAAGAGGGAACGCCGGGTCACCCCGACGAGGTGCGGGAGTTCGCCGCGGTCGGAGGCCGCGAAGACCTCGGCGATGTCCGGAGCCGACTGCGGGGCCATCCGGGCGACGATCAGGGCGTGGTGCATGAGGTCTCCTTCCGCGACGGTGTCGCTCAGGCGGGTTTGACGGGCGCGGTTCGCCGCTCGCCGGCGGCCTGCTCGACGCGGTCGCGGATGAGGGCCATCTGGATGGGGGAGTTGCGGTTGATGATGTCCGTCATCCCCGCGTCGTCGACCGGGGCGTCGGGCCGCATGGCGAAGTCCTGGGTCCAGCGCATCCGAGTGCCGTCCGGGGTCTCCTCGTACTCCCACACGATGTTCATGTACTCGAACGGACCGGGCTCGACCCTGCGTGCGCGGACGGTGAGCTTGTCGCGGTCGGTGACCCGTTCCGACACCCAGCTCCACACCTTGCCGTTCTCGTCAGGGTGCATGGTCAGGCGGAAGGTGACCGTGTCGCCCTCGCGGGACAGCACCTCGACGGACGCGTACTCGCTGAACAACTGCGTCCATCTCTCCAGGTCGTTCGTCATGTCCCAGACGAGGTCGACGGGAGCGGCGATGGTGATCTCGTTCTCCGTGTGGCCGGCCATGTCAGGCTCCCGTCGCGAGCGCGCCGTTGACGAGGTCGAGGAAGGCGCGGGGGCTCTTGCACCGCTCCGCGTCGGTGGGGAGCGCCCGGCCGTGCCGGTTCTCCAGCTCGCCGACGATGCCGAGGAGGCCGAGCGAGTCCAGCCCGAATTCGGCGAAGGGGGTGTCCACCCGGCGCTCGAGGTCCTGCGGGTCGATGGTGACACCGGCGGCCTTCTTCATCAGCGTGGCCAGTTCTTCGACGGTCACTTGAGTCACTTCTGTGGTCATGCGCGTTCTCCTTCTCGTACAGGTGCGTGTGCTAGGCGGCTGATCCCGAGCCGCGCCGCAGGACCAGCGCCGCGTTGGATCCCATGAGCCCCCGGCTGAGGATCAGGGCCGTGCGGAGCTCGGCCGGGCGGGCCGTGGAGGTCACCAGGTCGATCTCGTGGCAGATGTCGAAGACGTTCGGTGTCGGCGGTATCTGCCCGTGCTCCATGGCCATCACCGCGGCCGCGACGTCCAGCAGGGGTGCCCCGCAGTAGGACCGTCCGATGCCGGTCTTGGGCGCCGTGACGGGCACGCGGGTGCCGTGCGGGCCGAGGGCGTCGGCGAGGGCGAGGGCTTCGGCGCGGTCCGCATCCGGTATGCCCATCGCGTCGGCGAAGACCACGTCTATCTCCTCCGGTGCGCAGCCGGCCTCGTCGAGGGCGCCACGGATCGCGTGGGCGAGTCCCTCCCGTGACCGGTCCCAGCGCGAGGCGCCGGTGAACGTGGCGCCATGTCCCGCCACGGTGGCGCGGACCACCGCGTCACGTCGGTGTGCGCGCTCCGCGTCCTCGACGACCAGCACGGCACCGCCCTCGGCGGGCACGAACCCGCAGGCCGCCGAGGTGAACGGGCGGTAGGCGCGGGCCGGGTCCTCGACGGTGCTGAGTTCGGGGTATCCGAGCTGGCAGACCATCGAGTACGGGGCGAGCGGCGCCTCGGCGGCGCCGACCACGACCACGTCGGTTCCCCGCCGCACGGTCCGGTCGGCGTGCGCCACGGCGTCCAGGCCACCGGCCTCGTCGCTGGCCACCACCCCGCAGGGGCCCTTGAAGCCGCCGTGGATGGATATCTGGCCCGTGCTGGCCGCGTAGAACCAGGCGATGGACTGGTAGGGGCCGACGAATCGGGAGCCCTGCCCCCACAGCTTCTGCAGTTCCCGCTGGCCGAACTCGCCACCGCCGGATCCGGCGGCGGTGACCACACCGACGGAGTACGGGGCCTCGGCGGCGATGCTGGTGAGCCCCGCGTCCTCCAGGGCCGCACAGGCCGCGGCCATCGCGAAGTGGGTGAACCGGTCGGTCTGGACGAGGAAGGTCTCCTCGATGAGCGCCGAGGGGTCGAACTCCCGGACCTCGCCGGCGACCTGGAGCGGAAGGTGCCCGCAACCCTCCCGGGTGATCCGGTCCAGTACGGTCAGGCCCTCCTTGACGGACTTCCAGTAGGTGTCGGTGCTGAGCCCGTTGGGCGCGACCACACCGATCCCCGTGACGACGGTGCGCTGGGTTTGTCGACCACTCATCGTTTCCTCCCGCCCGGCCTCGTCAGCAGCACGGCGGACTGGAACCCGCCGAAGCCGCTGCCGACGGAAAGCACGTTGTCGAGCCGGCGAGGGCGCGCCGTACGCGGTACGTAGTCCAGATCGCACTCGGGGTCCGGGGTCTCGTAGTTCGCCGTGGGCGGCACCACCTGGTGGGCCAGGGCCAGGACACAGGCGACGACCTCGATCGCGCCGATCGCTCCCAGCGAGTGGCCCACCATGGACTTGATCGAGCTCATGGGGGTGTCGTAGGCGTGGGCACCCAGGGACCGCTTGACCGCGGCGGTCTCGTGACGGTCGTTCTGGCGGGTGCCCGAGCCGTGCGCGTTGACGTAGTCGATGTCCGAGGGGTCCACGCGCGCGTGGTCGAGCGCGGTGTCGATGGCCCGGGCCATCTCCAGGCCCTCACTGGTCAGTCCGGTCATGTGGTACGCGTTGCCGAACGTGGCGTAGCCGCTGATCTCGCAGTAGATGTGCGCGCCGCGGGCACGGGCGTGCCCGAGTTCCTCCAGGACGAGCACCGCCGCGCCCTCGCCCATGACGAATCCGTCGCGGTGGGCGTCGAAGGGGCGGGAGGCGTGGGCCGGGTCGTCGTTGTTGGGCGACGTCGCCTTGATGGCGTCGAAGCAGGCCATGGTGATGGGGGAGATGGGGGAGTCCGACGCTCCGGCTATGCAGATGTCGGCGCGGCCCTCCTCGATGGTGTGGAAGGCGTAGCCCACCGCGTCGAGTCCGGAGGTGCAGCCGGTCGAGACGGTCTGCACCGGCCCCTGCGCGCCGAACTGCTCCGCGACGACGGAGGCCAGCGTGCTGGGCGAGAACGCCAGGTGCAGCTGCGGTTCGGCGGCGCGATGGTCGACGTCCCAGCGCTTGCCTCGCTCACTGACCAGGACGTAGTCGTGCTCCAGGCGGGTCGTGCCGCCCACCGCGCTGCCGAGGGAGACGGCCACGCGCCAGGGATCCTCCTTGTCGAAGGCCACACCGCTGTCGGCCACCGCTTCCGCCGCCGCGGCGACGGCGAACTGGATGTACCGGTCGGCGCGTTCGACCAGCTCGGGCGTGAGCCCGTGCGCGAGCGGGTCGAAGTCGCACTCGGCCGCTATACGGGACCGCAGCCCCTCGGGATCGAACAGGGTGATGCCGCGTGTCGCGGTACGGCCGCCTGAGAGGAGGTCCCAGAACGCCGGTACGCCGATCCCCCCGGGGGCGACGACGCCGATACCGGTGACCGCCACCCGCCGGGTCACGATGGGGCCCCATGTCGTTCGGGCCGCGCGGCCTCCTGGACGAGCGGGTACGGCTTGAGGTCGTCGCTCTCCGCGACGGCCTCCGTGTCGACGTGGCCGAGACGCGGCTCCGGCGCCAGCGGGCCCAGATGGAAGACCATCCGGGCTTCCTCGTCCCCGACGTTGCGGAAGCGGTGCCGCATGTTGATGGGGATCATGAGGCCCTGGTCGGGGCGGAGAGGAAACGTTTCGCCGTCCAGGTCGACCTCCAGGTTGCCCCGGACGACGAAGATGAACTCCTCGGAATACGGGTGGTAGTGCTCGCTGATGCGTTCGCCGGGCCGCATGATCGCCAGGCCCATGAACCCGCTCGTGGAACCCACCGTGACGGGGGTGAGCATGGTGCGCAGGTCGCCGCCGCGCTTGCGGTTGGGCTCGGTCTCGCTCAGGTCCACGATGCGCGGGCGCGTCTTGTACATGGTCCGTCTCCTGGTTGGGCAGTGGGGGTCTGGTCTTGTTGTCTCGTCCGTGCCGCTGGTGGCTGTCCGTGTGCTGTCAGGACTGGGGAGCCGTGCGGTCGGTGATCAGCGTCATGCCGGCGTGCGTCAGGAGACGGGTCGCGTCCCGTTCACTCGTGAGGGGGCCTTCCACGCCGAGCGCGGCACCGTCGAGCATGCGGGCCAGTACGGCGGCCTTGCGCGTGCCGTGGACGCCGAGGGCTCGGACCGGGTCGGTCTCGGGGTCGCCCGACACGTCGATGAGCCGGACGACGATGTCGTCCCGGTGGAAGACGGTGCTGCGGTGCACGGGGCTCGCGGGGTCGTCCGCGGCGGCCTCGTCCTGCTCGGAGAGCAGCCGGGCCAGCGTCATTCCGCAGCCCGGGCGGGCCGGGTAGTACAGCGCGTGCCGTCGCAGCTCGGACGGTTCCGGTCCGCCGCCGGGCACATCACGGGTCACATGGTGTACGGCGGGCATGGCCGCGCGGGTGAAGAAGGCACGTGCGGATTCGGGGTCGGTCAGGTCCCTGCTCAGTTCCAGGTGCGGGTTGAGGGCTTCCTCCACGGCGCGCACCTCCGGCTGGCGCGAGACGTGGCGCAGCGCGGCCATCAGGTCGCCCTGCACCTCGACGGTGCGGACGACTCGGTTGCCGTGCATGAACAGCGTGGTGCGGCGCAGCCGCGTGGTGTCGTCGACGCGGGACCGCGGCGGTGCGTAGTCGGCGAGGATCTCCGCGACCTTCGACTCGGAGCCGGGCTTGACGGTGAACGTCAGGGCGTGGCGGGTCAGGCCGTCGCCCACGTAGGCGGGTGCCTGGAGGCCGTTGGTGGTTGCGGTGGTTGCGGTGGTGGGCGGGGCGATGGGTGGGGCGGTGCGGCCGGTCTCGCGGAGGATGTTGAAGCGCATCGAACGGAGGTCGCGGACGCAGCTCTGCATGGGCCTGACCGTCTCGATGTGGTCTTCGCTGCTCACCCAGGCGAGGTACGACGGGGCGCTTGCCCACTCGCTCGTGATGAGCCACTGGGACGGGTTCTCCGCGGACTGGCACAGCTGGTCAGTGAGGTGACCGGGAACCGACGCGACGTGGTTGCGCATGTGCTCGTACGCGTCGAGGAACTGTTGCTGTGCGCCTTCCTGGAGATCGACGAGCAGGATGACTCGCAGCCTGGAGCCGTCGAAGGCCGACTGAGATATACGTTTTGAAGTGGTCATCCGGCAGGCCCTTCCTTCGCGAGAGGCAAGCGGCGGCCGCCGTGTCCCGCAGCGCGAACGACGGTCGGCCCTGAGCCTTCATCGTGGGTCGGGGGGGCGGGGGCCGCGAGCCGCGGGGGCCAATGGGGGGAACGGGTGCCTCCGGCGGTTGGGCGGGTGGCCTGCGGCGGCCTGTGCGGGTGCCTCCGGCGGTTGGGCCGGGGTGGCCTGCGGCGGCCTGTGCGGGTGCCTCCGGCGGTTGGGCCGGGGTGGCCTGCGGCGGCCTGTGCGGGTGCCTCCGGCGGTTGGGCCGGGGAGGCCTGCGGCGGCCTGTGCGGGTTCGGTGGGGGTGCGCGTAGCGCCGTGTGTTGTGGGGTGGGTCGGGGCCGTGTCGGGGGGTGTCCGTCCTCGGAACGGCGCGGAATCGGTTACCTGGCAAGGTGCCCGTGTTGACGCGCCAACCGCTGCGGGCGGACACCCCCCGACACGGCCCCTTGCCGCCGTACGCGACCGTCCCGCCGTGTGGCTTCTACGGTGACCTCTTGGCCGACCGAGTCGGGTGGTGGGTGCCTGACAAGCAAGCGGCACGCAGTCAGCGTCGACTGGTCCGCCGCAGATGGTGCCGTACCGCCCGCTGGGCAACAGGTCCCAGCTCCTCCAACGCGGCCACCAGCAACCCCAGTTGCTCCAACGCGTCCAGCGCCGCATTCGCCCCCGCCGCATCCACCCCCTCGTACAACTCGATGCCCACGAAGGACGCGGCGACCGCACGCGCCAGCCCCGCCGGATCCGTGAACTCCCCGAACGGCGTCCCCGCCAGCACCCGCCTGAGGACGTCCTCGATCTCGACGATCCACAACTCGAGCCCCGCCGCCGTGGCGGGCCCGAGGGTGTCGTGCGTCTGGGCGCCGGCCAGCAGCTGCCCGAGGAGGGCGACATGGCCGCCCTCCTGTTCCGCCTCGTGGATCTGCCGGCCGACCGCCAGGAGTTCGGACAGCGAGGTCACCGCCGAGAAACGCGGGCGGTACCGCGCCACCGACCGCTCGGCCCCGTACCGGCACGCGGCGGCCAGCAGCTCGTCCACCGAGCCGAAGTGGTAGAAGACCAGGGCCTGATTGACCCCGGCCGCCGTCGCGATCGTACGGGCCGACACCTTGGCGATGCCCTGCTCGGTGAGTGTCCGCAGCGCGCCTTCGAGGAGTTTGGTCTTCGTCTCCTGGGACTTCGCCGTCTCGGGGCTCATGCGCGGGATTCCTCGCGTAGGGGGCGCAGCCCGGGGCGCACTCCGCGGGTCGCGATGTCGGAGTACGTCGCCGTGAAGGAACCGTCGTAGCCGAAGAGCGGTCCGAAGTACCTGTTCACCACGCGGACCCGGATACGGAAGCGGCCGGCCGTGTCGTCGTACGACTCCCGTACCTCCGCCGTCGCGCCGATCAGTTCGGGTACGCGGACGTCCACCATGCCTTCCCGGAAGCGGTGTTCCCCGGAGCGGATGAGGAGGGAGCCGTCGGGCTCCGCACTGAAGTGCAGGTCGCTGGCGAGGTGTTGGTGGGTGCCGAGGTAGTCGAGGACGCGGTCGCCCTTGGGGCTGAGGACCATCTGGGCGTCGAAGCGCCGGGGGCGGCCGGGCAGGTGGAAGGTGCGCACGAAGGTCACCGTCTCACGGCCGAAGGTGTCGGTGTACGGCACGTTCTCGATGGTGAAGGGGACGTGGCGGCCCTGCCTGGGGACGAGGATGTTGCGGGTGGTGCCGAGCGCCAGGAACGGCTTCACGAACGCCCCGCCGTGCCAGACGCGGTCCATCACGCCCCGGCCCGTGCACGCCTCGCCGCTCGCCAGGCCGACCGAGAAGCGGCGTCGCAGCTGGGGGTGGAGGCGGTCGAAGTCGGTGCCCATCACCGTGCGGAAGATCGACGTCATCGCGGGGTCCCCAGGGTGCGCAGGAGACGGGGCGCACGGACGCGCGTGGGTGGGGTGCGCAGGCAGCGGCGGGCGGCCGGGGTGCCGGGGAGGGGAGGCGTGAAGAGCGCCAGGGTGATGGCCAGGGCGAGGAGCAGGGGGCAGAGGTAGGCCGCCGTCGGGGCCAGGGGGCCGAGGAGGGCCAGGGCGGCGGCATCTGAGGTGAGGGTGGTGCAGGCGATGGTGATGACCAGTGCGCGGACCGTCACCTCCGCCAGCCAGTTCAGTCGGGCTCGTTCGGGAGTGATGCCGCGCTCCAGCCACAGGCGGAGTCGGTCGAAGGACCAGGCCGTCGCCCATCCCATGAGGGGACGGAAGAGCAGCCGGTCGGCGAGCGCGCCGAGGGTGCCCCAGCGCGGCCGGTAGTCGTACCCGGTGAGGAAACGGATGCCGTCGCCGTCGGGGACGTAGCGCCAGTAGCCGCTGCCCTCGGCGAGCAGGGACAGCGGGTGCGGGGAGGCGAAGCGGAGGGCGGAGGTGCGGGTGCCGTCGGGGCGCTCCTTCTCACCCGCCGAGATTCCGGTGCCGGCGACCGTGAGAAAGGGCAGCACGCGCGTGGCGTACCGGAAACGCTGCGGCTCGCCCTCCGCGCGCGGGAGGTACGTGATCTCGGAGAAGCGGAGGTCCCAGCGCTGGTGCCGGGCCGGGTCCTGGGTGCGAGCCCACAGGTCGTCGAGATCCGCCCGGATGCGTGCCTCTATGTACAGGCCCATGTGAATCCCCCTGTCGGGCGCCTGTTTTTGAGCGATCGCTCAAGTGCTGTCGAGAGCAAGGTACAAGTTTTTGAGCGGTTGCTCAATAAGTGGGGCGTGAGGTGTGTCCGTGGCCGTGGTGTGTCAGGAGCGGCTTCGGATCGACCGAAAGGCGAGACGGGGCTGACCAGGGTGTAACCGGCCAGTAAGGTCTGATGCCGTGCCGAAGCCCCTCAGTCTTCCTTTCGATCCCATCGCCCGCGCCGACGAACTCTGGAAGCAGCGCTGGGGAAGCGTGCCGTCCATGGCCGCGATCACCTCGATCATGCGCGCGCACCAGATCCTCCTCGCCGAGGTCGACGCGGTGGTCAAGCCGTACGGACTGACGTTCGCGCGGTACGAGGCGCTGGTGCTGCTCACCTTCTCCAAGGCCGGAGAACTGCCGATGTCGAAGATCGGCGAGCGGCTCATGGTGCATCCCACGTCCGTGACGAACACCGTGGACCGGCTGGTGAAGTCGGGCCTGGTGGACAAGCGGCCCAACCCCAACGACGGCCGCGGCACGCTCGCGACCATCACCGACAAGGGCCGCGAAGTGGTGGAGGCCGCCACCCGCGACCTGATGGCGATGGACTTCGGGCTCGGCGTGTACGACGCCGAGGAGTGTGCGGAGATCTTCGCGATGCTCAGGCCTCTGCGGGTGGCGGCGCACGACTTCGACGAGGAGTGACCCCGTTCGACGAGGAGTGACCCGGGGGAAGATCGCCCGGAGTGCGTGGTTACGCTCGTACGCATGAAAAAGAGCGTGCTGACCCGCTACCGCGTCATGGCCTACGTCACCGGCGTGCTGCTGGTCCTGCTGACCCTCGGCGTGATCGCCAAGTACCTGCTCAAGATGGACGGCGCCGACGACTTCACCAGCGTCGTGGGCATCGCGCACGGCTGGCTGTACGTCGTCTACCTGGTCTTCGCGTTCGACCTGGGCTCGAAGGCGAAGTGGCCGGTCGCCAAGCAGCTGTGGGTCCTGCTGGCCGGTACGGTGCCGACGGCCGCCTTCTTCGTGGAGCGGAAGGTCACCCGCGAGCTGGAGTCGAAGATCGCCGAGGACTCTCCGGCGGTCGCCAAGGCGTAACCGCCACCGCCGTACGGATACGCGTACGGCGGTCTGCCGTCGACAGTTACTTGGACGTCCTAGTAAATTCGATGGTATGGACGCTGACGCGATCGAAGAGGGCCGCCGACGCTGGCAGGCCCGTTACGACGCCGCGCGCAAGCGTGTGGCCGACTTCTCCACGCTCTCCGGTGATCCCGTGGAGCCGGTGTACGGCCCCCGGCCAGGGGACACATACCAGGGCTTCGAGCGGATCGGATGGCCAGGGGAGTACCCCTTCACCCGTGGCCTGTACGCGACCGGCTACCGAGGGCGCACATGGACCATCCGGCAGTTCGCCGGGTTCGGCAACGCCGAGCAGACCAACGAGCGCTACAAGATGATCCTGGCCAATGGCGGTGGCGGGCTGTCCGTGGCCTTCGACATGCCGACGCTCATGGGACGGGACTCCGACGATCCGCGGTCGCTGGGCGAGGTCGGGCACTGCGGTGTGGCCATCGACTCGGCCGCCGACATGGAGGTCCTGTTCAAGGACATCCCGCTGGGTGATGTGACTACGTCGATGACGATCAGCGGCCCGGCCGTGCCCGTCTTCTGCATGTACGTGGTGGCCGCCGAGCGCCAAGGGGTGAACCCCTCCCTCCTCAACGGCACGCTCCAGACGGACATCTTCAAGGAGTACATCGCCCAGAAGGAGTGGCTCTTCCAGCCCGAGCCGCACCTGCGCCTCATCGGCGACCTGATGGAGTACTGCGCGGCCGGCATCCCCGCCTACAAGCCGCTGTCCGTCTCGGGTTACCACATCCGCGAGGCCGGTTCGACGGCCGCGCAGGAGCTGGCGTACACGCTGGCGGACGGATTCGGTTACGTGGAGCTGGGGTTGAGCCGCGGCCTGGACGTGGACGTCTTCGCCCCCGGCCTGTCCTTCTTCTTCGACGCGCACGTCGACTTCTTCGAGGAGATCGCCAAGTTCCGCGCGGCGCGCAGGATCTGGGCGCGCTGGATGCGGGACGTCTACGGCGCCCGCTCCGAGAAGGCGCAGTGGCTCCGCTTCCACACACAGACCGCCGGCGTCTCGCTGACGGCGCAGCAGCCGTACAACAACGTGGTGCGTACGGCGGTGGAGGCGCTGGCGGCGGTCCTCGGCGGGACGAACTCGCTCCACACCAACGCCCTGGACGAGACGCTCGCCCTGCCGAGCGAACAGGCGGCGGAGATCGCGCTGCGCACGCAGCAGGTGCTCATGGAGGAGACCGGAGTCGCCAACGTGGCCGATCCGCTGGGCGGTTCGTGGTACGTCGAGCAGCTGACCGACCGGATCGAGGCGGACGCGGAGAAGATCTTCGACCAGATCAAGGAGCGGGGGCTGCGGTCCCACCCGGACGGGCAGCACCCCATCGGGCCGATGACCTCCGGGATCCTGCGGGGCATAGAGGACGGCTGGTTCACGGGTGAGATCGCCGAGTCCGCGTTCCAGTACCAGCAGGCGCTGGAGAAGGGCGACAAGAAGGTGGTGGGCGTGAACGCCCACACCGGGTCCGTGACCGGGGACCTGGAGATCCTGCGCGTCAGCCATGAGGTGGAGCGGGAGCAGGTGCGGGTGCTGGGGGCGCGCAAGGCCGGGCGGGACGACGCCGCCGTACGCTCCGCACTGGACGGGATGCTCGCCGCGGCGCGGGACGGTTCGAACATGATCGAGCCGATGCTGGACGCGGTGCGCGCGGAGGCGACGCTGGGCGAGATCTGTGACGCGCTGCGGGACGAGTGGGGGGTGTACACCGAACCGGCCGGTTTCTGATAGCCCCGTGCCGGCGGCGATCACTTGCGGCGGCGCAGGTCTGCGCGTCGCCAGGTAGTCCGCGCGTCGCCAGGTAGCATCACCGCATGCGATTACGTCATAGTCATGACAAGCTCGCTGTCCCGCATCGTGATCCGCGAGCTGACGATTACCCGATGCCGTCTGTTCCGTACGGGTGGTACGCCGTGCTCCGCAGCACCGAGCTGCGGCCGGGCAGGGTCGTCAGCCTGCACTACTTCGGACGGGCCCTCATCGCCTTCCGGGGAGCGGACGGGCAGCCGGCCGTACGTGACGCGCACTGCCCGCACTACGGCGCACACCTGGGCGTCGGCGGGAAGGTTGTGGACGGAACCGTGGAGTGCCCGTTCCACGGGTGGCGATTCGATGCGGACGGTCGGTGCGTGGAGGCCCCGTTCGCGGTCCGGACCCCGAAGGTGTCCATCGGCGGCTTCCCGGTCCGTGAGCACAGTGGGCTCATCTTCGTCCATATCGGGCCGGGTGAGCCGTCGTGGGAGGTGCCGGAGATCCCGGAGACGGGATCCAGGGACTTCGCCAAGCCGATCGACGACACCTGCCGAGCGCGCATCCATGTCCAGGAGATGCGCGAGAACATCGTGGACGAGTCCCATTTCCACTTCATCCACGGCCAGAGCGAACCACCCGTCCAGGAACTGCGGCCGGACGGCCCCTTTGCCGAGGTCCGCGGCCGGATCCACCGACGCGTTCTCGGCTGGGACATCAACAACACCTTCGATGCGTTCATGTACGGACCGGGCGTCATGGTGGTCCGTGCCCACGGCCCCGTCCTCTCGGTGACCGCCGTCGCCCTCACCACCCCCATCGACGACCGCACCAGCGAGATGCGGATGCTGTACTACGTCCGCAAGCCGTCCGGATTCCCGTTTCTGGTGCCCGCGCTCAAGCTCGTCTTCCGGGCGGAAGCCTTGGGCGAGGTGCGCGAGGAGGTCCGGATCTGGGATCACAAGATCCACCAACCACGCCCCGTCCTGCTTCCGCACGAGAAGGGCATCAAGGCACTGCGCCGCTGGTACTCCCAGTTCTATCCATCCGACGTTCCGGCCGAGTCTCTCCAGGAGTACATCTGAAGGATCTGGGTGGCGAGTTGTCGGATGCGCTCGCGGGCTTCTGAGGGGCCGGTGACGGTGACGCTGTTGCCGAACTGCAGTAGCAGGCGAACGTCCTCCAAGTCCCGACCGGTGACCGTGATGCTCACTCGTTGTGCTCCTGCGGTGTCCCGAACGGTCAAGCGGCGGCCGAGGACGCGCCTCGCCCGACTGAGTTGGTTCGAGTCGAGTTCGGCGTGGATCTGGAAGGCTTCCGGGTTCTCCCAGTGCGCTGTCAGTTCGCTCGCGACGCTTTCCAGCGTCACGTCCGGACGCAGCCGACGAGCTGCCCGCATCGACTCCCAGCCGACGATCCGTTCCAACGCGTGGAGTCGAGGACGACCCGCCGAGTCTGCCACGAGATACCACCTCCCGGCTTTGGCCAGCAACCCATAAGGATCTGTGACCCGCCAGGTGGCCTCGACGTCCTCGGATCGGCGGTAGCAGATGCGCAACCGCACACCGCGCCGCAGGTCACCCACCAGCGCTGCCGGAGGCAGCCCCTCGGTGTCTCTGGAGAACCACGGTCTGTTGTCGGTGGTGACGACCGCACTCAAGGGCAGCACATCGGTGTTCGACAGGCGCAGGGTCGAACGCATCTTCTGGTGCGCGCGCCGGGTGTCGGCCGCGGCCCCCAGTTGCTCGCGCTGTGTGTCGTCGAGGCCGTAGAGCGCGAGATGGTCCCGTTCGCCGGGGGTGAGCCGTGACGTGTCGACCAACCCACCGGGCAGAAGGGTCACCCCGCCCCAACGGCCCCGTCGGATCAGCAGCGGGAAGCCCGCTTCTTGCAGCCATTGCAGATCTCGGAGGACGGTACGGACCGACACACCGACTTGCGCTGCCAGATCGGCGGTCGTCATGGTCTCCCGAGATTGCAGCGTCAGCAGCAGCGAGAAGAAGCGATCCGGAGTCACGGATCAAGAGTCGCAGGAAACATGACGGAATCCGTCATGGATGACAGGCAAGCTCCAGTCGTTCAGTGAGACCGACCCAAGGAGTGAGCAATGTCGACCTCGATCGTGTTCATCGTCTACGTCAATGAGGCACCCCAAGCTGCCCGCTTCTACGCAGACCTGCTTGAGATCAAGCCCAGCTTCGAGACCCCTGGATACATCGCCTTCGCTCTCGGCGACGGCGCAGACCTCGCGCTCTGGAGCGGGCAAATCGACGGCCTGACCCCGGCGGTGCCACGTACCAGCGAGGTCTGTCTCGCACTGTCCGGCGGACCCGACGCGATCGATCGCCAGTTTGAGCGGTGGGTGGCGAAAGGGGTCCGAGTGGTCAGCGAGCCGCGCGATGAAGTATTCGGGCGCACCTTCGTCGTCGCGGATCCGGATGGCAACCTGATCCGAGTCGCCCCCACAGACTGACGACACACGAACTGGCCGACGCCGGTTTCAAGACCAAGGACCCGGACGCTCACCCAGTGATTGGCAGATCTGTTCCACCGGCGCGGTCACATCACCTGGGGTTTTTCTTCGCGGGGGTGGAACAGATCTGCCAATCACCCCCGATCCCGGTCGGGGGCGGGCTGTGGCTACTGGGAGCGGCCTGCTTTCAACGCACGTATGAGATGACCCAGGCGGGCGGGTGTGGTCGCGATGACCTGGTGTGGGGCGTCGCTCTCGCGGAGGCGGAGGGTGCCGTCGGGGGCGGCGGCGAGGTAGAGGCAGGCTTCCGACTCGCCGCCGCTGAACGAGGACTTCTGCCAGGTGAGTTGGGGCACTGCGGGCCTTTCTAGAGGTCATACAGGAGGTGCTGGATCAGCATCAGGGAGCCAGGCACCGCTTGCGCTTCTGGTGCGGTTGAGGGGGCGATCGGCGGGAGCGCGGACGCCTTCAACCGTCCGAAGAGCGCGCGGTATTGGGACAGGTGTCCTGGCGAGTCACGGTAGATCTGCTGTGCCGGATGGTCCAGTACGACGGTGGCCAACTCTTCGACAGGAGGGGCCAGGTACAGGAACGGGGCACTGACACCCGAGTACGTCCGCGCACGGAACGGGAAGATTTGAATGGTCACGTTGGACAGCCGCGCCAGCTCGATGAGATGCAGGAGCTGCCTGCGCATGACACCGGGGCCGCCGTAGTGCATGTGCAGGGCGGCCTCGTGAATCACCGCGTGCACAGTGGGGGCGTTTTCACCTGCGAGGATCGTCTGGCGCTCCAGTCTGAAGGCGACGGCATCTTCGGTGGTGGCGTGCTGGGGTTGCACATCCCCCAACAGAGCCCGGATGTATTCGCCCGTCTGAAACAGGCCGGGGACGAGCAGAGGCTCATACCAGCAGAGGGCGACTGAACCCGCCTCCAGTTCCGCGACGTTGAGCGCGTACTGGGTGACCCGCCCCTCGTAGGCGGTCCACCATCCCTTGCCGTTGGACTCGGACATGGCGATCAAGGCCTCAAGGCGCGAGGCAGAAATTCCACCGTAGTACTCGCACAACCGGCGCAACCGGTCGGTGGCGATAGCCGTGCGACCTGCCTCGATCTTGCTGAGATAAGGAGCCTTGATGCCTACTGCCGCAGCAGCCTCGTTCGTGCTGATACCCCGTGCCTCCCGAAGCCCACGCAGTTCGGCCGCGAGGCGCCGCTGTCGTTCGCTGATCCTGGTCCGCAATGCCAAGGAACCGATCCTCTCGGGGAGTTGAGGTCACCCTTTCGGGAGAGTGAGTGGAAAACCTGGCCCGGTGTCCCTACCGTCAGTATCGCAGCGAACACACCTTGTGCGCAGCCGAGCTGCGAAATCCTCACCCTGGGCGGAGGCCTCATGAACAACAACGAGGACGACTGGGAGTACAGCATCAACCTCCCGCACAACCCACTCGCCGTCGGCGTCGCCCGCGGTGCCCTGCGGTTGATCCTCCGGGCGCACGGGCTCGGTGAACTCCTCGCCTCGGCGGAGCTGTTGGCTTCCGAACTGGTCACCAACGCGCATGTGCACGCTCCCGGCCCGTCCTGCCTCCGCGTGAAGCGCACGGAGAAG
Source organism: Streptomyces sp. NL15-2K (assembly GCF_030551255.1). Taxonomy (GTDB): domain Bacteria; phylum Actinomycetota; class Actinomycetes; order Streptomycetales; family Streptomycetaceae; genus Streptomyces. The sequence continues at coordinate 8,018,647 of NZ_CP130630.1, forward strand.
TGGCTGCGGCTGTCGGTGTGGGACACCAGTGGTGAGCCGCCCCGGCCGCCCCGGCCGCCCCGTCTGTGCGGCGCGGATCGTGAGGAGGGGCGTGGGATGGGGATCGTGGAGGAGCTGGCCGACCGGTGGGGGCATTACTCCCTGGGGGTGCCCGGTTTCGGCGGGAAGTTGGTCTGGTGCGAGCTGGGTGGTGGGTGACGTGTGGGGGATCGCCAAGTTCAGCGCGTACTCGGTACGCCGCTCCGCCGGGTCTCCGCGAGGTGGATGTCGATGGATCGGGCCAGGATCAGCGCGTCCTGGGGGTCGTCGGCCTGGAAGGTGACGCGTCGTATCAGGCTGACCCCGCTGAGCGCGACGCCCTCGCGGGCGAGGACGAAGACGAGGGCGAGGAAGGCGGACCGGGCGTTGCCGTCGTCGAAGGGATGGAAGAAGCAGACGTCGAGATAGGCGCGTGCGGCGCGGGCGATCAGAGGCAGGGGTCGATCGCCGCCCGTTGCGCTCTCGGCCAGGCAGGCGTCGAGGCGGTCGCGGGTGTCCGGGCCGATGCCATAGCGTTCCCTGCCCCGCTTGGCGAAAGCGGGCAGGCTGCGGAACGGCGGCGGCTGCGGCGTGGCCAGGACATGCTGCTGCCAGCCGCGGAGCAGTTCGAAGTCGAGCGAGGCGCCGCGTGCGGCGTCGGCCCGCACCAGCTCCAGGGCGGCGAGCAGGCCTGCGGCGCGTGCGGGGTCCAAGGCGCCGTCGAAGGAGTGGATGTCCTCTGCCGCGCCGTCGCGCGAGGGGGTCACCGGTCCCTCCGCGCCACCGTCCGGGCTCTCCTGCCACGGCACGACCTCGCGCACCTCCAGCCAGCGCTTCAGGTGGTCCGGTGCGGGTCCCGCGGACCGTGCGCCGTCGTCCGGCCGCAGTGACAGCGCGAGTTGCTCCGCGACGTCGTCGACGAGCACCGTGTCGGGGCCGGTCCAGCTCCGGAACCGCCCTCCGACCGCCTGGTCGACCAGTTCCAGTGCGACATCGGGGGCGACTCCCCACCGGCTGAGGAACCAGATGAGCACCTGACGGCAGTGCCCGTGCCAGCCGCTGCCGCAGCCGGTGCGGTCGACAACCTGCAGAATCAGATTCCGGGCGGCGCGCTCCCACAGGATCTGCTGGTCCTCGACGTCGGCCAGTTCCAGTGGGTACGCCTCGAACCATCCGGCGAGACTCTCCAGCCACCCGCGCCACTCGCACAGTGCCGCGACGACACGGGCGAGCGTCTCCTCCGGGGTGGTGATCGAGTCCCGCGGGCAGCACCAGTTCCCGACCGGCCCCCCATCGAAGTCCCCTTCGTCGTGCGCCCAGCGCCAGCCCACGACCCAGCGGCCGTAGCGTTGGACCAAGGCATGCGACATGGCGTCGGCCCAGAGCTTGGCCTCGCCCCAGCTCCAGGCATGCATCGCCGAGTCGGCGAGGGGGACGTCGGGGCGGAGTGGCACCCGCCGGGCCGGCCCGAGCGAGTGCACCACCTGCGCCGCCGACGCGCTGTCGAAGGGATGACGGGCGGGGTCCACCTCGTCCCAGCTCAGGCGGCCGGGGGACAGCTCGACAATCACCGCGCAAGCCTGCCCGTCGGCCCGGCGCCCGTTCAAGCGGATTACCGCAGGACGCGACCCGTCACCGTGGTGCCGACCCGACGCGCGGCATTGGGTTCGGACGTCCCCCCAGGCCTCCCAGGCCTCCCAGGCCTCCCAGAACTCACAACGAAGATCATCACTGCTGCGGGACGCGAGGACCGTCAGCCGCGCCCGTCAGGCCCAGGAGCAGTACCTGCGTGAAGAAGCGCGCCCATTCCGCGTCCACGGGTTCCGCACTCACCAACGTGCGGTGCACCACCGCACCGGCCACCATGTCGAAGATGAGGTCCATCGTGCGGGCGGCCTCCGCCGGATCGGTCTGCGGCGCCAGTTCGCCGCGGACCTCGGCACGGGCCCGGCCCCTGAGGACCAACCCCTTCTGGCGCTCCACGATCGACGCGCGGATACGTTCCCGCAGCGCGTCGTCCCGCGTCGACTCCGCCACCACCGCCATCAGCCCGCTCTTCGCCTCCGGGCGGGCCAGGATCGCCGCGAACTGCAGCACCACGCCCTCGATGTCGGCGGCGAGGGTGCCGCGGTCGGGGAGGCGGAGTTCGTCGAAGAGTTCGGCGACCGCGTCGACCACCAGCTCGTTCTTGCCGGCCCAGCGGCGATAGAGGGTCGTCTTCGCAACCCCCGCGCGCGCGGCCACGTCTCCCAGGGTGAGCTTGGACCAGCCCAGTTCGACCAGCGCCTCCCGCGTCGCGGCCAGGATCGCGGTGTCCGCGGCGGCGCTGCGCGGACGGCCGGTACGGCCGGCGGGCGTGCGGCTCTGCATCCGAAGACGATAACCGTGGTTTCTCGCGTGTCAGTGAGGGAGATCACTGGAGTGGGGTGTTCGGGAGGCACTCCGTGCCATTACGCTACGGCTCGTAGCGAAAGCTCGTGGTGGACGTCCGCGAGTGATGGCACATGTGGCGTGGGGTGGGGACCCGGCGCCGGGCGGAACACGGATACGCAGAACCCAGCACAACACACAGCACGACCGGCTTTCCCATCGTTTTCACACAGGCGCGCTCACGGGGGAGGATAGACGCATGCAGCCACGGAACATGTCCATGAGCGGAGTCGTCGACCTCGCCGCGGTGAAGGCGGCCCAAGAGGCCAAGGCGAAGGCGGAGCAGGCGCGGGCCGAAGCCGCCCGGCAGGGCGGGGCGGGCGGCGCCGTCTCTCCGGCCGATCTCGTCATCGATGTCGATGAAGCCGGGTTCGAGCGGGATGTCCTGCAGCGGTCCGCCGAAGTGCCCGTCGTCATCGATTTCTGGGCCGAGTGGTGCCAGCCCTGCAAGCAGCTGAGCCCGGTCCTGGAGCGGCTCGCCGTCGAGTACAACGGGCGGTTTCTGCTCGCCAGGATCGATGTCGACGCCAATCAGATGTTGATGCAGCAGTTCGGGGTCCAGGGGATCCCGGCTGTGTTCGCGGTGGTGGCCGGGCAGGCCCTGCCGCTCTTCCAGGGGGCCGCCGGTGAGGCGCAGATCCGGCAGACCCTGGACCAGTTGGTCCAGGTCGCCGAGCAGCGCTTCGGTCTGACCGGTCTGACGGTCGACCCGGACGCCGAGTCGGGCGGCGCCGAGGCAGCGGCTCCCGCGGCGCCTGTGGGGCCGTACGACGCCCTCCTGGAGGCCGCCGTACAGGCCCTGGACGCTGGGGACTTGGGCGGTGCCATTCAGGCGTACAAGAACGTGCTGAACGACGACCCGGGCAACATGGAGGCCAAACTGGGCCTCGCCCAGGCCGAGTTGCTCCAGCGGGTGCAGGGCCTGGACCCCCAGCAGGTGCGCAAGGACGCGGCCGACAAGCCGAAGGACGTGCAGGCGCAGATCGCCGCCGCCGACCTGGATCTGGTGGGCGGGCATGTGGAGGACGCGTTCGGGCGGCTCATCGAGACCGTGCAGCGTACGGCGGGTGAGGACCGGGATGCCGTACGGCTGCGGCTGCTGGAGCTGTTCGAGGTCGTCGGCGCCGAGGATCCGCGCGTGACGGCGGCGCGCAGGGCGCTGGCGCGCGCCCTGTTCTGACCGGGGCTGGAGCCCGGTTCTGACCAGTCGCTAAACGCTGGGGCCTGTGATGCCCAAGTGAAAGAATTGCCGACGGAGTGTCAGTGCGGCCGCGCTTTACCAAATCTTGGTAAACGCGGCCGCTGTTACTTGGAGTAAGTCGCGGGCGTTGATCTGTCGGAATCTGTCCATCGATCAACAGCTTTGTCCTCCCCTCAACTGACACCCAGCGTTGTCGACCGAGACCGGTGGGTCGTTGTTCGGTTATCCGGCCGTTACCCGCGAGTAACGAACCCCCTTGTGTCAGCGGCGAGAATGCACCACGATCGGCCACGCTCGGTCCATTCCCGTACCCCGACAGCCGGTTGGGCCTACGGGATTCCCTGGGTCCCCACCGAGTAGAGCCGGCGGCAGTGGTGCCGGCTCTTGGACAGGGGGGTCTTCGCCCACTCGGCGAAGCCTGTCCAGCAAGGTTGTGCGTGATGCGTGTCAGGCGCGACCAGTGGTTGTCGCTCGGGGGTGATCGCCGGTGATTCGGGCGCGGTTCGTGCCTCCGAGCACGGGCGCTCCCCTTCCCGAGGACGTAGCACTTCTCCCATCGCTGCCCGGCTGAGGCGTCGAGAGACGGTGGCGGTCCGGTCAGGCGATGTACGTCCGAGAAGGAGGAAATATGGAGTCCCAGGTGCGTGGCGGGACCAGATGGAAGCGGTTCGCTGTGGTCATGGTGCCCAGCGTCGCCGCGGCCGCGGCTGTGGGTGTCGGGCTTGCGCAGGGTGCGCTGGCCGCGTCGTTCAGTGTGTCCGGCCAGGAGTTCAAGGTTTCGGTCGATCACCTGCACGGCACGGGCTTTGCTCAGTACGGCGGCATAGACACCGGCTACACGTCGACGGACGGCAAGGAAAAGACTCAGCATCCGGTCGCGATCTCGTCGTTCAAGAACGCCGAGCTCACGAAGATGTGCCAGTCGGTCAAAACGGAGATTCCCCTCATCGGGAAGACGTTCTACCTCCGTCTTGACGCCGGGCCGAACGCCAACAAGAAGGTAGAGGCCTCGAACCTCTACATCGACGTCGCTCAGCTCGACGCCGATGCCACGTTCAAGAACATCGACATCGGTGTGGCGGTCAAGGACCAGAAGAAGGGTCCTGCTGTCAAGGAAGGCGACAACGTGCTGCCGGGCGGCTTCGCCCAGCAGGCGGACGAGGCCGACCTTTACCGCGTCAAGCAGACGGCTTGGGCGACCACTGCCGGCACCTTCAAGCTCAACGGCCTGAAGATGCGTCTTGGCACGGACCCCGGCATGGAGTGCTACTGACGGCTTCCGTCGCAGGGTGTCCTTGGACGGCTGAGCTGTTCAGGGGGGCGGGGGAGCAGCCGCTTCTCCGCCCCGCACACCCCGCCTGACGCCCCGCGTCGGGCACGTGCACATACTCAAACTTCCGGCTTCTCCACGTCTACGGCCGAGCCGGTACGTACTTCCCCCCGGACCCAGGGAGCTGTTTTCCATGAGTGCCGAGACTCCGGTCCAGAGCGTCGGGACCTTCGCCCGGCTGCGTCTGCGATTCCGTGACTGGCGGGGCGCCCGGCCGTTCTGGGCAGGCCTGTTCACCCTGCTCGGCGGGGTGCCGATCGCCTACTTCCCGTATGCCACCCTCAAGTTGGGGAACATGTCGCTCGCCATGGCGACCACCGCGGGTGCGGGCTCCCTCATCATCGGTGTTCTGCTGGTCACGCTGGGCCTGACGATGTGGTTCCAGCAGGCTACGCGCATCTTCGCCGGAGTAGCGGCGATCATCCTCGCCCTGGTGTCGCTGGTCGTCTCCAACATCGGCGGCTTCATCATCGGCTTCCTGCTCGCGATGCTCGGCGGCGCGCTCGCCGTCTCCTGGGCGCCGGGCCAGGCGCCCGAGTCCGACGCCGGACAGAAGGGCGTGGACCGGGGCCCCACGGGGGAGAGTGTCGCTGGGCCCTCTCCCGAGGCCGCACCGGGCGAGCCAGGAGCGCCAGGTGGGCACGGAGTGCCAGGTATGCCGCGTGAGCCGAACCGCTCGCAGAACCCCGGCTACGGCGGCGGCGCGACGGACCGTACGGCCGCAGGCGTCTGGGCCGACGACTCCAACGGGGGGTACCGTGTCGGCTGACGAGTTCCGCGGCGACAGCCCTGCGGGCCCGGCACGGGCGAGAACGGGACCGCGGCACGCGGCGCCCAAGAAGCCGCTGTTCACCAGGTTCCACGTGCCGGCCGGCAAGGCGATAGCCATGGCGGCGATGCCGACGGCGGTCCTCATGGGGATGGGGTTCACGCCGACGCTCGCGATAGCCGACGAGCAGCCGACGTCGAACAGCCTGAAGGCCGACGAGTACAAGGATTGCCTTGCGGCGCTGGAGGACGGCCCCTCCAAGTCGCCCACGCCGTCGCCGTCCGCCTCGACGGACGAGTCCAAGGACAAGTCCCCCGACAGCTCTTCGGACGCGTCGGACAAGGGTGACGCTGCGGAACCCAAGCCCTCGGCCCCCACGGGCTCCTCGGGCGACTCCTCTTCGTCGGATTCAGGTTCCGACGACAAGGACGACGCCGCCGCCAAGCCCGAGCCCACACCGTCCCCCTCCACCTCGCCGGGCAAGGAAGGCACCTCCGGCGACGCCGCCGCCAAGCCGAGCCCTTCGCCGTCCGAGACCGGCGGGGGCAACCTGCTGGAGGACATCGGCGACGCGATCACCGGCATCTTCACCGGCGGCAAGGACACCTCGGAGACCGCGAGCCCGACACCGTCGACGACTCCTTCCCCCTCCGCCTCGGACGACGCGGCCAAGGACTCCTCCGACGCCGTGAAGGAGACGACCGAGAAGGTCACCGGCACGGTGGACGACACCGTGAAGGACACCACCGACAAGGCGTCCAAGGCGGCCGAGGACACCACCAAGGCCGCGGAGAAGGCGGCCGAGGACGCGGCGGAGAAGGCCACCGCCTCGCCCAGCCCGTCCCCGAGCTCCTCCACGGACCCGGAGAAGTGCCCGGCCGCCACGGACGCCGAGGGCGGGGTCGACAACAAGACCCTGGTGCCGGACGACCCGTGGTATCTGGAAGCCAGTTCGCTGACGCTGAAGGGTGCCGACTACCAGGGCATCGTCGAGGTGAGGACCGCGAGCGGCAAGACCAAGAAGGTCCTGAAGTACGTCATCTCCGACGGGACCGACATCGGCGACCTGCACCAGCTGGTGAAGGAGCACGGCAAGACCTACCACGTGCAGGCGGCCAAGGGTTCGACGTCCAAGATCACCAACGGCAAAACGGTGATGTACACGGAGAGCATCTCCGGCAACCTGCTCGGTCTCGTCCCGCTCACGTTCGACCCGGAGCACCCGCCGCCGATCAACCTCCCGTGGATCTACTTCACCAACGTGAAGGTCGTGCAGGCCGCCCAGTTCGGCGGAACCCTGAACATTCCCGGGATGCGGCAGTACGTCACCGAGTAGGCGCCACCCCCACAGACCCGTCCGGGAGCCGCGATACAGGGCTGTGACCCGGTTCTTCCGCTGAGGCGGGGGGCCGGGTCACAGCCTTGTACGGTGACGGCCACCGGGGAGAGGACGCGACCATGTCGGATTTCGTCCGCGAGGGGCGGCTGCTCCGGGTCGTGGGGTACAAGCCCTGGCCACCGGACTTCCCGGTGGAGTCGGGAACCATCGGCTGCTGAGCTCATGGAGCTGACTTGAGCGGACTCTTCGACGACCTGGACCGGCTCGACCTCGACGGCCACGTGCGGCGCTGGTCGGCGCCGGATGTCGTGCGAGCCGACGGCGAGGTGAACCAATGGATCGCGGCGTCCCAGGCCTTCACCCACCATCTCCAGCAGGACCCGGCGCGGCTCTCCGACGATCGGTTGCGCGGGGTCGGGGTGGCGTGGCCGGCCCTGATGGCGGCCGCCGAGCGGTCGACCGGCCCGCAGCGCGACGAATGGCTGATGCGCGACCTGTGGCTCAGGGCCTGGCTGTTGAAGCATGTGGGGCCCCGCCCGGACGTCCCCCTGCTGGATCCGCGGCCGCTGCTCGACCGGGCCCTGGACGCCCTGCCCATGAGCCGCGAGGAGACCGCCGTACTCGCGCCGCGCTGGCGGGAGTTGGAGCGTGAGCAGATCCTCGCCCTCCGGATGACCAAGCGGTTGCTGGCGTTCATGCGTGCCGTGGCACCTCACCTCAGGGACCATCCCAGGTGGGCCGAGCAGGAGGCCTGGCAACAGCTGGCCGGAGACCTCCCGTAGGAAACCGCTGAGGGCCCCCTGCCGGCGGTTTCTAGGTGTCGTCGCAACACGTGGTTGTGTTGATCAGGCGGTGAGCAGTTTATGCAGGCGCTCGGCTGGGGTTTCCCGGCCGAGCGTTTTGCGTGGGCGGCCGTTCAGCTCGGCGGCGACGGCGTCGAGGTGCTCGCGGGTGTGGACGGCGAGGTCGGTGCCCTTGGGGAAGTACTGCCGGAGCAGGCCGTTGGTGTTCTCGTTCGAGCCGCGCTGCCAGGGGCTGGCCGGATCGCAGAAGTAGACCGGGACGTCGGTGGCGATGGTGAACGCGCCGTGGCTGCCCATTTCCGAGCCCTGGTCCCACGTCAGGGACCGTCGCAGGTGGGACGGCAGGGTCCGGACCGTGGTGACCAGCGCGTCGCGAACGCTCTCGGCGCCGTGGTCGCCGGGCAGATGCAGGAGCATGACGTAGCGGGTGGCCCGCTCGACCAGGGTACCGATCGCCGACTTTCCGTCCTTGCCGATGATGAGATCGCCCTCCCAGTGCCCGGGGACCGCCCGGTCCTCGGCTTCGGCCGGACGCTCGCTGATCATGACCATCGGGGTGGCGAACCGGGGCCGGCGCTGCTGGGCCTGGCGGCGAGGTCTGCGCCGGGCGCGTCCGGTGCGCAGGGCGCGGGCCAGTTCGCGGCGCAGCTCACCCCGGCCCTGGACGTAGAGGGCCTGGTAGACCGTCTCGTGGACCACGTGCATCTCCGGCCGCTGGGGAAACCGTGCCCGCAGAGCCTGACAGATCTGCTCCGGGCTCCACCGTAGGTCCAGGTGGTCCTGGATGAAGTTGCGCAGCTGCGGGTTCTGGCCGATCTTCCCGGGCTTCGGACGGGGCCGGCGGGCATCGGCACGGGCCTGGGCCGCGTGCGGGCGGTACTGGCCGCCCGTCGGGTGACGGTTGCGGCGGATCTCCCGGCTGACCGTCGACGGGCTGCGGCCCAGCTCCGCGGCTATCGCCCGC